>NZ_JAQZSI010000003.1:0-650953 GCF_028674975.1 Pseudomonas sp. CNPSo 3701 | reverse complement strand
GCGGATGCAGCCGGCGAAGTAGCGGAAGTGATCGGCGGCCAGGGGTACGTCGGCGTTCAGGGTTTCGCGCACGGCCTTGCCGTTGTCCCAGGTCTCGGCTACGGCGAGCAGCTCGAGGTTGGCTTCGATACGGTCGGCGATCTTCAAGAGGATCAGCGCGCGGTCCTGCACCGACGTTTTGCCCCAGGCGTCGGCGGCAGCGTGGGCGGCATCCAGGGCCTTGTCGATGTCCTTGGCGTCCGAGCGCGGGAATTCGCCGATGGTCGAGGCGTCCACCGGGCTGGTATTGGTGAAGTACTGACCGCCCACCGGCGCGACGAACTCGCCGCCGATGTAGTTGCCGTAGCGCGATTTCAGGGTGACGACGGCGCCTGCGGTACCGGGTTTGGCATAAATCATTTGAGCGACCTCTTTATTGTGGGGGCCTGACTTCTGAGGCCAGAGACAGGCCGGGGCAATGTCGACAGCCGCGCGCCTTTGAATCGCCGTAAACCGGCGTGGCAGAGCCTGCGGCTGCCGAGCTGCTATCAGGATAGACGCCTTCGTCGTTTTTGCCGCGGGGCCCAGCGAAGCCAGTTGCCGCCCCACGGGGAAGATTCTCTGAACATTGCCAGAACCGGGGTAGTCACCTGATCACATGCCCACGATCAGGAGACCGACATGCACAAACTCATTGGCTCGACCCTACTGCTCGCCGCCCTGTTCAGCGCAGGTGCGCAGGCGGACGACGATGGCCTGACCCTACAGCAACAGCGCGACAAAATCGGCGACGAGATGGTTCAAGAACGCACCGGTACTCCGCCGGCTGACGTAAACGGTGCAGGCCAGTCGACTACCGATCCGATGCAACAGCAACAGCAACAGCAACAGCAACAGCAACAGCAGACGCCGCGCAGCACACTCAACTCCCCTGCCCGCCAGAACGGCACCGGCACCGGCACCGGCACCGAGCGACAGCCTTCCACAACCGCGCCAAACATAGGTGATAGCTCGACGGCTCCTGCCACCCCAGGAACCGGCGGTGGCAGCCAGGGCGTCGGCGGTGCGGCAACTCAATAAGGCGAGAATCCGCCACATCAACGACCCTTTCAGCGGCTCGACGGCGAAAACTCGCCAGTCGTGCCGCCTTCTTACTGCCACGCAATAAGCGCAGACTACTAATTAGCTGACTAATAGTTACGCAGGCATGGATCTTGCCTTTTGAGGCGGCCTGCGACGAAAGCGCGCAGATGAAGGTAAATGCCCGGCGTTTCAAAAAATCACCGGGGCTAGCCGGTTTCGCAGAACGAAACCTGGCGACGAGCCGCGAACTTGACCGCCTGCTTACCGCACGCGAGTCGGCGTCAGCCTCGCCGCCATGCAATCACATCACTGAAATGGTCTGTCTAAATGAAAAAACTCCTGTTGTCCTTCCTGTGCTTGAGCGCGCTCGGCTGCGCCAAGCAGCCCGAACCGGAAAAATCCGTGGACGTCCTGCTGATCGGCGGGGGCATCATGAGTGCGAGCCTTGGCACCTACCTCAATGAACTGGAGCCGAGCTGGAAAATCGACCTGTACGAGCGTCTGCCTGCGGTCGCCAGCGAGAGCTCCAATGCCTGGAACAACGCCGGCACCGGTCACTCGGCCCTTGCGGAGCTGAACTACACCCCGGAAAAAGAAGACGGCAGCATCGACATCAGCAAGGCAGTGACGATCAACGAGTCCTTCGAAATCTCCAAGCAGTTCTGGGCCTACCAGGTCGAGCAAGGCGTTCTGAAGAACCCGACTTCCTTCATCAATAACGTGCCGCACATGAGCTTCGTGTGGGGTGACAAAAACACCGCGTTCCTCAAGAAGCGCTATGAAGCGCTGCAGCACAGTTCGCTGTTCCGCGGCATGGAGTTCTCCGAGGACCCCGAGCAGATCAAACAGTGGGTACCGCTGGTGATGGAAGGCCGCGAGCCGGGCGAGAAAATCGCTGCCACGCGCATGGAGATCGGTACCGACGTAAATTTCGGCGAGATCACCAATCAGCTGCTCAACAACCTGTCGCAGAAAAAGGACGTGTTCAACGTTCACGTGCAACATGAAGTGCGCGACATCAAGCGCGCCGACGATGGCACCTGGAACGTCGTGGTGGCGGATCTGGCCAACGGCGAAAAGCTGAGCACCGTCAACGCCAAGTTCGTATTCATCGGTGCCGGCGGCGGCGCCCTCAAGCTGCTGCAGAAATCCGGCATTCCGGAAGCCGAAGGCTATGCCGGTTTCCCGGTTGGCGGCTCCTGGCTGGTCACTCGCAATCAGGACATCGTCCAGCAGCACCAGGCCAAGGTCTACGGCATGGCTTCGGTCGGCTCACCACCCATGTCGGTTCCCCACCTGGATACCCGCGTGATCGATGGCAAGAAGGCGCTGCTGTTCGGCCCGTTCGCCACCTTCTCCACCAAGTTTCTGAAGAATGGTTCGCTGCTGGACATGTTCGGCACCATGACCACCCACAACATTTCGCCGATGGTCAATGCGGGTATCGACAACTTCTCCCTGAGCACCTACCTGATCGGCCAGCTGATGCTCAGCCAGGAAGACCGCATGGATTCGCTGCGCGAGTACTTCCCGATGGCCCGTGACGAAGACTGGGAAATGCTGCAGGCCGGCCAACGCGTACAGATCATCAAGAAGGATGCGGAGAAAGGCGGCATCCTGCAGTTCGGCACCGAAGTGGTCAGTTCCGAAGACGGCTCCATTGCCGCACTGCTGGGTGCATCGCCGGGTGCTTCCACCGCCGCGCCGATCATGCTTCATCTGATGGAGCGTACCTTCAAGGACAAGATCAAATCGCCGGAGTGGCAGGCCAAGCTGAAGGAGATCATCCCCTCCTACGGCCAGAACCTGAACAACAACCTGGAACTGACCAACCAGACCCGCGCCTGGAGCAGCGAGCGTCTGCAGTTGAAGTTCGTCGAGGTCAAGCCGGAGGCGCAAGCCGAGGATGCGCAGCAGGCAGAAGCTGCAGCGCTGTAAATCTGGCTAAGCGGCGTCTCTAAGCGAGGCGCCCAGCTGAAACGAAAAACGGCCCGCGAGGGCCGTTTTTTTATGGATGGTCAGCAAGCGCTCACGCCGGCTGTGCGGCCTTGCCGTTGGCCACGAAGCGCAGCATCCACTCGCCGACTGTACGCCCGTGGTGGGCCTGATCCAGCGTCTGGACCGCCGCCCGGTAAGTGGGTTCGCCGATGTGCTGCTGGCGGATGTCCAGCAAAGCCCGGGAATACTCGGGCACGAATTCGGGGTGGCCCTGGAAACACAGCACCTGATCGCCGATGCGGTAGGCCGCGTGGGCGCAAAACGGGCTGGTGGCCAGCAGCGTGGCGTTTTCCGGCAAGCGGGTTACCTGGTCCTGATGACTGATCAATAGCGTCAGCTCATCTAGTTTCGGCGTCATCCAGTCGGGCTGTTCGGTGAGCTGGTAATGATGGATACCCACGCCCCAACCCGCGCTCGCCCGCTCTGCCTTGCCACCGAGCAACAACGCCAGCAGCTGGTGACCGAAGCAGATACCCAGCAACTTGTCGCCGGCCTGGTAACGCTCGAGCAGGTACACCTTCAACGTTTCGATCCAGGGGTCGGTGGCGAAGGAGTCGGCCTTGCTGCCGGTGACCAGATACGCATCGAAGCGCGCATCGGCAGGCGGATAGTCGCCCTGCATCACATTGAACACGTGGAACTCGGCGGCGATGGCCTGGCCCGCGAAGAGACGTTCGAACATCTTGCCGTAGCCCTGATACTGGTCGACCAGCTCGGGACGCAGGATGTCGGTTTCCAGAATGCAGATCTGCAGCGACATGGCGGTACCTGAAAAGAGAAACGAAGCAGGCAAAGCCTGCCTTGGCTGCTGCATCAAGGCAAGAGGCATGCCGCTATCCGAACCATCAGCCGTTTCGATGGCCACCATAAGCCATATTCACTTCTCCCCCAGCACGGGCGCGCCGATGATTGCGGCATCGGCCCAACGGCCCTTCACGAGCACGGCCTCATGCACAGCTACGCGCGCAAAGGCGCCCTGGCCGCCATCGCGTTCTACCTGGCAATCGCCCTGCCCCTATTGGCGGCCAGCATGCAGCACCCGAGTCCACCAGTGCCGACACTGAGCGAAGCACCAGCGGCCGCACCAGACCAGGGCAGTTTTACCTGAACCCCAAGCGAAGCGTGGAACTCCAACGACCAGTGCCTGTTCGCAGGTACGACATTCCTATTGCGTAAAGGAGTTCCACGATGCTCAAGAAGACTCTGACTGCCCTTACCGCCGCTGTTGCCCTGAGCGCAGGCACCGCCATGGCCGACCGCCCGGGCGCCGACTGGATCAGCATCGAGCAGGCGCTGAGCAGCGCCAAGCAGGCTGGGTATACCCAGATTCACAAGATCGAGGCCGACGATGCCGGCTATTGGGAAGGTGAAGGCACCAAGCAGGACAACCGTCTTTATGAGTTCCGTGTGGATGGCAAGACTGGCAAGGTTATCCGTGAGCAGCTGGACGACTGATCCAGCCTAGGAAGACCGGCCCCAGTGGCCGGTTTTTCATTGACTCGCGCGAGCCCGACGAACGGTTATGTCCAGCGCAACAACCATTGCAGCACGCACAACGTCTGGCTCCACGGTTGTACGCAAGTAGCAAAGCGTTCCATATCCTTGTAGCAGGATAAAACGCCTTTTTAGCAACAAAGCGATCTAAAAAATCAAATCGCCCGCTCTACAGTCAATACATATGCCGTCGGGTTTTGCCGAGGCGCTGGGGACGAGGCGGTTTTCACGGCCCACATGACAACAATCACAAAAGGTGAATGGCCATGTTCAAGAAACCCAAATTCCGCCAAGCGGGGCTGATCCTCTTCGCCACCGCCGTTCTGCTGATTCTTCCCAACCTGAGCCGCATGATTGGCTGACGCCGATCAGCCGACTCGGGGCATCCACCAGGCCAGGATCAGCGGCAGCCAGCCAATGGCCAAGAGCGTCGAACACATCACCAGGCTCGCGACTTGTTCGGGCGAGCGATTGGCGCGGATCGCGAACAGGTAGTTGAATACCGCCACCGGCATCGCCGACTGCACCACCAGCACGGCGTGAGTCAGCGGCTCCAGCCCCATCACCGCACCGATTGCCCAGCCGACGCCAGCCCCCAGCATGATGCGCAGCGCCCCCAGCACCAGGCCGGATCCCAGGTGGTGTAGGCGAATGCTGGCCAGTGAGACGCCCAGGGTCAGTAGCATCAGCGGAATGGTCATGCCGCCCAAAAGGCCTACGGTATTGGCGACCCAGCGTGGCAACTGCAGATCCCAGAAAATCATTGGCAAAGCCACAATCAAGCTGATCATGATCGGGTTGCGCAGCAGGTTGCCCAGTAGCTGCTTGGTAGAGGTCGCGCTGCCGGACAACGCGACGCCAACGCTGAATTGCATGATCGACAACGTAAGGAAGAACGCCACGGCAAGCGCCAAGCCATGTTCGCCAAAGGCATACAGGCTGATCGGCAGGCCCATGTTGCCGGTGTTGGGAAACAGGAACGCCGGCACCAACACCTTCCACTGCTGGCGGAACAGCCGACTGAACAGCGCGCCGAACAGCCCCATGCATAGGGTCACCAGTACGCAACCCAGGGCCATGCTGGTAAACGCTTCGGGGTCGATATCGGCGCGGCTGAGGGTCGCCAGTACCAGGCTCGGCGTGCCGATGGTCAGCACCAGGCGGGCGATGAACTCGGTGGGGTATTGCTGGCCGCTACGGGCCCAGGCATAGCCGATGCCGGAAACGATGATCACCGGCGCCAGTACAGCAAACAACTCGGCCAGCATGGCCTCTCCCTTCGGGCAAAGCGCGCATGCTAGGGGCGATCAGCTGCTGATCGCAAGCGCTGACGGCATGAACGGACACCGCGATCTTGCACAACTGGCTCGCTGCCCTCAGCTATCACTGTGCCTGCACCTGTATCAGCGGCTCGACATCGACCCTCGCCATCATCCGCTCGCTGCCGCCGCCACGGCGCATGCCGCGTACCGGGCAGGCATCTAGGTAATCCAGGCCGATGGCCAGCTTGAGATGGCGCTCCGGGCGCGCCAGACAGTTGGTCACGTCGAAGCTGTACCAGGCGCCATCGAGCCAAGCCTCGGCCCAGGCGTGGCTGGCCAGGTGATCCTGACTATCGGTCACCAGATAGCCAGATACGTAACGCGCTGGAATGCTGAGGCTGCGCGCGCAGGCGAGAAAGGCGTGGGCATGGTCCTGACAGACGCCCTGGCGCCCGGCGAACGCTTCGGCGGCGCTGGTTTCCACGGCAGTGGCCCCGGGCTGATAGCGAATGTGGTCGTTGAGGCCATGCATCAGGTCGATCAGCGCGTTGCGATCACGGCGCTGGGCGCACTGCTTCCAGGCGAACTCACGCAGCGCTGCATCCGCCTCTGTCAGCCGAGTGAAGCGCAGAAACGGCAGCGCCGACTGGCTCTCGTGCTCGGCATCACTGGACTCGTCGATATCTACCAGGCCTTGGGCGCCGATGACGATCGATTCGTGGGGTTCGTCCAAGGTCAGCACATGAAGGATATTGCCGTAGGGGTCACGCTGCGCACGAACCGGGCGCGGCAGATCCAGTTTCCAGTCGAGGATTTGCTGGCGAGTGCTGTCATGGGGCGTAAGGCGCAGATACTGAATGCTGGCCCGCACCTGATCATCGTAGTGATAGCTGGTGTTGTGGCGAATGGACAGTCTCATGCGACCTCCAGATAGGACGTGTGAATGGCGCTGCCGAGTTCGTGAATCTGCTCGATGAATTCGGTCAGCCAGGCGTGCAGCCCCTCCTCCAGCACCTCATCGATGCTGGTGTAGCGCAGCCGCGCATTGAGTTCGGCCGCCAGGCGCTGCGCCGGGCGGCCGTTGTCGCCGGGCAGGCCGGCGAGCATCTGGTACAACTCGTCCATGCAGGCGCTCAGCGAGCGCGGTACCTCGCGACGCAGCAACAGCAATTCCGACACTTTGCGCGCGCCCGGCGAGCCCCGATAGACCTCGGCGAACGCCTCGAACGAGGACAGCGCGCGCAGCAAGGCGCTCCACTGGTAATAACTGTGAGCCGGCCGGCCATCGACCTCGTCGACGTCCTCGCCCATCAGTTCGTAGCGTGAATCGAGCAGGCGCAGGGTGTTGTCGGCGCGCTCGATGAAGGTTCCCAGGCGAATGAAGCGATAGGCCTCGCCACGCACGATGGTGCCGAAGGTGGCGCCACGGAACAGGTGCGAGCGCTCCTTGACCCACTCGCAGAAGCGGCTGATGCCATAACGGCCCAGCCCCTGCTCGGCGATGCCGCGAATTTCCAGCCAGGTGGCGTTGATGTTCTCCCACATGTCGGCCGTGATGCGCCCGCGCACGGCGTGGGCATTGCTGCGTGCCGCACCCAGGCAGCTGTAGATGCTCGCGGGGTTCTCGGCGTCCAGAGCGAAGAAATGCAGAATACGCTCGGCGTGCAGCGCGCCATGGCGTTGCTGGTAATCCTCCATGGTGCCGGTGATCAGCAGTGGCATCGCCAATTCGTCGAGGCCACCACGGCGCCCGTCCTGTGGCATCAGCGACAACGAGTAGCTGACGTCCAGCATGCGCGCCAGGTTCTCCGCGCGCTCCAGATAGCGGGACATCCAGTACAGGTCAGAGGCGGTTCTCGATAGCATGCTCAGTCCTCCACCACCCAGGTGTCCTTGGTGCCGCCGCCCTGCGACGAGTTGACCACCAGCGAGCCTTCACGCAGCGCCACGCGGGTCAGGCCGCCAGGCACGATGCGTGTTTCCTTGCCGGACAGCACGAAGGGGCGCAGGTCGATGTGCCGCGGCGCGATGCCGTTCTCCACGAATGTCGGGCAGGTCGACAGGCACAGCGTCGGTTGGGCGATATAGGCTTCCGGCCTGGCAATCAGGCGCAGGCGAAAGGCCTCGATTTCCGCGTTGCTGGCCGCGGGACCGACGAGCATCCCGTAACCGCCCGAGCCCTGGGTTTCCTTGACCACCAGGTCCTTCAAGTTGGCCAGCACGTGCGACAGCTCGGCCGGCTTGCGGCACTGCCAGGTCGGCACATTCTTGAGGATCGGCTCCTCGTCCAGATAGAAACGAATCATCTCGCCGACATAGGGGTAGATCGATTTGTCGTCCGCCACGCCGGTGCCGATGGCATTGGCCAGCACCACGTTGCCCGACCGATAGGTGGAAAGCAGGCCGGGCACCCCGAGCATCGACTCCGGGTTGAAGGCCAACGGATCGAGAAAGGCGTCATCCAGGCGGCGATACACCACATCGACCTGCTTGGCGCCAGCGGTGGTGCGCATGAACAGCTTGTCGTCACGCACGAACAGGTCGGCGCCCTCCACCAGCTCGACGCCCATTTCCCGCGCCAGAAACGCGTGCTCGAAATAGGCGCTGTTGAACCGCCCTGGGGTGAGGACCACCACGGTCGGGTTGTCGAGCGGGCTGGAGCTCTTCAGGGTGTCGAGCAGCAGGCTGGGATAGTGATCGATGGGGGCGATGCGCTGGTTGGCGAACAGCTCGGGGAACAGGCGCATCATCATCTTGCGGTCTTCGAGCATGTAGCTCACGCCACTGGGGGTACGCAGGTTGTCCTCGAGCACGTAATAGGTGCCGTCGCCATCGCGCACCAGATCGACGCCGGCGATATGCGCATACAGGTCACGGTGCAGATCGAGACCCTGCATCGCCAGTTGATAGCCTTCGTTGGCCAGCACCTGTTCGGCCGGAATCAGGCCCGCCTTGATGATGCGCTGATCGTGGTAGAGATCGGCGAGAAACATGTTCAGCGCCTGCACGCGCTGGATGCAGCCACGCTCGACGATACGCCATTCGCTTGCTGGAATGCTGCGCGGAATAATATCGAAGGGAATCAGCCGCTCGGTGCCCTGAGCGTCGCCATATAGGGTAAAGGTGATGCCGGCGCGGTGAAAAAGCAGGTCCGCCTCACGGCGGCGCTGGTCGAGCAGTTCCTGAGGGGTTTCCTGCAGCCAGCGGGAAAAGGCCTGGTAATGGGGGCGGCAGGTGCCGTCCGGCAGGTGCATCTCGTCGTAAAAGGCGCGGGTCATGCTCTACTCCTTGCAACCCAGTTCGACGCAGACATTGCAAGCGTCGAGCCACCGAATTTAGGCCTTTATAATCAAGTACTTATTTTTAAAACCGGACCGCCTTGCACCATATTGGAGCGCAATGAGCGCACTCAGGTAGGTTGCCTGCACAATCTGCTGACATCGGCTTTCCAGACCGCCTGACTAAGCTGCTCTGCCCCATGAAATCTCGGACAGGCGAGACGGCAAAGCATTGCACTTTTATGTAGCGTGCCCTTTTGTCCAGAAATGTCAGCGCGGCGGAAACATTGCCGGCGTGTAGCGTTCCCACCTGAGAGTGGTCAGGTATCGACCTGGCCGGCATGCCTCTCCGGACAAGGATTCCCACCATGAACCGCAGCCTGATCCCGCCCTACCTTCTCGACCGCATCATCGGCCACGGCTCCGAGCAGCAGCGCGATTGCGCGCGCAATACCCTGCAGCACGTTGCCTCCCTCAGGCACAACAACGGCAAGCCGCGCCCGAATAACGTGCAGGCGCGCCAGCTGATGGCCGCTGGCCAACCCGAGCGCAGCATCCATGATGCGCAGCAGCAGATGCAGCTGCCCGGACAACTCGTTCGCGGCGAAGGCCAGCCGGCCAGTGGCGACGAGGCGGTCGACGAAGCCTACGAGGCCCTGGGTGCCACCTACCGGTTCTTCCACGAGGTGCTCGGCCGGCATTCCATCGATGGTAATGGCCTGCCGCTGATCGGCACCGTGCATTACGGCCAGCGCTACGAGAACGCCTTCTGGAACGGTGAGCAGATGGTTTTCGGCGACGGTGACGGCGAGATCTTCAACCGTTTCACCATTGCCCTGGATGTGGTCGCCCACGAGCTGACCCATGGAGTGATCGACAGTGAAGCGGCGCTGGTTTACGTCAACCAGCCTGGGGCGCTCAACGAATCGCTGTCCGACGTGTTCGGCATCCTCACCAAGCAATACGCCTTGCAGCAGACGGCCCAGCAGTCGGACTGGATCATCGGCGCCGGCTTGCTTACCGAGTGGGTCAACGGCAAGGGCCTGCGTTCCATGGCAGAACCTGGTAGCGCCTACGAGGATCCGCTGCTGGGCAAGGACCCGCAGCCGGCCCACATGCGCGACTTCGTTAAGACCCGCGAGGATAATGGTGGCGTTCACATCAACTCGGGCATCCCCAACCGCGCCTTCTACCTGGCCGCCACCGCGCTGGGCGGCCACGCCTGGGAAAAGGCCGGGCCGATCTGGTACGACACCTTGTGTGATGAACGGCTAGGCAACGACGCCGACTTCACCGCCTTCGCGAGCCTGTGCGTGGATCGCGCCGCACAGCGCTTCGGCCAGAGCTCAAGCGAAGCCGCTGCGGTAGCCAAAGCCTGGAAGGATGTGGGCGTCGAGGTTACGCAACCATGAACAAGCTGCCGCCGTTGACCGACGAGGCCCTGGTGCGCATATCGCGCCAGGGCGGTTTCGCGGCGATTGCCGCGCTCAACCGCCCACGGGAGATCGACTTCGCTCAGTGCGACCCAGAACAGCGTGGCCAGGTGTGCTCGCTACTGGAAGCCTGCCTGCCGATAGCCAGCAGCCACCCTGGCCAGGGTGACCGACGCTTCTATCGCATCGAGCTTCGAAGTTGCGCCGAGCGCGCGCAGGAGATGGTGCTGAACGTTCCCGAGGAGCAGGCTCCCCGGGATCTGGTGACACTTTGGGAAAAAGGACTGTAGCGCCGAGCGACGCTACTCGTGCGAGCTGGCGGCGCTGATCTGCTGGGTCACGCCCCAGCCGTCCAGCTCACCGCCCAGAGGGATCACCACCGACTCCAGATCTTGGGCGAAATCACCGATGCCGGCCGGCGTCACGTGCATGACCTTGCTGACCTGCAGATACCAGTCGCCCTCGTCACGCTCGGTGACCTGGGCGTGTAGGCTCTCGCCGCGAAAGTTGCGAGTGGCCTTCAGGGCCCGGTCCTGGTCGGGAAAAATAGCGTAGAACTCGATGGGATGGACGCTGGCGAAATCGAATCCGCCTTCCTTCATGCGGCGCAGAATGCCGCTACCAACATCTTCGTGCAGAATCGTGCTCATAGTTGATCTCCATCAGACGAGGATTGGATACGCCGCAAAACGGCGATCTGACTCAACATGCAACACACGGCGCACCGTGATGACGCGAAGGCCTGGGGCCTCTGGTACGAGCTGAAGTGAAGATACGTGCTCGATCAACGCAGCACGCCCTCAAAGCATAGACCGCGGGGCGCGCCGGGTCATGCAACTATCTTTTTCCGCAGTTCGTCGGACCACAGCGCCAGCCCGTGGTGCCGTGTCATACCCGCAATTGAAGCCACGCCCTGCTGGCGGCGCCACCTGCATCGTGCTTGCCGCCCCGACACAGCAGGCCTCCATTGCCCACGGCAAATGGCTGGTCGATCAGCATCTGGATAAAAGTCGGGATCTTTTTTGCGAAAACGTGGCCAAACGCCACGCAGCATGAGACTGCAGCGAAAGGCCTGCATACGCAGCGGGCCTTTTGCTCTGCGCCGGCATACCCATGCCTGATTCTCCCGGTCTCATGCCTTACCGACTCGGCCGCCTCGCGCGGCCGTTCCCATTCGAGACGAAGGTTGGATTTTCATGGCGAACCGTACGCTTTCAATTTCCGCTGTTGTGATGACCAGTATTCTGGCGCTGAGCGCCTGCAGCGACGCCAGCAATACCCCCGCCAAAACCGCCTCCGCCGCCCAGAGCAGCCCGCCCAAGCTGCAGGAAAAGGAGGACCTGAGTCCCTTCGCCGGCTTTGCCAGCGCCCGGTTCGGCAGTGACGAAACAGCCGTGCGCGCAGCCTGGAAAGGCTCGCTGCGTGACGGCGGCGGCTCGGACACCTGCCGCCAGCTGTTCCAGGATCCACGCCCGGCCAACGGCTTCGGCACCTCATTCATGCTCGAGAACGGACAATTCGTGCGTTATGACATCGACACCCGCGAGCGCAAGGCGCCCCGCGGCCTACAGGTGGGCAGCAGTTCCCAGCAAATTCGCGCGACCTATCCGGGGCGCTTCGAGGAGCAGCCCAACAAATACGAGCCAGGTGCCACCGATTTCATCGTCACGCCTTACACCGATAGCGACGCTCGCCTGGTATTCCAAACCGATAGCAATGGTGTAGTGACCCGGTGGCGCATCGGCCTGCCGCCTGCGGTGTTCTACGTGGAAGGCTGCAGCTAAATCGCTCCCCTCCAATAAATAAAAAAACCGGCGCTAGGCGCCGGTTTTTTTATTGATGTTTCAGGGCTGCGGTTTATCCGGCATGCCGTCCACCACGCCTGCGGTGTTATCCAGCAGGCTCTTGGTAGCGGTTTGCAGGAAGGCCTCCAGGCGTTTCTTCAACGTCTCATCGACCGGGCCTTCAATACGCGTGGCCGCCGGCTTTGCACCCAGCTGATAGCGGTACATCCGCGGCTCGAAATCCTTGGGCTGCACCAGTATCTGGTCAGCCGTGACGATGGCCACGGTCTGATCACCGCCCGAAGGTTTGATCACTCCTACACCTGTGTCGCCCTCAGGCAGATTGAGCAGGTCACGGCCCCAGCACTGGTGGCGTGCATCGCCACCGAGGCGGCCCATGATGGTTGGCACGATATCGACCTGGGTGCCGACGGTGTGGCTGACCTTGCCGAACTTCTCCTGAATGCCGGGGGCGATCAGCAAGAGCGGCACGTTGAAACGGTGCAGGTCGATATCGGTCAGCTGATCGGGCGCTACGTAGCCATGGTCACCGACCACCACGAACAGCGTCTGGTTGAAATACGGCTCCTTGCGCGCCTTCTCGAAGAACTGCCCCAACGCCCAGTCCGAATAGCGCATGGCGGTGCGGTGCAGGTCTTCCTTGCCGTCGATCATCACCCGCTCCACCGGCAAATCCTTGGGCAGTGCATAGGGCGTATGGTTGGAAAGAGTCTGTAGCAGCGCGTAGAAGGGTTTCTGGCCGTAATTGGTTTTCAGCTCCAGGGCGCCGCGGTCGAACATGTCCTGATCGGACACGCCCCAGGTCGGGTCCATGAACACCGGGTCGACGAAATCCTCGCGGCCAATGAAATTGGTCATGCCCTGGTTGCTGAAGAAGCCGGATTGGTTGTCCCACTGGAAATTGCCGTTGTAGACGTACAGGTTGTCGTAGCCACGGGCGCTGAGCAGCTGCGGCAAGCCGGAGAACTTGTGGGCACCTTCCGGCGTGCGCATCAGGTACTCGAAGCTCGGCAGGTTCGGGAAGCACGCCATGGTGGCGAACATGCCCTGATGGGTGTGGGTGCCGTTGGAGAAGAAACGGTCGAACAGCAGCCCTTCCTTGCTCAGCTTGTCGAAGTTCGGCGTGATATTGCCCGGTGCTCCAAGCGCGCCGACTGAATGGCCGGCGAAGCTTTCCATCAGGATCACCACCACGTTGCGAATCGGTAGGGTCTTGTCGCTCGGCGGCGTGTAGACACGGCGGATGGCGGCGCTGTCGGCGTCGACCAATTGGTCGTCCGGGGTCAGCAGCATGTCGCGAGTGATCTGCCGGGCCTGCTCATCCTCCATGGTCGACTTCCAGGTGTTGTCACGGTGCGCGCCGAATGTTGCCTGAGCGGCACTGACCAGGGTCAGCGTGCCATTGAGGCCCAGCTGGTTGGCGAACATCGATTCGGTGGTGTAGGCATCACCCCAGCGCAGCGGCGGCCCCTGACGCAAATGACCACGGGCAGCGATCACCGCGATCAGCAGGCACAGAAAGAACGCCGAGAAGCGCCAGTACCAGGCCACCGTCGGCCGAGCGGTACCCGCAGCAACCGGCGTTTTGGTCCGACTGGCGCGGTCGAAACGGCTGAACATCCACCACAGCAGGCCGGTGATCACGGCCCAGGCGATCAGATAGCGCGCCACCGGAAAGCCGTTCCACAGCATGCTCATCACCGTGGTTTGGTCTTCCTGAAGGTACTGGAACACCAGGCTGTTCAGGCGCTGGTGGAATTCCTTGTAGAAATCCAGCTCGGCCAGGCCGAGAAACAGCGTGATGCTGGCGAACAAGGTCAGCCAGGTGCGCTGCCAGATGCGCGCGAGCATGACGCGGGTGCTGAGTAACGCGATCAGCAGCGGCGCACAGGCGTAAACCACCACGCGCAGGTCAAAGCGCATCCCATTGTAGAAGGCTTCCACAAAGGCGGCGCCCGGCGTGTCGCCGATCAGCTCGCGGTTATAGACCAGCAAGGCGACGCGCAGCAGCGTGTACATCACCAACAGGGCAAGGCCGCTGTAGAGGGTGAAGAGCAACTGGCTGCGTAAGGGATTCGATGTTTTTTGAGGGGTGCCCTGAACTGCTGTAGGGGTCATGTTCGATCTTCCGCTTGAGACATTTACGGCAGGCCCGGCCAATTCGGCGAGCGGCGCCGCAGCAGTGTGCCCGCTCGGATGTGAAAATTTTGTCGACACTGGTCGACGGCCAGTTTGAAAGTCACTTTACCCGCAGACAAAGCCCCGCGGCGACGTTATCGTCATCGGCATGACAGACACCATCCTTACCCTGCCTTACCGAGCGCCTTGGGACTGGCGGCAGTTTCACGGGCATTTCCAGCTGCGCGCCATTGCCAGCCAGGAATGCCTGGGCGAGCGCAACTATTGTCGCAGCTTTCGCCTGGGCGAAATCACCGGCTGGTTTCGCATCACCGCCCTGTCCGGCCAGCACGCCCTGACGCTTGAACGCAGCGCTTCGGCCAACGCCTGCCTGCCGGAATTGGTACAGCGCGTACGGCGCATGTTCGACCTGGACGCTGAACCTGCGCTGATCGCCGCGCATTTCGCGGCCGACCAATATCTGGCAGAGATGCTGGCACGCAATCCAGGCCTACGCCTGCCGACCGCCTTCGATGCCTTCGAGCAAGCGGTGCGCGCCATCGTCGGCCAGCAGGTCACCGTCAAGGCCGCGGTGACTATCACCGGGCGTTTGGTAACGCGGCTTGGCGAATCGCTGGAGGGAGCCCCCGACGGTATCGACCGGCTGTTTCCAACGCCGGCGGCCATCGCCGAGGCCAATCTCGACGGCATCGGCATGCCCGGCAAACGGGTGCAGACCCTGCAGCATTTCGCCGCCCAGGTTGCCAGCGGCGCGCTACGCCTGGAGATCAGTCAGGGGGCGAGCGAGCTGATCGAGCAGCTGTGCGCTCTGCCCGGCATCGGCCCATGGACAGCCGAATACATCGCCCTGCGTGCTTTCGGCGACGCCGACGCCTTCCCCGCCAGTGACCTGGGCCTGCTCAAGGCGCCGATCTGGGGCCCGGCCGGCATCAGCGCCCGGCAACTGCAATTGCATGCCGAGGCCTGGCGGCCGTGGCGCGCCTATGCCGCCGCGCATCTGTGGCATAACTACTCGGGAGGCTGAGGATGTTCTATCGCTATCAGGAAAGCCCTATCGGCCGCCTGTTCATGGTCGGCGACGAGCACGGTCTGCAGCAGTTGCTGATGAACGTGGAGCGCACGCCCTGGCGGATCGGTGATGGCTGGCGCGAGGCCGGCTCACAGCTCGATGACGCCAGCCGCCAGCTCGATGAATACTTCGAAGGCCGCCGGCGACGCTTCGAGCTGCGCCTCAACCCGCAGGGTACGCCCTTCCAGCAGGCGGTTTGGCGAGCGCTGCAGCAAATTCCCTTCGGTAAGATCGACAGCTACAGCGCCCTCGCCCAGCGCATCGAGCGGCCCAAGGCGGTACGCGCGGTGGGTGCGGCCAATGGCGCCAACCCGATCTGCATCATCATTCCCTGCCACCGGGTGATCGGTCGCGACGGCAGCCTGACCGGCTTTGCCGGCGGCCTGCCGCGCAAACAGCTGCTGCTGGAGCTCGAAGGAGCGGTGCCTCGCCCCCAGGCCAGCCTGTTCGACTGAGAACCTGTTCATGATCCAGATTCGTCGACTTTGGCAGCTAAGGGCGGATACGTGGATTTTGTAGGAGGGGCTTTAGCCCCGAGCTCTTTGCTTGCATTAATAAAAACTCGCGGCTAAAGCCGCTCCCACTCAGCCGCTGAGCGACCGTTTCTGCTTTGTAGTTGCCGCCTGATGAGCATAAAGATCGTGAACAGGCTCTGGCAGGCGGCTCAGTCTTCCAGACGCGGGAAATCCGCAGCGATGGCATCGTGACTCGGCCTGGGCTGTGCCGCGTTCCCGCCAGACAGTCGAATCGCGGCACAGTGCGGGAACTCGCCCAGATCGAACCAGTGGCGCGTACCGGCCGGCACGCTGATCAGCGCATTGCGCTCACCGACCAAGGCATACACGTAGTCATCGACATGCAGGCTCAGCAGGCCCTGCCCGGCCAGGAACAGGTACAGCTGCGCGCCGTCGGCCAGCACCTCCACCGGCGCGTCGGCCGGCTTGTCGCCCTCGCGGGGCCAGTGGCGCTGGTCGATGCTGATCACCTCGGCCTGGCTCAGGTCGCTGTCACGCTTGAGCTGCTCCAGAGTGTCGCCCAGCGCAGCCAGAATTTCCTGCTCGCTAGCACCCGCCTGCACCCTGCTTTGCAACGGCAATTCGCGAAATTCGATACCGACCGCCGCCAGGGTGCTGGCGATGTCTTCGGCGTGGCCCAGCACCTTGTTGGGGATCTGCGGGCTGGATTGGTGGTGAACGCTCAGGCGACTCATGGGTGATTCCTGTCTGCTGTCGGCCACCTGATGGCGACCGGGTATGTCATGTCGGCTCGGCCGTGCGTCGGGCCATGATAGCGGCTGCGAGCAGCGCGGCCAGCCCCGCCAGGGCGAATGTCCACTGCGGACCAAGGCCGTTCCAGCTGTATCCGGCGTACAAGGCACCCAGCGCGCCGCCAATGCCGGCCAGCGAGGCGTACAGCGCCTGCCCCTGGCCCTGTTGGCGCGCGCCAAAACTGCGCTGTACGAAGGCGATGGAGGCGGCGTGGAAACTGCCGAAGGTGGCGGCATGCAGCACCTGAGCGAACAGCAGTACGCTCAGGTGATCGGCCAGAAAGCCCATCAGCACCCAACGCAGCGCGGCGATGGCGAAGCTGGCGACCAACACCTGACGCAGGCTGAAATGACGCAGCAGCCTCGCCATGGCCATGAACACCAGCACCTCGGCGACCACGCCTAGCGCCCAGAGCATGCCGATCAGGCTGCGGCTGTAGCCGAGGTGCTCCAGGTGAATGCTCAGAAAGGTGTAGTACGGCCCGTGGGACAGCTGCATCAGCGCCACGCAAACGTAGAAAGCCAGAATCCCAGGCTGCCTGAGCTGCCCCAGAAAACCACCCTGACCCGCAGACTGCGACGACGCCAGCGGTTGGGCATCCGGTACCCAGAAACTACTCAGGGCGATGCCGGCGATGATGATCAGCAGTGTCCAGGGATACACATCCAGACTCAGCAGGTCGAAGGCCTTGCCCAGGCCGACCACACTGAGAATGAAACCGATCGAGCCCCACAGGCGGATCTGCGCATAGCGCGCCGATTGCTCGCGCAGATGCGCCAGGGTGATGACCTCGAACTGCGGCAGCACCGCATGCCAGAAGAACGCATGCAACGCCATCACCAGTGCCAGCCAGGCATAGCTGTGGCTGACGAAGATCAGGCTCAGGCTGAGCAAGGTGCACAGGGCGCCCAACCGCACGATCAGCAGGCGCCGGCCGCTGTAATCACCCAGCCAGCCCCACAGGTTAGGCGCGATGCAGCGCATCAGCATGGGAATGGCCACCAGCTCGCCGATGCGTGCCGATGAGAAACCCAGATGCGCGAAATACAGCCCGAGAAACGGCGCCGTGGCGCCCAGCAGCGCGAAGTAGAAGAGATAGAAACCGGACAACCGCCAGTACGGGAGTGCAGCCATGGGCACCAGACCTCAGGCTGCTGGTGCGAGCAGAGCGCCGGCCCCGCTCGCGGCGCGCAGCGGCATGCTCACAGCTGCGGCAGCACCGGCGTATTCACGCGCACGTCGGCGTTCTGTCCACGGTGACGCAGCAGATGATCCATCAGCACCATGGCCATCATCGCTTCGGCGATAGGCGTGGCGCGGATGCCGACGCAGGGGTCATGACGGCCCTTGGTGATCACGTCCGCCGGGTTGCCATCCACATCGATGGAGCGGCCCGGCGTGGTGATGCTGGACGTCGGCTTGAGCGCCAGGTGAGCCACGATCGGCTGGCCGCTGGAAATACCACCAAGAATGCCGCCGGCGTGATTGGACACGAAGCCTTGCGGGGTCAGCTCGTCACGGTGCTCGGTGCCGCGCTGGGCAACGGCCGCGAAACCATCACCGATTTCCACGCCCTTGACCGCGTTGATGCTCATCAACGCATGGGCCAGCTCGGCGTCCAGGCGGTCGAAGATCGGCTCGCCGAGGCCCGGCATCACGCCTTCGGCCACCACGGTGATCTTCGCGCCTACCGAATCCTGGTCGCGGCGCAGCTGGTCCATGTAGGCCTCCAGCTCGGGCACCTTGGCAGGATCAGGGCTGAAGAAGGCGTTCTCTTCCACCGAATCCCAGGTCTTGAACGGAATCTCGATAGGGCCGAGCTGGCTCATGTAGCCACGGATGACGATGCCCTGGCTGGCCAGGTACTTCTTGGCGATGGCACCGGCCGCCACACGCATGGCGGTCTCACGGGCCGAGCTGCGGCCGCCGCCGCGGTAGTCGCGGATGCCGTACTTATGGTGGTAGGTGTAGTCGGCATGGGCCGGGCGGAACAGGTCCTTGATCGCCGAGTAGTCCTTGGACTTCTGGTCGGTGTTGCGGATCAGCAGGCCGATGGCGCAGCCGGTGGTCTTGCCTTCGAACACCCCGGAGAGGATTTCCACCTCGTCGGCTTCCTGACGCTGGGTGGTATGGCGACTGGTGCCGGGCTTGCGGCGATCCAGGTCGCGCTGCAGGTCGTCCAGGGAAATCTCCAGGCCGGGCGGGCAGCCGTCGACGATGGCGACCAGCGCCGGGCCATGGCTCTCGCCTGCCGTGGTGACGGTGAACAGCTTGCCGAAGGTATTGCCGGACATTGCGCGAGGCTCCAGAGAAGTTCGATCCGCAGCCTGCGGCGAAAAGGCAGGCCCATGAAGAAAGCCGCTGAGTATACTCCCAGCCAACCGCCGAGATCACCCGCGCGCGAACCTTTGGCCATTGGCCAGCGTCCAACAGAGCCCATCACAGACCTGCCACCATCATGCTGCGAGCCCTGCTTTTGACCCTTTCCCTGTTTACCGGCCTGGTTCAGGCCGCTCCCATCCTGCGTGAGCCGGTCAGCCTGGATACCGGCCAGGGCGTGCTGAACGGCTCGCTGGTACTACCGCAGCGCGACGCGCCGGTACCCGTGGTGCTGCTGGTGGCCGGCTCCGGGCCGACCGACCGCAACGGCAACAACCCTGGTGGCGGCCATAACGACGCCCACCGCAAGCTGGCCATGGCCCTGGCCCAGCAAGGCATCGCCAGCGTGCGCTACGACAAGCGCGGCATCGGCGAAAGCTTTGCCGCCACGCCCCATGAGCGCGACCTCAGCGTTGAGCGTTATGCGGCCGACGTGGTCGCCTGGGTGCAGCAGCTGCGCCAGGACAAACGCTTCAGCCAGGTAATTCTGGTCGGCCACAGCGAAGGTGCGCTAATCGCCACACTGGCAGCCAATCAATCGGGTGCCGATGCTCTGGTGTCCATCGCCGGCAGTGCGCGGCCCATCGACCAGCTGCTGCGCGAGCAACTGCGCAACCGCCTGCCGCCGCGCCTGCGTGGCGAAGCCGAGACGCTGCTCGAAGCCCTGCATGAAGGACGCCAGGTGCCCCAGGTGTCGGACGAGCTGACGGTGCTGTTTCGTACCAGCGTGCAGCCTTACCTGATTTCCCTGTTCCGCCAGGATCCCGCGGCCGCCTTCGCCCAGGTCAAGGCGCCGGCGCTGATCCTGCAGGGCGATCACGACATTCAGGTCAGCGTGCAGGACGCCGAGGCGCTGCATGCTGCCAACCCAAGGGCGGAGCTGCAAATCGTCAACGGCATGAACCATGTGCTGCGCATCGTGCCGATGGACATGGAGGCGCAACTAGCGTCCTATAACAACCCGGATCTGCCGCTTGCCCGCGGCCTGACCACCCGCCTGGCAAGCTTCATCAAGGCACTGCCGCCTGCAGATAACGGCAAGGCTGCCGATAACGGCTAGAACCGATCATGAGCCCGCCCTGCCAGGCGGCTCCCCAAGGAGCGCCAGATGACCGACAGCGAAACCACCGCCGTCGCCCCGCCGGAAAGCGAACAGCCCGCCCCTTCCCATCCCTGGGACGGCCTTGGGCCGGAGCATTTTCGCCTGCTGCGTCTGTCGCCCCTGCCCGTCGACCGCCACACCGGCGCCCGCCCGCTGCGCTTCGTGCAGCTAGGCCGTGTAGAGCGGCACAGCAAGGAACAGAGCCTGCTGCGCCTGAGCCTGCAGCTGCCCGGCCAGAAGGTGCGCAAGGAGCAAAACGTACTGGAACTGTGGCTCGATCACCGCAACAAGGAAGCGCGCTTCGGCCCTGACAGCGGCCTGAGCCTGGAGCCCCAGAACCGAGGCCTGGGGCGCTTCCTGCTGGCCCAGGCGGCAGCCTGGGCCAAACAGCACTGCGCCCACTACACCCTGGAAAGCGGCCCGCTGCCGAGCCGCGATGCGCTCAACGACGAAGCCCGCGCGCGCCGCGATCACTGCCTCAAGGCCCAAGGATTCAGCGTCGATTACCAGGAAAATCAGCTCAAGGCGCAGTACAGCGCCTCGCGCCTAAGCGCCCTGCACAGCGACTGGAATGGCGAGAAGGTGCAGTTCATCGAACAGCTGGACGCCGCGCAGATGCTGCAACAGGCCGACCAGAACCTGCAGGAGCAGGACGTACAGTTGCGCAAGCAGCGCGAGCGCCTGGAGCAACTCAAGCGTGAGGATGGCGGCCTGCGCTTCACCATCGGCTGTCTGGTGGCCTTCTGTCTGTTCCAGGCCGGTTTGCTGATCTGGATAGCAACCCACTAAGCGCCGACCTCTTTTTGACTTCAAAGTGGCGTTAGCGGCCGTTCGCCGACCTATTGTGGGAGCGCGCCATGCGCACGAAAACACAGATACTGCGCCGATGTACGCTTCTGCCTTGTAGCAGACCGTAGGATGGGTCGGGCCGCGTGGGTGAAACCCATCAATTGCTATGGGTTTCACCCGTCCTACGGTCACCGACCCCTTTTGCCTTATTGCAGCCTGCTTATGCATCTAAAAAATCGTGAACAGGCTCCAAACCATCACCACTCCGCCATTGCTACCAATACGAAAAAGGCCGTAGCTCCTGCAAGCTACGGCCTTTTCATTTGTCAGCGAAACGTGCCGATCAGACGCGGAAGTGACTGACCATCTGCTGCAGCTGGCTACCCAGGCGAGCCAGCTCGACGCTGGAGGCGGCGGTTTCCTCGCTGGCGGCAGCCGTTTGCTCGGAGATGTCGCGCACGTTGATCACGCTGCGGCTGATCTCCTCGGCCACCGCACTCTGCTGCTCGGCAGCGGCAGCGATTTGCTGGTTCATCGACTGGATGTTGGACACCGTACGGGTGATGCTTTCCAGCGAACCACCGGCCTTGCGGGTCAGCTCCACGGTGCTGTCGGTCAGCTCGCGGCTGCTGTGCATGATGTTGGCGACCTGCTGGGTGCCATGCTGCAGGCCGGCGACCAGCTCCTCGATCTCCTCGGTGGATTTCTGCGTGCGCTGGGCCAGGCCACGCACCTCGTCGGCGACCACGGCGAAACCACGGCCGGCTTCACCAGCGCGGGCGGCTTCGATGGCGGCGTTGAGGGCCAGCAGGTTGGTCTGCTCGGCCACCGCCTTGATCACGTCCATCACGCTGCCGATCTTGTTGCTCTCCTGCTGCAGGTGGCTCATCGCTTCGGTGGAGCGCGTCACTTCGGCAGCCAGGCGCTCGATCTGCGCGATGGCCTCGCCGACCACGCGATCACCCTGATTGGCTTCGCGGTCGGCATCGGAGGCGGCCCGCGAGGCGTCGGCGGCGTTGCGCGCGACTTCCTGAACAGTGGCAGACATCTCGTGCATGGCGGTGGCTACCTGATCGGTTTCCACTTTCTGGCTGTTCACCCCGGCGCTGGTCTGCTCGGTCACGGCCGACAGCTCTTCGGCGGCGCTGGCGATCTGGGTGACACCGTCGCGGATGCCGCCAATCAGGTCGCGCAATGTACTGCCCATGCGCTGGATGCCCAGCTGCAGCACGCCCATTTCGTCGCGACGGGTCACCTGCAGGGTCTGGCTCAGGTCGCCACCAGCGATGCGCTCCACGGCGACCAGGGTTTCCTGCAGCGGGCGGGTGATCTGGCGGGTGATCAGCCAGGCCGCCAACACACCGACCAACAGTGCGATCAGCGTGGTAGTCAGCTGCAGGGTGCGGGCTGAGGTGGTTTCGCTGTTGCGGCGCTCCATCTGGATAGCGGTCAGCTCCTTGCTGATGCGCACGATCTCGTAGCCTTCGTCGGTCAGCTCCTTGCGCGCCACAGCGATGGTGTCGATAGCGGCCTTGAAGGCCATGACCGCATCACGGTACTTGTCCAGCGCCGCGGTAACCTGGTTGACGCGCTGCGGGTGCTCGGCAGCGAAGGCCTGGCGGAAGTCGTCCATGTCCTTGATGGTGGTATCGATCTGGGCGACGGCCACGCGCTCGGCATCGGCATTCGGGCTGCCGGTATAGCCGCGCACCTGGTAACGCACCAGCTGCCAGTCTTCCTTGGCTTTGGTAATGGCCTGGAACTGGGCGGCGCGGCTGTCATCGTAGGGCGGCAGGTTCATCACCGCCGTGTTGATCTCATTGATCGCTTCGCCCGCACTGACCGCATTGCGAGTCATCTCCTGGCGCGCGTCGTTGCTGGCACGAAAGCCACTGCGCATCTTGTTCAGCGACAGCTGATAGGCATCGATCTGCGCGCCCTGGGCCTGCAGCAAGCGCACGTTATCGGGGCTCTTGAACTTGGCCAGTACCTGGCCGTGCTGAGCTTTGAAGCCATCAAGGGACTTCTGCACGGTTTCGGCGATGGTTTCATCGCCGTTGGCCAGCATGTACTGCAGGCGGGTGACACGCAGGTCGGTCAGGGTATCGTTCAGGTGAGCGATATCCGCCGTCCAGTCGCTGCGCTGCACCAGGCTACCGAGGCTGGTCCAGCCGACCAAGGCAAGAATGCAGGTGAGCGCGAGTACGAGGCCGAAACCCAAGGCAAGTTTCAGGGTGACGCTGATGTTCGAAAACCAGCTGTTCATCAATAGTTCTCCGACTTTTTTAACCGAGTTAGAGCAGCTGGAGAGTTGTTGTTGGACCAGTCTGATTTTTTGCGGCAGGCATTCTATCGACCGGGAGGCAAATAACTAGAGGAAGGTGAAACGTTTCAGTCGACCAACGGCGATGCCCGGTGAGAGTTACTGCCTGGACTGTGAACCGAATCACGATTGTTCAACGATTTACAGCGGATAAGAGGCTGATCGTCAGTTTTCCGTCTGACCGAACTGTGGCGATATGCCACACCGTGATCAGGCCAATCGCCACACCGCCCCATCCAGAGCGCCATAAATGGCCCGCCCTGGCATCGACTCGATGGCCATGCCGCCAGTGAACTCGCCAAACGCCGGCAGCAGGGTCGCCGCCTGCTCGATGCAGAAACATGGCATGCGCAACCGGTCCCGCCCTCGCCCGCGCAACACGAACACCGGATGCAGGTGCCCGGCGAGTACGTGGCGGCCCGGGCAGCTCGTCAGCTCGTGACACAGGGCGAACGGCCCCATCGGCCAGGGCTCGCCCACCACGTCGATGCCCAGCTCGGCCGGGGGGTCGCCGGCGCTGCGATCATGGTTGCCGCGTACCAGCAGGATCTGCAGCTCGGCATTCCGGGCTCGCCAGGCCTGCAAGGCGGCCAGGGTGCTGCCACTGCGCGCCGGCCTGGCGTGCAGGAAATCGCCGAGAAAGATCAGTTGCCGGGTGGGATAGTCCTGCAGCAGCCGGTCGAGGCGTTGCAGGTTGCGCGCCGTGGTGCCCTGGGGCACCGGCTGGCCGAGTAAGCGGTAGGTGGCCGCCTTGCCGAAATGCGCATCGGCAATCAACAACGCCTGCCGGGCGGGCCAGTACAGTGCCTTGTCGGCCAGCAGCCAGAGGGTCTCCCCGGCCAGCTCCACTGCCAGATGAGGTGCGCTCATGCAGATCCGGCCTTGGCCTTGCCTCGCGGGCGTCCATCCTTGCGCTTGCGTTCGCTGCGGCGGCTCGCCGGCTCGACCTCGACCAGCGGTGCGTCCGCCACTTGCGGGCCAGGTCCGGCGGCGCGCTCCAGTTCGCCGAGCATACGGGCGATGCGGTCGGCGAGCTTTTCCGAACTGAGCCGCTCGCGAAAGCGCTCGACCATCAACGGGAACGCCAGCGGCGTGGCGCGGCGCAAGGCGTGCAGGTTCAGCCGTGCGGCGCGCATGTCGGCCAGGGTGTGGCGCAGTAGCTGCACGTCCAGCTCCTGGCTCAGCACTTCGTCATGGGCCTGGGCGAGCAACAGATTGCCGGGGTCGTACTGGCGGAACACGTCGAAGAACAGGCCGCTGGACGCCTGCACCTGGCGCAGGCTCTTGCCTGCTCCGGGGTAGCCGCCGAACACCAGCCCGGCGATCCGTGCGATCTCGCGAAAGCGCCGCTGTGCCAGCTCTCCGGCATTGAGGCTGGCGAGCACGTCATGCAACAGATCACGCTCGTCGAACAGCTCGCCGTCGAGCAGTTGCTCCCATTCCACTTCATTGGCGCACAGCAGCTCCAGGCCGTAGTCGTTGACGGCGATGGAAAAACTCAGCGGCCGCCGCTGGCCCAGTCGCCAGGCCAGCAGGCTAGCCAGCCCAAGATGCACGTTGCGCCCGGCGAAGGGATAGAGAAACAGATGCCAGCCTTCGCGCGAATGCAGGGTTTCGGCCAGCAGAGTGCCGGACGCCGGCAAAGCCGACCAGTTGGCCTGCACCTCGAGCAGCGGTTGCAGCAGGCGCATTTCCGGGCCATCGAAACGGCCTTGAGCAGCCTGGCCGAAGCGTGCCACCAGCGCTTCGGCCAGGGTGTTGGAAAGCGGCATGCGCCCGCCATTCCAGCGCGGCACGCTGGCCTTGCCGGCAGCGCTGCGCTTGACGTAGGCGGTCATGTTCTCGACCCGCACCAGCTCCAGTGGCCGACCGCCGAACAGGAACACGTCGCCGGGCCGCAGGCGGGCGATGAAACCCTCCTCCACGCTGCCCAGGGAGCCGCCACCGCCCTTGCTCCACCATTTCACGGTCAGGCTGGCATCGCTGACGATGGTGCCCACGCTCATCCGGTGGCGCCGCGCCAGGCGCGGGCCGGGCACCCGCCATACGCCCTCTGCGTCCGGCTCCACGCGCTGGTAATCCGGGTAAGCACTCAAGGATTCGCCGCCCTGGCGCACGAAGGCCAGCGCCCAGCGCCACTGCGCCTCATTGAGGTCGCGATAGGCCCAGGTGCTGCGTACTTCGCGCAGCAGCTCGTCAGGCCGGAAGCCACCGCCGAGCGCCATGCTGACCAGATGCTGGACCAGCACGTCCATAGGCTGATGGGGGGATTCACGGGCCTCGATCCGCCCCGCCGCTACCGCATCCTGGAGCGCCGCCGCCTCGAGCAGCTCGACGGCGTGGGTCGGCACCAGGGTGGCGCGCGAGGTACGCCCGGGCGCATGGCCGGAGCGCCCGGCGCGCTGCAATAGGCGTGCGACGCCCTTGGCCGAGCCGATCTGCAGCACCCGCTCGACCGGCAGGAAATCGACCCCCAAGTCCAGGCTGGAGGTGCACACCACCGCCTTGAGCTTGCCCTGCTTGAGGCCGTTTTCGACCCAGTCGCGCACTTCGCGGGCCAGCGAGCCGTGATGCAGAGCGATCAGCCCGGCCCAGTCCGGCCGGGCCTCGAGCAGAGCCTGGTACCAGAGTTCAGACTGCGAGCGGGTGTTGGTGAATACCAGGCTGACGCTGCTCTTATCCAGTTCTTCGACCACCTGTGGCAGCAACCGCAAACCCAGATGACCGGCCCAGGGAAAGCGCTCCACCGCCGGCGGCAACAGGGTGTCGATCAGCGGCTTGCCGCCCTGCTCGCCACGCACCAGGCGGCCGTTGCCGTCGGGCAGCAGGACCTCCAGGGCGTGGGGCTGATTGCCCAGGGTCGCCGACAGCCCCCAGACGACCAATTGCGGGTTCCACTGGCGCAGCCGCGCCAGGGCCAGCTGCAACTGCACACCGCGCTTGTTGCCGAGCAGCTCGTGCCACTCGTCCACGACCAGCATGCCGACATGGGCGAACTGGTTTTTCGCGTCGGCACCGGTCAGCAGCAGGGTCAGGCTTTCGGGGGTGGTCACCAGCGCCGTGGGCAGGCGCCGCGCCTGGCGCTGACGTTCCGCGCTGCCGGTGTCGCCGGTGCGCATGCCCACCGTCCAGGGCAGTTCCAGGCCGTCGACCGGCGCCTGCAAGGCACGCTGCGTATCGGCAGCGAGGGCGCGCATCGGGGTGATCCACAGCACTGTCAACGGCGCCGCTGGCGGCGCTCGTTTGCTGACTGGAGCCTTTTTCGGCGACGCCTTACCGGCGAAACGATTGAGCGCGGCAAGCCATACCGCGTAGGTCTTGCCGGCGCCGGTGGAGGCATGCAGCAAGCCGCTCTGCCCATCGGCGACGGCCTGCCAGACCTCCTTCTGGAAATCGAAAGCCTTCCAGCCGTTACGCCGCAGCCATGTGCTGGCCAGGCTCATGGCAGCAATTCCTGCAGCAGTTCCAGGGTATCGGCCTCCTCCACGCCTTTGTCATGACGCCAGCGCAGCATCCGCGGAAAGCGCACGGCGATGCCGCTCTTGTGCCGGGGCGAACGGGCGATGCCTTCGAAGCCCAGCTCGAATACCAGGCTGGGGGTGACGCTGCGCACCGGGCCGAATTTCTCCACCGTGGTCTTGCGCACGATGGCATCGACCTTGCGCATTTCCTCGTCGGTGAGCCCCGAATAGGCCTTGGCGAACGGCACCAGACGCCGTTCGGGATCGCCCGGTGCGCCGTCCCATACGGCAAAAGTGTAATCGCTGTACAAACTGGCACGCCGGCCATGGCCGCGCTGGGCGTAGATCAGCACGGCGTCGACGCTCAACGGGTCGATCTTCCACTTCCACCACACGCCGACGTCCTTGCTGCGCCCCACGCCATAGGCCGACTCACGGGCCTTGAGCATCATGCCCTCGACGCCCAGCGAGCGTGAGGCTTCGCGCTGCTCGGCCAGCACCTGCCAGGTGTCGCCGTGCAGCAGCGGCGACGGCATCAGCCGAGGGCTGGCACAACTGGCCACCACCTGTTCCATCTGCGCACGGCGCTGGTGCTGCGGGTGGCTGCGCCAGTCCTCGCCCTGCCACTCCAGCAGGTCGTAAGCGAGCACCGCCACCGGCACTTCCTCGAGCAGCTTGCGGCTGAGGGTCTTGCGGCCGATGCGCTGCTGCAGCAGGGCGAACGGCTGAATGCCGAAGCGTTCGAGCTGCTCCTCGACCTGATCGTTGAGGGGCTCGGCAGGCTCGTCCGCCGCCGCGGCCATCAATTCGCCCTGCCTTGCGGTCGCTTCCGGCGCGTGCCGCCAGACCACCAGCTCGCCATCGATCACCGTGCCGTCGGGCAGCAGCGGCGCCAATTCCTGCAGTTCGGGAAAGCGCTCGCTGATCAATTCCTCGCCCCGCGACCAGACCCACAGCTGGCCGTCGCGCTTGACCAGTTGCGCGCGAATGCCGTCCCACTTCCACTCGATCAGCCAGTCGCCGGGCGAGCCCAGGCTGGCGTCGAATTCCTCGAGCGGGCGCTGTAGCGGATGGGCGAGGAAGAACGGATAGGGCTGGCCGCCGCGCTGGGCGTGCTCGTCTTCGGATTCAGCGGCGATAAGCCGTTCGTAAGACGCCGCCGTGGGCCGGTTCGACAGGTCGGTATAGCCGACCAGGCGCTGGGCGACGCGCTTGGCGTCCACCTCGGCGATGGCCGCCAGGGCACGGGTGACCAGCAGCTTGGAAACCCCGACCCGGAATGCGCCGGTGATCAGCTTGATGCTGACCATCAGCGATGGCCGGTCGAGCTGCGCCCACAGGGCATCCAGGCGCATCGCCAGTTCATCGGGCGGCAGGCCGCGCAACGGCAGTAGCTTCTGCTCGACCCACACCGCCAGGCCATCTCCGGAGGTCGAGGTGGCCTCGGGTAACAACAGTGCGATGGTTTCCGCCAGGTCGCCCACCGCCGAATAGCTTTCCTCGAACAACCAGTCGGACAGACCGGCGCGCTGCATCGCCAGTTCGCGCAGTTGCCGCGAAGGCACCAGTTGCCGAGGCCGGCCACCGGCCAGAAAGTACACGGCCCAGGCGGCGTCGGCCGGCTCGGCATCGCTCAGGTAATCCTGCAGGGCAGCGAGCTTGGCGTTGCTCGAGGTGGTGGCGTCGAGGCGCGCATACAGCTGCGCGAAGGCGATCACGAGCTCGGCTCCACGGCCGCGTCGTCTTCTTCACCGTATTCAGTGGCGAACGCCTGGGCATCCAGGCCCTGTTCGCGCAGATGGCGAACGAGAATGTTCACCGAACCGTGGGTGACCATCACCCGCTCGGCGCCGGTCTGCTCGATGGCCCACAGCAGGCCCGGCCAGTCGGCGTGGTCGGACAGCACGAAACCGCGGTCCACGCCACGGCGCCGACGCGTGCCGCGCAGCAGCATCCAGCCACTGGCGAAGGCATCGCTGTAGTCGCCGAAACGGCGTATCCAAGTGCTGCCGCCAGCCGACGGCGGTGCCAGGACCAGCGCCTGGCGCAGCAGCGGGTCGCCCTTTGGCACATCACCGGCGTAGCGCGTTTCGGGCAGGTAAACGCCAGCATCGCGATACACCTGATGCAGTGGCTCCATGGAGCCATGCCCGAGGATCGGCCCGATGCTTTCGTCGATGCCATGGAGGATGCGCTGCGCCTTGCCGAAGGCGTAACAGAACAGCACGCTGGCCCGACCGGCCTGCTGGTTCTGTCGCCACCAGTCATTGATGCCGGCGAAGATCTGCGCCTGGGGCTGCCAGCGGTAGATCGGCAGACCGAAAGTCGACTCGGTGATGAAGGTATGGCAACGCACCGGCTCGAACGGGTCGCAGGTGCCGTCCGGCTCGACCTTGTAGTCGCCCGAGGCGACCCAGACTTCGCCCCGGTACTCCAGGCGCACCTGGGCCGATCCCAGCACGTGCCCGGCAGGATGGAAACTCAGGGTCACACCATGGTGGTCGATGGTTTCGCCGTAAGCCAGGGTCTGCAGATTGATGTCGCGACCCAGGCGCGTGCGCAGGATGCCCTCACCCGGCGCTGCGGCCAGATAATGGGCGCTGCCGGTGCGCGCATGGTCGCCATGGCCGTGGGTGATGACGGCGCGCTCGACGGGGCGCCAGGGGTCGATATAGAAATCTCCGGGAGGACAGTACAGGCCTTCGGGCCGTGCAATCACCAGATCCAAGCAGGCGGCCTCCGCAGATAACAATGGGGGTAAAGCGAGTATTACATGAGTTGAGCCGCCGCCAGCGGTGTTTGCCGCTGGCGACGGTGCCTGCATCAGCGATGCAGGCGCTGGCTCATATGTAGCCCAGTAGTAACAGCACCAGCACGATGACCAGCACCAGACCGAGGCCGCCGGTCGGGCCGTAGCCCCAGCTGCGGCTGTGCGGCCATGCCGGGATGGCACCAATCAGCATCAGGATCAGAATGATCAGCAGTATGGTTCCCAAGCCCATGGCTATCTCCTTGCTCGTCTGTCGGCGGCCGCCGGTTAGCGACGCACCTGGCTTCGGAAGCCCGGGTAAGGCATTCCGTTCGGATTGCAGGGCATGGCGCTACGGCGAAGCCAGCGTCTGGCAGAGCGCTCGACGCAGCGCCATGCCCTACACCTTTTACGACTTGGCCGGGAAACGGAAAGTGCAAACTTTTAATGACCGGGCCCAGAATCCCGGTCAGAACACGGTAGGAGACGGGCGTTGCTAATCGGCCAGGGCGAAGCGCGCAGCCCGCTCGATCAGCTCGTCATCAGGGCGCACGCCGGTGTACAGCACGAACTGCTCGACGGCCTGCAGCACGATCACTTCGCCGCCGGTGATCACTGGCTTGCCGAGAGAACGGGCCAGGCGGATCAGCGGGGTTTCCACCGGCACGGCGACCACGTCGAAAACCCACTGCGCCGCCGCCACCGCCTGCTCGCTGAAGGCCAACTGTTCGGACTCGGCGCCACGCATGCCCAGTGGCGTGACGTTGACCAGCAACTGCGCCGGCTGGTCGTCCAACGCCTCGCGCCAGTGCACGCCACACTGCTCGGCCAGCGCCCTGCCCGCCGCCTCGTTGCGGGCGACGATGCAACCGTCGGCGAAGCCGCTGTCGCGCAACGCGCAGGCCACGGCCTTGGCCATGCCGCCGCTGCCACGCAAGGCATAGCGGCTGGCCGCAGGCACGCCGTGTTTCCGGAGCAGTTTCACCACTGCGCTGTAGTCGGTGTTGTAGCCGGTCAGCCGGCCATCATCGGCAACGATGGTGTTGACCGACTGCAGGGTCGCCGCCGAGTCGTGCAAGCCATCGAGGTGCTCGATGCAGGCCTCCTTGAACGGCATCGACACCGCACAGCCGCGTACGCCAAGGGCACGGATGCCGCCGATGGCCGCCGGCAGATCGCTGGTGGTGAACGCTTTGTACAGGTAATCCAGCTCCAGCTCGCGGTACAGGTAGTTCTGAAAACGCGTGCCGAAGTTACCGGGCCGCCCGGACAGCGACATGCACAGGCGAGTGTCTTTGCTGATGCGCAGGGTCATTCGGAACCTCGGAAATAGAGACGCCGGCGCGACGGAGGCATCGAGCCGGCGACAGAAATGGTCATGCAGGCCCGCACGTGGCGGGCCGTGATTCAGCCCAGCAGCGCCAGGGCGTCGGCACTGGCCTGGCGTACGGCGTCCCAGCCTTTGCTGCTGTCGAGCATCCAGCTGCCGCCCACGCACATCACGTTCGGCAGCGCCATGTACTTTTGCACGTTGGCCGGGCCGACACCGCCGGTCGGGCAGAAGCGGATATCGCCAAACGGGCCGCCCAGCGCCTTGAGCGCGGCGGTACCGCCACAGACCTCGGCCGGGAACAGCTTGAAGCGGCGATAGCCCAGGGCATAGCCGACCATGATCTCCGAGGCACTGGCCACGCCCGGCAGCATCGGCACCTGGCTCTGCAGCGCGGCGCGCAGCAGTTCGTCAGTAGAACCGGGGCTGACGATGAACTGGGCGCCGGCCTCCTCCACCGCTTCGAGCATGTGGCGATCGAGCACCGTGCCAGCGCCCACGCACAGGTGCGGGCGTTCTTCACGCAAGCGGCGAATGGCGGTCAGGCCATGGGGCGAGCGCAGGGTGATTTCCAGCACCCGCAGGCCGCCGGCATCCAGGGCGTCGGCCAGCGGCAGGATGTCTTCCTCACGGGCGATGGTGATCACCGGCATGATCCGCGCACGGGCGCAGAGCGCGTCGATGCTTTCGATCTTTTCCGCCATGGTCGGGGCTGGACGGCTGATGGCTTGTGTCATGGTCGTGTTCCTTTCGGGCCTAAGGGCACCAGTAGATTTCGAGCGGCGCGCGCAGAAACGCGCTGATCGGCATGTTCTTGTGATTGTCTTGCTGCAAGGCCTGTTCGAGTACCGCGAGCTTGCCCGGCCCCTCGATCGCCAGCAGCGGCAGGCGGGCCGCCCTGAGTAGCGGCAGGGTCAGGGTCAGGCGCTGGTGCGGCACGCTGGGTGCCAGCATCGGCAGGCAGCGGCGCGGGCAGTCTTCGCTGAGCGCCTCTTCCAGGTTCGGGCTGTTGGGGAACAGTGAGGCGGTATGGCCGTCGGTGCCCATGCCCAGGATCAGTACGTCGATACCTGGCAGGTCGCGCAGCGCCCGCTCGGTGAGTTCGGCCGCCTCCTCGAGGTTGCCAGCACTGTGATACAGCCCCAGCAACCGAGCCTCGGCAGCCCGCCCCTGCAGCAGATGGCGGCGTACCAGCGCTTCGTTGCTGTCCTCGTGGCTGGTCGGCACCCAACGCTCGTCGGCCAGGCTTACCAGCACCTTGTTCCAGGGCAAGGATTGCTGCGATAGCGCCTTGAAGAAAGCGATCGGGCTGCGCCCACCGGACACCACCAGGGTCGCCTGGCCGTGGCTGTCGATGGCAGCGCGCAGCGCGCCGGCCACGTTCTCGGCCAGCGCGCTCGCCAGGTGCTGCGCGTCGCTGTGACTGCGGGCGACCACGCCCACGGGAAATTCGAGGTCAGAGATCGCCATACCAGGCCCTCCCGTCGCGAGTGATCAGGGCGATGGAACTCATCGGCCCCCAGGTGCCGGCGACGTATGGCTTGGGCGGGTCGCCGAGTTTCTTCCAGCCGGCGATCAGCTGATCGCACCACTGCCAGGCGTGCTCGATCTCGTCCTTGCGCACGAACAGGTTCTGGTTGCCACGCATCACTTCCAGCAGCAGACGCTCGTAGGCATCGGGAATCCGCGCACTCTTGTAGGCAGTGGAGAAATTCAGCTGCAGCGGGCCGCTGCGCAGCTGCATCCCCTTGTCCAGACCCTGGTCCTTGGTCATCACCTGCAGGGAAATGCTCTCGTCCGGCTGCAGGCGGATGATCAGCTTGTTGCCGATCAGCTGGCGTTGCTCCGGCGCGAAGATGTAGTGCGGCGGCTCCTTGAAGTGGATGACGATCTGCGACAGTTTCTGCGCCATGCGCTTGCCGGTGCGCAGGTAGAACGGCACGCCGGCCCAGCGCCAGTTGCGGATGTCGGCGCGCAGGGCGACGAAGGTTTCGGTGTCGCTCTGGGCGTTGGAATTTTCTTCTTCCAGGTAGCCGGGAACCGGCTTGCCGTCGCTGGTGCCGGCCACGTACTGGCCGCGCACCACATGACGTGACAGCTGCTCGGCGGTCATCGGTTCGAGGGCCTTGAGCACCTTGACCTTCTCGTCACGGATGGCATCGGCCGACAGGTCGCCCGGCGGGTCCATGGCGATCAGGCAGAGCAGCTGCAGCAAATGGTTCTGGATCATGTCGCGCAGCTGGCCGGCCTTGTCGAAGTAGCCCCAGCGGCCTTCGATACCGACCTTTTCCGCCACGGTGATTTCCACGTGGGTGATGTGGTTCTGGTTCCACTGGGTCTCGAACAGGCTGTTGGCGAAGCGCAGGGCAATGAGGTTCTGCACCGTTTCCTTGCCCAGGTAATGGTCGATCCGATAGACCTGGCTTTCCGGGAAATAGGCCGCCACCGCATCGTTGACCGCGCGCGAAGAATCGAGGTCATGGCCGATGGGTTTCTCCAGCACCACCCGAGTGTTCTCGGCAAGGCCGACCGCTGCCAGGTTGGCGCAGATGCCGCCGTACACCGAGGCCGGTGTGGCGAAATAGGCGATCAGCTGGCGACCGCTGCCGACCATTTCGGCCAGCTGCGGGTAGCTGTCGGCGGGCAGGAATTCCATGCTCAGATAACGCATGCGCCCCTGGAAGCGCTGCATCACCGTCTCGTCAAGCTCGGTAGCTGGTAGGTAGCGGCGCAGGTGCGCGTCGATAGTACTCAGGTGCTTGTCGGGGTCACCGCCATCGCGCGCCAGGGCGAGCAACTGGGTATCCTCGTGCAGCAGCCCGGCACGGTCGAGCTGATAGAGGGCGGGAAACAGTTTGCGCAATGCCAGGTCGCCCAGGGCGCCAAACAGTGCGAGGGTACAAGGCTCAACGGGAATCATCGACATGATCTTTGTTCTTCTATCAAGTTGCCCTATTGATAGCGACTAAATCGCCATTTCGCAACCGAAAATGTAGTAATAACCACAACATATTCGTAGAGTGCGTGGAAGCCGGTAGCCAGTAGACCAGCCCCGGCTTAGGATTAACCCGGCATTTCATCGAACAAGGACAATAATGGATCGCGTGCGCAACCTTCTCGAACAGATCCAGGGCCGCCTCGAGAGCCTGAACAAGGCCGAGCGTAAGGTCGCCGAAGTGATACTGCTCAATCCGCAGCAGGCCACCCGCCTGAGCATCGCCGCCCTCGCCCAGGCCGCCCAGGTCAGCGAGCCAACGGTCAACCGTTTCTGCCGCTCGTTCGGCGTAAACGGTTACCCGGAACTGAAGATGCAGCTGGCCCAGAGTCTGGCCAGCGGCGCCGCGTACGTGAGCCGCGCGGTGGAAGCCGACGACGAGCCCGAGGCCTACACCCGCAAGATTTTCGGCAGCGCCATCGCCTCACTGGACAGCGCCTGCCAGAGCCTGGACCCGCATCTGATCAGTCGCGCCGTCGACCTGCTGATCCAGGCCCGGCAGATCCACTTCTTCGGCCTTGGCGCCTCGGCGCCGGTGGCGCTGGATGCCCAGCACAAGTTCTTCCGCTTCAACCTGGCGGTGTCCGCCCACGCCGACGTGCTGATGCAGCGCATGCTCGCCTCGGTGGCGCACACCGGTGATCTGTTCGTGATCATTTCCTACACTGGCCGCACCCGCGAACTGGTCGAGGTAGCGCGCCTGGCACGGGAGAATGGCGCCTCGGTGCTCGGCCTGACCGCTGCCGGCTCACCGCTGGCCCAGGCCTGCAGCCTGAGCGTCCATATTCCGCTGCCCGAAGACACCGACATCTACATGCCGATGACCTCGCGCATCATTCAATTGACGGTATTGGACGTACTGGCAACCGGCATGACGCTGCGCCGCGGCGCGGATTTCCAGCCGCACCTACGCAAGATCAAGGAAAGCCTCAACGCCAGCCGCTATCCGGCTGGCGAAGAACAAGGTTGATACCATCTTCCGGCAATGGTGGGTTACGGCGCCCGTAAATCGAGCCAAGCTCAACGATAGCGACCGCGCCTCCACCCACCCTACGGGATGGGGTCCGTAGGATGGGTGAAGCAGCGCAGAACGCCAATCTCGACTCATCACGATCCCGGAGCGCTGCGTAACCCACCACGCAGGCGACGCCGATCTCCATGGTGGGTTGCGGCGCACGAAGACCGAGCCAAGGCCAACACCAGCGATCAGCGCCTCCACCCACCCCACGGGATGGGGTCCGTAGAGTGGGTGGAGCGGCGCTGGAACGCTGACGGCGGCTCAACATGATCCCGGAGCGCCGCGTAACCCCACCAAAGGGGCACGCAAACGCAGAGGTATCAGCGCCCTACTTCCACCAGTACTCGACCTGCACGCCGAAGTTCGAGCCGTTGCGCGAGCTGCCAAAGGCGCCGGTGTCGGACAATGCGGAGCCTTCAGCCAGCAGATTCGCCGCTTCCTGCGCCGCCTTGTTCCAGGTGGCGTAGGTGTAATACAGACGAATCTCGGGGCGCTCGAAGAAGCCGGGGCCGTTCGGCGACCAGGTCGGCGCGATGGTGAACTTGCTCAGCTTGCGGGTGCCGCCGGACGCGTCAACCTGATCATGGCCGATCTCGCCGACCAGCTTGAACTGCTGGGTGAAGGCATAGCTGGTACGCCCGCCCACCGACCACCAATCTTGGTCGCCACCGTCTTCACGCTTGTCCTTCTGGTACACGGCCTGCACCTGACCACCCAGACGCGGGGTCATCTGGAAGTCGAAGAACTCGACCACACGCCAGCTCTTGGCGCTGCGATCCAGAGTCGGATCGCCGGTGTAACCAAGGCCGGTACCCGGACCCTCGCCGTATTGCAGGGCGAACTTGTTGTCGCCACCCAGGCCAAGGAAGTTCTTCTGCACGTGCTGGCCGGTCACCGCCCAGCCACTGTTCGAATCGTCAACGGAAGAAGGCTTGTCGATATAGCTGACGCCCACTTCGACTTCGCCACCCGGGTTGGTGACGAAGCCGCCGACGTTGAAGTCGTGACGGTTGATGTATTCCTTCTGGTCGTAGCTGTCCTTGCGCGAGAACACGTAGCTGTACTTGTAATCACCGATCTTCATCTCGTCGATACCGAAACCGGTGGCGCTCTGGTTCCAGTAGTAGAAGTCGGAGATGTGGATGTCGTTACGCTTGTAGAAACGTCGCCCGGCCCACAGCGAGCCGCCGTTAAGCGCCGGCATCTTGCTCCACTCGGCGTACATCTGGTTCATCCGCGCGGTGCCGCGGTCGCCGGTGAATTTCGGCGTGTGGCCATATTCGTTGAACAGCTGGGCCATGCCTTCGATGCTCAACACCGAACCGTCGTCGAGCGTGAACAGATCCTGACGCAGATCCAGCTCGGCGTAGTGCTCGCATTCGTTACCCAGACGGTACTTGGAGCGTGCGCCCGGCAGCTGGAAGCACGACTGCCGGCCGTTGCCGTCGGCCGTGCCGGCACCACTGCGCACGTAGCCGGAAAATTCCGTCGCCATGCCCGTAACCGGCAGTGTCAGGGAGCCCAGCGCCATGGCCAGGCCGATACCTGCTGATCGTTTCATATCCTCTCCTGCAGTTTTTTATTGTTGTTACCGCTTTGCTTTACCAGCCTCAGGACTGCGAGGCCGGCTCCTTCTCAACGATTCGTTAGCGAGGTGACATTGCTCGGCTGCGCGGCGCGGGTAAGGGGCCGTACGCGCTCACCGCTCTTGGCGTCGAACAGCAGCGCGCGCGCCGCATCAATGGACAGATGCAGAGGCTGGCCGACCGCCGGCGCCTGATCCGGCGCCAGACGACAGCACAGCTTGCTGTCATTGACGGTCACGAAAACCAGGGTGTCCGGGCCGGTCGGCTCGGTGACTTCCACCTGCGCAGGCAGGCCGTGGCCTTGCCCCGTGCCCGCCAGCTGCACCCGCTCGGGGCGCACGCCGAGCAGCATTTCACGCTGCTCGGCGCCTTCGGGCAGCTCGCCCATGGGCAGTTCGCAGCGCCCGGCCGCCGAGGTAAGCACGGCCCACACCTGGCCGTCGCGGCGCTGCAGTTGTACCGGGATGAAGTTCATCGGTGGCGAGCCGATGAAGCTCGCCACGAACTGGTTGGCCGGGTCGTTATAGATCTGTTGCGGCGTGCCGAACTGCTGAATCACGCCCTCCTTCATCACTGCCACCTTGTCGCCGAGTGTCATGGCCTCGATCTGGTCGTGGGTGACGTACACCGTGGTGGTTTTCAGGCGCTGGTGCATCAGCTTGATTTCGGTACGCATCTCCACGCGCAGCTTGGCGTCGAGGTTGGACAGCGGCTCATCGAACAGGTAGATCTTCGGCCGCCGCGCCAGGGCCCGGCCCATGGCCACGCGCTGCTGCTGGCCGCCGGACAGCTGGCCGGGCTTGCGCGCCAGCAGGTGCTCGATCTGCAAAAGCTTGGCGACCCGCGCCACTTCCTCGTCAATGGCCGCCGGGGCCATCTTGCGCATCTTCAGGCCGAAGGCGATGTTGTCGCGCACGTTCATGGTCGGGTACAGCGCGTAGGACTGGAACACCATGGCGATGTCGCGATCCTTGGGGCTCATGCCGCTGATATCGGCATCGTCAACCAGGATGGCGCCGTTGCTGATGTTTTCCAGCCCGGCGATGCAGTTCATCAGGGTGGATTTGCCGCAGCCCGAAGGGCCGACCAGGATCAGGAATTCGCCATCGTCGATCTTCAGATCGATGCTTTTCAGGGTGTCCGCCAGGCCGCTGCCGTAGGACTTGTTGACGTTGCGCAGTTCGAGCGTTGCCATCTACTTCTCCACTCTGAAAGCAGGGCTTTCAGCCCTTTACCGCGCCAGCCGTAAGGCCGCGCAGGAAATACTTGCCTGCCAGGATGTACACCAGCAGGGTCGGCAGCCCGGCGATCATCGCCGCGGCCATGTCCACGTTGTATTCCTTGGCCCCGGTACTGGTATTCACCAGGTTGTTGAGGGCCACGGTGATCGGCTGGGCATCGCCACTGGCGAACACCACGCCGAACAGGAAATCGTTCCAGATCTGGGTGAACTGCCAGATCAGGCAGACCATGATGATCGGTACCGACATCGGCAGCAGGATGCGCCCGAAGATGGTGAAGAACCCCGCGCCATCCAGGCGTGCGGCCTTGACCAGGGCATCCGGCACGCTGACGTAGAAGTTGCGGAAGAACAGCGTGGTGAAAGCGATGCCGTACACCACATGCACCAGCACCAGGCCAACGGTGGTGTTGGCCAGGCCGAACTTGCCGAGGGTGAACGAGGCCGGCAGCAAGATGGTCTGGAACGGCAGGAAGCAACCGAACAGCAGCAACCCGAAGAACAGCTGCGAGCCACGGAAGCGCCACATCGACAGCACGTAGCCGTTGAGCGCGCCGATGGCCGTGGAGATCAGCACCGCCGGAATGGCCATCTTCGCCGAGTTCCAGAAGTGCCCGCCGACCACGTCCCAGGCCTTGACCCAACCGATCAGGGTGAACACGTCGGGCAGCGACAGCAGGTTGCCGGCGCGCACGTCCTCGGGGGTCTTGAAACTGGTCAGCAACATCACCACCAGTGGCACCAGGTACAACGCGGCGGCGAACAACAGGGTGGTGTGAATCGCCAGGCGGCTTGGACTGAAGGCCTTAGTCATGGCGCTTGCCTCGCAATTCCGAGTAGAGGTACGGCACCAGAATGGCCAGGATCGCGCCGAGCATCAGCATCGCGCTGGCCGAGCCGATGCCCATCTGGCCGCGGCTGAAGGTGAAGTTGTACATGAACATCGCCGGCAGATCGGAGGCGTAGCCAGGCCCACCTGCGGTCATCGCCGCGACCAGGTCGAAGCTCTTGATGGCGATGTGAGCGAGGATCATCACCGCGCTGAAAAACACCGGGCGCAGGCTCGGCAGCACGATGCGCAGGTAGATGGTCGGCAAGCTCGCGCCATCGACCTGGGCGGCGCGGATGATCGACTGATCGACACCGCGCAGTCCGGCCAGGAACAGTGCCATGACGAAGCCCGAGGCCTGCCACACGGCGGCGATCACCAGGCAGTAGACGACCCGGTCGGGGTCCACCAGCCAGTCCAGGCGAAAGCCTTCCCAGCCCCAGTCACGCAACAGTTTGTCCAGGCCCAGGCCGGGGTTGAGCAGCCATTTCCAGGCGGTACCGGTGACGATCATCGACAGCGCCATCGGGTACAGGTAGATGGTGCGGATCACGCCTTCGCGGCGGATGCGCTGATCGAGCAGCACCGCCAGCAGCACGCCGATAACCAGGCTGATGGCAATGAACATGCCGCCGAAGACCATCAGGTTCTTGCTGGCGACCCACCAGCGGTCGTTGTCCATCAGCCGCATGTATTGCTGCAAGCCCACCCACTTGTAGCTGGGCATGAAGCTGGAATTGGTGAACGACAGCACTGCCGTCCACAGGATGTAGCCGTAGAACCCCACCAGCACCACCAGCATGGTGGGTGCCAGCACCAGCTTGGGCAGCCAGCGCTGCAGCGCATCGAAGGGTGAAGCCTTGCCGATTACCGTCGTGACACTCATCGGGCCTACCGTGATTGCAGAAACTCGGGACGAACTCCACCAGCAACAGGCCGGATGCTTGTCGCGCAGTGGAAGATGAAATCAGGCGGGCCGCCGGACGGCGGCCCGCTTCAGCTTACTGAGCGGATTTGATCGCCGCGGCCATTTGCGCGCCGGCCTTGCTCGGGTCGGCGTTCTTGTCGGCCATGAAGTTGGTGACCACGTCGAAGATCGCGCCCTGCACCGCCAGGTTGGTGGCCATGCTGTGGGCCATGCTCGGCTCCAGCTTGCCGGCCTTGTCGGCTTCCTGGAAGTCCTTCATGGAGGCCTGGGCGCAGCTGTCGAACTTGCTCATGTCCAGGTCCGAACGCACCGGGATCGAGCCCTTGTTCTCGTTGAACACGTACTGGAACTCGGGCTCCAGAGCGATACGCGCCAGGTCGTGCTGAGCGGCGATGTCGCCCTCGTTCTTGAGCTTGAACATGGCCATGGAGTCGATGTTGTAGGTGTAGCTACCAGCGGTGCCCGGCATCGGCACGCACTGGTAGTCCTTGCCCGCTACCTTGCCGGCGGCGGTCCATTCGCTCTTGGCCCAGTCGCCCATGATCTGCATGCCGGCCTTACCGTCGATGACTTCGGCGGTGGCCAGGTTCCAGTCGCGGCCGGCGCGGTTGTCGTCCATGTAGGTGGAGAGTTTTTTCAGCGCGGTGAACACTTCGGTCATTTTCGGGCTGGTCAGGGTCGCCTCGTCGTTCTCGACGAACGCCTTGTGATAGCCGTCGGCGCCCATGATGCCGAGCACCAGGCCTTCGAACACGGTGCTGTCCTGCCACGGCTGACCGCCATGGGCCAGCGGCGTGAAGCCGGCGGCCTTGAGTTTGTCGCCAGCGGCGTAGAGTTCGTCCAGGGTGGTCGGCGCCTTGTCGATACCGGCCTTCTTGAAGACTGCCGGGTTGATCCACAGCCAGTTGACGCGGTGGATGTTCACCGGCACGGCGACGTAATGGCCGTCGTACTTCATGGTGTTGGCGACGGTTTTCGACAGCAGGCCATCCCAGTTGTTGGCCTTGGCAACGTCATCCAGCGGCGCGAGCAAATCCAGCGCGCCCCACTCCTGCAGGTCCGGGCCCTTGATCTGCGCGGCGCCCGGCGGGTTGCCGGAGACCACGCGGGTCTTGAGTACGGTCATGGCGGCCGAGCCGGCACCACCGGCTACTGCGCTGTCCTTCCAGGTGTAGCCGTCCTTCTCGACCAGCTCACGCAGGACCTTGACGGCTGCCGCTTCGCCACCAGAGGTCCACCAATGCACGACCTCGACCGTACCTTTGGAGTCGGCCGCCAGCGCGGTGAGGGGGAACAGGGAAGCGAGAGAAACGGCAGTAGCGAGACGGGTGATCGCGTTCATCGAAGTACCTTTCTTTTATTGTTAGCGGCAAGTCAGGGTGCTTGCGTTGCAGGGAGTTTAATCAGGGTTGCCAGGCGACCAAGTAACGAAGGGATGCGTGAATGTCACCACCTCGTTACATGGCCGAAAGTGCGGTGGCCAGGCTCGGCGCCAGTGGCAGACGCGGCAGCAGCACGGCCTGGTAGGCGTGATACAGATCGGGTTTGCCGGGCCAGATAGTCGCCGCCGGGCGATTCTCGGTATCGAGTTCGTGATGCCAGCTGCCCTGGCACAGGTCGATGAAATGCCGGCCGGTGAATTCCCAGAAGCATCGGTACCACTGCTCGTAATCCGACTCCCCGGTGCGTCGTAGCAAAGCTGCGGCGGCGGCGCTGGCTTCAGCTTGCACCCAGTGCAGGCGCGCCCGCACCACCGGTTGCGCCTGCCAATCGAGGGTGTAGACCAGCCCTGGCGCGCCATCGGCGTGCCAGGCGTCGCGGCAGGCGCTGTCGAACAGGCCGCGTGCATCGCCCAGCAGCCAGCCGGGCGCCTCCAGCCCCGCGCGCTGCAGGGCGGCTTCCAGGTGCAGCAGCAGGCGCGCCCACTCGAAGCTGTGGCCGGGCGTGCTGCCGTAAGGGCGAAACGGATCGGCGCGGTTGTCGGCGTTGTACTCGGGCAGCGCCTGCCATTGGCAGTCGAAATGCTCGACCACCGCATGGCCGCGGACGGCGGCATGCCCGTGAATCAGCCGCTCGGCAATGCGCAGCGCACGCTGCAGCCAGACGCTGTCGCCAGTGACATCGGCCAGGGCGAGAAAGGCTTCCACGCCGTGCATGTTGCTGTTGGCGCCACGGTAGGCTTCTTCCTCGGACCAGTCGCGGCTGAAGCTCTCTCGTAGCGCGCCCTCTTCCTCGCTCCAGAAATGCCGCTCGAGGATGCCGATCGCCTCCTCCAGCAACCCATCAGCGCCGGGGCGCGCAGCCGCCTGGGCGGAACTGGCCGCCAAGGCCACGAAGGCGTGTAGATAGGCGCTCTTGTCGCTCTTGCGGGTGGCGTCTGCAAACCAGCCGCCGGCCACCTCGTCACGCAGCCGGCCTTGCAGCGCAGCGACGCCGTGATCGACCAGTGCGCCATAGCCAGGAATACCCTGCAGATGAGCCAGGGCGAAGCAATGGGTCATGCGCGTGGTATGAATCAATTCAGCAATGGCAGCGGGCGGCAACGCGCCCCTTTCATCGAGGGCCGCAAAACCCTCTTCGACCTTCGACGCACGGGCAAACGGCAACAGGCGCAGGCCTTCGGCATTCAGCCAGGCCTGATGGGCGGGCTTCACCAGCCAGCTGTCGGCAGGTAATAGGGGTGTGATCATTATTGTTATTCCATGCAAGCGAGCCGGCGCCTCAGGGGCAAGTTGCCCGCCCGGCTCGTGGGCTGTGGTCGCCCGAGTTTACTGGCGTGCTTGGGCCGCTCAGGTAACGAAGGCCGGCGGCTTTGTCACAGGGCGGTGACATTCAATCAGGCATCCGCGGCAGGCGCAGGGTCACCCGCAGTCCGCCTTCGCGCAGGTTTTGCAGGCTCACCTCGCCGCCGTGGCTGTGGGCGATGTTGCGCGCGATACCGAGCCCCAGGCCGTAGCCCTGCTGCTGCCCGGCCAGGCGAAAGTGCGGCTCGAACACCTGCTCGAGGCGCTGTTCGGGCACGCCTGGCCCTTCGTCATCGACGTGCAGCACGTAGGCATCGTCGTCATCCTCGACATGCAGATGGGCGCGGTGACCGTACTTGAGCGCGTTGTCGATCAGGTTGCCGATGCAGCGGCGTAGCGCCAGGGGCTTGCCGAGATAGGCCGCGACTGCCTCGCCATGCAGGGTTACGCGACCGTTGCCGGTCGGCGCCAGGTAAGGCTCGACCAGGCAATGCAGCAGCTGGTTGAGGTCCACCGACTCGATGTTCTCGTGGATATCGGTGTCCTTGACGCACTGCAGCGCGCCCTTGACCAGCAGCTCCAGTTCGTCGAGATCGCGACCGAACTTGGTCTGCAGGGTTTCGTCGTCGAGTAGCTCGACACGCAGGCGCAGCCGGGTGATCGGCGTGCGAAGGTCGTGGGAGATGGCGCTGAACAGCTGTGCGCGCTCGGTCAGGTAACGGCTGATGCGCTCGCGCATCGCATTGAAGGCCCGTGCCACCTCGACGACTTCCTTGCCGCCGGCCTCCTCCACCGGCTGGATATCGGCGCCCAGCGACAGGTGCCGCGCGGCGCGGGCCAGGCGTTTGAGTGGCCGGCTCTGCCAGCGCACCAGAATGCCAATGAACAGCAGCAGAAAGCCGCTGCTGAGCAAGATGAACCACAGCTGCTGGGTCGGCAGCACCGGCTCTTCCAGGCTGGTGTAGGGCTCGGGCAACAGCGAGGCGATATACAGCCATTCGCCAGGCGCGAGCTGGATCTGGGTGACCAGGACAGGCGGATTGACCGGTTCCAGGGTCAGCGCGTAGTGGGCCCATGAGCGCGGCAGCTCGTCGAGCTTCACGCCGCCATTGAAGATGCGCAGGTCATCGGGGCTGACGAAGCTCACGGAGATGTCCGCATTCTTGCCCAGCGACGCGTGCAGCACATCGCTCACTGCCTCGGTCACCGCCAGCTTGCGCGGTGTGGCGGGCAGCAGCTGCATGGCCAGCGGTCGGTCATTGAGGCTGACCACGAAACGGGTGCCGCCCATGCTGCGCAGTTGATCGAGCACCATGGGCCGGTAGGCCACCGGCAGCGAGCGAAAGTAGCGCACGCTGGCCGACATCGAATGGGCCAGGGCCAGGCTGCGCGCGGAAGTCACCAGGCCTTCGAGCTGGGTGGCGCGCAGTTGCGATAGCCAGATGGCGCTGGACAGCGTCTGCGCCACCAGCACCGAGAGCAGCGTCAGCAGCAGCATGCGGCCCAGCAGCGAGCGTGGAATCGGCAGCAGCCGACGCCAGTCAGCGCGCATTGCCGGCCTGGGCGCTGACATTGGCGGCCAGTTGGTACCCGCTGCCGCGCACGGTGCGAATCAGCCGTGGCGGCTTGCTGGTATCACGCAAACGCTGGCGCAGGCGGCTCACCGCCATATCGACGATGCGCTCGAGCGGCATCATCTCGCGGCCACGGGTGGCGTTGCCGATGGTGTCACGGTCAAGAATCTGCTGCGGGTGATCGAGAAACAGCTTGAGCAGCGCGAAGTCGGCACCGGACAGCAGCACTTCCTCGCCGTCACGGTGAAACAACCGGTGGCTGACCATGTCCAGGCGCCAGTCGTCGAAGGCCAGCACATCGGCGCCACGTTCCTGGGCGAAATTCACCCGTCGCAACAGTGCCTTGATGCGCGCCAGCATTTCCCGGGGGCTGAAGGGTTTGCCGATGTAGTCGTCAGCGCCCAGCTCCAGGCCGACGACGCGGTCGGCCTCGTCGGAGCTGGCGGTCAGCATGATGATCGGCACCTGAGCGAAGCGCTGGTGCTCGCGCGTCCAGCGGCACAGGCTGAAGCCGTCCTCGTCGGGCAGCATCACGTCAAGGATGACCAGATCGGCGCCACCCTCGCACAAGGTCTCACGAAACCCCGCACCGTCGGCCACGGTGCGTACTTGCAGGCCGGCGCGGCCGAGGTAGGTTTGCAGCAGTTCCCGAATATCCTGGTCGTCATCGACCAGCAGGATCGATTTTCCGGTTGGGCTCACATCGATAATCCTTGTTGTTATTGGCGATGCTAGACAGAACGTTGTGGGCGCTAGTTCCTCTGCAGATGTTGCTCCACCGCAACGCCCGCGCCGACCAGCCCCGGGTAAGGCGCGGTTACCAGCCATACCGGCAGGCCGTCGAAGTAATCGCTCATGCAGCCCTTGTCGCGCAGGCTACGGGAGAAACCGCTGGCCATGAAGAAATCGGCGAAGCGCGGCACCATACCGCCGGCGATATACACGCCGCCGCGGCCACCAACGGTCAGCACGTTATTGCCGGCAACCCGGCCCAGCAGGCAGCAGAACTGTTCCAGCACGCCAACCGCCAGCGGCTCGCCGTCAAGCGCTGCGCGGGTGACCTGCGCCGCGCTTTGCAGCGAAGCCTGCTGACCATCCACTGCGCAGGTCGCGCGATACAGCGCCAGCAAACCATTACCGCTGAGCGCACCAGCCTCGGCGCTGACATGGCCGAGCTGGCGATGCAGCGCCTGCCAGATCAGCGCCTCGCGATTGCTGCCCACCGGCAGGTCGACGTGGCCACCCTCACCCGGCAACGCATGCCAGCTGCCATCGGGCAGGCTCAGCAAGGTGCCGACGCCCAGGCCGGTGCCGGCACCGATCACCACCGCCGGGCGCCCCGGCTGCGCATCGCCCGGGCAGACGGTGACGTATTCATCGTCCTTCAGGCAGGTCATGCCCAGGGCCATGGCGGAAAAATCGTTGAGCAGCAGCAGCTCGCGCACCTGCAGTTCGGCGCAGAACGCCTGGCGGTCAATGCGCCAAGCGTTGTTGGTGAAGCGGAACGGATCGATTTCCACTGGTCCGGCGCAGGCCAGACAGATGGTCTCTACGTCGCCGAGCGCCAGGCCTTCAGCCGCCAGGTAAGCGGCGATGGCCTGCTCGACCGTGGGGTGATCGGCAGTCGCCGATACCCGCACGCCATGCAGGCCACCGTCACGCCACAGGGCGAAACGCGCATTGGTGCCGCCGATGTCGCCCACCAGCGCCAGGCTCATCGCAGCGAATCCAGTTCGGCGGTGAAGGCACTGGCGCCCTCTTCCGCGGGGCTGAACGCAGCGCGCATGAAGGCGAACAGCTCGCGGCCACAGCCGACACCGGTGCCTTGCGGGCGCGGCGCGATCTTGCGGGCGTTCCAGGCGATGTCGTCGACCAGCACCTGCAGGTGCCCGGTCACGCCATCGACGCGAATCAGATCGCCGTCGCGCACCCGCGCCAGCGGGCCTCCATCCCAGGCCTCGGGGCTGACGTGAATGGCCGCCGGCACCTTGCCCGACGCGCCGGACATCCGTCCATCGGTAACCAGCGCCACCTTGAAACCGCGATCCTGGAGGATGCCCAGGTACGGCGTGAGCTTGTGCAGCTCGGGCATGCCGTTGGCCTTCGGCCCCTGGAAGCGCACCACGGCGACGAAATCGCGCTCCAGCTCACCGGCCTTGAAGGCTTCGGCCAGCTCGACCTGGGTTTCGAACACGCGGGCCGGCGCTTCGACCACCTGATGCTCCGGCGCCACCGCCGACACCTTGGCTACGCCGTTGCCGAGGTTGCCAGTCAGCACCCGCAGCCCTCCTTCGGGCGAGAACGCCTCCGGCACGCTGCGCAGGATGTTGCGATCCAGGCTCTGCTCCGGGCCCTGGCGCCAGACCAGCCGCTCGCCATCGAGGAACGGCTCCTGGGTATAGCGCGACAGGCCAGGCCCAGCGACGGTGTAGACATCCTCGTGCAGCAGGCCGGCTTCGAGCAGCGTGCGCACCATGAACGGCACGCCGCCACAGGCATGGAAGTGGTTCACGTCGGCCTGACCGTTGGGGTAGACCTTGGCCAGGGTCGGGGTGACGGCGGACAGGTCGGCCATGTCCTGCCAGGTCAGCTGGATGCCGGCAGCGCGCGCGAAGGCCGGAATGTGCAGTGTGTGATTGGTCGAGCCGCCGGTGGCGTTGAGGGCCACCACCGAGTTGACGATGGCCTTCTCGTCGATGATCCGACACAGCGGCGTGTACTCGCCGCCTTGCCGCGTGAGGCGCACCACCTGGTGGGCGGCCTCGGCGGTCAGCGCGTCACGCAACGGCGTGTACGGGTTGACGAAGGACGAGCCCGGCAGGTGCAGGCCCATGATTTCCATCACCACCTGGTTGGTGTTGGCGGTGCCGTAGAAGGTGCAGGTGCCGGGGCTGTGGTAGGACTTCATCTCTGATTCGAGCAGCTGCTCGCGGGTCGCCTTGCCCTCGGCGTAGAGCTGGCGAACCTCGGCCTTTTCCTTGTTGGGAATGCCCGAAGGCATCGGCCCGCCCGGCACGAAGATCATCGGCAGGTGACCGAAGCGCAGCGCACCGATCATCAGCCCCGGCACGATCTTGTCGCAGATGCCCAGCAGCATCGCCGCATCGAACATGTTGTGCGACAGCGCCACGGCCGTGGACATGGCGATCACCTCGCGGCTGGCCAGGCTAAGCTCCATACCGGGCTCACCCTGGGTCACGCCATCGCACATCGCCGGCACGCCGCCGGCCACCTGGCCCACCGAGCCGACCTGGCGCAACGCCTGCTTGATCAGTTCGGGGTAGTGTTCATAAGGATGGTGGGCGGAAAGCATATCGTTGTAGGCAGTGACGATACCGACGTTGGCTTCGTTCATCAGCCGCAAACGCTGCTTGTCTTCGGCAGAACCACAACCGGCCACGCCGTGGGCGAAGTTGGCACATTGCAGCGCGCCGCGGTGCGGGCCCTGGCTGTCGGCGGCGGCCATCTGCGCCAGGTAGCGTTCGCGAGTGGCGCGGCTGCGGGCGATCAGGCGGTCGGTTACCTCAAGGATGCGGGGATGCATGGTGTCGACTCCGGGCTAACAGGTAGCACTTAGAATTGTATTTTTATCAAAATATTGACAGCTAAAACGCTTGATTTCTACTTTCATGAGCATAATCTTGTTTTTAAAACAACAAATCAGGATCTAAGCTCATGACTATACGAATTGCCATCAATGGATTCGGCCGCATCGGCCGTAACGTGCTGCGGGCACTCTATACCCAGAACTATCGCGAAAAGCTGCAAGTCGTCGCCATCAATGACCTGGGCGACAGCGCCATCAACGCTCATTTGCTCAAGTACGACAGCGTACACGGCATCTTCGATGCCGACGTCGAGGTCGACGGGCAGAACCTGCTTATCAATGGTGACCGCATCGCGGTCAGCACGATCCGTAATCCTGCCGAACTGCCCTGGAAGGATCTGGACGTCGACGTGGTGTTCGAATGCACCGGCCTGTTCACTGATCGCGACAAGGCAGCCGCCCACCTGACTGCCGGCGCGCGCAAGGTGATCATCTCCGCGCCAGCCAAGGGCGCCGATGCGACCATCGTCTATGGCGTCAACGAAGGCAGCCTGCGCGCCGATCAGCAGATCATCTCCAACGCCTCCTGCACCACCAACTGCCTGGCGCCGGTCGCCCAGGTGCTGCAGCGCGAGCTGGGCATCGAAAGCGGGCTGATGACCACCATCCACGCCTACACCAACGACCAGAACCTCTCCGACGTGTACCACAGCGACCTGTTCCGCGCGCGCTCGGCCACCCAGTCGATGATCCCCACCAAGACCGGCGCCGCCGAAGCAGTCGGTCTGGTGCTGCCGGAACTGGCCGGGCGCCTGACCGGCATGGCGGTGCGCGTGCCAGTGATCAACGTGTCGCTGGTCGACCTGACCATTCAGGTGCAGCGCGACACCAGCGTCGAGGAAATCAACGCCCTGCTCAAGGCGGCGGCGGAAAAATCCCCGGTGCTGGGCTACAACACGCTGCCGCTGGTGTCGTGCGACTTCAACCACAATCCGCTATCGTCGATCTTCGACGCCAACCACACCAAGGTGAATGGCCGCCTGGTGAAAGTGCTGGCCTGGTACGACAACGTTAAAAACAGGCTCGGACTGCTCATTTACAGCTCGTAAACTCCGCGTCCTCGCCTGTTTTCGCCTTGCATTGCTCTAGCTCGCGAGACTTTGAACAGGTGCTGACAGAAGCAGCGATGCACCGAGCGGCATAAAGGCTCGGTAAATCGCTACGAGCGGATTACAATTGCTGCCCGCCTCGCCCACCAGGCCGAGCTTGATGCCGCGGCAAACGCGCTGGCATTGGCGCCAGGCAGCCGCTAATCGATACCCGCAAACCACTGGAAGCCGCATGGACTCTAGCCGCAACACCCTCGAACAGCACTACACCGCCATCCTCGGCCAGCTCGGCGAAGACGTTTCCCGCGAAGGCCTGCTCGACACGCCCAAGCGCGCCGCCAAGGCCATGCAGTACCTGTGCAATGGCTACCAGAAGACCTTGGAAGAAGTCACCAACGGTGCGCTGTTCAGCTCCGACGCCAGCGAAATGGTGGTGGTCAAAGATATCGAGCTGTATTCGCTGTGCGAGCACCACCTGCTGCCCTTCATCGGCAAGGCCCACGTCGCCTACATTCCCAGCGGCAAGGTGCTGGGCCTGTCCAAGGTCGCGCGCATCGTCGACATGTACGCCCGCCGCCTGCAGATCCAGGAAAGCCTGAGCCGACAGATCGCCGAAGCGGTTCAGCAGGTCACCGGTGCCCTGGGCGTGGCGGTGGTCATCGAAGCCAAGCACATGTGCATGATGATGCGCGGCGTGGAGAAGCAGAACTCCTCCATGGTCACCTCGGTGATGCTCGGCGAATTTCGCGAGAACGCCGCGACCCGCAGCGAGTTTCTGAGTCTGGTCAACGGCTGAGACTGACTTGCTCTCAACTCGTCATCTCGAAATTGAAGTGATCTGAAGAATGTTGAGTCTGTGGGATGCGGGCAATGCCCGCGACTCACAGCGCGTCCCCGCCCGGTCCCACAGAACCACAGCCCGTAGGGTGGGTCACGCTTCACCGACCCACCACACACTCAACGCCGATACCGGCGCCCTGCCCCTAGCTCTTCTCCACGAACTGCAACTCGGCCAATCGCGCATACAGTGGATTACTGGCGACCAGTTCGGCATGTTTGCCCAACGCTACCAACTGCCCCTGATCGAAGACCGCGATGCGGTCGGCGCTCTTCACCGTGGCCAGGCGGTGGGCGATCACCAGGGTGGTGCGGCCACGCATCAGCTCGGGCAGCGCCTGCTGGATCAGGTGCTCGCTCTCGGCGTCCAGGGCACTGGTGGCTTCGTCGAGCAGCAGGATCGGTGCATCCACCAGCAAGGCGCGGGCAATCGCCAGGCGCTGCCGTTGGCCGCCGGAAAGCCCCAGGCCGGCATCGCCCAGATGGGTCTGATAACTCTGGGGCAAGCGCGCGATGAATTCATGGGCATGGGCCGCGCGGGCAGCAGCCTGCACCTCGGCATCGCTGGCGTCCGGGTGCCCGTAGCGAATGTTGTCGGCCACGCTGCCAAAGAACAGCGCCGGGTGCTGGGAAACCAGCGCGAAGTTCTCGCGCAGGGCGTGCGGGTCGAGGCGCTCGATGGGCAGGCCGTCGATCAGGATGCGCCCCCGTAGCGGATCGTAGAAGCGCAGCAGCAGGTCGAACAGCGTCGACTTGCCCGCGCCGGACGGGCCGACGATGGCCAGGGTTTCGCCCGGTTCCACTGCCAGCGTGATGTCTTGCAGCGCCAGGCTGTCGGGGCGCGTCGGGTAGGCGAAGGACAAATCCTGCACGTCGATACGGCCCTCTGCAGGCCGGGCCGGAACCAGCGCGCCGTCGAGCGGCGCATGGATCTCGTTGCGCGCACTGAGCAGTTCGCTGATGCGCTCGGCGGCGCCCGCGGCGCGTTGCAACTCGCCGACCACCTCGCTGAGGGTGCCGAATGACGAGCCGACGATCAGGCTGTAGAACACGAATGCCGCCAGCTCGCCGCCACTGATGCGCCCGGCGATCACGTCCATGCCGCCGACCCAGAGCATCACGCCCACGGCACCGAGCACCAGCACGATCACCACGGTGATCAGCCAGGCGCGCTGGGCGACGCGCTTGCGGGCAGTGTCGAACGCCGCCTCGGCGGACAGGCCGAATCGCCGGCGGTCTTCGGCCTGATGGTTGTAGGCCTGCACCGTCTTGATCTGCCCGAGCACTTCGCTGACGTAGCTGCCGACATCGGCGATGCGATCCTGGCTCTGCCTCGACAACTCCCGCACACGGCGGCCGAACAGCAGGATCGGCGCGACCACCAGCGGCAGTGCGGCGAGCACGATGGCGCTGAGCTTGGGATTGGTGACCACCAGCAGGATCATGCCGCCGACCAGCATGATCAGGTTGCGTAGCGCCATCGACAGCGACGAGCCGATCACCGACTGCAGCAAGGTGGTATCGGCGGTCAGCCGCGACTGGATCTCCGAGGCGCGGTTATGGGCGTAGAAGCCGGGGTGCAGGCCGACCAGATGATCGAACACGCGCTTGCGGATGTCCGCCACCACCCGCTCGCCCAGCCAGGAAACCAGGTAGAAGCGCGTGTAGGTCCCCACCGCCAGGGCCAGCACCAGCACGAAGAACAGCAGGATCGAATGGCGCAACGCTTCCGGTGACTGGGTGGCCAGGCCCTGATCGACCAGCAGCTTGATGCCCTGCCCCATGGACAAGGTAATGGCGGCAGTGAACAGCAGCGCCAGCAGCGCACCGACCACGCGACCGCGATAAGGGGCGATAAACGCCCAGGATGTGCGCAGGGCACCGCGCTGGCGACCGGACAAAAGCGATTTCATGGCGGGCTCGAAGGCTGATGGCGAGAGGGTTACAGCCCTTCAGATGGGGTCAGCCTGGGTAAACATCAAGCGCGGGCCCTGCGCTTGGCGACGATCAGGGCTCCATTTAATATATGGAACCTGATTCCAAAAACAATCATTAGCCGCCAGGAGCGCCCATGCCCGCCGCCGCCACCACTCCGCTTCCTCAACACTGCGACCTGCTGGTGGTCGGCTCGGGCGCCGCCGGGCTGGCCGCCGCGGTGACTGCCGCGTGGCATGGCCAGCGCGTCGTGCTGGTGGAAAAGGACGTGGTGTTCGGCGGCGCCACCGCCTGGTCCGGTGGTTGGGCCTGGGTTCCGCGCAACCCGCTGGCGCAGCGCGCCGGCATCCAGGAAGACATCGAGCAGCCGCTCACCTATCTGCGCCACGAACTGGGCGAGCATTTCGACGAAGCGCGGGTCAGGGCCTTTCTCGACGCCTGCCCGCAGATGGTGGCGTTCTTCGAACGGCACACCGCCCTGCAGTTCGCCGACGGCAACGGCATTCCCGACATGCATGGCGACACGCCCGGCGCCGCCACCGGCGGCCATCAGGTGATCGCCGCGCCCTATGACGGCCGCGAAGTGCTCGACCTGCTGCCGCGCCTGCGCAGGACGCTGCGCGAAACCTCGTTCATGGGCATGCCGATCATGGCCGGCGCCGACCTGGCCGCCTTCCTGAACATGACCCGCTCACCGAGAGCGCTGTGGCACGTGACCCGTCGCTTCGCCACCCACCTCTATCACTTATCCCGTTATGGCCGCGCCATGCACCTGGTCAACGGCGTTGCGCTGGTCGCCCGGCTGGCCCGCTCGGCCGCCGACCTGGGCGTGACGATGATCGAGTCGGCACCGGTGATCAGCCTGCATCAGCAAGATGGCCGTATCAGCGGTGCCACGCTGCGCCGTGCGGACGGCGAGCACTTCATCGGTGCCCGTGCCGTGGTGCTGGCGGCTGGCGGCTTCCCCAACGATACGCGGCGGCGCCAGCAGCTGTTTCCCCGCGATACCAGCGGCGCGGACAACCTGGCCCTGCCGCCAACCGCCTGCTCCGGCGATGGCCTGCGCCTGGGCGAAGCGCTGGGTGCCCAGGTCGATACCCGGCTGAAATCGCCGGTCGCCTGGGCACCGGTGTCCCGGGTGCCGCACCGCGACGGCAGCATCGGCCACTTCCCGCACATCATCGAGCGCGGCAAGCCTGGCATCATCGGCGTGCTGGCCAACGGCAAGCGCTTCGTCAACGAAGCCCACGGCTATTACGACTACGTGGCGGCGATGGTCGAACAGGTGCCCCAGGACCAGCCGGTGTGTTCCTGGCTGATCTGCGATCACCGTTTCCAGCGCCGCTACGGCCTGGGCTTCGCCCGCCCGGCGCCCGTGCCGCTGTGGCCCGTGCTGCGTAGCGGCTATCTGCAATGTGCGGCGACCATCGAGCAGTTGGCCCTCGACTGCGGCATCGACCCGGAGGGCCTGGTGAGCACGGTAGCCACGTTCAACCAACATGCCCGCAATGGCGAAGACCCGCAGTTCGGCCGCGGCAGCACCGCCTTCAATCGCAAGCAAGGCGACCCGCTACACCCTGGCGCCAACCCCTGCGTGGCACCCATCGAGCATGCCCCGTTCTACGCAGTGAAGGTGCAGCCCGGCTGTTTCGGCACCTTCGCCGGGCTCAAGACGGACGGCAGCGCCCGGGTACTGGATGCCGATGGCCAGCCGATCCCCGGCCTCTATGCCGCCGGCAGCGACATGGCCAGCGTGTTCGGCGGCCACTACCCCTCCGGCGGCATCAACCTGGGCCCGGCACTGACCTTCGGCTACGTTGCGGCACTGCATGCGGCGGGCGTCAGTCAGAGCGAGTGATCGTCGGGCAATAAAAAGCCCCGCTTGAGCGGGGCTCTGCAGATCGTTGCGACGTCAGGCCTTATTCAGCGACTCGACGCCGACTTCGTCCCACAGCTCTTCGGCCAGGTGGAAGGTGGCGTTGGCAGCCGGAATACCGCAGTAGATCGCACTCTGCATGATCACTTCCTTGATTTCCTCGCGGGTCACGCCGTTGTTCTTGGCGGCCTTGAGGTGCAGCCTCAATTCACCTTCGCGGTTCATGCCGATCAGCATGGCGATGGTGATCAGGCTGCGGGTGTGGCGCGGCAGCCCCGGGCGCGTCCAGATATCGCCCCAGGCGTGGCGGGTGATCATCTCCTGGAACTCTTCGTTGAACGGCGTCAGTTTTTCCAGGCTGCGGTCGACGTGGGCATCGCCCAGCACCGCACGGCGAACCTGCATGCCGGCGTCATAGCGTTGTTTCTCATCCATCGGTGGCTCCATTTCTCTTCACGGCGCGGGCGTGCGACGACGCCCACGCACGGCAGCTCAATTGGTTTGCAGAAAGCTCAGCACGCGCCCGGTGAACAGCTCACCAGCCTGCACGTTGGACAGGTGCGCGGCGTCGAACTCGACCAGCTCGGCGCCCGGAATACGCGCCTGCATGAAGCGACCGTGCTCGGGGGTGGTCACCGCATCACCGGTGCCGCACACGATCAGGGTCGGCACGTCGATCGTGGCGATCTGCTCGCGGTAGTCGGCGTCGCGCACCGCTGCACAGTTGCCGGCGTAGCCCTGGGGCGAGGTCTGCGCCAGCATGGTGACGATCGGCTCGACCTTCTCCGGCTGGGCCTTGGCGAACGGCGCGGTGAACCAGCGTTCGATGGAGGCATCACGCAGGTCGCGCATGGCCTTCTCGCCGCCCTTCAGCACGGTGTCGATGCGGGTGTTCCACACCTCGTCGGTGCCGATCTTGGCGCCGGTGTTGCACAGCACCAGGCGATCCAGGCGCGAAGCGGCGTTGATCGCCAGCCACTGGCCGATCAGCCCGCCCATGGACAGGCCGCAGAAATGCACCTTGTCGATGTTCAGGGCATCGAGCAGTGCCAACACGTCACGGCCGTTCTGCTCGATGCTGTAGAAGCCCGGCGTGACCAGCGACTGGCCGTGGCCACGGGTGTCATAACGCAGCACGCGGAAGTGTTCGGTGAACGCCGGAATCTGCGCATCCCACATGTGCAGGTTGGTGCCCAGGGAGTTGGACAACACCAGCACCGGTGCGTCGGCCGGGCCTTCGAGCAGGTAGTTCAGGTCGCCATCGGCGAGGGAAACGACAGGCATGACAATCTCCTAACGGGAAAACGGTTCAGTGATTCGCGCTGCGGTGCAGGGCCACGGCGCGATCGACCCAGCGCTGCGCCTGGCCCAGGTAATGGGCCGGGTCGAGCAGGCGGTCCAGCTCATCGGCGGACAGTTGGGCGCAGACCTCGGCGTTGGCGCCGAGCACCTCGCGCAGGTGTGCGCCCTCCTTCACCGCCTGTTTGCAGCATTGCTCGACCAGATGGTGGGCAGCGTCGCGACCGATGCGTTGCGCCAGGGCGATGCTCACTGCCTCGGCCAGCACCAGGCCGCGGGTCAATTCGAGATTGGCGGCCATGCGCTCGGCGTCCACTTCCAGGCCCGGCACCAGGATCAGCGCCTGCTGCAGGGCGCCGGAGACCAGGCAGCAAAGCTCCGGCAGCGTCTCCCATTCGGCGTGCCACAAACCCAGGCTGCGCTCGTGCTCCTGGGGCATCGCCGCGAACATGGTGGCGACCAGCCCGGGCGCGCGGGTGGCGGCGCCGATCAACACCGCCGCGCCCACCGGGTTGCGCTTGTGCGGCATGGTCGAGGAGCCGCCCTTGCCGGGCGCCGAGGGCTCGAACAGCTCGCCGGCTTCGGTCTGCATCAAGAGGCTGAGGTCGCGGCCCAGCTTGCCCAGGCTGCCGGCGATCAGGCCGAGCAGGCTGGCGAACTCGACCAGACGATCACGCTGGGTGTGCCAGGGCTGCTCGGGCAGTTGCAGGTCCAGCTCGGCGGCCAATGCACCGGCCACCGGCCAGGCCTTGTCGCCCAATGCGGCCAGGCTGCCCGAGGCGCCGCCGAACTGCAGGCACAGCAGGCGCGGTTTGATTTCGTCGAGGCGCTGGCGATGGCGATCGATGGCGCCCAGCCAGCCGGCGATCTTCATGCCCAGGGTCACCGGCGTGGCATGCTGCAGCCAGGTGCGCCCGGCCATGGGCGTTGCCGCATGACGCTGGGCCTGGATGGCCAGCTGCCTGCTCAGGGCGTCCAGATCCTTTTCCAGCAGATCGATGGCCGCGCGTAGCTGCAGCACCAGGCCGCTGTCCATGGCGTCCTGGCTGGTGGCGCCCAGATGCACGTAGCGCTCGGCCTCGGGGTTGCTCGCCGCGATGCGTTTGCCCAGCGCCTTGACCAACGGAATGGCCGAGTTGCCGGCGCTGCCGATGGCCACCGCCAGCGCGTCGAAATCGTAGAGTTCGGCGCGGCAAGCCGCCTCGATATCGGCGACCACTGCCTGCGGGATCACCCCAGCCGCCGCTTCGGCCCGGGCCAGCGCTGCCTCGAAGTCGAGCATGCCCTGCACACGCCCCTGGTCGCTGAACACCTGGCGCATCGGCGCACCCGTGAAGTAGGCATCGAACAGCTGGCTAGCGGGCCTTGAACTCATACAGCGAACACTCCGTGGTCAATGATCGTGGTGCAGGTAACTGGCCTGGCGCGGCAGGCGCAGGCTGACCAGAAAAGCCAGCACCATCATGCCTGATACGTACCAGTAGAAGGTCTGTTCCATGCCGATGGATTTCAGCCCCAGGGCGACATATTCCGCCGAGCCGCCGAACAGCGCGTTGGCCACCGCGTAAGCCAGGCCGACGCCCAGAGCGCGCACCTCCGGCGGGAACATCTCGGCCTTCACCAGGCCGCTGATCGAGGTGTACAGGCTGACGATGGCCAGCGCCGCGATGATCAGCAGGAAAGCCATCACCGGGCTCTGCACGGTATGCAGCAAGGCCAGGATCGGCCAGGTGCAGATCGCACCGAGGGCGCCGAACCAGAGCATCGAGGTGCGGCGGCCGATACGGTCGGACAGCGCACCGAACAACGGCTGCATGATCATGAATAGAAACAGCGCGCCGGTCATGATGCCACTGGCGGTCTTGGCGCTCATGCCGGCCGAGTTGACCAGGTACTTCTGCATGTACGTGGTGAAGGTATAGAAGATCAGCGAGCCGCCGGCGGTGTAGCCCAGTACGGTGAAGAACGCAGCCTTGTGGTGCTTGAACAGATAGGCGACGCTGCCCGACTCCTTGCTGCCAATCTGATCCTCTTTGGCAGTTTCATCCAGCGAACGGCGCAGGTAGAACGCCACTACCGCTGCCATCGCGCCGATCACGAACGGAATGCGCCAGCCCCAGGCACGCAGCTCGTCTTCACTGAGCGCCTGCTGCAGGATCACCACCACCAGCACGGCCAGCAACTGGCCGCCAATCAGGGTGACGTACTGGAACGAGGCGAAGAAGCCGCGCTGGCCCTTGAGCGCCACCTCGCTCATGTAAGTGGCGGTGGTGCCGTACTCGCCGCCTACTGAAAGGCCCTGAAACAGCCGCGCCAGCAACAGCAGCACGGGCGCCAGGGTGCCGATGCTGCTGTAGGTGGGCATGCAGGCGATGGCCAGCGAGCCCAGGCACATCATCAGCACCGAGATCATCATCGAGACCTTGCGGCCGTATTTGTCCGCAACGCGGCCAAACACCCAGCCACCGATCGGCCGCATCAGAAAACCCGCGGCGAATACGCCTGCGGTGTTGAGCAGTTGCACGGTGGGGTCGTCGGAAGGAAAGAAGGCCGGCGCGAAGTAGATCGCGCAGAAGGCGTATACGTAGAAGTCGAACCATTCGACCAGATTGCCCGAGGAGGCACCGACGATGGCGAAGATACGCTTGCGGCGCTCTTCCGGGCTGTAGTTGGGGGCTTCGTACGCCGCGCTGGCTTCGGTAGTCATTATGGATACTCATTGTTAGGAAGCGGAACCGTACTTATTCCGACCCCATCTGTAACCAAATGATTCGGCATTTTCAATCGCCCATCCTTGCCAGAATAGGGTGTCGTGGACCTTGTCTTGGCAAGGACAAACGAAACGTCAAGCGGTTGTTAGAAGGCAGAAGCAGACAATCAGCGATCTGGTAGGAGGGGCCGGGCGGCGATCCGCTTTAGCCGCGAGCTTTTTATCAAGGCAAACAAAGAGCGCGGGGCTGAAGCCCCTCCTACAAAAGCCACATATTCATCGGCCGCTCCTGCCAGCTAGCAACAGGCCCTAAACCCGCTCGATAGCCAGTGCCAGCCCCTGCCCCACGCCAACGCACATGGTCGCCAGGCCGAGCTTGCCGCCGGTCTTTTCCAGATGGTGCACCGCGGTCAGCACCAGGCGATTGCCGCTCATGCCCAGTGGGTGGCCAAGGGCGATGGCGCCGCCGTTCGGATTGACCTTGGTGCTGTCGTCCGGCAGACCGAGATCGCGGGTGACAGCCAGGCCTTGAGCGGCGAAGGCTTCGTTCAGCTCGATCACGTCGAACTGCTTGACGCTCAGGTTCAGACGCGTCAACAGCTTGCGTACCGCCGGCACCGGGCCAACGCCCATGATGCGTGGCGCGACGCCGCCGCTGGCCATGCCCAGTACCTTGGCGCGGGGCTTGAGGCCGTACTGCTTAATGGCTTCGGCCGAGGCCAGGATCATCGCCGAGGCACCATCGTTGAGGCCCGAGGCGTTGCCAGCAGTGACGGTCTTGTCCGGCCCGTTGACCGGCTTGAGCTTGGCCAGGCCTTCGGCGGTGGTGTCGGCACGCGGGTGCTCGTCCCGATCGACGACGACCTCGCCCTTCTTGGTCTTAATCACCACCGGAACGATTTCCTCGGCGTAGTAGCCCGCTTCCTGGGCCGCCGCTGCACGCTGCTGGCTGCGCAGGCCAAAGGCGTCCTGGTCGGCGCGGCTGACGCCATAGTCCTCGGCGACGTTGTCACCGGTGACCGGCATCGGGTCGACGCCGTACTGCTCCTTCATCGCCGGGTTGACGAAGCGCCAGCCCAGGGTGGTGTCTTCCAGCTTCTGGCCGCGGCCAAACGCGCTATCGGCCTTGCCCATCACGTAGGGCGCGCGGGTCATCGACTCGACGCCGGCGGCAATGGCCAGCTCCATTTCGCCCGAGGCGATGGCGCGAAACGCGGCGCCCACCGCTTCCATGCCCGAGGCGCACAGGCGATTGAGGGTCACGCCCGGCACGCTTTCCGGCAGGCCGGCGAGCAGCAGCGCCATCCGCGCGACGTTGCGGTTGTCCTCGCCGGACTGGTTGGCGCAGCCCATGAAAACCTCATCGACCGCTGACCAATCGACTTGCGGGTTACGCTCGATCAGGGCCTTGAGCGGGATCGCCGCCAGGTCGTCGGCTCTCACCGCGGACAGTGCGCCATTGAGGCGACCAATCGGCGTGCGGATGGCGTCGCAGATGAAGACTTCGCGGCTCATTCGTCACCTCCTTTCTGACCATGAGCCTCGGCGGTGCGCGCTTCCAGGTCACGCAGCGCAGCCAGTTCGGCAGCGGTCGGCGCTTCGGTGGTGCCAACGCTGTCGGCAAAGCGGATCTGCCAGCCGGTGTTCTCGATAACCTGCTCGCGGGTCACGCCCGGATGCAACGAGGTGACGATGAATTCATTGCTGCCGGCTTCCGGCTCCATGATGCACAGGTCGGTGATGATCGCCACCGGGCCGTCGCCCGGCAGGCCGAGACGCTTGCGATGGTCGCCACCCTCGCCGTGGCCAACCGAGGTAATGAAGGCCAGCTTGTCGACGAAGGTGCGGTGGCCCTGCTTGAGGATGATCAGCACCTTCTTCGCGCTGCCGGCAATTTCCGGCGCGCCACCAGCACCCGGCAAGCGCACTTTCGGGTTGTGATAGTCGCCGATCACGGTGGTGTTGATGTTGCCGAACTTATCGACCTGAGCGGCGCCGAGGAAGCCGACGTCGATGCGCCCGCCCTGCAGCCAGTAGCGGAAGATCTCACCCGTCGGCACCACGGTGTCGGCGGTTTCCGCCAGCTCGCCGTCACCTATGGACAGCGGCAGCACGCTCGGCTTGGCGCCGATCGGGCCGGACTCATAGATCAGCACCACTTCCGGGGCATGGGTCAGGCGCGCCAGGTTGGCGGCCTTGGATGGCAGGCCGATGCCGACGAAGCAGACGCTGCCATTGCCGAGGCGGCGTGCGGCGGCGACGGTCATCATTTCATTGGTGTTGAAATCGCTCATCACTTGGCCTCCCCGTTCACTTTCGCCTGGTACTGCGCAAAATCCTCGGTGCCGCGAATGTATTCATCGATCCAGGCAGTGAAGGTTTCGCGGTCGCGGGCAATTGGGTCCCAGTCCTGATAGAAGCGGTTGTCGCGCTCGTAGTAACCGTGGGCGTACGACGGATGTGCGCCGCTGGGTACCACGCAGACCGCGGTGATGGCCCAGGTCGGCAGCACGCAGGCGTTCATCGGTGCCTGGAGATCATCGACGATTTCCTCGACGGTGACGATGCAACGCTTGGCCGCCAGTGCGGCTTCCTTCTGCACGCCCAGGATGCCCTGGATCAGCACGTTGCCCTTGCGGTCGGCCTTCTGCGCGTGGATCACGGTGACGTCCGGACGCACGCTGGGAATTGCGGCGAGCTTCTCGCCGGTAAACGGGCATTCGATGAACTTGATGTCCGGGTTGACCTTGACCAGGTCCGAACCCTGATAGCCGCGCAGCACCGCAAATGGCAGGTTGGAAGCGCCTGAGACGTAGGCATTGGCCATGGCGGCGTGGCTGTGCTCGCTGATTTCCAGCTTGTGCGGCCAGTGTTTCTCGACGGCGTCACGCAGGCGGTGCAGCGAACCGACACCGGGGTTGCCGCCCCAGGAGAACACCAGCTTCTTGGCGCAACCGGCACCGATCAACAGGTCGTAGACCAGGTCGGGGGTCATGCGCACCAGGGTCAGATCCTTCTTGTTCTGACGGATCAGCTCGTGGGAAGCAGCGGTCGGAATCAGGTGGGTGAAGCCTTCGAGGGCAACGGTGTCGCCATCGTGAACGAAGCGTTCGACCGCTTCGCGCAGGGAGAGAATCTCAGCCATGGTCGTTCTCGTCTTGTTGCTCTGGGTGCTGGGCGGCGGGTGTGCCGTATGGTCACAAGGTACTCACCCAATAGCCTGCTAACAATCCGATAATCGACTATCCGTTCGATAATCGAACGAGACTTATGATCGCCTTTTAACGATTACGCTTGAAGGTCTCCGACGGCAATTCACCAAAACGTCGGCGATAGGCTTCGGCAAAGCGCCCCAGGTGCAGGAAGCCGTAATCCAGAGCGATTTCGGTGACGCTGCGCACCACGCTGGCCGGGTCGAGAAGTTGGGCGTGGATGCGATCGAGCTTGCGCTGGCGCACGTAATCCCTGGGGCTGATGCCAGCGTAGCGCTCGAACAGCGCATACAGCGAACGCTCGCTGACCCGGGCTACGGCCAGCAGCTGCTCGATGCCGATGTCCTGGGTGAGGTTCTGCTCGATGTAGTCGACCACCTGCTCGAACGAGCTGGTCTGAGCCTGGGGCTGCACGCGCTGCACATTATTGCCGAGCAGACCGAGCAGCTTGCTGGCGATGATGCGCACGTAATGCTCCTGCACCTGGGGCATGCTGGAGGCCGCTTCGGCTTCCTGGCAGATCAGCATCAGCAGGTTGGAAAAACCCTCCAGCTCGCGCATGTCGTGGCGCGCGGCGGTAAAGCGAATACCGCTTTGCGGCAGCATCCAACGGTTTTCCAGGCAGGTGTTCTCGAACAGGCTGACCGGCAGCTTGACGATGAATTTCTCGCAGTCGGCCGAATAGGTCAGGTCCACCGGGTCGTCCGGGTTGATCAGTAGCAACTCGCCGGGCACGAAGAAGTGCTCCTGACCGCGGCACTGCGAACGGCAGTTGCCCTTGAGCAGCACCTGCAGGTGATAGATGGTTTCCAGCGCCGGCGAGGTGACGCGCACGCTGCCGCCATAACTGATGCGGCACAGGTCGAGGCTGGCGAACTTGCGGTGATTGAGGCTCGCTTCGGGAAAACCCGTGGTCGGCAGGCGAATGCAATGGGCGCCGACGTGCTGATTGACGTAGTCGGACACCGCGTAAGGGTCGGCGCGCTCGAACACCTGGCTGCGCGCGCTCAGCAGGAAATCGCTCATCATCAGGCCTCGTTGTTTTTCTTATAAGGCTGAATCGCCGCCATTGGGCAATCCGCTAATCGTCCGGCGATTCTAACCATCCCCCTGGCAGGCGATACGCCAGCGTGACAAAGGGTTACATCTCTCTCGCCGCAATTCAGTGTGACCGTTGAATGCAGGATGCCGCGCGGCTCCTCGCCTGCCAGGCAAGGCAGACGAACGGCAGCGCGGCACTTTGCCCTGCAGGGCGGCGCGGGGCTTACACCTCCAGCGCGCGAACCCGCTCGTGGCGTTTCTGCGCTTTGGGCTCGGTGGTGGACTGCAGGGTGAAATCGAACTCGATTTCGGCGAAGCGACCTTCTACACCGTAAGCCTTGGCACGCGCCGCATCGTCGGAGAAGTTGATCCTGGCGATCAGCTCGTCACGGGTGGCGTAGGCGAAGTCGTCGTGCAGGTACTTGTCGCCATCCAGGTTGATCTGGGTGGTCAGGTGGCGATGGCCGGGCGCGGAGATGAAGAAGTGCACGTGGGCCGGGCGCTGGCCATGGCGGCCGAGCTGGTCGAGCAGCTGCTGGGTCGGGCCATCGGGCGGGCAGCCGTAGCCGGACGGCACGATGCTGCGGAAGCGATAACGGCCTTCGGCGTCGGTCTCGATGCGGCGGCGCAGGTTGAATTCCGATTGCGCCGGATCGAAATACGAATAGGTGCCACGGGTGTTGGCATGCCATACGTCGACGATTGCACCAGCCAGCGGTTTGCCGTTGGTGTCGAACACCCGGCCCTGCATGAACAGCGGCGTGCCGGCATCAGTACCGTCATCCAGGCGCGCCTCGCCCTTGCTCAGTGGTGCGCCGGCCACGTACAGCGGGCCTTCGATGGTGCGCGGGGTGCCACCGGTACGGCCGGCTTCCTCGTCTTCGGCGTCCATCAGCATGTCCAGATAGTGCTCGACACCGAGGCCAGCGACCACCAGCCCGGCTTCCTGCCGCGCGCCGAGCTCGTTCAGGTAGTTCACCGCTTTCCAGAATTCTTCCGGGGTGATCTGCAGATCCTCGATGATCTTCGCCGTGTCGTTGAGTACACGGTGAATCACCGTTTTCATGCGGGCATTACCCTTATCGTTGGTGAAGCCGGCGGCATCTTCGAAGAACTTCTGCACTTCGACGGTCTGGGCGATACGTACGGTCATGGCGTGTTTCCTCATCTTGTTGTTGTGGTGATCGGATCAGGCGAGTGATGGCGCCGATCAGCGATCGTCATCGTGGATCGAGGACGGGTGGCGACACAGCGCCATGACCTCGATGTCCATGTACGGGTAAAGCGGCAGCTGCATTAGCGTGTCATGCAGGGCCTGGGCGTCGGCCACGTCGAAGATGCTGACATTGGCGTAAAGTCCGGCGATGCGCCACAGGTGACGCCAGGTGCCTTCGCGCTGCAGGCGCTGGGCCAGTTCCTTTTCGTCGGCCTTGAGGCGGGCGGCCTGCTCGGCCGGCATGTCGGTGGGCAGTTTGACGGTCATGCGCACGTGAAACAGCATGGCTTTCTCCTTGTGGGTTCGGTTCAGCGGCGGCTAAAGCGCTGCAGGCGTTCTTCGTCCAGGGTCACACCGAGGCCCGGCGTGGTCGGGATCTTCAGTTCGAAATCGCGGTACACCGGCACGTCGACAAGGATGTCCTCGGTCAGCAGCAGCGGGCCGAACAGTTCGGTGTGCCATTCCAGCTTGCTCAGGGTGGCGAAGGCATGGGCCGAGGCCAGGGTGCCGACGCTGCCTTCGAGCATGGTGCCACCGTACAGGCCGATGCCCGCCGCTTCGGCGATATAGGCGCTGCGCAGCACGGCGCGTGGGCCGCCGTTCTTGGCGATCTTCAGGGCGAATACCGGCGCGGCGCCGCCGCGGGCCAGGTTGAAGCTGTCCTCGACGCTCTCGATGGCTTCGTCGGCCATGATCGGCGCCGGGCTGCGGACGCTGACGCGGGCCTGGGCCAGCACGTCCTGGCGCGGTATCGGTTGTTCGATCAAATCAACGCCGGCATCGCCGAGGGTCTGACAGGCACGAATAGCCACCGCCTCGCTCCACGCCTGATTGACGTCCACCCGCACGCTGGCACGGTCGCCCAGGGCGCGCTTGATCGCTGCGACGTGGGCGATATCCAGCGCCGCCTCGCGGCTGCCGATCTTCAGTTTGAAAACCCGGTGGCGACGCAGGTCAAGCATGCGCTCGGCCTCGTCGATGTCCTTGGCGGTATCGCCGCTGGCCAGCGTCCAGGCCACTTCCAGGCCGTCACGCACGCGGCCGCCAAGCAGTTCGGCAACCGGCAGACCGAGGCGCTTGCCCTGGGCATCGAGCAGTGCGGTTTCCACCGCCGAGCGGGCGAAGGTGTTGGCGCGTACGTTGCGGTCGATGCGCAGCATGGCGGCATTGATGTTGCCGGCCGGCTGGCCGATCAGCAGCGGCGCGAAGTAGGTATCGATGTTGGTCTTGATGCTTTCCGGGCTTTCCCCGGCATAGGCCAGACCGCCGATGGTGGTGGCTTCGCCGACACCTTCGATACCGTCGCTGCAGCGCAGGCGCAGAATTACCAGAGTCTGCTGCTGCATGGTGTGCATAGCCAGCTTGTGCGGGCGAATGGTGGGCAGGTCGACGATCAGGGTGTCGAGGCTTTCGATCAGCGGAAGGCTCATGGGCGATGATCCGTGTGCAGGTCAATGCCACGGACCGATGCCAGGGAACCGGCGCGCTGTGGCGCCTCGTTCACGGGGCCGGCCAGCAGCGGGAGAGAAGAACAAAGGATGCGAGTGAGCACGAGCATATCCTTCAGGTTTTATTTTTGTCTGGGCACAGATTGACCTCAGCAAATAGGCCAGTCCAATATTGAATCGGTCTGGTTTAATACCCTGGAGGTATCATGGAGCTGCGCCATTTGCGTTACTTCCGCGTGCTGGCGGAAACCCTGAATTTCACCCGTGCGGCCGAACGCCTGCATATCGCCCAGCCACCGCTGAGCCGGCAGATTCAGCAACTGGAAGACGAATTAGGCGTGGCATTGATCGAGCGCGGCCGGCCGCTGCGCCTGACCGAAGCCGGGCGTTTCTTCTATGAACATTCCGTGCAGTTGCTCGAGCAACTGGGCCGCGTCAGCGATGACACCCGGCGTATCGCCGAAGGCCAGCGGCGCTGGTTCGGCATCGGCTTCGCGCCTTCGACGTTGTATGGCGCGCTGCCCGAGCTGATCCGCCAGCTACGCGGCGAAGCGGCCATCGAGTTGGGCTTGTCCGAGCTGACCACGTTGCCCCAGGTGGAAGCGCTCAAGCGCGGTCGCATCGATATCGGCTTCGGGCGCATTCATATCGAAGACCCGGCCATCGTTCAGGAAGTGATCCGCCAGGACCCACTGGTCGCAGCCCTGCCCGCCGGCCATCGATTGCTGGCCGCTCCGGCTTCGCTGGAGGAACTGGCCCGCGAGCCGTTCGTGCTCTACCCCGCCTCGCCACGGCCCAGCTACGCCGACCATGTGCTGGCGCTGTTCGCCCGTAACGACCTGAAGATTCGCGTGGCGCAGATGACCAACGAACTGCAGACCGCCATCGGCCTGGTCGCCGCCGGTATCGGCATCAGCCTGGTGCCCGCCTCGGTGCAACGCCTGCACCGCGACGATATCGGCTATACGCCATTGCTCGACGCCAGCGCTACGTCACCCATCGTGATCAGCTACCGCAAGGATGACGATTCGCCGCTGCTCAGGCGCTGCCTGAAGCTGGTGAAGAATCTGGATAGCGAGTGAGGGCGAATTAGCGCGCAGTCAGTAGGATGGGTGAAACCCATCAAATTGCGATGGGTTCCACCCATCCTACGACGGAAGCATTAGCCATTACCGATAGGCAGGATTAACAACGGTCATCCACGATCCCTGTGGGAGCGCGCCATGCGCACGAAAAAATCGCGCCAGCGACTCACAGCAACGTCCAGGTATACGAAAGGATCACCCGGTTCTCATCGATATCGCTGCGGTAGTTGGAGCGAGCCTCGACATTACGCACGCGCACGCCCAGCCCCTTGAGCGCCCCGCTCTGCACCACATAACCGATATCCAGATCGCGCTCGCGATCCTTGCCCTCGAAGCCCAGGCCGGTATCGACATTATTGCCACGGATATAGCGCACGGTGGTGGTCAGACCGGGCAAGCCGAGGACGGCGAAGTCGTAGTCGTAACGGGCCTGCCAGGAGCGCTCATCGGTGTAGGCGAACTCGTAGGTCGGCACCTCGTTGCCCAGCGGCGTGACGTTGGCGAACACCCGTGGGAACGGGTTGTCGCCAAACATCGCCTGGTAACCGACATAGAAGGTATGGCCGCCTTGCTTGGCCGAAATCAGCGAGTAGAAGGCCTGGTTGTCGATATCGCCAAGCAGCTTGTCGCCATCTTCCTGGCTGTCGAAGTAGCCGAGATTGGCGCCCAGGGTCCAGGCGCCCAGTGGCTCGCTGTGCTTGAGGCCGACGAAACGCTGGTTGTAGATGTCCTCGAGCTGCGCGTACCACAGGCTGGCAGTGGTGCGTTTGTCGTTGAAGGCATAGTCGGCGCCCACATAGTTGAACGCACCACTGCTGACCTGGCGCTGCGGCACATGGCCGAGCATGGCCTGTAGCTTATCGTCGCCGGCTTCGTTGCGCAGGCTGGTGGAACGCAGGTGGCCGCCCTGCAAGGTCAGGCCGTCGATCTCCCGGGACACCAGCGAAGCGCCCTGGTAGCTCGGTGGCAGCAGGCGGATATCGCTGAAGGTCAGCACCGGCAGGTTGGGCTGCAGCTCACCGACGCGCAGTTCGGTCCGCGAATAAAGAGTCTTCAGCGCCACGCCGAGACGGCTGTATTCGTCGGCAGCCTCGCCGTTGTCGCGCACCGGCAACAACCCGGTGCTGACCCGGTCGCGGCTGCTGTCGAGCTTGATGCCGAGCAGCCCTTGGGCGTCCAGGCCAAAGCCGACCACGCCCGGCGTGTAGCCGGATTTGAAGTCGAGGATAAAGCCCTGGGCCCACTCCTCGGCCTTGGATTGCCGGTTGGCACCGACGATGTCGGAGAAGTCCCGGCTGAAGTAGTAATTGCGCGCCTGCAGGGTCGCGCTGGCGCCGTCGATGAAGCCCTCGCCCGCGGCTTGTACGGCAGCCGGCAGGCTCAGCACGCTTAGGGAAAATACGCACAAGGAAGTCTGATGTTTACTCATGATTGCTCTGCTCTTGTTGTTATTGCATGGGTACAGCGGCGCCCCACGCCAAACAGCGCGGACAGCCGGATCAGGAAAATCGGGGTTCAACGAGTCGCTTGGTCGGATCTGGAACGCACGGCCTGCTCGGTGGCGAGCGCGGTTCTATGAGTCAGCAGCCAATGGGCGAACAGCCCGAAGATCAGCCCCCAGAACGCCGCCGACAGGCCCAGAAAAGACATGCCCGAGGCGGTGACCAGAAAGGCCACCAGCGCGGCTTCACGCTCTTGCGGCACGGCCATGGCACCGGCCAGCGAAGCCGCTATGACGCCGAACAGTGCGAGCCCTGCCAACGCCGCTACCAGCGCCTGGGGAAAGGCAGTGAACAAGCTGACCAGAGTTGCCCCGAACAAGCCGAACAGCAGGTAGAAAATACCGCCAACCACACCGGCCACGTAGCGCCGCTCAGGCCGTTCATGGGCCTCACGGCCAGTACAGATCGCCGCGGTAATCGCTCCCAGCGCCAGGCCATGGCAGGCAAAGGGCGCCAACAGCAAGCTGCCCAGGCCGCAGCCCGCCAATAGCGGTCGTGCCGGCACCTGGCCGTAACCGCTACTGCGCAGCAAAGCCATGCCGGGTATGAACTGCCCGGTCAGCGCGACCACCGCCAGCGGTACGCCGATGTTGAGCATCGCCGTCAGGGAGAACTGCGGGGTGATCCACACCGGCGTGGCCAGGCCGATTACCCAGGCGTCAGCGCTCAGCTCGCCGCGGCCGATAACCAGCCCAACGCCGACCAGCAACACCGCCAGCACCGCGTAGCGCGGGGACAGGCGCTTGCACATCAGGTAGGTGACGAACATCGCCAGCACCAGCAGCGGCTGTTCCTGCAGCGAGGTAAACAGCGCGCTGCCGAAGCTGAACAGAATGCCTGCCAGCATCGCCGCACACACCGACAGCGGCAGCCGTGCGACCAGTTTGTCGAAGGCGCCACTGAGGCCAACCACCAGCACGATCAGGTTAGCCACCAGATACGCGCCCACTGCCTCGCCGAGGCTCACTTGCGGCAACAGGCTGACCAACAGCGCCGACCCCGGCGCCGACCAGGCGATCACCACCGGCGCCCGGTAGCGCAGGCTGAGTACGATGCCCAGCACACCACTGCCGATGCTGATCGCCCAGATCCACGACGACAGCACTTCGGCCGGCAGACCGGCCGTGCGCGCCGCCTGGAAGATGATCACCAGCGGCCCGGCATAGGAAATCACCGTGGCGATAAAGCCGGCGACGGTCGCCGACAGCGACATGTCCTTGAACAGCGTCATTGCTTCGCTCCGTCAAGCGGGCGGCCGTAGCCTCTCCCCATTCACCGAAAGGTGAACGGAGAGAGATCAGGGTGCGGATGGTAGGTAGCGATCAGGCCTTGCTGGGTTGCAGGCTGAGCCGTTCGGACCGGGCGCTGTTCAGGGCAAACACCAGCATGGCCAGGGCCGCAATGGCGCCGGGGATGGCGAAGGCCATGAAATTGAGCTGCAGCGGCAACTCGATCCCCATCAGCGCACCGCCGAGCAGCGGGCCGACGATGGCGCCGTTGCGGCCGATACCCGAGGCCCAGCCAAGCCCCGTGGAACGGATCGACAGGCCATACAGCTGGGCGGTGCCGGCGTACAGCAGGATCTGCGTGCCGATGGTGGTCGCCCCGGCGATGAAGATCAGCAGATACAGCACCAGCGTCGGGCTCTTGAACCCGAGCAGGCTGATCGACACCGCCGCGGCGACGAAGAAGCCGACCTTGACCTTGGTCAGATTGAAACGGTCACCCAGCCAGCCACCGAGAATCGCGCCGGCCATGCCCCCGAAGTTGAGGGCCAGCAGGAACGACAGACTCGAACCCAGGCTGTAGCCGGCATTGGCCATCAGCTTGGGTAGCCAGGAGCTCAGCGCATAGACCATCAGCAGGCAGCAGAAGAACGCTACCCAGATCGACAGGGTGCGCACCGCCAGGCCATTGCGAAACAGCTCCAGCACGGACACGCCGCTGCCCTTGCGCTCGTTGATCACCAACTGCACGTCCGCACCCAGCGACTGACCTGGATCGAGTCGCTGGAGCAGCGCGCGGGCCTTCTCATGCTCGCCGCGGCGCACCAGAAAACCGATGGATTCGGGCAGGTAATGGAAGATCACCGGCAGCAGCAACAGCGGCAGCGCGGCGGCGAAGAACATCGATTCCCAGCCGAAGCGCGGCAGCATGAAGATGCCCACCCCGGCCGACAGCATGCCGCCCAGCGAATAGCCGCTGAACATCACCGCCACCAGGGTGCTGCGCAGTTTCTTGGGCGCATACTCGTTCATCAGCGCCACCGCGTTGGGCATCAGCCCACCGCAGCCCAGGCCGGCGATGAAGCGGCAAATGCCGAATTCGGTCGGGCTCGTGGCAAAGCCATTGACGATGGTCGCCACGCTGAACAGCGCAAAGCAGATGGCGATGCCCTTCTTGCGACCGATCCTGTCGGCCAGGCTGCCGAACAGCAGCGCGCCGAACATCATGCCGAACAGCGCGTAGCTGCCCAGGGCGCCGGCCTGCAGGGGCGTGAGCCCCCATTCCTGCATGATCGCCGGCAAAACCACGCCATAAATGAACAGGTCGTAGCCGTCGAAGATCAGCAGCAAGGCGCACAGGCACATCACCAGCCAGTGGAAGGCGTTGAAACGGGCATTGTCGATCACGTCGTTGACGTCGAGGTTACGCATGGCATGGGTCTCTTATTGTTGTTGTGAAGCCGTGGCAGGCGTTGCCGCCTGGTCTACTCGTGTTGCGTAAGGTGCTAGCCCAGATCACCGCCCCCCACCGGCAAGGTCACGCCAGTGATGTACGAAGCCTCGTCGGAGGCCAGGAACAGAATCGCCCCGACCTGCTCGTCGAGCGTGCCGTAGCGCTTCATCAGGCTGCTGTCGAGGGTCTGGTCGACGATCTGCTGGTACCAGGTCTTTTCCTGCTCGCTCTGCTCGGCGGCGTTACGCGGAATGCGCCGCGGCGGTGCTTCGGTGCCGCCAGGGGCTGTGGCATTGACGCGAATGCCACGCCCGGCGTTCTCGAAGGCCAGGCAGGCGGTGAGCGTATTGACGCCGCCCTTGGCCGCGCCGTAAGGCACGCGATTGACGCTGCGGGTGGCGATGGACGACACGTTGACGATGGCGCCGCTGCCCTGCTCCAGCATCACCGGCAAGGCGGCGTGGCAGCACCACAGGGTCGGAAACAGCGAGCGGCGTACCTCGGCCTCGATTTCCGCCTCGCGGTAGTGCTCGAACGGTTTTGCCCAGATGGTGCCGCCCACGTTGTTGATCAGGATGTCCAGGCGGCCGAAGCGCTCCACGGCCTGCCTCATCACCTGCAGGCAGTCGTCGTAGCGCTCGAGATCAGCGGTCAGGGTCAGCAGCTCGGCCCCCTGCCCCAGCGCGCCCTCGAGCTCATGAACCAGCTCGGCCCGGTCCACCGCCACGACGCGTGCGCCCTCGCTCGCCAAGCGCTCGACGACCCGCCGACCGATGCCCTGCGCTGCGCCAGTGACCAGCGCCACCTTATTATCGAATCGCTTGTGCATGGCACTCTCCTCAGGCCGACAGGGCTTGTCGATCGGTGCTGACCACCTGGGTCGGGGTGAATTTCTCGTAATGGAAACTGGCCGGCGTGACGCCCTGCTCGCTGAAGTGCTGGCGTACCGCATCGACCATCGGCGGCGGCCCGCACAGGTAGACGTCGACGTCACCGTCGTTGAGCATCGCCGCGCTCATGTGCTGAGTGACGTAGCCCTTGCGCGGATGCTGGGACTGCGTCTCGGCCACGCAGGTGATGAACACCAGGGTCGGCAGGCGCTCGGCCAGTTGCTGGAGGCGCTCGACCAAGACCAGGTCGAGATCGCGGGTCACCCCGTAGACCAGACTAATCGGTTGCTCGCAGCCGCGCTCGGCGAGTACTTCGAGCATCGACAGGAACGGTGCCAGGCCTGTGCCACCGGCCAGCAACAGCAGCGGCCGGCGCACATCGCGCAGGTAGAAAGTGCCCAGCGGCCCGGTGAACTGCAGACGCTCACCCGGCTGCGCCTGATCCAGGTAGGCGCTCATCAGCCCGCCCGGTACACGCTTGATCAGAAAGCTGAAGCGCGATTCACCCGGCTTGCTGCTGAACGAGTAGGCGCGCGTCTGGCCAGCACCGGGCACGGCGATGTTCACGTACTGCCCCGGCAGGAAACTCGGCGCGGCGGCGCCACCGGCGATGTCGAATGCCACTTCCAGCGCCGCATCGGCGTGAGGGGTGATCGACACCAGTTCGCCTTCGAAGCTGTTCGTTCCGGTCTTGCAGGCGGTGGACGGCACCGGTACGGCGATCACGCAGTCCGAAGCCGGCACCATCTGGCAGGTCAGCACCAGGCCCTGGGCGGCTTCATCTTCATTGAGGGCATCCTCGATGTAGTCCTCGCCCTGATCGTAATCGCCGTCTTCGCAGCGGCACTTGCAGGTGCCGCACACGCCGTCGGAACAGTCCATGGGCAGGTTGATGCGGTTGCGGTAGGCGGCATCCAGCACCTTTTCGTTGACCTTGCAGTCGATGAAGCGGGTGACCCCGTCTTCGAAATTCAGGGCGATGGTGTACGTCATGGCGATACCTCGGCCCGGCCGCCACGCCCTGCGAGGGGCGGCCGCGCGCGGATTCAGATGTGATAGATGTCGAGCACCTGGTGCACGTAGTCGTTCTTGAGCACCACCTTCTTGGCGGTGATCAGTGGCTGATCGCCGCGCATGTCCAGGTGGTAGAACGAGGTGCCGAAGTAGACGTCGGTGCTCTTGTAGCGATGGCTCAGGGTCTGCCAGTTGAAGCGCACCTGAACCTGCCCGGCGCTCTCCTCGAGCACCTCCAGGTTGGCGATGAAATGCGCGGTGCGCGGCTCCGGGGTGCTGGCGCTGGAGCGCTCGGTCTTGATACGGAATACCCGATCCTCCAGCCCTTCGCGGTTGGGGTAATAGATCAGCGAGATTTCCCGCTGCGGGTCCTCGGTCAACCCGTCGTCATCGTCCCAGGCCGGCATCCAGAACACCGCCTTGCTCGAATAGCACTCCAGCCATTCGTCCCACTGGCGATCGTCGAGCAGGCGCGCTTCGCGGTAGATGAAATCGAGGATCAGCTGTCGATTGGCGCTCATGCGGCGTGCTCCCCATCAGTGGCGATCAACTTCGCCCGCTCGCTGTTGATGGCCTTGCCCATGGCCTGCGCCCAGTAGGCGTGCTGGCGCACGAAAAGACCCTCGTCCTCGGACTTCACGCCGCTGAGCAGGGGCTGCATGCCCATGGCCCTGGCGTTATCGTCCGGCCCTTCGATCCAGTGACTGGCGCCCCGGCTGAGGTCGTTCCACTGCGCGGCCTGGCCGGCATACCCGGTCTGACAGGCGCGAAACTCTTCCAGGTCGTCCGGCGTGCCCATGCCGGTGACGTTGAAGAAGTCCTCGTACTGGCGGATGCGCAACGCGCGGGCCTCGTCGCTCTCACCCTTGGGTGCGAAGCAGTAGATGGTCACTTCGGTCTTGTCGACGGAAATCGGCCGCACCACGCGAATCTGCGTGGAGAACTGATCCATCAGGTACACGTTGGGGTACAGGCACAGGTTGCGGGTCTGGCCGACGATGATGTCGGCACGGGTATCGCCGAACTGCGCCGCCAGTTCGTCACGGTGCTCGAACACCGGGCGCACTTCGGGGTTGATCAGCCGCGTCCACAGCAGGATGTGGCCGTAGTCGTAGGCATAGAAACCACCGACGCTCTTCGACCAGCCATTGGCATCCACGGTACGGGTGCCCTCGGCTTCGTAGTTGCGACGCTGCATGGTCGCCGAGTAGTTCCAGTGCACCGAGCTGACGTGATAGCCGTCGGCGCCATTCTCGATCTGTAGCTTCCAGTTGCCGTCGTAGAAGTACGAGGAGTTGCCGCGCAGCACTTCGATGCCTTGCGGCGCCTGATCGACGATCTGGTCGATGATCACCCGGGTCTCGCCCAGGTAGTCTTCCAGCGCCGGTACCGCCTCGCTCAGGCTGCCGAACAGAAAACCGCGATAGCCCTGGAAGCGCGCCATGCGCTTGAGGTCATGGGAGCCGTCGCAATCGAAGCTCTCGGGATAGCCACCGGTCTTGGCGTCCTTCACCTTGAGCAGCTTGCCGGCGTTGCTGAAGGTCCAGCCGTGGAATGGGCAGGTAAACGAGCCCTTGTTGCCCTGCTTGCGACGGCACAGCACCGCGCCGCGGTGCGCACAGGCGTTGATCAGGCCATGCAGCTCACCCGCCTTGTCACGGGTGATGACCACGGGCTGGCGGCCGATATGGGTGGTGAAGTAATCGTTGATCTCGGGAATCTGACTCTCGTGGGCGAGGTAAACCCAGCCGCTCTCGAAGATGTGCTTCATCTCCAGCTCGAACAGATCCGGATCGGTGAAAACGTCGCGGCGGCAGCGGAAGATGCCCTTGGCTGGATCCTCCTGAACGGAATCGGTGAGCTGCCGGGCAAGGCGATCGAGTGTGCCGGTCATGGGGTCGTACCCTCCATTGTTCTTGTATCAGGCAACGCCAAATGGCGTATCAGGTAACGCCAGATGGGGCGTATCAGGCACAGCCAGATTAAGAGCGGGTACGAAGGGGCAATAGCCGTTTACTGCAGATCGCTATCCAGATTCTGCACGGCCGGTTCTGCGGACGGATCGAGGGCTTGAGGTATTTCCTGCGGGCATGAAAAAGGGCGACCGAAGTCGCCCTTTTTGTGGATCACCCGAACTTAGTTCTGGTTTTCCATTTGCGCACGAATCAGATCACCGATGGTGGTCGGACCGGAAGTTTCAACTTCCTGCTTGCGCATTTCCTTGATGGCTTCTTTTTCGTCTTCGACGTCTTTCGACTTGACGGACAGGCTGATCACGCGGCTCTTGCGATCGACGCTGATGATCTTGGCCTCTACTTCTTCGCCTTCTTTCAGAACGTTGCGCGCGTCTTCAACGCGGTCACGGCTGATTTCGGAGGCTTTCAGAGTGGCTTCGATGCCGTCGGCCAGAGTGATGATGGCGCCCTTGGCGTCAACTTCCTTCACGGTACCGCGAACGATGGTGCCTTTGTCGTTGACAGCAACGTAGTCGGAGAACGGATCTTCTTCCAGTTGCTTGATGCCCAGGGAGATGCGCTCACGCTCCGGGTCGACCGACAGGATGACGGTTTCCAGCTCGTCGCCCTTCTTGAAGCGACGTACGGCTTCTTCGCCGACTTCGTTCCAGGAGATGTCGGACAGGTGAACCAGGCCGTCGATGCCGCCGTCCAGACCAATGAAGATACCGAAATCGGTGATCGACTTGATGGTGCCGGAGATCTTGTCACCCTTGTTGAACTGACCGGAGAAGTCTTCCCACGGGTTGGTCTTGCACTGCTTGATACCCAGGGAGATACGACGACGCTCTTCGTCGATGTCCAGAACCATGACTTCCACTTCGTCGCCAACCTGAACGACTTTCGACGGGTGGATGTTCTTGTTGGTCCAGTCCATTTCGGAAACGTGTACCAGGCCTTCCACGCCTTCTTCCAGCTCTGCGAAGCAGCCGTAGTCGGTCAGGTTGGTCACGCGCGCCATGACGCGGGTGCTTTCCGGGTAACGAGCCTTGATGGCAACCCATGGGTCTTCGCCCAGTTGCTTCAGGCCCAGGGAAACACGGTTACGCTCGCGATCGTACTTCAGAACCTTGACGTCGATCTCGTCGCCAACGTTGACGATCTCGGACGGGTGCTTGATACGCTTCCAGGCCATGTCGGTGATGTGCAGCAGGCCGTCGACGCCACCCAGATCCACGAATGCGCCGTAGTCGGTGAGGTTCTTGACGATACCCTTGACCTGTTGGCCTTCCTGCAGCGATTCCAGCAGCGCTTCGCGCTCGGCACTGTTTTCGGCTTCCAGGACGCTGCGACGGGAAACGACAACGTTGTTGCGCTTCTGGTCGAGCTTGATGACCTTGAATTCCAGCTCTTTGCCTTCCAGGTGAGTGGTATCACGCACCGGACGGACATCGACCAAGGAACCTGGCAGGAACGCACGGATGCCGTTAACGTCGACAGTGAAGCCGCCTTTAACCTTACCGTTGATAACGCCCTTGACCACTTCCTCAGCGGCGAAAGCTGCTTCCAGAACGATCCAGCACTCGGCGCGCTTGGCTTTTTCGCGGGACAGCTTGGTTTCACCGAAGCCGTCTTCGACCGCGTCCAGCGCTACGTGTACTTCGTCACCGACCTTGATGGTCAGCTCGCCTTGTTCGTTGAAGAACTGCTCCAGAGGGATGACGCCCTCGGACTTCAGGCCAGCGTGAACGGTAACCCAGTCGCCGTCGATGTCGACCACGATGCCGGTGATGATGGCACCCGGCTGCATGTCGAGGGACTTCAGGCTTTCTTCAAAAAGTTCTGCAAAGCTTTCGCTCATGTTGATTCCTGTTGGGTCGGGCGGGGATTCGCCCTGCTCCGCATTCCAGACTATGCGGGTTTATTCATGTAAAAAGAGGCCTACGGGACTGGGACTGGTCTCCCGTATGCCTCCCTTGCGAGCCGAAACTGGCTCTTTTCAACCGGCGAGGTCGCGATTGGCGACTTCGCTCAGGATTCTCTCCAGCACCTGCTCGATGGACAACTCGGTGGAATCCAGCTGAATCGCATCGGCTGCCGGCTTGAGCGGAGCCACTGCGCGCTGGGTATCACGCTCGTCGCGCGCCCGAATCTCATCGAGAAGACTCGCGAGATTAACATCATCGCCCTTGGCCTTCAACTGCAGGTAGCGTCGATTGGCCCGTTCCTCGGCGCTGGCGGTCAGGAAAACCTTGAGCGGCGCATCGCTAAACACCACCGTGCCCATGTCGCGGCCATCGGCCACCAGGCCTGGCGCCTCGCGGAACGCACGCTGGCGCTGCAGCAGGGCCTCGCGCACCGCCGGCAGTGCGGCGACCTGGGACGCCCCGGCGCCGACCTGCTCGTTGCGGATGGCATCGGTCACCTCCTCGCCTTCGAGGATGATGCGCTGCGGCTTGCCGTCACCGGCAGTGAGGAACTGCACGTCCAGATGGGCGGCCAGCAGTTTCAGCGACTCTTCGTTGGCCAGATCGACACCGTGGTTGCCGGCGCAGAACGCCAGCAGGCGGTACAGCGCACCGGAGTCCAGCAGGTTCCAGCCCAGCTGCTTGGCCAACAGGCCGGCAACGGTGCCCTTGCCCGAGCCGCTTGGCCCGTCGATGGTGATGACCGGTGCATTCAGGCTCATTGCTTGCCCTCCACGGCGACACGAATACCCACCTGCTCGGCCAGGGCCAGGAAGTTGGGGAACGAGGTGGCGACGTTGGCGCAGTCGTGGATGCGGATCGGCGCGGTGGCGCGCAGCGAGGCGACGCTGAAGGCCATGGCGATGCGGTGATCACCGTGGCTGTACACTTCACCGCCGCCGATGCTTTGACCGCCGTCGATGATGATGCCATCAGCAGTCGGCTCGACTTTCACGCCCAGGCTGGTGAGGCCGTCAGCCATGACCTGAATGCGGTCGGATTCCTTGACCCGCAGTTCTTCGGCGCCGCGCAGCACGGTACGCCCTTCGGCGCAGACCGCGGCGACGAACAGCACCGGGAATTCGTCGATGGCCAGCGGTACCAGCTCTTCGGGGATCTCGATGCCTTTAAGCTTGGCACCACGCACGCGCAGGTCGGCCACCGGCTCACCGCCGACTTCACGCTGATTTTCCAGGGTGATGTCGCCGCCCATCAGGCGCAGGATCTCGATCACACCGATACGGGTCGGGTTGATGCCGACGTGCTCGAGCAGCAGGTCGGAACCTTCGGCGATGGACGCCGCGACCAGGAAGAAGGCCGCCGAGGAAATGTCCGCCGGCACTTCGATGCGCGTGGCGGTCAGCTTGCCGCCGGCCTGCAGGGAGGCAACCGGCCCGTTGGACTGAACCGCGTAACCGAAACCGCGCAGCATGCGCTCGGTATGGTCGCGGGTCGGCGCCGGCTCGGTCACGGTGGTCACGCCTTCGGCGTACAGCCCGGCCAACAGCAGGCAGGATTTCACCTGGGCGCTGGCCATCGGCAGGGTGTAGGTCAGCGCCTTGAGCTTGCTGCCGCCGCGGATGGTCAGCGGCGGACGGCCGTCCGGACCGGTCTCGACCACGGCGCCCATTTCCCGCAGCGGGTTGGCCACACGGTTCATCGGACGCTTGGACAGCGAGGCGTCGCCCGTCATGGTCACGTCGAACGGCTGGCCAGCCAGCAGGCCGGAGAGCAGGCGCATCGAGGTTCCGGAGTTGCCGACGTAGATCGGGCCGGGTGGCGGCTTCAAGCCATGCAGGCCGACGCCATGGATGGTCACGCGGCCATGGTGCGGGCCTTCGATGACCACGCCCATGTCGCGAAAGGCCTGCAGGGTCGCCAGGGCATCTTCGCCCTCCAGGAAACCTTCGACCTCAGTAGTGCCCTCGGCCAGCGAGCCGAGCATGATCGAGCGGTGCGAGATGGACTTGTCGCCCGGTACGCGGATGCGGCCGGCGACCTTGCCGCCAGGATTTGCCAGGAAAATCAAATCGTTCGAGTGCATAGCGTCCACATAGGCCCGGCGGGCCAGTATTTTGCTGAAATGTTCGCGGGCCACGCGGGCGCGGGTGAACACGCCCAGCAGATGATGCCCGTCCCCTGCGTCGACCGCGTCGCGCAAGGCGTCGAGGTCGTCGCGAAATACATCCAAGGTGCGCAGCACGGCCTCGCGGTTGGCGAGAAAGATGTCGTGCCACATGACCGGGTCGCTGCCGGCGATTCTCGTGAAATCGCGGAAGCCGCCGGCGGCGTAGCGGAAAATCTCCAGGTTTTCGTTGCGCTTGGCCAGCGAGTCGACCAGGCCGAAGGCCAGCAGATGGGGCAAGTGGCTGGTGGCAGCGAGGACCTGGTCGTGGTGCTCGACCTGCATGTGCTCGACATCGGCACCCAGCTCGCGCCACAACTGGTCGACGCGCTGCAAGGCCAGGGCGTCGGTCTGCGCCAGCGGCGTGAGGATCACCTTGTGGCGCTTGAACAGCTCGCCATTGGCCGCCTCTACCCCGCTCTGCTCGGAGCCGGCGATCGGGTGACCCGGCACGAACCGTGCCGGCACGCCGCCGAACACCGCATCGGCAGCGCGCACCACATTGCCCTTGGCACTGCCGGCATCGGTCAGGATGGCATCGCCCAGATCCAGCTTGGCCAATTCGCCGAGTACGCGCTCCATGGCCAGGATAGGGACGGCCAGCATGATCACGTCGGCGCCCTGACAGGCGGCTGCCAGTGCCTCTTCGCAGCGGTCAACGACGCCAAGCTCGACGGCCAGGCGCCGCGACTGCGCATCCAGATCGACGCCCACCACTTCACGGCACACGCCGCGGCCGCGCAGGCCCTTGGCGAAGGAACCGCCGATCAGCCCCAGGCCGACGACGACCAGGCGCTCGACCAGCGGTTTCACAGGTGCATGGCGTTCGATCACGCGTTCAACACCTTGCGCAGCGCTTCCAGGAAGCGGGCGTTCTCGGCCGGCAGGCCAATGGACACGCGCAGGTGGTTGGGCATGCCGTAGCCAGCGACCGGACGCACGATCACGCCTTCGCGCAGCAGGCCCTGGTTGATCGCCGCGGTGTCACGGCCAAAGTCGATGGCCAGGAAGTTGGCTTTCGACGGAATCCAGCTCAGGCCCAGCTCACGGCAACCTTCCTGCAACTGCAGCATGCCGGCGGTGTTGATCTCGCGGCTGCGCGCCAGGTACTCGGTATCGTCGAACGCCGCGCAGGCCGCCGCCAGCGCGAAACTGTTGACGTTGAACGGCTGGCGGACGCGGTTCAGCACGTCGGCCACGTCCGGTCGGCTCAGGCCGTAGCCGACGCGCAGCGAGGCCAGGCCGTAGGCCTTGGAGAAGGTACGCGATACCAGCAGGTTGGGGTGATCGGCCAGGTAATCCAGGCCGTCCGGCAACTCGTCGCCATCGGCGTATTCGATGTAGGCCTCGTCCAGCACTACCAGCACGTTTTCCGGTACGGCAGCGAGGAAATCGCCCAGTGCCTGCTTGCCGAACCAGGTGCCGGTCGGGTTGTTGGGGTTGGCGATGAACACCACGCGGGTATCGGCATCGATGGCCGCCATCATGGCCGGCAGGTCATGGCCGAAGTTGACGGCCGGCACGACCTTGGCCTGGGCGCCGACGGCCTGGGTGGCGATCGGATAGACGGCAAAAGCGTGTGCACTGAACACCGCGTTCAGGCCAGGCGCCAGGTAAGCGCGGGCGACCAGTTCGAGGATGTCGTTGGAGCCGTTGCCCAGGGTGACCTGGGCAGTGGTCACGCCGCAGCGCTCGGCCAGCAGGGTCTTCAGGGCGAAGCCATTGCCGTCGGGGTAGCGGGTCAGCTCGTCCAGCTCGGCGCGGATCGCCGCCAGCGCCTTGGGGCTCGGGCCCAGGGGGTTTTCGTTGCTGGCCAGTTTGACGATGCTGGCCGGGTCCATGTTCAGCTCACGGGCCAACTCGTCGACCGGCTTGCCTGGCACGTAGGGGGACAGCTTCTGTACGCCTGGCTGGGCCAGGGCGATGAAATCACAACTCATAGTCAGGCCTCAGGCTGCAGGCCCGGGCAGCGAGCACAAGCCTGTCGCCTGTCGCCCGCAGCCCGCGGCCTGGAGCCGCAGTTAAAGTACTGCCTTGGGATAGGAACCCAGCACCTTGAGCGCCACGGCTTCCTGATTGATTTTTTCCAGCACGTCCTTGATCAGCGGATCGCGGTGGTGGCCGACGAAGTCGATGAAGAAGGCGTAGGTCCACTTGCCGCTGCGCGACGGGCGCGTTTCGATGCGGGTCAGGTCGATGCCGTTCTGGTGGAACGGCACCAGCAGCTCGTGCAGGGCACCGGGCTTGTTGCGCATCGAGACGATCACCGAGGTCTTGTCGTCGCCGGTGGGCGGCACTTCCTGGTTGCCGATGATCAGAAAGCGCGTGGAGTTGTCCGGGCGATCCTCGATCTTCTCGGCCAGGCGGGTCAGGTCGTACAGGTTGGCCGCCATGTCGCCGGCAATCGCCGCCGAGTTCCACTCGCTCTTCACCCGGCGCGCCGCGTCGGCGTTGCTGGAAACCGCCACGCGCTCGACATTCGGGTAATGGGCGTCCAGCCACTTGCGGCACTGGGCCAGGGACTGGGCGTGAGAGTAGATGCGGGTGATGCGGTCGGTCTTGGTGGCATCACCGACCAGCAGGTGATGGTGGATGCGCAGCTCCACTTCGCCGCAGATCACCAGATCGTGCTCGAGGAAACTGTCCAGGGTGTGGTTGACCGCACCCTCGGTAGAATTCTCCACCGGCACCACGCCGAAGTTGACGGCGCCGGCCACCACCTCGCGGAACACTTCGTCGATCGCCGCCATGGGCTGGCTGATCACCGCGTGACCGAAATGTTTCATCGCCGCCGCCTGGGAGAAGGTGCCTTCCGGGCCGAGGTAAGCGACCTTGAGGGGGTTCTCCAGGGCCAGGCAGGACGACATGATCTCGCGGAACAGCCGCGCCATGTCCTCATTACCCAATGGCCCGCGGTTGCGCTCCATCACTCGTTTGAGCACTTGCGCCTCACGCTCGGGGCGGTAGAACACCGGCACCTCGCCTTCGGCCAGGGTCGCCATCTTCACCCGCGCCACTTCTTCGGCGCAGCGCGCACGGTCGCTGATCAGCTCGAGGATCTTCTCGTCCAGGCTGTCGATGCGCAGGCGCAGGGCCTGCAGCGCCTGGTCGGTGTTGGCATCGTTGCTCATCAGGCGCGCTCCTTCTCGAACTCCGCCATGTAGGCGACCAGCGCCTCGACCGCATCCAGCCCCACGGCGTTATAGATGGAGGCGCGCATGCCGCCAACCGAACGGTGGCCCTTGAGGTTGAGCAGGCCGCGGGCATCGGCGCCGGCCAGAAACGGCTTGTCGAGGCGTTCATCAGCCAGGCGGAACGGCACGTTCATCCACGAGCGGGCATTCTTGGCGATCGGGTTGCTGTAAAACTCGCTGGCGTCGATGACTTTGTACAGCAGGTCCTTCTTGGCCTTGTTGCGCTGCTCCATGGCGGCAACCCCGCCCTGCTCCTTCAGCCACTCGAAGACCAGGCCGGAAAGGTACCAGCTGAAGGTCGCCGGGGTGTTATACATCGAGCCGTTATCGGCGGCGATCTTGTAATTGAGCATGGTCGGGCAACTGCTGCGCGCGCGACCGAGCAGGTCTTCGCGAATGATCGCCACCACCAGGCCGCTGGGGCCGATGTTCTTCTGGGCGCCAGCGTAGATCAGGCCGAACTTGGAGATGTCCACTTCACGGGACAGGATGTCCGAGGACATGTCGACCACCAGCGGTACGTCGCCGGTCTCGGGGATCCAGTCGAACTGCAGGCCGCCGATGGTTTCGTTGCTGGCGTAGTGCAGATAAGCGGCGTTCCTGGACAGCTGCCACTCGTTCTGCCCGGGAATGGCGAAGTAATCGTAGGGCTTGGCGCTGGCAGCGACGTTGACGTTGCCGTAGCGGCGCGCCTCTTCGATGCTCTTCTTCGACCAGATGCCGGTGTCGATGTAATCGGCGGTGCCGTCTTCGGGCAGCAGGTTGAGCGGAATCTCGGCGAACTGCTGGCTCGCCCCGCCCTGCAGGAACAGCACCTTGTAGTCGGAGGGAATGCTCAGCAGGTCGCGCAGATCCTGCTCGGCCTTTTCGGCGATGGCCACGTAGTCGTCGCTGCGGTGGCTCATTTCCATGACGGAAAGGCCCTTGCCCTGCCAGTCGAGCAACTCGGCCTGGGCACGCTGCAGAACGGCTTCGGGAAGCGCGGCCGGGCCGGCGCAGAAGTTAAAGGCTCGCTTGCTCACAATTCACTCTCGCTTGACTGTCTGCTACATCTATCTGGCGAAATGCTGCCCGCAGTGCCGTAACACTGCAGGCAGAGCGGCGCGGTTAGGCGTCGCGATCTTCCTCTGCTGGCTCATCACCTTCTGCCGCCGGCTCGTCGCCTGCAACAGCTTCATCGGCTTCGGCGACAACGACCGGATTGCCCTCTTCGTCCAGTGCTTCCTCGATGTCCTCTTCGGATGGCTCCTGCACGCGCTCCAGGCCGACCAGTTTCTCGTCATTGGCCAGCTTGATCAGGGTCACGCCCTGGGTGTTACGGCCGGAACTGGAGACTTCGTCGACACGGGTACGCACCAGGGTGCCCTGGTCGGAAATCAGCATGATCTCCTCGCCGTCCTGCACCTGGATGGCGCCGATCAGCGGGCCGTTACGCTCCTTGGTGATCATGCCGATCACGCCCTGGCCGCCGCGGCCGCGACGCGGGAACTTGGAAAGCGCGGTACGCTTGCCGAAGCCACGCTCGGAGGCGGTGAGGATCTGCGCACCGGATTCCGGGATCAGCATGGAAATCAGGCGCTGGTCCTTGCCCAGGCGCATGCCGCGGATACCACGGGCGCCACGGCCCATGACACGCACCACGCTCTCGGCGAAACGGATCACCTTGCCGGCGCTGGAGAACAACATGACTTCCTTGGCACCGTCGGTGATGGCGGCGGCGATCAGGGTGTCGCCTTCCTTCAGTTTCAGGGCGATCAGGCCGTTGGAACGCGGACGGCTGAACTGCACCAGTGGGGTCTTCTTCACGGTGCCGGAGGCGGTGGCCATGAAGATGTAGGCACCAGTCGGCTCGGCCACCAGCTCGGCGGTCTCGCCTTCGACTTCCTCGACCTCGGCGGCTTCGGCCACTTCTTCGGCTTCGACGATCTCGCCTTCAAGCACGGCGTCGTCGTCATCCACGTCGTCAGCGCCGGCCTGCTGCTGCAGGGCCTCGAGGTCGATCTGCAGCATGGTGGTGATGTATTCACCTTCTTCCAGCGGCAGCAGGTTGACCAGCGGACGACCACGGGCGGCGCGGGACGCTTCGGGAATTTCGTAGGTTTTCAGCCAGTACACCTTGCCCTTGCTGGAGAACAGCAGCAGCGTGGCGTGGCTGTTGGCGACCAGCAGGTGAGCGATGTAGTCCTCGTCCTTGATGCCGGTGGCCGACTTGCCCTTGCCGCCGCGGCGCTGGGCCTGGTAAGCGGCCAATGGCTGGGTCTTGGCATAACCGCCGTAGGAGATGGTCACCACCCGCTCTTCTTGCGGGATCATGTCACCCAGGGTCAGGTCCAGACGCGAATCGAGGATCTCGGTACGGCGCTTGTCACCGAACTCGGCCTTGACCGCTTCCAGCTCCTCGCGAATCACTTCCATCAGGCGCTCGGCGCTGGTCAGGATGCGGATCAGCTCGCCGATCTGGTTGAGGATCTCCTGGTACTCGGCCAGCAGCTTCTCGTGCTCCAGACCGGTCAGGCGGTGCAGGCGCAAATCGAGGATCGCCTGGGCCTGTTCCGGCGACAGGTAATACTTGCCATCACGCAGGCCGTATTGCGCATCGAGGCCTTCCGGGCGGCAGGAATCGGCACCAGCGCGCTCGACCATGGCCTCCACGGCGGTGGATTCCCAGGCGGTGGAGATCAGCGCTTCCTTGGCTTCGGACGGCGTCGGCGAGGCCTTGATCAGGGCGATGACCGGGTCGATGTTGGACAGCGCGACCGCCTGACCTTCGAGGATGTGGCCACGCTCACGGGCCTTGCGCAGCTCGAACACGGTGCGGCGGGTGACCACTTCACGACGGTGCAGGATGAAGGCATCGAGCATGTCCTTGAGGTTGAGGATCTTCGGCTGGCCGTCGATCAGCGCCACCACGTTGATGCCGAACACGCTCTGCATCTGGGTCTGGGCGTACAGGTTGTTGAGGATCACCTCGGGCACTTCGCCGCGGCGCAGCTCGATGACCACGCGCATGCCATCCTTGTCGGACTCGTCGCGCAATTCGGTGATGCCTTCGAGCTTCTTCTCCTTGACCAGCTCGGCGATTTTCTCGATCAGGCGGGCCTTGTTGAGCTGGTACGGCAGCTCGGTGACGACGATCTGCTGGCGACCGCCGACCTTGTCGATGTCCTCGACTTCGGCGCGGGCGCGGATGTAAATGCGGCCACGGCCAGTACGGTAGGCCTCGATGATGCCGGCGCGACCGTTGATGATGCCGGCGGTCGGGAAGTCCGGCCCGGGGATGTACTGCATCAGCTCATCGACGGTCAGTTCCGGGTTGTCGATCAGCGCCAGGCAGCCGTCGATCACTTCGCCCAGGTTGTGCGGCGGGATGTTGGTGGCCATGCCCACGGCGATACCGCTGGAACCGTTGACCAGCAGGTTGGGGATCTTGGTCGGCATGACCGCCGGGATCTGCTCGGTGCCGTCGTAGTTGGGCACCCAGTCGACGGTTTCCTTGTGCAGGTCGGCCAACAGCTCGTGAGCCAGCTTGGTCATGCGCACTTCGGTGTATCGCATGGCCGCGGCGTTGTCGCCGTCCACCGAACCGAAGTTGCCCTGGCCGTCGACCAGCAGGTAGCGCAGCGAGAATGGCTGCGCCATCCGTACGATGGTGTCGTAAACGGCGGTATCACCATGCGGGTGATATTTACCGATCACGTCACCGACCACACGCGCGGATTTCTTGTAGGGCTTGTTCCAGTCGTTGCCCAGCTCGCTCATGGCGAACAGCACCCGGCGATGCACGGGCTTCAGGCCGTCGCGCGCATCCGGTAAGGCACGCCCGACGATCACGCTCATCGCGTAGTCGAGGTACGACTGTTTCAGTTCATCTTCGATGTTGACCGGGAGGATTTCTTTGGCCAGTTCGCCCATGAGTAGCCTGATTCCTTTTTTCTGATGAAACTCCGCCCGGCTCATCTGGAGCCTGACGAAGCGCGTCGCGATGGCATCAGGCCAGCGACGACTCACGACAAATCAATACGTTATGCCATGCATTCGAGCAGTGACGGCAGCCGCAGGCGGTGCCCCTGAAAACTGCCGGAGCTTACCACAAAGCGCGCCCTGCACCTATCCCCGCAGCTTATGTAGCCAGGCGCTCAATGCAGCCGCTTGCGACACATCAGCTGGCTGAGCTTGGCGGCATCCGGACGCTCGATCACCCCACGTTCGGTGACCAGGAAATCCACCAGATCGGCGGGCGTCACGTCATAGCGCGGTGTCACCTGGTCGACGCCCTTGATGCGCTCGCGAGGCGAATAGGCCAGCGGGCCGTGACCTAGATCGTGAAAACCCTCCTCGCCGCTGTCCTGCTGCAGGTCGATGACCGCACTCGGCGCCACCACCATCAGCCGCACGCCATGGTGCATGGCCGCCACGGCCAGCTGATAGGTGCCGATCACACCCAGCACATCACCGTTGGCGGCAATCCGCTCGGCACCGACGATGGCCCAGGTGACGCCGCGCTCCCTCATGACATGGGCGAGCGCCGCATCCGCGCTCAACGCCACGGCGATACCTTCCTGATGCAGCTCCCAGGCAGCCAGGCGCGCGCCTTGCAGAAACGGTCGGCTTTCACCCAGGTAGCAACGCTCCAGCAACCCTTCGAGCTGCGCCGCGCGCACCACGCCAAGGGCGGTACCGATGCCGCCACCGGCCAGCGCGCCGGCACTGCCGATGCTCAAGAGGTTCTGCAGGTTGCCCTGGAAGCCGCGGATCAGCTCCACGCCCAGCTGGGCCATGGCCAGATTGGCTTCGCGGTCACGCTGGTGGGCGCCGCCGGCTTCATCCTCCAGCACGGCCAGGGGCTGCGCGCCGGGCTTGAGGATCGCCAGGCGCTGCTGCATACGTGCCAACAGGCGTTTGCCTTCTTCAGACGGCAGGCCGGCCACGCACAAGGCGTCGATATCGACCTGCAGCCCGGCGCGCCAGTCGGCGCCCTCGTCCGCACGCTGGCGGGCGCCCAGCACCAGCCCATAACCACTGCAGATCATTTGCGCGGTAACGCCCTGCAGCGCACCCTCGGCCAGCATGGCGACCACCGCCGACACCGAGTGACAGGCCTGCCAGACCTGCTCGCCGGGCAGGCGGCGCTGATCGAGCACGTGCAGCGCACCCTCGCGCCAGACGAACCCCACGACCTGCTCGGCAGCCAGCAAACGCTCGCGCATCACCTACTCCATCCTAGAAAGCCGGCCAGTATACGCCCGCCAGGCAACCGACCGCACGCCGCGCACCTTCAAGACCGCGGCATTCCGCTATAGACTCAGCGTTTTCGCTCACGGACCCCCCCATGGCCGACGCCCCGTTCGACCTTTTATTGCTGCCCACCTGGCTGGTGCCGGTCGAGCCTGCTGGCGTGGTGCTGCATGACCATGGCCTCGGTGTCCGCGACGGCAAGATCGCCCTGATCGCACCGCGCGCCGAGGCCCTGCGCCGTGGCGCGACAGAGATTCGCGAACTGCCGGGCCGCCTGCTGACGCCCGGCCTGGTCAACGCCCATGGACATGCGGCCATGACCCTGTTCCGCGGCCTGGCCGATGACCTGCCGCTGATGACCTGGCTGGAGAAACACATCTGGCCGGCGGAAGCCAAATGGGTCGATGAGCAGTTCGTGCAGGACGGCACCGAGCTGGCCATCGCCGAACAGATAAAGAGCGGCATCAGCTGCTTCGCCGACATGTACTTCTTTCCCGAGATGGCCTGCGAACGGGTGCACGCCAGCGGCATGCGCGCGCAGATCAGTATCCCGGTGCTGGATTTCGCCATCCCCGGCGCCCGGGATGCCGACGAGGCGCTGCGCAAGGGCGTGACGCTGTTCGACGACATGAAGCACCACCCGCGCATCAGCGTCGCCTTCGGCCCCCATGCGCCCTACACGGTCAGCGATGCCAACCTGGAAAAACTGCGCATCCTCGCCGAGGAAGTGGACGCCGGCATCCACATGCACGTCCATGAAACCGCCTTCGAAGTGCAGCAGAGCCTGGAGCACCACGGCGAGCGCCCGCTGGCGCGGCTGAACCGCCTGGGCCTGCTGGGCCCGCGCTTCCAGGCCGTGCACATGACGCAGATCGACGACGAAGACATCGCCCTGCTGGTGGCCACCAACAGCAGCGTGATCCACTGCCCCGAATCCAATCTCAAGCTGGCCAGCGGCTTCTGCCCGGTCGAGAAACTCTGGCAGGCCGGCGTCAACGTGGCCATCGGCACCGACGGCGCAGCCAGCAACAACGACCTCGATCTGCTCGGCGAAACCCGCACGGCCGCCCTGCTGGCCAAGGCCGTGGCCGGCTCGGCCAGTGCGCTGGATGCCCACCGCGCGCTGCGCATGGCGACCCTCAATGGCGCCCGCGCCCTGGGCCTGGACAGCGAGATTGGCTCGCTGGAGCTCGGCAAGGCCGCCGACATCGTAGCCTTCGACCTGCGCGGCCTCGCCCAGCAGCCGGTGTACGATCCGGTTTCCCAGCTGATCTACGCCACCTCGCGGCACTGCGTGGAGCACCTCTGGGTAGCCGGCAAGCCGCTGCTCGACGAAGGCCGCCTGACGCGCCTGGACGAAGCGCGAATTATCGCCAATACGCAACAGTGGGGCGCGAAGATAGCCGGGCGTCCAGCACATTGATCACGAAGTACGGCAAACTGTCACACATTACAGGCCAGCAACGCGCCGCGCAGAGCTGGCAACATGGACGCCTCGCGCGTCCTGTCATACGCATTCGCTTTATTCAGGGAAAACCATGAGCAACGTCGACCACGCTGAAATCGCCAAATTCGAAGCCCTCGCCCATCGCTGGTGGGACAAGGAAAGCGAGTTCAAGCCGCTGCACGAGATCAACCCGCTGCGCGTCAACTGGATCGACGAGCGTGCCGGCCTGGCCGGCAAGAAGGTGCTCGACGTCGGGTGTGGCGGCGGCATTCTCAGTGAAGCCATGGCCCAGCGTGGCGCCAGCGTGACCGGTATCGACATGGGTGAGGCGCCGCTGGCCGTGGCCCGCCTGCACCAACTCGAATCAGGCGTGGAAGTGGATTACCGGCAGATCACCGCCGAAGCCATGGCCGATGAAATGCCCGGCCAGTTCGACGTGGTCACCTGCCTGGAAATGCTCGAGCACGTGCCGGATCCGTCCTCGGTGATTCGCGCCTGCCACAAGCTGGTCAAACCCGGCGGCCAGGTGTTCTTTTCCACCATCAACCGTAACCCCAAGGCTTACCTGTTCGCGGTGATCGGCGCCGAGTACATCCTGCGTCTGTTGCCGCGCGGCACCCACGATTTCAAGAAATTCATCCGTCCTTCCGAGCTGGGTGCCTGGAGCCGTCAGGCCGGCCTGGAGGTCAAGGACATCATCGGCCTGACCTACAACCCGCTGACCAAGCACTACAAGCTGACCAAGGATGTCGACGTCAATTACATGATGCACACCCGCAAGGCCGACTGACCGCCAGCTCTACCCTCAGGCCGCCGACTCCGGCGGCTGTTCGGCCAGCGCCCGTACCCAGCGCGCGTAGGCGTCGACCGCCAGGCCCACGTCCTCGGCTGCAACCGCCTCGGCCGGGTTATGGCTGATGCCCCCGGCACAACGCACGAACAGCATGCCGACCGGCCAGCGCTCAGCCATGGCGATGGCGTCATGGCCAGCGCCACTGGGCAGCGACAGGCTGCGCCCTTGCACCTCGCTCAACACCTGCGCCAGTGACGCCTGCATGGCGGCGTCGCAGCGGGTCGCGCAAATACCGTAATACTGGCTGGCAGCGAAGCTCAGCCCGCGCTGCCGGGCGATGGCTTCGCCCTCGCCGAGCAGGTCGTCGAGCAGCTCGGCCAGGGCGTGATCCTCGGGGCCACGGACATCCAGGGTCAATTCGACCTCCCCCGGAATGACGTTCACCGCCCCTGGATGGCATTGCAGGCGGCCCACGGTGGCCACCAGTTGCGGGCCATGCTGCCGGGTCCGCGCCTCGATCGCCACCATCCACTGCGCGGCGGCGGCCAGGGCGTCCTGGCGATGACTCATCGGCACCGTACCGGCATGCCCGGCCTGGCCGATGAAACGGCAGTTGAGCCGGCGCGCGCCATTGATGGCCGTGACCGCGCCCAGCGCCAGCGCTTCACGCTCCAGGCACGGGCCCTGCTCGATATGCAGTTCCAGATAGGCCGCAAAGTCCCTGGCCGGACGAGCGGCGCTGGCGATAGCTGCCGGATCGAGCCCCCAGGCTGCCATCGCCTGGGCGACGCTGACGCCATCCGCATCGGCCTGGGTGAGCCACTGCTGCGGCCAGCTGCCAGTCAGCCCACGGCTGCCCAGCAGGGTGATGCCGAAGCGCGTGCCCTCCTCGTCGCCGAAGCCGACGATCTCGATGGCCAGCGGCAGGCGGATACCGAGGTCGTGAAAGCGCTGCACCACCTCGATGGCGGCGATCACCCCGAGCATGCCGTCGTAGCGCCCGGCATTGCGCACGGTGTCCAGGTGCGAGCCGAGCAGCAGCGCCTGGGCGCCGGCACTCTGGCCTTCATAGCGGCCGCAGATGTTGCCGACGGCGTCTTGCCAGGTGCGCATTCCGGCCGCTTGCATCCACTCGCCTACCAGGGCATTGGCGCGCTGGTGCTCGGGCGACAGGTACACCCGGGTCAGCCCGTCGGCGGACTCGCTGATCGCCGCCAGTTCGTCGCAGCGCGCCATGACCCGCGCCGCGGCCTGTCGATCGTCCAGAGCACCCATCAGCGGCGCTCGCCGTAGTGATCCCAGGCCGCCTGCATGGCCGCGCCCTGGGTGGTGCGCAGGCCGAGGCGGTTGAGCACCGCCTCCAGGGCGCTGAGGGTCTGCATCACGCAATCCTTGCGGGCGTTGTAGCCCATGGTGCCGATGCGCCAGATCTTGCCGGCCAACGGCCCGAACGAGGTGCCGATCTCGATGCCGAAGTCCTCGAGCAGCAGCTTGCGCACCTCATCGCCGTTGACCGTCTGGGGAATCACCACGCCCAGCACGTTGTTCATCTTGTGTTCGAGATTGCCGAAAGTCTCCAGGCCCATGCCCTGAATGCCCTTGAGCAGCGCATCGCCGTGCAGCTTGTGGCGCGCGATGGCAGCGTCCAGGCCTTCTTCGAGCAGCACACGGGCGCACTCGCGGGCACCGAACAGCGCCGAGGTGGCTTCGGTGTGGTGGTTGAGGCGCTCGGGGCCCCAGTAGTCGAGGATCATGCCGAGGTCGAAATAGTTGGAGTAAATCATCTCGTCCTCGCCGTCGCGATGGGCGTCGGTGCGGATGCCGGCCTCGACATGAGCGCGGCGGCGGATCACCTCCACCATCGCCGCACCCAGGGTGATCGGCGCGGTGCCGGATGGCCCGCCGAGGCACTTCTGCAAGCCGGCGGAGACCGCATCCAGCCCCCAGGCATCGGCTTCCAGGGCATTACCGCCCAGGGAGGCGGTAGCGTCGGTGTAGAACAGCACGCCGTGGCGGCGGCAGATCTCGCCCAGCTCGGCCAGCGGCTGCAGCATGGTGGTCGAGGTGTCGCCCTGCACGGTCAGCAGCAGGCGCGGCTTGACCTGCTTGATCGCATCCTCGATCTGCTGCGCGCTGAACACTTCGCCCCACGGCACTTCGATGCTGTGCACCTCGGCGCGGCAGCGTCGGGCGATTTCACAGAGCAGGTGGCCGAAACGGCCGAATACCGGCACCAGCACCTTGTCACCCGGGCGAATCGCCGACACCAGGATGGCCTCGATGCCGGCGCGCGAGGTGCCGTCGACCAGCAAGGTGGCGGCATTGGTGCTGCGGAACACGCCTCGATACAGGGCCATCACTTCGTTCATGTAGCCGGTCATGGCCGGGTCGTACTGGCCGATCAACTGGCTGGACATGGCGCGCAGCACGCGCGGGTCGGCATTGATCGGGCCGGGGCCCATGAGCACGCGTTGGGGCGGATTGACGGGCAGGAAAGTCGTGTTCATCTGGTTCTCTCGTTCTTGAGACGCTCAGTTCAGTCCGCGTACGGACGAGATGAATTGCTTGAGTTCGGCGCTCTGCGGGTTGGCGAACAGCTCGCGGCTGGGGCCTTGTTCCCATACGCGGCCCTGGTGCATGAACACCACGCGGTCACCCACCTCCTGGGCAAAATTCATTTCGTGGGTGACCAGGATCAGCGTCATGCCCTCCTTGGCCAGTTGCTCGAGCACCTTGAGCACCTCGCCGACCAGCTCCGGGTCCAGCGCCGAGGTGATTTCGTCGCACAGCAGCACCTTGGGCGACATAGCCAGCGCACGGGCGATGGCGACGCGCTGCTGCTGGCCACCGGAAAGGCTCGCGGGGTAATAGTCCAGGCGATCACCAAGGCCCACCTTCTCGAGCATGCGTGCCGCCAGCTCACGGCACTCGGCATCGCTCTTCTTCAGCACGCGACGCGGCGCCAGCATGACGTTCTCACGGGCGGTCATGTGCGGGAACAGGTTGAAGCTCTGGAACACCATGCCCACCGAGCGGCTGATTTCCCGCGCCTGGGAATCGCGGTCGGTGATGGTCATGCCGCCGAGCTTGATGCTGCCGTCCTGATAGCCCTCCAGGCCATTGATGCAGCGCAGCAAGGTGCTCTTGCCCGAGCCGCTGCGGCCGATGATCGACACCACCTCGCCCACCTCGATATCGAGATCGACACCCTTGAGCACGTGGTTGTCGCCGTAGTACTTCTGTACCTGATCAATGGTGATGAGCGGCATTGAATTTCTTCTCCAGATACTGGCTGTAACGCGACAGCGGATAACACATCAGGAAGTAGCCCAGCGCCACCAGGCCGAACACCTTGAACGGCTCGTAGGTGACGTTGTTGAGGATGGTGCCGGCCTTGGTCAGCTCGACGAAACCGATGATCGACGCCAGCGCGGTGCCCTTGATCACCTGGACGGCGAAGCCCACGGTGGGCGCGATGCCGATGCGCAGCGCCTGGGGCAGGATGACGCGAAACAGCATCTGCCCGACGTCCAACCCCAGGCAGCGACAGGCTTCCCACTGGCCCTTGGGCAGCGCGCGGATACTGCCGTGCCAGATGTCCACCAGAAACGCACTGGTGTAGAAGGTCAGCGCCAGCGAGGCAGCCGTCCAGGGCGACACGTCGATGCCCAGCAGGGCCACGCCGAAGAACGCCAGGAACAGCTGCATGAGCAGCGGCGTGCCTTGGAACATCTCGGTATAGCCGCGAATCAGCCAGTGCGGCCAGGCCCGCTTGGAAAGTCGCGCCATCACCAGCGGAATGGCCACCAAGGTGCCGCCGATGAATGCGGTAAGCGACAGCAGCACGGTCCAGCGCGCAGCCAGAAGCAGATTGCGCAGGATGTCCCAGTCGGTGAAGGTGGTCATCATGGCTGCTCTCCAAACCACTTGCGGCCGGCCGCCAACAGCAGCTGGCGCATGGCGATGGACAGCGCCAGGTACAGCAGCGTGGTCACCAGGTAAACCTCGAAGCTCAGGAAGGTACGCGACTGGATCAGGTTGGCCGCGAAGGTCAGCTCCTCATGGGAAACCTGGGAAACCACCGAGGAACCGAGCATGACGATGATGCACTGACTGACCAGCGCCGGATAAATGCGCTTGAGCGATGGTGGCAGCACCACACGCACGAATGTTTGCGTGCGGCTCAGACCCAGCACGCGACCGGCCTCCCACTGGCCGCGAGGCGTGACCTGGATGCCGGCACGGATGATCTCGGTGCTGTAGGCGCCCAGGTTAATCAGCATCGCCAGCAGCGCAGCCTCGCCTGCGGTCAGCTTCAGGCCCAGATTGGGCAGGCCGAAGACGATGAAGAACAGCTGCACCACGAATGGCGTGTTGCGAATCAGCTCGACGTAGACGCCCCACAGGCGGCTCAGCACGCTCGGCCGGCCGCTGCGCAGGGCTGCACCGAGAATGCCCAGGCCCACGCCGCCCATGGTCGCCATCACCGTGAGCTGAATGGTCACCCAGAGGCCGGACAACAGCTCCGGCCAGTACGGCCACAGAGCGGAGAAATTCAGCTGCGCCATCATCGGTCAGCCCTTAAGCGCCCAGGTTCGCGGGCAGCGGCGCCTTCAGCCACTCTTCGGACAGACCGTTGAGCGTACCGTCAGCCTTGGCCTGCTCGATCAGCGCGTCGACCTTGGCTTTCAGCGCCGCCTCACCCTTGCGCAGGCCGATGTAGCACGGCGAATCCTTGAGCATGAACTTGGCCACCGGAGCACGGGCCGCGTTTTGACGCTCGATGGCCGCGACCACCAGGTTGCCGGTGGCGACGAACTCCACCTGCCCGGACAGATAGGCAGACAGCGTGGTGTTGTTGTCCTCGTAGCGTTTGACCTCGGCCCCCTCTGGCGCCACCTCGGTGAGCACCATGTCTTCCACGGCGCCGCGGGTCACGCCAATCGACTTGCCGACCAGCTCGTCAGCCTTCGCCAGGGCGTTGTCCTTGGCACCGAACACGCCAAGGAAGAACGGTGCGTAGGCGGCGCTGAAATCGATCACCTGCTCACGCTCGGCGTTCTTGCCCAAGCTGGAGATCACCAGGTCGACCTTGTCGGTCTGCAGGTACGGCACTCGGTTGGCGCTGGTGACCGGTACCAGCTGCAATTTAAGTTTCATCTCCTTGGCCAGGTATTTGGCCATGTCGATGTCATACCCCTGAGGCTGCAGGTCGGTGCCCACGGAGCCAAATGGCGGGAAATCCTGCGGCACGGCAATGCGGATCACCCCGCGTTTTTCGATCTCTTGCAACTGGTCGGCCAGCGCGCTGGTTACTTGGGTCAGCAGCAGGCCAGCGGTCAGCAGTGCGATCAATCCCTTCTTCATCGTCTTCACCCCATCATCGTCAGTCATGAAACGAAAGATTCGTTATTTTCAAATTTGCAACCAACGTGCCAGCGTATTTTCTGGCCATGCTTTTTCAGGGCAACGCTTGTCATACCGGCCCTACAAGCCAACCACCACGTACTTTGCGAGGGAGTGCTACTGCTCACGAGCACGATAAAGAGGCGAAACACACGCATGGCACGCCACAAAAAAGGGCGCCATCTGGCGCCCTCATACTGCTTCGCACCACAAAGGCGCACTAACGCTGTTCCAATTCGTCCAGTTGGCCGTAGAGCCCGGCGATCTGGTGAATGCGTTGACGCCCCTCGGTCAATTGCTCGTGCAGCAGTGCGTTGACCAGCAGGTTGATCAGGCTGTTGGCGCTGGAATAACTGTCGAATGCCGACACGCTGTCCAGTGGCGCGCACAGGTGCCAGCTGGCGAGCGCGATGACGCCCTGGGCCTGCGGCTCGCAGATCACCAGGGTCGGTACCTGCTGGGCCTGCAGGGCTTGCAGGAGCGGGCGAATGATCCGCGGGCGGCGCCTGAACCCGAACACCACCACCAGATCTTCGGCCGTCAGGTCGACCAGCTCCTCGGCCAGCGTCTGCCCTGGCTGGGGCAGCACCTGCACCGCACTGCGCACCTGCAGCAGTTGCTGGCGCATGTGCAGCGCCACGGGAAAGGCGTTGCGCAGGCCCACCACGAAGACGCGCCTGCTGCTGCCCAGCGCGCGAACCACCTCGCCGAACGACTCGGCCTCGATGGCATTGACCCACTGGGTGAGGTTGGCCATTTCCTGTTTGTAATGGCGGGCCAGCAAGGTGTTGCCCTGCACCACGTCACGGTTGTCGGCCACCGGCATGCCGCTCTGGCGCAGGCTGCGCTGCTCATCGCGCATGTCCTTGTATTTCTCGTACCCCAGGCGCTTGAACAGCCGGCTCACGGTGGCCTTGGAGACCCCGGCGAGCCGCGCTAGCTCGGCGCTGTTGTAGCTGACCAGATCATCGTAATGATCGAGCACGAAGTCAGCGATGCGCTGCTCCTGTGGCGCGAGCTGTGCATAGTGGCTGCGCAGACGTTCATCGAGTTGAGTCATGGAAGGCGCCTTGTAACTTTCGTTTCATTCGACCGATGATATAGAAACTGCCCACCTGCTGAAATCGCCCGCGGCAATTCATTCCACCGCACCCGTGGCCTAGAACCCCCACTTCGCAAGGAGATCACCATGCCACCGATCACGCCCGACTGGGCCGCCTATGTCGCCCAGATGGAACAGGTTCTGGCCCTGGAGCTGGACGACGCGCGGCGCCAGGAGCTGCTCACCCAGTTCAGCCGCATCGCCGCCATGGCCGAACCGCTGATGGCCTTTGCGCTTGATGATCGACTGGAAGTTGCGGGGGTGTACCAGGCATGAATCCCGCCCTGCTCTCCATCGACGAAATCCGAACGGCCCTGGCAGCGGGCGAGCTCAGCGCCCAGGAAATCACCGAGCACAGCCTGGCGGCCATCGAACGTCATAACCCGGCAATCAATGCCTGGACGCAGATCACCCACCAGCGCATGCGCGAGGAAGCCGAGCGGCTAGACCGCTTGCGCCGCGAAGGCTCGCCCCTGCCCGCCCTGGCGGCGGTGCCCTATGGGGCGAAGAACCTGTTCGATGTCGCTGGCTTTCCGACCCTGGCCGGCGCCCGGCTGTTCCAGAACCGACCAGCCGCACAGGCCGACGCCTGGGCCGTGCGCCAGCTGTCCGCCAGCGGCGCCCTGCTCACGGGGATGCTGAACATGGATGCCTACGCCTACGGGTTCACCACGGAAAACACCCACTTCGGCGCGACCCGCAACCCCCACGACCTGTCACGCATCGCCGGTGGATCCTCCGGAGGCTCGGCAGCGGCGGTTGCAGCCGGCCTGGTGAACTTCTCCCTGGGCAGCGACACCAACGGCTCCATTCGCGTGCCCGCCTCGCTCTGCGGAATCTTCGGCCTCAAGCCCACCTTTGGCAGACTGTCGCGCAGCGGCTCGCACCCGTTCGTGGGCAGCCTAGACCATATCGGGCCGCTGGCGCGCAGCACCGCCGACCTCGCCGCCGTCTACGACGCACTGCAGGGCCATGATCCGGCGGACGGTTTCCAGGCCAGCCAGCCGCCGCAAGCCGTATCGGAGCTTCTCGAGCAGGATCTGGGCGGCCTGCGCGTCGGCGTGCTGGGTGGCTACTTCCAGCAGTGGTGCGATGACAGCGCCCGCGACGCCGTAGCCCGGGCCGCCAAGGCCCTGAACGCCAGCGAGGAGGTCACCCTGGCCGACGCCGAGCTGGCCCGCACTTCGGCGTTCATCATCAGCGCCAGCGAAGGCGGCAACGCCTACCTGCCGGCACTGCGCAACTCACCGGAGGCTTTCGAGCCGCTGTCGCGCGAACGCCTGCTGGCCGGCGCGATGATTCCCGCCGCCTGGTACGTCCAGGCGCAGCGCTTCCGGCGGCATTTCCAGAACCAGGTACTACCGCTGTTCAACGATATCGATGTGCTGATCGCCCCAGCGACACCCACCAGTGCGACGCCGATCGGCCAGGCGACCCTGCGCATCAACGGCGTCGATTTGCCGACCCGCGCCAGCATGGGCATGTTGGCCCAGCCGATTTCCTTTCTCGGCCTGCCCGTAGTCAGCGCACCACTGTGCACTGCCGCCGGCCTGTCGATCGGCGTGCAGCTGATCGCCGCGCCATTTCGTGAAGATGCCTGCCTGCGGGCTGCTGCAGCGCTGGAGCGCCTGGGCATCGCGCAAGCCCAAGCCGTGAACCTGGAGTGAATGCATGAGCCCTGAACAGATAGACCTGCCAGTCGTGCGCGCCGAAGTCATCGCTGCCTTTCAGCGCTATGAGCAGGCGTTGATCAGCAACGATATCGCCGTACTCGACGAGCTGTTCTGGCACGACCCGCGCACCGTGCGCCTCGGCGCCTCCGAAAACCTCTATGGCATCGACGAGATCCGTGCCTTTCGCGCTGCGCGACCAACCGCCGGCCTGCACCGCGAATTGCACAACACGGTCATCACCACCTATGGCGAGAACTTCGCCGTATGCAGCACCGAGTTCACCCGCGCGGGCAGCGAGCGTATCGGCCGCCAGCAGCAGAGCTGGGTGAAACTGGACGGCAGGTGGCGCATCGTCGCCGCCCAGGTAAGTCTGATGAGCTAACCGGCTGCACGCTGCGACAAAGTGACATACAGTGAGTCAATCTGTGTGCCCCCATCCGGCAACGGAAACTGGCAACATGCGTCTCACGCCCGTTGCCCACGCCAGGGGCACACGCCAACGCTATGACTCGAATCCCCAAGGAGGCCTGATGCGCTTGCGCGCGGTTCTTTTCGACATGGATGGCACGCTGCTCGACAGCGCGCCGGACTTCATCGCCATCTGCCAGGCCATGCGCGCCGAGCGCGGCCTGCCGCCGGTAGCGGAAAAGCTGATTCGCGACCACGTCTCCGGCGGCGCCCGGGCGATGATCCTCAACGCGTTCGATATCGACCCGATGAGCCCGGAGTTCGAAGCCTTGCGCCTGGAATTCCTGGAACGCTACCAGGATCACTGCGCGGTGCTGACCCGTCCCTACGAAGGCATCGAGCCGCTGCTCGAGGATATCGAACGGGCCAAGCTGATCTGGGGTGTGGTGACCAACAAGCCGCTGCGTTTCGCCGAGCCGATCATGCAGCGCCTGGGCCTGGCCGAGCGCTCCTCGATCCTGATCTGCCCGGACCACGTGACCCGCAGCAAGCCCGACCCGGAGCCGATGATCCTCGCGTGCTCGACCCTCAAGCTCGACCCGGCCAGCGTGCTGTTCGTCGGCGACGACCTGCGCGACATCGAATCCGGCCGCGACGCCGGCACCAAGACTGCGGCGGTCACCTACGGCTACATCCACCCCGACGACAACCCCCGTCACTGGGGCGCCGACGTGGTCATTGACCACCCGCTGGAGCTGCGCAAGGTGCTCGATCAGGCGCTGTGCAGCTGCTGAGGACGCCTGATGTTCAGCTACCTCAGCCTTGGCTGCAGCGATCTGCAACGCGCCGCGCGATTCTACGATGCAGCCCTGGCGCCGCTCGGGCTAGAGCGCTGCACGCCAGGCGGCAAAGGTTGGGACGACTGGATCGGCTGGGGCACCTACCTGGACGATGGTCGCGAGAAACTGGCCCTGTGGCTCTGCAAGCCGTTCAACGATGAGCCGCCGAGCGTCGGCAATGGCAGCATGATCGCTTTGCGCGCCCACAGCTGGCAGGCGGTACGCGACTTCCACCATGCCGCATTGACCCACGGCGGCCGCTGTGAAGGCCCGCCCGGCCTGCGCCTGCATTATGGCGCCGACTTCTTCAGTGCTTATGTCCGCGACCCGGATGGGCACAAGCTGGCGGCAGTCTGCCGAGGCTTCAAGACCGACCCCGCCCTTCACCCTACTCACGATTAAAGAGAAATTCCCATGTTCGATTACAGCGCCCGCCCCGACCTGCTCAAGGATCGCGTGATCCTGGTGACCGGCGCCGGCCGCGGGATTGGCGCCGCCGCAGCGCGCACCTATGCTGCCCATGGCGCTACCGTGCTGCTATTGGGCAAGAGCGAGGAGAACCTGGCGCGTACCTACGACGCCATCGAGCAGGCGGGCCACCCACAGCCGGTGGTGATTCCATTCGACCTGGAAACGGCGCTGCCGCACCAGTACGATGAGCTGGCGGCGATGGTCGAAAAAGAATTCGGCAAGCTCGACGGCCTGCTGCACAACGCCTCGATCATCGGCCCACGTACGCCGCTGGAGCAGCTGTCCGGCGATAATTTCATGCGTGTCATGCAGGTCAACGTCAACGCGATGTTCATGCTGACCAGCACACTGTTGCCGCTGCTCAAGGTGTCCGCCGATGCTTCGGTGGTATTCACCTCCAGCAGCGTGGGCCGCAAGGGCCGCGCTTACTGGGGCGCTTATGCGGTGTCCAAGTTCGCCACCGAAGGGCTGATGCAGGTGATGGCCGACGAGATCGAAGGCATAACTGCGATCCGCGCCAACAGCGTCAATCCGGGCGGCACCCGCACCGAAATGCGCGCCCAGGCTTATCCTGGCGAGGATCCGCAGACCCGACCGACGCCGGAGGCCATCATGCCGGTCTACCTGTACCTGATGGGGCCGGATAGCCAGGGCATCAATGGCCAGGCATTCGACGCCCAATAATCGCCGCCTTATCGCCCTCGCCCACCACGATCGGCGCCGCGACATTAAATTGTCGCGGCGTCTTTCCAGAGCGGCAAATTCTTGCCGTCATTCTGACGGCGCATTGCCATCAATGGCCCTCTGCCGCTATCGATCAGCTGCAACCTGTTGAACCTCAAGGCTTTTAATCGGCCCTAAAAGACTGGCATGAAATTAGCTCTGTAGCCTGCAGCTGCAATGAAGCGCCAGAGGTTCACAAAAATGGTCCCACCCAGCCAGAAAAACACCATCGATTTCGATGCCGCCAAAGTGCAGCGTCTCGGCGCTTCAGCGCGCAAGGAGCAGACCCGCCCGGTCAGCCTGGCGCAGTTGCGCCAGCGCCTCGGTCTGCAGCTGCAGACCAGCCTGGACGCCGAGCGTATCCTCGCCACCTTCTTCCGTGAGCTGCAGCACTTGGTGCCGGTGGATTCGCTGGGTTACCAACATTCGAGTAGTGACCTGCGCCTGGACTTCGGCCAACCGGCCAATCACTCGGCCACCTACCGCCTCAGTCACGAGAGCGAATATCTGGGCGAGCTGACCTTCCGGCGGCGCCAGCGCTTTTCCGATCACGAACTGGCGCAGCTCGAATCCCTGCTGGCCAGCCTCATGTACCCGCTGCGCAATGCCCTGCTCTACCGCGTGGCGATCCAGAGCGCGCTGCGCGATCCACTGACCAACACCGGCAACCGCATCGCCATGGATCAGGTGCTGGGCCGCGAAATCGAGCTGGCACGCCGCAATGGCCAGCCGATGTCGCTGCTGATGCTGGACATCGACCACTTCAAGAGCATCAACGATGAGCACGGCCACAGCGCCGGCGACGAAGTGCTCAAGGCGGTGGCTACCACCATCAAGGATCAGCTGCGCAACATCGACATGGTGTTCCGCTATGGTGGCGAGGAGTTTCTGGTGTTGCTTTCCGCCACATCGCGTGAGGGTGCGCAGCTGGTTGGCGAGCGCCTGCGCGAGGCGGTACTGGGTCTACAGTGCGTGGCGCAGGGCCGTCCGGTGCAGATTTCCATCAGCCTGGGTTGCGCCAGCCTGGAACTCGGCGAGTCGGTGGACGGACTGCTCAACCGCGCTGACAAGGCGCTGTACAGCGCCAAGCGCAGCGGCCGCAACTGTCTGGCCATGGCTGTCTGAATCGCCTGATCAACGCCCATGAAAAAGGGCCCCGTCCGTAAGGATCGGGGCCCTTTTCATCTGTAAGCTGCTCGCATCGATGCGTAGGAGCGGCTTCAGCCGCGGGCCCTTCGCAGGGAATCGCGGCTAAAGCCGCTCGTACAGGTTAGCCTGTGTGCTCTCCTGCCGAGGGCGTTGCCGCCCCTGCGCTACACCAAGCTTTCAGCCTTTACTGCGGCTTGCGGCTGCCGCGACCGAAGCCCGGCCGCTGGCCATCACCCGCCGGACGGCTGCGACGGTTATCGCTATCCGCCGGCTTGCGTGGCGCCCGCTCGCTCGACTCGGCGCGCTCGCCACGCGACTTGCCCGGCTTCTTGCCGACATCACGCGGGCGCTCGGCAACTGGCGTACCGCGAGAGGAGTCAGCCCGCGGCGTACGGGGGGGGCGGCTTGGGCGCTCCCCTTGCTCTTCACGAGTACCGCGAGCTGAACCCTGGGCAGGACCACCGTTGGCAGGACGCAGGGTGCGTCCCGGGCGCTCACCACGACCAACCGGCTTGGCGGCCTTGCGCTGCATGCGGTCGAGCTTCTCGCGGGTCTTTTCCTTCATCTCCGGCAAAGCAACCGGCTTAAGGCCAACTTCTTCGCTGAGGATGTCAACTTCGCGCTGGCCCATTTCCCGCCAGCGGCCCATGGGCAGGTCCGAGGTCATGAACACCGGGCCGAAGCGCACGCGCTTCAGGCGGCTGACCACCAGGCCCTGGGATTCCCACAGGCGACGTACTTCGCGGTTACGACCTTCCATGACCACGCAGTGGTACCAGTGGTTGAAACCCTCACCACCTGGCGCTTCCTGGATATCGGTGAACTTGGCCGGGCCGTCCTCGAGCATCACGCCCGCCTTGAGGCGCTCGATCATCTCCTCGTCCACCTCGCCACGTACGCGCACGGCGTACTCACGGTCCATCTGATAGGAGGGGTGCATCAAACGGTTGGCCAACTCGCCGTCGGTGGTGAACATCAGCAGACCGGTAGTGTTGATGTCCAGACGGCCGATGTTGATCCAGCGGCCGTCTTTCGGGCGCGGCAGGCGGTCGAATACCGTCGGGCGGCCTTCCGGGTCGTCGCGGGTGCAGATCTCGCCGTCGGGCTTGTTGTAGATCAGCACGCGGCGCACGGTTTCCGTCGCCTCTTCGCGGCGTAGCAGACGACCGTCGACAGAGATGGCGTCATGCAGGTCGACACGCTGGCCAAGGCTGGCGTCGCTGCCGTTGACCTTTACGCGGCCGGCAGTGATCCAGGATTCGATTTCGCGGCGCGAGGCCAGGCCCATGCGAGCCAGGACCTTCTGCAGTTTTTCGCCAGCGGGGCTGTATTCTTCGGTTTCACTCATCTGGGCACCTCCCGGTGTTTTCTGGTGATGGGACGATCAAGTCGTCGAAGGGGCGCGCATCATACGCGGATCGGACGCGGCACGCACCTGGCAGCAGAGCATAGCCGGCGAGCGGTCTAGCGCCTGACCGCTGGTCGGCGCCTAGCGTTTGCGACGTGCCTTGCTGCCCATGGCCAGCAGGCGCATGTCGGCCTCGGCGACGACCAAGCGCCGTTCGGCCTTGTCGAGCTTCTTCCAGGCCTTGATTTCCGCCTTGCTGCGCCCGCAGCCCAGGCAGATGCCGTCATCGAATTTGCAGACGCTGATACAGGGATCTTTCATGAAGTCTCTTCGCGCTCGCTGGTGGACGGATCGCCCGCAGCGTTAGAGACCGTTTCCGGCGCGTCGGGGTTCGACTCATCGTCCTGACGCGTCAGATCATCAAAGTCGGTTTTCAGGCCCTGCTCCATGGCGTCCAGCTCAGCCAGCAGCGAGCCGAAGCTGGTCTCGGCCTTGCCTTGGGCGTCGGGCTCGACGTCATCATCCGCCAGGGCCAGATCGGCGCGCGCCTGCAGGCTTTGTGGCACCGCCGGGTCATCGTCATCCTGAGCCAGCACCGGCTCGGGCTCCAGCTCGCGCAGCGCAGCCAGCGGCGGCAGCTCGTCGAGGTTCTTCAGGTTGAAGTGATCAAGAAAACCCTTGGTGGTGGCGAACATGGCCGGCCGACCAGGCACGTCGCGGTAGCCGACCACGCGAATCCACTCGCGCTCCTGCAACGTCTTGACGATCTGGCTGTTCACCGCCACGCCGCGGATCTCCTCGATCTCGCCGCGGGTGATGGGCTGGCGGTAGGCAATCAGCGCCAGGGTCTCGAGCATGGCTCGCGAATAGCGCTGCGGGCGCTCCTCCCAGAGGCGGCCGACCCAGGGTGAAAAGGTGTCGCGAATCTGCAGACGGTAACCGGAAGCCACTTCCTTGAGTTCGAACGCCCGCCCCTTGCAACTGCCGCCGAGAATCGCCAACGCCTTGCGAAACACATCGGCCTCGGGGCGCTCGGCTTCCTCGAACAATTCCATGATCCGCTCGAGCGACAGCGGCTTGCCAGAGGCCAGCAGCAGGCCCTCGAGCAAGGTGGAGAGTTGCTTGGGATCGGACAGGTTCATGGTCGGGATATACCGCGCGCAGCCGCAAAAGCGGCGAGTCTAGCAGTTCATTCGAACGCGCTCTCGCCCTCTTCCTCCACACCCGCCACGCGCAGACGCACGTGCACGGCGGCGAACGCCTCGTTCTGCACCAGCTCGACCAGCGACTCCTTGACCAGCTCGAGAATCGCCATGAAGGTCACCACTACGCCGAGGCGACCTTCCTCCGCGGTGAACAGCTCGACGAACGGCACGAACACGCCGCCATTGAGCCTTTCGAGCACCTCGCTCATGCGCTCGCGGGTGGACAGCGCCTCGCGGCTGACCTGATGGCTCTCGAACATGTCGGCGCGGCGCAGCACCTCGGCCATCGACACCAGCAGTTCCTGTAGTTCCACCGTGGGCAGCAGCTTGCGCGCCCTCGCCTCCGGCGCCTCGACGCGCGGCACGATGAGGTCGCGGCCCACCCGCGGTAGGGCATCGATGCCCTCGGCGGCGGCTTTGAAGCGCTCGTATTCGAGCAGGCGGCGAATCAGCTCGGCACGCGGGTCGTCTTCCTCTTCTTCAGCCTCGGCCGAACGCGGCAGCAGCATGCGCGACTTGATCTCGGCGAGCATGGCCGCCATCACCAGGTACTCGGCAGCCAGCTCCAGGCGCACGGTGTGCATCAGCTCGACGTAGCCCATGTACTGGCGGGTGATCTCCGCCACCGGGATGTCCAATACGTCGATGTTCTGCTTGCGGATCAGGTAGAGCAGCAGATCCAGCGGGCCTTCGAAGGCTTCGAGAAACACTTCAAGGGCGTCCGGCGGGATGTACAGGTCGACGGGCAGCTCGGTGAGCGCCTCGCCATAGACCATGGCGAACGGCAGCTCCTGCTGGGCACCGGCCTGGCTGTCTACGGTCTCGGTCGACATCTAATCAGCGCGACTCGAAAGGCGATGGATCGCCGCAACCGACGCGGATCACCTCGGGCTCGTCGTCCACCAGGCTGATCACGGTCGAGGCTTCCAGGCCGCCGAAGCCGCCATCGATGATCAGATCCACCTGATGTTCGAGCATCTGGCGCATCTCGTAGGGATCGCTCATCGGCAGGTCTTCGCCAGGCAGGATCAGGCTGACGCTCATCATCGTCTCGCCCAGTTCCTCCAGTAGCGCCGAGGCGATCGGGTGATTGGGCACGCGCAAACCGATGGTACGGCGCTTGGGGTGTAGCAACATGCGCGGCACTTCGCGGGTGGCGTTGAGAATGAATGTGTAGGGCCCCGGCGTGTGGTTCTTCAGCAGCCGAAAGGCGGCGGTGTCGACCTTGGCGAAGGTGCTGAGCTGCGACAGGTCGCGGCACACCAGAGTGAAGTTGTGCTTGTCATCGAGCTGACGCAGGCGCCGAATCCGCTCCATAGCGCTCTTGGCGCCCATCTGGCAGCCCACCGCGTAGGACGAATCGGTCGGGTAGACCACCACGCCACCGTTGCGGATGATATCGACCGCCTGCTTGATCAGACGGGCCTGGGGACTCTCCGGGTGTATCTGAAAAAACTGGCTCATGACTAGCAACTCTCAAACGGCGTGGTACGAGGGCGCGCAGCCGAAACGCGTCCATAACGGGGAAAGATCATCGGGCAGCGGCCGGTACAAGCCCAGCTCCGACCAGTCGCCCGGGGCATGGAAGTCGCTGCCGACACTGGCCAGCAGGCCGAACTCACGCGCCAGGATCGCCAGGCCACCGACCTGCTCGGCCGGCTGCATGCCGTTGACGACTTCCAGCGCATGGCCGCCTGCTGCAGCGAAGGCTGCCACCAGTTTGCGACGCTTGCTACGCGTGAAATCGTACTGCCAGGGGTGCGCGAGGCTGATCCATGCGTTGGACTGGCGCAGCGTCTCGAGCGTTTCATCTAACGTCGGCCAGTGCTGCTTGACGTCGCCGAGCTTGCCGGAGCCCAGCCATTTGCGAAAGGCGTCGGCGCGATCCTTGACGAAACCTGCGCGCACCATGAATTCCGCAAAATGCGGGCGCGCCGGCGCATTGTCACTTTCGCCCTGGGCCTGCTGAATAGCCCGCGCGCCGTCCAGCGCGCCCTCCATGCCCTTGAGCGCCAGGCGCCGGGAAATCTCCTCGGCGCGCAGCCAGCGCCCCTGATGCAGGTCGGCGATAGCCTGGCGCAAGGCAGGCGCGTCGCGGTCGAAGGCATAGCCCAGCACATGGATGGTTGCGCCGCCCCAGGTACAGGACAGCTCGATACCATTGACCAGTTGCACGCCCAGCTCGCCTGCCGTGGCGCACGCCTCATCGAGCCCTTCGAGGGTGTCGTGGTCGGTCAGCGCCAACAGGGTGACGCCGCGCCCGTGCGCCCGTGCGACCACCTCGGCAGGCGGCAGGGCGCCGTCCGAGGCGGTGCTGTGGCAATGAAGATCAACCTGCATAAGGGGCGCTTTCCCGAAGAATCATGTTTGTTATTATGCCGCGGTTGGCAGATTCCTGCCCCGCTATCGCGCTGTTCTCTTAGCTCTTTTCTCGCAGCTCACCCACAAGGATCGACATGCTCTACGCCATCATCGCCACCGACGTGGAAAATTCCCTCGAGCTTCGCCTCTCCGTTCGTCCCGCTCACCTGGCTCGCCTGGAACAGCTGAAAAGCGAAGGCCGCCTGGTATTGGCCGGCCCCAACCCGGCCATCGACAGCAACGACCCAGGCCCGGCAGGTTTCACCGGCAGCCTGATCGTCGCCGAGTTCGAGTCGCTGGAAGCTGCCAAGACCTGGGCCAACGCCGACCCGTTCCGCACCGCCGGCGTCTACGCCAGCGTCGTGGTCAAACCCTTCAAACACGTACTGCCGTAACCGGGAATCGTCACCGCTGCCATGAGCGACCTGCTGCTGATCGACGACGACGTCGAACTCTGTGACCTACTGGCCAGTTGGCTGACCCAGGAGGGTTTCCAGGTCACCGCCTGTCACGACGGCCAGGCTGCGCGCCAAGCGCTAGCGCAGCAAGCGCCTGACGCCGTGGTGCTGGACGTGATGCTGCCAGACGGCAGCGGTCTGGAGCTGCTCAAGCAGCTGCGCAGCGAGCACCCCGACTTGCCGGTGCTGATGCTTTCGGCACGCGGCGAACCCCTGGACCGCATCCTCGGCCTGGAACTGGGCGCCGACGACTACCTGGCCAAACCCTGCGACCCCCGCGAGCTGACCGCCCGCCTGCGTGCCGTGCTCCGACGCAGCCTGCCACCGGCCGCGTCCAGCCAGATCGAGCTGGGCGACCTGCGTTTCAGCCCGGCCCGTGGCGTGGCCGCGCTGGGTGCCGAAGGCCAGGAAATAGTCTTGACCCTGTCCGAAAGCCGGGTGCTCGAAGCGCTGCTCAAGCAGCCGGGCGAGCCGGTCGACAAGCAGGCGCTCGCCCAACTGGCTCTGGGCCGCAAGCTGACCCTGTACGACCGTAGCCTGGACATGCACGTAAGCAACCTGCGCAAGAAGATAGGCCCGCACCCCGATGGTCGACCGCGCGTGGTCGCGCTGCGTGGGCGCGGCTATTACTACGCGCCCTGATCCACCTTACATAGCGACAGCGCTCTTTACCCTGCCTTTACCTTGGCTGACTGCGCCTTACCTTGAAAGCCCTAATCTGGGCACATCCGGCAACTGGCCGGTTTCGAGACAAGGAGATACACCATGCGCAAGACCATGACCGCCCTGCTCCTCGCCATGACCCTGCCAACCCTGGCCATGGCTGCTCCCGGTGACGACCACCGCCCAGGCGGCCCGGGCCCAGGCCCACGTATGTTCCATGAGCTGGACCTGAACAAGGATCAACAACGCCAGGTCCACAAACTGATGATGGATCAGCGCAAGAACGACCGCGAGATGATCCAGCGTTATCTGGACAAGCTGCCCGAGGCCAACAAGCAGGCCTTGAAAAACGAACGCGAGACTTCCCATGACAAGCAGCAAAAAGCCATTCGCGCCCTGCTGACCCCCGAACAGCAGAAGACCTTCGACGAACATGCGGCCAAGATGAAAGAACGCAAGGCCGACCGCGAAGAATTCGAAGCCTGGAAAGCTGAGCACAAGAAAGCTGGCTGACCTCTACCGCTGGCCGTGATCACGACCAGCCCACTATCCGCCTGCACCACTTATGTGGTGCAGGCGTTTGCTGTTTGAAGGAGCCTCTGTGCGTTCATTGTTCTGGCGGATTTTTGGCAGTTTTTGGCTGGCGATTGCCTTGGTCGCTGGCCTGTCCATGCTGCTCGGCCGCGCCCTGAATCAGGACGCCTGGATTCTCAACCAGCATCCAGGCCTGGAAAATCTGCCGGCCGAATGGGTACAGGCCTTCGAGCACGACGGTCCCAAGGCGGCGCAGGATCTGCTCGAGCAGCGCAAAAGGCGCTTTCGTATCGACACCCAGGTACTGGCGGACACCGGCCAGCCAGCTATTCGCGGCACCTTCCCGCCTCGCGCGGCGGCCATGGAAGAGCGCAACAAAGGCGACAAGCGGCTGCCGTGGCGGCGCCTGACCACCGAGTACACAAGCCCGGTGAGCGGCGAAACCTACCTGTTCATCTACCGGATTCCCCACCCGGAGCTGGATGCCTGGCACCGGGGTAGCCTGCTGTGGCCACTCAGCGCACTGGCTATCGCCCTGGTGGTATTGACCGGGCTCAGCCTGTTACTGACCCTGTCCATCACTCGGCCGCTGAATCGCCTGCGTGGCGCGGTGCACGACCTGGGACAGACGGCCTACCAGCAGAACAGCCTGGCGCGGTTGTCCAGCCGGCGTGACGAGCTGGGCGTGCTGGCCAACGATTTCAATCGCATGGGCGCGCGCCTGCAGGATCTGATCGGCAGCCAGCGCCAGCTGTTGCGTGACGTCTCTCACGAGCTGCGCTCGCCGCTGGCCCGCCTGCGCATCGCCCTGGCGCTGGCCGAGCGCGCCGAACCGGCCGAGCGGGAAAAACTCTGGCCACGCCTGACCCGCGAATGTGATCGCCTGGAAGACCTGATCAGCGAGATCCTCACCCTCGCCCGCCTGGACGCAGAGCCTAGTGCTGCCCAGCCCATCGACCTGACACAACTGGCCGCCAAGCTACGCGAGGACATAAACCTCAGCCACCCGCACCAGCAGCTCGAAATCTACCTGCAGCCTGGGCTGGAACTGCACGGCTGGCCAGCGATGCTGGAGCGCGCACTGGATAACCTGTTGCGTAACGCCCTGCGTTTCAATCCCGATGGCCAGCCGATCGAAATGAACTTCACTCGCCAAGGCAGCGAAGCGCATTTGGAGGTTCGAGATCATGGCCACGGCGTGGCCGCCGAGCATCTCAGCCAACTGGGCGAGCCGTTCTTTCGCGCCCCGGGGCAATCGGCAGCCGGCCATGGCCTGGGGCTGGCCATCACACGGCGCGCCGCCGAACGCCATGGCGGCCGCTTGGAGTTGGCCAATCACCCGGACGGCGGCTTCAGCGCCAAGCTGATCCTGCCGCTAGAAACGGCTCTTTAGCCTTCTCTTCTAAAGCCTGGTGGCGAGGATGGCCCGTTCCCACAAAAAAGCAGGTTCGTGGCCCGCTTCTCTATAGAAAAGCCTGGCAACATCAGCAACCAGGCGCCTCGCAATAATCGGCTCAAGCGGCAAAAGCAGTCGCCCTAGGCCTTCCCCCCCCAGCCGCTGACGAACTCATCGACATTCACCGCCGGCGCCTCGCGCAACTCGCGCTGCGGTGTACCCAGATACAGGTAGCCGATCACCTGCTCATTGGCCGCCAACCCCAGGCCAGCATTCACCACCGCGTCGTAGGACAGCTCCCCCGTACGCCAGACCGCGCCGATGTCCTGGGCATAGGCGGCGAGCAGAATGCCGTGGGCAGCACATCCGGCAGCCAATACCTGCTCCTGGGCCGGCACCTTGGGGTGCTCCTGGATGCGCGCGATCACCACGATCATCAGCGGTGCACGCAGCGGCATGTTGCGTGCCTTGGTCAGCGCCTCTTCGTCGGCCTGCGGGTTCTTGCTGGCAATCGCCTCGGCGTACAGCTCGCCGAGTGCATGGCGCGCATCCCCCTCGACGGTGAGAAATCGCCAGGGGCGTAGTTGGCCATGATCCGGCGCCCGCAGCGCAGCCCTGAACAGCCGCTCGCGCTGCTCGGCAGTCGGCGCCGGTTCGATCAGGCGCGGCGCGGAAACACGGTTGATCAACGCATCGAGGGCATCCATCGGTTCACCTCCAGAGGAAAAGAGCCGGGATTCTACCAGCCGAGCATGAGCTTCGCAGACCACAGCGCGCCCGCAGCCTGGTGTTGAGCGAAGCGATACCCAAGGCTATATCCCGAGTGTCGCTGCGCTCGACCCGGGCTACACGTAACGGCGATCAAGCAGCCACCTACGCTACCCGATCCGGCGATAGCTCCGGCTGCACAGGCGGCGTTAAAGGCGGCAGGCCATAGGCCTTACGCGCATCATCGCAACGCGGGTTGTGCTCACCGTTGGCCCAGGAGGCTTGGAAATCGCGGCAAGGGCTGGAACGCTGCTCGTACATCGTGCAGCGGGTGCCCTGGCCGACATCGCCTAGCAACGCATTGCAACGCGCGGGCTTGTATTCGGTACCGCGCATGGCAACCAGGTGCGGAGAGACCTGGATGACCTGCTCATCCGGCACGCTACCACCGGCCGATTGGCACTCACCCCAGAAGAAGGACACACGAAAATACGCGCAGCAGGCGCCGCACGTGAGACAAGGATTGCTTTCGGACATGATGAGAGGGCTCAGAAACCGGCAAGGGCCGGCACCTGGCGGCGTATTCTATGCACCGCAAGCAACTTGTAAAGGGGCCCGTAAACGCCTGGCGACGGGCGCGTCAGCGGGTGTACAGCGATGCCGGCACAGGTAGAATGGCGCCACTTTTTTGCGGATAAAACCGATGGCCTGGCCGACCCTGCGACTGATCGCGTTCATCAATGGCATTTTCCTGATCACCCTGGCCATTGGCATGATCGGCCCGATGTTCACCCTGTTCGTCTTCGACCGCGCCACGGAAGTCAGCCCCTTCGCCTGGGCGGGCCTGATCACCTTTATCGCCGGGCTGTCGATGATCGCCCGTGGTCGCCCCCAGGACGTGCACCTGCGCCCACGGGATATGTACCTGCTGACCGTCTCCAGCTGGCTGACGGTATGCGTGTTCGCCGCCCTACCATTCATGTTCACCCAGCACATGAGCTACACCGACGCCTTTTTCGAGAGCATGTCGGGCATCACTGCCACCGGCGCCACGGTACTGACTGGCCTGGACAGCATGTCGCCAGGCATCCTGATCTGGCGCTCGATGCTGCACTGGCTCGGCGGTATCGGCTTCATCGCCATGGCAGTAGCGATTCTGCCCATGCTGCGAATCGGTGGTATGCGCCTGTTCCAGACCGAATCGTCGGACCGCTCCGACAAGGTCATGCCGCGCTCGCACATGGTCGCCAAGTACATGGCGGTGGCGTACTTCGGCATCAGCGTGCTCGGCTGCTTGGCCTTCTGGCTGGCCGGCATGAGCTTCTTCGACGCCATCAACCACGCCATGTCGGCGATCTCCACAGGCGGCTTCTCGACCTCCGACCAGTCCCTGGCCAAGTGGACCCAACCAGCGGTGCACTGGGTTGCCGTGGTGCTGATGATTCTCGGCAGCCTGCCCTTCGTGCTCTACGTTTCGACGCTGCGCGGCAATTTTTCGGCGGTGCTGAACGACCAGCAAGTACGCGGTTTTCTCGGCATTCTGCTCAGTGTGTGGCTGAGCATGGGCACCTGGTATTACTTCACCACGGACCTGCACTGGCTGGACGCCATACGCCACGTAGCGGTGAACGCCACCTCGGTGATGACCACCACAGGCTTCGCACTGGGCGACTACTCGCTGTGGGGCGGTTTCGCCGGCATGCTGTTCTTCTACCTGGGATTCATCGGCGGCTGCTCGGGCTCTACGGCCGGCGGCCTGAAGATCTTCCGCTTCCAGGTCGCCTACATCCTGCTCAAAGCCAACCTGATGCAACTGGTGCACCCGCGCGCGGTGATCAAGCAGCAATATAACCGCCACCGCCTGGACGAAGACATCGTCCGCTCGATCCTGACCTTCTCGTTCTTCTTCACCATCATCATCGCGGTGCTGGCCCTGGCCCTGACACTCTGCGGTCTGGATTGGATTACCGCCTTGAGCGGCGCGGCCAGCACCCTCTCCGGCGTCGGTCCGGGCATGGGCCCGATCATCGGCCCGGCGGGCACCTACGCCAGCCTGCCGGATATGGCCAAGTGGCTGCTGACCCTGGGCATGCTGATGGGCCGCCTGGAAATCCTCACCGTGCTGGTGCTGTTTATGCCCGCGTTCTGGCGGCATTGATCCTGTTGTTGCCGACAATCTCGGCCTAGACTTTGTGGACATAACAACAATAGGAAGTCGCAATGAGCAGCCAGCCCCGCGAGCGTTTTAGCTCCTTCGCCGAGTTCTATCCCTACTACCTGGAAGAGCACCGCCACCCGACCTGCCGGCGCCTGCACTATGCCGGCAGCCTGCTGGTGCTGGTCGTACTCGGCTATGTCCTGCTCAGCGGGCAGTGGCTGTGGCTAATGGCCCTGCCAGTGATCGGCTATGGCTTCGCCTGGGTCGGCCACTTCGCCTTCGAACGCAATCGCCCCGCCACCTTCCAGTACCCGCTGTATTCGCTGATGGGCGACTGGGTGATGCTCAAGGACATGCTCACCGGACGCATTCGTTTCTGAACGAACGGTCAAATGCAATTACCCACGCTGGGATTAGCGCCGTCATCGCATTGCGCCTTTGCCGACGGGCCCTGCAGCGTATATGATCCCCACTTTCCGCTGGCCCCGTCCGCACGCCGCTTGCAGCCTGGCGCTCGGTCATGCAGTCGGACTTTCAGCAGGGGTCGCCGTTAGCGCATGAGCACCAGTATTACCGCCGTACCAAACCTGCCCTCGTTGCTCACCCGCGAATATTATTCGCGGGTGCTGGCCTATCTTGCTGTGGCCGCGAGCGTAGCAGCCGGCACCTATGAGCAAGTGTTCAGCCACGGCCTGTTGTGGCTCGTGCCCTATGCGCTGCTCTACCCCCACCTGGCCCACTGGCTGAGCAAACGCTTTCGCGACGACCACCGACATCGCACACTGATGAGCCTGCTGTTCGTCGATGCCCTGCACTGTGGCGCATTTGCGGCACTGCTCGGGTTTTCGGTGGTACCCAGCCTGATGTTTCTGCTGACCCTGAGTTTCAGTACCCTGATAGTCGGTGGCTTGCGCGACATGAGTGTGGCGCTGCTGGTCGCCTTCAGCGGTACGCTGCTCACTGCCTCGCTCACCGACCTCCACGTGGCCCCCCAAACACCGGCGCTGGTGGCCCTGGTGAGCATCGCTTTCACCATCTTCTATATCTGCATCTCGGCCTATTTCGTGCACCAGCAGGGCATTCGCCTTGCTCAGGTACGACACCAGATCAAGGGCGAGCAGGAAAAGGCCGCACGCCTGGCTCGCAACCTCGCCAAATACCTGTCGCCCCAGGTGTGGGAGTCGATCTTCAGCGGCAAAAAGCACGTGCGCCTGGAAACCCAGCGCAAGAAACTCACCGTATTTTTTTCCGACATCCGCGGTTTCACCGAGCTGTCCGAGGAGCTAGAAGCCGAGGCCCTGACTGACCTGCTCAACACCTATCTCAACGAGATGTCGAAGATCTGCATGAAGTTCGGCGGCACCATCGACAAGTTCATCGGCGACAGCGTGATGGTGTTCTTTGGTGACCCGAGCAGCCAGGGTGCCAAGAAGGACGCCATGGCCGCGGTGTCGATGGCCATCGCCATGCGCAAGCATATGAAGGTGCTGCGCCAGCACTGGCGTGCTCAGGGCATTACCAAACCCCTGGAAATCCGCATGGGCCTCAACACCGGTTACTGCACGGTGGGCAACTTCGGTGCCGACACGCGCATGGACTACACCATCATCGGCCGCGACGTGAACCTCGCCAGCCGCCTGGAAAGCGCCGCCGAAGCCGGTGAGATCCTGATCTCCCACGAGACCTATTCGCTGATCAAGGACGTAATCATGTGCCGCGACAAGGGCCAGATAACCGTCAAGGGCTTCAGCCGCCCGGTGCAGATCTACCAGGTCGTGGATTTTCGCCGCGACCTGGGCGCCAGTTCCAGCTACATGGAGCACGAGTTGCCTGGCTTCTCCATGTACCTGGACACCAACGGCATCCAGAACTTCGACAAGGACCGGGTCATCGAGGCCCTGGAACAGGCCGCCGAAAAGCTTCGCGACAAGATCATGTAAGGCAGGCTGCTCAGCAGCTGCGCGCGATGACCTTATTCAGCTCACCACTAGCCGGTATGCCACTGAGCAGTGGCTGGCTGGCGAGAAACTCCACCGCCGACGCCCGCCACGATTGGCGCCCCGCCTCCTCGGCGCAGCGTGCACGATCCAGTTCCAACGCCGCCAGACAGGCGTCACGCAAGTTGGCGGCCAGCACGCCGGTCACGCCTGGCACCACCACATCCAGCGGCCCCGGCACGTTAAAGGCTGCCACCGGCGTGCCGCAGGCCTGGGCCTCGAGCATCACAAGGCCATAGGTGTCGGTTAGCGACGGAAACACCAGCACGCTGGCGCGCCGGTAGAAATCGGCTAGTGCCTCGCCGTGCTGATAGCCAAAGAATTTCACGCCCGGATACACCTGCTCCAGCATCCCGCGCTGCGGACCATCACCGACCACCCACTTCTCGCCCGGCAGTTGCAGATCGAGAAACGCCTGCAGATTCTTCTCTGCGGCGATGCGTCCGACATAGAGGAAGATCGCACTCACCGGTGCTGCCAGCTCGGGCCTGGGCGCGAAAAGCTGCGTATCCACGCCCTTGCGCCAGAGCATCAACCGCCGCAGCCCGCGCTCTGCCAAGCCAGCACGCAAGCGCTCGGTGCTGACCAGCACTGCCTGGCTGTGGCGATGAAAGCGCTGCAGGCAGGCATAGCCGACGCCCAGCCCGATCCAGCGGCAGCGCGCTGTCAGGTATTCGGGAAAGCGCGTATGCACCGCACTGGAAAAGGCCAGGCCGCGGCGCAGCAACCAACGCCTGGCGGCCCAGCCCAGCGGGCCTTCGGTGGCCAGGTGCACACAGTCGGGTGCGAACGCCTCGATGGCCGGGCCGACGCGCCACAGGTTCCAGGCCAGGGGAATTTCCGGATAGCTCGGGCATGGCACGCAGCTAAAGCGTTGCGGCGACAACACTTCCACCTGATGACCCATGTCGCGCAATTCCCCAACCAGCGCCAGCAGGCTGGTGACCACACCGTTGACCTGGGGTGCCCAGGCATCACTGACGATCAGCAGCCTCATGCCGCCGGCTCGATGACAGCCACCTTGGCGGCCTGCAGCTGCGCCAGACGCTGCTGCTCCTCGGCCAGACGGTAGAGCTCGATACGGCCGTCCGGATGTTCGATCAGCGCCGTGCAGGACTCCACCCAGTCACCACAGTTGAGGTACTCGACGTCGCCCAGCTTGCGGATTTCGGCATGGTGGATATGCCCGCACACCACGCCGTCGAAACCTCGACGCGCGCACTCATGAGTGATCGCCTCCTCGAAGTCGCTGATGAAGTTCACAGCCGTCTTCACCTTGTGCTTGAGGTAGGCCGACAGCGACCAATAGCCATAGCCGTAACGGCGCCGCCAGTGATTGAGCCAGCGGTTGAGCACCAGGGTTACGGTGTAGGCCGAGTCACCGAGAAAGGCCAGCCAGCGGTGGTAACGGGTGATCACGTCGAACTGGTCACCATGGATCACCAGCAGCTTGCGGCCATCGGCCGTCACATGCTCAGCCTCGTCGACCAGCTGGATATTGCCCAGCAGCAACTTTGAGTAACGGCGCAGGAATTCGTCGTGGTTGCCGGTGACGTAGATGACCTCGGTGCCGCGCTTGCTCATGGTCAGCAGGCGGCGGATCACGTTGGTGTGCGCCTGGGGCCAGTAGATGCCGCTGCGCAGCTTCCAGCCATCGATGATGTCTCCCACCAGATAGATCCGCTCGGCCTGGTAGCGCTTGAGAAACGCCGCCAGGTGTTCGGCCTGACTGTCGCGGGTCCCCAGATGCACGTCGGAGATCCATAGCGTGCGTACAGGTTGCTTGCGGCTCGGCCTTACCAGGGGTTCGATGCTCATCGGGCAGTCTCCGGCAGATTTTTGCCGAGCTTGCGCGAACGCAGTGAAACGATTGTGAACGCGCCGTGGCAATTCGATGACGACGGCGCGCTTCGCCTATGAGTGCGCCGGTGCACCCAACCTGCGATCCAGGGCGTAAACTGACGCGACCGTTCGAGGAATCCGCCATGTCAGCGCTCTTGTCAGTTCGCCATTACCATCAGGACATCGTCTGCCACGAGCACGATCACGCCCAGCTGGTGTTCGGTCTGAGCGGCCATCTGCAGTTCGAAGTGGCGGGCCACGGCAGTCACGTCAGCCGGCAAAGGCTGGCGGTGGTCCCCGCCGGTGCACGCCACGCCTGCGAGAGCCGCACAGGTAGCGAGTGCCTAGTGCTCGATATCCCGGCCGGCGACTGGCTGCAGCGCAATCTGGGTGATCATGCCGATGCCAGCCGCCGCCTGCTGGAAGCGCCAAACAAAGTCGAGCTGTCGGTAAACCAGAGTGGCCTGGTCAACTGGCTGGCCGCAAGCGCGGTCAAAGATCCGCTGATCGCCCGCCAGGGCGCCATTCTGCTACTGGCCAGTCTCAATGCACCAGTGGCACTCCTTCCCAGCCCGGCCCTGCCGCTGAGCGCACTGAACGCCTATATCGAGCGACATGCTGCCCACCCCATTCAGGTGGCGGACCTGGCGAGCCTCGCCGGGCTTTCCGCGGCACGCTTCCACCATCGTTTTATCGACGAGACCGGGCTCACGCCCATGGCCTACGTGCGCGACAAACGCCTGCGCCTGGGCCGCCAACTGCTGCACAACAGCCGTCTCAGCGTTGGCGAAATCGCTGCGCGGGTCGGCTACACCTCGCAAAGCGCCTTTACGGCCGCCCTCTCCAGACATTTCGGCGAGACACCCCGAGCGCTGCGCACGCGTGAGCCTGGCGACAAATAACAGCAGTTTTGCAACAGCTCTGTCTGTTCGCCGCCGTTACAGTGCGGCCAAAACAGGAGAGCATCATGCAGATCATCGAATGGCAAGACTTCGAGCGCGTCGAGCTGCGCGTCGGCACCCTCATCAGCGCAGCGCCCAACGAGAAGGCGACCAAGCCTGCCTATGTGCTGCAGGTCGATCTCGGCGAGCTGGGCATCCGCACCTCCAGTGCCCAGGTCACTGCCCATTACCGTGCCGACGAACTGGTCGGACGCCAAGTACTGTGCGTATGCAATTTCGCTCCCAAGCGCATTGCCGGTGTACGCTCAGAGGTGCTGGTCACCGGCGTCTACGACAGCGACGGCAAAGTGGTGCTGGCAGGCTTCGACAAGCCGCTGCCCAATGGCGCACGCCTGGCCTGAGCTGCAGACCAGACCGGGGAGCACGCCGTTCTGGAGCGCCAGCGAACAGCCCGCCATGACGAAGCACGGACGAAACGCTGCCCGGCAAGCCCTACGCTTCCAGGTTTCGAGGCTCTGCGGATTTAGCTCGCTACGGGGCGATCGTTATGGCCCAGGTCGCGGGCCGGATCAATCTGGTCGCGTACCCGCTGCTTGAGCACCTTGGCCTCTGGAAAGCCGCCGTCGGCCTTGCGTTCCCAGATCTCCACACCATTGCACTGAATACGAAAGGTACCGCCAGTGGCGGGTTCGAGGCTGACCCTGGCCAGGTCGTCAGCGAAGGTGGACAGCAACTCCTGCGCCAACCACGCCGCGCGCAGCAGCCACTGGCACTGAGTGCAATAGGTAATCGTTACTTCGGCTTTGCTGGTGCTCATGGGCTCACTCCAGTACAGCGGACGTTTACCAACGCCCATGAAAAAGCGCGGCCATGCCGCGCTCGGGTGAAGACAACAAGAATTCAGGCGATGCGCGCGAGCAGCTCGCGGGCTTCCTGTTTCTCTTCCTCGTCACCCTCGTTGATCACCTCGTTGAGGATGTCGCACGCGGCTTCCAGGTCATCCTGCTCGATGTAGGCCATGGCCAGGTTTAGCTTGGTGAGGTTCTCGTGATTGGTGACAAAGCGCTCGGCCTCTTCGGAGGCGTCTGCCGGCAGCTCGTCCAGCTCCAGCCACTCCTCCTGGGGGTCCTCTTCCTCGACCAGCATGGTGCCGGCAAACGGACTGTTCGCATCATGGCCGAAGATATCGCTCGAGGCGTTCTCGGGCGCAGCAGGCGGTATATCGGCCTCAGGGCCAGGGCGCTTCCTGCGCGAGGCGTTCTCGAAGGGGTTCACCAGATCCCAGTCGGCATCCAGCGACAGGTCATCGAGGTTGAGCTGAAAGTCGTCGTCCTGGGGCTTTTGCTCTGCTGGCATGTCGTCCAAATCGAGGGTCAGATCTTCCAGCGGGCCCAGAGACTCCAGCTCATCGACTGGCTGCGCAAACAGCGCGGGATAGCTGGCTTTAAGGGCATCAATACGCTCAGGATCGAAGCCGGATTCGCGTAGGCGCATTTCCTCTTCGGCGAAGGCCAGCGTGTTGCCCTGCTGCGCCAGCACTTCGAGCAGCCGGAAGCCGATATCCAAACGCTGTGGGTTGGCCTGAGAGGCCTGGCGCAGCACGGACACCGCCTCACCCAGACGACCGTAAGCCAGGTAGATATTGGCAGCGTCCAGCGGATCAGTAGCACTGGTCTCCGTGCGCGGAGTGACTGGGGCACGAACCGGCGGCGGTACGTCGGCCTCGGCAGCGCGCGGCGCGATGATGACTGGCTCGACCGGTGCAGCTACAGGCGCCTGCATCGTAGGTGGCACGACCACCACCGGCTCAGCGACGGCTTCAGGATCGGGTTTGCGCTTGCGTTTGAACAACACCAGCAGCAACGCCAGCGCACCGAGCAACCCCGCCAGCAGGATGTTCCACAGATTCCAGAAACCTTCGGTCTGCGCCGGCTGTGCCGGGGCAGCAGCCGGCGATTGAGCCGGCTGTGCAGCGGCGCCTGGAGCGGCAGCCTGAGGTGCGGCCTCGGCAGGTGCAGCGGGCGCGGCTACTGGACGCTGTGCCAGTTGCTCGAGCAGCTGGGCGATCTGCTGATCGCGCGTTTCCATGCGCACCATCATGTCCTTCAACTGGTTCTGGACGGTCAGCAGATCCTGTTGCAGCTGAAGGTTCTCGGCAGTGCGGTTGGCAACCTCTTCCTCGACACGGCGAATCTGCGCCAGCACTTCCACCTGTGGTTCGGCAGGCTGCTGGGGCGCGGTGTCGGGGATTATCTCTGCCGGTGCGGCGGGCTGCGTCGGTGTCGCGGCGTCGGCAGGCTTGACCGGCGCGGCCTCGGCTATCCGCGCATGATCAGGCAGCAACAACGAAGCACCGGCACGCAGGCGATGGATATCGCCATTGGTGAAGGCTTCGGGGTTCAGCGCATGAATGTCGAGCATCAGATCTTGCAGCGACGACTTGTCGCCATCGACCCGCAGCTTGGACGCTATCGTCCACAGGCTCTCGCCACTGGCCACCCGATAGCGCTCACCCCGGCTTGCAATCGGCGTGCGGCGTGGCGGCGCGTAAGAAGTGAATTGCTCGTCGCCCACCTGTGCAGCCTGGCTGGTGTAGGCCGAAGAAGACGGCGGATCGAGCAACACCGTGTATTCGCGCAGCAACTGCCCACCGGGACGCTTCAGCTCGACGATGAAATTCAGGTAAGGCTCGCGCACTGGCTGATTGGACACCACGCGCACAACGCTCTTGCCGCCGCGCAACAACGGGCTGAAACGCAGGTCATTGAGGAAATAGACGCGATCCACACCCGCTTGGTTGAAGGCATCGGCCGGCGCCAGCGCGACCTTGATGTCCGACGCGGTCATGTCATCACCTACCGCCAGCAACTCGATTTCGGCGTTCAAAGGCTGGTTGAGCGCCGAATGCAGGGTGATCTCACCCAGCCCCAGCGCAGGCGCCAGCCCCGAATAAAACGCCGAGCTCGATGCCAGGCCGATCAATAGATGACGAACACGAGTCATAAAAGCTCCCGGTAACTCCGCTCGAAAAACAGTTGCAGTGGCTCCAACCGGGCCTAAGGTTCTGCAAGGTACGGCGTAGCATAGCTGCCTCGGCAAACGTTCCCTGCTTTACCGAGTAATGAGTATGGCCAAAATTCAACGACTTGCGACTTTCAGACGTGCCGCCCCCAATAGGGTTCAGCAATTCGCCATCATACGCATAAAGCCAGAAAAGCGGCTAGTTATGTAAATAACGTCAACGTTGTGACGGACGCAGGTTCCAGGCCGCCAATATCGTCACCGCAAACAGTGCACCCATAAGCCAGAAACTCTGTTGAAACGCCGCTACCTCGCCAGCGAAATCGCCACCTTCCTGGCGATGGCGCCACTCCAAAAAGAAGGTCAGCAGGTTCACACCGAAAGCCCCGCCCAACTGCCGTACAAAGGTGATAGCACCTGCGCCGTGGGGCACTTGCTCGCGGTCAAGCGCATCCAGCGCGCCGGTGGTCAGCGCCGGCAGCAGGATGCCCAGACCGATCCGTCCGATGCAGGCCCAGAAACACAGCACCACAAACGATGCCCCCGGATCCAGCCAGCCAAGGCCGATGGACGACACCACCAACGCCAGCAAGCCGGCGACCAGCAGCACGGCGCTAGACAGATGGTCGCTCAGGCGCCCCCCCATGAACGACGCAATCCCCATGACCAGTCCGGTGGGCAAGAGCAACAATCCTGCCCAGCCCGCGCTGTAGCCTTCGACGGCCTGCACATGCAGCGGGATGATGTAGGTAGTGCCATATAGCCCCATACCGAGGGCCAGCGCCACCCAGCTTGCCTTGCGAAAACCCGCGTGTCGCCAAAGCGCCAGCGGCAACAAAGGTTGGTGGCTGAAGCGGCTACGCCACAGAAAACCGGCGACAGCCAACAGACCAACCAGCCCTGCCCCCCAAACCCGCGGCTCGCCCCAAGGGAAACGCTGAGCTTCGGCGAGGGCACCCAGGGTCGCGAATAAACCCACGTTCAAAAGCAAGAAGGCCCAAAGATCAAGAAACGGCGTGCGGCGCTCGCGCTCGTTGGGCATTAGAAAAAGCCCGGCCAGCATAGCGAGCACGCACATAGGCAGCGGCAGCCAGAACACCGCATACCAGCCAAACCCATCGACCAGATAACCCCCGATGGTCGGCCCAAGCGTCGGCGCGATCATCACCCCAAGCCCGTAGGCACCCAGCGCAGCACCGCGACCGCCGCCGGCGAACACCCGGAAGATGAGCACCATGGCCAGCGGCTGAACGATACCGGCGCACAGGCCCTGAATGATACGCAGGGTGATCAACTGCCAGGCAGCGCTAGCGACCAGAGCAAGCAGCGAAGTAAGGATGAAAATGGCAAGACCGGCTTGCGCCGTCGCCCTGGCGCCGAAGCGCGCCTGAGCCCATGCGGAGAGCAACAGTCCGGAGGTCATCGAAGCGAGAAAGCCGGTGGACAGCCACTGGGCCAGCGGGCGGCCGATGCGAAAGTCGGCCATGATCGCCGGCAGCGCGACGTTGACACTGGTCGAGGCCAGGATCATCGCCATGCTGCCGAGCATCAACACGATCAACAGGTAATTGGGATAGCGCGGCCCGTAACGTCTCTGCAGCAGAGACAGGTCCTGCATCAACGCCGCTCCAGATTGCCCAGAATGCGCGCGTGCACCTGTTGGCAGCGGCGCAGATCTTCCTGGTCGATGCCGGCGAACAGCTCCTCACGCAGCTGCGTGGAAATCGCTTCGATCTTCTCGATCAAAGGCTTGGCAGCCGGACACAGGGCGATCTTCTTGGCGCGGCGGTCTTCGGGTACCGCATGGCGTACCACCAGCCCCTGAGCTTCGAGGCTATCGAGCAGCCGGGCCAATGTCGGCCCTTCTACCCCGACGCTCTGCGCCAGCTCACGCTGGGTCGGCAGCTCGGCGAAGCGGCCGATATGCAGCAACACCAGCCAGCGTGCCTGGGAAAGGCCCAGGCCGGCGAGTCGACGGTCGAGTTCTGCGCGCCAGGCGCGGGACATTTGCGCCACCTGCATGGCGAAGCGATGGGGTTCGGCTGGAGACATGAAGGTCACTCTTGGAATTATCAAAAACTAATTATTAGCGAGCTAACCATAGCTTTTGACGGAGAGCAAGATTTCAGTCGCAACGAGGCAAGCTTGCGTCGCCGCTTTATCAGGCTTCGAACTCGGCTTGCAACGCGGCGCGTACGCAATGCAGAACGCCCTCTTCTATCCGACCGGCAAACAGCGGACTGACCTCGGCGACTGACGGCAGCTCACCCTCGCCATCGAGAAAGGCGTCCTGAATCTCGCCCAGAAACTCCTCGGGCAGATCGAGGGCCTGCTGCAGGGAGATCTGCTGCTCGGCGATGGCTTCGGCGAGCATCGCGTAGGCGCTTTTCGGGCTGCAATTCAGCTGGCTGGCGATCTGAGTCGGTGTCATGCCGGCACGAGCCAGGCTGACCAGTTCGTGACGCAGGTCGGCTACCGGCGCTGGACTATCGCCGCCGGCCAGCACTTCCAGGAAGGCTTCGCCGTAACGCTCCAACTTGCGTGCACCAACACCACTGACCCTCGCCATCTCAGCCAGGGTGGTCGGCTTGCTACGCAGCATCTCCAGCAGTGTGGCGTCGGGGAAGATCACATAAGGCGGCACCGCGTGTTCTTCTGCCAGACGCTTGCGCAGCGCGCGCAGCGCTTCCCACTGCTCGCGCTCGTCGCCACGTACCAGTTGCCGTGCGGCGCTGCCGGAGGCCTTGGCGCTCTGCTGGGGCTTGAGGTCACGGCGCAGCTGCAGACTTACTTCACCGCGCAGCAGCGGGCGGCAGCTGTCGGACAAACGCAGACCACCGAAACCTTCCAGGTCGACATCGGCCAAGCCGCGGGCAACCAACTGACGGAACAAAGAACGCCATTCGCCGTCGCTGAGCGCGCTGCCCACGCCGAAGACCGACAGGTGCTGATGACCGAGGCCGCGCATCTTCTCGTTGTCGCGGCCCAGCAGAATATCCACCAGATGGCCAACGCCATAGCGCTGGCCGCTGCGATAGATCGCTGACAGCGCCTGACGGGCCGGCTCGGTGGCGTCCCAGGTCTGTACGCCGTCGGTACAGTTGTCGCAATGCCCGCAGGGTTGCGGCAGTTCTTCGTCGAAATAGGCCAGCAGTACCTGGCGGCGGCAGCGGGTTTCCTCGCACAGCGCCAGCATGGCGTCGAGTTTGTGTTGCTCCACGCGCTTGTGGCGCTCGTCGCCTTCGGAATTGGCGAGCATCTGCTTGAGGAAAATCATGTCCTGCAGGCCGTAGGCCATCCAGGCATCGGCCGGCAGCCCATCGCGCCCAGCGCGACCGGTTTCCTGGTAGTAGGCTTCCAGCGACTTGGGCAGATCCAGATGCGCGACGAAGCGCACGTTGGGCTTGTCGATGCCCATGCCGAAGGCGATGGTCGCCACCATGATCAGGCCTTCCTCGTTGAGAAAGCGCTTCTGGTTGAAGGCCCGCAACTCGGCCGGCAGGCCGGCGTGATACGGCAACGCTGGGAAGCCCTGTTCGGTGAGGAAGCTCGCCACTTCCTCGACCTTCTTGCGTGACAAGCAATAGACGATGCCGGCATCTCCCTTGCGCGCCGCCAGGAACGCCAGCAGCTGTTTGCGTGGCTGCTCCTTGGGCACGATGCGGTAGAAGATGTTGGGGCGGTCGAAGCTCGACAGAAAGCGCTCGGCGTTCTGCAGGTGCAGGCGATTGACAATTTCCTCGCGGGTGCGCATGTCCGCGGTCGCCGTCAGGGCGATGCGCGGTACCTCGGGGAATAGTTCGGCCAGCTGACCCAGCTGCAGGTATTCAGGGCGGAAGTCGTGGCCCCACTGCGACACGCAATGGGCTTCGTCGATGGCGAACAGGGCGATCTGCAGCTGGCGCAGAAAGTCCAGCATGCGCGGCTGCACCAGCCGTTCCGGTGCGAGATAGAGCATCTTGATCTCGCCGCGGCGGATGCGCGCGGCGATATCGCGCTGCTGCTCGGCTTCCAGGGTCGAGTTCAGCGCCACAGCGGCCACGCCCAGTTCTTCCAGGGTGGCCACCTGATCGTCCATCAGCGCGATCAGCGGCGAGACCACCACCGCCAAGCCGTCACGCAGCAGCGCTGGAACCTGGAAACACAGCGACTTGCCACCACCGGTGGGCATCAGCACCAGCGCATCGCCGCCGCTGGCCACGCGCTCGATGATCGCGCCCTGGCGACCCCGGAAGCTGTCATAGCCAAATACGTCTTTGAGGATGCGTTGCGCCTGCTCGAGCATGTAGGGTCTCCGAATCAAGCGGCGCATTATACGCACCTGGGCCGCGAGGTGCGGCCTTGCAGACAGTGTTTACCTGCAACTCTGCCTGCCGGCGCCGGTCTGCACTTGCAGGCTCGCTGAAAAACTCGCACCAGGCGGTCGCCGACTGTTTTGAGCGGCGGCAACGCAACGCAGATAGTTTTTCGGCAGCCTGCTAGAATCCAGCCTCGTTTACTTCTTCCTCAAGGTAGCCACTGATGTCCTTCGCCGAGCAACTGTCCCGCCTGCAAGCCTTTCTCGATGCCGATGATCTGCATGAAGAGGCTCTGGACTATGTCGCCGCCCATGGCTACCTGACGGCGCTGTCCATCTGCCCGGAAAAGATCGAGCCACGCGAGTGGATCGACGCCCTGTTCTCCGAGCCGCCGCACTACCGCAGTGACGAGGAGCGCGACGAGATCGAAGCCACCCTGATCCAGCTGCAGGCCCATATCGCCCGCCAACTGGCCAGCGATGACGAGCCGGAAGTGCCGTGCGATCTCGATCTGGGCGACGAACCCGACGACTCGGACCTGCGCGGCTGGTGCATCGGCTTCATGGAGGGCGTGTTCCTGCGCGAAAGCGTGTGGTTCGACGACGCCGAAGACGAAGTAAGCGAACTGCTGCTGCCGATCATGGTCGGTTCGGGCCTGTTCGACGAACAGCCGGAATTCGCCGAAATCGCCCGTGACCGCGACCTGGTCGACAGCATGGTCGATCAGATCCCCGAGTTGCTGACTGCCCTGTTCCTGCTGTGCAACGCCCCCGACGAGAAGCCGGCGCTGCTCAAGCCTCGCCACCACTAACAGCGCCGCCATCGTCATGGCGCGCGAACCCTTCGAGACACGCAACCCGCTGCTGCGCTATTGCCTGCTGACCATCGGCTGGCTGAGCGTGGCGTTGGGCGTGCTCGGCATCTTCCTGCCACTGCTGCCCACCACGCCGTTCCTGCTGCTCGCTGCGGCTTGCTTCATGCGCAGCTCCAAGCGCTTCTACCTGTGGCTGGTCGAGCACCCGCGGTTGGGGCCGTGGATTCGCGACTACCTGGCCGGCGAAGGCATCCCGCGCAAGGCCAAGATCTACGCCATCAGCCTGATGTGGCTGAGCATCGGCATTTCCTGCGCGCTGGTGCCGCTGATCTGGGCACGTCTGTTCATGCTGACCAGTGCCGTACTGGTCAGCCTGTACATCCTCAAGCAGAAAACCTTGCCGGATCGCCGTTAAACCTCAGTTCTGAGGTCATCCGGCAAGCTTGCCAAGCGCAGCTACACTGCATGAAGCTCGGCACACCTGAGGCGCCTTCCATGGCAAGCATCCAGCGCGCACAAGACACTCGCCAGACCACTTATTTTCGCAGCGAGCGGATCAGCACCATCAATGGCCACTTCTTTTTCAGCACCCGCGAAGGCACGCTGGAAGGCCCCTACTTTTCTCGCGACGAGGCCGAGCGCCAGGTGCCGCGCTATATCGCGCGCATGCTGCAATCCCAGGCCATTCTCGACAGCCGCAACCGCGAGAACGACCTGAGCGGGTAAGCGCTGCGGCTGCGAACATCGCCTCTAGAGATCAATGCCTGGCCTTCTCGAACGCCGCCTCCAGCGCATCGTTGATCGTACGCAACACCTTGACCCGGGCGAACTGCTTGTCGTTGGCCTCGACCAGTGTCCAGGGCGCCAGCCGGGTGCTGGTACGATCGACCATATCGCCAACCGCTTCGCGGTACAGCGGCCACTTCTCGCGGTTGCGCCAATCTTCCTCGGTGATCTTGAAGCGTTTGACCGGATTGTTCTCGCGCTCGCGAAAACGCTGCAGCTGGGTTTTCTCGTCGATGGCCAGCCAGAACTTCACCAGCACCACGCCAGCGTTGCTCAGCTGTTCCTCGAAGTCATTGATCTCCCCATAGGCGCGCAGCCAGTCCTCGGCCGCGCAGAAGCCCTCCACCCGCTCCACCAGCACCCGGCCGTACCAGGAGCGATCGAACACCGTGAACTTGCCGCGCGCGGGGATATGCCGCCAGAAACGCCACAGATAAGGTTGCGCGCGCTCTTCCTCGGTTGGCGCGGCGACCGGCACGATGCGGTACTGGCGCGGATCCAGCGCCGCTGCCACCCGGCGAATGGCTCCGCCCTTGCCGGCCGCGTCGTTACCCTCGAACACCGCGACCAGCGCGTGGCGGCGCATGCGCTTGTCGCGCATCAGTTGGGCCAGGCGCGCCTGCTCCTGCACCAGTTGCTCACGGTAGTCGGCCTTGCCGAGATGCACGCCCATATTCAGGCTGTCGAGCAAACTGCGCTCATCGGTGCGCGTCATGAGCGGCGTGGTGTGCGGCAGCGGCTCCCGCTCGGCGCTGTTGCGCAGTGCAGCCTGCAAACCTTCGAGCAGGATGCGCCCGACCGTCAGGCTGCGGTAATTGGCATCGGCACCGGCGACGATGTACCAGGGCGCGTAATCACGGCTGGTGCGCCGCAACACGTCTTCGCCGGCGCGAACGAACTTGTCGTAGGTCTTCGATTGCTGCCAGTCCAGCGGGCTCAGGCGCCAGCTGTGCAGCGGATCGTCCTTCAGTGTTTCCAGCCGCTTGAGCATCTGTTTCTTGGACAGATGGAACCAGAACTTGAAGATCAGCGTACCTTCGTTGCAGAGCATCTGCTCCAGGCCCAGCGCGCCCTCGATGGCGCCGTTGAGCTGATCCTTCTTCAGGTCGCCGTGCACCCGGCCCTGCAGCATCTGGCTGTACCAGTTGCCGAAGAAAATGCCTATGCGTCCTTTGGGCGGCAGTTGTCGCCAGTAGCGCCAGGCCGCCGGCCGGGCCAGCTCTTCGTCGGTCTGCTGGTCGAAGGTGCTGACCTGAATCAGGCGCGGGTCCATCCACTCGTTGAGCAGCTTCACCGTCTCGCCCTTGCCCGCACCCTCGATGCCATTGATCAGGATGATCACCGCATGCCGGCCCTGCTCGCGCAGCGCGTACTGGACTTCGAGCAACGCCTCGCGCAGCACCTGCTCTTCGGCGGCGAACGTGGCCTTGTCGATGACGTGGTCGATCTCGGCGGACTCGAACATAAGCACCTCTTCCTGAACGGTGCATGCAGACTAGGGGCCGTTCGCCGTCCAGCGCAAGTGACGGCGCTCGACGCTAGCGCTGCAGCAAGCCGACGCATCACGGCTCTGCCCTCGCCCTGCTAGAATCGCCGCCCTGCCCGCTACAGACACCCGACCATGGCCGACCAATACGCACAACTCGACTGGGACGAACAGGGCTTGCCCTCCTCGCGCCAGTACGCGGACGTCTACTTTTCCCGGGAAAACGGCCTGGAAGAGACGCGCTACGTGTTTCTGGACAACAACGACCTGCCGCGACGCTTCGCCGCCCTGCAGCCGGGCGAGAAGCTGGTGGTCGGCGAAACCGGCTTTGGCACCGGGATGAATTTCCTTTGCGCCTGGCAGTTGTTCGATGAGCAGGCAGCCGCCGACGCACGTCTGCATTTCGTCAGCGTCGAGAAACACCCGCTCAGCGAAACGGATCTGCAGCGTGCCCTGGCGCTATGGCCGGCCCTGGAGCGCTACAGCCAGCAGTTGCTCCAGGCGTATCGCTGCCTGAACCCGGGCTTCCAGCGCCTGGTTTTCGATGATGGCCGCGTGGTGCTGACGCTGATTGTCGGCGATGCACTGGCCATGCTGCCGCAGCTCGATGCACGCATCGATGCCTGGTTTCTCGACGGCTTCGCACCCTCGAAAAACCCCGAGATGTGGACGCCCGAGCTGTTTGCGCAACTAGCCAGGCTGAGCGCGCCGGGCACCACCCTGGGCACCTTTACCGCCACCGGTTACGTGCGCCGCGGCCTGATCGAGTCGGGCTTCGCCATGAAACGCGTGCCCGGGCTCGGCAAGAAATGGGAAGTGATGTGCGGCGCCTTCACCGGCCAGGCCTCCAATCAGGCCAAGCCCTGGTTTGCGCGCCCCAATCAACATCGCCAGGAACGACGCGCCCTGGTGATAGGCGCCGGCCTGGCCGGCTGCGCCACGGCTGCCAGCCTGGCCAAACGCGGCTGGCAGGTCACCGTGCTGGAGCGTCATGGCGCCGCGGCCCAGGAAGCCTCGGGCAACCCTCAGGGCGTCCTGTACCTCAAGCTGTCTGCCCATGGCACGGCGTTGTCGCGGCTGATCGTCGATGGCTTCGGCTACACCCGTCGGCTGCTCGAACGCCTGCACAAGGGTCAGGATTGGGACGATTGTGGCGTGCTGCAACTGGCCTTCGACGAGCGCGAGGCCCAGCGCCAGGCCAAGCTTGCGGCCGCCTTCCCGAGTACGCTGCTCCGCTGCCTAGACCGCCAGCAGGCCGAGTTGCAGGCCGGCATCGGCCTGGCCACTGGCGGCTTGTTCTACCCCGACGCAGGCTGGGTGCACCCACCAGCGCTGTGCACGCAGTTGCTCGACCACCCGGCAATCCGCCTGAAGTGCCATCAGGAGGCCCTGGCGCTCGAACATCTCGACGGCCAATGGCGGGCGCTGAGTGATCAGGAGATATTGGCTGAAGCGCCAGTCGTGGTGATCTGCAGCGCGGCGGATACCCTGCGCTTCGCGCAGAGTGCGCATCTGCCGCTCAAGCGCATCCGCGGGCAGATCAGTCGGCTGCCGGCCTCACTACGCAGCGCCGAGTTGAGCACCGTGGTGTGCGCCGAAGGCTATGTCGCGCCGGAGCGCCAAGGCGAACACACCCTGGGCGCCAGCTTCAACTTCGACAGTGACGACCTCACGCCGAGCAGCGCCGAACATGCCAGCAATCTGGATCTGCTGCGGGAAATCTCCAGCGACCTGGCCGCACGCCTCGACGCCGACACCCTCGATCCGACCACCTTGCAGGGTCGCGCCGCCTTTCGCTGCACCAGCCCGGATTACCTGCCGATCATCGGCCCGCTGGCCGACGCCGAACAGTTCGCCACCGCCTACGCCGTGCTGGCCCGTGACGCCCGCCAGGTTCCGCCAATCCCCTGCCCCTGGCAGCAAGGCCTGTACATCAACAGCGGCCACGGCTCCCGCGGCCTGATCACCGCCCCGCTATCCGGCGAACTGATCGCCGCCTGGCTGGAAAACGAGCCGCTACCAGTGCCCCGCGACGTCGCCGATGGCTGCCACCCCAATCGGTTTATGCTGCGCCAGTTGATTCGTAAAAGCTGAGCTGGCTAAACGCTCTATCCCATCCGCCGCGGGGCGCGGCTCCTGCACGATCGTATGCAACCCGCCACCCGCGTAGGAGCGCCGCCCCGGCGCGAAAAATTGCGGCCTTACTGCGATACAGCGTCGTGCCCACGATTCGCCGCGGAGCGCGGCTCCTACACGATCGAATGCAACCCACCGCCCGCGTAGGAGCGCCGCCCCGGCGCGAAAGCGATTGTGGCCTTGCTGCGATACAGAATCGTGCCCACGATTCGCCGCGAGGCGCGGCTCCTACACGATCGTATGCAACCCACCACCCGTGTAGGAGCGCCGTCCCGGCGCGAAAAATTGTGGCCTTGGTGCGATACCACGGCCTTTAGCCATGATTCGCTGCAGCATCTAGACTTCCAAATACACAGGTTCCAAGGATGGACTCACAAATGAATATCAAACATAGCGCCAGCCATCGGCTCCGCGCGGGACGATGGTCAGCGACTGGCCAGTACTACCTCGTGACCACAGTCACAGCCGGCAGAAAACCTATTTTTAGTGATTTCTACCTGGCAAGAATGCTGATTCAGACAATTCGGCAGGACGCACTCAAAGGGTTCCACAAAACCCTCTGCTATGTGGTGATGCCAGATCACCTGCACTGGCTTGTAGAGCTACGGCAAGGGACGCTTTCACAACTGGTCGGCAGGATAAAATCGCTGTCCGCGAAGCGCCATGGTGGGCGAACCTGGCAAAAGGGCTTTCATGACCATGCTTTACGCAAGGAAGAAGATGTGCTCGGCGTAGCACGGTATATCGTCGCGAACCCCATACGTGCCGGGTTGGTCACGCGTGCAGGCGATTATCCACATTGGGACGCAATCTGGCTTTGCAGCGAATGATTGCAGCCTTGCTGCGATACAGAATCGTGCCCACGATTCGCCGCCGGGCGCGGCTCCTACACATTCGCATGCAGTCCACCTCCCGCGTAGGAGCGCCGCCCCGGCGCGAAGCGATTGCGGAGCGATTGCGGAGCGATTGCGGAGCGATTGCGGCCTTGCTGCGATGCAGCGGCGGCCTCGGTCACCTGCCGCTTTCAGACCATTTTATTGAACATTCACAGCATACAGGGACTCGAAAAAACTCGAGCCTGCTGCGCTGCCTACCCGCGCGCGGCAGCTTTTTCAATGCTCGATCGTCTCCGGCGCGCCCTGGAGCGCACTGGAACTCAGAACCGGTACACCACTGGTACGGACTGACGTTAAGGAGGAACAGAGCCCAGGAAGCATGCGGGCTTTATAGACTATGTGCGGAATAGCAGGCGAACTTCGATTCGATAACCAACCGGCCGATCTGGCTGCCGTTGAACGCATCACTCACCACCTCGCCCCTCGCGGCCCGGATGCCCATGGCTTCCATAGCCGCGGCCCCGTCGCCTTTGGCCACCGCCGGCTGAAGATCATGGATCTCGCCGAAGCTTCGGGCCAGCCGATGATCGATAATGATCTCGGCCTGTCGATGGTCTTCAATGGCGCCATCTACAACTACCCGGAACTGCGCAGCGAGCTGGAAAAAATCGGCTACCGCTTCTTCTCCGGTGGCGATACCGAGGTGCTGCTCAAGGGTTATCACGCCTGGGGCGCCGACCTGCTGCCCAAGCTCAATGGCATGTTCGCCTTCGCCGTTTGGGAGCGCGATAGCCAGCAGCTGTTCATCGCTCGCGATCGTCTGGGCGTGAAGCCTCTGTACCTTTCTAAGACCAAGGATCGCCTGCGCTTCGCCTCCAGCCTGCCTGCGCTGCTCAAAGGCGGCGACATCGGCAAGACCCTCGATCCTATTGCGCTCAACCACTACCTGAACTTCCACGCAGTGGTTCCAGCCCCACGCACCATCCTCGCTGGCGTGGAAAAACTGCCGCCGGCCACCTGGATGCGTATCGACACCGACGGCAAGGTCGAGCAAAAGGTCTGGTGGACGCTGAACTTCGGCCCGAATGCCGACGAAGCCAACTTCACCTTCGAAGACTGGCGCGACGCCACCCTCGACAGCATGCGCGAAGCGGTCGAAATCCGTCAGCGCGCTGCCGTGGACGTTGGCGTGCTGCTTTCCGGTGGCGTCGACTCCAGCATGCTGGTCGGCCTACTGCGCGAGGCGGGTGTCGAAAACCTGCTGACCTTCTCCATCGGTTTCCAAGATGCCGGTGGCGAGCGTGGCGACGAATTCCAGTATTCGGACCTCATCGCCAAGCGCTTCGAAACCCAGCATCACCAACTGCGCATCGGCGAGAACGAGATTCTCGACCAGCTGCCGGCAGCCTTCCGCGCCATGAGCGAACCGATGGTCAGCCACGACTGCATCGCTTTCTACCTGCTCTCCCGCGAAGTGGCCAAGCACTGCAAGGTGGTGCAGAGCGGCCAGGGCGCCGACGAGCTGTTCGCCGGTTACCACTGGTACCCGCTGGTCGACGGTGCGGACGACGCCTACAGCGCCTATCGCAAGGCCTTCTTCGACCGCGAGCACGACGAGTACGCCGCCTGCGTACAGCCCGCCTGGCTGACCGACGACGTCTCCGGCGAGTTCGTTCGCCAGCACTTCGCACAGCCGGGCGCCAGCGCTGCCGTGGACAAGGCCTTGCGCCTGGACAGCACGGTGATGCTGGTCGACGATCCGGTCAAACGCGTAGACAACATGACTATGGCTTGGGGACTCGAGGCGCGCACGCCGTTCCTTGATTACCGCGTGGCGGAGCTGTCGGCGCGTATTCCCGCCCAGTTCAAACTGCCGGAAGGCGGCAAGTACGTGCTCAAGGAAGCGGCCCGCAAGGTGATCCCTTCCGAGGTGATCGACCGCAAGAAGGGTTACTTCCCGGTACCGGGCCTCAAGCATCTGGAAGGCGCCACCCTGGGCTGGGTACGCGACCTGCTGGTCGACCCGGCTCATGACCGCGGCATCTTCAACCCGCAGATGCTCGACCGCCTGCTCACTGACCCGCAAGGCCAGCTGACGCCGCTGCGCGGCTCCAAGCTCTGGCAGATGGCGGCCTTGAACCTGTGGTTGAGTGAACAGGGCCTGTAACGACGAATCGGGGGAGCTGCGACTCCCCCGTTCCCCGACTGGAATGGCCGCGTCCGCCTCGCTACGGACAAAAACACAGGCCAATCGATAGCCGGTAAAGCCGGCCATGCGCAAGCAAAGGAACACTCTTCAATGCGAGCCACTGCCCACAACCAACGCCTTCTTCGGGGCCAGTCCCCCTCCTACGAGCGCCTGCAGGCGCGATTTGCCGAAGAGCATGGTGACGGCATCAGCCAACCGCAAATCGTCCACTGTGGCTGGGGCCGACTGCTGATCGGCCATACCTTTCCGGACGCCGCAGTACTAGCCGAAGAGCTGCTCAGCGAGCAACCCGGCGAACGTGATATCGCACTCTACGTCGCGGCGCCACAGCAGGTCCTCGCCCACGCCCCGCAGCAACTGTTTCTCGACCCCTCGGATACGCTGCGCCTGTGGTTCAGCGACTACCGGCAAGCACGCCGCGGTTTTCGCGGTTTTCGTGTACGTCGCGCGCACACCGAGGCCGACTGGCAGGCAATCAACTGCCTCTACCAGACCCGCGGCATGCTGCCGCTGGATCCAGAAAAACTCACCCCGCGTCACCAGGGCGGCCCCGTCTACTGGCTGGCGGAAGATGAAGACAGCGGCGCGGTGATCGGCAGCGTAATGGGCCTCAATCACCAGAAGGCCTACCAGGACCCTGAGCTGGGTAGCAGCCTCTGGTGCCTGGCCGTCGACCCGGCCTGCAGCCGCCCTGGCGTGGGTGAAGTGTTGGTGCGTCACCTGATCGAGCACTTCATGAGCCGCGGCCTCAGCCACCTCGACCTGTCGGTGCTGCACGATAACGATCAGGCCAAGAAGCTGTACGCCAAACTGGGTTTTCGTGAGCTGCAGACCTTCAGCGTCAAGCGCAAGAACGGCATCAACCAGACGCTGTTTCTCGGCCCAGGCCCAGACGATGAACTTAACCCCTACGCACGCATCATCGTCGACGAAGCCCGGCGACGCGGCATCGATGCGCAGATCGACGATGCCGAGGCTGGCCTGTTCACCCTGAGCCAGGGCGGCCGCCGCATTCGTTGCCGCGAGTCGCTGACCGACCTGACCAGCGCTGTGACCATGACCCTCTGTCAGGACAAGCGCCTGACCCATCGCACCCTCAGCCGTGCTGGCCTGAGCCTCCCCGCACAGCGCCTGGCCGGTAGCGCCGAGGAAAACGCTGCGTTTCTGGCCGAGCACGGCAGCCTGGTGGTCAAGCCGGTGGATGGTGAGCAAGGCCAGGGCGTTGCCGTTGACCTGCGTACGCCTGCCGATGTGCAGGCCGCCATCGAACGCGCCCGCCCGTTCGACGAGCGCGTCTTACTGGAGAGCTACCACGAAGGCTTCGACCTGCGCATCGTGGTCATCGGTTTCGAAGTGGTTGCCGCCGCGATCCGTCGCCCAGCGGAAATCCTCGGTGATGGCCGCCATACCATTGGCGAGCTGATTGACGCGCAAAGCCGCCGTCGTCAGGCAGCCACCGGCGGCGAGAGCCGTATTCCCAAGGATGCCGAAACCCTGCGCACCCTACATGCCGCTGGCTGTGACTACGACACGGTATTGCCCCAGGGCAAACGCATGGCCGTGCGCAAAACCGCCAACCTACATACTGGCGGGATTCTTGAGGACGTCACCGGCATCCTCCACCCAACCCTTGCCGATGCCGCCGTCAAAGCTGCCCGTGCGCTGGATATCCCGGTGGTCGGCCTCGACCTGCTGGTGCCGGCAGCGGATCAGCCCGAGTACGTGTTCATCGAAGCTAATGAGCGCGCGGGCTTGGCCAACCACGAGCCGCAACCGACCGCAGAGCGATTTATCGATCTGCTGTTCCCGCTGAGCCATGGCGTAGGGGATTGATCGAAGCTTGTCAGCACCGCTGGTGACTATCCCATTCGCCGCGGGGCGCGGCTCCTACACGATCGTATTCAGCCCACCGCCCGCGTAGGAGCGCCGCCCCGGCGCGAAAAATTGCGGCCTGGCTGCGTTTACAGCGTTGTAGCAACCATTCGCCGCGGGGCGCAGCTCCTACGCGATTGCAAGCAACACACCATGCGGCGCGAAACAAACCCATCCCTGAAACCCTAAAGAGAAATACAGGTCAGGATGTAACAGAGCACGAATTTTAGTCCGTCGCCAGGCGTCACCCAGTCACCGCAGACAGACGTCGCCCGGCGGCCCGCCCCGTCCCAGATGGAGAGCCCATGTCGCAAATTCCAGAACCCGATCTCGAATACATGCAGAAAGTCCTGCTGGAAATGCTCGCCATTCCCAGCCCTACCGGTTTCACCGACACCATCGTGCGCTACGTTGCAGAGCGGCTGACCGAAATCGGCATCCCCTTCGAAATGACCCGGCGCGGCACTATTCGCGGCACCCTAAAAGGCCGTCGCGACAGCCCCGACCGCGCGGTTTCCGTGCACCTGGACACCATCGGCGCCATGGTGCGCGAGATCAAGGACAATGGCCGGCTGTGCCTGACCGCTGTTGGCTGCTGGTCCAGCCGCTTTGCCGAAGGCAGCCGGGTTAGCGTATTCAGCGACCACGGCGTGTATCGCGGCAGCGTGCTGCCCCTCCTGGCTTCCGGACACGCCTTCAATACCGAAGTGGATCAGATGCCGATTTCCTGGGATCACGTCGAATTGCGCCTCGACGCCCTGGTAGCCAGCCGCGCCGACTGTGAAAGCCTGGGGATTTCCGTCGGCGACTTCGTGGCCTTCGACCCGCTGCCCGAGTTCACCGAAAGCGGCCATATCAGCGCCCGCCATCTGGACGACAAGGCCGGCGTTGCCGCCCTGCTCGCCGCACTCAAGGCGGTGGTGGAAAGCGGCCAGGAGCCTCCCATCGACTGCCACCCACTGTTCACCATTACCGAAGAAGTCGGCTCCGGAGCAGCAGCAGCACTGCCTTGGGACGTGAGTGAATTCGTTGGCATCGACATCGCCCCGGTCGCCGCCGGTCAGCGCTCCACCGAGCACACCGTCAGCGTAGCCATGCACGACTCCGGCGGCCCTTACGACTATCACCTGTCCCGCCAACTGCTGCGCTTGGCCAGCGAAAACGAAATCCCGGTGCGCCGCGACCTTTTCCGCTACTACCACAGCGACGCCCAGTCCGCCGTCACCGCCGGCCACGACATCCGCACCGCGCTGATCGCCTTCGGCTGCGACGCCACCCACGGCTACGAACGCACTCACATCGACAGCCTTGCCGCCCTCTCCCGCCTGCTCGGCGCCTACCTGCTCAGCCCGCCAGTATTCGCGAGCGATGCGCAACCGGAAAACGGCTCGCTGGAGCGCTTCAGTCATCAGCTGGAACATGACGCGCAGATGGAGCCCGAAACACGGGTACCGACAGTGGATAGTTTGGTGGGCAATCGGGAAAAAGAGGATAAATAAGAGAAATAAGGCGCCTACAAAATCCTTGCGGGCGCCTTATTATTTGGACTTCAATTAACCAAGTTTCACTAGCGGCAAATTTTGAATACCGCTAACTAAGTGTAAGTAGAGTCAGTCCAAAGGTTTCCGAACCGAACGACGCAGATGCATCCAGTCGACAATTTCGCCTTCTGGCGCATAACCGCAAACCGTTTGCCGCAGCAACTGACGTACACGATCATAATCATCCTGTTCTACGGCGCTGAGCAGCCGAGATATAACCTCCTTGAAGGTCTCCCAAGGCAAATGCTCTTCATTGGCTCGCATGATCATCGGATGCTCGGTCGGGATTACGTTGTCACCTATAAGTAGTTCTTCGTATAACTTCTCGCCCGGACGCAAACCCGTGTACTCGATGCAGATATCACCCTTGGGATTGGCATCGGAGCAGACACTCAAGCCGGTCAGGTGAATCATTTTCTCCGCCAGTTCGGCGATCTTCACTGGCTGGCCCATATCCAGCACGAAAACATCACCGCCCTGCCCCATGGAACCGGCTTGAATCACCAGTTGCGCAGCTTCAGGGATGGTCATGAAGTATCGCGTGATATTCGGATGGGTAACCGTTACTGGGCCACCAACCTTGATCTGCTCGCGGAACAATGGGATGACAGATCCTGAGGAGCCCAGCACATTACCGAATCGCACCATGGTAAAGCGGGTTTTATTGACCTGACGCACACCTGATTCATCGCCGAACAACAGAGGAGCAGGCTGGCGACTGAGTGCCTGCAGGACCATTTCGGCCAAGCGCTTGGTGCTGCCCATGACATTGGTGGGGCGCACCGCCTTATCCGTCGAAATCAGAACAAAATTGGCGACTCCAGCCTGAACGGCAGCCTGCGCCGTATTCAGAGTTCCGACGACATTATTCAGCACACCCTCCGCCACGTTGTGCTCGACGATCGGTACATGTTTGTAAGCAGCCGCGTGATAGACCGTATTCACCCGCCAGGCCTGCAGAATAGTGAGCAGACGCTCGGCATTACGAATCGAACCCAGCACAGGCACAAGGCGAATAGGCAGTGACTCACGCTGAACACGCTGGTGCAGCTCACTGTGAATACTGTAAAGATTGAATTCGCTGTGCTCGAGCAGTAACAACGTACGGGCACCACTGGTCAGAATCTGACGGCACAACTCTGAGCCAATAGAACCGCCAGCACCCGTCACCAAGACCACCTGACCCCTGATGCAACGCTCAAACAGATCCTGGCGCGGTGGTACGGCATCACGCCCCAGAAGATCAGCGATATCGACTTCCTGAATATCCTCGACCTTCACTCGCCCACTGGCTAGATCGGTGAAACCGGGAACGCTACGAACATGCAATGCATAAGGCTCGAGCGCATCAAGAATCTCGCGTCGGCGGGCGCGAGAAATCGACGGCATGGCTAAAAGAATCTCGCCTGCGCCAGTCTCATCGATCATCTGCTGAATACTTGTGGGCGAATAAACCCTCAATCCTGCAATGATCCGATTGGCAAGGCCTGCATCATCATCCACGAAGGCAACCGCCCTCATGCTACGCCCCAAGCGTAAAGCAGCTACCAATTGGTTACCCGCTGTGCCTGCACCATAGATAGCAACCCGAGGTATACCGGCCCCCATGTCATGTTGCCGCGTCACCGGCTCGAGCCAGGACCCAATAAAAAACTGACGCATTACAAGGCGCAGGCCACCTAGCAACAGCAGGCTCAGCCACCAGTAATTGAAAACCATGGACCGCGGTACCAGTGCTGTTGGGCCACGGTACCAATAGACAGCAAGTGCCAGCACCAATGCAGAAAGAGACACGGCTTTTGCGATGGTGATGAGCGCATCACTACCTACATAACGCATCACCGCACGGTACATGCCCAAACGAATGAAAATCGGCAACGCGATCAGCGGCGCGAGGATAAACAACCAGCCATGTCCGGAAACGGGTTTGGCGGCATCAATTTCGCCCAGGCGGATAGCAAATGACAGCCAGAGTGCAATCCATATGAGGATAGTATCGGCCAGCAGCTGCAAGAGGCGCTTCTGCCCCCGGGACATGCTGACCATAAACTGACGCACAACCTTCATCCTCATCCCTCAGATTACTTTGATGTAACTTCCAAAATAGAGTACTGCCACTGCTAGGCGCAGCGCTGCAGCGATACTCAAACGTCAGCCTCAATGCACAACACGGTCACCAGCACCTCGACCCAATGCAGTCTGCAGAATCAACGTAAAGTAGAGAGAAATCGACAGTGACCGAATCATCTTCTGATCAGTCTCGGCAAGCAAAGCGGGCGTAGACATATCTATACCCCGAACTTGAGCCAACCCAGTGATTCCAGGGCGAACGCTATACACACCACGAGCAGTCCGCTCGGCAATCAATTCGTCCTGATTTAACAGGTTAGGCCGAGGCCCGACCAAACTCATTTCACCCTTGAGCACATTCCATAGCTGTGGCAACTCATCGAGCTTGCTCTTGCGCAAGAAAGCGCCCAAGCGAGTAATAGAAGCGCGGGATGCCAAATGGGTCGCAACGGAGGCAGTATCTACACCCATAGTTCGAAACTTGACCAAGGTGAAGGGGCGCTTATAACGCCCCACGCGTGTCTGCCGGAACAAAGGATCCCCTGTATCCAGCAAGCCGAGGATGTAAATCACAATCAATACAGGGAGGCCAACGAGCAACCCCAGCAGGGCGAAGGCGATATCTAAAACACGAATCACAAAACCAGACCTCTAAAAGCCAATCAACCCAAGGGCGAGAAACAACGCCTCAGCCCCTCTTCAACCGTGAAAGGCGGTTGCCAATCCAGTGTCTCGCACGTGTGCGAAATGTCTACCTGCAGCGAGCCGAGCAGACGCTGAGCCATTGCCTTACGCCCCAACAAGGTCGCGCCAAGCTGCAGAGCTGCGCCAGGCACGGGAATCAACCGCGCCGGTTTTTCCATGGCCTCACCTACTAAACGCAGGAGCTCGCTGGTAGAAAGAGCACGACCGTCACCCGCCAGAAAAACATTGTTGGCAGCAGAGGGATGGTCAACGCAGCGAACGATCAGATCGACGAGGTTATCGATACCTATCAGCGAACGACGATTGTGGACTGCCCCGAGCGGTAGCGGAATCCCTTGACCAATCCAGCGAACCAGACTGCTAAAGTTGCCCGGAGCATTAGAGCCATAGACCAAAGGTGGCCGGATGATCACCACCTCCATGCCGGTTTCCTGCTGCACACGCCAAAGCCCTTGCTCAGCCTCCCACTTGGATTGGGCATAGGGCTCTACCGGTTGCGCTGGGTCCTGCGCAGTATATGGCCGAACATTGGCATTGCCGTTAACGCCGATTGAACTGATGAAAACGAACCGCTTCACGCCGGCCGCAGCCGCTTGGCGGGCAAGCGCCAAAGTCCCATCAACATTGACCCTACGCAGCCATGCCAGCTGCTCGGCTGTGTGAACCTTGCGTATATGAGCTACTGCTGCAGTATGCACAACGGCCTGGGCTCCTTGCAGAGGCACAGACCAGTTGGTAGCGCCCCCCATCGAACCAACAGTCACGACATCGACATCCGGAGCGAATTGCTTCCCTCGGGTACGGACGGACGCGACCACCGTCCAACGGGGCTCCGTAACCAGACGGGCAATAAGCGCCGAGCCAATAAAACCCGCAGCGCCGGTGACCAGAAGCCTAGCGCATTCCGCCATTATCGGGCCCTCTCAGCATGAGCAGCCAACAAATCAGCAAAAAGAACATCTTGTCACGCACTCGGCGTCTGCAGTGCCAGGCACGGAGGGACAAACCGAACAGTCCAGGACGGAATGAAGTGTCCAGACGAAATATCAATGGCAGTTCCCTTGCTTGAAGAATGCTAGCCTGCAAGCGAACCTGGGACAGCCACCAGCCACTGTAGATCTGCTTGAGCCTTGATCGTAGCGCTTTAGTCCCGGTATTGGCGCCAAATTGATTGTGCGCGTGCTGCCGATATAGCATCGACGGCTCTGAATCGATATACCAGCTATAGCCTTTGCTACGGGCGAACGCATAGCAAAACCAATCATGCAACGCGACTTCCTCTATACGCTCTCGATGAGCAAGCACGCATTGTTTTATCGCCTTTGCCAATCGAGCCGTCATCACGTAAGTACAGCCTGGCCCAGCAGCCTCAAAATAGTAATCCCATTTCATCTGTGGCTGAGACTTATTCACTAGAGTGCGGCGCCCATCGGGCCATAACGCGGTAACATTCGTTGAGTATCCGTCACAACTGCGCGACTGGAGATGGTAATGAGCACGTTGGAGCTTGTTTGGCAGCCAGATGTCATCCTGGTCGGCAAATGCGATGTAGTCGAACGATTCAAAATTGACGTCACACAATAACCGGAAAAAGTTTTTTGCCGCCCCTCCAAATACCTCGCCGTACCTCAGCGGCACGATCCTTGAGTCACTATCTGCAACACTACATACCCACTCATATGTACCATCGTTCGACCTGTCGACGCTTACATATAACGTGACATCCACACCGTCCTGACTAAGGATCGACTCGAGCTGCTCCGACAGCCATTGCATGCCATTGTATGCAGCAAGTAAAACCGCTACCCGCTGCAATGGCTGATCAATAGAACTCACGAGGAAACCTTTCTGAGGAAAACAAAAAACGACCTGATCGGAAACTTGATCATTTCACATGAGAAGGCAAGAAGATAATCGAAAAGCGGCATTTTCCGTTCTTTGCGCAACCCCCTCAACACGTCGAGATACCCCTCATGCATTAGACGAACCGATGCAGTTAATCCTGATTCTCCGATAGCGGGTTTGAAACCTCCTGCCAACTCGCGATTTAGTAATATATGATTTCCATTGCGCAGGTTCTCATACCAGCATAAGTAGTCTTCCATCCGCCGATAACGGATATCGAATGGAATGAACCCCTCCTTTCTCACCATGACTGTCGGTGTAAAAATCGGGTTTCCATAAATGAAACGATATTTACTAATAAGACTGCCGGATAGGGGCGCCTCACTCGAAAAAGGTCGCACCTGCAGGTCTGCAATATAGCCGTGAGATGTAAGACAGACCGGGTTTTGCTGCATGAATCCATATTGGATCCGCACCTTGTCGGGATGCCAAACATCATCCGAATCGAGAAAGGCTATATAAGATGAAGAAGCGCTGGCAACCCCCAAATTGCGCGCATTGGCAGGCCCACAATTGGCATCCAGCAAAATTAAAACAATCTCTAATGAAGATCTATAACTATCTACCAAATGCACCAACGCTTCAGAATCACTACTGGCATCATCGACAATTATCAACTCGCGAACCGGCATACTCTGCGCAATGATACTTTCAATACTGCGACCGACTGTGGTCAGCGCGTTAAAAAAAGGAATAACAACTGAAACGTCAGCGCGCACACATACTCCCTAACTCACCGCAATCAAACTGTCACGATCAACAAACGATGAAAGACTCGCACTCCGCATAAATCACTGCCTACGAATGAGTCGAGGGGTATTCTTCAGTAACCGCAGCATAAATAATAAAATTTGTGCCGGTCGCCACTCAAATTGCATTTGAATGCGAAAAAACTCGGTCATCGCACCTAACAGGTCATTAGAGCTGACTCCGTCATCACCAAATTTGCCTGCGTAAAACTCGGCTACATACACGCTCGCGCCATGCTTTACTGCTCGCAATATGAAAAGCTGATCTGCGGCAATAGGATAAGCCCGAGAGTAAAAACCTACGCCGGGCCGCTCATGAAGCAACTTTTTATATATCGACCCGACTGCATGAGCCGTGACGAAAGCCATCTGCCCTCTCAACCAGGACTGGCCAGCTGGGCGTCCCCTTGAGGCAGCACCAATCGATACAGCAGCAGTAATAATATCGGCATTGCTTTCGGCAGCCCAAAACTTATAACTCGCAATCGCATCGGGAGCTAGAATGTCATCTGCACCAATTACCAAATAGTAATCACCCGAGCAAAGCTTCACTGCTTTATTTAACGCATCATAAATACCAAAATCAGGTTCTGACCGATAAACCAAGCGTACATCCGTGACCTGCTCAAGCAGTTCGACTGTACCATCTGTCGACATCGCATCCATTACTACCCACTCAAAATCCGAATCAGTTTGAGCACGCAGCGAGGCCAACAGCTGCGGCAATACTTCGGCGGCATTATAAGTAGCAGTAACGACACTAAGTGTGGGCTTTAAGTCAGGCATGGCGAGCCTCCGAGAAAGCCTCGTAGGCATATCTTAAGCCTGAATCCAAGGTAACCTCCGGCTTCCAGCCTAATGCTGTCAGCTTTGCACTGCTCATGAGCTTGCGAGGTACCCCGTCAGGTTTGTTCACGTCGAAGAACAAATCTCCACAATATCCAACAGTCTGAGCGACTAGCTTAGCAACCTCGAAAATACTGTAATCCCTATCGCTCCCTACGTTTATATGCGAGCACATTGGAGTTACGACCGCTTTCCAATGATCCGGAGAGAGATTCATGACATGCACGCTGGCTGCAGCCATATCATCAACATAAAGAAACTCCCGGCGGGGTGCTCTACTGCCCCATACCATGACCTCGGCGTCGCCCTTCAACTTAGCGTCATGGAAACGGCGAATAAGTGCAGGAAGCACATGGCTGTTTTCCGGGTGATAGTTATCACCCGGACCGTACAGATTGGTCGACATTACGCTTCGATAGTCGCAACCATACTGACGATTATAACTTTCACACAACTTGACACCTGCAATTTTGGCAATTGCGTAAGATTCATTTGTCGACTCCAGCGGACCAGTCAATAAGGCCTGCTCCGCCATCGGTTGTTCGGCATACTTGGGGTATATGCAGGATGATCCCAAGAACAGCAGCTTCTGCACACCATTGATATGCGCAGACTGAATGACATTCGCCTCAATCATCAGATTTTCATAGATGAAATCAGCTGGATAGGTGTTATTGGCGTGTATACCGCCGACACGAGCAGCTGCCAGGTAGACTTGATCGATGCGGTTAGCACAAAAGAAACGCTGTACCGCTGCCTGATCGAGCAAATTCAGCTCTTCGCGTGGAGCAGTCAAAACACGCTGGTAGCCTAACGCCTTCAGGCGACGCACAATCGCAGAGCCGACCATGCCGCGATGGCCAGCAACGAAGATTACTTGGTTGAGATCCCGCACCACACTCAGTTCTCCACAGACACGGGCACATCATGGCCGTATTGCTTGAGCAAGGCGTGACGTTGAGCAACCTTCAAATCCTCGTGCACCATCTCGGCACACATCTCCTGCGCGGTTATTTCGGGTACCCAGCCTAGCTTCTGCTTGGCTTTGGCAGGATCACCCAATAAGGTTTCTACCTCCGCTGGACGGAAATACCGGGGATCAATACGCACTACCACGTCACCCACGCTGAGGGCGGGTGCCTTATTACCCTCGACAGCCTCGATCAAGGCAATCTCATCAACCCCTTGCCCCTCGAAACGCAGCGTGATGCCGAGCTCTGCAGCAGACCACATGATGAACTGCCGCACGGAATACTGAACACCGGTTGCAATCACAAAATCTTCCGGTTGTTCCTGCTGCAGCATCATCCACTGCATACGGACGTAATCCTTCGCATGCCCCCAATCACGTAACGCATCCATGTTTCCCATGTAAAGGCACTTTTCCAGCCCCTGGGCAATATTCGCCAGGCCTCGGGTGATCTTACGCGTCACGAAGGTCTCACCGCGACGTGGAGACTCATGATTGAAAAGGATGCCGTTACAAGCATACATACCGTATGCCTCGCGATAATTCACGGTAATCCAGTAAGCATATAGCTTGGCTACGGCATAAGGAGAGCGGGGATAAAACGGTGTCGTCTCCTTTTGAGGCGTTTCTTGAACCAGCCCATACAACTCAGAGGTAGAGGCTTGGTAAAAGCGAGTTTTTTTCTCCAGTCCTAAGAGACGGATTGCCTCCAAAATGCGCAAGGTACCCATGGCATCAACGTCGGCGGTGTACTCCGGAGACTCGAAGCTGACGGCTACGTGAGATTGCGCGCCCAGATTGTAGACCTCGTCCGGCTGAACCTCTTGCAGAATACGGGTGATGTTGGACGAATCGGTCAAGTCACCATAATGTAAAACGAAGTTTTGATGTTCGACATGGGGATCTTGATAGATATGGTCAACCCGCTGGGTATTGAAAAAGGAAGCACGACGTTTGATACCGTGAACCTGGTAACCTTTTTGCAACAGAAGTTCAGCGAGGTAGGAACCATCCTGACCAGTAACACCGGTGATGAGTGCTTTTTTCACTATAAACCTGTCACATTGTATAATTTTAGTTGGGTGTAAAAAATCGCACATAAAAGCCGTTAAAATCACTGCCTACCAAACCCAAGACTTCGGAATATTTTTCTTATTATCCGCCATGGGAGACGAACTCCTCTCTTTAACACAGGAATCAGAACAGTACGAAGGTTTAAACTGATGTTAGAACTAAAAAAGTCCTGGACACTACTAAACCCATATTTTCTGTGGTCAGGGTATTTCCTCAGCAAAGACCAAACACTAAAAACAACTTCCCCCATCAAATCTTTGCAATAACGCTCCACATAATAAGCCCTAACAAGTGCATAGTGAAGCGGTATCTTTCCATCGGTTGAGGAAACGGTAATTGAACCAAGGTGCGAACGAAAGAAAGCAAGTGGTTTATTTACAAAACCAAAAAGAGGGTATTTGTTTGCTGTCAGCAGAAACAAAAGCAAGTCATTCCCAATTGCATGCATCGAAAAGTCGCTTCCAACTTTATTTTCGATATTTAGCAATAAGTTATTTCTAATATCAGACATTCTGAATATTGCACATCCAGGAGAAACTGGCACATCACGGTCTAATAGAGCCAACCTTAAGTATTTCAAACTCGGGTAGTGCCCTGTCTGACCTATCGAATAAACCGCTCGACCGTCACTTGGACTATCAGTGAAGATTTTTACACCAGAGTATACGAACCCTGTATTTTCATCCATTAACGCCATACACTCCTCCAAAAACTCCGGGGAGATTAGATCGTCAGACCAAAGAATTTTTCCATACTCCCCAGTTGCTTCCTCGATACAACGCAGCCAATTCCTGACAGGCCCAAGATTAGATTTATTCCGAAAAGCTTTTATACGAACATCATTTCTTGCGAACTCTTGAATAATCTCCCAGGTATTATCCGTGCTCGCATTATCAACAACAACGACCTCTACAAAAGCATAAGTCTGACAAAGCGCAGCTCTAAGAGTTTCGGCTATTATTGTCTCACGATTGAATACCGGAACTAGAATTGACACCAACAAAGACATTACTCAAACCTTTTTATTTTTAAGGAGATTAGAAAGCTTAAAAAGCCAACCTCTCGGAACAAAAAATAAAACCCGAAGAAACAATCTATCAATAAAACAAACATCCAACAACGGCAGAGTCCTCAATAAAAGATAATCATTTGAATAACAATAAATAGAAAAGACAAACTTAAAAGAAGTAATTCTTCTTTGGTATAGAGACAAGCATTGACTCGCCACATTCCAATAGATCTTATTTGACAAAACCAAATTAAACCACAACGGTATCTCATGATATAAAATTAAAGTCTTACTTGAAGCCCATGTTTTTTCAGCCCCTCTTAGCAACACGGTCTTATCAGGCATACAAAAGACACTAACCTTAAAGCCTTGCTCGCACTTCCTTGCCAAGGAATCCCATATCACCCCAGTATACGCATGACTAGTTCCCATATAGCGTGCAGAAAAATCAAAATTAAAGTTTTCAGCAAAAAAAACAAAAGAGCCAAACGGCATGAAACTCCAAACATGAGAGAACGCCGCGGCCGGACAATCGAAACTCCTCCCCAGAAGTTCTGACGGCAAGTGCCCTCTAACCACTCTTAAACCATCATCAGCATGAAAGCCATTTAATAAAATCAAATCATATCTAGAGCGGGACACTAACTCTAATATAGCTAAAACAGACTCTCGACTGATAAAGTCATCATCCCCCAGAGGGAATATATATTCCGCGTCAGACAACCCAATCGCGCAAAGCATATTTTGATCTATAGTCAACAGTGCATCGTGATACTTGACTTTAAGACCGCAGTATTCTTCATCTTCCAACGACTTCAAAAATGAATGAGTGGTGTCCGAGCATTTATTAGCAGAAATACATAACTCTATGATGTCATCAACTAGCAAAGGCAGCAGCTCATTCACAACCCCCTTCAGGTATTTAACTCTATCAATCGTAGGGATAACTACTGCTAGCTTATACTTCTTCATGAAAATATCCTCTCACCCAAAATATTTTTTTGCCTATAAATTATAAAATACCATACCTGAACGGGACTTATTAACGAACTTAACAATATTGAAATAATTGTAGAACAAAGCACACCAGCAATTCCAAGGTCAAAAAATCTCACAAGAAAGATAGAAAGCGGAACATTAATCAGTGCAGACAAAAACGTATGTATCGCACCTAGCCTAACTTTATTAATAGCACCCAGAACAACACCAAAAATATTATTCCATATAGAAACAATTATAAAAACAGCAAAGATAAAATAAAGAGACCGATCAACAGAAAACTCTTCTCCTATCCATACTTTAACAATCCAAGGACCCAAACCTGCAAAAACGACAACACCAACAACTATTAAAAAATAAAACTTTAACTGATAATTAATGCTACGCGCAATCCAATCTAGATCGTTCTTTTGATATGCATCAGCACAAGCAGGCCAAAGTGGCGCAAGTATTAACCCATGAACCACAGTAAAAACACTGAACAATTTAAACAAAACATCATATGGCATTACATACTGCGGACCTAAGAGCTGCGTAATTAAAATTTTATCCGTCATGAAAATTAATAAAACTGATACCTGAATAACGAAAAACTTTAAACTTAATGCCAATAACGGTTTAACCTTATAAAAATCAAACTTTCTAACAGAGGGTATTAACTGACGCTTCGCGCTAAAAATAAATCGCGTAAGCAGTAAATTAGAAAAAAATAACGCACCACCATGCGAAAAGACCATAAATAAAATGGAGGAATTAGAAAATTTATATAAAAAAACAACTACTATTAAAGCAAAAAAATTTGATATTAATTGACCTAATACCACCATGGAGGATCTTTGCAACCCGTGGTATATTTGATTTACCAATCCTAGCCAAAAATTTAGAAAAACAAAAAACGATAGACATATAACCAAAAGCCTCAAATGACTTTCTGAAAAAATTCTCGTATTAAATATTGCCTGCCAAGGAAGCCAAAAACTAAGTGCGATAAAAAGAACAAACATAATCACCGAGAAACAACCGATGAGGATGTAAGCAGTTGAAATATAACCTGCCGCCGCCTTAACATCACCTATCGCAACGCTCTGAGCAATCTTATTTTTTAATCCACTGCCAATTCCAAGATCAAATATCATTATCCAAGAAAGAAGTGTGAGCATAGTCGACCACACTCCGAACTGCTCTGCACCTAAATACCTAAGCATAATAGGCACGGCTAAAAAACTTGAAGCTACGGCACCTATTTTATAGAAAAAAGCCCCCTTAAGCTGTTTAAAATAACTCTTGCCTCTGCTATTTGAGTCGCTCAACTTTTTGAAACCCACTCAATCATTTTCCTTATGCCTTCTGCCTTATTGACAAGTGGCGACCAGTTGATTGCATTTCTTACCTTGCCTATATCAGCAATAAATACACGCTGATCACTTTCTCTAGGTGGAATCTTATGAAAAGCCATCTTAATATTTAACTCGCCTTCTAAGAAATGAAATAGCTCTAACAAAGATGAGGAATTTTCAAGCCCACCACCTATATTGAATACCTCACCTTTAATGGACTCTATTTTTTTCGCAGCTTCTAAATATAAAGAAACGCAATCTGAGGCATAAAGCAGATCACGAACCTGCTTGCCACTGCCGGAGACAGTGAAAACCTCCTTGGCTGTTCCTGTTTTAATTTCGACAGCTTTCTGGACAAACCATCCCAGCCAGCCTTGATCAGCAGTCGCAAATTGCCTACCACCAAACATTGAAGAATGACGGAAAACAGCCGTTTTCAAACCATATATTCTTGCAAAATCCAGCATATATTGATCAGCACATCCTTTGGACGTGCCGTAAGGCGAATGAAAGTCTAAGTTTACATCCTCACCAAATCCAAAGGGCTTTTCGACACACTCGTAACGAGTAGCTGTCTCCTCATAATTGAATTGTTCAAGGTCTCCATAGACCTTATTTGTAGAAGAATAAATCACTGCAGTTTCGGGGGAGTACAGCCGAACCGCATTTAACAAATTAAAGCTACCGACTGCATTCACTTCAAAATCCATCCGTGGGTCTGCAATCGAAGTTGTCATAGCAACTTGACCAGCCAAGTGGTAAATCACATCTGGCTTATAATTCTTTATTACCCTCTCAATATCATTAGCACTCCTGATATCACCGTGAGCAAACTCAAAACTTCCTTGTAATTTAAGCCATTCAAGATTCTGATAACTACCATGCCTGTATAAACTGTCGAAGATGACTAATTCTTGGCCTGTCCCAAGCAATTCACTGGAAATGTTTGAACCAAGAAAACCACAGCCACCAGTGATTAAATATTTCATTTATTTTCCTTAAAAATTACTTTCAGCCCTTGCTCGACTGTAAAATCAATCTTCCAGCCCAACTTAATAAGTTCGTGATTATTTACGCATATAGATAGCGATTCCCCCGAGCGCATAGGAATATCACCAAACCCTAACTGCGAATTATTTCTTGGCTGCTGTGTCTTATACATTCTATATACGGCTTCGACAAACTCACGAACAGGCATCAGCAGACCCGTCGCTACGTCGAACTCAGAATATGCCGGAAGCAACGTTGCAATTTTAAGGATTAAAAGATATGCACCCACTACATCATCTATATAGATAAAGTCTCTTAACTGATTACCCTCTGTAAGCGGAACCCGGTCTACGTTGTCTCTAAGCTGCTTTATTAGCCATGGTAAGAATTTTTTTTCATCGTCTTTAGGTCCATACATATGTTCGACCTTAAGATTGACAACGCTTATCTCTTTGCTTCGATGTTGAACCCACTCACTGAAATGTTTTTTGGATAAAGAATACGAATTCAGATCTTTTGGCAACAATGTATCAGTGTTAATGAAAACCCCAACACCGTATTTAACTGCCGAATCAAGCAGCCGCAGACCGAACATTAGATTTGACTCTACAATCTCAGATGCCGCCTCACCACTTCGGCCATAACTACATGCTGTATGAATAACCGTATCAATTCTTTCAACTTTGAAAATATCTTCAATGCTGATTTGATCAACATCATAGCTACTAACGCTTCCTAAAAGCCCTTCGATGCGCCAAGTATCGGAGGTTGATCTCTTAAGGATAGTCACCTTATACCCTTGCGAAACCAAGGCCTCTAGCAGGTGACTACCTAAAAAGCCGGTCGCGCCAGTCAGTAGTACATGTTGCATCAGAAACTCAGCCCGAAGAATTCTTCAAGTTTTTCAGCCACAAATTCAAAATGCTCTTGGCCCAATGAGGGCTGCACACCCAGCCAGAACGTCTGATTCATGGTCCGGTCTGTGTTGGTCAAGTCTCCCACCACCCGGTACTCAATGTTCTGGAAATATGGTTGGCGTGTCAGGTTACCTGCGAAGAGCAACCGAGTGCCAATTTTGTGCTGATCCAGATACTTCAACAAATCTACACGCTGCACGCCGCTGCTTTCCTTCAGCGTAATTGGAAATCCAAACCAGGAAGGCTCGCTGTTGGGAGTAGCCTCGGCCACCTCGAGAAACTCAGCCAAACTGGCCAAGCGCTCTTTCAACAGTTTGTAATTACGCTTACGGGCAGTAATGAATTCAGGCGCACGCTCTAGTTGCGCCAGGCCGCAGGCAGCCTGCATGTCAGTAATTTTCAGGTTATAGCCCAAGTGGGCGTATACATATTTGTGGTCGTAACCTTGGGGGAGGCTTCCGAACTTCTGCCCGAAACGATTACCACACGTGTCATCGCAACCCGGAGCACAATAACAATCGCGCCCCCAGTCACGAAAAGACTCGGCAATAACTTTCAAAGTGGGGTCATTGGTAAATACTGCCCCGCCTTCCCCCATGGTGATATGGTGCGCGGGATAAAAGCTCAGGGTCGCAATATCACCCCAGGTACCTACCATTTTTCCGTCGTAGGTTGCGCCAAGCGCGTCACAGCAGTCTTCTACTAGCCAAAGTTTATATTTCTCACACAAGGCTTTCACTTTGGCCAAGTTGAACGGATTCCCCAAGGTGTGCGCGAGCATGATCGCTTTGGTCTTGGGTGTAATGGCGGCTTCGATCAGATCAGCATTGATATTGTGGGTCTGCATGTCGACATCCACAAATACCGGTATGGCGCCGAACTGCACAATGGGGTTAACCGTAGTCGGGAATCCGGCTGCAACACCTATTACTTCATCGCCCTTCCTTATCGCACGCTCGCCCAGTTTTGGGGAAGTAAGCGTACTGAAGGCGACCAGATTGGCAGAAGACCCGGAATTCACGGTGATCAGATACTTCACACCAATGAATTCAGCCAGCTTCTTCTCAAACTCAGCGTTAAACCGGCCCGTCGTCAGCCAACCATCCAAAGAAGCTTCAACCATCAATTGCAGCTCACGAACACCAATGACCTTGCCGGATGGAGGTATTACAGTCTCACCTGGTACGAAATTCTTGGTTGCCAGCGCAGTGTCAGCATACTGCTGTACTAGCTTACTTATTTCCTGGCGGAGTACTTCGGGAGTCATATTCGCTTCTCTATTATTCAATCGTATTTTGGGTCAGGTTTATGCCGGGCTCAGCGGAGCCCGTAGTAGTGAATCTGCTGTAGTGTTTTCTGGCGCATATCCTCGCCTCGCAGCCAGGCTTGATGCCAATCGACTATGCAGTCAAGCGCGTGTGCAAGTGACCAGCGAGGCTGCCATTCGAGCTTTGTTGCTGCCTTGCTGATATCAAGCTTTAACAATTGTGCTTCATGAGGTTGGAGATTAGTGTCCAGCTGCCAACAAGCTCCTGTTCCCCAACGCTCAGTCATGTGATTGAGTATCCAGGTTACCGGCTGTACATCTTCATCTCTCGGCCCAAAATTCCAGCCATCAGCATAGGCCTGACCTTTTGTATAAAGCCTTTCTGCCAGGATGAGGTAGCCACTCAATGGTTCCAGCACATGCTGCCATGGGCGGGTTGCCAGTGGGTTACGGATTGTCACTGGCTGTCTCTTTTCAAACGCACGCAGGATATCGGGTATCAGGCGATCTTCAGCCCAATCTCCGCCACCGATCACGTTCCCTGCCCGAGCGGACGCCAAGGCGGCATTATCCGGAGCACTGAAAAAAGAACTTCGATATGCAGCGGTTACAAGTTCGGAGCACCCTTTGCTGTTGCTGTAGGGATCGTGCCCACCCATTGGCTCGTTTTCACGGTAGCCCCATACCCACTCACGGTTTTCATAGCACTTGTCAGTTGTGACGTTGACTATGGCCTTCAGGTTGACACATTGCCGCGCAGCTTCCAGCACATGTACCGTGCCCATGACGTTTGTGGCATAAGTTGCAACAGGCTCGCGGTACGACAACCGCACCAAGGGTTGAGCTGCCATATGAATGAGCACATCGGGATTAAACGATACCATTGCACTGGTGATGGCCTGCATATCACGGACATCGCCAACGATAGATTCCATACCTTCCGCTACGCGTGCCTGCTCGAATAAGGCTGGCTGAGTGGGTGGCAGTAATGCAAACCCCCTTACTATTGCCCCCATACTTTGCAACCAGAGTGAGAGCCAGCTGCCTTTGAATCCTGTATGCCCAGTCAAGAATACTTTTTTTCCCTGCCAGAACGCTGGACTAACTGAAGCGACCATAATCATCAATCCCACGTTTTCCAGGGGGCTTTACCACTTTCCCATAGTTCTTCCAGCAGGAATTTATCGCGCAGCGTGTCCATTGGCTGCCAAAAGCCATGATGCTCATATGCCATCAGCTGGCCATCCTGTGCCAACTCCATCAAAGGTTCCTGCTCCCAGATAGTGGAGTCGTCGGCCAAATAATTCAGTACTTCCGGCGCAAGAACAAAGAAACCACCATTGATCATGGCGCCGTCGCCTTTGGGTTTTTCCTTGAAGTTCACCACTTGCTTGTTTTGAATATCCAAGGCACCAAAACGGCCAGGCGGGTACGTTGCCGTAAGTGTGGCGGCCTTACCATGCTCCTTATGAAAACGAATGCTAGCGGCAATATCGATATCGCCGACACCGTCACCATAGGTGAAGCAAAATGCTTCTTCGCTCTTCACATAATCCGCCACACGGCGCAAGCGCCCGCCGGTCATGGACTGCTCACCGGTATCGACCAAAGTGACATTCCACGGCTCAGCGCGCTTATTATGAACTTCCATTCTATTTTCGCGCATGTCGAAGGTAACGTCGGACATATGCAAAAAATAATTTGCAAAATACTCTTTTATTATGTAGCCCTTGTAACCGCAACAAATAACAAAATCGTTAACCCCATGCGAAGCATACATTTTCATAATATGCCAAAGAATCGGTTTACCTCCGATCTCGACCATTGGCTTGGGCCGCACGCTGGTTTCTTCGCTGAGCCGGGTACCCAAGCCGCCTGCAAGTATTACAGCTTTCATTTTTACCCCACAATTACAATTAGTTAGAACTGACGAATGCGTCAGATCGGAAATTCCTAGGTTCAAGGCCTGAAGCGATAAACTTTTCACGTGCGGACTCAATCATCTTTTCAGAGCCGCATGCGTAGACAATCGACTTTCTTAAATCTATACCTGCTGCAATGACAACATCCTGAACGTAGCCATTAGCAACAGTACTGCTTGCTGAGCGAGAGAGGACGGGAACAAAGTTGATATCTAGCATGGAAAAATCTAGCGGGAAATAGATATCACTCTCGTGCCGCCCGCCCCAATAAACATGTATGGCGCTGTAGGTATTCAGACTTACCTCCGAGGCAAGTTGCTGAAGCATTGCGTTGATAGGTGCGATGCCCGTTCCGGTTGCCAAAAATATCAGTTCAGAGGCATTAGTTTTCCTCAAAAAGAAAGTGCCAAGCGCGCCCTCCAGTCGCAGAAGGTCATTCACCTTGGCTTCCTCAAACCAATATCGACTCATTTCACCGTCTGCAACCTTTCTTATTTGCATTATGATCTTGCCGTCGCCCTGCGGAGCATTAGCGATCGAATAACTACGCCGTAAGCTGCCTTTTATGATATCGATATATTGGCCTGGCAAATACTGCAGAAAATTTCCAGGCGGCAATCTCAGCGTCACCTCAATGACATTTGAAGACAACATTTGCAGCGCATCTATACGGCAGGGTAATGTCTTGACTGAATAACCGGCCAGCTCGCTCAAGTCTTCTATATCAAGCTCAACGTCCGTCACCGCAGTTCGGCAGCAGGTCAGAATCATATTATTGCTAAGATCTTCTTGATCCAGTGACGCCTCATCAATGAGCACAGAGGTAGCGCCACTTATCACCCTCGCTTTGCATATCCCGCAGCGGCCTGTGCGACAACCATGTTCTAACAATAGGCCCTGCGCACGAGCCGCTTCAAGCAATGTCTGTTCACGGCTGCAGGAGAAAACTTTGGAATTCGATAATTTTACCACTGACATATCTTGTCGCATCTTTCTATACCGAGTAGCTAAAAGCTACTTTTATAACAAACCGTACACAGCGCTTGGCGGTCAATGGGCCTGACTTCAATGTCAATGGCTTCTGCCATATTGGTCGTCAAAGCGCACGATATCGTCTTCGCCCAGGTAACTGCCGGATTGCACTTCGATAATTTCCAATGGAATATTACCCGGATTAGAGAGGCGATGAACTTCGCCCAGAGGGATATAGGTGCTCTGATTTTCGCTCAATAAAAGCGTTTCACTACCCCGGGTTATTTCGGCAGTACCGTGTACGACTATCCAATGTTCGGCTCGATGATGGTGCTTCTGCAGGCTAAGGCTCGCTTTAGGGTTGACCTGTATACGCTTGACCTTGAAGCGCCCGCCTGCATCAATGCTGTCGTACCAGCCCCAAGGGCGGTGAACCTTGCGATGCAGGGCATGCTCTTCGCGTGACTGTTGGTTGAGCAGGCTCACAATATGCTTAACGTCCTGGCACCGGCTTCTATCAGCAACGAGAACAGCGTCTGCCGTCTCAACCACCACGAGGTTTTCAACGCCGGCTAACGCTACAAGGCGGCTACTGGCATGTACCAGCGAATTACGGCTCTCAGTTATCAGCACATCACCTTGGAGGGCATTGCCATCGTCATCCTTGGGCAAAACGTTCCACACAGCATCCCAAGCGCCCAAGTCACTCCATCCCGCATTCAAAGGCAACATCTTGATCGGCCAGGCACTACCAGGGCACTTCTCCATGACGGCGTAATCGACCGACTCCCCAGGAATGGCCATAAATGCCTCTTTCCCAGGCCGAACAAAGGCGCCATCGATACGCTTGCTCTCCCAGCTATTCACACTTGCCAAAAGGATGTCAGGGCGGAAACTCTCCAAAGCTGCCAGCCAGACCGAGGCCTTGAGTACGAATAGGCCAGCGTTCCAGTAATAGCCGCCTTCGTCCAGATAAGCTTGCGCAGTTTCCTGATCGGGCTTTTCAACAAAACGCTCGACGGCAGCAATCGCCCGGTCGCTGCTGGCTACTTTGATATAGCCGTAACCTGTTTCCGGCCGGTCAGGGGTAATGCCGAGGATCACGATGTTCCCCTCGATCGCTGCTTCAACCGCTTGGCCCATCGCCACGCGGAAGGCATCGCCATCGGTGATGGCTTGATCTGCCGGTGTCACGACGAGCACAGGGTCGCTTCCCGAATCGCGCGCAGCCAAGGCGGCGAGCGTCAGTGCTGGTGCGGTATTGCGCCCCACCGGCTCAAGCAAAAATGTAGCACTCTCGACCCCAAGTTCTCTGAGCTGTTCTTGCGCAAGAAAGCGGTGCTCTTCATTGCACACGATGTAAGGCGATAATCGCGCGTCACTACCCCCAGCGTCAGTCATGAGTCGCTTGACGGAGTGCTGGAATAAACTGTCCGTACCTACCAGGCAGAGGAACTGCTTTGGAAAGCCTGACCTTGACAAAGGCCACAAACGTGTGCCTGACCCGCCACATAGCACGACTGGTTGAATGGAGTTAGCTGAGAGCATTGAACGTCGAACCTGTGCAATGGGTGTTTATATAGAGGCGTTGGCAAACCGATCTTCCGGCTCACCACGCTCTAGATGCGATAGAAGCCGCACTTCTGCGGCTTCTGTATAGAGGAGATAGCAAGGGGATTAGCTCACTGCTTCTTCGTCATTGGTAATTCCAGGCAATATGACGTCCCCCTCCCGCGCTTGGCTAAGATAGCGCTCCCTTAATGCATTAGCCAAAGCACATTTTGCCGACTTGTCACCGTGCACCAACCGAATCTCTCCCGGCCACTGCTCCATCGCCGTGACAAAACCGACCAACCCCGCCTGATCCGCATGCGCCGAATACCCACCAATGCTGTGTACTGCTGCCCGAATTTCATAGCGCTGCCCATCAAATTCCACATAACCATTGCGCGGGCTGAAGCGCTGGATGGCATGGCCCGGGGTCCCTCTGGCCTGGTAGCCGACGAACAGCACGTCGTGCCGTGGGTCCCCCAACATGGCTTTCAGGTAGTTGACGATGCGGCCGCTGGAGCACATGCCGTTGCCGGCTATGACGATGGCGGGCCGGGCGCTGCTGACCAGGTAGCTGAGAATTTTCTGGTGATCAGCGTGGCTGTCGATGGTGATCAGTTGATCGAACGCCAGTGGCCTTCTGCCGGACTGCAGGCGTGCCAGGGCTTCATCATTCCAATGGTCTTTGAGTTCACGGTAGGCCTGGGTGAAGCGGCTGGCCAGGGGTGAGTCGAGGATTATGGGTAGGCGTGGCCAGTCGATTTCGGGCTGGGCATTGGCTGATGCATCAAGATTTTCGCGGGCGTGGCCCGCTCCCACAGGTGTTTGCGCAGCGGCTGGAGTATCCAGCTTTTTGCTGTGGATGATGTCTTCCAGTTCGTAGAGCAGTTCCTGGATGCGGCCGACGCTGAAGGCGGGGATCAGCACGGTGCCGTTGTTGGCTAGGGCATGCTCGATGACCTGTTCCAGCCGCTGGCGGCGGGTGCTGCGGTCTTCGTGCAGGCGGTCGCCGTAAGTGCTTTCTAGCACCAATATGTCGGCACGTTTCGGTGGCACGCAGGGCTTGAGAATCGGCGCGCCCGGTGCGCCAAGGTCGCCGGAGAAGACGACTCGCTTGCTGGTTTGGCCTGGGCTGTACTGCAAATCAACTTCCACATAGGCAGAGCCGAGCATATGGGCGGCGCGCTGCAGGCGCACTTTGGCTTCCAGGCCCTTATCGTTCTGCAGGGTGAACCAGTGATCGTAGGGCAAGGCGATGATTCGCTCGCGCACATGTTTCAGATAGCGTTCTACCTGCTTCTGGTCGCGGCTGAAGATAAGTTTGAAGGCATCTTCCAGCACGATGGGGAGCAGCTTGGCCGATGGCTCGCTGCACAGGAGCGGCCCTTTGAAACCGGCGGCCAGCAGATAGGGAATGCGCCCTACATGGTCGGCATGCACATGGGTGACGATCAGGGCGCGAATGCCATCCAGAGGGAACTCGATAAGCTGGTGATCGGCCCGCGCACCGAGTGGCGAGGCGTCGGCGCCCTGAAACAAGCCGCAGTCGATGAGAACACTGCTGTGCTGCGTGATATGCAGCTGGTGGCAGGAACCGGTCACGCCGTCCTGGGCGCCGTGGTGGGTGATGTGCGGGTACTCCATCAGTTAATCCTTTAACGTCTGGCAGGTTATTTTGACGGGCGCAATGATGCGCTACGCGGCGGTTTGAAGAAAGCGCCAGTATGTAGAGTGTTTTTGCTAAATCTACGCTTGGCTCACGGGGGAACGCTTCGCTCAAGCCAGTCTACAGCTGATCCCGCAGGCTAGTGGCCAGGCTGCAAGCTGCGCGCCATTCGAGAAATCGCGACCATGGACTGATCGCCCTGCCCGCTCCTATAACAGAAACTCGAGGATAGAGGCTTTTGGGCGACATCTCTTACGTAGAGATAAAGAAGCCTTAGGGGCTTAAAAGAATTACTTGAAGGGAAAAGCGGAAACTTCACCGCAGCCCGTTGCAAGCTGAGGATTGCGAGCTACTGCCACTCGCGTGGCGTTGAGTGATCAAAGCGCAACTGACGAGGAGTCAGCACAAGCCAGGAGAATCACTCCTCCTCGTCGTTCACCCGATCACGCAATTCCTTGCCCGGCTTGAAGTGCGGAACGAACTTGCCATCCAGGCGTACCGACTGGCCAGTCTTGGGGTTACGGCCCACGCGCGGAGCGCGGTAATGGAGAGAAAAGCTGCCAAAGCCGCGAATCTCGATGCGGTCACCGGTCGCCAACGCCTGGGACATCTGTTCCAGCATGGTCTTGATGGCCAGCTCGACATCTTTGTTTGAAAGCTGCCCTTGATGGGTGACGATTCTTTCGATCAACTCCGACTTGGTCATACTTTTCCCTTCGTTTTCAAGCGGCTATGTCACTCGATGGGAAAGGTTGTAGCACGCTGATCAGCTTTTGAACAGCCTAAAAAATCACCAATTTCGAAAATGTGCCGCAGCACCAGAATCGATCAGCGCAGTTTCGAGCAGGTGTCGGTAAGTCGTTGACTGTGCGGCAATGTTGGTCGGCGCAGCACCCCGCTCGTCCATACGGCTCGCGGGTGAACTGAAAGGTGATCAAACGACCGCTTGCGCCGTCCAACAAAATCCATGCGTTCGCTACCAGCGCCTCAGGAGATAAAAGTGCTAATCCCCGCCAACATGATCGAGGCAGATACCCTCACCCGCCTGATCGAAGATTTCGTAACGCGTGAAGGCACCGATAACGGTGACGAAACACCGCTGCAAACGCGCGTCGACCGCGTGCGCCGCGCTCTGGACAAGGGCGAGGCGGTAATCGTATTCGACCCGGAAAGCCAGCAGTGCCAGCTGGCGCTGAAGCGCGATGTGCCCAAGGAGTGGCTGGAGGATGAGGAGTAACGAAAAGCGCGTGGAGCGCTGATCGCCCCACGGTTTGACAGTTCTCGGCAACGCGTTAACACGCCCGAGACTTAGTGCCCGCCGGCAGACTCTGCCGCGCCTTTGGCCGAGAACGGTGGTTTGGCCAGGTAGATGATCAGGATCAGGCCGAAGAACAGCCAGCCCATCAGAGTGAAGTAGTCCACCGTGGAGAGCATGTAGGCCTGGCTTTCCACCACCCGGTCGATCTGCATATAGGCCGACTGCGAGGCGCCGCCAAGCTGTTCCAGATAATGCTGGCTAGCCGGATCGTAGGGCGTCACGTGCTCGGTCAGCTGGGCGTGGTGGTAGATCTCCCGGCGGTGCCAGATCCAGGTGGTCAACGACGAAGCGAAGCTGCCGCCCAGCACACGCAGGAAGGTGGCCAGGCCCGAGCCGTCGGCGATGTCCTTGGGTGGCAGGCTGGAGAGCAGGATGCTGGTGGTCGGCATGAAGAACAGCGCGATCCCCAGGCCCATGAACACCTGTACCTCGGCAATATGCTGGTAGTCCACCTCGGTGTTGAACGAGGCGCGCATGAAGCACGAGGCGCCGATCACCAGGAACGAGCCACCGGCCAGCAGGCGCAGGTCGAACTTGTGCGCGTACTTGCCCACCAGCGGTGACAGGAACAGCGGCAGGATACCGATCGGTGCCGCTGCCAGACCGGCCCAGATCGGCGTATAGCCCAGCTGGGTCTGCAGCCATTGGGGCAGCAGCAGGTTGATGCCGAAGAAACCCGAGTAACCGAGCACCAGCGCCAGGGTGCCGAAGGTGAAGTTGCGGTACATGAACAGGCGCAGGTTGATGATCGGGTGCTGGTCGGTCAGCTCCCAGATCACCAGCGCCACCAGCGACACAACCGAGATGGCGGTGCCGATCTGGATGAAGGTCGACTCGAACCAGTCCAGGTCGTTGCCCTTGTCGAGCACCACCTGCAGCACGCCAACACCGAGCACCAACAGCATCAGCCCGACGTAATCGATGGGCTGATGCTCGGTGGTTTCCGGGCGGTTGCGCATCTGCGCCCATACCACCAGGGTGGCGAGAATGCCGATCGGTACGTTGATGAAGAAGATCCACGGCCAGCTGTAGCTGTCAGTGATCCAGCCACCGGCGATCGGCCCGATGATCGGCGCCACCACCGTGACCATCGCCAGCAACGCCAGGGCCATGCCCCGTTTGGCGCTGGGAAAGATCGCCAGCAGCAATGTCTGCGCCATCGGGTACAGCGGCCCGGCGACCAGCCCCTGCAGGGCACGGAACACCACCAGCTCGGGCATCGAGCGGGCGATGCCGCACAGGAACGAGGTGATCACGAACAGCACCACCGCGGCGAGGAACAGTTTAACCTCGCCGAAGCGCCGAGCCAGCCAGCCGGTCAGCGGCAAGGCGATGGCGTTGCATACGGCGAACGAAGTGATCACCCAGGTGCCCTGCTCCGAACTGACGCCCAGGTTGCCGGAGATGGTCGGCAGCGCGACGTTGGCGATGGTGGTGTCGAGCACCTGCATGAAGGTCGCCAGGGAGATGCCGATGGTGGCCAGCAGCATGCTGGCCGGACGGAAATTGGCGTCGCTCATGTCAGCCCTGCTTCGCCGGGGTGGCGCTCTGCGGACCGTTGTCGTGGATGATGCGCTCGATCAGCGCGTCGGCCTGGCTCATCGGGGCGTCGTAAACGGCGGTGCTGAAACGTGCCTGCTTGGGCGTCTGGGTGGTCAGCTGGGCACCGGCCTGGTCATGCAGGTCGACGGTCACGGTTGTGGACAGGCCGATGCGTAGCGGGTGCTTCTCCAGCGCCTCGTCGTCCAGGCGGATACGCACCGGCAGTCGTTGGACAATCTTGATCCAGTTGCCGCTGGCGTTCTGTGCCGGCAGCAGCGAGAAGGCGCTGCCGGTGCCAACACCGAGGCTTTCCACGTGGCCCTGGTAGGTCACGTCATCGCCATACAGGTCGGCTTCGACGGTGACCGGCTGGCCGATGCGCATCTCGCGCAGCTGGGTTTCCTTGAAGTTGGCGTCGATCCACACCTCATGCAACGGCACCACGGCCATCAGCGCAGCGCCAGGCTGGATGCGACTACCGACCTGCACCGAACGCTGTGCCACATAGCCGCTGACTGGCGCCACCAGGGTGCTGCGGGCGTTGTTGAGGAAGGCCTGGCGCAACTGCGCGGCGACGCTCTTCACGTCCGGATGCGAGGCGATTACGGTGTCGTCGACCAGCGCCTGGTTGGTATCCAGTTGCTGCTGGGCCGAGGTCAGGGCGCTCTGCGCGCTGTTCAGGGTGTCCTGGGCATGGGCCAGCTCTTCACGGGAGATCGCGCCCTTGCCAGCCAGCGTCACGCGGCGCTGGTAGTCGGCCTTGGCACGCTGCACGTCGATCTTGCGAGAGGCCACCTGGGCCTTGTAGCTGTCGACGTTGCTGTACAACCCGCGCACCTGGCGCACGGTACGCGCCAGGTTGGCCTCGGCGCTCTGCTGGGCCACTTCAGTATCGGCCGGGTCGAGCCAGACCAGGGGCTGGCCGGCTTCGACATAGTCGCCGTCATCCACGGCGATACGGGTGACAGTGCCGGTGATCTGCGGGGTGATCTGCACCAGGTTGCCACCGACGTAGGCGTCGTCGGTTTCTTCATAGAAGCGCCCGTACAGCTCGTGGTAGGCGAAGATGGCCGCGCTGACCAGAACAACGATAAGGCCCAGGCCCAGCAACAGACGTTTGCGCTTGCCCGAATTCGGGTTGGCGGAGGTGGCTTGAGAGTCGGTCATGGCGAGTACTCAGCGTGCGGAAGTGGATGATTGAGCAGGCGCTTCGAAGCCGCCGCCCAGGGCCTGCATCAACAGCACCGAGGCGTCGATACGCTCGGCACGCAGGCTGGCCAGTTGTCGTTCGTTCTGCAGCAGCTGTTGCTCGACGCTCAGCGCGTCGAGGTAATTGCCGATGCCATCGGCGTAGCGCTGCATGGCGATGTCGTAAGAGCTGCGGGCGATGTCACGGGCCCGTTGCTGCTGGGCGATCTGCTGCTCCAGGGAGCGGATGCGGTTGATGCCGTCAGCGATATCGCCCAGCGCACCGACCAGGGTCTGGTTGTACTGGGCCACGGCCACGTCGTAGTCGGCGTTATGCCCGGCCAGCGCGGCACGGCGCGCGCCACCGTCGAAGATTGGCAGGCTAAGCGCCGGACCAATATTGAAAAAACGGCTAGCGCCACCGAAAACGGCATCACCGAGCAGTGACTTGCTGCCGGCCGCCACACTCAGGTTGAGGTTGGGATAGAAGTCGGCCTTGCTGGCGGCGATGTCCTTGGTGGCCGCTTCGACGCGCCAGCGCGCGGCGACCAGATCTGGGCGACGGCCGAGCAGTTCGGCGGGCACGTTGGCCGGCAGGCTCATGGCATCCGGGGCGATCAGCTGCGGACGCGGTAGCGTGTCCCCACGATCCGGCCCCTGGCCAAGCATCACCGCCAAGCGGATGCGTGCACTGTCCACGGTTTGATTGGCGGCGGTCAGGCTGGCTTCGGCGGCAGCTTCCAGGCTCTGGGTCTGCTGCAGCTGATATTCGCTGTCCAGCCCAGCATCCACCCGGCTACGCGCCAGGTCGAGCATGTCGCGGCTGCGCTTGAGATCTTGCTCGGCGAGATCCTGGGTGGCGTAGGCCAGCCCGAGGTCGTTGTAGGCGCGGGTCACTTCGGCGGCCAGGGTCAGGCGGGCGCCCTGCTGGTCCACTTCACTGGCGCGGGAACGGCCCAGGGCTGCTTCCCAGGCTGCGCGATCGCCACCCCACAGGTCGAAGTGGTAGCCACCTTCCAGCGACAGGCTGCGCAAGGTGCTATAGCGCCGACCCTGCCCGGTGGGATCGTCGACCCGCGCCAGGCGCGAACGGGTGACGCCGGCATTGGCGTCCAAGGTTGGTTGGCGCTGGGCGTCGGCAGCTAACACCGCGGCATTGGCCTGGCGCGCACGGGCATCGGCGACCTGCAGGTCTGGGTTGCTACGCAGGGCTTCTTCGATCAGCGCGTTGAGCTGCGGATCGCCCAGGCGGTTCCACCAGTCGCTGGCCGGCCAGGCCGCCGTCGACAGGTTGCCGATGAATGTCTGCCCTTGCAGGCTGGCGGCGTCGAGGGTGTGGCCTTCGGTGTGCAAGCCATCCTGAGAGGCACAGGCGGCCAGCAACAGGGCGCTGAAAAGCAGGGATAGAGGCGTACGCAACGGCATGGTGTTCATCATTCTCCTGGCAGCTCTGGCAAGGCGTCGGCGGCCATCAGCATCTTTTTCATCAGGCGTTGGAATTCGTCGAGTTCGGCGCGGGTCAGGCAGCCGGTCAGCTCGTTGGTGGCGTCGGCGGCGATCTGCGGTACTCGCACGCCCAGGGCTTCGCCGGCTTCAGTCAACGTGAGGCGAACTTGGCGGCGGTCTTCATGGCTGCGCTCGCGGGTGAGCAGACCTTTCTGCTCCAGGCGGTCGAGCATGCGGGTCATCGCCCCGCTGTCGAGGCTAAGCAGGCGCACCAGATCGGCGGGCGTACTGGCGCGACTCTGGCTGATCAACAGCACCACCTTGAACTGCGCGGCCGTCACGCCGTGATCCACCAGATGGCGCTCCAGCAGGCGATCCTTGAGCTGATTGGTCAGCGCAATGAGGTGGCCGGGTGAGTGCTGCAGCGAAAATCGCTCGCGGTCGAAATGTGGCATCGGCAATTACCTGCCCAGGCAGTGAATGCCATGCAGGTTACTGCCCAGGCAGCGATCGGCCCAATTACATTTCGTAATACTCGGTATTAACGCTGGAAATACCTTGAAATACTTGATCGCTGATCAGAGTGGATGCCGGGCCTGCACATCGCCCGCTGGCAGAGCCCCGCAGGAGCGCTGGATCACCTGATTAGCTGCAGCCCTACCATTTCAGCAGGGCGGGCCCCAGCGCAGCACCGAGAGCACTCGGCACCAGCATGCCCAACACATACCAGACGCCCCAGAAGGCAACGCTCATTTCGGGGCAATGCAGGGTGTAGGCAAGCGTCGCCAAGGCGCCCGCGAGCAAGCCACCGGCAGCACCCGCCAAGCGCAGACGCGTCGGTGCCATATCACGCAACGCCCAGACCACTGCGATGAAGACCGGCACGGACAGCAAGGCGATATTGAGCGGACAACTGCGCCAGGTTTTCCCCAGCACCATGTCCAAACGCAGATCCGCAGGCGCGTCTAGCAGCACAAGCGCGCTGCCCAGCCAGACACCCAGCAGTGGCACGCTTAGCAACATCAGGCCCACCAGACCAGCGCCTACGCCCGGCCTGCCCAGACGGTTGGCAAGCAGCACGCCGGCAGCGAGCAAACCGACCGGCAGCGCCACCTTGGCCCAGAACAGCCAGGTGCCCATGACCTCGACAAGATCAGCGCGAACCCCGAACAGCACCACGACCATCAACAACGCTGCCGCGCCACCAGCCAGCAATGCCAGCGCGAAGCGCTTGAGCTGCCAATGCCTATCCGGCGCCGGCTCTGCGGCCGCCAGAAAGCTAATCAGTTCGTCAGTTTTCATTTTCTTTATTACCTCTAATCAGGCTGGCCAACGCCTTTAGCCCGCGGTGAATTCCCACTTTCACGGCAGAACTGGAGAGCCCGGTGAGCTGGGCCGTCTCTTCGACAGAGAGACCTTCCAGCTTGACGTGCAGAATGGGCAACCGCTGCCGATCGGGCAGTTGCTGCAGCAATCTGGACAGGTCACGGCTCGCCTGAGCGGGTTCCTGGTCTTCGGCCTCGAACAGTTCGTCCGCGTCATCGAGTGGCTGATGCAGGGCACCTCGACGGGCATAGCCACGGAAATAGTCGGCCAGCTTGTAGCGGGCGATGGCTTGCACCCAGACCGTCAGCGGTTGCTCCACGCGGTAGGTGTGCCGCGCGTTGTGCACGGCCAGCAGGACCTCTTGCAACAGGTCCTCTATTTCATCTGCATGCTGCGGCAAGCGCCGGCGCAGAAAACCGCGCAGGTGTATGCCGAGTGCGGACAGAAATTCCTTGTAAGCCGCCGAGTCACCATCCTGCGCGCGGAGTAGCAGCGCCTGTAACTGGGCCTCTCTCGCGTGCAATGCCTCTTGGTTATTAGTTCGCTGCATGGGCCGCCCGGGTTACACCCCGCCTGATTTTATTTCGCTGTCTGAACTGCTCGCCGGCTTAGACAGGCAAGCACGGTAGAGAGAAAACCGGCAAAGCTCAAAATAATTTTCGGTGGGCTGTAACCAGCCGGGCAAACGCGACGAACTACCTATCAAGCCGTCAGTAGAACGCTGAGGCCCTCACCCACTCGGAGACACCATCATGAAAACAATCGCTCTCGCTACCGCTGCACTGGCTCTGGCTTCTCTCGCGGGCGCCGCCGTGGCCGACGAAATGGGCGCCAGCAAGGCCGGCGCGATGGAGAAGTGCTATGGCGTGGCCATGGCCGGAAAGAATGACTGCAAGGCAGGCGCAGGCACCTCGTGCGCCGGCAGCTCCAAGAAGGACTACGACATGTCCGCGTGGAAAAACGTCCCTGCCGGTACCTGCACCACGATCAAGACACCGCACGGCATGGGTTCGCTGACCCCAGGCAAAGCCTGATCGACAGCGGCCGCCGATCATGAACGCATCACGCTCTCTGGGTGCAGGCCTGGGCCTCAAGGCAGAGCATTACGCCGAAAGCCTCGACTGCCAGGACGCCGGACTCTGGTTCGAAGTCCACCCGGAGAACTACATGCTCGGCGGTGCACGCCTGGCCTGGCTGCAGCGGGTGGCGCAGCGCCACCCGCTGTCCCTGCACGGCGTGTCACTGTCGCTGGCTGCCGATGCGCCGCCACGGGCTGAACATCTGCAACGCCTGCGCACGCTGATCGATAAGGTTCAGCCAGCGCTGGTGTCCGAGCACTTGGCCTGGTCTACCTGGCGCGGCCAGTACCACCCGGACTTGCTGCCTTTCCCGCGTAGCAGCGAGGCCATGATTCGCATCACCGACAATATTCAGCGTACCCAGGACGCCCTGGGCCGACGCATCGCGATCGAAAATCCCAGCCACTACCTGCACCTGCCTGGCCATGACTGGGAAGAAATCGACTTTCTCAGTGAACTGGCAAAACGCAGCGGCTGCGGCCTGTTGCTCGACATCAACAACGTGTATGTCAGTGCGCACAACCTGGATTTCGATGCAGCCCGCTACCTAGAGCGTTTTCCGGCTGCAGACATCATGGAAATCCACCTGGCCGGACACAGCCGCGATGCCGACGCAAGGCTACTGATCGACTCCCACGACAGCCCCATCGATGATCAGGTCTGGGCGCTGTATCACCACCTGATCCAGCGCATCGGCCCACGCCCAACGCTGATCGAGCGGGACGATCAGATTCCTGCCTTTACAACCCTGATGGCCGAGCGCAACAAGGCCCAGAGCATTCTCGATCAGGCAGGAGCCGCGCCATGAAACGCAGTCTCGGGCAGTTTCAGGACGACTTCATCGACGCGCTCTACCAGCGTTCAGTGCCGGCACTCGTCGCGCTCAGCGAACAGCCTGGTTTCAACGTTTATCGCAACACCGTCATCAAGGCTTGCTGCGATGCCCTGTGCGACAACCTGCCCAGCGTCGAGCGCCTGGTGGGGCGTGACTGGCTGAGCGCTGCCGCCGCCATTTACGCACATGACACACCGCCCGAAGATGCTCGGCTGATTTTTTACGGAAAGGAATTTCCGCAGTTTCTGCAGCACTTCGAACCCGCCCGCGAGCTGCCTTACCTGGCCGACGTGGCACGCCTCGACCTGCTCTGGATCGACACCTTCACAGCAATCGAGGAGCCCGCCCTGGAGCTGAGCACGCTGCATGACCTGAGCGCCGCCGAACTGGCCCAACAATGCCTGCAGCCGCGTGCCAGCACGCGTTGGCAGTGGTTCGCCGAGCAGCCGATCTACAGTCTTTGGCACTGCAGCCGCGAGGCGCAGCCGATACCGCAGCACCTGCCCTGGCAGGCAGAGGGAGCTCTGCTCTACCGCTCAGCCGGCGGCGTGTCCTGGCAGCCGCTCGAGCAAGGCGGCTGCGTATTTCTCAACGCCTGCGCCGCTGGCTTGAGCCTTGACCAAGCATCGGCGCAGGCGCTGGCCGCGCAAGCCGACCTGGACTTCACCGACCTGCTCGCTCGCCTGCTCGGCGCCGCAGCCTTTGCGCCACTTTGAAAGGACATCACCATGCACACACTCTGCGCATTACGGCGGCACTGCAACCAATTAGCCGACGGCCTACAACGCTTGCTGGGGGACAGCCTGCTGTGTTTCGTCGCACGCCTAGGTATTGCCTCAATCTTCTTTCTTTCCGGGCGCACCAAGGTCGAAGGCTGGCTGACCCTGACGCCCAGCACCTTCGAGCTGTTCCAGAGCGAATACGCCCTGCCGCTGCTCTCGCCAACGCTCGCCGCCTACTTGGCTACCTATGCCGAGCATCTGTTTTCCATTCTGCTGATTCTCGGCCTATGCACCCGGCTTTCGGCAGCGGCGCTACTGGGCATGACGCTGGTGATCGAGATTTTTGTCTACCCCGACGCCTGGTCGACCCACCTGTCCTGGGCCGGGTTGCTGTTGCTGCTGATCGCCAGAGGTGGTGGCCGCTGGTCCCTGGATCACCTGATGGGCATTCGCTAAAGCAGCCCACGGCACCTGGCTGAGCCTCACCCGCTCGGCTCGCAGACGGTGAACAGCCCAGAAAAAAACAGGGCCGCATCCTGATGGATGCGGCCCGTGGTGCAGTACAAAACAGCAATCGATCACTGCGCCTTGTTGGACGCCTCGGCCGCCTTGATCAGGTCAGCGCCGATCTCGCCCTCGAACTTCTTCCACACCGGGCGCATGGCTTCGCGCCATTGCTCACGCTGTTCGGGGGTCAGCTCGATGATCTCGGTGGTGCCGGCCTTGGCGATGTCCTGCTTGGCGGTACGGTTGAGGTCATCGGCCTGCTTGTTCACCTCAACGGAAACCTCAGTCATGATCTTTTCCAGCTCGCTGCGCACGTCATCCGGCAGGCCATTCCAGAACTTGGTGTTGGTGATCACCATGTAGTCGATCAGGCCGTGGTCGGACTCGGTCATGTACTTCTGCACCTCGTGGACCTTCTGGCTGTAGTAGTTCGACCAGGTGTTCTCGGTGCCGTTGACCACGCCGGTCTGCAGGCCCTGATAGACCTCGGCGAAGCTCATCTTGCGCGGATTGGCGCGCACTGCCCTGAACTGCTCCTCGAGTACGGCAGAGGCCTGCACGCGGAACTTCAGGCCACGGGCGTCGGACGGCTCGCGCAGCGGCTTGTTGGCCGACATCACCTTCAAGCCGTTATGCCAGTAGGCCAGGCCGGTGATGTTCTTGTCTTCCATGGAGGTCAACAGGCCACGACCCTCGGGGCTGGCCTGGAAGCGGTCGACCGCCTGCATGTTGTCGAACAGAAACGGCAGGTCGAAGATCTGCATCGGCTTGGCGTACTGCTCGAACTTGGCCAGCGATGGCGCCAGCATCTGCACCTCGCCAAGCAGCAGCGCCTCCATTTCCTTGCCATCACCGAACAGCGAGGAGTTGGGGTACACATCCACCTTGACCCTTCCTGGCAGCCGCTCCTCGGCCAGCTTCTTGAACATCAACGCGCCCTGCCCCTTGGGCGTGTGGTCGGCCACCACATGGGCGAACTTGATGCTGATGGGCGCGGAGTCGGCGGCGTATGAAACGCCAGTGATGGAAACGGCTACGGCGCAGACCAGCGCCTTGAGGGAAAGCTTGAGCATGGTGTACCTCATCTTGTTTTTGTAAGTGGGTAGTGGTCGAGCCTGTGGTGCTTTTTTCCTGGTTTACGGTGCCTTGCGTGGGTGAAATGAGTGATGGATAAACGCGCGCCAGGCAATGCCGGGCGCGCACGAAAAAAGTCAGGTCAGGCCGCCGGCGCGGGCGACGATACGGTGCGCGCGGCCAACGACCGGCGCATCGACCATCTGGCCATCGACCACGAACACCCCGTCACCGCTCTCGCCTGCCGCCAGCACCCGGCGCGCCCAGGCGAGTTCCTCGGCCGTGGGGGCGAACGCCTGATGCACCACGGCAACCTGGCTGGGATGAATGCAAAGCAGGCCACCGAAACCCATATCGCGGGCATCGCGGCTGGCACGGTCGAGGCCGGCCTGATCCTGAATCGCCGGAAACACGCTATCCAGTGGCGCCGCCAAATTGGCCAGGCGGCTGTGCAGCAGAATCGCGTAGCGGGCCTGGTCGAGCAGGCGCTCGGCGGCCGGCGTGCCACTGTTAAGGCCCAGATCGAGGCCCAGGTCCAGGGCGCCGAAGGACAAGCGTTCGACGCCCGCCGCGGCGGCGATGGCCGGCAGTTCGTGCAGGCCACGCGCGCTTTCGATGATCGGCCACACCGGCTTGCCGGCCTCAGCGACGCGGGCCACCTGAGCGGCGCTTTCCACCTTGGGCAACAGCACGCCGATTACCCCGCCATGGCGCTGGCACAGGGCAATATCGGCGGCATGCCCTGCATGCTCGGGTGAGTTGATGCGCACCAGCAGACGCGCTTGCGGGTTATCTGCCAGAAAGAGGTCAAGGTTGCCGCGGGCTTCGACCTTGAGGCTTTCCTGCACGGCGTCCTCGAGATCGACGATCACCACGTCGGCGCCAGTGGCGAGGGCCTTGGGAATGCGCTCAGGCCTTGAGGCTGGAACGAACAATGCGGTTCGGATGATGGAGGTCGTCATGGCATCGGGTTCCTGACGTGTGAAAATCGTTAATTGGAAGGGACTACTCTGGGATGTCGCGGGCTTTTGGTGGGAACGGGCCCGCTCCCACATAAGATCACCGAATGCCCTTGAAGCCCTTTGATGCATCGCCTCAAACCGCCCCACTGACCCTCAACCCGGCTATCTGCGCCTCGCCGTAACCCAGCTCGGCCAGCAGCGCTTCGGTGTGCTCGCCGAGCGCCGGCACCGGGTCCATGCGCGGGGCGAAGGCGCTGTTGCTGCCTGGCGGCAGCAGCGCGGGCAAGCTGCCGGCGGGGCTGTCGACCTGGCGCCAGCGGTCGCGGGCCTTGAGCTGCGGATGGGCCCAGACGCCGGCCATGTCGTTGACGTGGGCGTTGGCGATCTGCGCCTGTTCCAGCCGCTCGATCACTTGTTCGGCACTCAGCGCCGCGAAGGTCTCGACGATGATGCCACGCAGCACCTCGCGGTTGGCCGAGCGTTTGAAGTTGGCCGAGAAGCGCTCATCCGAGGCTAGCTCTGGCTGCAGCAATACCCGTTCGCAGAACGCCTGCCATTCGCGCTCATTCTGCAGGCCAAGCATCACTGTGCCGCCGTCAGCAGCAGGGAACGGGCCGTAGGGATAGATGGTCGAGTGGGCGGCACCGGCACGCGGCGGCGGCGTGGCGCCGTCGTAGGCGTAGTACAGGGGATAGCCCATCCACTCGACCAGGCTCTCGAGCATGCTCACGTCGATGCGGCTGCCCACCCCGGTCTTGCCGCGCAGCAGCAGGGCCGAAAGAATATTGCTGTAGGCATACATGCCGGCGGCGATATCGGCAATGGAGCAACCGGCCTTGGCCAGTTGATCGTCACCCGCGCCGCCGGTCACCGACAGGAAGCCGCCCTCGCTCTGGATCAGCAGGTCGTAGGCTTTCTTCTTTTCGTAGCTGCCGCCCTCGCCGTAGCCCGAGATATCGCAGACGATCAGTTTCGGAAAGCGCTCATGCAGCGCCTCGAACGACAGCCCCATGCGTGCCGCCGCTCCCGGTGCGAGGTTCTGCACCAGCACATCGGCCTTGGCCAGCAGGCTGTCGAGCACCTCGGCGGCATCGTCCTGCTTGAGATCCAGGGTCAGACTTTCCTTGGAGCGGTTGGTCCATACGAAGTGGGAGGCCAGACCGTTGACGCGCTCGTCGTAGCCGCGGGCGAAGTCGCCGCTGCCAGGGCGCTCGACCTTGATGACCCGGGCGCCCATGTCGGCGAGCTGACGGGTGCAGAACGGCGCGGCGATGGCATGTTCCAGGCTGACCACGGTGATGCCGTCCAGTGGCCGGGGGTGTTGTGCGTTGTTCATGTCCATGTCCTCGGTCAGGCCAGGTTGCTCAAGTCAGCGGTCTCTCGCAGGCGCCAGACCCTGGCGATCAGCTCGCCCGCCTCATCGCTGCTGCGTTTGCCGGCGAAGGCCAACAGGCGGCGGAACTTGTCTTCCAGCTCCGGGCGGCTGAGGGTGTTGCCGGGATCGCCCTTGGGCTCGTCGATAGCGCCATGCAGGGTGCGGCCGCCGGTGGTGACCACCTCAACCCGGCCCAACCAGCGCGCGGGATAAGCGCCATCCACCGCGGGATCGAGGCGCATGCTGACCTTGTCACGAAACGCGGCGACGTCCGCATCGCTCAGCGCCAGGTTGGCGAACTCGGTGAGCTGCGCCTTGCCATGCACGGCGATCAGACCGAGCACCGTGCCCATGGAGAACTTGGCCTGGTGCACGGTCTGCGGCACCACCACCCGACCCAGCACATCGATGGCGCCCTGGTGCACATGGGTGATGACCTTGGCGATATCGCCATGGCGCAGGCCCTCGCGCCACATCAGGTCAAGCAGCGCATCGGCGGCCGGGTGGGTATGACGGCAGGAGGCGTGAAACTTAAACGAGGTTTCCACCAGCGCCCAGCGTCGGCCCAGGCGGTCGGACAGTTTGCCCGGGTCGGCATCACTGGACATGCCCGCCGCCATGCCCTGCTCGCCCTCGAGAATGTTCTGCGCGCCAGTCAGGCCTTGCTCGGTGAAGTACGCGGCCAGCAGGCCATCGGCGGCAGCCTTGGCGGTGTGCAGTTGCTTGGAGTCGGCGGCGTCACGCAGGAACTCCCAGAGCCCGGCGGCCTGGGTGCCGGCATTGCCGAGCAGATGCACGAACTGCTTCTGGTCGAAGTTCAGCAACTTGCCCACGGCCACGGCGGCGGCCAGGGTGCCGACCGTCGCCGTGGTGTGGAAGATGCGGTAGTGCGAGCGGCCAAGGAACTCGCCGATGCGGATACCCGCCTCGTAGCCGGCCACCGAGGCCAGCAACAGCTCGCGGCCGGACTTGCCGAGATCCTGCGCGGCCGCCAGGGCCGCCGGGAACACCACGGTGGCCGGGTGCAGCACCGAGCTGTTGTGCAGGTCGTCCTGCTCGACCAGATGGGACGAAGCGCCGTTGACCAGCGCGGCGAAGTACGCCGAGGTGCCGCGCCCGTTGACCAGAATGCGCGCTGGGCCATCGGCCGGGCCCATTTTCTGTGCGTAGGCCTCGAACAGCGGGATCGGCCGCGCGCCCTCACTGGCCAGGGCCGAGCCGAGCCAGTCGAGGAACAGGTCTTCGGCGCGATCCAATACGTGGGCGGGAATCTGCTCGTAGGAAAGCTCGGCGAGGAATGCGGCCAGTTGTTGAGTATTTTTGCTCATCGCCAACTCCTCAAAACGAACGCGGCAGTTCGAGCAGGTGCTCGGCCACGTAGGACATGATCAGGTTGGTGGAGATCGGCGCCACCTGATACAGGCGGGTCTCGCGGAACTTGCGCTCGACGTCGTATTCGTTGGCGAAACCGAAGCCGCCGTGGGTCTGCAGGCAGGCGTTGGCCGCCGCCCAGGAGGCTTCCGCCGCCAGGTACTTGGCCATGTTGGCACTGGCCCCGGCGTTCTCGCCGCGGTCGTACTGCTCGCAGGCGCGCCAGCGCATCAGGTCGGCGGCCTCCACTTCGATGTGGGCCTTGGCGATGGGAAATTGCACGCCCTGGTTCTGGCCGATCGGGCGGCCGAACACCACGCGATCACGGGCATAGGCACTGGCCTTCTCGATAAACCAGCGACCATCGCCGATGCATTCGGCAGCGATCAGCGTACGCTCGGCGTTGAGGCCATCGAGGATGTAGCGAAAGCCCTTGCCCTCTTCGCCGATCAGGCTGCTGGCGGGAATTTCCAGGTTGTCGAAGAACAGCTCGTTGGTTTCGTGGTTGACCATGTTGGCGATCGGCTGCACGGTCAGGCCGTTGCCGATGGCCTCGCGCAGGTCGACCAGGAAGATCGACATGCCCTCGGATTTCTTCTTCACCTCGGCCAGCGGCGTGGTGCGCGCCAGCAGAATCATCAGGTCGGAGTGCTGGATGCGCGAGATCCACACCTTCTGACCGTTGATCACGTACTTGTCGCCCTGGCGCACGGCGGTGGTCTTGATCTTGGTGGTGTCGGTGCCGGTAGTGGGCTCGGTCACGCCCATGGACTGCAGGCGAAGCTCGCCGCTGGCCAGCTTGGGCAGGTAGTAGCTTTTCTGCGCGTCGCTGCCGTTACGCAGCAGGGTGAACATGTTGTACATCTGCCCGTGGATGGTGCCGGAGTTGCCGCCGCAGCGGTTCACTTCCTCGAGGATTACCGACGCCTCGGCCAGGCCCAGGCCGGAGCCGCCGTATTCTTCCGGGATCATCGCCGACAGCCAGCCTGCTTCGGTCATGGCGCTGACGAAGGCCTCGGGAAAGCCCTTCTCCTCGTCGATCTTGCGCCAGTATTCGGCCGGGAATTCGGCGCACAGACCACGTACGCCTTCACGGATGAAATTCAGCTCTTCGCTCTGTTCCGGGGTCATCTCGATTCCTCGATTCTTGTTGTTTTCGCGGCCGATAGCGGTGGATCGGTGAAGCGTGATCCACCCTCGGCTCAATCATTCGAATTGCACTTCGGCCTGCTGGGCCATGCCAGCGGCATTACCCGCCCACAACTGCGCCCTGCCGGGCCTATCGATTCGCCCGGCCACCTCGAAGGGCTCGGGCGCAACCAGCGGGCGCAGGCCGCGGTAGGCGAAACGGCGCAGCCGCGCCTGGGGCTGGGCGCGGCAGAACGCGCGCAGGTTGAGGGTGGCGATCAGCGGACCATGCACCACCAGGCCGGCGTAACCTTCGGTTTCGGTGACATAGGGCCAGTCGTAATGGATGCGATGGCCGTTGAAGGTCACCGCGCTGTAGCGAAACAGCAGCGTCGGGCTCGGCACCACGCCTTCTCGCCAGTCACCGGCTGGCAGCGCTTCGCCGGCGCCGCCCTTGGGTGGGCTCGGCTCGCGGTAGACGATGTCCTGCTCCTCGCGGATCGCCAGTTCGCCGTCCTGCAGGTAGTCGTGCTGCACGGTGACGAACAGCAGCGCGCCGGTGCGCCCGTGCTTTTCCTCGATGTGCTTGATGGTCGAGACCCGGGTGGCCTCGCCGCCGACCCGCAGGGGCGCGATGAACTCGACGCGCCCTCCGGCCCACATGCGATTGCGGTTATCCGCCGGTGGCAGGAAGCCGCCGCGTGCCGGGTGCCCGTCGCCGCCCAGGCCGCTCTCGGCGATGGGATCCTGGAAGAATGCCCAATGCCAGAGCGGCGGTAGCGCCTCGCCATGGGCGGGGGTGTCCTCGCCCAGGGTCGCGGCGATGCGCTTTACCAGGTTGCGGCTCAATTGATCGTGGGCTTCTTCGGTGCGGCCGATCCAGGCGGCGAAGGCAGAGTCACTCATGGTCGATCCCGGCTTGTTCTTGGAGTGCAGGCAGCATGCAATCCGATGAACGTTCCGAGAATCCGCATTTATTTAAGCCGGCGTTCGGCTATGCTGAACGCCATTTTGCAACTCGCCCCAGAGCCGCCATGCACTTCGACCTGCCGGATTTGCGCCTCTTCATCCATATTGCCGAATCGCCAAGCCTGACCCAGGGCGCACGCCGTGCTTCCCTGTCGCCAGCGGCGGCCAGCGCGCGCATCAAGGCGCTGGAAAGCCAGCTGGATACTCGCCTGCTGTACCGCGACAGCCGCGGCGTGGAGCTGACGCCAGCCGGCCAGCGCCTGCTGCAGCACGCGCGACTGATCATGCGCCAGGTCGATTACCTGAAAAGCGAGTTCACCGAATACGGCAGCGATTCGGCCGGGCATATCCGCATCTTCGCCAACACCACGGCGGTGACCGAATTCCTGCCCGAAGTGCTGGCTGGCTTCCTTGCCGAGCGCCCCGGCGTGACGGTGGACCTGCAGGAGCGCCTGAGCCGCGATATCGTGCGTGGCGTGCTCGATGGCGGCGCCGACCTGGGCATCATCGCCGGCCCGGTGGAAGCGGCCGGCCTGCAGGTGCTGCACTTCAGCACCGACCGCCTGGTGCTGGTGGTACCGGCCGGCCACCCGCTGGCCGGCCGCGAACGCGTCAGCCTGCGCGATACCCTGCAGTACCAGCACATCGGCCTGCACGACGGCAGCACCCTGCTGACCTTTTTGCGCGAGCATGTCGAGACCCTGGGCGGCACCCTGTCGCTGCGCATCCAGATGTCCGGCTTCGAAGCCATCTGCCGCATGGTCGAGGCCAACGTCGGCATCGGCATCATCCCCGAGTCCGCCGCCAGCCGGCACCGTCGCACTATGAAACTGCACACCATCGAACTCGACGAGCCCTGGGCCGTGCGCGAACGCAGCATGCTGGTACGCGACCTCGAAGCCTTGCCGGGCAGCGTGCGGGCGTTGATCGCGACGTTGCTGCCGCAAAGCTCGGTCGCCTGATCAGGCCTGGCGAGCCTGGAGACGCGAAACCCATCACAGCGGCGGCCGGCATTACTGGCAAAACGCCTTATTGATCTCTAGAATCGCCGTCGCAGGAAGCACCCCGCACCCATTCAGGGTCAGCGTCATGGATCGACTCACCTAGCGTTTCGCGCCGCCCGCGCGAAGCCCGCCATGCGCCATACCTCGTGAACGTGCCCGGCTGATTCCTGCCCGTTACAGGCTCGCCCTGCCCACTTCGCAAACGAGATTCGTATGAACAAGATGATTACCGCTGGCCTCGCAGGCATGCTCGTGCTGCTCGCCGGCTGCGCCACCGAAAGCTCGCGCACGCTGGAAGTCGCCAAGGTCAATACCGCCACCAGCCAGTACAGCGGCCCGCGCAGCCCGATCGCCGTTGGCAAGTTCGACAACCGTTCCAGCTACCTGCGCGGCATCTTCAGCGACAGCGTCGACCGCCTTGGCGGGCAGGCCAAGACCATTCTGATCACCCACCTGCAGCAGTCCAACCGCTTCAACGTGCTGGACCGTGACAACCTCAGCGAGCTGCAGCAGGAATCGGGCTTCTCCAAGCAGGCTCAGCAGATCAAGGGCGCCAACTTCGTGGTCACCGGTGACGTGACCGAGTTCGGCCGCAAGGAAGTCGGCGATCATCAGCTGTTCGGCATCCTCGGCCGCGGCAAACAGCAGATCGCCTACGCCAAGGTGAACCTCAACATCGTCGATGTCGCCACCTCCGAAGTGGTGTATTCCAGCCAGGGCGCCGGCGAATACGCCTTGTCCAACCGCGAGATCATCGGTTTCGGCGGTACCGCCAGCTACGACTCCACACTCAACGGCAAGGTGCTCGACCTGGCGATTCGCGAGGCCGTCAACAAGCTGGTCAGCGGCGTCGACAGCGGCGCCTGGCGCCCGGTCAAGTGAGCGAGGAGCGAACGATGAAATCCCCACTTCTGCTCACCACCGTACTGGCCGCCGCCCTGCTGGGCGGCTGCGCGCAACAACCCAAATCCCTCTACTACTGGGAGGGCTACCAGCAGCAGGTCTACCAGCGTTTCGAGAACACCACCGGCACCGAGGAGCAGATCGCCGCGCTGGAAGCCAGCGCCCAGAAGGCGCGCGCCGCCGACCGCACCCTGCCGCCGGGCTTTCACGCCCATCTCGGCATGCTGTACGCGGAGATCGGCAAGCCCGATCAGGTGCGCCAGCAATTCGAAACCGAGAAAGCCCTGTTCCCCGAGTCCGCGCAGTACATGGACTTCTTGATGCGCAATATGGCCAAGTGACCGACATGCCTCTACTGACATCTCTCAGAACCCTCGCGGCCCTGGCCGCCATCGCCCTGCTGGCCGGTTGCGCCACCCAGCAGCCCTACGACTACAGCGCCTTCAAGGAAAGCAGCCCGGCCTCCATCCTGGTGCTACCGCCGGTCAACAAATCGCCGGACATCAAGGCTACCTACAGCCTGTATTCGCTGATCACCGCGCCCCTGAGCGAGGCCGGTTACTACGTGCTGCCAGTGGCGGTGGTCAACGAGACCTTCAAGCAGAACGGCATGGCCAACGCCGAGGAAATCCGCGAAGTCCCGCCGCAGAAGCTCTACGAGATTTTCGGTGCCGACACCGTGCTGTACATCGACGTGACCGAATACGGCAGCAGCTACAAGGTGATCAGCAGCGAGGTGGCGGTGGCCGCCAGCGCCACCCTGGTCGACCTGCGCACCGGTAAGGAATTGTGGAAAGGCGTGGCTCGGGCCAGCACGGCAGAGCAACAGCAGAACAGCGGCGGCGGCCTGGCCGGCATCCTGATCACCGCCCTGGTCAATCAGGTGATGAACAGCCTGAACGACCGCGGCCATGAGATCGCCGGCATCACCAGCTCGCGCCTGCTGAGCAGCAACGCGGTCAACGGCATTCTGCCCGGCCCCCGCGCGCGGCCCGTCAGCGCTCGCTGAAGCCCGCCACACGAGCCCGGCCCCCCCGGGCTCGTTTCTTTCTACTCCTTGCCCACCCCATGTTCGCGCAGCTTGTTGGCGATGGTGGTGTGGGACACGCCCAGACGCTTGCCGAGCAGGCGGCTGCTCGGGAATTCGCCGTGCAGGCGTTCCAGCACGGCTTTCTCGAAACGCCCGACGATGGCGTCCAGCCCGCCTTCCAGCGAGAAGTCACCCAGCGGCTGCGCCGCGCCGTAGCCCGGCAGGCGAACGTGCTCGGGCTTCACCACCGCGCCGTCGCACAGCGACACCGCCTGGAACAGCACGTTCTCCAACTGCCGCACGTTGCCCGGCCAATGGTAACGACCGAGCTTGTCCAGCGCGGCGGGCGCCAGGCCCGGTAGCGGGCAGCAGATCTGTCGGCTGGCGCGGTCGAGAAAATGCTCGGCCAGGGGCTGCAGGCCATCCAGGCATTCACGCAGCGGCGGGATGTGCAGGCTCAAGACATTGAGACGGTGGTAAAGGTCTTCCCGGAATTCGCCGCGGGCGCACAGCTCGGAAAGGTCGACCTGGGTGGCGCAGGTCACCCGCACATCCAGATAGACCTCCTCGTCGCTGCCGACCCGCCGAAAGCAGCCGTCCTGCAGAAAGCGCAACAGCTTGGCCTGCAGCCGCGGGCTCATTTCGCCGACGCCATCGAGAAACAGCGTGCCGCCTGCGGTCAGCTCCAGCAGGCCCAGTTTGCCTTCGGCGCGGGCGCCCTCGAAGGCGCCGGGGCCGTAGCCGAACAGCTCGGTCTCGGCCATCGACTCCGGCAAACCCGCGCAATTCAGGGCCATAAATGGCGACTGCCCGCGGGGGCTGGCCAGATGGCAGGCACGGGCCAGCAGCTCCTTGCCGGTACCGGTTTCACCTTCTATCAAAAGCGGTGCGTCCAGCGGCGCCATGCGTCGCGCCTCGCGCACTACGGCGGCCATCACTTTGGAGCTCTGGAAGATGCTGTCGAAGCCGCGTAGTTCCTGCTTGCGCACCTGATAGATACGCTCGCCGACGCGATCGGCGCGGTGCAGGGTCAACACCGCGCCGGCCATGGCTTCGCTGTCGTCGTGCTCGCTCTGCAGCGGCGCGATATCGGCGAGAAACACATCGCCGCAGACCTTCACCCGCAGCCCGTTGATGCGCGAGCGATTGGCCCGCACCAGCTCCGGCAGGTCGAAATCCTCGACGTAGCGCGACAGCGCGATACCCGGCACTTCGTCCACGCGCACGCCGAGCAGCGCTGCCGCGGCGCGGTTGGCGGCGACGATGCTGCCGCCCATGTCGATGGACAGCACCGGAAACTCCAGGGCGCCAAGCAGCGCATTGAGCTCCAGATGCCGGCGCTCGCTGGGCATCAGCCCCACGCGCTTGACGCCGAACACGCCGGTGATGGCCTCGAACTTGGCGCGCAGGGCCTGGAATTGCAGGTTGATCAGGTTGGGGCAATGCAGGTAGATGGCGTTGCCCTGCTCGCCACCGACCTCGCCACGGGCGACGTTGATGCCATAGTCGACCAGCAGTTCGAGGATGTCGCGCAGGATGCCCACACGGTTCTGGCAATGGATCTTGATACGCATGACGGCCGCTCTTGTTATTTTCGTCAAGGTTTCTTGCCAGTCTAGAGGAAGCCACTGAGCCAGGAACAGGCTTTCCCGCGTTACGTAATGCTTTCTTTACGAAAACCGCCATCCGCCCTCACTCGTCGGTCGCGCGCAGCCGCGCAAGGCACGCGTGCGTGGGGCATGCTCAGGCCAGCCATGATCAGAACGGATGTGCAGGGAGATCGCCAAGATGAGAGCCAGCCAGTACGTTGCCAGGCAGCCTGACGCGAACGGCTTCATTGACTACAGCGAGGTCGAGCACCGCACCTGGCAGACGCTCATCGAGCGCCAACTCAAGGTGATCGAGCCCCGCGCCTGCCAGGATTACCTGGACGGAATCGACAAGCTCGCCCTGCCCCATGACCGGATTCCCCAATTGCCGGACATCAACCGCGTGCTGCAGGCCGCCACCGGCTGGCAGGTCGCCCAGGTGCCGGCGCTGATTCCCTTTCAGCGCTTCTTCGAGCTGCTCGCCAACAAGCAGTTTCCGGTGGCCACCTTCATCCGCACCGAGGCTGATCTGGACTACCTGCAGGAACCGGACATCTTTCACGAGATCTTCGGCCACTGCCCGCTGCTGACCAACTCCTGGTTCGCCGAGTTCACCCATACCTACGGCCGCCTGGGGCTGGCCGCCAGCCCGCAGGAACGGGTATTCCTGGCACGCCTGTACTGGATGACCATCGAGTTCGGTCTGGTCGACACGCCCGTCGGTCGACGCATCTACGGCGGCGGCATTCTCTCCTCGCCCAGGGAGGCGGTGTATTGTCTATCCGACGAGCCCGAGCATCAGCCGTTCGACCCCGTGGAGGCGATGCGCACCCCCTATCGCATCGACATCCTGCAACCGCTGTACTTCGTGCTGCCGGGCCTGCAACGGCTGTTCGCCCTGGCGCAACAGGACATCATGAGCCTGGTGCACCAGGCCATGGCACTGGGCCTGCACGCACCGAAATTTCCGCCCAAGGCGGCCTGATAACCTGCTCACGATCTGCTGTGCGCCGGCACTTCTGCGCCAGCCAAGCCCGGGCGAGGCGCCGCCGCCAGAAGCTCATCTACCATCTGTGAACTCGAGGAAACCCCATGACCGCACTGTCGAAAGCCAATTGTGAAGCCTGCAGCGCCGATGCGCCCAAAGTCAGCGAGGCCGAACTGGCACAGCTGATCAAGGAAATCCCGGACTGGAACATCGAGGTTCGCGACGGCGTGATGCAGCTCGAACGCGCCTACTCTTTTCGCACCTTCAAGCATGCGCTGGCCTTCACCAATGCGGTGGGCGAGATCGCCGAGGGCGAGAACCATCATCCGTCGCTGCTCACCGAATGGGGCAAGGTCACCGTCACCTGGTGGAGCCATTCGATCAAGGGCCTGCACCGCAACGATTTCGTCATGGCAGCACGCACCGACGAGCTGGCAAAGGTGGCCGATGGGCGCAAGTGAGGTGCCCCGTAAACGGGAAAATTCGCTCGCGTACGCACCGAGCTGGTGCCTTTCACTGCTCCGAAAAATCGAAAGACCGTTTGTCGGTAAAAATAAACCTTAAATATCATATAGATAGAAAACAACCTTAGAGATCACTGGCGCGCTTCCTGCTTGCCATCACCGGCATAGTTCCCTAGGGTTGTTCGCCATGTGGTCCTTGATTGCCCCTATCAGCTCGTTGCTGGGTGGGGTCGCGTTACTCCTCCTCGGCAACGGTCTGCTCAACACCCTACTGACTCTGCGTGGCGTCGCCGAAGGCTACTCCACCGGGATGCTCGGCCTGATCATGTCCGGGTACTTCGTCGGTTTCCTGCTCGGCACCTGGCTGGCGATTCCGCTGGTGCGTCGCGTTGGGCATATCCGTGCCTTCTCGTTCTGCGCCGCCCTGGCCGCTATCACCGCCCTGCTTCACGTGCTGATCGTCGACCCCTGGGTCTGGCTCGGCTTGCGGGTGCTCTACGGCCTGGCGTTGGTCAGCCTGTACATGGTCATCGAGAGCTGGCTCAACGCCCAGGTTCCCAACGACAAGCGCGGGCAGATGTTCGCCGTGTACATGGCGGTCAACCTCGGCGCCCTGGCGGCCGCCCAGCAATTGCTGAACCTGGCCGATCCGGCTGACTTCCTGCTGTTCGCCCTGGCGGCGATGCTGATCAGCGCGGCCCTGATGCCCATCACCCTGACCCGCCAAGCGCAACCCAACGTGCCCGATACCCTGCACACCAACCTGCGCGCCATCGTCGGCATCGCGCCGCTGTCGATCGCCGCGGCCGGCCTTTCCGGCCTGGCCCTGGGTGCGTTCTGGGGGATGGCGCCGGTGTATGCCAGCCTCAACGGCTTTGACCCCGCCGGGGTCGGCCTGATGATGAGCGCGACCATTCTCGGCGGCGCGCTGCTGCAATGGCCGATCGGGCGTTTTTCCGATACCCACGACCGGCGCTGGGTGCTGTTCTGGGTGGTCAGCGCAGCGGTCATCGTCGCACTGGTGATGAGCCTGCTGCCCGCTGGCCGCCCGCTGCTGGGATTGATGTTCCTGTTCGGCGGGCTGTCGTTCGCCATCTACCCCATCGCCGTGGCGCAGCTGATCGACCAGTTGCACAGCGACGAAATCCTTTCCGGCTCCAGCAGCCTGCTGATGGTCAACGGCATCGGCTCGGTATGCGGCCCGCTGCTCGCCGGCCTGCTCATGCAATACAGCGGCGCGGCGGCGTTGCCGCTGTACTTCGCCGCCACCCTGGGCTTGTTGGCGGCCTACACCTTCTATCGCCTGCGTCATGTCAGCGACCTGGTCGCCGGTGAGCAGGCGCACTTCGTGCCGATGCTGCGCACCAGCCACACCGTGCTGGAGCTGATGCCCGATGCCCCGCCGTCTGCGGATGACGTCGACTCGGACAACGATCACACCGGTGACGAGCGGGAGCCCGTCACCACTTCGTCGTAGGCACACGCACGCCTACATAACAGAGGCGCCACCAAGGTGCCCGTTTTGCTCGCCGGTCGATGCCGGCGTTTTGACAGGGAGACAGCCCATGCTACTTGCTACCGATCTCGATGGAACCTTTCTCGCCGGTGATCCCGAGGATCGCCTTAGCCTCTACCAGACCATCGCCGCGCACCCGGAAATCCAGCTGGCCTACGTCACCGGGCGCAGCCTCGAAGCGGTCCTGCCGCTGCTCGCCGACCCCACCCTGCCGCAACCGGACTTCATCATCGCCGACGTCGGCGCCACCTTCGTGCATGGCGACAGCCTGCAACCGATCCAGCAGCTACAGGGCCAGGTCGACGCCCGCTGGCCCGGCGAAAGCCAGGTCGCCCAGGCACTGGAAGGCTTCGGCCTGGAACGCCAGGACGTGCCCCAGTCGCGCCGCTGCTCGTACTTCTGCACGCCCGAACAGGCCGCCGATCCGGCCCTGGCCCAGGTCTCAGAAACCCTAGGTTGCGATCTGCTGTATTCCGCGGATCGCTACCTCGACTTTCTGCCCAAGGGCGTCAACAAGGGCACCAGCCTCAAGGCGCTGGTCGACTGGCTGGGGCTCGATGACGGCGAGGTGCTGGCCTGCGGCGACACCCTGAATGACCTGAACATGCTCGACGGCACCTACAAAGGCGTTTGCGTGGGCGAATCCGAGCCCAACCTGATCAAGGCCACCGAACATCAGTCGTGGATCCTGCACGCGGACCGCCCAGGCTGCGGTGGCATTCTGCAGGCCTTCGTGCATTTCGGCTTTCTTGGCGAGCACGGCATCGCCGCCGAAAAACGCACCGCCACCAAGCCGGGTCGCGCCGAGCTGGTGATGGTCTATCACCGTCTGCCCTACGAAGAGCACCGCGGCGCGGACGGCAAGGTACAGCGCCGTCGCCCCACGTCCCCCAACGGCATCATCCCGACCCTGATGAGTTTCTTCGGCGACTCACGCCCGGGTTCCTGGGTCGCCTGGGCTGTCGACGAAGGCGGCGACGAGCCGTTCGAAACCCACACCACCGTGGACGCCGAGCGCTACCCGAAGCTCACCGCTGCCCGGGTGGCGCTGAGCAAGCAGGAGGTCGACATCTTCTACAAGCGCTTCTCCAAGGAGGCGTTCTGGCCAACGCTGCACACCTTCTGGGAGCGGGCACGCTTCGACGAGGACGACTGGCAGGTATTTCTCAAGGTCAACCGCGCCTTCGCCGAGCGTACCGCCAAGGAAGCCGCTGAAGGCGCCGTGGTGTGGCTGCACGACTACAACCTGTGGATGGTGCCCGGCTACCTGCGCGAGCTGCGCCCGGACCTGCGCATCGCCTTCTTTCACCACACCTACTTCCCTTCGGCCGACGTGTTCAACGTGCTGCCGTGGCGCCGGCAGATCATCGGCAGCCTGCTGCAGTGCGACTACATCGGCTTTCATATCCCGCGCCAGGTGGAGAACTTCGTCGACGTGGCTCGTGGCGTCACACCGCTGCAGACGGTCAGCCGGCAGAACTGCGCGCCGCGCTTCGTCACCTATGGTTGCGCCGTTGGTTTGGAGCGCATGACCACCGCGGTGAACACCGGCAGCCGGGTGGTCAAGCTCGGCGCCCATCCGGTCGGCCTGGATATTGACCGCGTGCGCAACGCCCTGACCCAGGACAAGACCCGCGAGCAGATGGCCAACCTGCGCGAGGAGCTGAGCGGCATCAAGCTGATCCTGTCGGTCGAGCGCCTGGATTACACCAAGGGCATTCTGGAGAAGCTGCAGGCCTACGAGCGCCTGCTGGCCGACAATCCGGAGCTGCACAAGAAGATCACCCTGGTCAGCATCTGCGTACCGGCAGCGCGCGAGATGACCATCTACGACGAACTGCAATCGCAGATCGAACAGGCGGTGGGGCGCATCAACGGCCGATTCGCACGGGTCGGCTGGACGCCCGTGCAGTTCTTCTTCCGCAGCTTCCCGTTCGACGAGGTGGTGGCCTGGTACGCCATGGCCGACGTGATGTGGATCACCCCGCTGCGCGACGGCCTCAACCTGGTGGCCAAGGAATTCATCGCCACCCAGGGGCTGACCGACGGCCAGGGCGTGCTGGCGCTATCGGAATTCGCCGGCGCCGCCGCCGAACTCAAGGGCGCGCTGCTGACCAACCCCCATGACACCGCCGACCTGGCGCAAACCTGCTACCTGGCGCTGAACATGCCCAAGGCCGAAGCCCGGGCTCGGCTGCGCGAGCTGTTCGATATCGTCAGCTACAACGACATCCGCCGCTGGGGCGACGAGTTCCTTGCCGGCGTCGCCGAGCCGGAGCATGAGACGGTGCTCCAGCTGGTAGCGGGCTGAGCCAAGGCAATATATCTGTGGGAGCGGGCGGGGACGCCCAGTCCATGCCCGCGAAGCTTTTCGGGCGCATGGCGCCCTCCCACAAATGCGGCTCTAATTCAAAATCGCGAAGCACTGCTCTGCGAGGCAGCCAACAACCAGCACCTGATATGCTGCGCGCCATCGCAAGAACGAGACGTGCAGCATGAACGACATCCTGATCATCGGTATCGGCGCCGGTGACCCTGACTATCTGACCACCCAGGCGATCAAGGCCCTCAACCGCGCCGACGTGTTCTTCATCCTCGACAAGGGCGAGGCCAAGGACAAGCTGATCGCCCTGCGCCGCCTGATCCTCGATCGCTATATCGCCCCAAACCGCCAGTACCGCGTTCTGGAGGCCACCAACCCGGAGCGCGAGCGAGACGTGTCAAACTATGACGCCAGCATCGACAGCCTCAACCGCGACAAGCAGGCGGTGTTCGAGCAGTTGCTCGGCCAGCTGCAAGAGGGTGAAACCGGCGCCTTTCTGGTCTGGGGCGATCCGTCGCTGTACGACAGCACCATCCGCATTCTCGATGGCGTGATCGCTGGCGGCCGGCCCCTCGCCTACGAAGTGATCCCCGGCATCACCAGCGTGCAGGCCCTCACCGCACGCCACCGTATTCCCCTCAACCAGATCGGCCGCGCCGTGCAGATCACCACTGGGCGTCGCCTGCGCGAGGGCTGGCCCAAGGACGTGGACAGCGTGGTGGTGATGCTCGACGCCCAGGACAGCTATCGCCAGGTAATCGACGAAGACCTGCACATCTACTGGGGCGCCTACGTCGGCACGCCGGACGAGATCCTGATCGCCGGCAAGCTGGTGGAAGTGGCCGAGCAGATCGCCACGACCCGCGCAGCAGCACGCGAAGCCAACGGCTGGATCATGGACAGTTATCTGCTGCGCCGTGGCGAGCGGGAGGCCTGATAGCAGACTTGTGGGTAGCGCCCGCCCGCAGCCTGTCGCCTGGCTGTTTGATCGCAGCAATGGCATAAGTGGACGCTGAGCAGGGCTTTGTCGGAGAGGCTTTAGCCTCGATTTTGCCAGCTAGGTGTTAAGAGCTCGGGGCTAAAGCCCCTCCCACGAAATCGCAAAGGCCAGTATTCAGCGTCCGGCCCGGCGACTTTTTTCAAGCTGGCCGATCGAGAACATCGCCTCAACAGCGTTCGCGAAACAGCGCCTGGTGCTCGCGGCACTGTTCGGCCGAGAGCATGAACACGCCGTGGCCGCCGCGGGCGAAGTCCAGCCAGGCGAAATCCACTTCCGGGTACAGTGCTTCGACGTGCACCTGGCTGTTGCCCACCTCGACGATCAGCAAGCCTTTCTCGGTCAGGTGATCGGCAGCCTCGGCGAGCATCCGCCGCACCAGGTCCAGGCCATCGTCGCCGCAGGCCAGGCCCATTTCCGGCTCGTGCTGATATTCGGCCGGCATGTCGGCGAAATCCTCGGCGTCGACATACGGCGGGTTGGAGACGATCAGGTCGAAGCGCTGCCCCGGCAGTCCGACGAAGCCATCGCCTTGCACGGTATAGACGCGCTCCTCGAGGCCATGACGCTCGATGTTACGGTTGGCCACTTCCAGCGCCTCGAAGGACAGATCGCCAAGCACCACTTCGGCGTCGAGGAATTCGTAGGCGCAGGCGATGCCGATGCACCCGGAGCCGGTGCACAGGTCGAGAATCCGCGCGGGCTCGCCGGCCAGCCAGGGAGTGAAACGCTGCTCGATCAACTCGCCGATCGGTGAGCGTGGCACCAGCACGCGCTCGTCGACGATGAACGGCAAACCGCAGAACCAGGCCTCGCCCAGCAGATAGGCGGTGGGCACGCGATCTTCGATGCGGCGCTTGAGCAGGGTCTGCAAATGCAGATGCTCGTCGTCCTCGAGGCGGCAGTCCAGGTAACCGTCGGCGATTTCCCAGGGTAGGTGCAGCGCGCCGAGCACCAGCTGACGGGCTTCGTCCCACGCATTGTCGGTGCCGTGCCCGAAGAACAGCTCTTCGGCCTGAAAACGGCTCACCGCCCAGCGGATGTAGTCGCGCAGGGTGCGCAGGCGGGTTTTCAAGGCTGGGTGGGCATCGGTCACGACAGGGCTCCGGGCAAAAGCCGTTAGTCTAGCAGGCCAGCCCCAGCATTCCAGCGCCCTGCAAAGGATTGGCAGCCCGCTGAGCGTTCAAAAGTGTCAGCTTGCTGAAACGATTCTGCTGCCAGCGCTGCGCTGCCAGGCAGCAATACAGCCAACAGAGAGGTTCACAGCAGCGTCATAGAGGCGGACAATATGCACCGTTAACCGCGCCAGCAAGGAGTCGTACATGTCGTCCCACCCGCAAACGTTCTATCAGCTCACCGGCCGTGGCCACGCCCCCGCCAACCTGAGCAATGCGACCCTGCTGGTCATCGATGCTCAGGAGGAATATCGCAGCGGCGTGGTGCAACTGCCCGGCCTCGATGCCGCGCTGGTCGAGATCGCCAAGCTGCTCGACGCCGTACGTGCTCAGGGCGGCGCCATCGTGCACATCAAGCACCTGGGCATTCCCGGTGGTCTGCTCGACCCGCGCGGCCCGCGGGGTGATCACCTGCCGGAAGTGGCACCGCTGCCCGGCGAGATCGTCGTCGAAAAGCGCATGCCGAACGCCTTTTCCGGCACCGAACTGCACGAGAAGCTGCAGTCCCTCGGCCACCTGGACCTTATAGTCTGCGGTTTCATGACTCACTCGAGCATCAGCACCACCATCCGCGCCACCAAGGATTACGGCTACCGCTGCACCGTGGTGGACGCCGCCTGCGCTACCCGTGACCTGCCGACTCCGGACGGCAAGGTAATCAGCGCCGCCGAAATGCACCGTGTGGAGATGATCGCCCTGGCCGACAATTTTGCTGCTTGGGTGCCGGACGCCAACGCTTTACTCTGAGCATTCAGGTGCTTTATCGGTTGGAACCCGCTACTACACTGCCAGTCATAGCGAGAAGATCCCTCAAGGAATCAGCGCATGAAGCAAACAGACGGTTTCAGTGCCAGTCTCCGCCCGCGACGCTCGTTCAGCTGGCGACTGCGTTTTGCCGCTGCGCTGACGGCGCTGTTTGCGGTATTGGGCATTCTGCTGCTGATGGCGGGCGCGTCGACCCTGCTGGGTCGCCCGCCGGCTCTGGGCAACCTCAATGACTCGACCACCGACGCCAGCGTACTGCTGGTGCTCGGAGTGGTGCTTCTCTGGGGTGGCGTACTGGGCTGGCGCAAAGCCCGACGCCGCATGCGCCAGCGCAGGGCTGACCTGGCCATATCACCCCACCTGATGAAGAAACGCGACTGACCCACCCTGCGCCGCTTGGTAAACTGGGCGCCCCTGCGGAGGCCCCATGCAAGACGACGACCTTTCCCTGTTCAAAGCCCAGCTGCAAGGCGTGAAGCCGATCAAGCACGACCGTGCAGACACCGGCAAACCGAAGAGCGACCGCGCGCGACTGGCCACCTTGCGCCAGGCTGCCACCCAGCGTACCGACACCATCAAGGTCGACGGCCTGTCCGATCAGTTCGTCATCGACGTCGGCGCCGAAGACGCGCTGTTCTGGGCCGGAAACGGCGTGCAGGACGGCCAGATGCGCAAGCTCAAGCTGGGCCAGATTCCCTTCGACGGCAGCCTCGACCTGCACGGCATGAGCGTGGAAAAGGCCCGCGACACACTCTGGGAGTTTCTCGCCGAAGCCACCAAGCTGGAAATCCGCTGTGTGCGGGTGACCCACGGCAAGGCAGTACGCACCGATGGCCGCAAGCCGATGATCAAAAGCCATGTGAACACCTGGCTGCGCCAGCATCCGCAGGTACTTGGCTTTGCCTCCTGTGTGGCCAAGCACGGAGGCACGGGGGCAGTCTATGTGATGCTCAAACGCACCATGATGGATGGCCGTGACGAGTAATCGCTTGATCGCCCCCCTACAAAACGCTGATCGCAGCGCATAAAAAACCCGGCGCCAGGCCGGGTTTTTCAGTACAGCGCAGAGCTGAATCAGGCCGGCGCTTTGGCGCGGGACTTGTACTCGCCGGTGCGGGTATCGATTTCGATCCAGTCGCCGATTTCGCAGAAGTCGGCAACCTTCACTTCGGTACCGTTGTTCAGCTTGGCAGGCTTCATCACCTTGCCGGAGGTGTCGCCACGGGCGGAGCCTTCGGTGTAGGCCAGCTGACGCACGATGGTGGTCGGCAGGTCGACGGAGATAACCTTGCCTTCGAAGAACACGGCTTCGCAGACGTCGTTCATGCCTTCTTCGATGAACGGCAGAACGCTTTCCAGGTCTTCGGCGCGCAGCTCGTAGGAATTGTACTCAGGATCCATGAACACGTAGTCGTCGCCGCTGATGTAGGACAGGTTCACTTCCTTGCGTTCAAGGATCACCGGCTCCATCTTGTCATCGGCTTTGTAGACGGTTTCGGTTTTGGAGCCGTTGATCAGGTTCTTCAGCTTCATCTTGACGATAGCGCTGTTACGACCGGACTTGGTGAACTCGGCCTTCTGGATCAGCCATGGCTGGCCGTCGATCAGGGCCACGCTGTTAGGCTTCATTTCTTGTGCGGTTTTCATACGAATATCCGGATCTGAATGGATTTACAAAATTCGAGGCCGCGTATCATAGCCAATTTCGATAAAACTGCACCAGCGCCGCGGCAAGATCTGCATATACCGCCTGGCGCCTGGCCCAGACTTGGGCATGGGCGGCCAACTCATCGGCGCGCTCCAGCCAGGCAGCCCAGGCCGGCGCCATGCCTTCGCCTGCATTCCACGCCCGCCACACGAGGCGAAAGGCGGCCTCGGCCTCGCTCGAAAGCCCCTGGCAATACAGTGCCATGAAGGCCTCGAGCTTTTCCCAGTGCGCCTCTTCCTGCTGTGGGTAGATATGCCAGACCAGCGGTCGGCCCGCCCATTGCGCACGCACGAAAGAATCCTCGCCGCGCACCAGGTTGAGGTCACAGCACCAGAGCAGCGCGTCATACTGATCCTGCTGCATGAAGGGCAGCAGCTGCACGCTCAAGGCGCCGCGCTGCATGACCTCGCCAAGCATGAGCGGCGAACCGGTCCAGCGTTGTAAATCGCCGAGGATGCGTCCTTCCGGGACCAACAGATGGGTCGACCTAGCAGCGCCCGCCAGGGCATCCAGCCAACCGGCCAGGGCACTATTCTCATAGGCGAACAGGGAAACCAGGCGCGCGTCGGTGAGCGGGCTGATACCCAATGACGCGAGAAAATCAGTGCGGGCTCTGGCGTCACTCTGCAGCCGGTCGCGAGCGGCGAGCAGCCCGCTTTCGCGCAGCAGCCCACCCGTGCCGGCGCTGAAGCCTGGAAAGAAGAAGAACTTCTGCAGCCCATTACCCTGCATCGACGGCAGGCCGTGGCAACCTTCGACCCAGCTCTCGGCGCTCAGGTACTCCAGGTTCAACCAGAGTACGGGCGCCTTGCGCGCCGCCATCGCCGCCACATACTCGGCGGGCAGCTCGCAGGCGAAGGCTTCGATCACCACATCCGCCGGCTCCACCGCCTGCCAGGCCTGCGGCCAATGGCACACCTCGACGCTGCTCAATAGCTGACAATCGGAATCGGCATCGGCCTGCGGGCAGATACGCGCCAGCGCCGCCAGATCATCGACCCACAGGCGCACCGCAGCGCCCTGCTCGGCCACCAGCTGCCGGGCCAGGCGCCAGGTCACGCCGATATCGCCGTAGTTGTCGACGACACGGCAGAAAATATCCCACCTCATAACGCCCTTCCCTTCAGGCCTGCAGCCCGCCCTCACACTGCCGCGTGTTCATGCTGGCATCGACCAGCGGCTCGGCCACTTCGACGCCGGGCACCACATCGGAAAGATCTTCCTGGCGCTCGTGCTCCAGCGCGCCCTGGACCAGATCCTCGGTCACCCGCAGCTCCGCACCCACCATCGAGGCGGGCGTCGCCGGCTCGAATGGTGCCACAGGCTGAGGCGCGGGGCGCAGCTTGCGGCGCCAGAAGAACAACAGCACCAGGCAGCCGTTGAGCAGACTGAAGGCCAGGAACAAGCCGGCGTCGCCATCATGCTCCATCAGCGGCGAGATCATCAGCGGGCTGATCGCCGAGCCCAGAGAGTTGATCAGCAGCAGCCCCTGCACCATACGCACCAGCGCCCCAGCAGGCGCCCGGTCAGCGGCGTGGCTGACTGCCACCGGGTAAACGGCGAACACGCCACCACCGAGCAGGAACAGCAGTACCATGAGCAGCAGCGGCGAAGACGGCAGAATCATGATCGCTAGGGAAATCAGCAGGCAGAACAGGCTCAGCACGATCAGCACACTCTGCCGATCATGCTGATCGGACCAACGCCCCACCGGGTACTGCAGCAGCATGGCGCCGAGAATCACGCTGGCCATCATCTGTCCGACCTCGCTGACGCTCATGCCGACGCGCTGCAGGTACAGCGGCAGCAGCGAATAGACCGCGGCGATGGCGATACCGGAACCGAAGCAGCCAATCACCCCGGTCGGCGTCATACGGATCAACTGCTGCGGCAGCAGCGGCTCGACCTTCTCCACCAAGGGCGTAACCCGCGGAATGATGCCCATGGGCAGCACCGACAACGACGCCAACAGCCCGGCCACCATGAACGGCGCGGTGTCGCCCCAGGCATCGATGGCGCCGAGCTGCAACTGGCCGAGCATGCCGGAGCCGTAGAGCGCCATCATGTACAACGCCAGCAGGCGACCACGCACTTTCTGGTCACCCGCCAGAAGCATCCAGCTTTCGACGACGAGAAACACACCGAGAATCGACCAGCCGGCGATCAGCCGGAAGACGAACCAGGCCCAGGGGTCGAAGAACAGCCCCTGCAGCAGTACGCTCACCGCCGTCAGCGAGGCGAAACTGCTGTAGGCGCGGATATGGCCGATGCGCAGGATCAGCCGGTCATTGAACAGCGCTCCCAGGGTCAGGCCGATGAAATAGGACGCCGACACGATACCGATCACCGTCGCCGACACGCCTGCCGCATCCAGGCGCAGTGTGGTCAGCGACGAAATGAAGCCGTTGCCGATACTGATGATGAACAAACCGAGCAAGGGCCCCAGCGCCATGCCAAGCAATTGCGACATAAAAACCTCGAAGCGATGCAGCCCCTTGAGCGCATCGGAAAAAAGAATGCTGTGACCGTTACAGGCTGCGCACACCACGCTGCTCGACGACAAGCGATGCTTGACCGAATGGGGGAATGTTTCAGGGAAAGACGCCGCACGTAAACACGGACGCCAACACCCAAAAACCTCGAAAGCCGGGCGGCTCTGGTTTTTGATTTTGTAAGGCGAGGGAGCTGAAACGGTGAAACCTGAGGGGCGCAGGCCGCCCATCAAAGGCCGCGGACGATACACGAGCAGAGGGGCTCGAACAATCGGCTCAGCCACGCAGTCGTGATCGATTGCCCATTAACCGCAACAGCAAAATACGACGAGGCCGTCGCCTGCCATGCAAGCGACGGCCTCACTGCTCTGAGGGCTTAGCCTCGCTGGCGCTGAGCCTGATCATTCAATGCACTCTTCCAGTCATCGGCGTCGAGAAAACCGATTACCTGCAGCGAGTCGGAACCCTCGGATTTGCTGAAGAAAAGTGCAGTCCCGTATTCCGGCGTGTCGCTGTCATAGCCCAGAGAGTTCTCAAACGCGGAGATGCAGCTGCTGTGGGTGACCAGAACCATATTCTTGCCCGGCACCTTGTGCTGCAGCGCATTGTCGAGCATCGATTCTCGACATTTATAAAGCCAGTCCTCGTCGACACCGAGGTCATTAAAGACGAGTTCCTCGGTCTGAGCTGTACGGGTAAGCGGACTGTTGTAAACGTCGGTTCTGGTCAGGCCCAGCTGCCCGAAGCCATCAGCCAGCCAGCCACCAACAGGGAGTGATCGGGAGGTAATGCCCTCTGTTCCTTCCAGGCAGGGATAATCTTCCTTGTCGCAGCGCTCCAGATGACGCAGCAGAACGATCACATCGCCCTCCTGCCACTTGGCAAGGAGACTGGGCAACTCATGGCTGCGCTCTTCGGAAAGATCTTCGATCTCGGGCGGCTGCATCACGAACGCCCCCAGGGCAGTCGCGAAGGAAGCCGCCACGCAGGCGGCCACTGCGCCACGACGTTGACGAGCGCTCAGCTTGCTGTACAAGCGCCGCGCCGGGCGTAGAAACAGGGATTGCAACATCGGAACTCCAGCTTGACCGCCTCTATATCTTTCATCGGCGCGATCTAAGCTGACTCCATCGGTTGCGGATAGTTCGCAAATGGCGACAAGGCGGTTTGTAAGCCGATGTGCCTGCAAGCAGCTAACGGTGGATTGTTGGCTGCAAAACTGCCGTTTTAGCCCAAGACCGTTCCAAAACCTGAACACCAGAAACACAAAACCCGCTTCGCTAGGAATGACGGGGGTTTGCGTTAAATCGAAAGTGGCGGTGAAGAAGGGATTCGAACCCTTGATACGGTTTCCCGTATACACACTTTCCAGGCGTGCTCCTTCAACCGCTCGGACACTTCACCGGATCTCGCCAAACGCACTGTCTGTCGAGGCGCGCTAATGTAATCGAAGGTTCTTCCAAACGCAAAACTTTTTTCAAAAGATTCATGCGCTTAAGCCATTGAGAGATGTCGGGGCGACGTACGCGCCATCGCTATGGTGCGAGCAAGCGCGCGTAGCGCTGGCAGGCGAGGCCCGAGGAAAGCCGACAGTGGTGATCAGTCCACTCCATCACCGGCATGACTACCCCGCCCTGCACCTACATCGTCCAGCCACCCTGACTCTACAGTCACCCTTCGTGCTTTACCGGATCACGGCGGATGGGTAACTTCAGCCGCACTTTCACAACAAGGAGTCGACCATGAGCGACCTGATCAGCTACCAACTCGATGACGGCATCGCCACGCTGACGCTCAACAACGGCAAGGTCAACGCGATCTCGCCAGCGCTGATAGAGGCCTTCAACGCGGCCCTGGACCGCGCGACCCAGGACAAGGCCATCGTTATCCTCACCGGCCAGCCGGGTATTCTCTCCGGCGGCTACGACCTCAAGGTGATGACCTCCGGCCCGCAAAACGCCATCGATCTGGTCGCTGCCGGCTCGACGCTGACCAGGCGCATGCTCGCCCATCCTTATCCCATCATCGCCGCCTGCCCCGGCCACGCAGTGGCCAAAGGCGCCTTCCTGCTGCTTTCCAGCGATTACCGCATCGGCGTCGAAGGAGCCTTCACTATCGGCCTCAACGAAGTGCAGATCGGCATGACCATGCACCACGTCGGCATCGAACTGGCGCGCGATCGTCTGCGCAAGTCCGCCTTCCATCGCTCGGTGATCAACGGCGAGATGTTTGACCCGCAAAGCGCCGTCGATGCCGGCTTCCTCGACAAGGTGGTACCGGCCGAGCAATTAATGGCTACCGCCCAGGCCGCGGCGGCGCAGTTCAAGAAGATCAATATGAACGCTCACCGCAAGACCAAGCTCAAGGTACGTGCCGCGCTGCTGGAAACTCTCGACAAAGCAATCGAGCTGGACAAGCAGCACTCGCTGTAACGCCAGCCGTGAAAGAGCCGCTCAGCGGCTACTGAGCACATCGAGATAAGCAGGTAAGCTGCGACCACTAATCTGGCACGGGGTACACCATGGGCGATGTGGTCGCAGCAGCGGTTTACAGCAAGGGTCGCAAAGTCAGCGACATTCACCTCGACGAAGGTCGGGAATGGGCCGCCAAGCCCGAACACTTCGTGTGGATCGGCCTGCACGACCCCGGCAACCAGGAACTCGGCAACCTGCAACAACAGTTCAATCTGCATGAGCTGGCTCTAGAAGATGCGCTGCAGCGGCACACACGCCCCAAGCTGGAAATCTTCGGCGATGCGCTGTTTCTGGTGCTCTACTCGCCCGTACATCTCGCTAATGAACTGACTTTTGTGGAAACCCAGCTATTCGCCGGCAAGGGTTACGTAATCAGCGCCCGCTACGGCGACTCCGCGTCTTACACCAAGGTACGTCAGCGCTGCGAGGCGCGGCCGCTGCTGCTCGAGCACGGCGAAGACTTCGTACTCTACGCCTTGATCAGTTTCATCATCGAGAACTACCGGCCGCTGATGGACACCTATTACACCGAGTTGGAGCAACTCGAGCAAACGGTGCTCGAATGCGCCATGACCCACGGCGAGGTGGTACGTATCCAGCAGTTGCGCCGAGATCTTCTGCGCCTGCGCCGCAATATCGGGCCCCTCGCGGAGATCTGCCAGGAGCTGCAGCACCTGGACTTCCCCTTTATCGACAAGAACATGCGACCGTACTTTCGCGACGTGGCGATTCACGTCAATCGGCTGCTCGAGGACCTGACCAATCTGCGGGAGATGGCCGACCATGCCATCGAAGTCGGCCTTCTGCTCGAGTCATCCCGGCAGAGCGTGGTGCAGCGCAAGTTCGCTGCCTGGGCGGCGATACTGGCCTTTCCCACCGCGGTGGCCGGCATCTACGGCATGAACTTTCACAACATGCCGGAGCTGAACTGGCAGTATGGCTACTTCGCCGTACTTGGCGTGATCGGCGCTGGCTGCGTGGGGCTGTACGCCAGCTTCCGCCATTATGGCTGGCTGTAGGGTTCGCCCACAGCCTGCTGCGACACACTGCTTACTGACGCATCCCGCGACCACTGACCAGCAGACGCACGCACAGCACATAGAGCACCGCCGTGGCGACCAGCATGAAGCCGATGGCGGTGCCGATGCTGATGTCCGACACGCCGAGGATGCCGTAACGGAAGGCGTTGACCATGTGCAGCACCGGGTTGGCCATCGATACCGTCTGCCAGAACGGCGGCAGCAGGCTGATCGAATAGAACACCCCACCCAGGTAGGTCAGCGGCGTCAGCACGAAGGTCGGGATGATCGAGATATCGTCGAAGTTGCGCGCGAACACCGCGTTGACGAAACCACCGAGGGAGAAGATCGTCGCCGTCAGCAACACCACCAGTACTGTCAGCCCAAGGTGATGCACCTGCAAATGGGTGAAGAACAGCGACAGGATGGTGACGATGACGCCCACCGCCAGGCCGCGCAGCACGCCACCGGTGACGTAACCGATCAGGATGGTATGCGGCGAGACCGGCGAGACCATCAATTCTTCGACCGAGCGCTGAAACTTGCTGCCGAAGAAGCTCGACACCACGTTGCCGTAGCTGTTGGTGATCACCGACATCATGATCAGCCCTGGCACGATGTATTCCATGTAGGTGAAGCCACCCATGTCGCCGATCTGCCGGCCGATCAGGTTGCCGAAGATCACGAAGTAAAGAACCATGGTGATCGCCGGCGGCAGCAGGGTCTGCGGCCAGATGCGCATGAAACGGCGCACTTCCCGGTAAACGATGGTGCGCAAGGCCACCAGGTTGGCGCTGAACTCGGACTGCTCGTGCATCATACGGCTACCTTCGACAGGTTCTTCTCGACCAGGGACACGAACAGCTCCTCCAGGCGGTTGCTCTTGTTACGCAGGCTCAGCACCTCGATGTCGTGCGCCGCCAACTGACGGAACAGGTCGGTGACGCCCTGGCTCTTGTCGACCTGCACTTCGAGGGTGTGATGGTCGACCAGCTTGACCGGATAACCGGCAAGGGCCGGCACGGCAGTCAGATCGTGCTTGAGATCGAGCAGGAAGGTCTCGACGTGCAACTTGCCCAGCAGCGCCTTCATGCTGGTGTTCTCGACGATCCGCCCGTGGTCGATGATGCCGATGTTGCGGCACAGCTGCTCGGCCTCTTCCAGGTAATGGGTGGTGAGAATGATGGTAATGCCTTGCTTATTGAGGTCGGTGAGAAAGCTCCACATCGACCGGCGCAGCTCGATGTCGACACCCGCGGTCGGCTCGTCGAGGATCAGCAGACGCGGTTCATGCACCAGCGCGCGGGCGATCATCAGCCGGCGCTTCATGCCACCGGAGAGCTCCCGTGACGCCACGCCGCGCTTTTCCCACAGCCCCAGCTGGGTGAGGTATCGCTCGGCGCGCTCCTTGGCCAGGCGCGCCGGAATGCCGTAATAGCCGGCCTGGGTCACGACGATGTCGAAGACCTTTTCGAACTGGTTGAAGTTGAATTCCTGGGGCACCACGCCGATACAGCGCTTGAGCGCGGCGGGCTGGGCGTCCAGATCGTGGCCGAATACGTTGACCGTACCGCTGGACTTGTTCACCAGGGTGGAAAGAATTCCGATGGTGGTGGACTTGCCGGCGCCGTTTGGCCCCAGCAAGGCGAAGAAGTCGCCCTCGGCGACGTCAAGGTCGAGACCATGCAAGGCGGTGAAGCCGTTGCCGTAGGTCTTGGTCAGCTGTCGGATCGACAGAGCAGTACTCATAAAGGATATGCACCCATTAAAAAGACAGGGTTTAGAGGGGGATGCCATGCAAACATTGCAACGCAATTGCCCACTCAGGGCGCCTCTAAAAACGTAGGCGAGGCAGTCATCGCAAGGCCTAGGCGGCCCCACAAAAACAGGCGAAAAAGCGGAGTTTACAGCTTGTAAATGAGCATTTTTAGCCTGTTTTCAACGCTGCGATGACAACGCAGGTGGTTTTTAGAGGTGCCCTCAGGTCAGTTCGGTCATCACCGCGCGCCGATAGGCCGGCCGCTCACACAAGCGGGCGTACCAGGCCTGCAGGTTGGGCTGCGCTGGCCGCTCGATGGGCATTTCGAACCAAGCATAGATGAAGCTGCCCAGCGGGATGTCGCCCATGGCGAAGCGCTCGCCGGACAGGTAGGGCTGCTTGCCCAACGCTTTTTCGGGCAGCGCCAACAAGTCGATACAGCGTTGCCGAGCCGCTTCGATCACCACTTCCTTGCGCTGCTCGACCGGAGTACGCAAAACGCCCCAGAACAGATCGCGAAATTCGCCGGCAAAGCTGGAGGTAGTCCAGTCCATCCATTTGTCGCCGCACGCGCGGTTGGCAGGCTCTTCAGGGTAAAGGCTGCCCAGCGCATAGGCCGCAGCCAAGTAACGCACGATGGCGTTGGATTCCCACAACACCAGATCGCCGTCCTCGATCATCGGCACGCGGCCGTTGGGATTGCGTGCCAGGTACTCGGGTTGGTCGACCACCCCGAAGGCGCCACCGGCCTCGACGCGCTGGTAAGCGACACCTGCCTCTTCAGCGCACCACAGCGCCTTGCGTACATTACTGGAATTCTTGCGACCCCAAATTTTCAGCATCACCCATCGTCCTTATCAGAGTCCTGCCTGCCAGGAGGCTGACAACCCTACCATTGTGCCGCCAGGAAGGAAGCCGGCCGCAATAATGTTGGCTATCGACCGGGTTCATACCGCAGACAGTCAGCACCATTGGGCACCTGACCAACAGGTCATCCGCGCAGACAATTTGTTATCCGAACTCGCCTGCCTGGCGCGGGGTCACTATCGGAACGTGACCGGCCGCATCTGCTCAGCAAGCGCCCTGTTACACCCCCTGTCGGCAACTTCCACCCAAGCCGACTACGATTATGGCGGCGCTTGCCGTTCTGCTGTCGCCATCACGGAGGATTCTGCATGCTCGCTGTCTGGTTGCTCGTCCTGGTTCTCGGTACGGCCTATCTGGCCCACCGCCGCACGGCTCCCCTGCCCGCCCTGGCCATCGTTGCCGCCTACCTGTTCGTCATGGGCGCCTACAGCCATGCTCCCGGCTGGCTGATGGTGATCTTCTGGCTGCTGTGGCTGGCCGTCGCCCTGCCACTGGCGTTGCCGGAGCTGCGCCGCAAGCACTTCACCGCGCCGCTGTTCGGGTGGTTCCAGAAGGTGCTGCCGCCGATGTCCAATACCGAAAAGGACGCCATCGAGGCCGGCACCGTCTGGTGGGACGGCGAGCTGTTCAGCGGCCGCCCGGACTGGGACAAGCTGCTGGCCTACCCGAAAGCCACGCTGACCGCCGAGGAGCAGGCCTTTATTGATGGTCCCACCGAAGAGCTGTGCGCCATGGTCAGCGAGTGGGAAATCGGCCAACGCATGGACCTGCCGCCCGAGGCCTGGGAGCACATCAAGCAGCACGGCTTCTTCGCCCTGATCATTCCCAAGGAATACGGTGGCAAGGGCTTTTCCGCCTACGCCCACTCGCAGGTCGCGATGAAGCTGGCCACCCGCAGCGGCGACCTGGCCTCCACCGTGATGGTGCCCAACTCCCTCGGCCCGGCCGAACTGCTGTTGCACTACGGCACCGAAGAGCAGCGCAACCATTATTTGCCGCGCCTGGCCCGCGGCGACGATATCCCCTGCTTCGCCCTGACCGGTCCACTGGCCGGCTCCGATGCCGGCGCCATGCCCGACAGCGGGGTGATCTGCAAAGGCCAGTGGAACGGTGAGGAAGTCGTCGGCCTGCGCCTGAACTGGGAAAAGCGCTACATCACCCTGGGCCCGGTGGCCACCCTGCTTGGCGTGGCCTTCAAGGCCTATGACCCGGATCACCTGCTCGGTGACAAGGACGAACTGGGCATCAGCCTGGCGCTGATTCCCACCGACACCCCCGGCGTGAACATCGGCCGTCGCCACATACCGCTGGGCGCCGCCTTCATGAACGGCCCCAACTCCGGCAAGGATGTGTTCATCCCGCTGGACTATCTGATCGGCGGCCCCGAGTACCTGGGCAAGGGCTGGATGATGCTGATGAACTGCCTGTCGGTAGGCCGTTCGATTTCCCTGCCGGCGGTGGGCACCGGCGCCGCCAAGTTCACCAGCCTGGTCACCGGCCAGTACAGCCAGGTACGTGAACAGTTCAACGTGCCGCTGTCGGCCTTCGAAGGCATTCAGGAAGCCCTGGCGCGTATCGGCGGCAACGCCTGGCTGATGGACAGCGCACGCATCCTCACCGCCAACGCGGTGGACCTGGGCGAGAAGCCGTCGGTGCTGTCGGCGATCCTCAAGTACCACCTCACCGAGCGCGGCCGCGAATGCATCACCCACGCCATGGACGTGCACGGCGGCAAGGGCATCATCATGGGCCCGAGCAACTACCTGGGTCGTTCCTGGCAGGGTGCGCCGATCTTCATCACCGTCGAGGGCGCCAACATCCTCTCGCGCAACCTGATGATCTTCGGCCAGGGCGCGATTCGCTGCCATCCCTACGTACTCAAGGAAATGGCCCTGGCCGGCCGTGAAGACCGCGACCAGGCGCTGCTGGAGTTCGACGATTTGCTGATGCAGCACATCGGCTTCGCCGTCAGCAACGCCGCCAGCACGCTGATACTGAGCCTGAGCATGGGCCTTCTCGGCAAGGTGCCGGGCGACCGTATCAGCCGCCCCTACTTCCGCGCCCTCAATCGCCTGAGCGCCGCGTTCGCCATGCTCGCCGACCTCAGCATGATGCTGCTGGGCGGCGAGCTGAAGCGTCGCGAGCGCCTGTCGGCACGCCTGGGTGACGTGCTCAGCCACTTGTACCTGGCATCGGCGGCGCTCAAGCGCTACCACGACCAGGATTACCCGGAGCACGTTCGCCCGCTGCTGCACTGGGCGCTGAAAGAAAGCCTGGGCAAGGCTGAAACCGCCATCGACGAACTGCTCAGCAACTTCCCCAACCGCCTGCTCGGCAGCGCCCTGCGCGTGCTGGTGTTCCCCTTCGGCCGCCGTCACCAGGGCCCGGACGATCACCTCGACGCCCAGGTCGCCGCGATCATCGGCCGCAATGCCGGCGACCCGGCGCTCGAAGAGCTGCTTGAAGGCTGCTTCCGCCCCACCTCGACCGACGATCCGGTCGGCGCCCTGCAACACGCCCTCAACCTGCTGCAAGAAGCCGCGCCCCTGCAGAAAAAGCTCTACAAGGCCGTCAAGGCCGGCCAGGTGCGCGAAACACCCGGGCAGAACGAGATCGAAACCGCAGTCGCCGCGGGCGTGCTCAGCGCCGAGGAAGGCCAGCAGCTGCAGCGTGCCGAGCAGGCACGCCGCGTGGTGATCGATGTCGATGACTTCGGCAAGGAAGAGCTGCTGCCCAGCGAGGGCAAGGTCAGGTAGTCGAACTGCAGAGACGACAGCGGGCGCCGTGGACTTTATACTCCGGCGCCCGTTTTACTTTCAGGATCCCGGACATGGCCAGCCCCCACCTCGACCACCACATCGCCCTGCTCAATCACCTGCGCACCATCCTGGTGGCCCTGGGTGAAGCCGAGCAGATCCTCGATGCCAGCCATGCCAATTTCCTCGAGCGCTACGATGAACTGCTCGCCGAACTGCCGGTGGACTTCGAACGCAGCCAGTACCTGGGCCAGGACCTGATCAGCCAGATCTTCCAGCGCTACCCGCAGATCGCCCACCTGGTACCGCGTGACCTGCTGTGGTTCTTCGGCGGCGATTGCCTTCACTTCATGCCGGACGAAGAGATCGAGCTATACCAGCAGCTCGACGAACGTCGTTTCTACGCCGAAGAGAACGACGAGCCGTTCGACTGGAACCAGGAAAAGCAGCTGCTGGCCATGCCGGCACCGACAAGCCGCCACTGACGAAAAAGCCCGCCAGCAGTAGTGATGCTGGCGGGCTTTTTCTTAGCGCCGAAACGCAGATACGAAAACGCCGCTCGATTGAGCGGCGTTTTCGTTTATTTGGAGCGGGAAACGAGACTCGAACTCGCGACCCCGACCTTGGCAAGGTCGTGCTCTACCAACTGAGCTATTCCCGCATTTACAACAAATTGGCGTCCCCTAGGGGACTCGAACCCCTGTTACCGCCGTGAAAGGGCGGTGTCCTAGGCCACTAGACGAAGGGGACCTGGAACTTCTTAACGCAATTCGGCTGCCACGCCGAACCTGAAAATCTGGAGCGGGAAACGAGACTCGAACTCGCGACCCCGACCTTGGCAAGGTCGTGCTCTACCAACTGAGCTATTCCCGCAATCTTTGCTACTCCACTTCTTCTGGAAGTGGCGTCCCCTAGGGGACTCGAACCCCTGTTACCGCCGTGAAAGGGCGGTGTCCTAGGCCACTAGACGAAGGGGACATTGCCCGGAATCTCCGGCTTCCCCGCTGTGCTTTTCAGCATTACCGTGGAAGTGGCGCGCATTCTATGGAGCCTTTCAACACTCGTCAACAGCTCATATAAAAATTTTTAAAATCAACGACTTCAATCTGATTCCAGGACCATCGGCAGAGTGCTTGCCGAGCATGCCTGCTTTAATGCGACAAGCGAAACGCGCAGGCTTCGCGCAAACCGCGCAATGATGGCAGAACGCGAGTAAGATGACTGACATCGACAGGCAGCCACCGCCTCGCGGATCGCTGCGCCCTGCCCCGACAGCTTAAAGAGGTTAAGACGATGTCCTCGCTCGTTATCACCATGGCGATAATCGGCGGTATCACGCTGTTGGTGCTGCTGGCCTACCTGAATCAATTGGCTGAGAACAACAAACGCAAGAAGGCCCGACTCAAGGCTGACCTGGCTGAGCGTTACCGGCGCATCGCCGACCTCAACGAGCAGTTCGTCGGCCAGTTCATGAGCCCTGAACTCAAATTGCTGCTGTGCCGCCTGCAGCTGCAGTTCGCCGAACGCATTCTGGAAGTCGACAAGCAGGACACGGTCTACGCGACCATGGCCGAAGAGCTGCGCAAGCTGATCGCCATGGGCCAAGACATCCCCGTTCGCAATGCGCCTTACGCCATCACCGACGATGCCAAGGCTACCCAGGTCCGCGCCCAGCTGGAGGCACTGCATGGCCAAGTTGGCAAATTAGCCCAGAACGGCCAGCTGCCGGTGGACGAAGCGAAAAAGTGGGCAAAGGATATTCGCCACATGCTGGTGCAGCTATACATTGACCTTTACGGTAACCAAGCCAAGCAGGCGTTGCAGCAGCAACAGAACGGGCATGCCCGCCTGGCTCTGGAGCGTGGTGTGCAGTTCCTGCAGAAGCAGCCAGACACTGCGCGTTATCAGGCGACCCTGGCGCAGTTCCAGAAGCAGCTGGAGCGGGTCAATGCGATGCTGGTCAGCGCCCAAGCGCCAACCGGCGACGCCGACAGCGAGCTGACCGAGGGACTCAAGTCGATGGAAGACGACGGCTGGAAGAAAAAGGCGCTGTACGACTGAGAGGCCTGCGCCTCTCAGCCCTCACTTCTCTTTCAGCAATCACTGGCGCGCAGCAGCACAGCGGCCAGCCCTTCGATACCGCGCTGATCCACCTCGCTGAAACGCCCCACTCTTGGGCTGTCCAGATCCAATACGCCGATTAGCCGGCCATCCTTGACCAAAGGCACCACCAGCTCGCTGTTGGATGCGCTGTCGCAGGCGATATGCCCGGGGAAGGCATGCACATCCTCGATGCGCTGGGTTTGCCGCGATGCCGCCGCAGCGCCGCACACGCCGCGTCCGAAGGCGATCCGCACGCAGGCCACCTTGCCCTGGAACGGGCCGAGCACCAGCTCATCGTCCTTCGCCAAGTAGAAGCCGGCCCAGTTCAGGCCTTCCAGCTCGTGATAAATGAAGGCGCTGAACTGCGCAGCATTGGCGATGAAGTCCCGCTCACCGGACAAAAGTGCTTCCAGCTGGGCAGTCATCAAGGCGTAACCATCCAGCCCCGAACCGGTCTGACTCAAATCGATCATTGCGAAGTCTCCAGTAACTGCAGCCCGACCCAGTGGCGGGCAAACTGATAGGCGCACCTTCCATTGCGGTTGCCGCGTCCGGTGGCCCAGCGCACGGCGAGCTTTTCCAGCTCCTCGCTCCACCGCCATTGCAGGCCGGCCTGCTCTGCCTGGACCTCCACCCAGTGACGCACCACATCCAGGTAATGCTCCTGGGTGAACGGATAGAAGGAAAGCCACAGGCCGAAGCGGTCCGACAATGCGATCTTGTCCTCGACGGCCTCGTTCGGGTGCAGCTCGCCGTCGACCATCTTGGTGTTGGCATTGTCGCTCTCGCGTTCCGGCACCAGGTGCCGACGGTTGGACGTGGCGTACAGCAGCACGTTCTCTGGCGAGCGCTCTAGCGAGCCATCGAGCACGCTCTTGAGTACCCGGTAATCACCCTCGCCTGCCTCGAATGACAAATCGTCGCAGAACAGGATGAAACGCTGTGGCAGCGTCATCAGTTGCTCGACCACCCGCGGCAAATCGGCCAAGTGGTCACGCTCGATCTCGATCAAACGCAGCCCGGCGCTGGCATGCTCGGCCAACAGCGCGCGAACCAGCGACGATTTGCCTGTGCCACGCGCGCCCCAAAGCAGCGCGTGGTTGGCCGGCATGCCCTGCACGAACTGGCGGGTGTTACGCGCCAGTTGCTCGCGCTGGGCATCGACGCCAATCAGGTCGGACAGATTCATGTCCAGACTGACCCTGAGCGCCTGCAGATAGCCCGAGCGCCCCTCACGCTGCCAGCGCGCGGCAAGGGTATGACGCCAGTCCAGCGGTTCACGCTCGGCCGGCAATAGCGGCTCCAGGCGCGTCAGCACGCTCTCGGCGCGCTGTAGAAAATCGGTAATGCGCGAATCCACGTAGCAGCTCCTCGGATATTCAGTCTGTGAGTCAGGCGTGCCGAAAAACAGGCCAGATCGACTATGCTTGGGCAGCGAACGGAACGAGACAGCGCCCCAATATGGAAATACCACTCAGACAGCGACTGTCATTCAAGCAGGCAGGCCTCACCGTTCTGGTCACCTTCATTCTCGGCGCACTGCTCAGTCTGGTGCAGATCGGCGTCGATTATGCCAGTGAAGACGCTGCCATCAACCGCGAGATTCGTGCACTGATGGAGATCAGCCACGATCCCGCCGCCCGAATCGCCTACAACATCGATGCCGAACTCGCCCAGGAGCTGGTCGTCGGCCTGCGCCGCTCCCCCGCGGTAATCACCGCACGCATCGTCGACAGCAATGGCGAAGAATTGGCCAGCGCCACGCAGCCATCCATGCAGAGCCGCTACCGACTGTTCAGCGACTTCCTGTTCGGCGCCACACGTCACTTCCAGACCACACTTTCGGTCGGTCACGCACCGGATGAGCCGCTCGGCATGCTGCAGCTGGACATCGATACCTACGCGTTCGGCAGCAATTTTCTCAAACGCTCGATGCTGACGATGATCAATGGTTTCACCCGCAGCCTGCTGCTTTCGGCGATCCTCCTGGTGCTGTTCTACTTCATGCTGACCAAGCCATTTAACCAGGTTATCCAGGCACTGGCCGAGCGCGACCTGCGTACTCCGGATCGCACGGCACTGCCCTGCCCCCCCGGTCACGAGCGCGATGAACTTGGCGTACTGGTGAAAGTCGCCAATCGACAATTTGCCAGCATCGCCACCGAGATCGAGCAGCGGCGCAGTGCCGAAGACCGGCTTACCGACTATCTGGGCGAACTGGAAGCCATCGTCTCGGCCCGCACAGTCGAGTTGAAGGCCGCCAACAGCCGCCTCAGCCGCTCCAATGAAGAGCTGGAGCAGGCCCGCCGTGACGCCTTGGCCATGGCCCAGGCGCGCTCGATTTTCCTGGCCAACATGAGTCACGAGATCCGTACGCCACTGAACGGCTTACTTGGCATGCTCGCCCTGTCACTCGAAGGCCCGCTGAGCAGCGAACAACGCCAGCAGCTGTCCATCGCCCACGACTCGGGCAAGGTGCTGGTCGACCTGCTCAACGACATTCTCGATTTGTCCAAATTCGAGGCCGGCCAGCTGGAACTGGAGCGTATCGCCTTCGACCTCGGCGCGCTGGTGGAAGGCACTGCCAGCCTGCTCTCGCAAAATGCCCAGGCCGGCGTGGAGCTGACCTGCCTGATTGATCCCCGGCTGCCCGCACAGGTGCTCGGCGACCCGACCCGGGTCCGGCAGATCGTCAGCAACCTGCTGTCCAACGCCCTGAAATTCACCCGCGAAGGACGCGTCGACATTCGCATCGGCGCCGAGGGCGAACGTATCCGTATCGAGGTGTGCGACACCGGTATCGGCATCGCCGAAGATGCCCAGGCGCGTATCTTCCAGCCGTTCACTCAGGCCGGCGCCAACATCACCCGGCAGTTCGGTGGTACCGGGCTCGGCCTGGCGCTGACTCGCCGCCTGTGCGAGGCGATGCAGGGCAAACTGGAGCTGCAATCCACACCTGGCAGCGGCAGCCGTTTCAGCGCTATCCTGCCATTGCAGGGCCTGGAGGTACCGTCCGCGGCGCCAAAGCTGGGTGGGAGCGTACTGGCGATTTGCGGCGCCGATACCGGGCTTGCCGAGCTGCTGCCGGTGCTGATCGGCAATTGGGGCCTGAGTTACCGCCGCCTGGACAGCGCCCGGGACGTCGAAGATATCGAGGCTGACGTAATCATCAGCGACTGCCCCAGCTGCATGAAAAAGCTGCGCGGGCAAACCGCGGTGCCGATTATCCTGGTCACTGCATACGGTAGCTTTCTGGATGCCGAACAGGCTGCCGCACTGGCTCCACTGGAACAGGTCGCAAGACCCCTGACACGCCAGCATCTGCTGCAGGCACTCAGCCATGCGCTGAAAAATTCGCCGGAAGAATCGACCAGCGCTCCTGCTCCGACTGTGAGCGACCGCAAGCCGGCCCGGGTGCTGCTGGTCGAGGACAACCCGGTCAACCAGCTGGTCGCCAAGGGCATGCTGGCCAAACAGGGACTCGAAGTGGTGCTGGCCAATAATGGCCAGCAGGCGCTGGAGCGGCTGCAGGAAAACACCTTCGAACTGGTGCTGATGGACTGCAACATGCCGATCATGGACGGCTACGAAGCCAGCCGCCGCATCCGCGAAAACCCGGCTTGGCGGCACCTGCCAGTCATCGCCCTGACCGCCAACGCGCTGTCGGACGAGCGCGAGCGCTGCCTGGCCGCGGGCATGAACGACTACCTGGCCAAGCCGTTTCGCCGTGAAGAGCTGCTCGCCCTGCTCGACCAGTGGCTGCCCGCCTGAGCGGCAGCCCATCGGCTAATCAGAAATTTGCCCGGCGATGCGCTGCAACAGCACATCCAATTGCGCGCGCAAGGGCGCCAGCTGCTCGCTGTCGACGCCCTGCTCGCAGAGCAGCTGACGCTTGAGAGCCGGCACGCGGTTGCGAAGCTCACGGCCCTGCTCGCTGAGGCATAGATGCATCTCGCGCTCGTCCGCATTGCTGCGCCGGCGGTCGATCAGCCCGGCCGCCTGCAGACGCTTGAGCAGCGGCGTCAGGGTACCCGAGTCGAGCAGCAGGCGCTCACCAAGGGCCTTGACCGTCGGCTGTGGCGGCGCCTGCTCATCCCACTCCCAGAGCACCAGCATCACCAGGTACTGCGGGTAGGTCAGCTGCAGCGCTTCGAGCATCGGCTTGTAGGCTCGCACCACCTGTCGGGACGCGGCGTACAGCTTGAAGCACAGCTGCCGGTCGAGTTTCAACTCATCCATCGATGAGCGCTTCGATGGCCGCCTGCAGCGCATGCGGCTTGGTGGCCGTGGCGAAGCGCGTGACCTGACGGCCATCGCCGCTGATCAGGAACTTGGTGAAATTCCACTTGATGCCCTGGGTGCCGAGCAAACCCGGCGCGCGGCGCTTGAGCTCCACGAACAGCGGATGGGCGCCCGGGCCATTGACCTCAACCTTGCGAAACAGCGGAAAGCTCACACCGAAATTCAGCTCACAGAAACTGGCGATGGCTTGCTCGTCACCCGGCTCCTGCTTACCGAACTGGTTGCAGGGAAATCCCAGTACCACCAGCCCTTTGTCACGATGCTGCTTCCACAGCGTTTCAAGCCCTTGATACTGAGGCGTGTAGCCACACTGGCTGGCGGTGTTGACCACCAAAATGGCCTTGGCGCCGAAATCGGCCAGGCACTTCTGCTCGCCGGCGATAGTAGTGCAGGGAATTGTCAGCAGATCCTGGCTCATTAGATGACGCTCTTTTGATGGATAGAGCGTAAAGAATAGTAAGCAATTAAATTGCATACAACTTAATTAATTAAAAATCAGGCCCGCCATCAGCGGGCCTGATGACGAGCCCTGGCGCCTACGTTTCGCGCGGCACGTGCTTGAGCGACACCGAGTTGATGCAGTAGCGCTGCCCGGTCGGCCGCGGGCCATCGGGAAACACATGACCCAGGTGAGCGTCGCAATTGCTGCAGCGCACTTCGATGCGGTGCATGCCGTGGCTGAAGTCGTCCAGCTCGGTGATCACCTGGTCGTTGAGCGGCTGGAAATAACTTGGCCAGCCACAGCCGGAATCGAACTTGGCATCCGAGTCGAACAGCGGCGTGCCGCAGCACACGCACTGGTAGATGCCCGGCACCTTGCTGTCGTGGTACTCACCGGTGAACGGCCGTTCGGTGCCGCCCAGGCGACAGACGTTGAACTGCGCGTCGGTCAGCTCATCGCGCCAGGTTTCCAGTGGTTTTTCGAGCTTGCTCACAGGCCGTCCTCCTCAGGATAAAAAAGCCCTATCTGTATCTTTGCCCGACTCAGGCTGACACGTATGATTCGACACCTCAACCCGCCACGGCGCGCAGCCGCCTCGGCCCATTAGAGGCCGCCTTTCTTCGATTCGGGATTCTTCACCATGCAGGTCAGCAAATCCAACAAGCTCGCCAACGTCTGCTACGACATTCGCGGCCCGGTGCTCAAGCACGCCAAGCGTCTGGAAGAGGAAGGCCAGCGCATCCTCAAGCTGAACATCGGCAACCCCGCGCCGTTCGGCTTTGAGGCCCCCGAAGAAATCCTCCAGGACGTGATTCGCAACCTGCCCACGGCGCAAGGCTACAGCGACTCCAAGGGCCTGTTCAGCGCGCGCAAGGCGGTGATGCAGTACTGCCAGCAGAAGCAGATCGAAGGCGTTGGCATCGAGGACATCTACCTGGGCAACGGCGTGTCCGAGCTGATCGTCATGGCCATGCAGGCGCTGCTCAACAACGGTGACGAAGTGCTGATCCCGGCGCCCGACTACCCGCTTTGGACCGCCGCCGTGGCGCTCTCCGGCGGCAAGCCGGTGCATTACCTGTGCGACGAGCAGGCCGGCTGGTTCCCGGATATCGCCGACATGCGCGCCAAGATCACCCCGAACACCAAGGCGCTGGTGCTGATCAACCCGAACAACCCCACCGGCGCCGTGTATTCGCGCGAAGTGCTGCTGGATATCGTCGAACTGGCCCGCCAGCACAACCTGGTGATCTTCTCCGACGAGATCTACGACAAGATTCTTTATGACGAAGCCCAGCACATCTCCACCGCCTCCCTGGCGCCGGACGTGCTGTGCCTGACCTTCAACGGCCTTTCCAAATCCTACCGGGTGGCCGGTTTTCGCTCCGGCTGGGTGATCATTTCCGGCCCCAAGCACAACGCGAAAAGCTACATCGAGGGTCTCGATATCCTGGCCAACATGCGCCTGTGCGCCAACGTGCCCAGCCAGCATGCGATTCAGACAGCCCTGGGCGGCTACCAGAGCATCAATGATCTGGTACTGCCCAACGGTCGCCTGCTGGAACAGCGCAACCGCACCTGGGAGCTGCTCAACGACATTCCCGGCGTCAGCTGCGTCAAACCCATGGGCGCGCTTTATGCCTTCCCGAAGATCGACCCAAAGGTCTGCCCGATCCACAACGACGAGAAGTTCGTCCTCGACCTGCTGCTCTCCGAAAAGCTGCTGATCGTCCAGGGCACCGCCTTCAACTGGCCGTGGCCGGACCACTTCCGCGTGGTCACCCTGCCCCGCGTCGACGATCTGGAACAGGCCATTGGCCGCATCGGCAACTTCCTCAAGACCTACCGCCAGTAACTCCAGTCTGTGCGGATGCCAGACCAGGCATCCGCCTCCTTCGCCGCCAGAGCACGAGCCCATGGACCTGCAGATAGACGACTTCTACAAGGACGCCGCCAGCGGCTTGCTGATGCTCTACCAGGCCTTTCCGCGCAAGGCATCGCTGTACGTGGAAGACCTGATCGGTCGCGAAGAACCGGATGAATTTGGTTTGCCGAGCAAACGCCACCAGGCCTGCCTGGGCGCGCTGCTGTGGCTGGCCGAAGAAGGCTACCTGCGCTACGAATCCACCATCGGTTATGACGCGCTGGATCAGGCGGTGCTGACCGAAAAAGGCTTTCTGCGTCTGTCGCGCGGCATTCCCCGGGCGATCAGCGAGGGGGAAGCCTTGCCGCCGGCGGTGGATCGAGTGCAGGCGACCCTGGCCTTCCAATTACGCGAAGCGCTCGCCCAGCAACATGGTGAACGGATTGCACGCCTGACCCGCCAGTTGTTCGAACAGCGCCCTGCTGCCCCTTACTGACTGCACTCGGCGCAGCGAAAGCAGCGGTTTTTCTTGGCCTCGATTGAAATAAACGCGAAAAAGCCCATCTAAGCTTTGCCGCCCGCGCGAGGCTGCTTGCAGCCGCTGAGCCAGGCGACACAGTTTGAAATAGTGACTCGGTTGAATCGCTACAGGGCGCGCCCTTATATAGCCGCCGTATCGAGCCTGTCTTTCCCTTGAGGAGTCGTTTCACACCATGATGCGCATTATGTTGTTCCTGGCTACCAACTTGGCGGTACTGGTTATCGCCAGCATCACCCTCAAACTGCTGGGGGTTGATCGCTTCACCGGCCAGAACCACGGCAGCCTGCTGATCTTCTGCGCCGTCTTTGGTTTTGCCGGCTCGCTGGTCTCGCTCTTCCTGTCCAAGTGGATGGCGAAGATGAGCACCGGGACCGAAATCATCACCCAGCCGCGCACCCGCCACGAACAGTGGCTGCTGCAGACCGTCGAAGAGCTGTCGCGCGATGCCGGCATCAAGATGCCGGAAGTGGGTATCTTCCCGGCTTATGAATCCAACGCCTTCGCCACCGGCTGGAACAAGAACGACGCGCTGGTTGCCGTCAGCCAAGGCCTGCTCGAGCGCTTCTCGCCTGATGAGGTGAAAGCCGTATTGGCACACGAAATCGGCCACGTGGCCAATGGCGACATGGTGACGCTTGCGCTGATCCAGGGCGTGGTGAACACCTTCGTGATGTTCTTCGCACGTATCTTCGGCAACTTCGTCGACAAGGCGATCCTGAAGAACGAAGACGGCCACGGCATTGGCTACTTCGTGGCGACCATCTTCGCCGAGTTGGTGCTGGGTATCCTGGCCAGCATCATCGTCATGTGGTTCTCGCGCAAACGCGAGTACAAGGCCGACGAAGCCGGCGCACGATTGGCCGGCAAGGGTGCGATGATCGCCGCCCTGCAGCGCCTGCGTGCCGAACAGGGCGTACCGGTGCAGATGCCCGACAGCCTGACCGCCTTCGGCATCAACGGCGGCCTTAAGAACGGCCTGGCGGGCCTGCTGATGACTCACCCGCCGCTGGAGGAGCGTATCGAAGCCCTGCGTCGTCTGGGCTGATCGAAACGCAAAGAAAAGGCGACCTGAGGGTCGCCTTTTTCATACTCATGATTCGCCCTAGAGCAGGCGCAGGTGGTAGGCCCGCTCATCCATACGCGTGAGGCCTCGAGCCCTGAAACGATCCTCCAGGGCATCCTGGCTTTCCAGCAATTCGCTTTCCCAGATAGCGCCGTTCCAGTTGCGCACCTCGGCGTCAGTCACCGAGAACGGTGGCCCTTCCATCAGCGCCTGGTCGTAATCCAGAGTCACCAGCAGGCCGTGGCTTTCCGGCAGCAGGATCTGCCGCAGGTGACGCACGTAGCGCTCACGCATCTCGGCAGGCAGCGCAATCAGCGCCGCGCGATCGTAGAACAACGCGCAACCCGGCATATGGCGGGCTTCGAAGGCAAAGAAGTCGCCGCAGAATAGTTCTACTCGGCCGTGACGATACACCTTGAAGGCGCCTTCCTGGGTGATCACCGGCTCGAGGCCCTGCTCGGCGAAGAATGCCGCGACCGCCACTTCGGCCAGTTCCACGCCCACCACGCGATGCCCCTGCGCCGCCAGCCAGGCAACATCCAGACTTTTGCCACACAAGGGCACCAGCACGGTCGCGTCGCTCGCACCGGCCACCGTCGCCCAGTGTCGTTGCAACTGGCCGTTGACTTGGCGGGCATGAAAGCCGATCTGATTGGCGTGCCAGCGTTGCAGCCAGAATGATTCCTGCATGTTTTGCTCCAAAGCCATCAAGAAAACAGATAACACCGAGCAGGCTTTACCTGTTGTTAGGCCAACTTAGCTGATGGATCATGCCTGCAATATCAGGAGAACACCATGCAACCTAGCCTGTTCATTTCCCACGGTTCGCCCATGCTCGCCCTGCAACCCGGCGCCAGCGGCCCTGCCCTGGCGCGTATCGCCGCCAATCTGCAGCGGCCAGACGCGATCGTGGTGGTCTCGGCACATTGGGAAAGCGAGACGCTGCGAGTGATGAGCAACCCGCAGCCGCAAACCTGGCACGACTTCGGTGGTTTTCCGGCCGAACTCTACCAGGTGCAATACCCGGCGCCCGGCAGCCCGCAATTGGCCGAAGACATTGTACAGCGCCTGCACGCCGCCGGCCTCGCCGCCGCCACCGATGACCGCCGCCCGTTCGACCATGGCAGCTGGGTGCCGCTGTCGCTGCTCTACCCCAACGCCGATATCCCGGTGGTGCAGGTCTCACTGCCCAGCCGCCAGGGCCCGGGCCTGCAAGTACGGGTAGGCGAAGCACTGGCCGCACTGCGCAAGCAGAACGTACTACTGATCGGCTCCGGCAGCATCACCCACAACCTGGGCGAGCTCGACTGGCGCTCCACCGGCGATGAAGCCGCGCCCTGGGCACTGGAGTTTCGCGACTGGATGGTCGAGCGGCTGCAGGAGGACGACCTCACCGCGTTAATCGATTACCGCCGCCAGGCCCCACACGCACAGCGCAACCACCCAAGCGAAGAACACCTTCTACCATTGTTCTTCGCCCGCGGCGCCGGCGATACCTTCACCATCGAGCACCAGGGGTTCACCCTGGGCGCCCTGGGCATGGACATCTACCGCTTCGACTGAAAAAAGCTTTCCAAGGTGCTGAGCAGCACCTGCACCTTGGTGATGGATTCCTGATACTCGGCCTGCCAGGCCGAGTCGGCGACGATACCGCCACCGCCCCAGCAACTGATCACACCGTCTTTGGCCAGCAGGCTGCGGATGGCGATGGAGCTGTCCATCTCCCCGCGTACGTCCAGGTACAAGAGCGACCCGCAGTAGGGGCCACGGCGCGTCGGCTCCAGCTCGTCGATGATCTGCATGGCGCGGATCTTCGGCGCGCCGGTGATCGAGCCACCGGGAAAAGCGCCCAGCAGCAGGTCCAGCGCATCCCTGTCGGCGGCCAGCTCACCGGTCACCGCGCTGACCAGGTGGTGCACGTTCGGATAACTTTCCAGGGAAAACAGCTCGGGCACACGCACCGAGCCGATGCGGCAACTGCGCCCCAGGTCGTTGCGCAGCAGATCGACGATCATCAGGTTCTCGGCGCGGTCCTTGATGCTGGTGAGCAGCACCTGAGCGTTGCGTGCATCTTCCTGCTCGTCACGCCCACGAGGCTGGGTGCCCTTGATCGGACGCGTCTCCACCTGACCGCCACTGAGGCGCATAAAGCGCTCGGGGGACAGACTCAGTAAGGTGCCGCCACCGGGCAGAGTCAGATAACCGGAAAACGGCGTCGGACAAGCGCTGCGCAGCGCCACATAGGCCCGCCAGGGATCGCCCTCATAAGGCGCCTGAAAGCGCTGCGCGTAGTTGACCTGGTAACAGTCGCCGGAGCCGATATAGGCCTGGATTCTGCCAATGGCTTCGGCGTAGCACGCTTGTTCGATGTTCGCTCTAAATGGAGCCAGCAGGACGAATGGCTGCGGCCCTTCGTCGTCTTGCGCCGGATGCTCGAACAGCGCCAACAGGCGTGCCCGCTCACCTTCCGGCAAGGAGGGATGAAACACCAGCTGGCTGCTCTGTTTCTGGTGATCAGTGATCAACGCCCAGGCGTATAGGCCGAAGACCGCGTCGCTCAGCCCCAGATCGTCCAGCGCCTGCTCAGGCAGCGCTTCGATACGGCGACCGAAGTCGTAGGCCAGATAACCCAGCAGGCCGCCGGCGAACGGCAGCTCTATGTCGGCCGGTAATTCGGCTGCCCCCAGAGCTGCAAGCTGCTCGCGCAGGCGTGCGAAGAATGTAGCGCCCGACTCATCCTGCGCAGGTGTCAGCTCGGCCTGCGGCCAAGCACTGAGCAGATCAAAACGCCCGCGGCTTGCCACCGGCTTGCCGGCATCCAGCAACACCGCCCCAGGCGCCTGGCGCACCACCTGAAAATACACGGCAGGATCGGCCTGATACGGCAGGCGGTGAACGAGACAGATAGGCATTCGAGGCATCACGAAAACGAGGACGGCCGATTGTAGAGCCGCCGGCCGGATCGTCCTAGAGCTGACACGCGACGGTTCAGGTTCCAGAAACGACTCGGGGGAGCCCTTGGCTCCCCCGATTCAGTGCTGCATTGCGGATCAGTCTTCGCGGTAGCGACGCAGCTTCAGCGGCTTGCCGGCAACGCGGGTGTCCTTGAGCTTGCCGAGCAGGCGTTCCAAGCCCTCCTCAGGCAGCTCCACCAGGCTGAAGCTCTCGCGGATCTGGATACGGCCGATGGCTTCACGAGCCAGGCCGCCTTCGTTGAGAATAGCACCGAGCAGGTTCTTGGCAGCGATGCCATCACGGGCACCCAGGGCGGTGCGGCAGCGCGCACGACCTTCGGCCAGCGGCATCGGTGCACGACGTTCACGCGGCTCACCGCTGCGCTCGCCATCGCGCTCACGACGCTCGCGGGGTGCACCACCGACGCCCGGCACCAGCGGCTGCTCGCGCTCGACGCTGGCCAGATCCAGAGCCTGGCCATTGGTGGCCTTTTTCAGCAGCGCAGCGGCCAGGGCACGCGGGCTGCAACCGATGTCGGCGGTCAGACGGTCGAGCAGATCGCCATGACTGGCTTCGGCATCGGCCACCAGCGGCTCCAGGCTGTTGGTGAGCTTCTTGATGCGCGCATCCAGCACCTGCTGGGCATTGGGCAGCTTGACCTCGCCAACCTTCTGGCCGGTTACACGCTCGATAACCTGCAGCATGCGGCGCTCACGCGGGGTGACCAGCAGCAGCGCACGGCCATCGCGACCGGCACGGCCTGTACGGCCGATACGGTGCACGTAGGACTCGGGGTCGTACGGCATGTCGACGTTGAATACGTGGGTGATGCGAGGCACATCGATACCACGGGCGGCGACGTCGGTAGCCACGACGATGTCCAGGCGGCCATCCTTGAGCGACTCGATGACGCGCTCACGCTGGTTCTGGGCGATGTCGCCGTTCAGTGCAGCGGCCTTGAAGCCCTTGGCTTCCAGGGCGGCGGCCAGGTCCAGGGTGGCCTGCTTGGTGCGCACGAAAGCGATCAGCGCGTCGAATTCCTCGACTTCCAAGAGACGCAGCACGGCGTTGGTCTTCTGATCGGCGTGGATCATCAGGTGCGCCTGTTCGATGCGCGAGACGGTCTGGGTCTTGGCAGCGATCTTGATGTGTTGCGGCTCGCGCAGGTGCTTCTCGGCGATGGCGCGGATCGAGTGCGGCAGGGTCGCGGAGAACAATACGCTCTGGCGGCTTTCCGGCATGGCTTCGAAGATCACTTCGAGGTCGTCCATGAAGCCCAGCTTGAGCATTTCGTCGGCTTCGTCGAGTACCAGATACTGGATGGTCGACAGCACTTTCTCGTCGCGACGCAGGTGATCGACCAGACGGCCCGGCGTAGCGACGATGACCTGTGCGCCCTGGCGAATGGCCTTGAGCTGCGGGCCCATCGGCGCGCCGCCGTAGACAGCGACCACGTTCAGGCCAGGCATCTGCTTGGAGTAGGTTTCGAAGGCGGTGGCAACCTGCAGGGCCAGCTCGCGAGTCGGGGCGAGAATCAGCGCCTGAGGCTCACGCTTGGCCGGGTCGATCTTCGACAGGATTGGCAGCGCGAAGGCGGCGGTCTTGCCGGTACCCGTCTGTGCCTGGCCGATCATGTCCTGACCGGAAAGAATTACCGGGATGGCTTGCGACTGAATGGGAGAAGGCTCTTCGTAGCCGACTGCGGTCAGGGCGGAGAGAATATTGGCGTGAAGGCCGAGTGCGGCGAAGCCGCCGGTTTCCTGGGTCATGGGTCTGCCTCTCGTGCATCCGCAAAGACCCATGTTCCAAAGCTGCACATGCCATGTAGGACCTTGTGGGTCACCCTGGCAGCAATGTAGGCGAGAATTTGCGAAGACTGTGGTGGTAATGAATCGTCAAGATAGCCCGCTTGGCGGACTGGCTGCCGGAAAGCTTCCGGGCGAGTTGCACTACTTGAACGGGGCCATGAATTGGCCGGCGCGTACTATACCGGAATTCATATAGACGTGTGCGCTTTTTCACACAATAAATAGGACAAAAGCCGGCGGCGGCCCCATTGCGACGCTATGCCGCAGCCGCCCGCCCCTGATCGATCAGTCAGGCTCTGCTAGCCAGCTGTGCTTCGATCGCCACCTTGTCGACCACCGACCAGACCTCGGCGATCCTGTCGTCCCGAAAGGCATAGAACACGTTCTCACTGAAGGCCACCTTGCGGCCATGGACCGGCACATCGAGAAAGCGGCCTTTCGGGGTACAGTGGAAATCCAGGCGGCTGGCAATCATCGAATCCTCGCAAGTCAGCAGGCGGATGTTGAACTGCAGATCGGGAATTTCCTGGAAGTCACGCTCGAGCATCTCGCGATAGCCGCTCAGCCCCAGACGCCGACCGTTGTGCACCACGTCATCGTGAACAAACTGCCCCAGGCTGGCCCAGTCCTGCCGATTTAGGCCGTCGATATAGGCGCGATACACCGAAGGTAGATCTTGATCGGTCATGACAGGGCTCCGTCGCAGTGGGCTTGAGGGTTCGCAGGCTCAGGTGATGCGCTGAGCCCTGCAAGGCTCTAAAAGGACAGCGTCGGTGGCGGTTAATTCCTGCAGCGGCTTAAGCGCCCCTCAGCTCGCCATGCGCACGGCATCGATCAACGGCTGCAGCGAATAACCGAGCTGCGGCTGCAAGGCCTTAGCGCGCTGGCTCACCGCCTCGCGGTCGAAATGCTGATCCAGATCGGCTGGCACCAACACCACCACATTGCCTTCCACCACCGGGCATTCCCAATAATGGCGGTGATAGAGACCGCGCAACAGTGCGGCGCCCAGCGGCTTGCCGTCATCGCCGGCCCACTGGTTGATAATCAGCCAGCCGCCGGGGTTGAGCTTGGCCCGACAATCGTCGAGAAAGCGCCAGGCCAGGTGGCCGACACCGGGGCCGGTGTCGGTGTAGAGGTCGACGAAGATCAGATCCGCTGTTTCCGCGGTAGGCAGCAACTGCATGGCATCGCCGATGCGCACGGTCAGGCGCTCGTCGTCTTCCAGCCCCAGGTACTGCATGGCCAAACGCGGCACGTCAGAGCGCAGCTCGATGGTCTCGACATCGTCCAGCGGCAAAAAGCGCAGACAGGCCTGGGTCAGCGTGCCGGCGCCAAGGCCAAGAAACAGCGCACTTTCCGGCGCCCGGTGGCACAGCGCACCGACGAACATGGCGCGGGTGTAGTCGTACTCCAGCCAACTCGGATCAGCGGTGAACACGCAGCTCTGCTCGATCGCCTCGCCGAATTCGAGAAACCGGTATTCACCGACCTCGACCACACGGATCACCCCGAAGGCGTCGCGCACCTCGGCCAGCACCACTTCGTCCTTCATATCCTCCACCGGAGGCAAGCCAGGCATACGCAGATTCTCCACCATCGCGTTACCCGGCTGCCGCCGGGCTGGGCGCTGATTGTCGGCCATGGAGCACGCCGAGGTCACGTGCTAAATGCCCTGGGCACGAGCCGGGCGGCATGCTTGGTGTTGCGCTGTGATCGGTTACCATGGCCAATAGCCAACAAGAGATGCCGCCATGAGTCAGCCCTGGAGCCCCGATAGCTGGAGAAGCCGCCCCATCCAGCAACAACCTCAGTACCCGGACGCCGCGAAACTAGCCCAGGTCGAGCAGACCCTGGCGAGCTTTCCGCCCCTGGTGTTCGCCGGTGAGGCGCGCGAGCTGCGCAAGCAGTTCGCCGAGGTCACCCAGGGCCGCGCATTCCTGCTGCAGGGCGGCGACTGCGCCGAGAGCTTCGCCGAGTTCAGCGCCGCGAAGATCCGCGACACTTTCAAGGTGCTGCTGCAGATGGCCATCGTCATGACCTTCGCCGCCGGCTGCCCGGTGGTGAAGGTTGGCCGCATGGCCGGCCAGTTCGCCAAACCGCGCTCGGCCAATGACGAGACCCTCGACGGCGTCACCCTGCCTGCTTACCGCGGCGATATCGTCAACGGTATCGGCTTCGACGCGGCCAGCCGTGCGCCGGACCCGCAGCGCCTGCTGCAGGCCTACCACCAGTCCACCGCTTCGCTGAACCTGCTGCGCGCCTTCGCACAGGGCGGCTTCGCCGACCTGCATCAGGTGCATCAGTGGAACCTGGATTTCATCGCCAACTCGGCACTGGCCCAGAAGTATCACCAACTGGCCGACCGCATCGACGAAACCTTGGCCTTCATGCGTGCCTGCGGCATGGACAGCGCGGCCCAGGTGCGCGAGACCAGTTTCTTCACCGCCCACGAAGCCCTGCTGCTCAACTACGAAGAAGCCTTCGTACGCCGCGACAGCCTGACCGGCGACTTCTACGACTGCTCGGCGCACATGCTGTGGATCGGCGACCGCACCCGCCAGGTGGGCGGCGCCCATGTGGAATTCCTGCGCGGCGTGGGCAACCCGATCGGCGTCAAGGTCGGCCCGAGCATGACCGACGAGGACCTGATCCGCCTGATCGACATCCTCAACCCGGATAACGACCCGGGTCGCCTCAACCTGATCGTGCGCATGGGCGCCGACAAGGTCGAGGCCGGCTTGCCACGGCTGATCCGCACCGTGCAACGCGAGGGTCGCCAGGTGCTGTGGAGCAGCGACCCGATGCACGGCAACACCATCAAGGCCTCGAGTGGCTACAAGACCCGGGATTTCGCGCAGATCCTCGCCGAGGTCAGGCAGTTCTTTGCCGTGCACCACGCCGAGGGCAGCTACGCCGGCGGCATCCATATCGAGATGACCGGCCAGGACGTGACCGAATGCATCGGCGGTGCCAAGCCAATCACCGAGGCCGGCCTGTCGGATCGTTATCACACCCACTGCGATCCACGGATGAACGCCGACCAATCCCTGGAACTGGCATTCATGATCGCCGAAACCCTCAAACAGGTTCGCCGCTGAGCGGCGCGTTAACCTGAACCAAGCGGACCGGCCAAAGGTCTTCAGAACAGGGTTTCGAGAGAAGAAAACGGCGAAGCCCATCATCCGACAGAAGGAGTCGCACATGCCCTGGTATGCCTGGTTGATCCTGATTGTGGCGATCGGCTCCATCGTTGGTGGCCTGCTGATGCTGCGAGACAGTGCCAAGAAGTTGCCGCTCAGTGAGGAGCAGCTCAAACGCATTCACGAACGCGAAATCGAACAGAACGCCAAGGACGCACAAGATCGCTGATCACACCGCGCAAGCTGACCCTGCCGCGCTGTAAACTGCGCCTCCAGCCAGGAGGCGCAATGCCGCTAATTCACCGCCTGTTACTACCCTGCTTCCCGCTTCTGGCGGGTGTTCTCATGGGCCATATCCAGCCCAGCGGCCTGTTGCTCGCCTGCCTGTTCATCGCCCTGGTGCTGGCGCCAATGCGCCTGCCACAGTGGCTATGGAGCCTGCTGGTGATACTCGCCAGCGTGCTACTGGCGGCGCACCTGCTACCTGGCTTTGCACCATGGCAACTCGCCGAGCCGCAGCGCATAAGCGCCGATGCGCTGCCTTATCTGCTGAGACTGTCATGGGACAAGCTGCTGGTGGGTTGTACGCTGCTTGCCTGGTGGCTGGGCTTGCCGTCGAAACCGGCGCTACGGCCAACACTCTTGGCACCGATCTTTATCCTCACTCTGCTGGCGGTGCCGGGCCTGGCGCTGCTGTCGGGCGTGGTCGCCTGGCAGCCGAAATGTCCGGATATGCTCGGCGCCTGGCTGGCGGTCAACCTTGCCGTAGCCGTGCTGGCCGAGGAACTGCTGTTTCGTGGCATCTTGCAACCGCGCCTGATCGGCTGGCTGGGCATGTGGCCGGGACTGCTGGTGACGGCGCTGCTGTTCGGCGCCGTGCATATCCCCTTCAGCCCGACCTTTGCAGTCATGGCCGCGGTTGCGGGTTTGGGTTATGGCTTGGCCATGCAGGTCAGTGGCAGGCTCAGCATGGCGATCGCCCTGCACGGGCTGGTCAACCTGCTGCACTTCACGCTGCTGAGCTATCCATTGCGGATCGACTGATACCCGGCACGCGGTTAGCGTCGGAACTCGAATTGCAGCTGAGCGCCCTCCACGCTGTCCCAGGTCTGGGAACCCAGCTCGCCGGTGAGCAGCTTGCCGCTGACCTGAAAGGGGTTGATCGAAGGCTTACGCTCCTCGAAAAACGCCGGAAGGATGGGTGCCACACCATCACTGGCGGCCTTGTCTTCAGCGTCCAGTGCGGCAGCAAGTTCGGGTGGCAGGCTCAGGTCCAACTTGGTCTTGGGTGCTTCATGGGCCATTTTTTGCGCCGGCTTGCTCTGCGCCTTAGCGCGCTGAGCGGTCTTTTTCGGCTCGGCAGGCGCCGGCTTCTGTACCGCCTCGGTTTGCGGCTCGGCAGCCTGGGCTGGTGCGGCCTGTGGTGCTGGCGCGGGGCTCTGTTCGGCGGATTTCGCAGGAGCCTTGGCGGGCTCGGCGGCTACTGCTGGCTCGGCGTTCTTGCGCGGCACATCCTTGCCCTGCTCATCGGAACCACAGGCACTCAGCAGCACGGCAAGACAAAGCGGCAGCAACAGATAACGCATCGAACTCCTCACCCCTGATTGATCACTCGGTAGCCCTTCATTCTAAAACGACTGTGCAATAACGCCAGCCGGTCTGCCGAATGGCAACACCGCCCGTCGTACAAACGCCCTCAGCGCTCGGGCAAACGCTGGAGCTCGGCCTCGATATCCAGCCCGGGATGTTCGGCCTGCAACTGCGCCTTGCGCCGCTCGGCCTCCTCACCCTCTCCAGCAGCGCGCAGCTCGGCAATTTCGCGCAGTTTCGCCAACACCTCGTCAGCTGGCGGTGCTGCCTTGGCGGCCATGCGCGCCATCAACCGTGGCGCCTCTGTCATCTCGGCCATCGGTGCCGGGCTCGGCGGTGCCTGCAGGGCCATGGGCGCCTGACGTTGCATCGCGGCGGCTGGTGCATCGTAGCGAGGCGGTGCCTGTTCCAACGTGCGCAAGCTCAGGCCAAGCCCCACGCCCAGCAGCGCCAGACACCCGAAGGCCGCCGACCAGCGCCCGCGCGTGGAGGCGCCACTCAGCGAGTGTCGTAGCCGCTGCCAGAAGCCCTGCGGCTGGCGTCGCTTGGCCGCATCGGCAGCAGCTGCCAGGATATGCGCATCCAACGCCGGCCTCGGCTCTGCGCGACTGTGCTCACTCACATGGCGTAGCAAGGCCTCGTCGTGATCGTTCATGGTGCTACCTCTTCAGCCGCGCTGAGCAAGCGGCGCATTTTCTGCAACGCATAACGCAGGCGACTTTTTACCGTTTCTGCCGGTGTGCGGGTCAACTCGGCAATCTCATGCAGTTCCAGGTCGCCATGGGCACGCAACAGGAACACTTCACGCTGTTCGGCCGGCAGGTCGGCGAGCGCTGCCTGGATGCGCGCCCGGTCCTGGCTGAGGCTGAGTTGCCGCTCGGGATCCGGCTCGTCGATGGCCTGGTCGTGCAGTTGCTCGTCGAACACCTCTTCGCGCTGCAGGCGTTTGCCCTGCTTGCGCCAGTGATCGATCAGGCGATTACGGGCGATCTGATACAACCAGGTCTTGAACAGCACCGCCGCTTCTCGCTGCACCGATTCGCTGCGAATCAGGCTCATCCAGGTTTCCTGGAACACTTCCTCGGCGACCGCCTGATCGCAGCACAAGCCCATCAGAAAGCGAAACAGCCCCAGGCGATGGCGCTCGTAGAGTTGCGTGAATGCTGCAGCGTCGCCGGCCCGGTAGCGACGCAACAGGTCGGCGTCGCCGGGCTCGGCATTGGAGGGATGGACAGTCACACTCACTCGGCTCCGGGGGTGCGGGAGTCGCCAGTTTGCAGGCTTTGCGCCAGTTCCACCAGTTGCACGAACTCGCTGCGCAGGCCGAACGGGTCTTCGCCACGACTGCCCCGCGCCAGCGCCGCGGTAGCCCCCCAATCGAAGCGACCGGTGTAACGACCGCCGCTCAGTTGCTGGGCGAACGCGGCGACAGCGGCAGCGAAACGCAGATCCTCGCTGGCCTTGGCGATTGGCGTAATGGACGCGGGCGCTTCGATGGCTGTCTCCAGCAGTTGGCTGTCATTGCTCTCCGGTGCCTTGTAGCGGATCCGCAGCCATGCCAGCTCGCCGGCTCCCGGTACCGAGGGCGACGCCTGCCGATAGCGCAGCGGCTCCAGCCAGCCCGGGTTGCCGACCGGCACGATTTCGTAAAGCGCCGTGACACTGTGTCCGGCGCCGATATCGCCAGCATCGACCTTGTCGTTGGCGAAATCCTCACGATTCAGGGCACGGTTCTCATAACCGAGCAGGCGGTACTCGCTGACCTGGGCCGGGTTGAATTCGACCTGAATCTTCACATCCCGCGCCACCGTGGCCAGGGTCGAACTGAGCTGCTCGACCAGCACCTTGCGCGCCTCGCGCAGGTTGTCGATATAGGCATAGTTGCCGTCACCGGCGTCGGCCAGCTGCTCCATCAGTTGCTCGTTGTAATTGCCCGCGCCGAAGCCCAGGGTAGTCAACGAGATGCCGGTCTTGCGCTTGTCGGCCGCCAGCGCCTTGAGACTTTCGAAATCGCTGATGCCGACATTGAAGTCGCCATCGGTGGCCAGCAGGATGCGGTTGATGCCGCCCTTGATAAAGCCCTGCTGCGCCTGCTGATAAGCCAGCTGGATACCCGATTCCCCCGCCGTCGAACCACCCGCGCGCAATTGCTCGATCGCCGCGCGGATCTGCGCTTTTTGCGAACCTGCCGTCGGCTCCAGCACCACACTGGAATCGCCGGCGTAGATCACCAGCGAAACACGGTCCTGTGTACGCAACTGGTCCACCAACAGCTTCAGGGTGCTCTGCACCAGCGGCAGGCCGTCGGGGCGATCCATCGAGCCGGACACATCGACCAGAAACACCAGATTGGCGGCCGGCAGTTGGGTAACCTGCATGTCGGAGGCCTTTATGGCGATGCGCAGCAGGCGGCTCTGAGAATTCCAGGGCGTGACCGCCAGCTCGGTGCCGACACCAAACGGCGTGCTGCCGGTGGGCAACGGATAAGCGTAGGGGAAGTAATTGACCAGTTCCTCCAAGCGCACCGCCTCGGCAGGTGGCAGGCGGCCTTCGTTGAGGAAGCGGCGCACGTTGGCGTAACTGCCGGTATCGACATCGATGCTGAAGGTCGACACCGGCGCCTCGGCAGCCGACTGCACGGGGTTGGCAGCCAAACGCTGATACTGTTCGCGGCTGGCTTCTGGTTGCGGCAAGTACGCGTACTCGCGCGCTGCCGGTGCGGCCATGCGGGTCGTCATCGGCGCCGGGGCAATGGCTGGCGCAATGCGAGGCGCTTCAACGGTCTGTGCTGGCTTGGCTGCTGAGTCTTGCGAAGGATTCTGCCCGGCACTGCAAGCAACCAGCGACAGTACGATGCTGCCGGCGAGACTGTACGACACGAATTGGCAAAGGCTGCCCATGATGTTTCTCCTGGATCGAAAGAGCGCTTCGATCCAGTAGACGCAGGCCGCCGCCGATTCGGGTTAATCCGGCGCGAGCTGCCTCAGCTCGCCTCGTGGCACAGCTGGGTGGCCAGCATGCCCAGGGTCATAACGGCGCGCTCGGCCTCGCGGTTCCACGGGATGCCGCAGTTGATGCGTACACAGTGGTTGAACTGCTCGGTATTGCTGAAGATTAGCCCCGGCGCGATGCTGATGCCCTGCTGCAGCGCATTGATGTGAAGATCCTTGGTGTTGACCCGCGCCGGTAGGCTTACCCACAGAATAAATCCGCCGTTGGGCCGAGTGATCTGCGTGCCTTCGGGGAAGTACTGCTGGATGGCCAGCTGGAAGGCGCTGAGGTTCTTGCGGTACTCCTGACGGATATGTCGCAAATGGCGGTCGTAGCCGCCGTTCTCCAGGTAGGCAGCCACCGCCATCTGGGTGACGCTGCACGCAGAATGGGTGGTGAACATCTGCAGACGCTGCACTTCGTCGTGGTACTTGCCGGCGATGATCCAGCCGATGCGCACGCCGGGCGACAGGGTTTTCGAGAAACTCGAGCAGTACACCACGCGGCCTTCCAGATCGCTGGCCTTGAGCGCCTTGGTGCGGCCCTGCTCGAACATCAGCTCGCCATAGATGTCGTCCTCGACGATCTGGATGTCGAAGTCGCTGGCCAGGCGCAGCAACTGTTTCTGCCGGGCGTCGGGAATGGTGCCGCCCAGGGGATTGCTCAGCCGCGCGGTCAGCACCAGCGCCTTGATCGGCCACTGGCTGGCCGCCAGTTGCAGGGCCTCGACGCTGATTCCGGTGGTCGGGTCGCTGGGAATCTCGATGACCTTGAGGCCCAGCAGATCGGCCAGCTGCAGCAAGCCATAGTAGGTCGGCGACTCGGTGGCGATCAGGTCGCCGGGACGCGTCAGCACCCGCAGGCTCATCTGCAGGGCATCGACGCAACCGTGGGTGATCACTACCTCGGAAGGATCAACCAACACGCCGGCATCGCGCATGCGAATCGCCACCTGGCGGCGCAGCGGCTCGAAACCCGGGCTGAACATGTAGCTGAAGGCGCGCGGGCTCTGGAAACGGGTGACCTTGGCCAGTTGCTGGTGCAGTGCGCGTACCGGCAAATACTCCACGTGAGGCACTGCCGCGCCGAGCGGGAACACACCCTCGCGACGGGCCTCGCCGAGCACCTGGTTGATGATGCTGCTGCGCGTAACCAGACCGGGCCGCTCGACCCGGGCGATCTCCGGGGTTTCGGCTGTCAGCGCCGGCGTCTGGTGCACGTAGAAACCGGATTGCGGACGAGCGCGAATCAGCCCGAGGTCTTCAAGATTGGCGTAGGCCTGCAATACCGTGGCGTGGCTGACGCTGAGCTGGGCGCTCATCTTGCGCACCGAAGGTACGCGCTCGCCGGGCTGATAGACGCCGCGGCGGATGTCATCCGCCAGTTGCTGGGCAATTCGCTGGTAAAGCAACAGATTGGTCATGACCGTGTGATCCCGCTACTGAACCATAACAGTACTCCATGAAATTGTTTCTGTACCGGTACAGCCCTGAAATATCTCGACGATACACTCATCTCAGAGGCAATAAAAAACCCCGCTCTGTTATTCAGTGGCGGGGTTTTTCGACAACTGACTCAGCGTGTGGCGCCCAGACGCCCCTGCTCGTCGGAGAACAGGATTTCTACGCGGCGGTTCTGCGCACGGCCCTTGGCCGAGGCGTTTTCGGCGACCGGGAAACTCTCACCGAAACCCTGAACTTCGATACGCTTGGCATCGACCCCCAAGTCGATCAATGCATCGGCAACGGTCTGCGCCCGCGCCCTGGAGAGTTCCAGGTTTTCCTCACGCTTGCCACTGCTGTCGCTGTAACCCTCGATACGCAAGGTGCGCCGCGGGTTGAGCTGGAGAAACTGCACCAGCTTGAGCACGGTGCGATTGGCGCTGGTCTTGAGGCGCGCCTCGCCGGCATCGAACAGCACGTCACCGAGGGTCATCACCAGGCCACGGTCGGTTTGCGCCGTGGCCAGGTTAATGATCTGCTCTTCCAACCAGGCATTCTGCTCCTGCACGCTGAGCAGCTTGGCCTCACGCAAGGCCAACTGCAGGCGCTGACGATCCAGTTCCAAACGCGCCGCGCGCTCCTGATCCAGAGCGAGCTTGGCGTGCTCGCGAGCGATTTCGCTGTAGCGTTGGCTCAGGTAGGCATAATGGGCCACGTCATCGGCGCTACCCCAGTAGTCAGCCAGGCGCTCGGCACGGCCCAGGGATTCGCCAGCGCGAATCACATCCTTAGGCGCGCTGCGCAGCACTTGTGGATCTTCCTTCACGGACTGAAAGCTGGTGCGGGCAGCCTCAAGCTCAGCCTGTTGTTTGTCTCCGAGCCCGGCACAACCGGCCAGGGTCAGGCCCATCAGCGCCAGCACGCCACCACGCAGCAGGCTCATGGCATGGCTCCCAGCTGGTCGCGTAAGCGCCCGATACGGCGATTGAGTTCAGTCAGTTCGGCCTGGCTGCGCAGCGTCAGCACACGGGCCTCGGCCAGTCGCGCATCCAGCTCGGCCTGTTCGGCCTGCACACGGGCCGTGCGATAGGCGCCCGCAGCCATGGCGCCCTGGGCCTTGGCGAGCTTTTCTTCGGCCAGGCTCAGCTCGGCGACGGCGTCACCGGCAGCCACAGTACGTGCCTGCTCGACTTCCTGTTCGGTCAAACGCATCTGCTCGGTCGGCGCGGGATCGCTGGCACAACCCTGGAGCAACAGCAACGCCAAAGCGGCACTGGTATATCGATAGATCACGGGTACGTCCTACTGATTCGGAACACTGGCGGCCGGTGCGGGCTGTTGCTCCTTCCAGCGCTGCAAGTTGCGCTGCAGAAGGGTTTGCGGCATGCCGGCGGAAGTGAATTCTGTCATTTTTTTGGCCAGCTGTCCGCGCAGCCAGGCGTCGTTGCAGGCCGAGTTGTGCGACAGCGCCAGATGCAGGCCTTCGCTGGAGACCGGCGGGTCAAGCACCTGCAGATCGTCCTGCAGCCCCAGGGTCGAGGCCAGTGCCTGGCCGGGGTAGCGCTCGTAGATCACGTAATCGGTACGTTCGAGCATCAGCTTCTGGAACGCCTGGGTGAGGCTGGAAACGCCTTCCAGAGTCAGGTTGTCACGGGCATAGGCATCGAAGGCCTGGCCAAAGCTGTTATTGACCAGCGTATCGCCGGTGCGGCCTTGCAGATCGGCCCAGCTGGCATAGGGAAACTCATGGCCCTTGCGCACCCACACCACGCTTGGCGTGGAGAGAAAAGCCGGGTGCACAAAGTCCATGGTTTCCAGACGCGGTACGGTCACAAAGGCGCCAGCGAGCATGTCGACACGCCCGGCGCGTACTTCTTCCTGGGCTCGCGACCAGGGCCCGGCATAGATCACGTCAATGCCGACGCCAAGATCGGTGGCGACCGCCTTGAGCAGATCGACCGTCGCACCGATCAGCTTGTCCGGGTTCTGCGGATCACGCCACAAGTAAGGTGGATACTCTGGGTTGCCCGTGGCGACCAGTCGCTCACACTTGCCGGCGGCCTGCGCACCACCGGCCAGCAACATGGCGGCGCACGCCCAAAGCCCAACCCTGCTAAAGCCTCGCTCACCCATTGGCATACTCTCGATTGCGATACGACCGGCGACCACCGGCCATAGATTCGTGACATGCTAGCTCATACGATCTCGATAATCAGCGATAAGACGCCGCATGAAGAAATTGATCCTTGCCGTATTGGTTCTCCTGACTGCCGCTGGCACCGCTCTGTACCTTTCACCAGCGGCGCAGCTGGCGGTCTATCAGGGCGTCGAGCAGTGGCGCGCCGGGCTGCACGCGCGCAGCATCAGCGTGAACGACCTCAAGGTCAGCTATTACGAAGGCGGCCCCCAGGGCGCCGAAACCGTACTGCTCGTTCACGGCTTCGGTGCCGACAAGAGCACCTGGCTGTGGTTCGCCCGGGACCTGACCGAGCGCTACCACGTCATCGCTGTGGACCTGCCCGGTTTCGGCGACAGCGACCGCCCCAACGGCAGCTATGACGTCGGCACCCAGACCGAACGCCTCGCCGCATTCGTCGACGCCCTGGGTATCCGCCGCCTGCACCTCGCCGGCCATTCCATGGGCGGGCATATCGCAGCGCTCTACGCAGCCCGCTATCCCGAACAGGTGACCAGCCTGGCGCTGATCGCCAACGCCGGGGTCACCGCGCCGCGGCGCAGCCCGTTCTTCCAGCGCCTCGAGGAACAGGGCGACAATCCGTTGCTGGTGGACAGTGAACCGCAATTCGACGAGCTGCTCGACTGGCTGTTCGTCGCCCCGCCACAGTTGCCCGAGCGCCTGCATCAGTACCTGGCGCAACGCGCCGTGGCGGACAGCGCGCACCAGCGCGAAGTCTTCGAGCACCTGCGCGATCGTTATGTGCCGCTGGAGCCGGAGCTGCCGAGAATCCAGGCTCCGACGCTGCTGCTGTGGGGCGATCAGGACCGCATCCTCGACGTGTCCAGCATCGAGGCCATGCAGCCGCTGCTCAAAGACGCCAGCGTGGTGATCATCAAGGGCTGCGGTCATGCGCCAATTCTCGAGCGCCCGCAGGAAAGCGCCGCCGACTACCTCAAGTTCATCGATCAGGCGAGCCTGCAGGCAGCCGAGGCCCGCAGGACGGCGCCAAGGCAATAGCGCGCTGCCAGCCAATAAAAAACCCGCTCGATGAGCGGGTTTTTCGTTGCGGGAAAGCGCGGTCAGACCAGCTTTTCCAGCTCCGGTACGGCTTCGAACAGGTCAGCCACCAGGCCGTAGTCGGCGACTTGGAAGATCGGTGCCTCTTCATCCTTGTTGATCGCGACGATCACCTTGGAGTCCTTCATGCCCGCCAGGTGCTGGATGGCGCCGCTGATGCCGACCGCGATGTACAGCTGCGGCGCGACGATCTTGCCGGTCTGACCGACCTGCATGTCGTTGGGCACGAAGCCGGCGTCGACGGCTGCACGGGAAGCACCCACTGCCGCACCGAGCTTGTCGGCCAGGGTGTACAGGTGCTTGAAGTTGTCGCCGTTCTGCATGCCACGACCGCCGGAAACGACGATCTTGGCGGCGGTCAGCTCCGGACGGTCGGACTTGGCCAGCTCTTCACCAACGAATGCCGACTTGCCGGCGTCGCCACCTGCCGAAACGTTCTCGATGGCAGCGGAGCCGCCTTCGGCCGCCACGGCGTCGAAGCCAGTAGCACGCACGGTGATGACTTTCAAGGCAGCCGACGACTGTACGGTCGCGATGGCGTTACCGGCATAGATCGGGCGCTTGAAGGTGTCCGGGCTTTCCACGGAAACGATCTCGGAGATCTGGTCGACGTCCAGCTGCGCAGCGACGCGCGGCAGGATGTTCTTGCCATTGCTGGTGGCAGCAGCCAGTACGTGGCTGTAGCTCTTGCCCAGCTCGGCAACCAGCGGCGCAACGTTTTCCGGCAGCTGATGAGCGAACGCAGCGTTGTCGGCAACCAGCACCTTGGCCACGCCAGCGATCTTGGCAGCGGCCTCGGCAACGGCGCCAACGCCCTGGCCGGCAACCAGCACATGGATGTCGCCACCGATCTTCTGGGCCGCGGCAACGGTGTTCAGCGTGGCAGGTGCCAGCACGGAATTGGTGTTTTCAGCGATTACCAGGATAGTCATCAGATCACCTTCGCTTCGGTTTTCAGTTTCTCGACCAGTTCGGCGACCGACTTGACCTTGATGCCTGCGCCACGTGCCGCAGGCGCTTCGACCTTGACGGTCTTAACGGTGGACGCGGTGGAAACGCCCAGCGCGTCAGGCGTCAGGGTTTCCAGCGGCTTCTTCTTGGCCTTCATGATGTTCGGCAGCGAGGCGTAGCGCGGCTCGTTCAGGCGCAGGTCGGTGGTGACGATGGCCGGCAGATTCAGAGCAACGGTCTGCAGACCGCCATCGATCTCACGGGTCACGTTGGCCTTGTCGCCATTGATCTCGACCTTGGAGGCGAAAGTGCCCTGAGCGTAGCCGGTCAGCGCGGCGAGCATCTGGCCGGTCTGGTTGTTGTCGCTGTCGATAGCCTGCTTGCCGAGAATGACCAGCTGCGGCTGCTCCTTATCGACTACGGCCTTGAGCAGCTTGGCGACAGCCAGGGAGTTCAGCTCGTCGGCGGACTCGACAAGGATGGCGCGATCAGCACCCAGCGCCAGAGCGGTACGCAGTTGCTCCTGAGCCTGGGTCGGGCCAATGGAAACCACCACGATCTCGCTGGCCACACCCTTCTCTTTCAGGCGCACGGCTTCTTCAACGGCGATTTCACAGAAAGGGTTCATCGACATCTTGACGTTGGCAAGATCGACGCCACTATTGTCCGGTTTGACGCGAACCTTGACGTTGTAATCGACCACTCGTTTGACAGCTACAAGAACCTTCATGGATTCCTCGTTACTCTCCGGTGAATAGGAATGTCGCCAGAAGCGAGCATGCGGGTGATGCAGACAAGCAGGACGCGAGCGACCTTCAGCCCAGACGGCGAGCGCAAAACCGCCCGTATCTTGACCGTACGACCTAGCTCGGTCAATACGACTGGCTGCGAGCCATTCGTGTTGTAGCCGGATTCTAGCAGGCCTACAGAAAATTCAAACAAACGTTTGTATTGGCCCTGATCGGGGCTCGCTATATACTGCGCGAGCGTGCCTCGGGAAGGATGCCGGCCCGCCATGAAAATTAGAGAGCCTTGATGAGGAGATAGCCCGTGGAACGCGAATTTATGGAGTTCGACGTCGTCATCGTCGGCGCCGGCCCTGCCGGTCTGTCCGCCGCTTGTCGCCTGAAGCAGAAGGCCGCCGAGGCTGGCCAGGAAATCAGCGTCTGCGTGGTCGAGAAAGGCTCCGAAGTCGGTGCCCACATCCTCTCCGGCGCGGTATTCGAACCGCGTGCCCTGAACGAGCTGTTCCCCGATTGGAAAGAGCTGGGCGCCCCGCTCAACACCCCGGTCAAGGGTGATGACATCTATGTGCTCAAGGATGCCGAAAGCGCCACCAAGGTGCCGGGTTTCTTCGTGCCCAAGACCATGCACAACGAAGGCAACTATATCATCTCGCTGGGCAACCTGTGCCGCTGGCTGGCCCAGCAGGCCGAGAACCTCGGTGTGGAAATCTACCCAGGCTTCGCCGCTCAGGAAGCGCTGATCGACGAAAACGGCGTGGTGCATGGCATCGTCACCGGTGACCTGGGCGTCGACCGCGAAGGCAACCCGAAAGAAGGCTACTACACCCCCGGCATGGAACTGCGCGGCAAGTACACGCTGTTCGCCGAGGGTTGCCGCGGCCATATCGGCAAGCAGCTGATCAAGAAGTACAACTTGGACAGCGAAGCCGACGCCCAGCATTACGGCATTGGCATCAAGGAAATCTGGGACATCGACCCGAGCAAGCACCAGCAGGGCCTGGTGGTTCACACCGCTGGCTGGCCGATGGACATCATGGGCACCGATAACACTGGCGGCTCCTTCCTCTATCACCTGGAGAACAACCAGGTGGTGGTCGGCCTGATCGTCGACCTGTCCTACGCCAACCCGCACCTGTCGCCGTTCGACGAATTCCAGCGCCTCAAGCACCACCCGGTGCTCAAGCAGTACCTGGAAGGCGGCAAGCGTGTCGCCTACGGCGCTCGCGCCATCGCCAAGGGCGGCCTCAACTCGCTGCCGAAGATGGTCTTCCCGGGCGGCGCGCTGATCGGCTGCGACCTAGGCACCCTGAACTTTGCCAAGATCAAGGGCAGCCACACTGCCATGAAGTCCGGCATGCTCGCCGCCGAAGCCATCGCCGAAGCTCTGGCCAGCGGTAGTGAAGGCGGCGACGAGCTGCGCAGCTATGTAGACGGCTTCAAGGCCAGCTGGCTTTACGACGAATTGTTCCGCAGCCGCAACTTCGGCGCGGCGATCCACAAGTACGGCGCAGTGATCGGCGGCGGCATCAACTGGGTCGACCAGAACCTGTTCGGCGGCAAGCTGCCCTTCACGCTGCACGACAACAAGCCGGACTACGCCTGCCTGAAGCCTGCAGCCGACTGCAAGAAGATCGAGTACCCAAAACCGGATGGCAAGCTCAGCTTCGACAAGCTCAGCTCGGTGTTCCTGTCCAACACCAACCACGAAGAAGAGCAGCCTTGTCACCTGAAGCTCACCGACCCGAGCATCCCGATCGACAAGAACCTGCCGCTGTACGATGAGCCGGCGCAGCGCTATTGCCCGGCCGGCGTATACGAAGTGGTGGCCAACGACGATGGCAGCAAGCGCTTCCAGATCAACGCGCAGAACTGCGTGCACTGCAAGACCTGCGACATAAAGGATCCGGCCCAGAACATTACCTGGGTGGCGCCGGAAGGTACGGGCGGCCCCAACTACCCCAACATGTAAGTGCCCAAAAGGCTCCCTCGGGAGCCTTTTTCTTGGCCGCTACTCCAGCGGGCCGATGGGAAAGAACACTCCGCCGCCCCACACGCCCAGCCAGGGTTGGCCATCGATTTCGCGAGCCTGGGCCAGCTCCACCAGCTGATAGAACACGTTGCGGTGAATCAGTGCTTCCAGGTTGGCGCGCACGTGCACGTAGGGCGAAGGCTCCTGGGTTTGCGGGTCGAGTTCTACCCGCAGCGAATGCTCGGCACCTGCCTCGACCTCGTCGCCTACGTTGGTGACGAACTTCAGCACCTGGGTTTCGCCCTGCCCGCTCGCCTCCAGCGACACCGCCACGAAGGGCGCGTCATCGACGGTGATGCCGACTTTCTCCACCGGCGTGACCAGGAAGTAATCATCGCCATCGCGGCGAATGATGGTCGAGAACAGCCGCACCATCGCCGGCCGCCCGATCGGCGTGCCCATATAGAACCATGAGCCGTCCCGGGCGATGCGCATGTCGATATCGCCACAGAAATCAGGGTTCCACAGGTGCACCGGCGGCATGCCCTTGTTGCCTGCCGGCGGGATTTGCGCCAGCACGTTGCCGGCCTTGTCGCCCTCACTCATGAACACTCCGGGTTACTGACTGAAACCCAGGAGTGTACGCGCATAATCCTCGAGCGGCGCCCGGATCAGGTCTTCGGGTTTGGCGTCGTAGAAAGTCAGGAATCCGCCGCGGCTGCGAATGCGCGCGGTGTCCACTAGAAAACGAGTGTTGGTTTCAATCAGCATCAGTTGCAGCACGCTGCGGTCGGTGCCCAGGCGATCGAATTCCTCCTGATCCTCCCACTCCTCCATCGTACCGATGCGATCGTCTGCATAGGCGAACCGGGTGTAGAGCAGATAGTGGGCGCCGGCGGCACGAGCCTCGCCCAGCGCCTCATCCAGGCCGACCGGCGCGCGGGCGCGGCGAACCATGGGGAAGTACTCCACGAAACCGCGGAACGCCTCCTCGGCCACCACGTTGGGCCGCGGATAGGCGTGCTTGCCGCTGGGGGTGAATGGCCCCTGGGCGATGTAGATGAACGAATCGGGCTGCAGGCGCCAGGAAGCCGAGCGGCGGATCTTGCTGTAGTCCAGCACGCCGGCATCGCGCAGGTGGTAGGTGGCGCCATCGGCCATGTCGCTGACGTTCATGCAGCCGGTCAGGCTCAGCACGAAAGCCAGGGCGAACAGGTTACGCATATGTAATCTCCCGACACCGGCGACGGAAAACCGGCGAATGACTGCTCCAAGCAGGTTTCGCGCCAGGAGACGCGCGCGACCGCGACAGGTCGCGCATGACTCAGGCGGGAGGCGTTTCGCTGTCGCGCTTGCGCTTGTTGCCCATGCGCACGCCGATGTCCATCAGGAACTGGAAGAAGCCTTCCTGATCCTCGAGCACGTTGCTCCAGAACGGCGAGTGATAGAGCGCCACGGCGCCGTGCACCAGCGCCCAGGCCGCGCAGTAGTGGAAGTACGGCGGCACGTCTTCGAGCTTGCCTTCGGCGATACGCCCCTTGATCAACTGGGTCAGCCGCTCGAAGTTCGAGGCGCGGATGGCGTGCAACTGCTCGACCAGTTCCGGCACCTGATTGCCCTTGACCACCTTCTCTTCCAGACGATCAAACAAACGGTAGCGCTGCGGGTCGCGCATGCGGAACTCGAAATAGGCCCGCGACAACGCTTCCTTGTCACGGTCGATATCGGACGAGTGCAGCAGCTCGTTCAGATCCCGCTCGTAGTCGAGCATCAGGCGCAGGTAGATTTCCGCCTTCGACTTGAAGTGCTTGTAGATAGTGCCTTTGCCGATACCCACGGCATCGGCAATCATCTCCACGGTCACGCTGTCCTCACCTTGCTCGAGGAAGAGTTTCAGAGCGATGTCGAGGATCTCCTGCTCGCGGCGGCGAAACTCACGGATCTTGCGGGGTTCTTTCTGCATAGGGAAATGACAAGGTCGGAATTCGAGTCCGCTATTATGCCCAACTAACGCCAAATTGCACGGATCATGCGACATGAATGCCATCATTGACGAGTTTCCCCAGCCGGCCGATCTCTACTACCTGAACCACTCCGCCGTCGCCCCCTGGCCGGCACGCAGCGCACGGGCTGTGGAGCGCTTCGCCCGGGAGAATATCGCCACTGGCGCCCGCGACTACGCGCAATGGCTGGTCACCGAGCGCACCCTGCGCGAACGCCTGGCGCGCCTGCTAAATGCGGCCTCACGCGCCGATATCGCGCTGGTGAAGAACACCTCTGAAGCTCTTTCCTTTGTGGCCTTCGGCTTGGATTGGCGCGAAGGCGACCAGGTGATCATCAGCACAGAGGAATTCCCCTCCAACCGTATCGTCTGGGAGGCGCTGCGCCCGCGTGGTGTGGAAGTGGTGCAGGTCGATCTGCAGGGTGGCGATGCCGAAGGCGCCCTGCTCGCCGCCTGCACACCGCGCACCCGCCTGATGGCGATCAGCGCCGTGCAATACGCCAGCGGCCTGCGCCTGGACCTCGAACGCCTAGGCCTGGGCTGCGAGCAACGCGGCGTGCTGCTGTGCGTCGATGCCATTCAACAACTCGGCGCCCTGGCCATGGACGTGCAGCGCAGCCGCTGCGCCTTCGCCATGGCTGACGGCCACAAGTGGATGCTCGGCCCGGAAGGCCTGGGCGTGTTCTATTGCCGCCAGGATCTGCGCGAACGCTTGGCGCTGCACGAATACGGCTGGCACATGCTGGAAAACGCCGGCGACTACGACCGCGATGACTGGGCACCCGCGCGCAGCGCCCGCCGCTTCGAATGCGGCAGCCCTAACATGCTCGGCGCCATGGCCCTGGAGGCCAGCCTGTCGCTGCTCGAGGAAGTGGGCATGCCCCAGGTCGAACGCGCATTGCACGAGCGGGTGCAATGGTTGCTCGATGGCCTCGAGGGGATGCCAGGTGTGCGCCTGCTTAGCGCTCAGGAACGCGACCGGCGTGCCGGCATCGTCACCTTCACGGCGGACGGCTGGGACAATCGCCAACTGCACGAACGCTTCAAGGCGGAACAGATCATCTGCGCCCAGCGCGGCGGTGGTATCCGCCTGTCACCGCATTTCTACACCGAGGCACGGGTGATCGAGCATAGCCTGCAGCGCGTGCGGGCCATACTCAGCGAATAGGCACTCAGAGGCGGCGGGAGTATTCCAAATCCGTTTAAAGCCGGCGTGGACGATGGCTGCGGATGACCAATACTCAATCGTACCGGTGCGGCATATTCCCCCAAGTGTCGCAGCGGCCGAAGTGCCGAGGACCGCGCACTTCGTTTGACTCCTAATGGTCTTGACCCGGATTCCGTCCCGAAGCCGGGTTTTTTTATGCCTCGCCATTCCTGGCGACCACCCAGCGGCACGTCAGGCGTCAGCGGGGACTCGGGCCAGGGGAAACAGACGTCGGAAGTTGTCGCCAGTCTGCTGCGCCAGGGTTTCGTAGCTGACGCCGCGCAACGTCGCCAAATACTCGGCGACATCGCGCACGTACTCTGGCAGGTTCGGCTTGCCACGGTGCGGCACGGGCGCGAGATAGGGTGAATCGGTTTCTACCAGCAGCCGGTCGGCTGGTACCTGACGGGCGACTTCGCGCAGTGCCTCGGCATTGCGGAACGTAACGATGCCGGACAGCGAAATGTAGAAGCCGATATCCAGCGCTGCCCTGGCCATCTCCCAATCTTCGGTGAAGCAGTGCAACACGCCGCCCTGGGGCAGCGCGGCTTCGCGCAGCAACTTCAGGGTATCGGCGCGGGCTTCACGGGTATGCACGATGACCGGCTTGCCGGTGATCTGCGCGGCCCGCAGGTGCAGGCGAAACGCCTCCTGCTGCAGCTCGGCTGCTTCGGGCTCGTAGTGATAATCCAGGCCGGTCTCGCCGATGGCCACCACGCCAGGATGGTCCAACTCGGCGAGCAGCCAGTCCAGCGCCGGCGCACTGCCGGGCTCGAGGTCCAGCGGGTGGATGCCGACGGAGCAGTCGACATCGGCGTAGCGACCCGCCAGCTCACGCACGGCGACAGCGTTGTCGGCGCTTACGCCGATGCACAGGAAGTGGCCGACGCCACGGGCGCGGGCAGCAGCCAGCGCGTCGTCCAGGGAACCGCCATGGGCGGCCAGGTCGAGACGGTCGAGGTGGCAGTGGGAATCGATGAGCATAAATCAGAACCTTGAGCGGCAGGCGGGATGCGCAAGTGGAGCGGCAGGCCAAGAGGCCCACCAGCGTTGCGCGAATGGGCCGCTGTTACATCGTATGGGTGGGGCGATCGGACTTGAGGGCACCAGCTAGGTAGGTCTCGATCTTGTTGCGGGCGGTGTTGTCGCCTTCGTTGAACTGCACACCTACACCAGCGGCGCGGTTGCCCTGGGCGCCTTTCGGGGTGATCCACACCACCTTGCCGGCCACCGGGATCTTCTCCGGCTCGTCCATCAGGTTGAGCAGCATGAACACTTCATCACCGAGCTTGTAGCTCTTGTTGGTGGGAATGAACAGGCCGCCATTCTTGATGAAGGGCATGTAGGCGGCATACAGCACGGACTTGTCCTTGATGGTCAGGGACAGGATGCCGTTACGGGGTCCCAGATTAGGTGGCAAGTTCATGCGTGATTCCTGAAGTCATGACGTAAGCCCGATTCTAGCCCGGTCCAGGCAGGCTTGCCCACTGCACCAGCAAGGCTTCGAGAAGCAGCACACGGTTGAGGTTGGCTTTGCCCAGCACTTTCTGGCGCTGCTGCAGCAACCATTCCTGGATGGCCAACACTTTGGCCTGTGAAGCTTTCTGCGCCAGGTACTGAACCACCTTGGCCATGTCCGCGGGGCCAAGGCCCTGTTCGTCCTGGGTGAGCTGATAGCGCAGGGTAAGGTGTGCCCAGTCGCAGAACCAATCGAACAACAGCGTCAGCGGCACGTCCTTCCAGCCTTCGGCCAGCTGGCTAGCCGAGGCCTGCTGCTTGTGCAGCCTCTTCACGCCGTCGACCACCAGCGCGCGCTGATCGCGCACGCCCTGCTCCTGCAGCCTGGCAGCCGCCAGCGGCGAGCCCGCCGCCAGGTACAGCAGCTCGCGGATTTCCTGCTCGCTGCAAGCTGGCAGGGTTTCGCTCAACCATTGCAGGCTCATCGCTTCGCTGGGCAGCGGGCAAGCCTGCTGCACGCAACGGCTCTTGATGGTCGGCAGCAGGCGGCTCGGCTGGTGGCTGATCAGCAGCAGCACGGTATCTCCCGACGGCTCCTCGAGGCTTTTCAGCAGCGCGTTGGCGGCATTGAGGTTCATCGCTTCGGTAGGTTCGAGCAGCACCACCTTGCGCCCGCCGAGCTGCGCGGTCTGCACCACGAAGTTGACCAGCGCACGTACCTGGTCGACCTTGATCGGCTTGTCGGCCTCTTCCGGCTCCAGCACGTAGTTGTCCGGGTGACTGCCGGCAGCCAGCAGATGGCACGACTTGCACTGCTCGCACGGCTGCAGGTCCACCGGCGACTTGCACAGCAGCAAGGCCATCAGGCGCTCGGCCAGCGCACGTTTACCAATACCGGCCGGGCCATGCAGCAGATAGGCGTGGGCATGCTGCGTGCGGCCAGCCAATTGCTGCCAGAGCTCGGTCTGCCAGGGGTACACGTCAGCCACGCTGCAGCTCCATCAGTTGCGGCAGCAACGCATCCAGGTCGCGCTGAACTGCCTCCAAAGACTGCGACGCATCGAGAATGCGATAACGTGCAGGCGCCGCCTTGGCACGCTGCAGGTAGGTGGCACGCACCGCTTCGAAGAAGCTGCGGCCCTCCTGCTCGAAACGGTCCAGGCGACCACGGGCGGCGGCGCGGGAGAGACCGACTTCAACCGGCAGGTCGAACACCAGGGTCAGGTCCGGGCGCAGCGCGCCCTGCACGAATTCTTCCAGCTGAGCGATGCGCGCGACATCCAGGCCGCGGCCGCCGCCCTGGTAGGCATAGGTGGCATCGGTGAAGCGATCGCAAAGCACCACCGCGCCGCGTTCGAGGGCTGGAACGATGACCTGGGCCAGGTGCTGGGCACGGGCGGCGAACACCAGCAGCAGTTCGGTATCGCTGGCCATGGGCTCGTCACTGGGCGCCAGCAGCAGCTCGCGCACCCGCTCGGCCAGTGGCGTGCCGCCGGGCTCGCGGGTCAGCAGCACATCGATCCCCTGCTCGCGCAGACGCGCCGCCAGGTACTCCCGATTGGTGCTCTTGCCGGCGCCCTCGGGGCCTTCCAGGGTGATAAACAAGCCGCTCACTGGGTGTCCTTTTCGCTGGTCTGGGGAATGGGCGCCGGGCTGGACCGATAGTCCGCACGGCGCTTCAACTGGTACTCGCGCACGGCGCGGTTGTGCTCGTCGAGGGTTTCCGAGAACACATGACTGCCGTCGCCGCGCGCCACGAAATACAGAGTCTTGCCATCCACCGGATGCAAGGCTGCATGAATCGCCTCACGACCGACCAGGGCGATCGGCGTCGGCGGCATGCCGTCGATGGTGTAGGTGTTGTAAGGCGTGGGTTCGCGCAGGTGAGCACGGGTGATGCGCCCCTGGTAGCGCTCGCCGAGGCCGAAGATCACCGTCGGATCCGTCTGCAGGCGCATACCGGTAGCCAGGCGCCGTACGAACACACCGGCGATCTCGCCACGCTCTTCGGGCACGCCGGTTTCCTTCTCGATCATCGAGGCCATGATCAGCGCCTCGTAGGGATCCTTGTAGGGCAAACCGTCGGCACGCTTCTCCCACTCTTCGTCGAGCACCACCTGCAGACGCTTGTGGGCCTGTTTGAGCAGGTCAAGATCGCTCATACCGCGTACGTAGCGGTAGGTATCGGGGAAAAAGCGCCCTTCAGGATTCTGGTCGGGCTTGCCGAGCTTGGTCATGATCTCGGCGTCGCTGAGCTTGCTCAGGGTCAGTTCCAGCTTGTCCTGGCGCGCCAGGGCAGCGCGCACCTGGCGGAAGGTCCAGCCTTCGACCAGCATCAGGCTGTACTGCACCACTTCACCGCGGCGCCACAGGTCGAGCATGTCGCGTACCCGCAGGTCGGGGGTCAGGCGGTACTCGCCGCTGTGCAGTGGCTGGCCCTGCAGGTTGAAACGCCAGTACAGGCGCAGCCAGAAGGCACCGTCGATAACGCCATCGGCCTCCAGGCGATTCAGCACGCCGCCGGGCGTGGCGCCGGCCGGCACTTCGATCAGGCGCTCCTCAGTGAGAGTCAGCGGCTGCTCGAGCGCGCGATGCTGCTGCCAGGCGACCAGACCGAGGGTAAGGCCGGCCAGCACCACGACGATTTCGAGCATCAACAGTAATTTGCGAATCACGAATCAGCGGTCCAGTAGATGACGGGCAAGGGCCTGCAGTTTACGGGTGAGCGGGCCCACCGGCCAGTGACTGGCCTGCAGCCGACGCACCGGCCACACGCCATACAGGCTGTTGCAGAGAAAGACTTCATCGGCGCCCAGCAGTTCGTCCAGTTCGATATCTCGAACCTGACACTCGATACCCAGCGCCTGTGCCTGCTCGAGCAGCTCGGCGCGCATCACCCCGGCCACACCGCAACGCTGCAGGTCTGGGGTGACCAGCACGCAGCCTGCGACCAGAAACAGGTTGCTGAACACCCCTTCGATCACCCGACCGGACACATCGCGCATCAATCCTTCGGCATGCTCGGCATCTTGCCACTCGGCACGGGCCAGCACTTGCTCGAGGCGATTGAGGTGCTTGAGGCCGGCGAGCAGCGGCTGCTCTGCCAGTCGCATCGAACAGGGATACAGGCAGATGCCCTGATCGGCGTGCTGGGCGGGATACACCGGCATGGCGGCGGATTGGAGGATATGTCGTGGCGTACCGGTCGACGGCGCATAGCCGCGCAGGCCATCACCACGGGTGACGATCAGTTTGGCGACGCCCTGCCCCAGCTCGGCACAGAAGGCCGTTACTTCGCGGCGCAGTCGCTCGGCATCCAGAACGATATGCAGGCGTGTGCAACCAGCCGTGACCCGCGCCAGATGCCGCTCCAGCAGCACCGGCCGGCCGCCGCGCACCGCCATGGTCTCGAACAGGCCGTCACCGTAGGCCAGGCCGCGGTCAGCCAGGGGCAGCGACGCCGCTGGCTGACCGTCGACCCAGTGCAGCATCAGTCGGCGTACCGACGGAATACCAGCGAGCCGTTGGTGCCACCGAATCCGAAGGAGTTGGACAGCACCACGTCCATCGGCATCTTGCGCGCCTCATGGGGCACGAAGTCCAGGTCGCAGCCTTCGTCCGGCTGGTCCAGGTTGATGGTCGGCGGCGCGATCTGGTCGCGTAGTGCCAGCACGCTGAAGATCGCCTCGACCGCACCAGCGGCGCCCAGCAGGTGACCGGTCATGGACTTGGTCGAACTGACCGCCAGCTTGTGCGCGTGCTCGCCGAACACGGTCTTGATCGCTGCCACTTCCGCCTTGTCGCCGGCCGAGGTGGAGGTGCCGTGGGCGTTGATGTACTGCACCGCGGAGGGCTCGATACCGGCATCGCGAAGGGCGTTGGCCATGCAGCGCGCCGCGCCAGCGCCATCTTCGGGCGGCGAGGTCATGTGGAAAGCGTCGCCACTCATGCCGAAACCGATCAGCTCGGCGTAGATGGTCGCGCCGCGGGCCTTGGCATGCTCGAGTTCTTCGAGCACCAGAGCACCGGCGCCGTCGGACAGTACGAAGCCGTCACGGTCCTTGTCCCACGGACGGCTCGCCTTGGTGGGCTCGTCGTTGCGGGTGGACATCGCCCGCGCTGCGCCGAAGCCACCCAGGCCAAGGCCGCAGGCGGCCATCTCGGCGCCACCGGCGATCATCACGTCCGCCTCGCCGTAGGCGATGTTGCGCGCGGCCATACCGATGCAGTGGGTGCCGGTGGTGCACGCCGTGGAGATGGCGTAGTTGGGGCCCTGCAGACCCAGGTGGATCGACAGGAAACCGGAAATCATGTTGATGATCGAGCCAGGCACGAAGAACGGCGAAATACGTCGCGGGCCCTGCTCATGCAGCGATTTGCAGTTGTTCTCGATGTTGGTCAGGCCGCCGATGCCGGAACCCATGGCCACACCGATACGGTCACGGTTGGCGTCCGTGACTTCCAGGCCGGAATCGCGGGCGGCCTGGAAGCAGGCGGCCAGGCCGTACTGGATGAACAGGTCGAGCTTGCGCGCCTCTTTGGGCGACAGATAGGGCTCGACATCGAAATTCTTCACCGAGCCGCCGATGCGGGTCGAGAAAGCGGAAAGATCCATGTGTTCGATCAGGCCGATACCACTGCGGCCGGCCAGAATGCCCTGCCAGCTGCTCGGCACATCGTTACCCAGCGGCGACAGCATGCCCATACCGGTAACCACGACGCGTCTACGCGACACAGCAATCTCCTCTTATCAGGTTTTTCGACGCCACGATGCACCTGGCAAACCGTTGCCAAGGCGTTGATCATCCGGCGATTGGCTCAGGGTAGCCGGTACCCGAGCGAAAAGACGCCCAAAGGGCGCTGTTGAAACTTTTACAGCGAACCGTCAAAGAAAAGCCGCACGCCTTTGCAGACGTGCGGCTTTTCCGATTCGGGAAGCGACGAACTGCTTACTGAGCGTGAGCAGTAACGTAGTCGATGGCTTCCTGAACAGTGGTGATCTTCTCGGCTTGTTCGTCCGGGATCTCGGTCTCGAATTCTTCTTCGAGAGCCATCACCAGCTCAACGGTGTCAAGCGAGTCGGCACCCAGGTCTTCAACGAAGGAAGCGCTGTTGGTTACTTCTTCTTCCTTCACGCCCAGTTGCTCGGCAACGATTTTCTTGACGCGTTCTTCGATGGTGCTCACGTGTTATCACTCCTATTGGACAAATCCAGCCAGCTGGTTGTGCCGGCAAGTGTATAGAAAGGGTTTTCAGCTTTTCAAGCTGAAAGCCGGTGGCGCCCACGGAAATACGCCAACGATTCGATCTGCAAACTGACTGCTTTACCACCAGGTTCGCATCGAATCGTCGACGTTCGCCGACGACGCGCCTTTATTCAGCTCATGTACATCCCGCCGTTCACAGGGATAGTAGCCCCTGTGACGTAAGCTGCACCATCGGAGGCAAGGAAAGAAACCACGTTGGCGATCTCTTGCGCCTGCCCCAGACGGCCCAGCGGAATTTGTGTCAGCAGCGCTTCACGCTGTGCTTCAGGCAGCTCACGGGTCATGTCGGTATCGATGAAACCCGGTGCCACGGCGTTGACCGTGATCGAGCGCGAGCCCACTTCACGGGCCATTGCACGGCCAAAACCTTCGAGGCCGGCCTTGGCAGCTGCGTAGTTCACCTGCCCGGCGTTGCCCATGGCACCCACCACCGAACCGATGTTGATGATACGCCCGAAACGGGCCTTGGTCATGCCGCGCAGGACGGCTTTCGACAGACGATAGAGGCTGTTGAGGTTGGTATCGATCACGTCGTACCACTCTTCGTCCTTCATGCGCAGCATCAGGTTGTCGCGGGTGATACCGGCATTGTTGACCAGCACCAGCACCTGACCGAAGTCCTTCTGGATCTTCTCCAGGGTCGCAGCGACGGACTCGTCGTTGCTGACGTTGAGCATCAGGCCGGTGCCTTCGATGCCGTTTTCCTTGAGGGTTGCCGCAATGCGCTCGGCACCCACCTCGGACGTGGCGGTACCGATGACCACGGCACCCTGACGACCCAATTCCAGGGCGATGGCCTGGCCAATACCACGGCTGGCACCAGTGACCAGTGCAACCTTACCTTGCAGACTCATAGCATTCTCCCTTGTTCAGGACTGTACGGCGGCCAGTGCGGCGCGCGCAGCGGCAAAGCTTTCGGGGGTGTCGAGGTTGTGCGTATTGACGCCCTTGACACAACGCTTGTTCAGGCCCGACAGCACTTTGCCCGGACCACATTCGACCAGATCGGTAACGCCCTGCTCGCCCAGACGAACGATGGACTCGACCCAACGCACCGGGCTGTACAGCTGAGCCAGCAGGTCGCGCTTGAGGGTATCCAGGTCGGCTACCACGGCAGCGCTGACGTTCTGCACCAGCGGGATCTGCGGCGCCTGCCAGGCGATGGCGCTGACCGCCTCGGCAAAACGCTCGGCGGCTGGGCGCATCAGCTCGCAGTGCGACGGCACGCTGACCGGCAGCGGCAGTGCACGCTTGGCACCACGGGCCTTGCAGGCCTCGACGGCGCGAGCGACGGCAGCAGCGGAGCCGGCGATGACCACCTGCCCAGGCGCGTTGTAGTTCACCGCGCTGACCACATCGCCCTGGGCCGCTTCGGCGCAGGCCGCCTGCACGTCGGCATCTTCCAGACCAATGATCGCCGCCATGCCGCCCTGCCCGGCCGGCACGGCCTGCTGCATCAGTTGGCCACGCAGCTCGACCAGCTTGACCGCTTCGGCAAAGCCGACGGCGCCGGAGGCGACCAGCGCACTGTATTCACCCAGGCTGTGCCCGGCGACGAATGCCGGACGCGCGCCACCTTCGGCCAGCCACAGGCGCCACAGGGCGATGGAGGCGGCGAGGATCGCGGGCTGAGTCTTGTCGGTCTGGTTGAGCTGCTCTTCCGGGCCCTGCTGGGTCAGTGCCCACAGATCATAACCCAGGGCGCTCGAAGCTTCGCCGAAGGTATCGAGGATCAGCGCGTGCTCTGCGCCGTGTCCGGCCAACATGGTCAGCGCTTGCGAGCCCTGACCGGGAAAGACGAATGCGAGGGATGCAGACATGGAACGGTTCCCTTAGTGATCTTCTCGTCGAAAAATTTACGCTCGCCTCGGGCAAGCGTTGAAAAACTGACACCTTGGATGGCTGACCATCCCGAGCGGTCACATATTACGGATCAAGTGCTCGATTCGACCACCCAGTCGCGCCGGTAAATTCTCCTGCACATCGGTCATGGCCCGGCGAATGGCGCTCTTTATACCATCCGGCCCGGCACTACCGTGGCTCTTCACCACGATGCCCTGCAAGCCCAGAAAACTCGCGCCGTTATGACGCGCCGGCGCCAGCTCGCCACGTAAGCGGCGCAGCAGCGGCAAGGCCAGAAGCCCGGCGACCCGGCCCAGCAAGCTGCCGCGAAACAGCGCCTCAAGCCGCGCCACAATCATGGTCACCAGCCCTTCGCTGGACTTGAGCAACGCATTGCCGACGAAACCATCGCACACCAGCACGTCAGCCTCGCCGCCATACAGGCCATCGCCTTCGACGAAGCCGACATAGTTGAGGCCGTCGACACCTTCGAGCAGCGCCGCAGCCTGCTTGACCTGCTGATTGCCCTTGGTCTCTTCACTGCCCACGTTCAGCAAGCCGACGCGCGGCGCCCTGGCGCCCTGTACCTCGGCCGCCACCGCACCCATGATCGCGAACTGGCACAACTGCTCAGCCGTGCAGTCGACGTTGGCCCCCAGATCCAGCAACAGGCACACGCCCTTGCGATTGGGAATGGCAGCGATCATCGCCGGCCGGTCGATGCCCGGCAGAGTTTTCAACACGTGCCGCGAAAGCGCCATCAACGCACCGGTATTGCCAGCGCTCACGCAGGCATGGGCCCGCCCGTCACGCACCGCCTCCAGCGCCAAGCGCATGGAAGACTCCGGTTTGCCGCGCAGGGCCTGACTGGGGCGCTCGCCCATCTCGATGCTTTCGGCCGCATGCTCGACGCGCAGGCGCGCGCGATCCACACCGGGAATACCAGCGAGCAATTCTTCGATCAGAGGAGCTTGGCCAACAAGGACCAGGTGCAGCGAGGGGAATTCGGCCAGACAGGCGACGCTGGCTGGAACAATGCAGTGGGGACCGAAGTCCCCACCCATTGCATCAATCGCGATGATCGGAGCGGACAAGATTTACTCGTCAGCGCCCTTGTCGATCACTTTGCGACCACGGTAAACGCCTTCCGGCGATACGTGGTGGCGCAGGTGAACTTCACCGGTGCTCTTCTCAACGGACAGAGCGTTAGCCTCGAGGGCGTCGTGCGAACGACGCATGTCACGGGCGGAACGGGATTTTTTGTTCTGCTGAACAGCCATACTAGTTAACTCCTAAACGTTTGGGTCACGCTTTAACTGTGCCAATACACTGAACGGGTTGGACCGCGTCACCTCGTCCTCGCTCGGTTCGGGCTCATCGAGGCCCGCCGGCTGCTGGCAATCTTTCGGGTCATGCATTGGCACGATGGGCAAGGCGAGCAACAGCTCATCCTCGATCAAGGCCAACAGATCCAGAGGATCTTCACCCATTTCCAGTACGTCATAGCCTTGCGGCACGGACTGGGTATTCGCGCCTTCCTTCACCACAGCGTAATCACACTCGCTGAGGATCGGTAAGGTGACCTGATCCAGACACCGCTGGCAAACCATCTTGACTTCGACCTCAAGCTGGCTGTGGATGACCACAGCGTGGCGCTCGTCACGCTCGAAGCTCAGCTTCGCGCGCACGTTGCCGCCGTTATCGGCGAGAGGATCGCAGAGCCTCGACAAATCAGCTAACGGCAATTCACCCTGAAGGGTGGCGCCGCGGTCAGCGAGTTTGCGTGGATCAACGTGAGGTGGAATCGGGCCATTTGACATAGGCGCCGCATTCTATGGATGCAACCGTGCGCTGTCAAAGGAAATTCCGCCTGTCCAGGCCCTTTGCCGACGACTAGAATCGGCGCTCCGTTTCGCACGAGGTCAATGCCCATGTTGCCCCTGGTTCTCGCTTCCAGCTCCCCCTATCGCCGTGAGCTGCTGAGCCGCCTGCGCCAGCCCTTCGAATGGGCCGCGCCAAGTATCGACGAGTCGCGCCAGGATGGCGAGCCAGCCGAAGAGCTGGTGCGCCGCCTGGCCCGGGAAAAGGCCGCGGCATTGGCGGGGCGATTCGGCGCTCACCTGATCATCGGTTCTGACCAGGTGGCCGTGCTCGACGGTCAGGTGCTCGGCAAGCCCCACGGTTTTGAGCGCGCCCATGCCCAGCTCAGCGCCGCCAGCGGCAAGAGCGTGACCTTTCTCACCGGCCTGGCCCTGCTCGACAGCAGCAGCGGCGCCTGCCAGGTCGACTGCGTTCCTTATACCGTACATTTTCGCCCCCTGGATGCCGAGCAGATCACCCGTTACCTGCAGGCCGAAGAACCGTACGACTGCGCCGGCAGTTTCAAGGCCGAAGGCCTGGGCATCAGCCTGTTTCGCCGAACCGAAGGCAGCGACGTCAACAGCCTGATCGGCTTGCCGCTGATTCGTCTGGTGGAAATGCTCGACGAGGTTGGAGTGAAGGTGCCCTGAGTTGATAGCTGCTGGTTGATGGGCTGCCGCCCATCCTACGACCTGACTCATCTATTTAATTGTGGGAGCGGGCCATGCCCGCGAATCGGGCGCATGGCGCCCTCCCACATTTGATAGATCCGCAGGATGAATCGGAGCCAACCCATCAATCAATATATGCATCCCCAACCAACCGCTCCCACAGCCCACTGCGCCTTTCGACTCGCCGCCCAATGGCCGCTTCGAAAATACCGGCACGGCTCTCGATCAGGCTGAAGCAATCCCGGGCGCGGGTGATGCCGGTGTACACCAGCTCCTTGGTCAGCACCGGGTTGAGGGTATCCGGCAGCACCAGGGCGCAATGGGCGAATTCAGAGCCCTGGGATTTGTGCACGGTCATGGCGAACACGGTTTCCACCGCGCCCAGGCGGCTGGGCAGGATCGAGCGCAGCTCGCCCGAACCATCGTTGCGTGGGAACACCACGCGCAGCGCTGAGCGCAATGGGCCACCCGCCTCCAGCGCCGGCTCGGGCAAACGCAGGGCGATGCCGATGTCGCCGTTCATCAGGCCCAGGCCATAATCGTTACGGGTGACCAGCACCGGCCGCCCTTCGTACCAGCCATGCTCCTGCTCGATCAGGCCACGCTGCAGCAACGCACGGGCGATACGCCCGTTGAGCGCCTCGACGCCCCAGGGCCCCTTGCGCACCGCACAGAGCAACTGAAAGCGATCGAAGGCCGCCAGCACCGCGGCAGTCCAGCCGCTCCAGCGCTCGTCGCCGTCGGTCAAGCCTGGGCGCTGCTCATGCAGCACGTTCAAGTAATCCGCATAGCCCACTGCCCGCCCCTCACCGCCGGGCAAGCCATCGAGCAGAAGGCGTTCGAAGGCACGATCCTGCTCGCCGGCAAGGCGCAACTGGTGCAGGCCCGCCCCGCCACCTGCCAGCACCTCACGGGCCTCCAGGGCTGCACCGCGATTCACCGCCAGGGCCAGGCGGCCGATACCCGAGCCCCCGGCAAAGCGCCGGGAATGGCGGAGCATCACGATGTGCTGCGACAACGCCTGCTCGCCCGGCTGCAGCCCTGCTCCCTCGATACGTTCGCCGGTCTGCTGCGCCAACCAGGCGCGGGTGGCCTCGCTGTAGCTGCCGGCTTCAGCGTCGCGGCACAGATCACCAAGTACCGCCCCCGCCTCCACCGAGGCCAGCTGATCCTTGTCGCCGAGCAGGATCAACCGCGCATGCATCGGCAGCGCGTCGAGCAGGTTGGCCATCATTTCCAGGTCGATCATCGAGGCTTCGTCGACCACCAGCACATCCAGCGGCAGCGGGTTGGCCGCATGGTGACGGAAATGACGGCTGTCCGGACGACTGCCCAGCAGGCGGTGCAGCGTGGTGACGGTATTGGGAATCTGCTCGCGCACCTGCTCGCTGACCGGCAGGGTCGCCACCTGGCCGCCGATGGACTCGGTCAGCCGCGCCGCCGCCTTGCCGGTAGGCGCGGCCAGGCTCAGGCGCAGCGGCGCACCGTGATCCAGCGCGGCGGCCTGCAGCAGCGCCAGAAGGCGCACCACGGTCGTGGTCTTGCCGGTACCAGGGCCGCCGGTGATCAGCGTGAAGCGCCCCCGCGCCGCCAGGGCGCAGGCCAGTTTCTGCCAGTCGGTGAAGCGCTGGCCATCGAGCTGCAATGGCTCGGGGAACAACACGGCCAGGCGCTGAGCGAGATCGGCCGGCGCATCGCCCGCCGCCTGCAGGCGCTCGCCAATATCCTCGGCGACGCTGCGCTCGTAATCCCAGTAGCGGCGCAGGTACAGGCAGGTGCCGCGCAGCACCAGCGGCGCGACTTCATCTTCGGCATCACGCAGCAAGGCGCTGCCGGCACAGGCTGCCAGCCAGGTGCTCGCACTCAGGCCGGCCAGCACCTCGGAGGGCAGCAGGCTGACGCCCTCGGCGTCCTCGCCTTCCGGTGGCAGCGACAGCGCCGAATCCGGATCGGCCAGGGTGGTCTGCAGGTCGAGGCACACATGGCCCTGGCCCAGCTGATGACTGGCCAGCGCCGCCGCCAGCAACAGCAACGGCGTTGCCTGGGGGTCCAGCTCGGCGAAGAAATACGCCAGGGTACGATCCAGTTCGCGCAGCCAGCCGCGCTCGCTCCAGGCGGCGAGCAGCTCGAACAGCGCGTCGCGGTTTTCCAACATCGGCGTCATGCCGGCTCCTCCACCGGCTCGCCGAGAAACAGCGCGTCCAGCCTTTCGATCAGCGCCCGCTGCGGCCGTGCCAGGTACTGCCCTGCACCAGGCGCACGCAGGAACAGGTACAGCGCGCCGCCCATATGGGTGTCGTAGTCATAGTCGGTCAGGCGCAGCCGCAAATGACGATGCAGGGCCAGCACGTAGAGCACGTACTGCAGATCGTAGCGATGGCTGGCCACCGCGGCGTGCATCGCCTCATTGGTATAAGCCTGTTCGTCGGCGCCGAGCCAGTTGGACTTGTAGTCGACCACGTAGTAACGCCCCTCATGCTCGAACACCAGATCGATAAAGCCCTTGAACATGCCGTTCAATGTGTCCGGACTGAGCACGGGCCGCGCCACACCCGGCATCTCGAAACGCTGCACTAAGGCATCCAGGCGCAGCACGTCGACCCGGCGGGCCTCGAACCAGAACTCGAGCTCCGCCTGGTATTCGCTCAACTGCGCCAGACTCACCGCGCTTCCATTGCCGAGCGACAGGGGCTGCACCAGCAGGCCCTGCAGCCACAGCCACAGCGGCTCGATCCAGGTTTCCAGGCCACGCCGCTGGCAGCGCCGCGCCAGGTGTTCGCGCAGCACATCCGGCGCCGCGGCCATGGCCGCGAAACCTTCGGCAGCGGCGATCTCCAGCAGGCCATGAAGGAAGGTGCCGGGGTTGGGCCCGCGGGGAAAACGATGCAGCCCTTGGGCAGAGACTGGAATCTGCTCCAGCGCCAGGGCCGGATCCTCGTCGTCGCTGGCGATCTGCACGGCCGAACTATCCGGGGAAACGTCGTCGTGGCGATCCACCGGGTGGCGATCCACGGCGCTAGCCTCGCCCTCCTCCATGCGCAACGCACTGTAAGAGGCGATCCACCAGTGTTCGGCGGCGCGCCGTGCCGGGGTACGCCAATGGGGCTCGAAAGCGTCGGCGTCCTGGGCGCGATAGGCCTGGTCGCTGGCTTCGGGTGCAGGCAACGCCACGCAGCGCGGCGGATCGGCCAGCGGGCTGAGCCAGTCGGTCAGTTGCGCGCTCTGCGCCAGGGGCTGGCCTGCGCCGAGCAGGTAACCCAGGGCGCTCTGGTGCAGGCGCGAGGTTTTGGCGGTACCGATCTTCAGGTCGGCGATACCCAACCAGCAGGCGTGTCGCGCCCGGGTCAGCGCCACGTAAAGCAGGCGCAGGTCTTCGCCGAGGCGCTCGCGCTCGGCCTTTTCCAGGCTTTCTTCATCGGGCTTGAGCAGCAAACGGCGGCGTTCGCCGTCGTGAACCTGCACCGGCTTCTTGTCGTCCAGCGGGCGGAACGAACAGATGAAGGGCAGGAACACCAGCGGGTACTCCAGGCCCTTGGATTTGTGGATGGTCACCACGCGCACCAGGGCATCGTCGCTTTCCAGGCGCAGCACCTGTTCCTCAGCCGCCTGACCGCGCCCGGCCAGGCAGTCGCCCAAATGGCGGATCAGCGCCAATTCGCCGTCCAACTCGGCAGCGGCCAGCTGCAGCAATTCGGCCAGGTGCAGCAGATTGGTCAGCACCCGCTCGCCATCGGCGCGGCTCATCAGCCGTTGCGGCAGGCCGAAATCCTGCAGCAACTGGCGCAGCATCGGCAGCACGCCCTGGCGCTGCCAACGCTGGCGGTAACCACGGAACTGCATGACCCGCGCCTCCCAGAAGCGCTCGTCGAGATTCAATTGCTCCAGTTCGGAAAGGCTCAGGCCCAGGGTCGAGCTGGCCAGCGCCGCACGCAGGGGGCGGTCCTGATCGGGCTCGGCGCAGGCACGCAGCCACAGCAGCAGATCGTGGGCCTCGACCGTGGCGTACACCGAATCCTTGTCGGACAGGTACACGCTGCGCACCCCGCGGGCCGCCAGCTCGCCGCGAATCGCCTGGGCTTCCTTGAAATCGCGCACCAGCACGGCGATATCGCTGGGGCGCAGAGCCGTCAGTTCGTCGCACTTGAGAAAGCCGGCGCGCTGCTGCTGGCCGAGCACCAGCAGGCGGACGATTTCGCTCGCCGCGCTGGCGGCCAGAGCGTCCAGATAACGCCCCTTGGCGACCGCTTCCTCGCTGGGCAGGTGCCAGAGATTGAGCGCCGGCTGCACCTGGCCCTCCACCGTCCAGACTTCCTTGCGGCCCTGGGCACCGACCGCGATGAACGGCAGGTCGTCACGCAGCAGAAAGGCGCCCTGCCCGCCTTCACGGGCCTCGGCCCGCTCGAACAAGCCGTTGACCGCCGCGACCATGGCCTCGCTGGAGCGGAAGTTGGTGTCCAGGTTGTAGTGCCGTCCGGTCGTGGCCCGGCGAGCGCGCAGATAGGTGTGGATGTCCGCGCCGCGGAACGAGTAGATGGCCTGCTTGGGGTCGCCGATCATGAACAGGCCGCAGTCGTCGCGGTTGGCCTCGACCTGATACAGGGTGTCGAAGATGCGGTATTGCAGCGGGTCGGTGTCCTGGAATTCGTCGATCAGCGCCACCGGGAACTGCTGGCGAATCACCTCGGCCAGACGCGGGCCGCTGTCGCCCTGCAGGGCGTCGTCCAGGCGGGTGAGCATGTCGTCGAAGCCCATCTCGGCACGCTGACGTTTCTCGCGATCGAAGCGCTGGCGAATCCACGCGGCGGCGTGGCGCAGTGCGGCCTCGCCCGGTGCCGGCAAGGCGTCGAGCTCACGCTTGAGCGTGGCCATGGCCTCCAGCGCCGGATGCGCGGGCGGCGAGCCGACCTTCCAGACCTCGGCCAGGCCGTCCGGGGTCAGGCGGGTGAAGCCGGTGCCGATATCCAGCACCTCGTCGTCGCCATCGGCCCAGGCGCGCAGCTTGTCGAGCCAGGGGTTGTAATAGCGCGCCTGCAACTTACGGGCATCGACCTGTTTCTCTGCAGCGGCATGCTCGAGCAGGCCCTGCAAGGCATCGGCCCAGGCGCTCCAGGGTTCCTTGAGTGCCTGCAGTGCGCGCTGGCGGTCACGCAGGGTGCCGTCGAGCAGATCGCCCAACGCCAGGGCTGCGCCGTCGTCCTGCTCGCCAAGCAGCGGGCGAATGCGCTGGCCTAGCGCGTCCGGCGCACCCCAGTTTTCCGCCACCCAATCCAGGGCCAGGCCCTGCAGCGGATAGCAGTGCTGACGCCAATAGTCGCGCACCACTTCGGCGAGCAACTCGCTGTGGTCGGTTTCCAAGGTCTGGCTGAACAGGCTGCCACTGTCGAAGGCGTGCTCGCGCAGCATCCGCTGGCACCAGCCGTGGATGGTCGACACCGCCGCCTCGTCCATCCACTGCGCCGCCAGCTCCAGGCGCCGGGCGCATTCGGGCCACTCGGTCGAGGCGAAGTCGGCCTTGAGGGTGGCCAACAGGGCGTCGCCTTCAGCATCCCCGCGAAACACCGTGGCCGCTTCCACCAGGCGCGCGCGGATGCGGTCCCGCAGCTCGCGAGTGGCGGCATCGGTAAAGGTCACCACGAGGATCTGCGGCGGCAGCAGCGGCTCGCGAAAGGCTGCGTCGCCACCGTGACGCAGGATCAGGCGCAGGTACAGCGCCGAAATGGTGTAGGTCTTGCCGGTGCCGGCGCTGGCCTCGATCAGGCGGCTGCCATGCAGCGGAAAACTGAGCGCCAAGGGGCGTGCTGGCTGGCTCATGGCTGATCATCCTTGAGTTCGCTGGTCGCCGCCTCGAATAGCGACTGGTAGAGCACCGCACCCCAGCGGGCGAACTGGCCGTCGCCCAGCAAGGCGTCGAAATCCGGGTACTGGCGGGCCAGGCTGGCGCACTGCTGCACTTCGCCAGTGGTGGTGTGACCGTCGCCTTCGTAGACCTTGCGCGCAGCCTCCGCGGCCTTGTCTTCATCCTCGCTCTTGTCGAGCTGGGCGAACCAGGCCGCGACCGTTCTGATCGCCACAGGCAGCGGCGCCTGCATGCCAGCGGCGTAGGCGTCCAGCCACTGGCGCAGCAGGTGGTCGGCATCGGCCTGGCTCAGCGGTTCGAAGGCCAGGTGCACATCTTCGGCGACCAGCAGCGTGGTCAGCGGATGACCACAGGCAGCGGCCGCCACATGGCAAACCCAGGGCCTGAGCAAACGGTGCCACTTGTAGGAACGATCCTTGCGCTTCAACCCGCCAGGCTGCAGCTCCAGCCGCGCCATGGCGTCGCCGGCCGCGTACAGATCGCCGAGCCAGTCCTCAAGCGCGAGATCGCCATGGGCGAAGCTCAGGCGCAGCGGCGATGGCAAGCGTTCGGGCCAGCGCGCCAACAGCGCGGCATAGCCCTTCAACTGTGCCGGCAGTGGTTCGAGCAATTGCGCGCGCAAACGCTCACCGAAGCCGGCCACCGGCAGCAGGCCACTGCGCTGGATACGCCGCGCGGCCCGCTCGAGTGCTATATCGACAGGCTGGTTTTCCTGCAGGGCCAGCGCGGCAGCCTGCAGCAGCGCCTGCTGGATCTGGTGGCGCTGCAGGCCATCGAGGGCAAAGGGCTCGGCATCCAGCTCGGCCTGTTCGGCTTCGTCCAGGTGCACCTTGAGGCGCGCGGTGAAGAACTGCTTCACCGGGTCACGCAGGAAGCGTTGCAGGGTTTCCAGATTCAGCGCGTCGTCCACGACGAATGCGCCCAACGGCTGCTCGTTGGCCTGGGCCAGCGGCGCACGGTGGGAGGCGGCCCATTCGTGCACGTAACTGAACAGCGGCCCGTCGGCGGAAAAATAGCGGCGGCTGAAGGGTTGCAGCGGGTGCTCGGTGGTCAGGGCATGCAGCAGGTCGCCGCCGCCCACCAGGCGCCAGGCGCTGGCCAGGTGATCACGCAGTTGGCCGATCAGCACCGACGGCGGTCGCTCGGTATTGTCGCGGATGCTGCGCCCGACCCAGCTGATATACAGGCGCTCGCGCACCGCCAGCAGCGCTTCGAGCAGCAGGTAGCGGTCGTCCTCGCGGCGCGAGCGGTCGCCGGGGCGGTAGTCGCCGCCCATCAGGTCGAAGTCCAGCGGCGCCTGGCTGCGCGGGTAGTCACCATCGTTCATGCCCAGCAGGCAAAGATGACGGAACGGAATGGCGCGCATCGGCATCAGCGTGCAGACGTTCACCGCGCCGGCCAAAAAGCGTTGGCTGAGCCCGCCTTGATCCAGCCCACCGAGCCAGGCTTCACGCACCACGGCCAGCGGCAGGGCTTCCTCCAGGCTGGCTGCGTCGCACAGCTCCAGCCAACCCTCCAGGGCATCCTGGGCCTGGTTGCGCAGCACTTCGTCGCGTTCGTCCTGGGGCAGGAAGAAGTCGTCCAGCAGCGCCCGCAGGCGCTCGCCCCAGATTACCGGCAGCAGGGTTTCGGCGAGGCTGTCGCCATGCAGTTCCAGCGCATCCAGCAGCCGGGTCAGCGGGCCGATCAGCGCAGCATCCAGGCCGCCGATTTCGTCGAAAGGCTCGATGCCCGCCCGTGCGCCGGCACCACCCACGGCGTAGCCGAGCAGCATGCGGCGCAAACCGAAGCGCCAGCTGTTCTGTTCCAGCCCGGCGCCCAGGCCGAGGCCTTCGCGCTGTTCGGCATCCAGCCCCCAGCGCACACCGGCGCCTTCCAGCCAGCGGCGCAGCAGCGGCAACTGGTCATCGCCGATGGCGAAACGCGCACGCACGGCGGCCACATCGAGCAGATCGAGAATCTCACTGACGCTGAAGCGGCTGTCCGGCAGGCGCAGCAAGTGTTCCAGGGCAATCACCAGCGGCTCCTTGCCGCGCAGCCCCTGGTCCGCCAGGGTGAAGGGAATGAAACGCGGATCGTCGCTGCCGAATTGGCCGAATACCGCGCGGATATGCGCGGCATAGGTGTTGACGTCCGGCACCATGACGATGATGTCGCGCGGGCGCAGGGTCGGGTCTGCGCTGAACGCCGCCAATAGCTGATCGTGCAGCACCTCCACTTCGCGCTGGGCGCTGTGGGCGACGTGAAAACGCAGCGAGTGATCCTTCTCCGGATCGACCGCAGGCCAGTGGGTGCGACTTTCATCGACCGGGCGCAGGTCGAGAATGTCGTTGTGCAACTGGCCAAGCAGCGTGTCTTCGCTCATCGCGCTGAACAGGTCGATGCGCTCGAACTGCTCGCGGTAGCGCTGCGGTTCGTCGTACTGGTCGAGCAGGTTGATGTAGTCGCGGCCCTGCTTGCCCCAGGAGGCCAGCAGCGGCTGACCATGCTGATGCAGCTCCTCGACCTCGAACAGCCCTAGCTGGCCGACCTGCCCCGACTGGCCGCCGGCCTTGCGTTGCTGCCGACGGTATTCGTGGCGCAGCAGGTCCTTGTCTTCGACGATATCGCCCCAGTGGTGCTGGGACGGGTTGTGCACGTAGAGCATCACCTGGCTGAAACGCGCCATGGCCGCCAGCGCTTCGAGCATCTGCGCCGGCAGCGAGGAGATGCCGAACACCGTGACCCGCCGCGGCAGGCCACGCGGTGGCGTATCCAGCTCGGCCAGTCTGGCGACGAAGCGCGGATGCACCCCGGCGCGGCTCTGGGACAGATGCTCTTCGCCGACATCGGCCAACAGCGTGCGCCACAACAGCGGCTGCCACAACGCGGTGTCTTCGAGGGGCTTCACACCGCCGCGGGCGTTACGCAGTTGATCATGCCCTTCGGCCCAGTCCGCCAGCCAGTCGGCGCGGTACACCTGGTACTGGTCGAACAGGTCGGCCAGGCGCTCGGCCAGTTGGTGACGCTTGCGAAGGTCGGCGTCGTCGGCGAGAAAGCGTCGCAGCGGCGCGAAACAGGGCTCGTCGAGCAGGCTCGGCAACAGGCGCATCAGCCGCCAGGTTAAAGGCGCCTTGTCCAGCGGCGACTGCTGGGGAATCGCCTCGCTACCCAGCACCGTGCGGTACGCCTGCCACAGAAAGCGCGCCGGAAGGCTCACATCGGTGGCCGCCGCGATGCCGCAGCCGTCCTGCTCGGCCAGCGCCAGCTTGAGCCACTGGGCGATGCCGTTGCTCTGTACCAGCAGCACCTCGTTCTCCAGCGGGCGCAGCGGATAGCGACGCATCCACTCCACCGCCAGGGCGCGTAGCTCCTCGAGGCGGTTGCCATGGATGACGATCAGACCGGGGTTAAGCGCCGACATGCAGAATTCCTGAGAACAGAATCAGACGGCGAATAATGACAGAGCATGGCGACGAGGTGTGTCGCCAATACTCGATCTCCTTGCCAGCCCCTCTCATGATTCGCTTGGCGACGCGGTCGATACGGGCAGCTTGATCACGCAGGTATCCGCGGCAGCCAGCGGCTGGCCGTCACCTCGGGTCGGCAACAGCCTGGCGACGGGCTTGCCCGAGCTGCGCTCGACCAGCTTGGAGTGGGCCTCGCCCTTCTCGAACAGCTGCTCCTCACCCCACTGCCGCATGGCCACCAGCAGCGGAAACAGCGACTCACCCCGCGACGTCAGCACATAGTCCTGGTAGGCGGAGCCGTCTGATGCCGGTACGGCTTCGAGAATGCCGGCCTGCTCCAGCGCCCGCAGGCGATCGGCGAGGATGTTGCGCGCGATTCCCAGGCTGGCCTGGAAAGCGCCGAAGCGCCGCACGCCATCGAAGGCATCGCGGATGATCAACAGGCACCAGCGGTCGCCCACCAGATCGACGGCGCGCGCCACCGGGCACGGAGAGTCATCGAGGCGTTTGCGTTTGGCCATGTGGGCGCGTCCTTGAAAACCTGCCGGTAAAGATCCGGCAATCGTCTGGTTGCACTTTAAAACGTCTTTGCAGGGGATTGAAGCGCGATTGACCGCTCGGAGTATCTCGCCATGGAGGGAGAGCCTGCTCACCTCTCGTTTGCCAGAACCCCCACAGCCGAAACGCAACGGCTTCTAGTTGCAAATCAAAACCTAAAACCCTAGCCTTATCTGGTTTTAAAATAAAACTAGAAAGGTCATCGAGATGCCTCCCACTACAGCCGTGCCTGCCGCTAGTTCACGTCTGCCGCGCGCCCTGGTCATGCTGCTAGCCTGCGCGGCCGGTCTTAGCGTTGCCAACGTGTACTACGCGCAGCCATTGCTCGATGCACTGGCCCGCGATTTCGCAATCAGCCAGGCCGCCGTTGGTGGTGTCATAACCGCAACGCAGATCGGCTGCGCAATTGCGCTGCTGCTCCTGGTGCCGCTCGGCGACCGAGTGGAAAGACGCCGTCTGATGCTGCTGCAACTGGCTGCGCTCATAGCAGCACTTTTATGCGTTGCAGCGGCGCCGACGCCCGCCCTGCTGCTGGTCGGCATGCTCGCAGTCGGGCTGGTCGGTACGGCCATGACCCAGGGGCTGATCGCCTACGCCGCAGCGGCCACCAGCGATAGCGAGCGCGGCCGGGTGGTCGGCACGACACAAGGTGGTGTGCTCGTCGGCCTGCTACTCGCTCGGGTCATGGCCGGCGGGGTTGCCGACCTGGCAGGCTGGCGCAGCGTTTACCTGACTTCGGCAGCAGTGATGGGCGGCCTGGCACTGGCCCTCTGGCGATACCTGCCGGCTCAGCCGCTTTCATCTGAGGCACCTCGTTACGGGCAACTGCTTCTATCGTTACTGACCCTCCTCGCCCGTCAGCGCACGCTGCAGGTACGCGGCGTGCTGGCACTGCTGATGTTCGCCGTGTTCAACGTGTTCTGGACGGCCATCGTGCTGCTCTTGAGCGCACCGCCGCACAATCTTTCGCAAACCGCCATCGGCGCACTGGGGCTGGTCGGCCTGCTCGGCGCGCTGGCGGCGGCGCGGGCCGGACACTGGGCGGACAAAGGCCTGGGCCAACGCACCACCGGCTATGCCCTGCTCCTGTTGCTGACCTCCTGGCTGCCGCTGTGGTTCGCGCCGGCATCGTTCGGCGCGCTGCTGCTGGGCATCCTGCTGCTGGATATGGCCGGCCAGGCCATTCACGTCACCAACCAGAGCCTGATTTTCGCCACACAGCCGGCAGCTCACTCGCGGCTGGTCAGCGGCTACATGCTCTTCTATGCCGTGGGCAGCGGTTTGGGTGCGATCAGCTCAACTTCGGTGTATGCCGCGCTTGGCTGGAACGGGGTCTGCGTGCTGGGTGCAACGCTGAGCCTGGCGGGCCTCGGGCTCTGGCGGATGACGCTACGCCTGGCAGCGCACTAACGGGGCGCGGGCCAGCTAGCCGACATCCTTGCGCGTGGTGCGCTCGTTGCTGATCCGCGCGCGGCGGAAATTCCAGCCCAGAAGCAGCCGCGAGGCCAGGTTGTCGCGGCTGTGGGGTTCGCCGTAGTGCAAAAGCACCGTGGAGCGCAGCGCCTTGGGGTCGCAGGGCTCGTTGGCGTGCAGCGAGCGGTAGCCCCAGAAGAAATAGGCGTTGCCGGGCACGATCTTGATGGTGATCGGTTTCAGCCAGCCGCGCTTGACCGCGAAGGTGACCAGCTTCTGGGTCAGAGTGTTCTGCATCAGGGCCTTCTCCAGAATGTTGAAGTACAGATTGGAGCGGATGTTGCGCAGGTTGGGGAAGAAGATGAAGTCGCCGCAGCAACGGCCCTCGGTGGGCGTGACCAGCGGGATCAACGCCGTCAGCGCCGCGGCGTCGTAGTGAAAGTAGTAGGACTCGCGCTTGCCAGTCAGCCCCTGCAGGCAGCGCAGCGCCGGAAAGATATCCGGCGAGCGCGGCGGCTGGCCGATGCCGCCCTGATAGATCCGCCGGAACAGATCCTTGACCTGGGGCGAGACGCTCATCTGCTCGAAGATGCTGCCCTTCACGGCGTCCAGCCCCTGCAGCGCGAAGTACTCGTGCTCGTGGCGCGCCACTTCGTGGTGGACGTGGGCGCGTGCGACCTGCAGCTGCTCGTCAGTGAGAAATCCTTCGATAACGGCATACCCCTGTCGCTCCATGTCGTGGAGCAAGCGCGGTACCACCTGCGGGTCGGCTTTGGCGAAGTCGGGCATCGGGCGGCGTCCTTAGCTGATGGCGGCAGTCAGGCTAATGCAGGCTCATGCAGAACCTTTTTTCGGAGTTACCTATAGTTGCTACAGGTTCTCGCTTTGTAGCCTTTTGAATGCCGCTCACCGGCTTTGGCGCGCACTTCTGACGAATGGGTACTGGCCAGAAGATGGCCAGGCCCGTCAGTCAGGGCTGTTTGGCCGACCACTGTGTGCGGATATCGCCCTTCTCCAGATTACTCGCAGTATTTCCGAAAGCGTCTTCAGCCTTGAGGTCGGCCCCCTTACCCGCCAGCGCATTAAGCATCTCGGTACGTTTGAACAGCGCTGCATACATGGCGGCCGTCTGTCCATTGCCGTTACGCTGGTCCGGGCTGCAATCAGCGTCGAGCAGGCGCCGGGCGATACGCACTTCGCCCTTGAAGATCGCCCCCATCAACGCCGTGTTGCCACGCTGATCCTGAGCACAGGCATCGGCGCCTGCAGCCAGCAAACGCTCCACCGCGTCGCGATGGCCGTGGTAGGCCGCCAGGATCAACGCGGTATAGCCCTTCTCGTCTGCCGTATTGAGGTCGTAGCCGGCAGCGATGAACTCGTCGAGCATCGCCACATTGCCCTCACGGGCCGCCTGGAAGTAGTAATCGCGCAATTGCGCCTGGACGCGCTCGGCATCCGGCGCCGGCGTATCGGCCAGCAACGGCGCGGCGATGCCAAGCGCCACAACGAAACAGAAATTACGCAGCATGCAATCCTCCCCAGCGGCCTTGCGCCGCGTTTGGTGGTGACGTGCGGCTCGCCTGAGCCGCACGCCATGCAGTGGCAGGCTCAGTCCTGCAGTTTGGCGGCCAGCGCCTTGACCCGCGCCAGGTCGCCACCGGCTACCTTGGTCAAGCCTTCGCCATACTGCACATCGGCCTTGTAGAAGAACGACAACATGATGTGCTTGCTCTCGTCTTCGGCTTCGGCCAGGGCGCCGCCCAGGCTGGCGATCAGATCGCCCTGCATCTTCTTGTCATAGGAGCGGTACAGCTCACCGGCCTGCTTGAAGTTCTGCTCGCGCTGGATCTTCTTCTGCTGGGTAGTACCACTCAGCGGCAGGTTGCTGTAGCGCGCCTGCTCGCTGGCAGGCCGCGGGTTGATGCGGCTGGGCTCGTAGTTCACCTCGGTGGTGGTGTGGCCGATATTCGCTGCGCCATCCTGGTTGCCGTTGTTGACCGGCACTTTGGCCTGGTTGATCGGCAGGAAGGCATGGTTGGCGCCCAGGCGGTACATCTGTGTGTCGGCATAGGAGAACAGCCGGCCCTGCAGCAGACGATCCTCGGACGGCTCGATGCCCGGCACCAGGTTGGACGGCGCCATGGCCACCTGTTCGGTTTCCTGGAACACGTTGTCCGGGTTCTTGTTCAAGACCATCTGGCCGATCTTCTTGTAGGGCACGTCCGGCCAGATCTTGGTGGCATCCAGCGGATCGAAGTCGTACTTGGCCAGGTCAGCCGGTTCGAGCACCTGGATGTACAGGTCCCACTTGGGGTAGTCGCCAGCGTTGATCGTGGTGATCAGGTCGCGGCTCATGTGGTTGAAATCCTTTCCCTGGATCTGCTCGGTCTGCTGCGGATCGTTGTTCTTCACGCCCTGCAGGCTGCGCCACTGAAACTTGACGTAGCGGTACTCGTTTTTGGCGTTGACCAGCTTGTAGGCGTGCACGCTGTTGCCGTTCATTTGCCGGTAGTTGGCCGGCGTGCCCTCATTGGAATAAAGCAGGGTCAGGGTGCGGGTGGCTTCAGGCACGTGGCTGAAGAAGTCGAACTGGGTACGGTTACTGCCGTAATTGGTGTTCGGGTCGGGCTTGAAGGCATGCACCATGTCAGGGAACTTGATGGCATCGCGGATGAAGAAGGTCGGGAAGTTGTTGCCGACCAGGTCCCAGTTGCCTTCGCTGGTGTAGAACTTGGTGGCGAAACCGCGCGGGTCACGCAGGGTTTCCGGCGAATGGTTGCCGTGCACCACACTGGAAAAACGCACGAAAACCGGTGTGGTGGTGCCCTTGCTGAAGACCTTGGCGCGGGTCAGGTCGGAGATGTCCGCCGTGGCGGTGAACTCGCCATGGGCGCCGGTACCGCGGGCATGCACCACGCGCTCGGGGATGCGCTCGCGGTCGAAGCGCTGCAGCTTCTGGATCAGCTGCACGTCCTGCAGCAGGGTCGGGCCGGTGTCGCCTGCGGTCTGTGAATTCTGGTTATCGCCTACCGGTGCGCCATTGTCGCGAGTCAGCGGCGCAGCTTGGACAGACAGACCAAAGAGCGAAGCGGACAAGGCCGCGGTCATCAAACCAAGGGCGGGCGCCCATGAGGTGGTGGGTTTCATCGGTGAATCCTCGTCGTTTTTATGAGTACGCGCGTCATGCGCTCGCACCAAATTACGAGAGGCCCGCCGCCTGGCTAAATTGGAAAAAGCCAGCGCCTTGATAGGCAATGCTTATTACCTGATAGAGCGCAGGCGTGGTAAGCGAAGCGGCGATCAAGCCGCCGCTTCTGCTCTTTCACCAGCCCTCAGACCCGAAAGTGGCTGACCATCAGCTGCAGCTCATTGCCCAGGCGCGCGAGTTCGACGCTCGAAGCGGCCGTCTCTTCGCTGGCCTCGGCGGTCTGCTCGGAAATGTCGCGCACGTTGACCACACTGCGGCTGATCTCCTCGGCCACCGCGCCCTGCTGCTCGGCAGCGGCGGCGATCTGCTGGTTCATCGCCTGGATGCTCGATACCTTGCTGGTGATCGCGCCTAGCGCATCGCCGGCGCGGCGGGCCAGTGCCACGCTGCTGTCGGTCAGCTCGCGGCTACCCTGCATGATGGTCGCCACCTGCTGAGTACCCTGCTGCAGGCCAGCGATCAGCCCTTCGATTTCCTCGGTGGACTTCTGGGTGCGCTGCGCCAGGCCGCGTACCTCATCCGCCACCACGGCGAACCCCCGCCCGGCCTCCCCGGCCCGCGCCGCCTCGATGGCGGCGTTGAGGGCCAGCAGGTTGGTCTGCTCGGCCACGGCCTTGATCACGTCCATCACCCCGCCGATCTTCTTGCTCTCGCTCTGCAGCTCGCCCATGGCGTCGCTGGAGCGGCTGACCTCAGCCGCTAGCCTGTCGATCTGCGCGATGGCCTCGGCCACCACGCGATCGCCTTGGGCAGCCTCGATATCTGCATCGGACGCCGCTTGCGAGGCATCGGCCGCGCTGCGCGCCACTTCCTGCACGGTGGCGGACATTTCCTGCATGGCGGTAGCCACCTGATCGGTTTCCACCTTCTGGCTGTTCACGCCGGCGCTGGTCTGCTCGGTAACGGCCGACAACTGCTCGGCGGCGCTGGCGATCTGGGTGACACCATCACGAATGCCGCCGATCAGGTCGCGCAAGGTGCTGCCCATGCGGGCGATGCCCTGTTGCACTACGCCCAGCTCGTCGCGGCGGGTGACCTGCAGCGTCTGGGTCAGGTCGCCACTGGTGATGCGCTCGACCGCCTCCAGAGTCTCTTGCAACGGGCGGGTGATCTGCCGGGTGATCAGCCAGGCTGCGAGGATGCCGACCAGCAGCGCCAGCAGTGTGGCGGCGGTCATCATCCGGGTAGCGAAGGAGGTATCGCTGTCGCGCAGTTTGATCTGCATGGCCAGCAGCGCATCGCTGCCCTTGACGATTTCCAGCACCTGCTCGGTCATGGCATCGCGTAACCGCACGCGCTCGGCGATTGCCGTGCGATAGGTGTCCAGCAGGGCACGGTAACTGCCTACAGCGCTTTCCAGTTGCTGGATCAGGTCGCGGTAGTCACCGCTGAACGTCGAGGTCAAATTATCCAACCCCTGGTCGGTACCCTCGATTTGCTGGTTCAACGCCCGCTCGGTCTGCTCGTTGGTGTCGGCGGTGTAACTCAGCATGCGGTAACGCAGGGTCTGCAGGTCGTCCTTGGTGCGAGCGACGGCCTGGTAGCGCGTCAAACCCGCCGCATCGGCAGCGGCGCCGCGCAGTACCTCCTCCCGGACCTTGTCGACCAGCTCAAGTGCCCGATCGGCCAGTTGGACCATCTCGGCCCGGGACTTATTGGCGCTGGCGTAAGCCGCATTTATCTTGTCGTAGTCCTTCTGGTACTGCTCGATCAGCTCGATTTGCTCATTTATCAGCCGCACGTTTTCCGGGCTACGAAACTTCGGCTTTATGGCCTGCTGCTGCTGCGCAAGCATGCGGATATGCTGCTGTACCTTGTCGGCTTCCGTCGCACTACCGTTGGAGAGCAGGTATTGCAAGCGTGCCACCCGCAGATCGGTCAGGGTGTGGGTGAGCTGGTTGACATCGGTCATGCGCTCGCTACGTTCCACCACTTTGCCAAGGCTGGTCCAGCCGACGAAAGCCAAAGCGATGGTCAGGAGCAATACAAGACCGAAGCCGAGAGCCAATTTCAGGGTGACGCTGATGTTGCCAAACCACGTATTCATCGATTGCTCCACCTGCACATTCAAGTCATCAAAACTGGGCGCTTTTCTTTTTGGCCAGCCGCACTCCCAGCGCGGTTCGGGACGACCTCCCAGTCGTCATCCTGAAATTTTGCTTGGCTCGAGACACCGCGAAACACGCAGCCCGAAACAGCAATATCAAAGTGATATCGCATTGACGTACACCGCTTCGCTTGGTTCAGCGTTTTTTTGTATGAAGGTGGTTAAAGGCAGGCGTCAGGAGGTAGCGCAACTGGCCGAAGCCCCGGCAGAAGCTGGGTGGCCACGAATCGCCGCTGAACGTTTTTCGACCCAATCCCTCGCCCGGCGGTCTGAGCCAGAACAGGCCACCGTGTGGAGCGACCGATGAGCGCATTCGATTGGCAGCGCATGCTGCTGGGAGATTTCCCCTGGCTGTTTCTGGGCGAAGTGGCGTTTCGCGCGCTATTCGCTTTCGTGGTGGTGTTCGTGTTCCTCAAGGTCAGCGGCCGGCGCGGCATTCGCCAGCTGTCGCTGTTCGAGCTGGTGGTCATCCTGACCCTCGGCTCGGCCGCCGGGGACGTGTCGTTCTACGACGACGTGCCGCTGCTGCCGGTGGCAATGGTGTTCCTCACCCTGCTGGTGCTGTACCGCGCCACCGTGACGATGATGCGCCGCAGCGAGCGCTTTTCCGACTGGATGGAAGGCAAGCCCGTAACCATCATCAAGGACGGGCTCTATGAGCTGAACAGCCTGGATCACCTGAACATTTCGTCCGACGAATTCTTCATGGAGCTGCGCCAGCAAGGCGTCGAGCATCTGGGCCAGGTGCGCCTCGGCATCCTGGAAACCGATGGCGACATGAGCCTGTACTTCTTCGCCGCCGATGCGGTAAAGCCCGGCCTTAGCGTGTTGCCGGCCGAGCACCGCACGGAGTACCAAGAAGTACCGCAGAACGGCGTTTATGCCTGCATACGCTGCGGCCATATCCAGCCGATGGCCGCAGGGCACCAGGCCAGTTGCCCGCGCTGCACCCAGCGTACCTGGTCGCCGGCACTCAGCCACCAACGGCAGCGCTGATCAAGGCAGCAGCACCTCGGGAAAAATCACCTGAACGGATTCGCAGCGCAGCGCCTCTACCTTTTTATCGCGCCGGGAACGAGGCGCTCCAAGAAGAAAAGGTCCGCACCATGATTACATTCCTGATCGGCTCGGCAGTGGTACTCCTGACTCTGTTCGTGATTGGCCTGTACTCCGGCGTCACCATCCTGCATGAGCTCGAATGACCCGCAACAATGCCTTGGCAGCTTCGCCTGCCGGGGCTTTTGTCGGGGTGCGACATGCCTAAACCTGCCGCTCTTGCGCTGCCCGCGCAGGCAGCCCGGCACCGCGCTTCACCGCCCCCGGCGACACGCCAACCGACCGTTTGAACGCACGGCTGAACGCCGCCAGCGAGCCATAGCCAAGCGCCTCGGCTACCCGCTCGACCGATGCCGGCTCATCACTCAGGTGCTGCATGGCCAGGCGCATCCTCAAGTCGGTCAAGTAGCGCAACGGCGCCAAACCCAGGGCGCGTAGAAACCGCTGCGCGAACACGGAACGCGACTGCCCTGCCTCGCTCGCCAGCGACGCCACCGTCCATGGTCGCTCTGGGTGCCGGTGCATAGCCAGCAGCGCTTTGCTCAAGCGCGGATCATGCAGCGCACCGAGCCACCCGCCCGCCTCGCCGCCACTGCCGGTAACCCAGCCCCGCACGATCAGCGCCGCCACCACCTCGGCCAACCGCGCCAGGATGCCGCCATGGCCAACCAGCAACAGCAGGGATTCGCGCTCCATCGCCTCAAGCAGCGGGCGAATCTCCGGCGAGCAGTCGAGCAGCGTGTCAACGCGCATTACCGCCGGCATGGCCGACACCAGCGGCTGCATGCCGCCCAACTGCAGCTGCATGCAGCAACTGAAAAGGATCGCTGCCTGTGGGTCGGCGGGCTGGTCGTCAGCCGGCAGGTTCAGGTCGAATGCCTGGATGGCATCGCTGCCGACCTTCGGTGCCGCCAACATCGCATGCTGCCCGCCGCGCGGCAGCAGCACCGCATCACCGCTCTCCAGGCAATGCACGTCGCCGCCTGGGCCATGCAGCCAGAGTGGTCCGCTTGCCACGAAGTGAAACTGCCCGCGCCCCAGCTCGTTGGTAAACGCGATTCCCCCGCCAGCCCGCATCCTGAGGCGACGAAACTGCACACCACACAAGCGCATTCCGCTCAGCAGCTCGCTGATCAGGTCACTCGCAGCCATGCGTGCACCTCCAGAATTCAGGACGAATGATCAATAATCAAAAACGATACGTCATGGATCGTCCCAGATCAGCGCCCTAGACTCAACGCCCATTCGTTCAGACTCAGGAGCCCCCATGCATCCCTCAAGCTTTCTCAGAACCCTGCGCCATCTCTGGCTCGCGCTCTTGCTCGCCGGCCTCTCCAGCGCCGCCTTCGCCACTGAAAAACACTACCGCGTGACCACGCCCGATGGCCTGCAATTGGCCATGCAGGAAGCGGGCAACCCCGATGGCCCGGCCATCGTGTTCATCCATGGCCTGCTGGGCAGCCGGCTGAACTGGCAGCGGCAGGTGAACAGCCCGTTGCTGCAAGACTATCGGCTGATCACCTACGACATGCGCGGCCACGGCCTTTCCGACAAGCCGGCCGATAGCGATGCCTACAGCGATGGCCGCCGCTACGCCGACGACCTGGCAGCCGTGCTGGCCGCCACGGGTGCCAAGCGGCCCGTGCTGGTGGGCTGGTCCCTGGGCGGGCTGGTGATATCCGATTACCTGGCCGCCCATGGCGATGCTGCGATCGGCGGTGCGGTCTACGTCAATGCCGTCATCGAATTGACCCAAGCGCTGATCACACCACACCCCGAGGTCTACGCCGGCCTGGCCTCGGATGACCTGAAAACCCACCTCGACGCCCTACGCGCCTTTGTGCGCCTGTGCTTCCACACCCAGCCAGACACAGCCAGCATGGAGGTACTGCTGACCAGCGCAGCGATGGCCTCCTGGCCGATGACCCGTTCCATCCCAGGCATGCGCAGCGCGGCCGCTGAGGGATTGCCCAAAGCGCAGGTTCCGCTGCTGTTGCTCTACGGCGCCAGGGACCAGCTCGTGCAGGTGCAACCGAGCATCGCCCGCGCCCAGGCGCTCAACCCGCGTGCGCAGGCGAAACGTTATGCGCAGTCCGGGCACGCACCCTTTTTCGAAGAAGCCGAGCGCTTCAACGAGGACCTCGCGGCTTTCATGAAGACGGCCTCAGCCGGGCGATAGACGTGAAAAAGCCCGGCCATCCCTGGCCGGGCTTTCACACTGGGGCTCTGGATTCGGGCCAGTGGCCCAGGGCTTACTGGCCGAACGGCGCGGGTCGGCCACTGCCCTTGTTCTGGCAATAGGCGGAAGGCTGCATCAGGCCGAAGCTGGCGACGGCGAAGGAGGCACCGCTGGCGCCGCTGGGCACGGTGCAGTTGTAGTCACCCGAACTCGTGCGCGCGACGAAGTAGGTCTGCATGGAGTCGCTGCGCACGTTGCCAACGCTGCTTACCGGCTCGCCCAGGTTGGTCTCGGCCAGCGACTTGAGCTTGTCTTCGGAGGGTTTGATATTGCTGCAACCAGCTAGGCCGACGAACAGGGCGCCAAGCAGCGCAAAGGAGGTGACCGGGGAACGCAGTTTCATGGTGTGCTTCCTTGAAATTGTAGTGATGCTCCACAACGAACGGTTGCCTCGCCGCAAATGCGCAAGGGCTTGAAAACGTTGGAGATACCACCGAACCATAACCCCGCATCACAGCCCGGTCATTAGCACAGGCGTGCTAATGGCACAGTGAAACTGACCACCGCACCGCTGTGCTTCACCCCTTCCCTGTCACCACATTCAACTGTCCATCACCTTGTAGTCCTCGGCCTTCAGCGGCTTCACCCCGCCGGCCCGGCTGATGCCGTACAGCACCACGCCGACCAGCAATAGCGCGCCGGCCCGTAGCCAGGTTTGCGCATCCTGCTGCGTCATCAGCAGCAGGCACGAAGCGACGCCGAGCACCGGCACCCAGGTCGGCACGCGGAAGTGATCCGCCGCGACTTTGTCGCGACGCAGCACCAGCACCGCCAGGTTGGTGCTGATGAACACGAACAACAACAACAGCACCACGGTCTGCGCCAGGGTGGCCAGCGAGCCGGTCAGCGTCAGCACGATGGCCACCAACGTGGTCGCCACGATGGCCGCCGCCGGTGTGCGCCGCTCGGGCAGCACACCGCCCAGCAAACGCGGCAATAAGCCCTGATGGGCCATGCCATAAGCCAGGCGACTAGCCATGATCATCGTCAGCAAGGCGCCGTTGGCCACGGCGATCAATGCGATAAAGGCGAACAGCTGCGCCGGGATGCCCAGGCCCGAGGCCTTCACCACCTCCAGCAGCGGCGCCGTGGAATGGGTCAACTGTTCGACAGGCATCACCACCGCCGCACCGATGGCCACCGCCATATAGATCGCCCCGGCTATCAGCAGCGCACCGAACAGCGCCCGCGGGTAGGTCTTGCGCACGTCACGAATCTCCTCGGCGAGGTTGGCCGAGGTCTCGAAACCCACGAAGGAATAGAACGCCAGCAGCGCCGCACCGAGCACCGCATAGGCCGGGTTGACCCCCGCCTTGAATTCCACCACCCGGCTGAAATCCCCCTCGCCGCCGCGCAGGAACCACGCAGCAGCAACTATCACCAGCAGCAGGCCGGACAGCTCGATGGTGGTCATCACCAGGTTGGCCGACAGCGACTCCCTGATGCCCCGCGCATTGAGCAGGCCGATCACCACCAGAAAAACCAGCGCCGCCACATGGGCGGGAATGTCGACAAACGCCGCCAGGTAATCTCCGGCGAATGCCAGAGACAGCCCCGCTGCACTGGTTACCGCCGCCGCCAGCATGCAAAAACCCACCAGAAACGACACCAGCGGCGACTTGTACGCCCTAGCCGCAAACACGGCGGAAGCACCAGCATGGGGGTACTTGGTAACCAGCTCGGCGTACGAACCCGCTGTAAGCAACGCAAAGCCCAGCGCCACCAGCAAAGCCACCCAGACCGCCCCGCCCACCTCTCCGGCGATCACTCCCGCCAGCGCATACACCCCGGCGCCCAGCACATCGCCAAGAATGAACAGCGTCAGCATTGAGCCGGTGATGGCGCGCTTCAATGTTGGAGTGGGCGGGGTATCTGCGGCGGGCATTGTTCACGTCCTGTCTGTCTTTAAAGCTGCGGCCAAAGCCCCTTACAACCTGCCTTACCGGCCACAACCGGCAGCAAAGCAGAATCACGATTAGCGGGACTAACTGGACCTGTGGGAGCTGGCGGGGACGCCTAGTCCATGCCCGCGAAAAATGCCGACACAACACGCTCCTAAAAGGAAGGCACCACCCTCAGCCGCGCCAACTCACAGCAACGCAACCAACTTAGCGCCGAATAAAATGATGGACAGCCCGTTAGCGCTCATCCGTCCGCGCCGTACCATTCTCACGCTCTTTCAACGCATCCTGATCCGAACCCGGATTGCCCGCTGGCGGCGTCCAGTCCACACGATTCTTCTTGGCCTCGGCCTCGTTGCTGCCCTGCTTGGGTTCCGACTTGGCCTTCTCCAGCCCCGAGGCATGCCCTGCCCCAGTATCCACTTCCTTATCGCTGGAAGACTCGAAAGCGGATTCCGATTCGTTATATTCGACTGCCATGATCACACTCCGTAACGACGCAGGACATCTGCGCATACAGGTCTGAGAAGCCCTGTACGAAGGGAGTGCAATGGTTTCGACAGGCGGCAACGGCAGCGGCGAGCGTCGGATTCGTTATGGGCTGGAGCGCGCGTCCCAAAGGTCCTAAGACCGCCTCCCCGCAAGTGCCTCTGGCCCACCACACGGAGATTTTTGGTACAGCCCTAGCGCTTCTCAGACGCTGGCTGCTTACCCTTGCGATTGCCGACCTCGGGAGCAGCACAGCTCTGCCCTTTACAGCGGATGACGCCATCAGGGTGAGGAAGCCATGCCAGGTGCGGGCGCCAGCGGCAGAAAAGCCGGTAGGCGACGTTCAACATCGGCCTGGCCCAGCGCCATGACAAAGGGGCAGCCCAAACGCCGAGGCCAGCGGCGCGCCAGCTCCACAGCGTCGCGTCCAGGCCGGTGACCCAGGTTCCATCGGCAAACCTGGCATGCAGCAATGACTCCATCTCGGCGAAGGTGAAACCCATGGCCTCGGGCTCGAACCCTTCGTCACGGATATCGACGAAGCTCAGGCGATCAGGGGCCCCGCGCCCGCGCAGGGTGTTTATCTCCCGGGCGCAGAGTGGGCACTCGCCATCAAAGTAGAGGGTCAGCGGCCACGTTGGCTTTCTGTCCATCAACCGTTTACCTCGTCTCGATTCCGTAGGCATTTGTCACCAAGCCCAAGCCGCAAAATGGACTTTACAACCAAGTATGACAAGAACCAGCACTGGCTGACTGCAGCAATTACTCAGACAATAAACCATGAAAAAGCCCGCTCATGGCTGAGCGGGCTTCGATGGTGGAGAAGGCGAGTAATTGGGGGTCACTTGCCCTGCATCGGCGCACACCCGATCGGCACGCAGAGCTTCAGCCGGTTTCAGCCAACGGCACTTCCACCGGCGTCAGCACATGCACCACGCCCTTGCCCAGCACCATTACCGCGGGCATGCCAGGCGCTTGCAACGCCGGCTCGTCGAGGCGTTCAGCGTCACGCAGCTGCACACGGATGCGGGTAATCGCGACGCGCTCTTGCGAGGTCAGGTTTTTTTCGCCACCCAGGGCTTCGACGACCTTGGCCGGCAGCAGTGTTTCGGTCGCCGTGGTCACCTTGGGCTCGTCCGGCACCAGATCCGGCGTCAGGGCCTTCCAGAAGGCACTTTGCAATTTATTGAACATGCTCAGCTCTCCAGTACAGGTGACAGGGGTAACGACGATGGCCGCCATGACAGCAGGGCTTCACGAACCTGTGCGGCGCTTTCCAGCGTCAGCGCCTGGCGGGCGATGGCCTCGCAGTCGCGCAGTTCGACCTCGCGGATCGCCGCCTTGATGGCAGGAATCAGCGGCACGCTGGCCGACAGCTCATCCACCCCCAGGCCCAGTAACAGCGGCACGGCCAAAGGTTCCGAGGCCATGGCGCCGCAAACGCCGACCCACTTGCCATGGGCGTGGGCGGCTTTCACCGTGGTCGAGATCAGGCGCAGCACCGAGGGGTGAAAGCTGTCGGCCTGGCTGGCCAGGCGTGGGTGGTCGCGATCCATCGCCAGGGTGTACTGGGTCAGGTCGTTGGTGCCGATGGAGAAGAAGTCGACTTGCGGCGCGAACACATCGGCCATCAATGCCGCGGACGGCACCTCGATCATGATGCCGAGCTTGGGCAGCGTGGTGAGGCCGATGCTCGCCGCTTCCTCTTCGAGGATCTGCCGGGCCAGGCGCAATTCGGACATCTGGCTGACCATCGGCAACATGATGTGCAGGCGCGCCAGGGCGCAGCTCGCCAGGATGGCGCGGAACTGCTCGCGTAGCAATTGCGGGCGCTCCAGGCACAGACGAACCCCGCGCATGCCCAGGAACGGGTTGGCCTCGGCCTCCATCGGCACATACGCCAGCGGCTTGTCACCGCCAACGTCGAGGGTACGCACCACCAGGTTACGCTCCGGCCCTATGGCCCGCGCAATGGCGCTATAGGTGGCCGCCTGTTCGTGCTGGCTGGGCGCACTGCTGCGCTCCAGGTAAAGGAACTCCGAACGCAGCAGCCCTACCCCTTCACCGCCCAGCTCAATGGCCTGCTCGGCCTCCGCCAGCGAGGCGATATTGGCCGTGACCTCGAAGCGATGGCCATCGCGGGTGGTAGCGGCCAGCGAGGCCTGCTCGAGGTCACGCTGCTGGCGCAGGGTTCGTTGCTCGCGCTCGGCCTGCAATTGCTCGATGGAAACGGGATCGGGATCCAGGTGCAGCTCGCCCTTGTCGGCATCGAGCAGTACCCGGGTGCCGTCGGCCAGGGCAAGCACCTCGGCCGGCAGCCCGCAGACCGCCGGCAGCCCCAGCGCACGGGCCAGGATCGCGACGTGACTGGTGGCCCCGCCGCCAACCGTGGCAAAGCCCACCACCTTGCTGGTATCCAGTGCCGCGGTCTGCGACGGGGTCAGTTGCTCGGCCACCAGAATGGCCTGGTCCGGCAGCTCCCAGGCGCTTTCCTGCACATTCAGCATCAGCTTGAGCACCCGCTGCCCGACATCGGCGAGGTCCAGGGCACGTTCGGCCAGAAACCGGTTGCCACTGGCCTTGAACAGCTCGGCGGTCGCTTCGGTCACCGAGTTCCAGGCGAAGGCGGCGCTTTTGCCCTGGTTGATCAGCAGCCGGGCCTGCTCCAGCAGGCTCGGGTCTTCCAGCAGTTCCTGATGGGCCTTGAAGATCTCCTCCTGGGCCTCGCTTGCCGCCTCATCGCGCAGCTTCTGCAAGGCAGCCAACGCCCCGGCCAACGCACGATCCAGGGTTTGCAGCTCGGCCCGAGGGTCGCCGGCGGCCTCGGCAATCTCCAGCTTGCGCTCGACCACCTGAACCACCTGCCCGAGGGCAGAGCCTGCTGAAGCACAGACGCCCTGCAACGACATGGCCGAGCTCTTCGCTACCGGCGCCGCTTCAATGGCCGGTGCGCTGACCGCAACCGGTGCCACGGATTCCCCGCAGCCATCGGCCAGCAACTCGGCAAGCGTCTCGATGGCCGCAGCGGCATCCTCACCGGTGGCGCTGATGGTCAGAACGTCGCCAAGGGCCGGCTGCATGGCCATGATCGCCACCAGGGATTTGCCGTTCGCACTGTCCTGCTGCCGGTGCAGGCGGATATCGGCCTTGAAGCCCTTGGCGGCCTGGGCGAACACCGCCGCAGGCCGGGCGTGCAGCCCATTTGCATTGGGCAGGCTGATCGGCTGCGAGACCAGCGCCTCACCTTCATTCACCGGCGCATCGTCCGCCAACCCGGCGTGGCCAAGCTCCAGCAACGGCTGGCCACCGACTACCCTGGCGCTGTCGCCGGTAAGCATGTTGAACGGCTCGGCGCTGACCACCAGCATCAGCGTCAGCAGGCTGCGAGCATGCACGGCAATATGGTCGGCATCGAACTCGATCAACGCCTGGCCGGCCTCGACACGCTGGTCTTTTTCGACCAGCGCGGTGAATCCCTTGCCGGCCAGGTTCACGGTGTCCAGGCCGATATGCAGCAGGATCTGCGCGCCGCCCTCATGGGTAATGGTGATGGCGTGGCCACTGGCTTGCAGGTCGCTGACCACACCAGCCAGGGGCGCGCACAGGGTCTGCGAAGTGGGGTCGATGCACAGGCCATCACCGATCACCCGATTGGCGAACACCGGGTCAGGCACATGATCAAGGGGCACCAGCACCCCGGAGAGCGGTGCCAGCAATTGCAAGGGTTGAGGTACGGTCATGGCTTCACCTGCGGTTTTATTCTTGGAATGCATGGCGTAACTGGGTTGCTCGGGGTCGAGCGCCGCGCGGCGACTCGGGCATGCGCGGCACCGCCCTCGATCAGCTGTCTGCAAGGTGCAGAACGAAGGACTCATAAGGCCTGAGATACAGCTGACGCCCCCGTGGTTCGCAGTCCGGGTAATTGCTGATCACCACCCGCTGACGGCTGGCGGTATCGATCACCCGCTTAGGCAGCTCGACTTCGCACGAGGTGCCATAGAAGTTGTTCACCACCAACAGCCGTTCATGGGCGCCTTCACTTTCGCGCAGGTAGATCCACACCTGCTCATGCTCCGGCAGCAGCTGGCGATAGACGCCCTGCTGGATCAGCGGCTCCTGACGGCGCAAGCCAACCAGCTGGCGGTAGTAGTGCAGCACCGACGTGGGATCGTCGAACTGGTTGGCGACGTTTATCTGCTTGGCATTGCCAGGCACGCCGATCCAGGGTTCGGCGGTGCTGAACCCGGCGTTCGCCTCGCTATTCCACTGCATCGGCGTGCGCCCGTTGTCGCGGGACTTCTGCATGATGGTGGCCATGATCGACGCGGCGGGCTCGCCAGCGTTGCGTTTGAGGCGGTAGATATTCAGGCTCTCGACATCGCGGTATTGCTCGATGCTGTCGAAGCCTGGGTTGGTCATGCCCAGCTCCTCGCCCTGATAGATGAAGGGCGTGCCCTGCAGGAAATGCAGCGCGGTGGCGAGCATCTTGGCGGAAACCACGCGGTATTCGCCGTCATCGCCAAAGCGTGACACCACCCGCGGCTGGTCATGGTTACACCAGAACAGGGCGTTCCAGCCGCCGCCGGCCTGCATGCCGGTCTGCCAGTCGGAGAGGATGCGCTTGAGCGCCAGGAAGTCGAAATCGGCCTGCAACCACTTCTGCTGGTTGGGATAGTCCACCTTCAGGTGGTGGAAATTGAAGGTCATCGACAACTCTTTCGAGTCCGGGCGCGAATAGCGGATGCAGTGTTCGAGCGAGGTGGACGACATCTCGCCGACGTTGATCAGATCATGGCCCTCGAACACCTCGCGGTGCATCTCCTGCAGGTACTCATGCACGTTCGGGCCGTCGGTATAGAAGCGGCGCCCGTCGCTGGCGTCCTCGGGAAAGTCGGCCGGCTTGGAAATCAGGTTGATCACGTCCAGGCGGAAGCCGCCCACGCCCTTGTCGCGCCAGAAGCGCATCATCTTGAAGACTTCCTGGCGCACCTTGGGGTTGTCCCAGTTGAGGTCGGCCTGGGTGTGGTCGAACAGGTGCAGGTAGTACTGCCCGGTCTGCGCCTCGTATTCCCAGGCCGAGCCGCCGAATTTCGACTCCCAGTTGTTCGGCTGGTCGCGCCAGATGTAGAAGTCGCGGTACGGACTGTCGAGGCTGCTGCGCGCCTGCTGAAACCACGCGTGCTCGATGGAGGTATGGTTGACCACGATATCGAGCATCAACTTGATGCCGCGCTTGCCGGCCTCGGCGATCAGCAGCTCGCAGTCGGCCATGGTGCCGTAGCTGGGGTCGATGGCGTAGTAGTCGCTGATGTCGTAACCGTTGTCCCGTTGTGGCGAGCGCAGGAACGGCGTGAGCCACAGGTAGTCGACACCCAGCCATTGCAGGTAGTCGAGCTTGGCCACCACGCCGAGCAGGTCGCCGGTGGGGTTGCCGGCTTGGCTGTAAAAGCTCTTCGGGTAGATCTGGTAAATCACCGAATGCTGCCAGTCTTGCATGGCGCTATTCCTTCATCTGTTTTAGAACAACGAGCGGCACGCCATGGTGCTGCCGCTCGCCAAGCGGTGGCTCAGGCGACCCGGTAGCCCGGCCGGACGATCTTCACGCTGAGGGCGCAGGTGAGCAGGAACGGCACCGCGATGGCGATAACCATGCCCACGATGAACACCGGGATGTACTGCGGCATGATGGAAATGAACCCGGGCAGGCCGCCGACGCCGATGGCCGAAGACTGCACCTTGTTCAGCGACAGGAAGATGCAGCCCATGGCAGAGCCCACCAGAGCGGCGTAGAACGGATACTTGTAGCGCAGGTTGATGCCGAACATCGCCGGCTCGGTGATGCCGAAATAGGCGGAGATGGCCGAGGTGGACGCCATGCTCTTGTCTCGCACGTTGCGGGTCATGTAGAACACCCCGAGCGCGGCGCTGCCCTGGGCCAGGTTGGACATCACGATCATCGGCCAGATGAAGGTGCCGCCATGGGTGGAGATCAATTGCAGGTCCACGCCCAGGAACATGTGGTGCATGCCGGTGATCACCAGCGGCGCGAACAGCATGCCGAAGATCGCCCCGCCGATCAGCGGCGCGAAATCGAACAGCATCACCACGCCCTCGGTGATGAGGATGCCCAGGTGGCGGGTTACCGGGCCGATCAGGGCCAGTGCCAATACGCCGGTGATGACGATGGTGGTGATCGGCACCACCAGCAGCTGGATGGCATTGGGCACTCGGGCGCGCAGCCATTTCTCGATCACGCTCATCACATAGGCCGCCAGCAGGATCGGCAGGATCTGCCCCTGGTAACCGACCTTCTCGATCTTGAACCAGCCGAAGATATCGAAATACGGCATACCCTGATCGCCCAGGCCGGCGACCACCTTGCCGTAGTTCCAGGCATTGAGCAGGTCGGGATGCACCAGCATCAGGCCGAGCACGATGCCGAGGATTTCACTGCCCCCGAAGCGCTTCGCCGCCGACCAGCCAACCAGTGCCGGCAGGAACACGAACGAGGTGTTGGCCATCAGGTTGATCAGGCTCCACACGCCGTCCAGCGACGGGTAGGCCTCGAGCAGGGTAACCCCCTCGATGAACATCCCCTTGGCGCCGATCAGGTTGTTCACGCCCATCAGCAGGCCGGCAATGATCAGCGCCGGCAGGATGGGCATGAACACGTCGGAGAGAATGCGCACCAGGCGCTGCATGCCGTTGATCTTGGCGGCGCTCTGCTGCTTGAGATCGGCGATGGTCATGGCCGCCAGGCCGGTCTGCTCGCGCAGCGCGGCATAGACCTTTTCCACATCGCCAGGCCCGATCACCACCTGGTAGAGGCCGCCGGTGAAGAACGAGCCCTTGACCAGATCGATCTGGTTCAAGGTCCCCACGTCGACCTTCTTGGGGTCCTTGAGGGACAGGCGCAGGCGCGTCACGCAATGGGCGGCCTGCTCGACATTATCGACGCCGCCGAGGCTCTGCAGCACGTCGCGGGCAATGGTTGAATAATCGTGACTCATGCGCTTTTTGTCCTTCGAGGATTTTATTTTTGGAGAGCGGCATAGGTAGCAATCTGATAAGACCATACTCGTACATACGAGTTAGATCAACAACTCGTATAGACCAGTTTGGCTATGTTTGCCAATATCGCGGTTTCAGCAGCCACACTGAACAGCGGCCAGATGCTCACCGATAGACAAAGCGCCATGCGCTCCCTAAGGTTCCTCGTTTGACCACATCCGGCATTGAGCCCTGCACATGAGCAAATACAGCCAGATCTACAGCGATCTGCTTGCCAGCATTACCAGCGAACATCTCGAGCGCGGTGCCCGCCTGCCCTCCGAGACCGAGCTGATGGAGCGCTACCAGACCAGCCGCGGCACCGTGCGCAAGGCCATCGAGCAACTGCAGGAACGGGGTTTTGCGCAGAAGATCCACGGCAAGGGCACCTTCGTGCTGTCGCGCGCGCCCATCGAATTCCAGCTCGGCGGCATCGTCAGCTTTCAGGAGACCTACCCCCGACTGGGCGGCAACGTGCGCACCGAGGTGGTCGAGCTCAGCCAGCTGCCGCTGGAAGGCAGCCTCTGCGAGCACATCCAGGCCGAACAGGGCACGTTGATCACCCGCATCAAGCGGGTCAGGCGTATCGATGGCCGGCGGGTGATTTTGGATATCAACCACTTCGTCGCCGACCTGATCCCCGGCCTTGATCGCAGCATCGCCGAGCATTCGATTTACGAGTTCATCGAAAAGACCCTGCAGCTGCAGATCAGCTACTCGCAACGCACCATCGAAGCCGTGCCTCGCGGCGCGGACGACCTCAAGCATCTGGATCTGGACGACCAGAGCCACGTGATCGTGGTCAGCAACCAGACCTTTCTGCAGGACGGCAAGCAGTTCGAGTACACCCAGTCCCGGCATACCCTCGACAAGTTTTACTTCTCGGATGTGGCGCGGAGGTAGGGGGTAGTGGTTCTGGGAAATACCAGCATGGGCAAATACACCACCCTGCTCTCTCTGAGCGAGTCGACGCCTGTCTAAGAAGCTGTAACAGCTGAGCCAACCAGCAAGGTTGCCATCTGAAAACCTGCGGGCTAGAGTGCGCGGGTCGTGGTCAATCCCGCGACCGGGAGTCGAAACCCGTTTTGTCTGAGGACGCAGCAACGTCATAGCCAATAGCTGGTGGTTCGCCACCGGGCTACTGCATTTCTATGGCGGGCCGTGCGGGGCAGGCTCACGCCTGGCCGGTTCCCTCGGACGCCGGTATTTCGACCCCCGTACGGTTCGCCACCAATAACCGAGTCGAAACGGCATTGGTGGCTCTTCAGCTGTCCGAGGAGCATAAGGAAAATGCGCTATCCAGCTTTTACGCCAGGGCACCACCCTGCTCGCCCCAACGGCCCACAGACCTCCACCCCGGAGGTGCCCCATGGCTAACCTACTCGGCCGTGTACTCAACTTCCCCAGACGCCCAAGCCCGATTACGGGCGCCAACTTCCAGACCCGAAGCGCACTGGCCGATGCCGACCTGCGCGCCGTGCTGTTGAACGAACTGCTCGAAGACCTTCTGCGTGAGGAACGAGACCGCCCCGACTCGCTACGGGTGCGAATGGCCTGCTTCGCCGCCCAGGAACTGCTCAACGAACTGACGGTGCTCTACCGCCGAGCAAGCTGTGAAAACCGGGGAGGAAACCGCCATGACTAGAGGCGTTACCACCACCCTGCCCGCCAACGACGGCTACCCCGGCCTACAGGTCGCCTGGACAAAGGATTGTCGGCCGGCTTTTCACAACGGCATTCGCGCCGCAGAACGCTGGCTAAACGGCAAGCGCAGCCATTGGTTATGGGCTGCACTGATTTTCGAGTGGGACGCACTGCCGGATGAGACGGATCGGAGGGCGTTTGAGGTGGCGTTTATCAGTAGGATTCAGCAAAGGCTGGGGGGAGCGTCTAGCCGAGTAACTTAACGCTGTGCCCACTGGAAATGGGGAAATCAACGGTTGCCGTCAACAACCACATTTGGGAAAGGGCACTTAGAAACAGGACAGAAAATCTGTCCTGTTTCTACAACCGCAGTTGCATGCGGCAGAGCAAGGTTATTTTTTGAAGTCCCGTCTCAAAGCCCTAGAGAACAGGTAGAAAAGTAAATAGGCGAACAGAAACACCGCGATGCCCAGAAGCATCATTACCGTCAGCGCCTGCATATCTTTCGAAAACTGGGCTGCCGGAATGTAACAGTCCGCACTAAATCCGCGGCAGCCCTGCCCGATTGCGCGGAGTCCGAATGCAAAATACAGAAAAAATGCCGCTGCCAGGGCGATAAAGAGGCATCTGATCATTAAAAATTTTTGCTCATACCTGCTTGATGACCGCTTCCGTCAGTCTTCAGCGAAGTAATCACTGTCGAGCTGCTTCACCTCGTACACCTGCTTAACGCTCACGCCCAAATTGTTCTCAACCATCAGTCGGGCCAATTCAACACCGTCGATCAGCACCACTTTAATATCCAGGCCTAGCGCTGCAGTGCGAGCACCATCGGAAAACTCCGAGGTGGTGATAAACACACCTTTGCGCGCACGCTGGCGGGTCAGAGCGCCGATAAACTTATCGATCTCTGGACGATGCACCGTATTGGCCCAGCGCTTGGCCTGCAAATAGATCACGTCGAGGCCAAGCTTGTCTTCTTTGATAATCCCGTCGATACCGTCATCGTTGGTCGCCTGAGTCGCCTTGCCGGCCTCCTTACGCGAGCCGCCGTAGCCCATGGCTATCATCAGATCGACCACCACCTGTTCAAAGAACCTGGGGGTAGCAGTCCGAACTTGCACGAGCAGCTCCTCTGCAAGGGACTGCACCAGCGCTTGATGCGCCTCCGCCAACTGTTCGTCAGGCGTGGTTTCGGCGATTTCAACATCAAGCAAGACCGGCGTATCAGGCGCTTGCGGTTTGGCGGTATGGAAGTCCGCGAACTCGGGGAACTGCTTCAACCAGCGAACAGTGATGCGCTCCGGCCCGCTTGTCAGAGCGTCAAGGCCGCGCGGGGTAATCTGAACCATCCCCTTGGTCGGGATGCACAGCAGCCCTGCTTTGTTCAGATAAGTACGAGCCCAGCCCACACGGTTATTTATCACCGTCTGATGACCCGACGGCAGCCGATCCTTGCGCTCGTCCTCAGTCAGTTGAAACTGCTCGGCCACTCGCTCGCGCACCTCGTTGAGCGGCATCGGCACGCCGTTCTGTACAGTGGCCAGCACCGGCCGCATCACGCTTTGAAAATCTGGAATCGCCATCGTTACTCCCTAACGCTATTTGTGCCTAGGCTCCGTGCAAGCCGCCCTCATCAACGCCAGCCGCCGTCTTCAGCATCTTCAAAATCACCAGTGCAAACGCTCGGCTCTTCGTCTCGTTATCAAGCACTTCCAGCGACAGCTTCTCGTGGTCTGTCATGGCGTCGAGGACAGTATCCAAAACGCGCTTGGGGAACAGGCCGTGCATCACTTGATCAACCGAGTGGTTGTTCACTTGGGCCATTACGTCGTCTTGCCGACTGATGCGCTGGGCAATGCCAGTGAGGAACTGCAGTTGGTCTTCATCGCTTACTTCTGCGCCGAAGATGTCATTGAGCGCATTGATGATCTCAGATAGACGCTTCTTCTCTGGGTCGTGAGGTTTACCGCTGCCAACGTCACTGCTGGGTTTGAGGGTGTATTCGCCCTCTCCTTCGCTGAGGCGCAACTGGTGCTCGGCGCGCTTGCTCAGGCGGTAGTGACTCAGTTGCAGCTCGCCCACGTCCACGTCGTCCTGCTGCAGGCGATCCACACGTAGAAGCGGGTGCAGGTGCTTGGCATATACACAGAGCTGCTCCAGTTCGCGATCCTCATAAGGCACGATCTGCGAGAGGAACTCGTACAGGCGCACAAAGCTCTGCAGGTTCTTGCGGAACAGATCGAGCTGGTCGATCTGCTCGCCTGCTTCTTTCAACGCGTGCTCGGCCTTTTTCAAGCCGGCGCTGTCGCCGTTGGCTTCAGCAGTGCGTTTGAAGTCCAGCGCTTGTTTGCGCGACTCCATGGAGAAGGCATAGCGCTTGGCAAAGCGCTCCTTCGCGGGCGTGCAGTAATAACTGAGTTTACTAGCCGACGCCTTCGGATCGAAGAACGCTAGAGCGAACGCCTCGACTTCCTGCCAGTGATAGATCCCTTCCGCATCCAGCTTCTTCTGCAAGTCGTAGATGATCTGCGGGTCGGTGACATCACTCAGCTCAGCCTTGGTGTAATACGGCAAAAAGGCGTCGAGAATGTCCTGCGGCGTGTTGAAGAAGTCGAGGATAAACGTCTGCTTCGCTGGGAAAGTACGGTTCAGCCGCGACAAGGTTTGCACACAGTCCACGCCTTGCAGTTTCTTGTCCACGTACATGGCGCACAGCTTGGGCTGATCGAAGCCAGTTTGATACTTGTTGGCCGCAATCATCACGTTGAAATCTTGGGTGTCGAAGGCGTCCGCCAAGTCACGGCCATTCAGACCGGCGTTGAGCAAGCTGCTGCTCTCCGTCACTTCCTCAGGAATCACTTCGTCTGCCAACACACTGCCAGAGAACGCTACCAACGGATGCACATCACCGTAGCCCATATGCTGCACGTAGGCCTTGACGGCCAACTGATAACGCACGGCTTCCTGGCGGCTACTGGTCACCACCATCGCCTTGGCCTGACCGTTGAGCACATGAAGAATGTTGGCGCGGAAGTGCTCGACGATGATTTCGACTTTCTTGTCGATGTTGTACGGATGCAGGCGCACCCAGCGCGCCAGTTTCATGCGCGCCTTTTTCGAATCCACCTCTTCGTCTTCGCCATCCGGGTGGGCGATCTTCCAGGCGGTGCTGTAGGTGGTGTAGTTACGCAGCACATCGAGGATAAAGCCCTCCTCGATGGCCTGGCGCATGGAGTAAAGGTGGAACGCTTCCGGCTTGTTACTGGCGCTTGGCGGCAGCGTTGGATCGGGCACGCGGCCGAATAGCTCAAGGGTCTTGGCCTTGGGCGTGGCGGTGAAGGCGTAATAGCTGATGCGCTCGTTCGGCTGACGCGCCTGCACGGCCGCGCCCAACAGGTCTTCTGCACTGACTTCCTCAGCCTCGACCGCATCGTTGCTAAGAATCTGCTTCAGCTTGCTGGCAGAGGAGCCGGCCTGCGAGGAATGCGCTTCATCGGCAATCACCGCATAGCGCCCCGAAGCGAGCTTGGGGTATTTCTCCAGCGCGTCGAACAGCGCCGGGAACGTCTGGATGGTGACGATGATAATGCGCGTCTGTTCGGCCAGCGCCTCGGCCAATTGCTCCGACTTGCTCTGGTTGCCCACGTCGCGAGTGATCGGGCGGACCACGCCCTGGGCGTGCTCGAACTGATAGATGGTGTTCTGCAACTGACTATCGAGCACAGTGCGGTCGGTGACCACTATCACCGAGCTGAACAGCCGCTGGCCGTCACCGCTGTACATCGAGGCGAGCTGGTGAGCTGTCCAGGCTATCGAGTTGGACTTGCCGGAACCGGCACTGTGCTGGATCAGGTAACGCTTGCCCGGCCCTTCGACGTGGGTGGTCTGGATCAGTCTGTTCACCACATCCCACTGGTGGTAGCGCGGGAAGATCATCGTTTCCCTAGTTGTCAGTGTGCCGTCGAAGCCCTCAGTGGTTTTCTTGTCCAGATGCAGGAAGCGTCCGAGCACCTTGAGCCAGGCATCCGGCCTGAACAATTGATGCCACAAGTAGCCGGTGGCGTACTGGCTGTCGTCGGGTGGCGGCGGGTTGCCCGCGCCGCCTTCCGCGCTGCCAAGGTTGAACGGCAGGAAGAAGGTATCCTTACCCGCCAGCTTGGTGGTCATCGCCACCTCGTTCTGGCCCACGGCAAAGTGCACCAGCGCGCCACGCTTGAAGGTCAGCAGCGGCTCGGGCTTGCGGGTCAGCGGGTCTTTTATCGGGCGGTCGTGACGATACTGGCGCTTGGCGTTCTCCACCGACTGCTTGAACTCGCTTTTCAGCTCCAGCGTGGCGGTGGGGATGCCGTTGACGAAGAGCACCAGATCCAGCCGTGGGTTGTAGCTCTGCACACTGCTGCCGGCTTCGCGCGCATGGGGCGAGTAGGAAACCTCCGGCACCACGCGCAAGCGGTTGCACTGGTAGTGTTTGAGGGTGTCCGGATTCATGCCGTGGTCGGGCTTAAACCTGCACAGCTCAATCTTCACCGCCGGCAGTTTGAAGCCATGGCGCAGCACATCCAGGGTGCCGCTCTGTTCTAGCTCGCGCACCAGTTTCTGCACCAGCACGTCATCTGGGTTGTTTGGATTGGCTTTGGCGAACTTGTTCCAACGCTCCGGCCAGGCTTCCTTGAAGTAGCCCAGCACATCTTCGGTATACAGCGCCGTGCGCCGGTCGTAGCCGCTGGCGGTGCCGACCAGCCAGCCCTGGGCGGCCAGGGCGTCGATAATGTCCTGCTGGAATTGAGCTTCCTTGCTGTCCGCCATTACACGGCCTCTTGTGCTAATTCGGGGGAGAATGCGCTGGCCGGAGGCTGCCAGCTACGTACGTCGATTTTGCCGGTGACGGCGGCGGAGATTAGGGCGGAGCGGCGTTCACTAAGTAAACTCGTAACCGTAGATGCCTCGGCAATCAAATCGTCGATTTTGCTTAATGCCTGGGTCAAAAACTCACAAATTCGGATCTGCTCTTCTCTTGGAGGAAGCGCGAACCAAATTTTAATCATTCGGGTCAAGCCAAGGTCCTGATTTGTAGCGCCGCGAGTATGCAGCTGAGACTGCTCATAGCAACCGGTGCTATTGAGCGCAAAAGCCATGTAATAGGGATCAACCAGCTCACGATCAAGTTTAAGAACCGCGACATGCACCCAAACCTGAAACCTGTCATCCAGATCAACAACTCGGGCAATACCTGTAGTGCCGCCTTTTGTGTAAAGAACATCCCCCTTTTCTGGAACGATTCGGCGGCAGAACTCTAGGTAATCCTCTTCCGATACAAACTTTGCATCGTCAAGGTGCCAGCCATCCACAGCGATATTTCTTGCCGAAAGAAACATCACCCCTTCATCAACATAATCAGGCGAGAAATGCGGCCCATCAGAAACCTTTCGGCAAACCCTACCTACCTGAATAGAACTCCAATGCGCGGGCACCTCGCCTAGCCACTCCACGCCGGAGTCTTTCATCGGCACCGCGGGGTCGAGGCCTTTGGTGACGGCGTGGGAGATCACGGCCTGGCGCTTTTCCTTGAGCAGTTCGATCAGGCGCTGCTGCTCTTCGATCAGCGCGTCGATGCGGGCGGTTTCGTGGTCGAGGAAACGGGCGATTTGGGTTTGCTCTTGAAATGAGGGCAGCAATACAGACATGCGTGAGTGCTGCTGTGGCTCCAAGTCCCACTGGTTTACGCGGATACCCTTCGAGTTCGCTAGATAACCAGCTATGTACTCATTACACCGAAAAAGGTGATGTAGATATTGAGATGCTTCTGAGTGGCTAGGCGCATAAACATGGTAGGCCGGGCTGACGATTCCTTTGTGGCTAGATATTCCTACGGAACCTTGCCATGCCTTCATTTTATTGATCGCCAAATCACCAATTTGAACAAGTTGATACGCACCCAAATCGTCTGAGGGCTTGTTGAAATTGTCATCGCGCGATGCTTTTGGAATAACTCCATAGTCGCGATAAACAGATAGCAATTGCTCATCAGGAAAGCCCGTAAGCTTATGCCGACGAAATAAAGCCCAAAGAGGCTTAATGCTCCACCCTTCAGGAATTTCACCCAACCAATCAACCCCGGAGTTTTTGTAAACTGGATAAGCAGGAAAACTCATGCCGACAGCCCCTCAATCATCTGCTTGATACGGTCGGTGCAGGCTTTCAGATCTCTATCGATCTCGGCCAGCGGACGCGGCGGCTGGAACACATAGAAATGGCGGTTAAAGGGAATTTCGAAACCGACAATGCCGACTTCGCCATCCTGCGCATCGGTCTTGCTTTCATCGATCCAGGCATCGGGCACATGCGGAATCACTTCGCGCTGGAAGTAGTCGTACACCGACTCGCCCAGCGGCACGTTCTCGTTATCGCGCAAGCCGGCGTCGGCTTCCGGCTGGCCCTTGGTGGTGCAGATATCCGCCTCGGGATCGCGCTCGCTCAGGGCATTGAGCAGAGCCTTTAGCTCCGGCGTACTGAGGCTGACGCTATGCGCGCTGAGGGCTTTTTTCAGCAGCTTGCTGAACTGCTCGCGGTTGCGGTGCAGCACGCTGGCGTCCATCGCTTGCAGGGCGGCCACCAGTTGCTGCTGGGCGGCGCAATCGAGTTTCTGCAGGGCTTTTTCTTCCAGCACCTTATCGATGCGCGCGGCGCTGGTCTGGAAGTTCAGGCGCAGCGGACGCTCAACGGTGATGCGCCGGTAGCCGAAGTCATCGATGGGGAAGATTTTGCTCTGCGCGGTTTGCTCGAAGCTGCCATACAGGCGCACCAGTTCGCTGATTTGATCTTCGGTGATGTACTGGCGCTTGCTGCCCAGCGACTTGCGCATCTTGGCGTAGTGCAGACTGCCGTCGATCAACTGCACCTTGCCCTGGCGCGCACTGGATTTGTGGTTGGAGAGAATCCACACATAGGTGGCGATGCCGGTGTTATAGAACATGTCGGTGGGCAACGCGACGATGGCTTCGACCAAGTCGTTCTGCAGCAGATAGCGGCGAATCTCCGACTCACCTGAACCGGCGCCGCCAGTAAAAAGCGGCGAGCCGTTGAGGATGATGCCGATGCGCGAGCCACCGTCGCGCGGGTCACGCATCTTGCTGACCAAGTGCAGGAGGAACAGCAGCGAGCCGTCGGACACGCGTGGCAGGCCGGGGCCGAAGCGGCCGTCGAAGCCCCTATGGCTGTGCTCATCGGTAATCTGCTTCTGCACCTTCTTCCATTCCACGCCAAACGGCGGGTTGCTGAGCATAAAGTCGAAGCGCTTGTCGGCCAGCTGGTCGTTGGACAGGGTGTTGCCGAGCTTGATGCTGGCCACGTCCTGGCCCTTGATCAGCATGTCGGCTTTGCAGATGGCGTAGGACTCGGGGTTGAGTTCCTGGCCGTGCAGAGACACGGTGACTTTCTCGCTGATCGACTGGATGTATTCGTCACCCTCGGAGAGGAAGCCGCCGGTACCGGCGGTTGGGTCATAGATAGTGACGATGCTGCTGGGCGCGAGCTTGCCGTCCTGCCCGGTGATAACCAGCGAGGTGGTCAGGTGCACGATGTCGCGCGGAGTGAAGTGCTCCCCGGCGGTCTCGTTGGAGCTTTCGGCGAACTTGCGGATCAGCTCTTCGAAAATGATGCCCATGCCGAAGTTGCTGATGCGCTCCGGGCTCAGATCCGTGGCAGCGAAGCGCTGCACCACCTGGTACAGCAGGTTGGCGGTTTCTAGCTGCTGAACGAAATCCTCAAAGTGGAAGTGCTCGAAGATCTCGCGAGCATCCTTACTGAACGCCTGCACGTAGCTCATCAGGTCGGCGGCAGTTTGCGTATCGGACAGCGTGCCAAGAGTAAGCGGCGAAGCGTTGAAAAACTGCTGACCGGCAGCGCGCAGCAAAATCATCTCCCGCACGGTGTCGGAGCGCCCTTCTTGGGCAAAGGTCTGCTTGATAACCTCATCTTTGGTCGGCGCCAGAACGCACTCCATACGGCGCAACAGGGTAAACGGCAGGATGATGCGGCCGTACTGCGATTGCTTGAAGTCACCGCGCAGCAGATCGGCAATGGACCAAAGAAACGCGGCCGTCTGGGAATGATTTTCCGTGTTCACGCAACAACTCCGGGGGAGACTAAAAAGCCGGGAGTTTAACTCGTTGAGCTAGCTGAATGCTCGCCCACGACACCATGGCTCTGTAAAACAATTTAACTTATTGATTTAAAAGTAAAATATAGGATTTACATTGCGTCTAATTCCCCGCTCAATCTAACGTTTTTTCAGCGTTTTCCCGCAAAGCCTCTAGACTCATACCGCGCAAAGATGGGCCTCAAAAGCCTTAAGCGGGTCATAAGGTGCACCTCGCCTTACAGCGTCGGCGTGGTGCGAATCGCGCTAAGTGAATGGGTCGGCTGCTTTGGGCCTAAGCGCTAAACGCGCCTTAGCAGTGTTGACTTCCAGATTTTTTGGATGTTGAATGCGCCCCCTTATTTCCACTCCCCCCCCTCTCTCAAGTGGTGAACGAAGTGCCCTGCTCCAGCCAACAAGCCTGATACCGACGACGGTCCATCGTGCCTGATGGCTGCCTGCGCACTTGCGTGGCCGCTTCCCACATTTTGCCCGCCTGAACCCTTGTCGTCGGTTTTCCCAATTGCAATGGAGAAAACCCATGAACATGGATTTCCGCGCCTATGCGCAAAATCTCGAGCTACACAAATACCCACGCACGCCACACCTTGAGAGCTCTCGCCTGCAGCCGGGCGATACCGATAGCGATCAGGTTCGTTATGCCTCGCTGAGCGGGCAGTGGCTGGTCGTCGAGGAGAAACTGGACGGCGCCAATGCCGGCATCAGTTTCTCCGCGGCCGGTGAACTGCTGCTGCAATCGCGTGGCCATTACCTGACCGGTGGCGGTCGGGAGCGCCAGTTCAACCTGTTCAAGCAGTGGGCCGTGGCCCACGAGGACTGGTTGCTGAGCCGCCTTGAAGACCGCTACGTGCTGTTCGGCGAGTGGATGCACAAGAAGCATTCGGTGTTCTACGACCGCCTGCCGCACTTCTTCTGCGAGTTCGACGTATGGGATCGGGCCCATGGCCTGTTCCTCTCGACCGCCGCCCGGCGCAAGCTGCTGCGCGACGGCCCGGTGCTGTCGGTGCCGGTGCTTCATGAAGGGCTGGCGCCAGCGCGGCTCAAGGATCTGCTCGAGCTGCTCGGCGATTCGCAGGCCAAGTCATCGGCATGGCGCAGCGCCTTCGAAGCCACGGTGCAGCGCGAAGGCCTGGACCTGGAACGGGCCTGGCGGCAGTGCGACAAGTCGACGGTGATGGAAGGCCTGTACCTGAAGCTCGAAGACGACAAACAAACCAACGGACGCCTCAAGTGGGTTCGCCAGGACTTTGTCCAGGCGATCCTCGATGCTGACCAGCATCATGCGAACCAGCCGTTCATTCCCAACCTGCTGGCCGACGGGGTAGACCTCTACGCCCCTCGCCTGTCGATGGATTGGAATGGCCAGCGGCCTGGTTATTGAAGGAGAACAACAAAATGGACATTCAACAACTGCAAGGCCTGGTTCCAGAGCCGGGCCGGCGCTTCGATGCGCAGGCGTGCCTGGAGGCGATTCCGGCCCTGCAACGTTTGGCCAGCACGCCCCAGGATCCGTACTACCACGCCGAGGGCGACGTGTGGATTCACACCTGCATGGTGGTCGAGGCCTTGCTCGCGCAACCGCGTTACCAGCAGGCCACCGAGGAACAGCGCCTGGTGCTGTTCCTGGCCGCGCTGCTGCACGACATCTCGAAGCCGGACACCACGGTGATCGATACCGAAACCGGGCGCATCGGCCAGCCAGGCCACTCGCGACGCGGCGCCGTGGATGCACGGCTGCTTCTATGGCGGGCAGGCATGCCCTTCGAGTTGCGCGAGCAGGTCTGCCGGATCATCTCGGTGCACCAGTTGCCGTTCTTCGCGCTGTCGGGCAACCGCAGCGGGCAGAGCCCGGAGTTCATCCTGCACAAGCTGTCGTGGGAGCTGCCGGTATGGATGCTTTGCGCAGTCGCGGAAGCGGACATGCAGGGGCGCACCTACGTGGGCAAGCAGGCCGTGCTCGACGAGATCGAGCTGTTTCGCGAGCTGGCCGACGAGGAAGGCTGCCTGTATGGGCCACGGGCGTTCGTCGATGACTACACCCGTATCCAGTACTTCCGGGGTGCCCGGGTGCATCCCGACTATCCGCTGCACGAGCCGGAAGGCTCGCGGGTCATCATGCTGTCCGGCATGCCGGCCAGTGGCAAGAACACCTGGGTGGCCAAACATCACCCTGACCTGCCGGTGATCTCCTTCGACGACGCACGCGAGGCCCTGGGCCTGCGCCATGGCGAGAACGAAGGCGCCGCTGCGCACTTCGCCATCGACCGGGCCAAGTCGCTGCTGCGCGAGAAACAGCCCTTCGTGTGGAACTCCACGCACCTGTCGGCGCAGATGCGCAAGAAGACCCTCGACCTGCTATACGCCTACCAGGCCAGGGTGCAGATCCAGTATCTGGAGATGCCCGAGAAGGAGATCTACCGGCGTAACAGCCGGCGCGACACCAGCCTGCGTAACGAGGATATCCGTCGCATGCTGTTCAAGTGGGAGGTGCCGCTGCCAAGCGAGGCGCATCAGATTCACTACCTCAGCGAATCGGCCGCGCGGTAACTGGACGCTCACTTGGGTGCAAACGCTCGAAGTGGCACAAATCGACCAACATGATGCGGCTAAACCCGCCTCACTGCTGTTGTTGACACGAGGTCATTCGCGCAAGTGGGCTTTTATGACACAGGGTTAATGGCACAAAAACAAAAAAGCCCGACCATTTCTGATCGAGCTTTTATGTTGGGATTATTTGGTCGGGACGGAGTGATTCGAACACTCGACCCCTTGCACCCCATGCAAGTGCGCTACCGGGCTGCGCTACGCCCCGACGGGTGTTGCTGGTGCCTTTGGCGTTAGCCGAAAGCGGGAGAGACTATAAACTAAGCATCTGAATTGTGGAAGGTTTTTCTACGAATTCATTTGCGCAGGACGTGGAGTACATCCTCCAGCTCGGCGATCATCTGTTTGATGAGTTGCTTGTACTGGGTGGTGTCGTCCTTGGCTTCTTCTCCGGTCAGGCGCAGGCGTGCGCCACCGATGGTGAAGCCCTGGTCGTACAGCAAAGCGCGGATCTGGCGGATCATCAGCACATCCTGGCGCTGGTAATACCGACGGTTGCCGCGGCGCTTGACCGGGTTGAGCTGTGGAAACTCCTGCTCCCAATAACGAAGCACGTGCGGTTTGACCGCACAAAGCTCACTGACCTCGCCGATGGTGAAGTACCGCTTGCCGGGTATGACAGGCAGTTCGTCGTTATGACTTGGTTCCAGCATAGGCTTCAACCCTGGCTTTGAGCTTCTGGCCGGGGCGGAAGGTCACGACACGGCGGGCCGTGATCGGGATCTCCTCCCCTGTTTTTGGATTACGACCGGGGCGCTGACGCTTATCGCGCAGATCGAAGTTACCGAAGCCTGAGAGCTTCACCTGCTCATTGAGTTCCAGTGCCTGGCGGATTTCTTCGAAGAAGAGCTCCACCAGTTCCTTGGCTTCTCGTTTGTTCAGGCCCAGCTCATCGTACAGACGTTCGGCCATCTCAGCTTTCGTCAGTGCCCCCATACGCTAGTTCCTTAACGTGGCGTTGAACCTTTGTTCCAGGGAGGTGAGGATGTTTTGCGTGGCGGTGCTCACCTCATCGTCATTTAGAGTGCGCGATGGATGCTGCCAGGTCAAGCCGACCGCCAGGCTTTTTCTAAGCGGATCAATACCTTTACCCTGATAAACATCAAACAACCTGAGGTCGGTGAGCCACTCGCCGGCCTGCTCGCGAATGTCGGCCAGCAGGTTCTGGGCCGGCACGTCACGGTCGACCAGCAGCGCCAGGTCGCGACGCACTTCGGGGAAGCGCGACAGTTCCTTGAACGCCGGCATGCGGCCTGCGGTGATTTCGCTCAGCAGCAGCTCGAACAGGAACAGCGACTGATCCAGGCCGAGGGTCTTGGCCAGCTCCGGGTGGATGGCACCCAGGTAACCGACCAGCCGCCCTTCGCGCTCGATGCGTGCGGTCTGGCCCGGGTGCAGGGCACTGTGCTCGCCCGGCACGAAGGCGAAGCTGGCGGCGTCGCCAGCGGCGGCCAGCAGGGCTTCGACGTCGGCCTTGGCGTCGAAGAAGTCGACGCTGTCACGGCCATGGGCCCAGCTTTCCGGCAGGCGGCTGCCAGTGATCACGCCAGCGAGCATCGGCTCCTGCTTGAGCTCGTCCAGCTGGCCGACGAAGCGCAGGCCGCTTTCGAACAGGCGCACGCGCGACTGCTGGCGGTTGAGGTTGTGCTCCACCGCCTTGACCAGGCCCGGCCACAGCGAGGCGCGCATGGCGGCCATGTCGGCGGAGATCGGGTTGGCCAGGGTCAGCGGCTTGACGCCCGGGCTGAACAGCTCGAACAGCTTGGGATCGATGAAGCTGTAAGTGATCGCTTCCTGGTAACCACGGGCCACCAGCAGGCGGCGCAGCACCGGCAGGTCAGCCACGGCTTCGGCCTTGGTCTGCGGCGCCAGGCGCGCTTGCGGGTAACGCACCGGCAGGCGGTTGTAGCCGTACAGGCGGGCCAGCTCTTCGATCAGGTCGACTTCCAGGCTGATGTCGAAGCGGTGGCTCGGCACCTTGACCTGCCACTGCCCTGCCCCACCTTCGACGCTCAGGCCCAGGGCACCCAGCAGTTTGACGATCAGCTCGTCGTCGAGCCTGAGGCCGAGCATCTGCTCGACGCGATCGGCGCGCAGGCTGATCGGCGCGACGCTTGGCAGTTGCGCCGGGTCGACCGCTTCGATGATCGGGCCGGCTTCGCCGCCAACGATCTCCAGCAGCAGCGCGGTGGCGCGCTCCATGGCTTCGCGGGCCAGTTGCGAATCCACGCCGCGCTCGAAGCGGTGCGAAGAATCGGTGTGCAGGCCGTAGGAACGGGCCTTGCCAGCCACGGCGATGGTGTCGAAAAAGGCGCTTTCCAGGAACAGATCACGGGTGGTGGCGCTGACGCCACTGTGCTCGCCGCCCATCACGCCGGCGATGGCCAAGGCGCGCTGGTGGTCGGCGATTACCAGGGTGTCGGCACGCAGGGTGACTTCCTGGCCGTCGAGCAGCACCAGTTTCTCGCCCTCTTCAGCCATGCGCACGCGAATGCCGCCCTGGATCACGTCCAGGTCGAAGGCGTGCATCGGCTGGCCGAGTTCGAGCATCACGTAGTTGGTGACGTCAACGGCGGCATCGATGCTGCGCACGTCGGCGCGGCGCAGGCGCTCGACCATCCAGCGCGGGGTCGGCCTGGACAGGTCGACGTTGCGCACCACGCGGCCCAGGTAACGCGGGCAAGCCTGCGGGGCAAGCACTTCGACCGGGCGCACTTCATCGTGGGCCGGGGCGACCGCAGCGATTTGCGGGCGGGTGACGGGTGCGTCGTACAGGGCACCGACTTCACGGGCGAGACCCGCCAGGGACAGGCAGTCACCGCGGTTGGGAGTCAGGTCGACTTCGATGCTGACGTCGTTGAGTTCGAAGTACTCGCGGATGTCCTGGCCTACCGGCGCATCGGCCGGCAGTTCCAGCAGGCCGTCGTTGTCCTCGCTGATCTGCAGCTCGGAGGCCGAGCAGAGCATGCCGTTGGACTCGACGCCGCGCAGCTTGGCCTTCTTGATCTTGAAGTCGCCGGGCAGCTCGGCACCGATGGTGGCGAACGGAATCTTCAGGCCGGGGCGCACGTTGGGCGCGCCGCACACCACCTGGAAGGTTTCGCTGCCGTTGCTGACCTGGCACACGCGCAGTTTGTCGGCATCGGGATGCTGCTCGGTGCTCAGCACCTCACCGACGATCACGCCGCTGAAGGCACCGGCCACCGGGCTGACGCTGTCGACTTCCAGGCCGGCCATGGACAGGCGCGCGACCAGTTCGTCACGGCTAGCCTGGGGGCTCACCCAGCTGCGCAGCCACTGTTCACTGAATTTCATGTTGTCTGTTCTCCTGATCGAATTCGATTACGAAACTGCTGGGGGCTAGCGAAATTGCGCCAGGAACCGCAGGTCGTTATCGAAGAACAGCCGTAAATCGTTGACGCCGTAGCGCAGCATGGCCAGGCGCTCGACGCCCATACCGAAGGCGAAGCCGGAGTATTTTTCCGGGTCGATGCCGCTCATGCGCAGCACGTTGGGGTGCACCATGCCGCAGCCCATCACTTCCAGCCAGCCGGTCTGCTTGCACACGCGACAGCCTTTGCCGCTGCACATCACGCACTGCATGTCGACTTCGGCCGACGGCTCGGTGAACGGGAAGAAGGAAGGACGGAAACGCACGCCCAGGGGCTTCTCGAAGAACACGCGGAGGAATTCCTCGATGGTGCCCTTGAGGTCGGCGAAGCTCACGCCTTCGTCCACGAACAGGCCTTCGACCTGGTGGAACATCGGCGAGTGGGTGATATCGGAATCGCAACGGTACACGCGGCCCGGGCAGACGATACGGATCGGCGGCTGCTGGGCTTCCATGGTGCGTACCTGTACCGGCGAGGTATGGGTGCGCAGCAGCATGTTGGCGTTGAAATAGAAGGTGTCGTGCATGGCACGCGCCGGGTGGTGGCCCGGAATGTTGAGCGCCTCGAAGTTGTGGTAGTCGTTCTCCACTTCGGGGCCTTCGGCGATGCCGTAACCAATGCGGGTAAAGAACTGCTCTACGCGCTCCAGGGTACGGGTAACCGGATGCAAGCCACCGGATGCCTGGCCGCGGCCCGGCAGGGTGACATCGATACGTTCGGCAGCGAGCTTGGCACTCAGAGCCGCCGACTCGAGAATCTCTTTACGGCTGTTGAGGGCGTCCTGGACGCGCTCCTTGGCCGAGTTGATCAGCGCGCCCGCCTTGGGGCGTTCTTCGGCAGACAGGTTGCCCAGAGTCTTCATGACCTGGGTCAGCTCGCCTTTCTTGCCCAGATAGTGAACCCGCAGTTGTTCCAGGGCGTTCACATCGTCGGTGTGACTGACAGCCTCGAGCGCTTGCGAGACCAGCACATCCAGATTTTCCATTTACAGACTCCAGATACGAAACAGGGGAAGAGCTTGAAGGCTCTTCCCCTGTCGATGACGTTTAGAGTCGACCTGCGGGTTACGCCTGTCGCCTCTAGTGCACCGGGAAACCCGGTGATTGTCGGGGACTTAAGCCAGTACGGCTTTCGCTTTCTCGACAATCGCAGCAAACGCCGCTTTTTCGTTCACTGCCAGATCAGCCAGAACCTTGCGGTCGATTTCGATCGACGCTTTTTTCAGGCCAGCGATCAGACGGCTGTAGGACAGACCGTTGATGCGAGCACCAGCGTTGATACGAGCGATCCACAGAGCGCGGAACTGACGTTTTTTCTGGCGACGGTCACGGTAGGCGTATTGACCCGCCTTGATGACAGCCTGCTTGGCAACACGGAATACACGCGAACGTGCGCCGTAGTAGCCTTTAGCCAGTTTCAGGATTTTTTTGTGACGAGCACGAGCGATAACGCCACGCTTAACACGAGCCATGAGTAATTTCCTCTATCTTGACCGAGATTAACGAACGCGCAGCATGCGCTCGACTTTTGCCTTGTCCGACGGATGCATCAGTTCGCTACCGCGAAGTTGACGCTTACGCTTGGTGGACATCTTGGTCAGGATGTGGCTCTTGAAAGCATGCTTGTGCTTGAAGCCCGCAGCCGTTTTGAGAAAGCGCTTGGCAGCGCCGCTCTTGGTTTTCATCTTTGGCATGTTCGTAACTCCGCATTCAGTTGATATAGATAACCATAAGGCCTGCCGTGCCCTGGAGGTTATTTCTTGCGTTTGGGAGCGATGACCATCATTAGCTGGCGTCCTTCCATCTTAGGATGCTGTTCGACGGTACCGTGTTCGGCGAGGTCGGCTTCGACCCGCTTCAACAGTTCCATACCCAGCTCCTGGTGGGCCATCTCACGACCACGGAATCTCAGAGAGATCTTGGCCTTGTCCCCTTCCATCAGGAAACGTACCAGGTTGCGTAGTTTTACCTGGTAATCCCCTTCTTCCGTCCCTGGACGAAACTTGATTTCCTTGATCTGCTGCTGGTGCTGGTTCTTCTTGGCAATGGCAGCTTGCTTCTTCTTCTCGAAGAGGTGCTTGCCGTAGTCCATGATCCTGCACACAGGCGGCTGGGCGTCGGCAGAGATTTCTACCAGGTCCAGCTTGGCCTCTTCAGCGATCCTAAGCGCTTCATCAATAGAGACGATGCCAATTTGCTCACCGTCAGCGCCAATTAACCGAACCTCGCGTGCCGAGATATTCTCGTTGATCGGAGCCTTCGGGGCGCCTCGTTTATCTTGTCTCATATCACGCTTAATAATGATTACTCCAATTCTTGGCGACCACGCCGGGAAACCGCTTGCGCGAGCAATTCAGTGAATTGAGCGACGGGCATGGAGCCCAGATCGGCACCCTCACGAGTGCGCACAGCGACAGTTCTTGTCTCGACTTCCCGATCGCCGATCACCAGCAGATAGGGAACCTTGAGCAAAGTATGCTCGCGGATTTTAAAGCCAATCTTCTCGTTCCTCAAGTCCGACTTGGCACGAAATCCGTTTTGATTCAACGTTTTTTCGACTTCGAGGGCGAAATCGGCCTGCTTGTCGGTGATGTTCATGATCACCGCCTGGGTCGGCGCCAGCCACGCCGGGAACACGCCGGCATAGTGCTCGATCAGCATGCCGATGAAGCGCTCGAACGAACCGAGGATGGCGCGGTGCAGCATGACCGGGCGCACGCGGCTGTTGTCTTCGGCGATGTAGCTGGCGTCGAGGCGCTCCGGCAGGTTCGGGTCGTACTGCAGAGTGCCGCACTGCCAGTTACGGCCGAGGCAGTCGCGCAGGGTGAACTCGATCTTCGGGCCGTAGAACGCGCCCTCGCCTGGCTGGTATTCCCACTCCAGGCCGGATTCGTTCAGCGCATCGGCCAGGGCGCCTTCGGCGCGATCCCACAACTCCTCGGAACCCACGCGCTTGGCCGGGCGAGTCGACAGCTTCATGGCGATGTCGGTGAAGCCGAAGTCCTTGTAGACGTCCAGGGTCAGCTTGATGAAATCGGCCGCTTCCTTCTTCACCTGCTCTTCGGTGCAGAAGATGTGCGCATCGTCCTGCACGAAGCCACGTACGCGCATGATGCCGTGCAGCGCGCCGGACGGCTCGTTGCGATGGCAAGCACCGAACTCGGCAAGACGCAGCGGCAGGTCGCGGTAGGACTTCAAGCCCTGGTTGAACACCTGCACGTGGCACGGGCAGTTCATCGGCTTCACCGCGTAGTCGCGGCTTTCCGACGAGGTGGTGAACATGTTCTCGGCGTAGTTGGACCAGTGACCGGAGCGCTCCCAAAGGATGCGATCGACGACCTGCGGGGTCTTGATTTCCGAGTAACCGTTCTCGCGCTGCACCTGGCGCATGTACTGCTCGAGCACCTGGTAAACGGTCCAGCCGTTGGCGTGCCAGAACACCATGCCCGGCGCTTCTTCCTGCAGGTGGAACAGGTCGAGCTGCTTGCCGATCTTGCGGTGATCACGCTTCTCGGCTTCTTCGATGCGCTGGATGTAGGCCGCCAGCTGCTTCTTGTCCGCCCAAGCGGTGCCGTAAACGCGCTGCAGCTGCTCGTTCTTGGCATCGCCACGCCAGTAGGCGCCGGACAGCTTGGTCAGCTTGAACGCCTTGAGGAAGCGGGTGTTGGGCACATGCGGGCCGCGGCACATGTCCACGTACTCTTCGTGGTAGTACAGGCCCATGGCCTGTTCGTCCGGCATGTCGTCGACCAGGCGCAGCTTGTAGTCTTCGCCACGGGACTTGAACACGTCGATGACTTCGGCACGCGGCGTCACTTTCTTGATGACGTCGTAGTCCTTGTCGATCAGCTCTTTCATGCGCGCTTCGATAGCGGTCACGTCTTCAGGCGTGAAGGGGCGCTCGTAGGCGATGTCGTAATAGAAGCCATCGTCGATGACCGGACCGATGACCATGCGCGCTGTCGGGTACAGCTGCTTGACCGCGTGACCGACCAGATGGGCGCAGGAGTGGCGGATGATATCGACACCCTCCTGGTCCTTCGGGGTGATGATCTGCAGGGTCGCGTCGTTTTCGATCAGGTCGCAGGCGTCGACCAGACGGCCGTCGACCTTGCCGGCAACGGTGGCCTTGGCCAGGCCGGCGCCAATGGATTGCGCCACCTCGAGTACGGATACCGGGTGATCGAACGAACGCTGACTGCCATCGGGAAGAGTAATGGTGGGCATGGCGCCTCCTCTCCTAGTGGTGACCTCTACCAAAGGCCACATGGGTTGGGATGAGCCAGTAAGCGATCCGGTGGCGTATCTGCCATACAGAGGCAGGGGCCGTGAGGCCAACCGAGAACGAACCGCAGTCACTGGAGGATGTGAAACGGTGGATGCTTTCAGAATCGCGCGGGCCTGACAAGGCAAACCGGCCATCTTCGAAAATTCCGAAGCGCCGAGCGAGCTGCGACGACTACGCAAAAACAACGAGCAAAAAAAATGGCCGCCGAAGCGACCATTTAAAGAATTTGGTAGGCACAATTGGATTCGAACCAACGACCCCCACCATGTCAAGGTGGTGCTCTAACCAACTGAGCTATGTGCCTGCTGTGGGTGCGCATTCTACGGAGCGGCGAAAAAGAGTCAACACCTTTTTTCGCTAACTGACTAAAAAAACTGAGTTTTTTTGATTTGGTGGGTTGGATGCCCTGCCCCCGTGGAGCGAGGCTGCCAGAATTCCTGGGTATCGCTTCGCTCGACCCAGGCTACGACTCAGCGCTTAGGTGGAGCGCGGGCCATGGGTAAGCCTCGTATATCGATGCAGCTATCGATGGGCTGCGCCCATCCTACAGTCAATAACGGGGAGCGGTGATCTTCCGTGGGAGCGGGCGGGACGCCTAGCTCATGCCCGCTCCCACGGGTAACCCGCTTCCGACTATATGTGGGAGTCGCCTTAAGCTATTTTCGACACATACAAAAAACGGCGCTCGATAAGCGCCGTTTGTTTCCCCCCATCCACCGTTACTGAACCGGACAGGCCACCGGTGCCGCGCACTGCTCACTGGCATTGCCCCGCTTGCCGATAACAGTGAAACGCTTGTCTTCCGGTTTCAGGCGTTGGGCGCACTGGCGGGCGCTGGCGGCTTCGGTTTTGCAACCGCGCTCGTCGAGCACCTGTGAGAGGTTGAACCAGCCCGGCGCGAAATCTGCCTGACGGCTGACACTCTCGCGAAACGCCGCTTCAGCGCCGCGCAGGTCGCCACCGGCGTAACGGCTGTTAGCCAGGGCGAACCAGCCTACTGCTTGCTCCGGCCAGCGCTTGGTAGCGGTTCGATAGGCAGACTGGGCGACATCCTTGCGGCCTACCTCTTCCAGATCAGCCGCGGCTTTCAACCACACGGTCGGCTCGGCAGTGGCCGGCAGATCTTCCGGGTGCATGGTCAGCACTGCCCAGCGCTGGCCGCGTGCCCAGGTTTTGTCGAAGGCTGCAAAACTGGTGACCCAGCGACTGGTGGTGCCGGAACGCAGGGTCAGGGTCTTCTCGCGCTGGTCATAACCGACCAGTACCGCGAAGTGCCACTGCGGGTACCAGTCGAAGCCAAGATTCTGCAGCACCAGCACCGGGTTGCCGGCAGCCACTTCGGTCAGCAGCGAATCGAGCTTCGGCTTGAGGGGATAGACGAGCAGATCATGGGCTCGCGCCGCGGCGACCATCTCGACCTGCAGGCTGCCTTCACGACCTGGAATGTAGACCTGCTCCTGCAGATAGCCCGGCGTAGTCAGCACACCACGCTGGTTGAGCATGGTCGCCAGAGCGGCCGGCCCACACTGATAAGCAGTCTGCGGATAGAAGGGGACGCTGGTGAGTTCGACCCGCTCGGGCAGGCGCTGGGCCTCCGGTGACAGTACCGGAGACCTGGCGCATGCGCCGAGCAGGACGATGAGCAGTGAAGCGGAAAGCAGTCTTAGCGATTTATGCATTTCACGAAACTGAAGATGTCGGTGGCGCAGAGCATATCGGTGATGATGAAGATCACCAAGAACAACACGATGATGCCCACGACACCGGCACCTGCCGGTGCCTCGGACAGCTGCTGGTTGAATTGCGCGAGTTCGGCGCTGGTCAGGTTGTTGATGCGGTTCTCTACCTGATCACGCTCCACACCCATGGCGAGCAGTTTGTCCTTGACCTGCTGATCGTCGAGCATCGACAGCAGCTGATCACGGTCGACCTGCTGTTGTTGCTGGGTCAGCACTTCACCCGTGCCGATCATCGCGGCATTGGCGAGTGGAACCTGGGCGATCATAAGGGCATGGAACACTGCCAGCATGGCAGCCAGACGACGAAAGAACGGGGATTTGGTCATTTTGGTATCTCCTTATCAACCATCATCCTAGACCCATGTGGCACACAGCCAGTTCCGCCTATATCTGCAACGTCTTTGCCCTTCCCTCCAGGCCAATAATCACGGGGTCTCAAGGCGTATGGAGCGCCTTGCTTCCAAGGCCGTACTTCATCACCCCATCGTGCTCAATTCACTGCTCAGGTAATCGAGAAAACAGGTGATACGCGAGGTCAGCGCCGTGTTGCGGTAGTACACGGCGTGGATCGGTTGGCGCACCTCCAGCGTGTGCTCGGCGAGGATCTCCACCAAGCTGCCACGACTAAGGTCCAGATGGGTCATGAAATCCGACAGGCAGACGATGCCCACGCCCTCCAGCGCCAGCTGCCGCAGCGTCTCGCCGCTGGACGCATTGAGGCTGGGCACGATGGTGAAACTGTCGCCCTGTGCATGGCGCAGCGGCCACTGGTTGAGGCTTTCCGGCTGGGTGAAGCCGAGCAGGCTGTGCTGATGCAACGCCTCGACGCTTTCCGGCACGCCGTACTCTGCCAGGTAGGCCGGGCTGGCCAGCACGCGACGGCGACTACTGCCCAGTGGCCGCGCGTGCAGGGTCGAATCGCGCAGAGGGCCAATACGGATGGCCACGTCGGTGCGCTGCTCGATCAGATCGATGATCTGGTCGCTGCTGTGCAATTCCAGCTCGATGTTCGGGTAACGCTCGCGAAAGCCTTTGATCAGCGGCACCACCGCATGCAGCACGAATGGCGCCGCGGCGTTGACGCGCAGCCTTCCGGCTGGCGTTTGCCTACGCATGCTCATCTGCTCTTCGGCCTCCTCGACGCTGGCGATGATGCGCCGTGCCTGAAGCAGAAACGCCTGCCCTTCTTCGGTCAGTTCCAGGCGCCGGGTGGTGCGCTGCAGCAGGGTGACTTCGAGCTTTTCCTCCAGCCGACTGAGGGCGCGGCTGATGCCCGAGGCAGTCTGCCCGAGCTGCTGCGCCGCCGCGCTAATCGAGCCGGCGGCGACCACGGTGCTGAAGGCGAGTAGCTCGTCGAGGGAAGTTTTCATGGAGGCATTCGTGACCAGCAAGCAAATATGTTTGCCATGAAACGCGGTTTTTCCGCACAAGTCCATGGCCCAGACTGCACCCAGAAACGCGAAACCACCCATGCGGATCGCGGTCAGCTACAGACAGTCACCCATTAGACAGGAGCGACATATGCAACAGATTCCCGCCCTCGGCCTCGGCACCTACCGCCTCAAGGAACAGCAGGTCATCGACTCGGTCCGCAATGGCCTGGAACTCGGCTACCGGCATATCGATACCGCGCAGATCTATGGCAATGAAGCCGAGGTCGGCCAGGCCATCGCTGCCGCCGGCGTGCCGCGCAGCGAGCTGTTCGTCACCACCAAGATCTGGATCGACAGCCTGAGCGCCGACAAGCTGATCCCCAGCCTGAAGGAAAGTCTGCGCAAGCTGCAGATGGAGCAGGTCGACCTGACGCTGATCCACTGGCCCTCGCCGAACGATGAAATCCAAGTCGCCGAATACGTGGCTGCCCTTATGGAAGCCAAGGCCGCCGGCCTGACGGCGCAGCTCGGCGTATCCAACTTCACCAACGCGCATCTGCAGCAGGCCATGGAAGTGGTCGGCGCCGACCAGATCGCTACCAACCAGGTGGAGATCCATCCGTTCCTGCAGAACCGCAAGGTAGTGGACTTCGCCCGCGAGCACGGCATTCATCTCACCGCCTATATGCCGCTGGCCTACGGCAAGGTAATGACCGACCCGGTGATCCAGGAAATTGCCAGCAAGCATGCCGCGAACCCGGCGCAGGTCGCGCTGGCCTGGGCACTGCAACAGGGCTTCGCGGTAATTCCGTCGTCGACCAAACGCAGCAACTTGCAGAGCAACCTGGGCGCCTTGAAGCTCACCCTCAGCGAGCAAGACATGACCGCTATCGCCAAACTGGAGCGCGGCGAACGCCTGGCCAACCCGGACTTCGCGCCGCAGTGGGATTGAGCGTACGGTTCAGAGCCTGTTCATGATCTCTATGCGCCTGATGCGGCAACTACAAGGCAGAAGCGGCCACTCAACTGATCGCTCCTCACGCTCTTCTGGGGAATGCCTCCGAGGACGCTCTGCGTTCGCTGTTGTATGCCGTGTGCAGCCGGAGCAGGCGCAGAGCACCGCGGCCTGAGCTACCACGCTGGAGCGTGGGAGCCATCGTATCCACTGTGGGAGCGCGCCATGCGCGCGAAAAATCGCGGGCATGGCCCGCTCCCACAGATGCTGCATTGATGACCGCCTCCGCCTCTTAGCTGCCAAATCTGCAGACCGGGCTGAAAGATTATGACCAGACCAGGCTCTTAGAAGTCGACCTTGCCCCTACCTGCCTTGATCGCTCCGCGCTTGGACTTGCCTTCCAGTCGGCGTTTCTTGGAGCCGAGGGTCGGTTTGGTCGGGCGCCGGGCTTTCTCGGTCTTGCCGGCAGAGCGAATCAGCTCGGCTAGGCGCTCTAGAGCGTCGGCACGGTTCTGCTCCTGAGTGCGGTATTGCTGGGCCTTGATGATCACCACGCCATCGGCGGTGATGCGGCTGTCACGCAGGGCCAGCAGCCGTTCCTTGTAGAACAGCGGCAGTGAGGATGCTTGGCTGTCGAAGCGCAGGTGCATCGCGCTGGACACCTTGTTGACGTTTTGCCCACCCGCGCCCTGAGCGCGAATGGCGGTGAGCTCGATTTCATCGTCAGGCAGATGAACGCTGTTGGAGATGACCAGCATGGGGCGCCTTGTTTCGGGTGGGCGTGCAGGATAGCCCAAGGTAGACGCCAGCATGGCTGAAACCTTTGCTTGAAATTTGCTTCTATGCCCTTTGCAGCGCTCAAGTAAGTTAAGCCACCCGCCTCCACCGCCTGCGAGAACACCCCATGGATTCGATCACCCAAGCCGTACTTGGCGCCAGCATTCAGGGCGCGCTGCTGGGCCGCTGGCAAGGGCGCAAGGCGCTGCTATATGGCGCTGTGCTGGGCACGCTGCCCGATATGGACGTGATGATCGACTACGGCGATGCTGTAGCGGCCATGACCTACCATCGCGGCTTCAGCCATTCGCTGTTCGTGCTGACCGGCTTCGCCCTGCTGCTGACCTGGTTCTTGCGCCAATGGCGACCCAACCCCGGCTATTCATCACGCCGACTGTTCCTGGCCATCTGGTTGGTGCTGATCACCCATCCCCTTCTCGACGCCTTCACCAGCTACGGCACACAACTGCTCTGGCCATTCGCACCAACGCCGGCGGCCTGGTCGAGCATCTTCATCATTGACCCGATCTACAGCCTGCCGCTGCTGGGCGCGGTGATCTACGGGCTGATCGCCGGTTTGAAGGACAAGGCCAACCCGGTGGTCAACTGGGCCCTGGCGTTTTCCACGGTCTATCTCGCCTCGACCTTGGGCGGCAAGTACATGGCCGAACATCGCGTGGAGCAGGAACTGGCGCGCCAGGGCATCGAAGCCGAGGCCATTTTCAGCTCGCCGACGCCGTTCAACACACTGCTGTGGCGCGTGGTGGCCATCGAAGGCGAGGATTATTACGAAGCGCTGGTCGGCTGGTTCGACAGTGCGCCGCCAGTGCTGGAGCGCATGCCGCGCGGTGCGGCGCTAGGCCAGGCCTTGGAGGATTCACCCGCCCATCAGCGGCTGAAGTGGTTCACCAATGACGTGCTGCGTTACGACCGCATCGGCGATCACCTGGTAGTCACCGACATTCGTTTGGGCATGACCGGCTTCCACCCGTTCCGCTTCGACTTCGCCCATCGGCAGAACGGCGCCTGGCAGGTGCAGCCCTACATTGAGCGCTGGCCGTCTGAGCGTGGCGATATACAGCGCCTGGCCCTGCTTTGGCAACGCATCTGGAACCCCGCGACGCCTGTGCCGTTGGCATTGTGGGCCGGCGAGTTGAGTCGTGATCCGCAAGGTGGTGGCGCGGCCGATAATGACCTGAAACCGGGACGCAAAGCTGCAAGCTTCGCGAGTGAGACAAGCGACCCAGCGCTGTAACGGCACCCGCTATCAAACACAGAAATCTACCCGGGTATCGCAGGCTCAACCCGGGCTACGAATCCGACCATGCCAAGCCCCGAACCGTAGCCTGGGTGGGGCGAAGCGATACCCGGGAAGCCCTCTCCCGGGCATTCGCGATCTCAGGTCCTGAACTGCCGCACCAAGCCCTGCAGCTCGACGCCCAGACGCGCCAGTTCGGCGCTGGAGGCCGCGGTCTGTTGGCTGGCACTGGCGCTCTGCTCGCCGATATCGCGCACCCGGGTGACGCTTTCGCTGATGGTTTCCGCCACAGCGCTCTGCTCTTCCGCGGCGGCGGCGATCTGCTGGTTCATCTGTTCGATGGTACTGACCGCCTGGGTGATGCGGCCGAGGGCATCGCCCGCCTCGCCGGCCAAGCCCACGGTACGCTGGGTCAGCGCGCGACTGCCTTCCATCTGCGTGACTGCACCATCAGCCAGGCGCTGCAGATTGGCGATCAGGCTCTCGATTTCCTGCGTAGAGTCATGGGTACGGCGCGCCAGGGCGCGCACTTCATCGGCCACTACAGCAAAGCCGCGGCCCTGATCACCAGCGCGGGCGGCCTCGATGGCAGCGTTGAGCGCCAGCAGGTTGGTCTGCTCGGCCACCGCACGAATCACTTCCAGCACACCGCCGATGCGACCGCTTTCCTTGTTGAGCGCCTGCATGGCTTCGGCCGATTGCTCCACCTCCTCCGCCAGCTTGCCGACCTGGCTGATCGCCTGCTGTACCACCTGATTGCCCTGCTGCGCCTCGCGGTCGGCGTCGGCCGCAGCCAACGAAGCCTGTTCGGCGTTCTGCGCCACCTCCTGCACCGTGGCGGCCATCTGGTGCATGGCGGTGGCAGTCTGTTCGGTTTCCTCTTTCTGGGTCTGCACGCCGGCACTGGTCTGGGCAGTGATGGCTGACAACTGCTCGGCAGCGGCTGCGATCTGCCCGACACCGGTGCCGATGCGGCCGACCAAGTCACGCAGGCTGCGGGTCATGCCCTGCATGGCTTCGAGCAGTTGGCCGAGTTCGTCGTTGCGGTTCTGCGGTAAATCCTGGCTCAGGTCACCGCCGGCAATGCGCCGCGCGAATTCCACGGTCTGGCGCAGCGGCGCGACGATGGAACGGCTGATGGTGAAGGCGGCGAACAGGCCAATCACTACCGCCGCGATGCCCATGCTGCCGAGCAGCAGGATGGCGTTGCGGCTGTCATCGCCCATGGCCTGTTCTTCGGCACTCTTGGCCTGCTCGGCCAACGCCAGCACCTGATCGGCCTGTTTGAGCATGGCAGCGTCGCTGGCCAGGCTCTGCTCATGCACCTGCTGGAAGTTGGTGAACGCCTGCTGGTAGCTCGTCAACGCCGCCAGGGCAGCCTCGATGGCGCGCTTCTGATCGTCGCTCAGCCAGACCATCAGGCCATTGGCCGAGGATTGCAGGTCGTAGATGACAAAATTCCAGTCTTCCAGCGCGGATGATGAGCCATCGATGATGAACTGGCTTTCGTGGCTGCGCAGCTCGAGCATGCGCTTGCTGAGATTGGAAGCGGTTTCCGCCAGGGTCAGCGGGTCACTGCCACGCAGCTTATCGCCGGCAAGGCGCAGTTCGCGCACGGCGTCGTACATGCCCAACTCGATCATCTCGAACTGGCTACGCGCCTCCTGGGCAGCCTCGTCCATCTGCTTGCGCGCTTCGTTGGCGCGCGCCTGCTGCTGCACGCTGGCGTCGAACTGCTGAAGATAGTCGGCAGTGGCCGCGTCCATGGCCTGCAAGCGCTCGCGCTCGCTGGGCGTAGCCGTGGCCATTTGTTCGACAAGACCGGCACGGACCTTGGCGAGCTGCTCACGCATGCGTTGGGCGTCGGCCTCACTGTGGCTGATCGCATAGTCGCGCTCCAGGCGCCGGGCGCTGAGGATCTGGGCGTCGATGCTCGACAGCGACACCGACTGGGCATGTCCCTGCATCACAGCCTTCACGGCCACGAAACCGGAAGCGGTCACGGCGACGGTCAACAGCAATACCAGGCCAAAACCGACCAGAAGTTTCTTGCCTACGGAGAGGTCGACGAACAGTCGAGTGGCAGAATGCAACATCCAAGCGGCTCCATTTGTTTTTGTATGAGTGCGGTACGCAGGCGCCTTGTGAGCGCGCGACCCTGGCTTCAGTACCCTAATCGGCCGCAAGCGGAAAATCCTGAGGGAAAAAGCAAATCACTGGCGCCATCAAGTCGCCACTATACCGGCGTACGTGGAGTCGCCGTCCGCACCTGAGACAAACAGTTACAGAACTGTCGAGGCGGTCAGGAATCTGGCACAGATGCCGCCCGCAGCATTGCACTGCGGGCGGCAGAGATACTGGCCGTTAATTGACCAGACGGCGCTGGCGAATCTGGAAGCAGCCCCAGATGAACAGCAGCCAGAACGGAATGGCGAATACCGACATACGAATGCCCGGGATGAACAGCATCACGCCGAGGATGAACACCACGAAGGCCAGACACAGGTAGTTGGCGAACGGGAACCAGAAGGCCTTGAAGGACGGTTCGACGCCCTTGGCCTGCATGGTCTTGCGGAACTTGATGTGGGCCAGGCTGATCATCGCCCAGTTGATCACCAGGGCAGCGACCACCAGCGACATCAGCAGCTCCAGCGCGCTCTTGGGCACCAGGTAGTTGACCACCACGCAGATCAGCGTGAACAACGCCGATACAGCGATGGCCAGCACTGGCACGCCACGCTTGTCGACCTTGAGCAGGCGTTTGGGTGCGTTGCCCTGCTCGGCCAGGCCGTAGAGCATGCGGCTGTTGCAGTACACGCCGCTGTTGTAGACCGACAGCGCCGCGGTGAGCACCACGAAGTTGAGCAGGTGCGCAGCGGTGTCGCTGCCGATCAGCGAAAAGATCTGCACGAAGGGGCTGCTGCCGTAGGAGTCGCCGCCCGCGGTCAGGGTCGCGACCAGGTCATCCCAGGGGTGCAGCGAGAGCAGCACGGTCAGCGCGCCGATGTAGAAGATCAGGATGCGGTAGACCACCTGGTTAATGGCCTTGGGAATCACCGTCTTCGGCTGGTCGGCTTCGGCGGCGGTGATGCCCACCAGCTCCAGGCCACCAAAGGAGAACATGATGATGGCCATCATCACCAGCCCGGAAATCCCGTTGGGAAAGAAGCCGCCGTGGCTCCACAGGTTGCTGATCGACGCCTGCTCACCACCCGCGCCGCTGAACAGCAGGTAGCAGCCGAGCAGGATCATGCCCACGATCGCCGCCACCTTGATGATCGAGAACCAGAACTCGGCCTCGCCGAACACCCGCACGTTGGTCAGGTTGATGGCGTTGATCAGCACGAAGAACGCCGCTGCGGTCGCCCAGGTGGGGATCTCCGGCCACCAGTACTGCACGTACTTGCCCACCGCCGTGAGCTCGGCCATGCCCACCAGCACGTAGAGCACCCAGTAGTTCCAGCCGGACAGGAAACCGGCGAACGGGCCCCAATAGGCGTGAGCGAAGTGACTGAACGAGCCGGCAACCGGCTCCTCGACGATCATCTCGCCAAGCTGGCGCATGATCAGAAAGGCGATGAAACCGCCGATCGCGTAGCCGAGAATCATCGATGGGCCGGCCGAAGCCATGACGCCGGCAGAACCCAGAAACAGGCCGGTACCGATGGCACCGCCCAGGGCGATCAACTGAATGTGGCGGTTCTTCAGGCCGCGCTTGAGCGGGCCGGTTTGGAGCATTTCGCTTGGCATCTGTCACCTGTGGGTGATCGACCGTGACGGGATCGAACCCGCCCGGCTCGTGGCCTGGCGGAATGGCTTGGATTACTGGCGGCCTACTGCGCGTCGGGCTGAGCCTCCGGCGCGGCATGCCGGAATGCATCAAGGGCCTCACAACGGGCGGTGAGCGCGAGAATGCGTGGATACGCATCGAGGTCACAGTCGAAACGGCGCGCATTGTACACCTGTGGAATCAAAGAGGCTTCCAGATAGCCGGGCCGCGTGCCGAGGGAGAATCCATCGCCGTGGATCGCCAGCCCCTGCTCCACCGCTGCCAGGCCTTCGGCCACCCAATGGCGGTACCAGGCGGTCTTCGCCGCGTCGTCCACGCACAGCTCACGGCTCAGGTACTGCAGCACCCGCAGATTGTTGAGTGGATGCACGTCACAGGCGAGATGCAGCGCCAGGGCGCGCACCTGAGCACGGGCGACGGGATCGGCCGGCAGGATCGCCGGCACCGGGAAGATTTCCTCCAGGTATTCGATGATCGCCAGGGACTGGGCGATGCGCACATCGCCGTTCTCCTCGTCCACCAGCAACGGCACCAGGCCCTGGGGATTCAAGGCTTGATACGCCTGGCCATGCTGCTCACCGCCATCGCGCACCAGATGCACCGGCACCTGCTGGTAAGCCAGGCCCTTAAGGTTGAGCGCGATACGCACCCGGTAGGCGGCGCTGGAACGCCAGTAGCCATAGAGTTTCAACATTGCGAATTCCTAAACATGGCTTCGAGGGAGCGGCTTGGGCCGTGATCAGGCTCGAAGGCGCCCAGAGCTCGCGGCTGAAGCCGCTCCTACGCATCAGCGGCGCCGTAGCATTTCACCAGATCAACGCGCACCCTTTTCGCAGAGCCCAAGTCACGATGGGGCTCCCTTCGAAACACGACTGTGGGAGCGGCTTCAGCCGCGATCAATATCAAAGGCGCTGAAACCTCGCGGCTAAAACCGCTCCCACGGATCAATGGGCGTCGTAACGTTCCACCTGCTGGTCGATGGCGCCGAAGATGCTCGCCCCGGCGGCATCGAACATCTCGATGCGCACCCGGTCGCCGAACTTGAGAAACGGCGTCTTCGCCTCGCCGTGTTCGATCACTTCGAGCATGCGCTTTTCGGCCAGGCAGCTGGAGCCGGCGCTGCGGTCGTAGTTGGAGACGGTGCCCGAGCCGATGATGGTGCCGCTGCCCAGAGGCCGTGTACGTGCGGCGTGGGCGATAAGGGTCGGGAAGTCGAAGGTCATGTCTGTGCCGGCATCCGGCTGACCGAACAGCGCGCCGTTGATGTGCGACACCAGCGGCCGATGCACGCGGCCATCGCGCCAGCTATCGCCCAGCTCATCCGGGGTGACCGCCACCGGCGAGAAGCTCGACGACGGCTTGCTCTGGTAGAAGCCGAAACCCTTGCCCAGCTCGCCGGGAATCAGGTTGCGCAAGGACACGTCGTTGACCAGCATCAGCAGCTGGATATGCCCGGCCGCCTGGGCTGGCGTAGCGCCCATGGGCACATCATCGGTTATCACCGCTAGCTCGGCCTCCAGGTCGATGCCCCAGGCTTCGTCGCCCATACGGATTGGCGCGTGGGGTGCGATGAAGGTGTCCGAGCCGCCCTGATACATCAGCGGGTCGTGCCAGAAGGACTCCGGCATCTCGGCGCCGCGCGCCTTGCGCACCAACTCCACGTGATTGACGTAAGCACTGCCGTCGGCCCAATGATAGGCACGGGGCAGCGGGCTGTGGCAGGCACTCTGATCGAAGTCGAAGGCTTGCGCCTCCAGCCCGTCGTTGAGGCGCTGGTACACCGCTTCGAGCTGCGGGCGTTTGCTCGCCCAGTCGTCCAGCGCGGCCTGCAGCGTCGGGGCGATCTGCGCCACGCGCACGGCGCGGCTCAAGTCGCGGGAAACCACCACCAGAGCGCCGTCGCGGCCCTGGTTCAGCGATGCCAGTTTCATCAGGACTCCTTGCCTGGCGCGCGCCAGGAATTCACGTATTCGGCGACATCCACCGCGGCAGCGGCGTCGGTCACTTCCAGGCCATGGCGGGTGTCGATCATCACCGCCACTTCCTCGGCGAAGGTGGCCGGGTCGGTCTGCGCCTTTTTCAACGCCTTGGGATGTGGGCCGTGGGGGAAGCCGCACGGGTGCAGGGTGACCATGCCGGCCTCGATGTTGTCGCGGCTGAAGAAGTTGCCGCGGTGGTAGAACAGCACCTCGTCGTAATCGTCGTTGTTGTGGAAGAACGGCACCTTGAGCGCGCCGGGGTCGGATTCCACCGGCCGCGGCGTGAAGGTGCAGACCACGAAGCCCTTGGCCACGAAGGTAGTGTGTACCGAGGGCGGCAAGTGGTAGCGATGGCTCATCAGCGGGCGGATGTCGCGCCAGTTGACCCGCACCACGGTGTTATCACCGTGCCAGCCCACCGCATCGAGCGGGTTGTAAGGATAGGTCACGGTGCTGATCTGGTTACGCCGCTTGATGCGAATCTGCCAGGTGCTTTCGTCCTGCTGGGCCTTGAAGGCGTCGTCGATATGCGGGTGATCGAGCACCGCCGGGTCGAAGATCGCCTGGCCGCCGAGCAGGCCTTTTTCCGGTAGCTGATAGGCACCGTCGGTGTTCTCGACCAGCAGGAAATGACTAGGCGCAGTCGGCTCGATACGCCATGCAGTGCCGCGGGGAATCACCAGGTAGTCGCCATCACGGTATTCCAGATGGCCGAAATCGCAATGGAAGTGGCCGGCGCCATCGTGTACGAACAGCAGCTCGTCGCCATCGCTGTTGCGCACCAAGTGGCGCATGGCGCTGGCGGTCTTCCATACGCGCAGGCGAATGTCGGCGTTGTGCAGGGTCAGCGGCGCCTCGAACGGACAATCCTGCTCGCTGGGAATCCTGTTGAAGTTGAAGGCGTGGGGGCGCAGTGGCCCCTGCCAGTCGATCCAGCCGGTGGGCGGATGCTTGTGGTGCAGGTGCGTCACCGGACCGAAGAAGCCCTCGCGCCCCATTTCCCGCTCGTAGGTGTCGGCGGGAAAATCGCAGTGAGCCTGGCGCGAGTGCTCGCCTTCACGCAGGGGAAAGCTGATCCATTTACGGCTCATGGCCTCACTCCTCGCTGATCACACCGCGACGCAGCTGATCTTCTTCGATGGACTCGAACAGGGCCTTGAAATTGCCCTCGCCAAAGCCCTGATTGCCCTTGCGCTGGATGATCTCGAAGAAGATCGGGCCGATTACCGTGTTGGTGAAGATCTGCAGCAGGATGCCGTCATCGCCCGGCGCCCCGTCGATCAGCAGGTTCAGCTCACGCAGCACGTCCAGCGGCTCGCCGTGGCCGGCCACGCGCTGGTCGACCTTCTCGTAGTAGGTGTCCGGGGTGCTCATGAAAGCCACGCCGTTGGCCTGCAGCTGGCGCACCGTGGCGTAGATGTCGTCGGTGGCCAGGGCAATGTGCTGAATGCCCTCGCCGTGGTACTCGCGGATGAATTCCTCGATCTGCGACTTGTCGTCCGCCGATTCGTTGATCGGGATGCGGATCTTGCCGCACGGCGCGGTCATCGCCCGGGACAGCAGGCCGGTGAGCTTGCCTTCGATATCGAAGTAGCGAATCTCACGGAAGCCGGCGATGCGCTCGTAAAAGCCGGACCAGACGTCCATCTGCCCGCGTTTGACGTTGTGAGTCAGGTGGTCGATGCATTGCAGGCCGACGGCGTTGTCGTTGGCCGAGCGGCCTTCGATGAACTCGAAGTCGACGTCATAGATGCTGTGCTCGCCGTAGCGATCCACCAGATACAACAAGGAGCCGCCGATGCCTTCGACGCAGGGAATGCTCAACTCGCCGAAGTTGGCATGACTGCCGACCAGCGTAGCGCCCTGCTCTTTCACGTAGGCCGCGGCCTGGGCAGCATTCTTGACCCGGAATGCCATGGCGCAGGCGCTCGGTCCGTGCTTTTGCGCGAAGGCATGCACGTGGCCGGTCGGGCTGCCGTTGAGCACGAAGTTCACGTCGTGCTGCTGGAACAGCCACACCTGCTTGCTGCGATGCTTGGCGGTTTCGGTGAAGCCCATGGCGGTAAACAGCTGGCGCAACTGCTCGATACCTTCAGCCGTCGGCGCGGTGAATTCGACGAATTCGAAACCGTCGGTGCCGATGGGGTTGTGCTGCTCGATTCTGGACACGGCGTTCATGGGGTTACCCTCGTTGTCGTTATGGCTTCATGACAATCGAGGTGCCGCAGGCGAACAAGGCCGCGCGGTGCTCCCAAGCCTGGTGCTACACCTACCGCTGGAAAGGCTTCGCTACATGCCCAAGCAAACAGCCGGCAATTGTGGCGTCCAGACGTGTTGAACGGCTAATCACGTAAACCTTTCTTTACAGAGCGGTCGATTAACCTGCCGACAGGATGCTGGCGATGCGCAGGCAGATCGTCTAAAACGCTGCCAGAATGACAGCATCCATCAGCGCCATAACAACGAGGCCGCCATGAGCAGTGAAACGCCTAAAGAAGCTGAAAGCCCCGCCGCCCTCGATCTGGCGCCTCCCAGCGACGAGGAGCGCCTGGCCAAGCTGGAAAAGGCCAACCGCCTCAACCGCATCCTGATCTTCGCCCTGGCCATGCTGCTGTTCATCATTCTCTCCAGCCTGGCGACCTCGGCGGTGGTGAAGATGCTGGCCGACGAGCCGCCGCCCTTCGACCCGGAAGCCTTCGCCGCCCTGCAACATCGTGCCGAGCAGTTGGAGACGGAGTTGAATACGCTCAAGGAAGACCAGAAGCGCCAGGACGCCCTGCTGAAACTGGCCGCCACGCCTCCGCCTCCAGCGCCCGCTGCAGCGGCCCCGGCGGCGGCGGCGCCATCCCAGGACATCGCGGCGCTGAAGCTGATGGGCCGTACCTTGCTCGGCCAGGAGCAGAGCTACCAGCAAAGCCTGGCGGCGCTGAAGAGCGGCATGCGCGACCTGGCAGACATGGTGCCCGGCTCGCGCAGCTGGCTGGACGACTACAACCAGGAGATCGACAAGGCGGTCAACGCCAGCCAGCAGCGCGTCAAGGCGATCCAGCAATGGGGCAGCAAGCTGCCGCAGGAGTAGTTTTTTGGTAGTCCACCGATTCGCGCCGGGGGCGGCGCTCCTACGCGATTGGTTGTGATGCCAGGTTTCTTTGTAGGAGCCGCGCCCCGCAGCGAATCTTTAGGGGGCGCGGCTGATCAGTGCTGCAGATTGCCGTAGAGCTTGGCGTACAGTCCGCCCTCGGCGATCAGTTGGCGGTGGTCGCCATCTTCGGCGACGCTGCCGCCATCGAACACCAGCACCCGATCAGCCTGCTTCACCGCGCTCAGGCGGTGGGCGATGATCAGCGTGGTGCGGCCATTGAGGAACTGCGCCAGCGCCTGGTGCAGGGCGTATTCGGTGGCGGCGTCGAGGGCCGAAGTGGCCTCGTCGAGAATCACCACCCGCGGGTCTGCCAGTACCATACGGGCGATGGCCAGGCGCTGGCGCTGGCCGCCGGACAGCCGCACACCGGAGCGTCCGACCACGGTATTCAGCCCTTGCGGAAGCTGGTGCACGGTCTGCGCCAGCTGGGCGATGGTCAGCGCCTGCCAGCAGGCTTCGTCGCTACGCTCGCGGCCCATGCACAGGTTGGCACGCACCGTGTCGTTGAACAGCGCCGGGTGCTGCAGCACCACCGCTACATGCTCGCGAATGGTCGACAGACCAATTTCTTCCTGACTCTTGCCGCCAAAGCGAATCACCCCGGCCTGGGGCGTATAGAGGCCCAGCAGCAGCTGCACCAGGGTGCTTTTGCCACCGCCACTGGCACCGACGATGGCGACCTTCTCGCCTGGCGCGATGGACAGGTTGAGCCCGCTCAGCACCGGCTCCTCGCCATAGGCAAAGCTCAGGTCGCGAATCTCGATGCCGACGGTCTCGCGGCCGGCGAACGGGTCGGCGCCGCCCACATAGTCCGGCTCATCGCGGCGGCCGAGCAGCTCGTTGATGCGAGTCAGCGCGCCACCAGCGGCGTAGAAGGCGTACTGCAGATTGAGCAGCTGCTCGACCGGGCCGATCATGAACCACAGGTAGCTGAATACCGCGAGCATCTGGCCGATGGACAGGTCCGAGAACAGCACGGTAAGCATCGCCGCGGCGCGGAAGATGTCGATGCCGAACTGGAACAACAGACCGCTGGCGCGGTTCGAGGCGTCGGTCTTCCATTGCGAGGCCACGGCGTAATCGCGCACTTCCCTGGCGCGTCCACCGAGGCGACCGAGGAAGTAGCCCTGGCGATTGCCAGCGCGCACTTCCTGGATCGAATCGAGGGTTTCGGTCAGCGCCTGGGTGAAGCGCGAGGTACTGTCGTTCTCCAACTTCTTCAGGTGTTTGACGCGCTTGCCCAGCTGCACCGTGGCATAGATCACCAGCGGGTTGAACAGCAGGATCAACAGTGCCAGCTTCCAGTGCATCCACACCAGAATCGCCGAAGTTCCAGCCAGGGTCAGCACGCCGACCAGAAAACGGCTGAGGGTTTCGCCGATGAATTTGTCCAGGGTGTCGAGATCGGTGACCAGGTGGGTGGTCACGGTACCGCCGCCCAGGCTTTCGTACTCAGCCAGGGAAATGCGCTTGAGCCGCTCGATCAGGCGGATGCGGATGCGGTAGACGATGTCCTTGGCGAGCCGGGCGAACAGCCGCGCCTGCACCACGTTGAAGATCAGCGCGCCGCCACGCAGCAGAAAGGTCAGCCCCAGCATCAGCAGGATGTAGCCGACCGCCCCCTGCCAGGCCGCCGGCAGCAACAGATCCATGATGCGCAGTGCCCTGTTGCCGTCGCCCAGCAGCACTTCGTCGACCAGCAATGGCAGCAGCAAAGGAATCGGCACACTGCACAGTGTCGCCAGGACAGCGACCAGGTTGGCAAGGATCAGCGCACGCTTGTGGCGCAGGGCCAGGCGACGGATTTCCGCCCAACTCAGGCGATCAACCATCGACGGCATGCTCCAGCCAGCGCGCGAGCAGTGGCGATAGGGCGTCGAGCGGCTGATAGCCGTTGGTGAGCAGCGCCAGACGCCCGCCCTTCTCGGCCAGCAAGGTCGGGAAGCCGGCAATGCCGAGATCCTGCACCCAGGTGAAGTCGGCGGCGGTGGCGCGGTGCTCGACCTCGCTGTCGAAGGCCTCGGCGAATTCGATCCGCGGGATGCCGACCTCCTCGGCCAGTTGCACCAGGGTCGCGGCCAGGGTCACGTCGGCGCCCTGCTGATAGAACGCCTGCTGGATGCGTTGCGCCATCGGCCAGGCGCTTTGCGGGTCGAGATCACGCACGGTGACCACCGCGCGGCACGCCGCCTCGGTGTCGTAACGCATGCCCAGGGGTATCCCGGCGTCGAAGTTGAACAGTTGGCCGGTGCTGGCGTTGACTGCCTGCCAGTAGCCCAGATAGCGCACCCGCGCCGCCGCATCGATAGCCACTTGATCGCGGCGCAAGCCGCCGAGCACCAGTTGCATGGGCACGCCCTGCTCCGCGGCCTGGGCGGCCAGCGCCTCGACCACCGGCGCGAAGCCCCAGCACCAGGAACACATCGGGTCCATCACGTAGAGCAGACGCGCATCCATGGCTCAGGCCTCGTTTTTCTGACGGGGATTGTTACCCAGAGGATGGGGCTGATTGCGCGCTTTCGCCAGTTCGATCTGGCGTTGACGCTCGCGGGCGCCCTCGCGGGTCTTCTCCGGCAGCGAGTCCCAGCAATGCGGGCAGCTGACGCCGGGGCTGAAGAATTCCGATGCGCGATCCTCGACCGAAACCGGCGTGCGGCAAGCGTGGCACTGGTCGTAATCACCTTCGCTGAGGTCGTGGCGCACGGTCACCCGGTTGTCGAACACGAAGCAGTCGCCCTGCCACTTGGTTTCTTCCTGCGGCACTTCCTCCAGATATTTGAGAATGCCGCCCTTGAGGTGATAAACCTCTTGAAAGCCCTCGGTGAGCATGTAGCTGGAGGCCTTCTCGCAGCGGATGCCGCCGGTGCAGAACATCGCCACCTTCTTGTGTTTGCTGGGGTCGAAGTGCTCGCGGATGTAGTCCGGAAATTCACGGAAGGACTTGGTCTTGGGATCGATGGCGCCCTCGAAGGTGCCGATCGACACTTCGTAGTCGTTACGCGTGTCGATCAGCAGCACCTCGGGGTCGCTGATCAGCGCGTTCCAGTCCTTCGGCTCCACGTAGGTGCCCACGCGCTGGTTGGGATCGACGCCCGGTACGCCCAGGGTGACGATCTCCTTCTTGAGCTTGACCTTGGTGCGATAGAACGGCTGCTCGGCGCAGTACGACTCCTTGTGGTCGACGTCGGCCAGGCGCGGGTCGAGGGCGAACCAGGCGAACAACGCGTCGATGCCTTCTCGGCTACCGGAAACCGTGCCGTTGATGCCCTCTTCGGCGAGCAGCAGCGTGCCCTTGATGCCATTGGCGACCAGGGTGTCGAGCAAGGGTTGGCGCAGCGCTTCGTAGTCCGGCAGGGACACGAACTTGTAGAGCGCCGCGACGACGATGGAATTGTCGGTCATTGCAGATTTCCTTCAGTAGTCGCCCTCGCAAAGGGCGGACCGTGGACAAAAACAATACCGCCGCATGCCGCTGGTAATGCCAGAGCACGGACAGGTGAATGTGGGCCGCGCAGTTTACTGGTGTTGGCCGCCCAGGTGTAGTGCACGCCGCCGGAACGCCCGGTGATTAACAGGGTCGAGAAAGAGTGGCGGCCTTGCGCGCCGTCAATGATCAACCCTATTGGCAGCCAGAGGAGAAACCGACATGAAAGCCGTCGTCGTGCGAGCACCCGCAGGCCTGAACAACATCGAAGTGACCGATATCGACGACCCCGGCCAGCCCGGACTCGGCGAGATTCGCGTCGCCCTGCACGCCAGCTCGCTGAATTTCCACGACCTGCTGGTGGCCAATGGCAGCATCCCGACGGCCGATGGTCGGGTGCTGATGTCCGACGGCGCCGGCGTGGTCGAGGCCGTGGGTGAAGGCGTGAGCGAATTCAAGGTCGGCGATCACGTGGTGTCCGGGTTCTTCCCGCAGTGGCCCGACGGTGACGTGGGCGCGCCGGTCAGCAATTTTGCTGGTACCCCCGGCGATGGCATCGACGGCTTCGCTGTCCAGCATGCGGTGCGTGCTGCCAGCGCCTTTACTCATGCACCAAAAGGCTGGAGCCATGCCGAGGCAGCGACCATCACCACCGCTGGGCTGACCGCTTGGCGGGCGCTGGTGGTCGATGGAGGGCTCAAAGCCGGCGACAGCGTGCTGGTGCTGGGCAGCGGCGGCGTGTCCATCGCAGCCCTGCAGATCGCCAGGATGATGGGCGCCACGGTGATCGCCACCTCCTCGTCCGACGAGAAGCTTGAGCGCCTGCGCCAACTGGGCGCCGATCACACCATCAACTACCGGCAGACGCCGGACTGGGGCAAACGGGTAATGGAGCTGACCGATGGCCGCGGCGTGGATCAGGTGGTCGAGGTGGGCGGTCCGGGCACCTTGGCGCAATCGATCACCGCAGTACGGGTAGGCGGCCATATCGCCCTGATCGGCGTGCTGACCGGGCGCCAGGGCGACGTGCCGACTGCAGTACTGATGGCCAAGCAGGTACGCCTGCAGGGGTTGATCGTCGGCAGCCGTCGTCACCAGCAGGACTACATCCGCGCGCTGGAGCAGTCCGGTGTACGCCCGATCCTCGACCAGAGCTTCGCGCTGGAAAACCTGGCCGACGCCTTCCGCCTGCAGGAAAGCGGCAGCCATTTCGGCAAGATCGTGGTCGAGTGGTAAATGCACGTAGCCCGGGTTGAGCGAAGCGATACCCGGGACTTGCCTGACTAGGGACGTTTACAGATGAGTGCCCCTACGCAGAAGGCGGGGCACGCAGAAATCAATGGTCGTGCTTGCTGCCACCGCGGCAAGTTGGCGAATCCGGGGCCACCCCCTGCTGCGCCCACTCTTGCGGCGTGTAGGTGTGCAGGGCCAGCGCATGCACCTGACTCATCAGCTCGCCCAGCACACCATAGACCTTCTGATGGCGTTTGACGGCATTCAGGCCGTCGAACTGCGAACTGACGATTACCGCCTTGTAATGGGTTTCCAGGCCACGGCTGTGCATATGGCTTTCGTCCAGCACCTCGAGGTGCTCGGGTTGCAGAGCGGCGAAGGCAGTACGCAGCAGGTCGATCTTGGGCATTACGAGCTCCGGGGTTAAGGCGATGACCGGCATAGCGCCGGCCATCTCGGGTATCAGGGCTTCTTGGCGCCCAGTTCGTTGCCCATGTCACTGAGCAGCTTGTTGACCGCCGGCACGGCGCTTTCCAGCTTGGCTTGGGTGATCTGTGCGGACTGGGCGGTGAGCGCCGGCATCTGCTTGAGCACCTTCTGGCCGAGCGGCGACTGGTAGAAGGCGATCAGGTCCTTGAGCTCCTGCTCACTGAAGTTGCTGGTATACAGCTTGACCATGTCGGGCTTGAGCTTGTCCCAGCCGACTGCCTTGTCCAGCTCGGCGTTGGCTTTGGCCTGGTAGCTTTCCAGCACGGCCTTCTTGCTCTCCGGCGCCTTGGCCTCGGCGAAACGCTGGGCGAACATCTGCTGCACCTGGGCGTAGACCGGCACCGCCAGCTTGTCGGCGTTGGCGAGCTGCAGGAAGCGCTCGGCATCGGCGGCATGGCTGCGGGCATCGGCCAGTACCTGGGTGCTACCGACGGCCATCAGAGCGGCAATGCAGAACGCGGGGATACGGGACATCGGGGTACTCCTGAACACAAGGGTGAAGTGCTTTGACCGACAGCGGTGCATTTTGTGCCCCGGCGCCTTGGCTCTCAAGCCTTTTTGAATGTCGCACACTGCGATCTGGCTACCACCAATGGCAGTCGAGTAGCACCAAATGTCTACTGGCGCATCTTTACGTCGAGGCTCACACTGCCAGCACTTGCCCGCAGCCATAGACAGCTGCATGCTCCGCGACTCTTTGCCTGCACACATGGACGTGTCCGATGAACAGCCCCTTCATTGCACCACCGCCGATCCCCCTGTGCGATGCCCATGGGCGGCTCAATCCTGATGCAGTCGGCTGGTCGGCGCAGCCTCGGGTCGATTGCTCCCTGCCTGGCAACCTGGGCCGCCGCAAACGTTGGAATCATTGGAATATCTGCACGCCTGACTGGACACTGTCGCTGATCCAGGCTGACCTCGACTACGTCGGCTACGGCGCCGTGTATTTTCTCGACCTGAACAGCGGCCAGCACGTGACGCTCAACCAACTGAGCCTGCTGGCTCGCGGCTGCAACCTGCCGGATACGCCGCTGGGCAGCCATGCCTTCGATCACTCGCGCGTGCAGTTGCACTTCAACGAATTTCCCGGCCGCGTTCGGCTGACCGCCACCTCACCGAACATCGGCGGGCAGCCTCTGCACCTTGCTCTGGACATCCAGCGCCCCCTTCACCTGGAGTCGGTAAATCTGGTGGTACCCTTCGGCGACAAGGGCTTTCATGCCACCTGCCGTCAGGTAGGCCTACCGGTTACAGGTAGCGTGCACCTGGGCGACAAGGCCTATGAATGCGCCAGCGGCCACAGCTTCGCCTCCATGGATTTCGGCCGTGGCGTATGGCCGTTCTACAGCCAGTGGACCCGGGCGGTGTTCGCGGCGCCCGGCGGCATCGGCGGCAACTTCGGCAGCGGCTGGGCAGAACACAGCGGCCTGACGGAAAACGCACTGTGGTTCGGCGGCGCCCTGCTGCACCTCGAACAACCGGTGCAGATCCAGAAGACGCGCAACGACCCGCTGGCGCCCTGGCAACTGGCCACCGAGGATGGCCAGGTCGACCTCACCTTCACCCCGCGCCAGGCCCATGTCGCCAAACCGCGCCTCGGCTTCGGCCTGCTGTATGCCGACACCTACGAGTGGTTCGGCCAGTACGATGGCCTGTTACGCAACGCCCTCGGCGAACGCGTACCGGTGCGCGCGGCCCAGGGCTGGATGGGTGACACACGCACGCGCTGGTAGTTGGAACGTGTGGTCATCGGTGCAGCCTAACGAGCTTGACCAGCGACGAGGAGTCCCGCCATGAGCCGTACCGAAACCGACAGCATCGGCCCCATCGAAGTACCCGAGGAGGCCTACTGGGGTGCCCAGACCCAGCGTTCACGGATCAATTTCGCCATCGGCGATGAGCGCATGCCACTGGCGGTGGTGCATTCCCTGGCGCTGATCAAGAAAGCCGCTGCACGTATCAATGACCGCATCGGCGACCTGCCACACGATATCGCCCGACTGATCGAGCAGGCCGCTGACGAGGTGATCGCCGGCCAGCACGACAATCAGTTCCCGCTGGTAGTCTGGCAAACCGGCAGCGGCACCCAGAGCAACATGAACGTCAACGAGGTGATCGCCGGGCGTGCCAACGAACTGGCCGGCAACCCGCGTGGCGGCAAGAGCCCGGTGCACCCCAACGATCACGTCAACCGGGCACAAAGCTCCAACGACTGCTTCCCCACCGCCATGCACATCGCGGCAGCAGGGGCAGTCAAGAATGACCTACTGCCCGCCATCGGCGAGCTCGCCGAAGCCCTGGCCGATCAGGCCGCACGCCACAACCGCCTGGTGAAGACCGGTCGTACTCACATGATGGACGCCACGCCGATCACCTTTGGCCAGGAGCTATCGGCGTTCGTCGCGCAACTGGAGATGGCCCAGCAGGCGATTCGCGCCACCCTGCCGGCGGTCTGTGAACTCGCTCAAGGTGGCACCGCGGTGGGCACCGGCCTGAACTCGCCACCTGGTTTCGGCGAAGCGATTGCCGCGGAGTTGGCAGCCCTGAGTGGCCTGCCATTGAAGAGCGCGCCGAACAAATTCGCCGCTCTGGCCGGCCACGAGCCGCTGACGGCGCTGTCCGGTGCCCTGAAAACCCTGGCCGTGGCACTGATGAAGATCGCCAACGACCTGCGACTGCTGGGTTCGGGCCCACGCGGCGGCTTGGCCGAGGTGCGCCTACCGGCCAACGAGCCGGGCAGCTCGATCATGCCCGGCAAGGTCAACCCGACCCAGTGCGAGGCGCTGTCGATGCTGGCCTGCCAGGTGATGGGCAACGACGTGACTATCGGCTTCGCGGCCAGCCAGGGGCACCTGCAGCTGAACGTCTACAAGCCGGTGATCATCCATAACGTGCTGCAGTCGATTCGCCTGCTGGCCGATGGCTGCCGCAACTTCCGCGAGCATTGCGTGCTCGGCATGGAGCCCGATGCCCCGCGCATGGCCGAGCACTTGGAGCGCGGCCTGATGTTGGTCACCGCGCTGAACCCGCACATCGGCTACGACAAGGCTGCGGAAATCGCCAAGAAGGCCTACAGCGAAGGCACCACCCTGCGCGAGGCGGCCCTGGCGCTGGGGCACCTTACCGAGGAGCAGTTCGACGCCTGGGTGCGCCCGGAAACCATGCTGGAGGCCGGCAAACATGACTGACGGCGCCAAGAGTGGCGCCACCCCACTGGAGGGGGATGGCAAGCGGATCCTGATGATCATCGGCTCGCCGAAAAGCGACAGCCTCTGCCACTCCCTGGCCGAGGCCTACGCCCAGGGCGCGCGCACTGAAGGCCATGTGGTGCGGCAGATCCGCCTGGGCGAGCTGAGCTTCGACCCGGTGCTGCACGAGGGCTACAGCCAGAGCCAGGCCCTGGAGCCGGACCTGCTCGAAGCACAGCGCCAGATCCACTGGGCCCAACACTTGGTGTTCGTTTATCCAGTCTGGTGGGGCGGCCTGCCCGCCCAGCTCAAAGGCTTCTTCGACCGCGTGCTGCTGCCCGGCTTCGCCTTCAAGTACCGCAGCAACTCGCAGCTGTGGGACAAGTTGCTCAGCGGCCGCACCGCCGACCTGCTGGTCACCCTCGACACGCCGCGCTGGTACTTTCACTGGATCTACGGCGCGCCGGCCCATCGGCAGATGAAGCGCACCATACTCGGCTTCTGCGGCATCAAGACGCGGCGGCTGGAGACGTTCTCGCCAGTGCGTCCGTCCTCGGAGAATCAGCGGCAGAACTGGATACGGCGCGCGGAGTTGCTGGGTAGCAGGGTTTGATTCTTGCAAGCTGTTCGCGAACTTTCTAGGCGACGCTAAAGAGGCTACAACAAGGCAAAAGCGGCCGTTCGCGTAACGCGTAGGAGGGGCTTTAGCCCCGAGCTTTTTATCAAGGCAAACAAAGAGCTCGCGGCTAAAGCCGCTCCTACAAAAGTATTCTGCTCACCGGTCGCTCCCGCCACATTGCAGTCAACACGCCGAAGCCGAGCCGAAAGATCGTGAACAGGCTCTCGAAAGGGGCGGTTTTACCTACGCGACCTGCCCTCTCTAAGAAATAAATCGCCCTTACCTCAATCCCGCGCCGATAAACACCAACGCCACGCTGATGGTGAAGAACGACAGCACCGTCGCCACCAGCAGGGTCGCGCTGCAGCGGTCCTCCAGACCGAAGCGCTGGCCGAGAATGGGGAAGATGCTCATCATCGGTGAGCAGGCAAACAGCACGCCCACGGCCTTCATCATCGGGTCGACGCCTGGCACCAGCATGAAGGCGACCAGCACCGCCAAAGGGTGGATGATCAGCTTGCCGCTGGCGATCCACGCGGCATCGACCCAGACGCCGCGCGCCTTCATGCCAAACAGACCGGCACCGATCACGAACAGCGCCAAGGGCGCCGATACGCCGGCGAGCATATCGATGGGTTTGAACAGCAGCGGCGGAATCTCGATCCCCAACAGGGAAACGGCCACGCCAATGCTGATACCGATGATCACCGGATTTTTCAGCAGCCGCCCAAAGGTCATGCCCAGCACCTTGAGACCGCCACCCTGCTGCTTGCCCGCCTCGGCCAATACCAGCGCCAGGGGGATCATCAGCAGGTTCTCGACCAGCATGCCCATCGCCATGCCCAACACCGCAGGCGAGCCAAGCGCTGCCGCCACCATCGGATAGCCGACGAACCCGCTGTTGGAAACCGACATGCCCATGGCGTTGATGGACGAACCCGACAGGTTGTCGCCGCGCCACCAGCGCGACACGCCGAAAGCTGCAGCAAAGGCCGCCAGGGAGCCGACCGCATAGGCAAGCAGATAACCGGGCGCCATGGCCTGCTGGATCGGCGAAGTGCCCAGGGTCTTGATCAACAGCGCCGGCATGGCGAAGGTGATCACGAAGGCGCCGATGCCGCGCACCTGCTCACGGTTGAGCAGGCCGCCCATAGCCGCGAGGTAGCCAAGGCCGATCAGCAGGAAGATCGGTGCGGTGATCTGGAGGATTTGCAGCACGGGTTCAGCATTCCTTGTCGCAGGTAGCACGGACCTCTGGGCCGGTGCCTTCGGTCATAGCCAATTCTTGCCTGTGCAATTGACCGAGACGGCTGCGTGTTCGTACGAAATCCTGATGGGCGGAGCCGCGGCACAGGCGCTCGAGACTGAATTCGCTGCACAACAGCAGCGTGGCGCCGGCATCGTACGAGATATCTACCAGATTGATGAACCGCTGGCAGGCATCGGTGGGTTGGGAATCCAGGGTCGGCACGCCGGTCAGCGCCAGGCGCGGATAACGCTGCAACAGCCAGAGAAAGTCTGCCGTGGAGTGGGCGTTGCCGCACAGCTCGGCGAACTCCAGCCAGGCGCGACCGGGCGCCAGGGCGCGCACCTGCAGCGGATGATGATTGACGGTCAGCAGCTGATCACGCTGGGCCTGCTCATCCAGCGCCAGCCAGCGTTCCAGATAAGCCTGGCCACCCGCCGACTGCGGCCACAGGTACTCGCCCCACTGCTGAGCGTTGCCCGGCAGTTCGCGGTAATCGGTACCGGCATCCAGACTCAGCACGGTAAAACGCTTCTCGAGCATCTGGATCGCCGGGGTGAAGCGCTCGCGGTACAACGGATTGGGGCACAGCCCGGCCGGCGGGTAATTGGAGGTCATCACCAGGCCGACGCCCTCCTCGACCAGCACGTCGAGCAGCCGCCGCAGCAGCATGGCATCACCGATGTCATGCACGTGAAATTCGTCGAAGCACAGCAGGCGGATATCCTGCGCCAACGCGCGGACTGCCAGCACCAGCGGATCAGGCTGACCGGCGAACGGCTGCATGCGCTGCTGCAGCTCCTGCAAGAAGGCATGGAAATGTACGCGGCGCTTGGCGCTGAACGGCGCCGCCGCGAAGAAGACGTCCATCACGAAACTTTTGCCGCGCCCCACGCCGCCCCACAGGTAGACGCCGGCAGCCGGCTTGCGCAACCAGCCACGCCGCCCCGTGCACCAGCCTTGCAGCCACTGCCCCAGGGTATCGATTGCTTGCTGTTGCTGACTGTCGGCGTGAAAACCACGGGCTTCGAGCGCCGCGGTGAAACCTTGATGAATGCGCGCGTCGATCTGCTCGACGGGCGCATCCAGGTCGCTGTCAGAAATCAAAAAACACCGTTTCGCCGTCCCCCTGAATGCGGATATCAAATCGGTAGGCCGGCTTGCCGTCAACCTCGCAGCGCTTGGCGATCAGGGTTTCGCGGCGCGACGGCTGCTCGATCAGGTTGAGTACCGGGTCCTTGGCGTTGGCATCGGCTTCGTCCTCGAAATACAGACGGGTGTGCAGGTGAATATTGATGCCGCGGGCGAACAGCGCGATGTTCACGTGCGGCGCCATCGGCACACCGGCGGCGTTGTTGACCACACCGGGCTTGACAGTCTGCACCGTCCACTCGCTGCCGGCATCGAAGGTGGTGGCGGTACGGCCAAAACCGTTGAAGGGTTTGTCCAGGTTGTACTCGGCGTCGTAACGGCCCTGGAGATCGGCTTGCCAGAGCTCCAGAAAGGCGTCGCGCACCAAGTGGCCGTTGCCGTCGTAGACGTGGCCGATCAGGGTGATGTGCTCGCCCGGCGCACCGGGTTTGGCCATCTGGTTCCAGATTTCTTGGTCGCGGGTCGGGTTGCCGGCAGCGGCCAGGGCCAGGCCGATATGTACGTAGGGGCCGGCGGTTTGCGAAGCGGTTTCGGGCAAGAGTTCGACAGGCATGGCGGGCTCCTCAGCAGTTCTCGAAGTGGGTCTTGCGCTGGCCGCGCAGCACGATGTCGAAACGGTAGGCCAGGCAGTCCATGGGGTTGGCCATGCTCATGTCGAGCTTGGCGATCAGCGTCTGTACCGCGTCCGGGTTGGCGATGGACTTGACGATCGGGCACAGCGGGATCAGCGGATCCCCTTCGAAATACAGTTGGGTGATCAGTTTGGTCGAGATCGACGGGCCACTGATGGAGAAGTGAATGTGCGCCGGGCGCCAGTCATTCGGGCCGTTGCGCCACGGGTATGGGCCCGGCTTGACAGTGCGGAAGCTGTAATTGCCTTCGCTGTCGGTCAGGGCGCGACCGACGCCGCCAAAATTCGGGTCCAGCGGCGCCAGGTAGCGGTCGTTCTTGTGACGGTAGCGGCCGCCGGCATTGGCCTGCCACATCTCCACGAAGGTATGGGGAATCGGCTTGCCGTACTGATCCATCACCCGACCACACACCAGAATGCGCTCACCGATGGGCAGGCCGCCGTTATTGAAATTGAGCAGCAGGTCGTTGTCGTGCTTGCCCATCTTCAGATGGGTGAAATCCGGCCCGGTGGTTTCCGAAACCGATTGCGGAATGCTCACCAGCGCCTGGCGTGGCGAACGGGCGATGGAGGTTTTGTAATCGGGGGTGAAGGCTTTGGGGTGCCAGTTGCGATCACGGATGATGAAACGGCTGTCCTCGGACATGGGACGCTCCTGTTTATTGAATTTGTGGAGTCGCCGGTCATATGGGCGCCGAGGCGCCAATGCAGGCTCTGCGGGCCATGATCAGCCAGGAAGAACGAGCCGACTAATGAAAAAGAACGGCACATACATAACCTGATGGTTATCTAATAAACCATTTTGAAGCACCCGTACGTCATGCAGCCGGCTCTCCAGGTTCGAGTTCAGCGGGAGCGTTTGGAGAAAGCTGATCTAGTGTTGGCAAGGAAAGACAAATGAATGGCAAGGACGCTCAAGGGCTGTCTTGGGCAAACACCTAGTATCGACTCACCCTTCGTCCCATAAGAAAAACCCAGGGAAGCCAACCATGCCCAAGTCCTTCGTGCTGCAACGCTCCGCCCTCGCCCTCTTGATCGCCGCGGCCTCCCAGGCCGGCGCGTACGAGCTCTACGGCGACGATGACACCCATGTGAATGCCAACTTCGAAGCAGTGTTCGGCATCTTCCACAGCCAGGAGCGCTATGCCACCACGGGCGCTACACGCGCTGGTTCGGCGTCGTGGCGCGAGGGCTACCTCAAGTATGGCGTCAGCGCCGACCAGGGGCTTGGCGGCGCCGGCACGGCTTATGGCGCGTTCGGTTTCCTCTCTTCGGGCACCTGGGGCGACGGCGATGCAGCCAGCTTCACCGATGGCTCGGAGCGCACCACCAAGATCGAAGATGCCTATATGGGCTGGCGCTCGGCTGACCTGTTTCCGGTGCTGGGTGAGGACGGCGTGGATCTGTCCTTCGGCCGCCAGAACATCGTGGTCGGCGATGGCTTCCTGATCAATGGCGACGCCCTGAACCTCGGCAAGGGCGTGGACACGGGTCAATACAATCGTGGCGGCGGCTACTATCTTGCCGCCCGCAAGAACTTCGACCAGACCGCCGTGCTGCGCCTGGGCGGCAAGGAAGGCTGGCGCAGTGACCTGATGTGGATCAAATCCGACAACCGCGCCCAGGCGCGCTCGGAAATGTACGTCGGCACGCTGGAGCATGTTGCCGAAGCCGGCACCGTAGGCCTGACCTATATCGACGTCAAAGACGTGGACGATAAATACGCCAACGCTACGCAACTGAACCGCGACGGCATGAATACCTACAGCCTCCGTGCCCAGGGCAATGCCGGCGTGAAGGATTTGTTCCTGTCCGGCGAATACGCCTGGCAAGACAAGCGCAAGGTGGATAACGAAGACGCCTGGTATCTGGAAGCCGGCTGGACCTTCTCCGATGTCGCCTGGTCACCGAAGGTCAACTATCGCTACAGCCGATTCTCGGAAGGCTACGACACCCTGTTCTACGGCCTCAACCGCGGCTTCGGCACCTGGTTCCAGGGCGAGGTGGCCGGCAACTACGCAGGCCCCTTCAACAGCAATACCCGCATTCACCACGTAGGCGCCAGCGTCACGCCGCTGGAGAACCTGACCGTAGGCGCACTGTGGTTCAACTACGACACCATCAAGAACGACCTCGGCAACCTCTCCGGCCGTGAGTTCGATGTGTATGCCCAGTGGGGCCTTACGGAAAATCTGGCGGTCATTCCCTTGGTCGGCCTCTACCAGCCGAAGAAAAGCGCGGATAACGGCGGCACCCAGTTGGGTAGTAATGACCGTAACGTCTACACCCAGCTGATGTTCGCCCTCTCCTTCTGATCCGAAGGCCAGGCGTTATAAGGGGGCAGCCACCATGGATGGCTGCCCTTTTCGTTTTGGGAACGTGTAGCGATCCTGGGCAATAGCTCGCCCAGTGCATCAACCAGCAGCCACACCAAGTTCGAAACACCCTAATAGTGCACTCAGCTCTGTCTGGTCATCGGCTGCCTGCATCGCCCACACCAGTCCCAGCTCAGGGCATATCTGCTTTACCTCAAAGCCTTCGGGAACGCAGCCCCTGGCGATGCAGCGGTAATCGGCCGTATCGAAGCAGGCCACCTGATTCTGCCGATAGCGCGTTTCGCCTTCGTGCTCGAAGCTCGATACGCCGATCACCCACAGCACGCGACCATCGCGCGAAACCTCAAGCTGCCAGAATGGCAGGCCCAGATCCTGTTCGACGCAAACCTCATAGGGTGACACCGACACGGCCAGCAGGGTTGTCGGCGCCGCCCAGCTCACCCCATTGCCGTCGGCTTGGCGACCGGCGCCCAGCGACAGCCACAGGCGCCCCGACTCGTCGGCAGCCGTGGCGCAGTGCGCGGGGAGGCTGGCCAGACGCTTTGGCGCCTTTGCCAGGCCGTTGGTGAGCTGCCAGGCACTGCCATCGACGCAGATCAGCAACGCATCGCCTGCAACGCCATGCAAGCGCCCGGCAGCTGGCAGCGCACGACGCTTGACCGCCCCACTCGCCAGATCGATGGCGGAAACCGAGCTGGCTGCCGCGTTCATGGCCAGTACGAAATCTCCCTGACAGAGCAGCTGATCGCTGTACTTGGGGATGCGCGAGGTCCACTTGGCCAGCGGCTGCAGGCTACCCGCAGCCAGACGAAACAGCTTCTGATCGGTAGCGGCCAGCCAGTTGCCCTCGGCCTCCCGGGTCAATGCGCGAGCGGCATTGCCCAGGCGCACACTGGCCCGTTCGTGCCCGTCCTGCAGATCGAGGCTGCGCAGGCGCAGTGCGCCAAAGGCAACACCCCAGCCATCGGCAACCAATAGTTGCCCGCCCACTGGATCAGTCCACAGGCGCTGGGCCTGTAAACCGGGGATGCGGGTCGACCAGCGCATCGGCAGCGCGATGGGTGAAGGTAGGCCGGTTACGCCAGACAAGGCACGCTCCTACAACGGGCGGTCATTGCGTTATCGATATGCATAGCGGCGCAGATTCTCAGGTCGCACTATCAGCGAGTTCGCATTTGAGGGCGAACTGCTCTTCGACGCTCACCACCTTGCGCGAGCTGCCATCCGGCGAGCCTTCGCGGGTCCAGAGAAACGGGAAGAACGACACGCACTGGTCGGCATTCATGGTGCGTACGTCGGTTTGCCAGGATGCCCAGCGCAAGCCCTCATAGAACAGCTGGGATTGCTCGCTCAGCGCCCAGCCGAGAAAGTCGCCGTAGCCGATTTCCAGCGCCTCCCAGGTCAGGCTGTCAGGGGACCAGTAATAGAGCGCGCCGACATCACTGCCCAGCCCGCCGCCATTGAGGGCGAAGAAACCGCCGGCGGCATCGTCGGCTATCAGCAGATAGCCGCGACTGGCATCGGCATTCCAGTCCTTGAGGTTGCGCGACAGCCGCGCGTGCCCAGAGCCGAGAATGCGCAGCCAGCCGTGATCGATCACGATGCCGCCGGTTTCGTAGGCCACCGTGCCCAGCAACGAACGCGTGGTGACCTGCAGATGCAGGAGCACATCGTCGTTCAGTAGCGAAGGCGGCAACAGCTCGCAAGGCCGCTCGGCCTCGCTCAGCATCGCCTGTAATTCCGGGAGACCGGGATCCTGGATGTCGATCAGGGTTTGCAGCGTCTTCATATCGTCTCGCTAGGATGTCGTGCGCAGGATGGCTGCTTCATGGACTGCACTGCCGACGGGGAGTTCGTAGCACCTGCGCCACCCGTGGTCCAAACCACTTGCTCAGACTCGGCCTCCGCCCTCATTGCCGTAACCACGCAGGGTCTCTGCGCGATGCTGCGACGGAAGCGTTCGGTGGCCGGGAAAGACGTCAGATCGATGCGCAGGTGCTCGGTCCAACCCAGTACCGTGAACAGATAAGCGTCGGCAATGGTGAAATGATCGCCATAGACGTAGCCGCCTTCGGACAGCACCTGCTCCATGTACCCAAGGCGACGAGCCAGGCGCTGGCGCAGCAGCACTTTGGCGTCCTCTGCAATGGCGTCATTGAACAAGGGGCTCATCCCCGCATGCAGTTCGCTGCCGATGAAACTCAACTGAGCCTGCAGCTGGGTGCGTTGCAGCGTGCCGTTCGCGGGTGCCAGCCCGGCCTCGGGGCGCAGGTCGGCGAGGTACTGTAGAATCGCCGCGCCCTCGGTCAGCACCGTGCCGTCCGCCAATTCCAGCGCCGCGACGTAGCCCTTCGGGTTGATCTGATAGAAGTCGCGCCCATCAGCGGTGCGCTTGGTCTGGTTGTTGACCCTGATCAGCGAGAACGACAGCCCCAGCTCGCGCAGTACGATATGGGGCGCCAGCGAGCAGGCATGGGGAGCGAAGTAGAGCTTCATGGAGAGCGTCCTGGTAGAGAAGGACGGCCAGTATTCTTTAATTCGCCCCAGCGCGTAAGAGCGCACTTTTTGGTGAGTGGGGCACAAATTGGTTACCTTGAAAGCGCCGTGAAGAAGAACGTTTCGGGCTGTTCGATTGAAGAAGCCATGCGCCTGATCGGCGGGCGATGGCGGCTGCTGCTGGTGTCGTATCTGCTCGACGGCAGCAAACGCTTCAACCAGCTGCGCCGCGATATGCCGCAGATCTCGCAACGGGTACTGACCCTGGAATTGCGCGCACTGGAACAGGCCGGCCTGATCGAACGCACCGTCTACCCAGAAATTCCTCCGCGAGTGGAGTACTGCCTCAGCGCCGAAGGCGAACGGCTGCGACCGGTGGTCGAGGTGGTGAAGACCTTTGGCTTGTGGCTGAAAGCCAGGCCAGCGGCTCAAGCCCCGATGGCGGGGGATGCTTAGAACGCGCTGTCGGTCAGTTCTTGAGATTGAAAGCGCGTTAGTTGGCTAGCGCAATGCTCGCGCTCGCGAGCATTGCGACATCCTTCAGTTCTGCACGCTCTGCACCGACCCACCGTCGACACGCAGATTGCTGCCGTTGATGAAAGACGCGCGCTCCGATACCAGCAGCGCGATGGCCGCTGCCACTTCTTCGGGCTGGCCACGACGCTGCTGAACGATCCCGGGGCGTTCTTCCTTCAGGAAGCTCTGGACCGCTTCCTCGAAGCTCACGCCCAGTTCTTCGGCCCGTTTTTTCATCATGCCGTCGGTCATGCCGGTTTCAATGAACGCGGGCGATACCGTGTTGCACAGCACGCCGTGGGCCGCTTCCTTGTAAGACAAGTTCTTGATGAAGGCGGCCAGCGCAGCCTTGGCCACGTTGTACACGGCCTCTTCCCAGTACGGCTGCACAGCATTTTCCGAGGTGATGCACACCAGCCGGCCCCAGCCGCGCTTGCGCATGGCCGGCACGCTTGCCCGGGCGATGCGCACGGCGGTGAAGAAGTCGGTGTTCCAGGCTTCCTGGTAGTCGGCGTCCGAGAGTTCCAGGGGGTCGCCCTTGGCGCCGGTCACGCCGGCGGTATGCACGACGATATCGATCTGGCCGAAGCGCGCCTCGCCCTGGCGGACCAGGTCATCGACCTCGGCTTGCCGGGTCATGTCCGCGGCGATCAGCAGGGGCTCACCAGGCAGGTCTTCGGCAGCCTTCTGCAACGCATCCTGTTCGCGGTCGGTCAGCACCAGCTGCACGCCCTCCTCTGCCAGCAAGCGCGCGGTCGCCAGACCGATCCCGCCCGCCGCACCACTGATCAGTGCCACACGATTTTTCAAGCCCAAGTCCATCAACCTTCTCCTTCAGTGATACGAGTCGCGATCAAATGAGCGAATGCGAGCATCTGCTCGGCCAGGGCGCGGGGTGTCTGCAGCGGCATCAAGTGCCCCGCGCCGGGTAGCGTCAGTACGGCGCTGTGGGGAAAGTGCGCCAGGGTGGTACGACCCTGCTCTTCGGCATCCGGCACCTGGCGGTCGTCGGCGCCGCAGATCAGTAGCGCCGGGTAAGGCAGGCTGCCGATGCGGCCTTGCCAATCCTCGCGGCTGCCGTGGTCGACCCAGGCGCGCCACGCTTCGAGGTTCACGCTCTGGGCGTCGGCAATGGCGACCTCAAGCAGGTCATCCGGCAAACGGTGGAAACTGGATTCATCGACGAAGGCTTCGGCCTGCTCTCGCGAAGCATCAAAGGCGCGCTGGCGGTCGCGGTCGGCCTCGCGCATCGGCTGCGGGCCGGGTGGCGACGGAGCCACCAGCACCAGGCCATGGAGATAAGACGGCTGCCGCGATGCCAGGACCGTCGCGACCTTACCGGTCATCGAATGGCCGACCAGGATGCAGCGATCGAGCCCGAGCTCGCGAATGCTCTGGTCGACCTGATCGGCCATCTCGCTGACCGTATAACCGGTTACCGCATTGGCATCACCGAAGCCCGGCGTATCGAGCGCTACACAGCGATATTGGCGATCCAGATAGGGAATGGTCGGCCCCCAGGTCCGGTGCGAGCCGCCGAGAAAGTGCATCAGTACGAAGGTGATCGGGCCTTGGCCCTGCTGGCTATGTGGGAGCATCGCGTGCCTGCCTCATGGGTGTTCAAAGTGGAAAGCGAGGCGGCGTCGGGAGTTCAGATAATCGCTGGGGGGGCTGGGGCTGATAAGGCTGGGCTGTCAGGCCGCCAGAGAGATCGAATGTCGTCGATCCCTCCTGTTTGGCCAGGTCTTGACGGCGCCGAAGGGCCATCTGGCACCATGTGCCCGATTAACGCCTGGGCCATGAAAAGCCCCACATTCTCCGACGCAAGGATCATCCGCATGAAAGCCTTCCAAATCGGTAACCAGCAAGGTCTGGAAAGCCTGACCGCCGTCACTCGCCCTGACCCCGTCGCTGGCCCTGGCCAAGTGCTGGTCGCACCGCTCCTGGTCGGCCTGATCAGCCGTGATGTGCAACTGCTGCGCGGCGTTTACGGTGCCCGCCAGGCGCCCGAGCGTATCCCGACCTCCGAAGGTGTCGGCGAGGTCATCGCCGTCGGTGCAGGTGTCGAGAACGTCAAGCCGGGTGATCGCGTGGTCTGCGGACACTTCCCGAGCTGGCTGGACGGTGGCTTCCGCCCCGAGGTATTCGCCCATGACATCGGCATCTCCCATGACGGCTGGCTGGCCGAACGGGTCGTGCTGCCTGCAGCCGCGGTCATCCAGGTGCCGGCTTCCCTCGCCGACAGGGATGTTGCCGGCCTTGCCTCGGCCGGCCTCACCGCCTGGAATGCGCTGGTCGAAGTCAGCAAGGTCAAGCCGGGCGAGCTGGTGCTTTGCCTGGGCACCGGCGGTGTTTCGCTGGCGGCACTGAAGCTCGCCAAGCTGCGCGGCGCGCGGGTGGCCATCACCTCGTCCAGCGACGAGAAACTGCAAATCGTCCGCGAGCTGGGCGCCGATATCACCATCAACTACCGCCAGCATGCGGACTGGGCCGCCCAACTCATGGCCCTCACCGATAATGTCGGCGCCGACGTGATCATCGAAACCGGCGGCCAGAACACCCTCGGCCAATCCATCGCGGCCGCCGCCGCCAACGCACGTATCATCGTGATTGGCGTAACCCCTGGCAAACAATCGCCGATTCCGAACTACCTCTCGCTGATCCTCAAGAACGTGACCATCCGCGGTATCGCCAACGGCAGCCGCAAGATGTTCACGGAGCTGCTACGCGCCACCGAAGCCAACCGCATCGAAACGGTGATCAGCAAAACCTTCAAGTTCGACGACGCGCCGGCCGCCTATGCCTACTTCGCGGCGCAGAAACAGGTGGGCAAGGTGCTGATCGAGTTCAACTGATCTGGGTTGGGCGAGGCCGGCTACGCAAGCGAGCCTGGCAGAGGACGCTCTCGGTACTCGCCCGCCAACTCCCGCAAGGTCTCGCAGCACCACTGCGCCGCCAGCGACAACGGCAGCGCGGCGTTGCTGCAGATGCCCACCGAGCCGCCGGGCTCGCGAATACCCAGGGCAAGCTCGGCCAGGTCGCCGTTCGCCAGGTCGAGGCGCACGGCGTCGAGCGGCGCGACCCACACCGCATCGCTCTGCTGCACGTAGCGGCGGCTGAGCGCCGGCGACAGGGTTTCCAGGCGCTGGCGCGGCAGGGCCACGCCACATTGCACGAACAGGCTGTCGGCGTAGCGGCGGATGGTGGTGCCGGCCAACGGCAGCACCACTGGGTAGTTGCCCAACTGGCTGAGGCCGGCATCGCCCAGAGCCAGCAGCGGATGCTCAGTACGCACCACAAGGCTCATCGACTCGCTGTACAGGTGCTCGAAGGTCAGCCCCTGGACCTCCGGGCTGTCGGTCATGCGCCCCACCACCAGATCCAGCTCGCCGACGCGCAGTTGCGCCAGCAGATAGGCGCTCGGGCCGGTAGCGACGCTGACCACGAGTGCCGCGTGGCGCATGTGCAGGCGCCGCACCACCTCGGGAATCAGCAGGCTCTCTACCGTCGACAGCACACCGACGCGCACCTGCCCCGCGTCATGCTCGCCGCTACGCAAGCTGTTCACGCCGTCGCGCAGCGCCTGTACGCAGGGACCGGCGTAACGCATGAAGGCCAGCCCAGCCGAGGTCAGGCTGACGCCCGCCTTGCCGCGCTCGAACAATGAGGCCTCGAGGATTTCCTCCAACTCCCGAATGGTTTTCGAGATGGCCGGCTGGCTGACCGCCAGGGCGTCGGCCGCCTTGGCGAAGCTGCGCTGCCGGGCAATTTCCAGAAAGCAGGTCAGGTGACGGAATTTGATGCGGTTGTCGAGGTTCATGGCCGGCTGCACTGATTGAGGCCCGGCAACATTATCAGAACCGGATGGCACCGTTGCCGTTCATGATCTGCAACAGCGTACCTTCCCTCACCGATGCATTCAGCGCACGGCAGATCCCTCATTCGTAATGCTTTGAAAGCATCAGCACTCGTGCTGGCCAGTAGTGGCACTTAAACCTTTGACATGAAATATCGAACGGCTTGTAGAACAACAAAAACAGTGAACTTAGTTAGTTGTTCGGTCGTTCAAAATAAATGCAACTTCCGCTCACTTAGTTGCGCTGCAAGTTGTAAAGGAACTGTCAAGGTTTTGTACAACTAAGCCCGTTCTGGCAAAACATGACCGCTCGTCGCCTAGCGCCCGCATAAACGTCGAAAAGCCCCTCGCAGAGGGCTGGAATCACAGCGTAAAGCCTGCCATTAACCCGTCTATCGCAGGCGAAAACCCGCAACTTCACTGGTAGTGGCAGCGAAAACCTGCTGTTACGCATAAGTTCCCCGATACCCCGGCAGGCTTCTGAAAATAGTCGAAACTTCTTATTCGCGAGCTGGGTCATCAACTAGGTGGGAATTAATCACCAGCAAGCAGCTTTTCCTCCTGCCCCGACACGGCAATCAACTGGAAAGACAGGCGGCCTATTCCCGTCGGCGTGCAAGCGAACGAATTATTTACGAGTCAAGGACAGAATCGAGCGGAGGATGGTATGGGAAACGCTGTTGCGGTAACACGGTTCGATCAAGCGGTATCGGTAGAAACATCCCTCAAGCCACATAACACCATTACCAACCTGCACGCGGCCAAAAAGAAGATTCTCTTCGTCAGTCCCGAGCTGGCCGACCTGATAAAGGTGGGCGGCCTGGGTGACGTTTCCGCGTCGCTGCCACGGGCAATGAACGCCGACCACGACGTGCGCGTGCTGATCCCCGGCTATCGCCAGGTGCTGCAAAGCGGCCACGCCATCCGCGATGTCGGCAGCGTGCCGGGCCACGCTGCCCTGCCGCCCGCCCGTATCGGCTGCATGACGCTGCCCGACGGGCTGATCGTTTATGTACTCATTTGCCCCGAACTGTACGACCGCGATGGCACGCCCTATGGCGATGCCCAAGGACGCGATTGGCAGGACAATCATATCCGTTTCGCCAGCCTCGGCCTCGCCGCAGCCGAGATCGCCGCCGGCACCGCCTGCCTGAGCTGGTGCCCGGAAGTGGTTCACGCCAATGACTGGCCTGCCGCCCTGGCGCCCGCCTACATGAGCTGGCGCGGCCTGCAGACGCCGACCGTATTCACCATCCACAACCTCGCCTACCAGGGCCTGTGCAGCCTGGAATGCAGCCCGGAACTGGGCCTGCCCTCCTCGGCCTGTGGCCACCAGGGCATGGAATTCTATGGTCGCCTGTCGTTCCTCAAGGCCGGCCTGGTGTACTCGGATCACGTCACCACGGTGAGCGAGAACTACGCCCGCGAGATCACCACCCCGGAATTCGGCTGCGGCCTGGAAGGCATGCTGCAGTTCAAGGTGCAGCTCAATCAGCTCAGCGGCATCCCCAACGGCATCGACGACAGCTGGGATTCGGTCAACGACCCGCACCTGGTGCAGGGCTTTGATGCCCACGACTGGGAAGGCAAGCGCGCCAATAAACGCCACGTCGAGCAGATGTTCGGTCTGGAGCCAAATGAAGGCCCGCTCTTCGCCGTGGTTTCGCGCCTGGTACAGCAGAAAGGCATCGACATGACCCTGGAGATAGCCGACACCATCGTTGCCGAAGGCGGTCGTATCGCGATCATCGGCCGTGGCGAGGAGCACCTTGAGGAAGCTGTCCGTGAGCTGGCGCGTCGCCATCCGGGCAAGGTCGGCGCCAACGTCGGTTTCAACGAAGCGGATGCGCGCTGCATGTTCGCCGGCAGCGACTTCTTGCTCATGCCGTCGCGCTTCGAGCCCTGCGGCCTCAGCCAGATGTACGCCCAGCGCTTCGGCTCGCTGCCGATCGCCCGTGCCACCGGCGGCTTGGCCGATACCATCGAAGACGGCGTCAACGGCTTCCTGTTCAAGGAGCCGAGCAGCGACAGCTACCTGACTGCCGTGCGCCGCGCCATGGCCATCCACCGTAACCCGGAACTGCTCAACGCCATGCGCGCCCATGCCATGGCCGCGCCACTGTACTGGAAGCAGTCCGTGGAGCCCTATGCCGCGCTGTACCGCAAGCTGGTAGCAGCGAAAACATCGGGTGGGAAACTGGTCTGATGCCTGAAGCGAAACAGAGACACGGCGCCTGGCCGGATGAAACCGGCCACTCTCACTTTGCCTTGTGGGCGCCGGATGCCAAAAGCGTCGCGGTAAAGCTGCAAGACGACACCCAACATGCAATGACGGCCAGCGACAACGGCTGGTACGCCGCCACCCTCCCGGTGGAGGCAGGCACCGACTACCACTACCTGATCGACGATCACCTGCTGGTGCCCGACCCCGCTTCGCGCTGGCAGGCCAACGACGTGCACGGCCCCAGCCGTGTCGCCGACCCATCCCGCTATCAATGGCGCAGTGCCGGCTGGAAGGGGCGCCCCTGGCAGGAAACGGTGCTTTACGAAGTCCACGTCGGCACATTGGGCGGTTACCAGGCCGCGCAGGCGCGCTTGCAGGAACTGGCCGAGCTGGGCATCACCGCCATCGAACTGATGCCCCTGGGTGAATTCCCGGGCGGTCGCAACTGGGGTTACGACGGCGTGCTGCCATTCGCCCCGGATTCGTCCTACGGCACCCCGGACCAGTTGCGCGCACTGATCGACCACGCCCACGAACTGGGCCTGATGGTGTTCATCGACGTGGTGTACAACCACTTCGGCCCGGACGGCAATTACCTGGGCCAGTACGCCAGCGACTTCTTCCGCGAAGACGTGCACACGCCGTGGGGCCCGGCCATCGATTTTCGTCGTCGTCAAGTGCGCGACTACTTCATCGACAACGCCCTGATGTGGGTGCACGACTATCGGGTCGACGGCTTGCGCTTCGACGCCGTGCACGCCATCGGCGAGCGCGACTTCCTGCTCGAACTGGCAGAACGGTTGCATACCTCGATTCCCGCCTCGCGTCATCTGCACCTAGTGTTGGAGAACGAGCACAACGACGCCGAGCTGCTGCGGCAAGGCTTCGTCGCCCAGTGGAACGATGACGGCCACAACGTGCTGCATCACCTGCTGACCGGCGAGCACGAAGGCTACTACGCCGACTTCGCCACCGATGCCACGCACAAGCTCGCCCGCTGCCTGCGCGAAGGGTTCATCTACCAGGGTGAAACCACCCGCCACGGCACCGCACGCGGCAGCAGCAGCGGCCACCTGCCGCCCAGCGCCTTCGTGCTGTTCCTGCAGAACCATGATCAGGTCGGCAACCGTGCCGTCGGTGAGCGTCTGCGTACGCTGGCCGAGGATGACGCCCTGAAGAGCGCCACCGCCCTGCTGCTGCTCAGCCCGATGATTCCCTTGCTGTTCATGGGCGAGGAATGGGGCAGCGAGCAGCCGTTCCAGTTCTTCACATCGCACAACGACGAGCTCGGTGAAGCGGTGCGCAAGGGCCGCCAAAACGAATTCAAGGATTTCTCCAAGTTCTCCGGCCAGGCCATCCCAGCCCCCAACGACGCCAGCACCTTCGAGACCTCCAAGCCCGACCACCACAGCCGCGACACGGCGGATGGCAAAGCCTGGCTGGCGTTCTATCGCGAGCTGCTGAGCTTGCGACATCAACACATCGTGCCGCGCCTGGCCGGCAGCCAGGCCCTGGAAAGTCGGGTACTCGGCAACGCCGCTGTTACTGCCAGCTGGCAGCTTGGCGACGGCCAGGTACTGCATATCGCCTTGAACCTGGGCAGCGAGCCGGTAGAGGCAGCTACGCCGCAAGGCGCTCGCCAGCTGTTCGGCTACCGCGCCGACGACGACCACCTTCCAGCACATAGCGTGCGCGTTCTGCTGGAGGGCGCCCCATGAGCGATGCACGCCTGGCAGAACTGAGCAAGGCCGCGGGCCTGAGCGTCGACTGGATCGACGCCGACGGCAACGCCCAATCGGTCAAACCCGAACACCAGCGTCGCCTGCTCGACGCCCTTGGTTACCCCGCCGCCGATGACGAGCAGATCGAGGCCAGCCTGGCGCAGTTGCAACATCGCCAGAACAACCTGGCCCTCGGCCCGCTGGTGACCCTCGATCAGCAGCAGGCCCTAGACCTGACCCGCTTCTTCCCGCCGGGTACGCCCTTCGAGATCGAGTTGGAGCAAGGCGAACGCCTGGAGGGCCGGCTGGACGACAGTGGCCGCCTGCCGGTGATCGGCACCATCGGTTATCACCAGTTGCACATCGCCGGTGGCGAAGTGACCCTCGCCGTAGCGCCCGCCGCCTGCCCGAGCGTTGCCGAACTGGCCGGTCGCAGCGACGCGAAGATCTGGGGCCTCAGCGCCCAGCTCTACTCGCTGCGCCGTCCGGGTGACGGCGGCCTGGGCGACACTCAGGCGCTGGAATCCCTGGTGCACAGCGCGGCGGCCCGCGGCGCCGATGCCGTGGCGATCAGCCCGATGCACGCCATGTTCAGCGCCAACCTGCACACTTACAGCCCCTACTCGCCCTCCAGCCGCCTGTTCTTCAACGTGCTGCATGCTGCACCGGCCAGTGTGCTCGGCGAAGCAGCGGTTCAGCAGGCCACCCGCACCTGCGGGCTGGCCGACGAACTAGCGCGCCTGGAAGGCCTGGAGCTGATCGACTGGCCGGGCGTCGCCAGTGCGCGCATGCAGATATTGCGGCAGCTGCATGCCGATTTCACTGTCAGCATTCATCCGCTGCAGGCCGACTTCGAGGCCTTTCGCCAGGCCGGCGGCGAGGCCCTGCGCCAGCATTGTCGCTTCGAGGCGCTGCGCGGCTTCATGGACCTCAACGGCCTGCCGGTCGACTGGCGGGCCTGGCCCGAGCAGTACCGCGACCCTGCCAGCGCGGCGGTCGAGCAGTTCTGCGAAGGCCATCAGCACGAGATCGAATTCCACGCCTTCGCCCAATGGCTGGTCGCCCGCTGCCTGCACGGCGCGCAGGCGGCAGCCCGTGAAGCCGGCATGGCGGTCGGCCTGATCGCCGACCTGGCCGTCGGCGCCGATGCCGCCGGCAGCCAGGCATGGGGCCGCCAGGCCGAACTGCTGCAGTCGGTCAGCGTCGGCGCACCCCCGGACATCCTCAACCGCTCTGGGCAGAACTGGGGCGTGTCGGCATTTTCGCCCCAAGGCCTGCACCAGAACGGCTTTCGCGCCTACATCGAAATGCTGCGCGCCAACCTGGCTCACGCCGGTGGTATGCGCATCGACCACGTGATGACCCTGCGCCGTCTGTGGGTGATTCCCGAGGGCGAGGATTCTTCCGCCGGCGCCTACCTCAACTATCCGTCCCAGGATCTGCTGCGCCTGCTGTGCCTGGAGGCCGAGCGCCACCGCGCGCTGATCATCGGCGAAGACCTGGGCACGGTGCCCGACGGCCTGCGCGAAGAGCTGGCCGCGCGCAACATTCTCGGCATGCGCGTGCTGCTGTTCGAGCAAAGCAACGGCCACTTCCATGCCCCGGCCCATTGGCCGCGCGACGCCCTGGCCACCACCACTACCCATGATTTGCCGAGCATTCGCGGCTGGCTCGCCTCCCGCGACATTCATTGGCGCCAGGCTGCGGGCCACCGCAGCGACGACTACACCAGACAGGATCACCAATTGCGCGCCCAGGAAACCCGAGCACTGAACCAGGCCCTGCACGAGCACGGCCACGCGACCGCTGAACAGATGGATGACGGCCAGCAACTGGATGCCAGCATCGCCTTCATCGGCAGCACCCCAGCGCCGCTGGTGCTGCTGCCGCTGGAAGATGCCATGGCTGCCACCGAACAGCCCAACCTGCCAGGCCCGGGCGACGAACACCCGAACTGGCGCCGCCGCTGGGCCGAACCTGCCGAGGGCATGCTCGACGCCCCGGCAGTCGCGCACCGCCTCCAGCGCCTGCAGTGGGCCCGCAACCTGGCCGAGGGCCTCGGCCATGACTGAGTTGCGCGCCAGCGTTCGCCTGCAGTTTCACAAGGGCTTCACCCTCGATGATGCCGTGCCCCTGGTCGACTATTTCGCACGCCTGGGCATCAGCCATATCTACGCCTCGCCGCTGCTCACCGCACGACCTGGCTCCATGCACGGCTACGACGTGGTCGATCCGACTCGCGTCAACCCCGAGCTGGGCGGCGAGGCGGCCCTGGAGCGGCTGGTCACGGCCCTGCGCAGCAAAGGCATGGGGCTGATCCTGGATATTGTCTCCAACCACATGGCGGTGGGCGGCGATGCCAACCCCTGGTGGCTGGATGTGCTCGAATGGGGCGCCAACAGCGCCTATGCGAAATTCTTCGACATCCACTGGCAGTCCCACGACCCGCTGCTGCGCGGCCAGTTGCTGGTGCCGTTCCTGCGCAGCGACTACGGCGAGGTGCTGGCTGCCGGCGAGGTCGAGTTGCACTTCGATACCAAGCGCGGCCTGTTCTACGCCAAGCACTACGACCACCGCTTCCCGATCAATCCGCCGACCTACGGCGACGTGCTGCAACACAGCGGCCATCCCGAGCTGCAGGCCCTGGGCCGACGTTTTGCGGCCCTGGACGACAGCGCCGACGGCCAGCGCCAGGCGAGCGTGCTATTTCGCGAACTGGTCGCCCTGGCCAGCAAGGCCGGGCATGCCATCGAGCGTGCCCTGGCCAGCCTGCGGCCTGCCGAGGGGCAGAACTTCGAAGCCCTTCATCAGTTGCTCGAACGCCAGCATTACCGTCTGGCCAGCTGGCGCACTGCGGCGGATGACATCAACTGGCGGCGCTTTTTCGACATCAACGAACTGGGCGGCCTCAAGGTCGAGCGCCACGACGTGTTCGAAGCGACCCACGAGAAGATTTTCGAGCTGATCGAAAAAGGCCTGGTCGACGGCCTGCGTATCGACCATGTCGACGGCCTGGCCAACCCACGTGCTTACTGCCGCAAGCTGCGCCGCCGCGTCGAGCGGCTGCTGCCGAAACGACCAACGAATCTGCAGGGTGGCCGTTTTCCGATCTATGTCGAGAAGATCCTCGGCGAAGGCGAACAGCTACCCCGCGACTGGGGCGTGGACGGCACCACCGGTTACGAATTCATGAACCAGGTATCGCTGCTGCAACACGCGCCGGATGGCGAACCGGTACTGGCGAAACTGTGGAGCGAAACCAGTGGCCGTGATGCCGACTTCATGGCCGAGGTACGCGAGGCACGCCAGCTGGTGCTGACCACTTCCCTGGCCGGCGACCTGGAAGCGCTGGCCCAGGGCCTGTTGCTGGTCGCCCGTGACGACATCGCCACCCGCGACCTGACCCTGGGCGCTATCCGCCGCGCGCTACTGGAGCTGATCACCCATTTCTCGGTGTACCGCACCTACGTGTCGGCCGCTGGGCGCAGCGCCAACGACCAGGCGGTGTTCGACCATGCCCTGGAAGGCGCCCGCACGACGCTGGCCGAAGGCGACTGGCCGCTGCTCGAACACCTCGACAGCTGGCTCGGCGGCCAGGCCCTGTCGCAACTGCCGCCGAGCCCCCAGCGCAAGCGCCGGGCGAAGATGATCGAGCGCTTCCAGCAACTCACCTCACCAGCCGCCGCCAAGGCCGTGGAAGACACCGCCTGTTATCGCAGTGCAGTGCTGCTGTCGCGTAACGACGTGGGCTTCGACCCGCAGCAATTCAGCGCGCCAGTGCAGGCCTTCCATGACGGTTGCGTCGAGCGGGCCCGGCATTTCCCGGCCAACCTGCTGACCACCGCGACCCACGACCACAAACGCGGCGAAGACACCCGCGCGCGCCTGACCGTGCTGAGCGAACGCGCCGAGTGGTTCGCCGAGCGTTGCCAGCACTGGCGCGAACTGGCTGCGCCGCTGCGCGATGAATTGGACGACGGCCTGGCGCCCTCGCCCGGTGACGAGCTGATGCTGCTGCAGATCCTGCTTGCCTGCTGGCCGTTGGATCTGCGCGCCGACGATGCCGAAGGCCTGCAGAGCCTCACCGAGCGCCTCACCGCCTGGCAGGAAAAGGCCGTGCGCGAGGCCAAGTTGCGCAGCACCTGGAGCAACCCCAACGAGCGTTACGAGCAGGCCTGCAGAAACTATCTGCACGCCCTGCTCGGCAGCGATCAGGCCACCGAGTTGCGCGCCGAGGTCTGCCGCGCCTCCACAGAAATCGCGCCTGCCGGCGCCCTCAACAGCCTCGTTCAAAGCCTGCTGCGCATGAGCGTGCCAGGGGTGCCCGATCTGTATCAGGGCTGCGAATTCTGGGACTTCTCCCTGGTCGACCCGGACAACCGCCGCCCGGTGGATTTCGCTGCTCGCCGCCAGGCCCTGGCTGACGGCCAACCGCTTGCCCAGGCCCTCGAACACTGGCATGACGGCCACGTGAAGCAGGCGCTGATCGCCGCCACCCTGCAGGCTCGCCAGCAACACGCTCAACTGTTTGCCAAAGGCGATTACCAGCCACTGCAGGTCGAGGGTGAGCATGCCGAGCGGGTCGTCGCATTCCTGCGCAGCCACGGCGAGCAGCACGCCATCATCGTGGTGCCGCGCCTGAGCGCCAAATTGCTGGGCGACAGCGCCATGCCGCTGATCGCCGCCGACCAATGGGGCGACACCCGTATCGCCCTGCCCGCTGCGCTCGCCGACAAGCCCCTGCGCAGCGCGTTCGACCCTGCCAACCCACTGCCCACCAACGGTCACCTCGCGTTGCGCGAGGTGCTGCGCGATGTCCCCGTCAATCTGCTGATCGCCCCTAGCCAATCTCAGGAGTAACACCCATGAGCGCAAAAGAAGACCGCATCCGTGAGTTCGCCTACCAGATCTGGGAATCCGAAGGGAAACCCCACGGCCAGGCCAAACGCCACTGGGAAATGGCCACCAAGCTGGTCGAAGCCGAGCAGACGCCCGGCAAGGCCACGCCCAAGCGCGTGAGCAAGCCCAAGGCCGCTGCTGAAGGCGCCGCCCCTGCGGCACCGATCAAACCTCGCGCCAGCAAGGCAACGCCAAAGGCCGACACCGAAAAACCTGCTCTGCTCAAACCGGCCAAGGCACCCGCCAAGGCCAAACCCAGCACCACCCCCAAGCCTGCCGCCAAGAAGCCCAAGGCCTGATACCAGGAGCCACCCAGAATGAGTCAACCACGCTCGCGTATAACCGAAGGTCAACCCTTTCCGTTGGGGTCGACCTGGGATGGTTTGGGCGTCAACTTCGCGCTCTTCTCGGCTCACGCCACCAAGGTCGAACTGTGCATTTTCGACCCTGATGGCCTGGAAGAAATCGAGCGCATCGAATTGCCGGAGTACACCGACGAAATCTGGCACGGCTACCTGCCCGACGCCCATCCGGGGCTGATCTACGGCTACCGCGTGTACGGCCCCTACGAGCCGGAAGCCGGTCATCGCTTCAACCCCAACAAGCTGCTGATCGACCCGTATGCCAAGCAACTGGTTGGCGAGCTGAAGTGGTCCGAAGCGCTGTTCGGCTACGAGATCGGCCACCCGGACGGCGACCTCAGCTTCGACGAGCGTGACAGCGCCCCCTTCGTGCCCAAGTGCAAGGTCATCGACCCGGCCTATACCTGGGGCAAGCATCGTAATCATCGCGTGGCCTGGGACAAGACGGTGTTCTACGAAGCGCACCTGCGCGGCCTGACCATGCGTCATCCGTCGGTGGCCGAAGACAAGCGTGGCACCTTCGCCGGGCTGATGAACGCCGACGTGATCAAGCACATGCGCAAGCTCGGCGTTTCGTCGGTCGAACTGCTGCCCATCCATGCCTTCGTCAACGACCAGCATCTGCTGGAAAAGGGCATGAACAACTATTGGGGCTACAACAGCATTGGTTTCTTCGCCCCGCACCCGCGTTACCTGGCCAGCGGCCACATCAACGAATTCAAGGAAATGGCCGCGCACCTGCACGATGCCGGCCTGGAGTTGATTCTCGACGTGGTCTACAACCACACCGCCGAAGGCAACGAGCTGGGCCCTACCCTGTCCATGCGCGGCATCGACAACGCCAGCTACTACCGGCTGATGCCCGATGACAAACGCTACTACATCAACGATTCGGGCACCGGCAACACCCTGGACCTGAGCCACCCGTGCGTGTTGCAGATGGTCACCGACTCGCTGCGCTACTGGGCCACCGAGATGGGTGTGGACGGCTTCCGCTTCGACCTGGCGACCATCCTCGCCCGCCACCACGACGGCTACGACGAACGCCACAGCTTCCTGGTCGCCTGTCGTCAGGACCCGGTGCTGAGCAAGGTCAAGCTGATCGCCGAGCCATGGGACTGCGGCCCCGGCGGCTATCAGGTCGGTGGTTTTCCGCCGGGCTGGGCGGAGTGGAACGACAAGTTCCGCGACAACGTGCGCAGCTTCTGGAAAGGCGACGAAGGCCAGCTGGCTGAACTGGCCAGCCGCCTGACTGCTTCGGGCGACCTGTACAACCAGCGTGGTCGCCGGCCGTTCTCGTCGGTGAACTTCATCACCGCCCACGATGGTTTCACCCTCAATGACCTTGTCTCCTACAACGACAAGCACAACGAGGACAACGACGAGAACAACCAGGACGGCAGCAACAACAACATGTCCTGGAACCACGGCGTCGAAGGCCCGACCGACGACGAGGCCATCAACGACCTGCGCTTCCGCCAGATGCGCAACTTCATGGCCACGCTGATCCTCGCCCAGGGCACGCCGATGCTGGTGGCCGGCGACGAGTTCGCGCGCACCCAGCACGGCAACAACAACGCCTACTGCCAGGACAGCGAGATCGGCTGGATCAACTGGGACCTGGGCGAGCGCGGCAAGCAGTTGCAGGAATTCGTCACCCGGGTGATTAAGCTGCGCATGAATTACCCGATCCTGCGTCGAGGCCGCTTCTTCGTCGGTGCCTTCAACGAAGAGCTCGGCGTCAAGGATGTCACCTGGCTGGCGCCCAGTGGCGAGGAGATGAACGAGGACAACTGGCACGACCCCCATGCCCGCTGCATGGGCATGCTGCTCGATGGTCGCGCCCAGCCGACCGGTATCCGCCGCAGCGGCGCCGACGCGACCCTGCTGATGGTGGTCAACTCGCACCACGACGTGGTCAATTTCCGCCTGCCGGAAGTTGCCCAGGGCAGCCACTGGACGTGCATGCTCGACACCAACCGCATCGACGAGCCGGAAGACGACGAAGTGTTCCAGTTCGGTGACGAATTCACCGTCACCCATCGCTCGCTGGTGCTGTTCGAGCTGCAAAAGGAAAAAGTGGCATGACCGGGAGCGGCACCCGTTTGGTGGAACGCCTCGGCGCCCTGCTGAACGAGTGGCCGCACCCAACCCTGCATCACCCCGAGGCCCTCGGCCACGCCCTGCAAGGGCTGTGCGCCGCGGGCCTCGACCAATTACCGCAACCCGGCGGTGGCCACACCCTGCAACGTTGGCAGGCACTGGCCACGGTCGCCGCATGGGACCTGAGCCTGTGCAAACTCTATGAAGGCCACACCGACGCCCTGGCGATCCTCGCGCACTTCGGCGCGCAGGCGCCCGAGCATGCCACCTGGGGCATGTGGGCCGCCGAGCCACCGCAGGCCCGCGTGACGCTGATGGCCGCCGAGCAGCACGGCGGCAGCGTGCGTCTGCACGGCCGCAAGGCCTGGTGCTCGGGCGCCAAGGTGCTCAGCCATGGCCTGCTCACTGCGTGGAATGCCGAGGGTGAACAGCAACTGGTGGCGGTCGCCCTTGTACAGCCCGGCGTGCAGATCACCAATGACGGCTGGCAGGCCGTGGGCATGGCGGCTACCGGGAGCGTCGAGATTCGCTTCGACGATGCCCATGGCCAGTTGATCGGCCCGCCGGGCGGCTACCTCGCCAGGCCAGGCTTCTGGCAAGGCGGCGCGGGCATCGCCGCCTGCTGGTACGGTGCAGCGAGCCGCCTGGGCGAAGCGCTGCGCCGGCACTGCAGCGAACGCGACGAGCCCCACGCCCTCGCCCACCTTGGCCATGTGGACTGCGCCCTGACCGCCGCCGCCAGTGCCCTACGCGGTTGCGCCGCCTGGATCGACGCCAATCCCACGGCCGACGCCGAAATGCCGGTACGCCGTGTACGCGCCATCGTCGAGCACCGCGCGACTACGTTGATCGAGCACGTTGGCCGTGCCCTCGGCGCCGCCCCCTATTGCCGTGACGCGGTGCTGGCAAGGCTGCTGGCCGACCTGCCGGTGTTCCTGCGCCAGAGCCATGCCGAGCGCGATCTGGCGGCCCTCGGCGTGCTCGCGGCCCGCCAACCACAAGAGAGCTGGATGCTATGAACACTAATCCGATCCAGGGCCAGGGCACCTCGCCGCAAGCCTGGAAGGCCTCCCGGCGCCTGGCCCAGGTCGCCGATATCACCTGCACGCAACTGGTGCCCGAGGGCTGTCGCGCGGTGATCATCGCCCCTCACCCGGACGATGAAATCCTCGGCAGCGGCGGCCTGCTGCAACTGCTGGCCCAGGCGCAGCGGCAGATCCTGCTGATCTCTGTCACCGATGGCGCCGCCAGCCACCCGGGCTCGACTTACTGGACCCCGCAACGCCTGAGCATCGTGCGCCCTCAGGAGAGCGCAGATGCGCTCAAGCGCCTCGGCCTGCCGCTCACCCAGGTGCAATGGGTGCACGGCGGCTTTCCCGATACAAGCGTTGCCGCTGCCGAAGCAGAGCTGCGTGACTTCCTGAAAACCTATCTGCAACCCACCGACGTGGTGTTCACCACCTGGCGCGAGGACGGCCACACCGACCATGAAGCCGTGGGCCGCGCTGCCCTGATGGCTGCCCTCGAATGTGGCGCCCGCGCCCACGAGATTCCGATCTGGGCCTGGCACTGGGCAAACCCGGAAGACCCGCGCATTCCTTGGGAGCGCGCGCACAAGCTGCAGCTCGACAAATGGATGCAGGCACGCAAGCGCCACGCCATTCAAGCCTTTGCCAGCCAGCTCTACGACGACCCCGATAGCGGCCACGAACCGGTGCTTTCGGGCACGGCGATTGAGCGACTGCAGCAACCTTTCGAGGTGGTGTTTCTATGAGCGTCGCCGACAATTACTTCGAGAAACTCTACAAGGGCAGCGAAGACCCCTGGTCGTTCCGCGAGCGTTGGTACGAACAGCGCAAACGGAACCTGACCCTTGCTGCACTACCGCGCAGCCACTACGGCAGCATCTTCGAGCCGGGCTGTGCCAATGGCGAACTCAGCGCGCGCCTGGCCGAACGTTGCACGCAGTTGTTGTGCAGCGATACCTCGGCCATCGCTCTGGAGCTGGCGCAAAATCGCCTCGCTCATCGCAGCAACGTGCGCCTGCTACAGACCCGCCTGCCCGAGCAATGGCCGGCCGGGCGCTTCGACCTGATCGTACTCAGCGAGCTTTGCTACTACCTCGACAAACCTGATCTGGATCGCCTGATTGACTGTGCCAAGGCGTCGCTGAATACCGGCGGCAACCTGCTGGCCTGCCACTGGCGTTGGCCGATCAACGAATGCCCGTTGAGCGGCGACCAGGTTCACCAGCGCCTGTACGAACGCCTCGGCCTACCGCGCCTGCTGCGCCATGAAGATGCCGACCTGCTGCTCGAGGTGTGGGGCACGGAGGCCACGTCGGTCGCCCAGCGCGAGGGCCTGGCGCCGGAAACGACGCAGGAGCCGCCGGCGTGATCGGTATCGTTATCCCCGCCCATAACGAGGAACAGAGCCTGGACGCCTGCCTCGACGCCCTGCTACAGGCTGCCGCTCACCCCGCGCTCGACCAGCCGGTGCGCATTCTGGTGGTGCTCGACAGCTGCAGCGACGGCTCGGCCAGCGTGGTCGCCAATTACCCGGTCGCGAGCCTTGCGTTGCAGGCACGCAACGTCGGCCAGGCGCGGGCCGACGGTGTGGCCTGGCAACTGCAGCGCGGCGCCAGCTGGATTGCCTGCTCAGACGCCGACAGCCGGGTCGCCGCCGACTGGCTGGTGCGCCAGCGCGAACTGCAGGCCGACATGGTCTGTGGCACCGTGGAAGTCGCCGAATGGGGCGAACTGGATGACGACGTACAGAGCCGCTACCTGAGCGCCTACCAGGACCGCGACGGACATCGGCACATCCACGGTGCCAATCTGTCGTTCAGCGCAGCCGCCTACCACCGCGCCGGGGGTTTCCAGAACATCGTCGTCGACGAGGACGTGCAACTGGTCGCCGCCTTCCAGCGCATCGGCGCGCGCATCGCCTGGAGCGCGCTGCCGCGCGTGTATACCAGTGCCCGCCTGGACTGCCGCGCCCGCGGCGGCTTTGGCGATTACCTGCGCTCGCTGCTCTAGGGCCTGTTGACGCTTGCGCACGACCGCGCCGAGGCCCTTCGGATTACGCGACAGCGTTAACAGATCCTACCCCCGCGGCGGTCAAAAACCTTGAACCGCCTCTTGACTGACCCAGTCGGAAATTTAACGACGCCCGCGCGCGTGCTGCGCGCGGACCATTCGCCAAACCACCACGACCATCGCCAGGAGTACCGCATGAAAGTCAGCGACCTGATGCTCCCCGGCGTGCAAACCGTCACCCCGAGCCAGGCCATCCACGAGGCACAAGCCCTGCTGACAGATGGCGAGTACGACGAGCTGCTAGCGCTGCTCTCCGAGGACGACGCCTGCATGGAGGGCATGCCGAGCGGCGACCTGGTAAGTGGCGAGCTCAGCGGCGTCTTCGCCAATGAACACGGCCTGCATAACGCGCGCGATAAGGCTGGCGAGCCCTGATGAACAGCGGGCAAACGATAAGCAATGAAGGCACTGATCGCAAAGCGGATGGTGTCGGCAAATGACGCACATCCGTATCGGTATTTCCGGCTGGCGTTATGCGCCTTGGCGCGGCGACTTCTATCCCGAAGGGCTGAAGCAGCGCGAGGAGTTGGCATTCGCCTCCCGTGCGGTGAGCAGCATCGAGATCAACGGCTCGTTCTATGCGCTGCAAACGCCCGAGCGTTATGCCGGTTGGGCCGCTGAGACGCCGGACGGTTTCTGCTTCGCGGTCAAGGCGCCGCGCTATATCACCCATATCCGCCGCCTCGATGACGTGGCCACGCCCATCGCCAACTTCTTCGCTTCGGGGCCGATGCAGCTGGGCGAGAAACTCGGGCCGATCCTCTGGCAGTTCCCACCGAGCATGGCGTTCGACGAGCAGCGCTTCGCCGACTTTCTCGCCCTGCTGCCGCAGGACACCGAGCAGGCCCTACGTAGCGCGCGCAAGTCCGATCGCCTTCATGACGGCAGCCTGCAGGTGCCCCACCACCAGAAGTTGCGCCACGCCGTGGAAATTCGTCACCCGAGCTTTTGCGACCCGGCCTTTATCAAGTTGCTGCGCAAACACAAGGTCGCACTGGTGTTCGCCGACAGCGCCGGCAAGTGGCCGTACGCCGAGGATCTGACTGCCGATTTTGTGTACCTGCGCCTGCACGGCAACAAGAAGCTCTACGAAAGCGGTTACGACGAGGACGCCATCGACCACTGGTACCAGCGCATCGCCACCTGGAGCCGCGGCCAGCAGCCCGGCGACGCGCAGCTGATCGACAGCCACAAGCCGCGTACCCGAAAGTCGCGCGACGTGTACTGCTATTTCGACAACGACCTCAAGGTCCGCGCCCCCTACGACGCCCACGCGCTGTTAGAGAAGTTCGACTTGGCCCGGAAACTGCCCAACGCACCCGGCCGGTCGCCAGGAGTAAGCCCATGACCACCCACCAACCGGCACCCACGGAACTGGCCAGTGCGGTTCACACGCTGAAGATTCTCACGGTCAACACCCACAAGGGTTTCACCGCGCTGAACCGGCGTTTCATCCTTCCCGAGCTACGCGATGCAGTGCGCACGCTGTCGGCGGACATGGTTTTTTTGCAGGAAGTGCACGGCACCCACGAGCATCACGCCAAGCGCTATGAGAACTGGCCGCCGACGCCGCAGTACGAGTTTCTCGCCGACAGCATGTGGCCGCAGTTCGCCTACGGCCGCAATGCTGTGTACCCCCACGGCGATCACGGCAACGCCCTGCTCTCCAAATTCCCGATCCTGCGCCACGAGAACCTCGACATTTCCATAGGCACTCAGGAGCAACGCGGTCTGCTGCATTCTGTACTCGACGTGCCGGGCCACGCCGAAGTGCATGCCATCTGCGTGCACCTTGGCCTGCGCGAAGTGCACCGCAAGCAGCAGCTGGGCCTGCTATGCAAGGTGCTCGACCGCCTACCGGCCGACGCACCGGTGATCGTCGCCGGTGACTTCAATGACTGGCGCCAGCGCGCCGATGGTCTGCTGGCCGCCAGCGGTCTGAAGGAGGCGTTCGTCAGCGAGCATGGCAAGCCAGCCAAGAGCTTCCCCGCGCGCTGGCCGCTGCTGAGCCTGGATCGTATCTACGTGCGCAACGCCACCACTCACAACCCGCAGGTGCTGTCGACCCGACCCTGGTCGCACCTGTCCGATCATGCACCGTTGGCTGTGGAGATACGGCTATGAAGTACGAATGGCGTGATGGCAACCAGATCGACCTGTTGATCAACGGCGAGGACTTCTTTCCCGCCGTATTCGAGAGTATCCGCAATGCCCGCCAGCAAGTGCTGCTGGAAACCTTCATCATCTTCGAAGACAAGATCGGCATGGAGCTGCAGCAGGCGCTGATCGCCGCCGCACGCAACGGCGCCGAAGTGGAAATCACCGTGGACGGTTACGGCACTGCGGACCTCTCCACCGAGTACGTCGCAGCGTTGGTAGCTGCCGGTGTGCGCGTGCACATGTTCGACCCAGGCAAGCGCCCGTTTGGCATGCGCCTCAACCTGTTCCGCCGCCTGCACCGCAAGATCGTGGTGGTCGATAACGAGGTCGCCTACATCGGCGGCATCAACTACGGCGAGGACCATATCGCCGATTACGGGCCGATGGCCAAACAGGATTATGCCGTGCGTGTGCGTGGCCCCATCGTCGCCGACCTGCACACCGCCGCCGTGCGGCTGCTCGACGCCCGCGATGACCGCCCGGCGATGCCGCACCGTGGCAGCCAGCCCGGCCAGCATCGCCACGCCGGCAACAGCCGCCTGCTGATGACCATCCGCGACAATGGCGACGACACCAACACCATCGAGCAGCACTACCTGGACGCCATTCGCAACGCCCAGCACCGCTTGATCATCGCCAACGCCTACTTCTTTCCCGGCTATAGGCTGCTGCGCGAGCTGCGCAATGCCGCACGCCGCGGCGTCAAGGTGACGCTGATCCTGCAGGGCATGCCGGATATGCCGCTGGTGCGCCTGTGCTCGCGGCTGACCTACAACTACCTGCTGCGTGATGGCGTGACCATCTACGAATACTGCCAGCGCCCGCTGCACGGCAAGGTGGCGCTGGCCGACCATGAGTGGTGCACCATCGGCTCGAGCAACCTCGACCCGCTGAGCCTGTCGCTCAACCTGGAAGCCAACGTGATCGTGCGAGACGCGGCGCTCAACCGCCGCCTGCATGAGCACCTCTCCGAGCTGGCCGAATCGAGTTGCAAATCCGTGCCGCTCAAACGGGTGATGCGCGGGTACTGGTGGCGCGCACCGCTGATCTTCCTGTGCTTTCACTTCCTGCGCCATTTCCCGGCCATCGCTGGCTGGTTCCCGGCCCACTCGCCGCGCATCAAGTTGCTCAAACCCGAAATCGAAGCGCCGCAGTGCGGCACCTTGCAGGTTGACCAGGAGAAAGTCTCGTGAGCAAACCCGACGACAAGCAGGGCAAGCCGGCGTGGCGCTGGGCCAAGCGCCTGCTGACCCTGTGCTTTTTTATTCTGGTGCCCGCGCTGCTGTTCATGCTGGTCAAGAACCTCGACTGGCAGGAAGTCAGCCAGGCGCTGCGCGGCTTCAGCCCGACCATCCTGCTCGCCGCAGTCGGCGTGACGGCGCTGAGCTACGCGGTGTATTCGAGCTTCGACCTGATCGGCCGCGCCTACACCCAGCACGGCCTGCCGACCCGCCAAGTGCTGCCGCTGACCTTCGTGTGCTACGCCTTCACCCTCAACCTGAGTTCCTGGGTCGGCGGTGTGGCACTGCGTTATCGCTTGTATTCGCGCCTGGGCCTGAAGGTTTCGACCATCACCCGGGTGCTGAGCATGAGCCTGATCACCAACTGGCTGGGCTACATCCTGCTGGCCGGCGTGCTATTCACCTTTGGCCTGCTCAAGCTGCCAGAAGGCTGGGCGATCGGTGCCACGGGCCTGCGCATAATCGGCCTGGCGCTGCTCGCCGTGGGCATCGGTTATCTCCTGGCCTGCCAGTTCTCCAAACGCCGCAGCTGGACGATCCGCGGCCACGAGCTGAACCTGCCGTCGCTGCCCATGGCCCTGCTGCAGGCCGGCCTCGGTGCGCTGAACTGGTCGCTGATGGCGCTGATCATTTACCTGCTGCTGCCCAAGGAAGCCTTCTACCCGACGATTCTCGGCATCCTGATGATCAGCAGCATTGCCGGGGTGATCACCCATATCCCCGCTGGCCTGGGAGTGATCGAGGCGGTATTTATCGCCATGCTGCAGCACGAGATGTCCAAGGGCAGCATCGTCGCCGCACTGATCGGCTATCGGGCCATCTACTTCCTGCTGCCATTGGCGGTTGCCTGCGTGGTCTACCTGGTGCTGGAAAAACGCGCCAAGAAGCTGCGCCAGAACGCTGGCCAGGAAAACACTGAAGAGCCGCGCCCTGCCTGACAGGACGGGGCGCGACTAGGGCTGCAGGCCCCACGCCCGGCGCAAGGCGTGCAGCGCCTCGAAGATGTCTCGCTCCGGTACCGCCGCAAAACCCATCACCAACCCTGCACGCTGATCCGGCGGTGTGCGCCCTTCTGGCAGCCACTGCACGCTCAGCGGGTTGATTTCCACACCAACGTTGGCAGCCGCCGCGATCAGTTCACGCTCGCGTGCCAGACTCTCGCAGCGCACGCTCAGGTGCAGACCGGCATGGACCTCGGGCAGCGCTGAGCAGCCAGGCACCTGATCCGGCCAACCGGCCAGCAAAGCGTCGCGCCGTGACCGAGCGGCATTGCGCATGCGACGGATATGCCGCTGAAAATGCCCAGCGGCGATGAACTCGGCCATCACCGCCTGGGTGCCGATATCGGAGTGGCGCATGTCCACCCCGCGACGGCGGGCGAAGGCCTGGGCCAGGCGCGGCGGCACCACCAGATAACCCAGGCGCAGCGCCGGGAAGACGATCTTGCTGAAGGTGCCGACGTACAGCACGCGCTGGCCGCGATCCAGTGCCGCCAGCGGGGCCAGCGGTGTGCCGCTGTAGCGGTACTCGCCGTCGTAGTCGTCTTCGATGATCCAGGCATCGTTGCGCTCGGCCCAGTCGAGCAGTGCCAGACGCCTGGGCAACGACAGCGTCACCCCGGTCGGGTACTGGTGCGATGGCGTGACATAGGCCAGCCGACAGGGCCCGGCCCGCTCCAGGGCGGCGACATCCAGGCCCTCGCTGTCGATACCGATGCCTTCGAGCCGAGCCCCGGCGACGCTGAACGCGTGGGCCGCGGCGCGGTAGCCGGGATCCTCCAGAGCGACCCGGTCGCCGGGCTCGAGCAGCAACTGGGTGCACAGGCTGATGGCCTGCTGAGCACCGCAGGTGATGACGATCTGCCCCGGGTCGCACTGCAGGCCGCGACTGCTGCGCAGGTAGGCGGCGATCAACTCGCGCAGCTGCGCATCGCCCGCCGGGTCGCCGTAGCCCAGCAGCGCTGGCGCCGGCCGCCGCCAGAAATGCGCGGCCAGGCGCGCCCAGGCTTCATAGGGAAACAGGTCGAAGGCCGGCACCCCGACGCGAAATGCCCGTGGCGGCCCCGGCAGGTGCGGCGGCAAGTGAAAGTTCTGCAGCCGCTGCAAGGCACTGCTGCTGATCTCGATCGACGGAATCGCTGCAGGCAGCGGCGCGCCGGCGGCGAGATCGGCCACATAGGTGCCGTCGCCGACCCGCGCCTGCACGTAGCCCTCGGCATACAGCTGATCCAGGGCGCGGTTGACGGTATTGCGTGACACACCCAGCAGCTCGGCCAATTGGCGGCTGGCCGGCAGACGCGTGCCACCCGGCAGGCGCCCGTCGAGCATGCGCTCACGCAGCGCCTGGTACAGCTGACGCGCCAGGCCCGCGCCGGGCTGCAGGCACAGGCCGGTGAGGTCGACGGGAAGCGGAGCTGAAGCGGCCATCGATTGGCTCCATGAAAGTCACTGAAAATGGATCTTACAACAGACCAATCACAAATCTAGGATGACGTCATTCCCTTCAGGAAACGGCCCATGTACACACCCTCCGCCTTTCGCCAGCACGACCTCGCTACCCTGCACCGGGAGATCCAGGGCTGCCGCCTGGCCACCCTGATCAGCCATGGCGAAAACGGCCTGCAGGCCAGCCATCTGCCGCTACTGTTGCGCCCAGAAGAAAGCGAGTACGGCACGCTGTATGGCCACCTGGCGCGAGCCAACCCGCACGCGCGCTTGCTGGCCGAAGGCGGCGAAGCCCTGGTGGTGTTCAGCAGCGCCGACGCCTATGTCAGCCCGTCCTGGTACCCGGCCAAGGCCGAGCACGGCAAGGTGGTGCCGACCTGGAATTACATCGCCGTGCACGCCTATGGCCGCGCCGAAGTGTTCGACGACGCCGAACGCCTGCTGAACCTCCTCGGCGAGCTCACCGACCGCCACGAAAGCCTGCGCCCCCAACCCTGGGCCATAGATGACGCACCGCGCGATTACATCGACGGCATGCTGCGCGCAATCGTCGGCTTCGCCCTGCCCATCGAGCGCCTGGAAGGTAAATGGAAGCTCGGCCAAAACCGCAGCGAAGCCGACCAGCACGGCGTACACGACGGCCTCGCCGCCAGCCTCGATTCCCGCGACCGCGCCCTGGCGCAGCGCATAGCTGACTGAATCACTCGATAAACACAGGAGACCCGAGCATGGAAATACTCGCCGTTGCCGCTGACGATCACGACGCCTGGCTGCACCTCTGGCAGGGCTACCAACGCTTCTACGCCACCGAAATTCCCGAGGCCACCACTGCGCTGACCTGGCAGCGGTTCCTTGCCGCCGATGAGCCGGTGCACGCGGCCCTGGCCTGGCAGGACGGCCGCGCCATCGGCATGGTGCACTGGATCTTCCATCGTTCCTGCTGGACGGAGGGCGATTACTGCTACCTGCAGGATCTGTTCGTCGACGAGCAGGTACGCGGCGGCGGCACTGGCCGCGGGCTGATCGAGCACGTATACGCCCAGGCCCGCCAGGCCGGGGCCTCGCGTGTGCATTGGCTGACCCACGAGAGCAACACCACAGCCATGCAACTGTACGACCGCATCGCCGAGCGCCCCGGCTTCGTGCAGTACCGCAAGAAATTGTGATCAGGAGCCGACCATGACCGACGATACCCTGCTCGACTGGAAACCCGTCCCACCACCGCCCCGTGCCCAACTGCACGGCCGCTTCGTGCATCTGGAGCCGCTCGACGCCCAGTGCCACGGCGAAGATCTATGGCTAGCCCTGCAAGGCCCGAACAGTGACCCCGATTTGTGGGCTTACCTGCCCTACGGCCCGTTCGCCGAACGCAGTGCCTTCGACGCCTGGCTCGCGGGCAAGCAGGTGAGCGACGATCCCCTGTTTTTCACGGTGATCGAGGCCGCGTCGAAACGTGCCCTAGGGCTGCTCAGCTTCCTGCGTGTCGCCCCAGCCGACGGCTGCATCGAGATCGGCCATATTGCCTTTGGCCGCGCCATGCAGCGCTCCCCCGCCTCCACCGAAGCGATCTGGCTGCTGATGAGCCTGGCCATGGACGAGCTCGGCAATCGCCGCCTGGAATGGAAATGCAACGCACGCAATGCGCGGTCGATGCGTGCTGCCGAGCGCCTGGGCTTCACCCAGGAAGGCCTGTTCCGCCAGCATGCGGTGATCAAGGGCCAGAACCGCGATACCGCCTGGTTCTCGATCATCGATGGCGATTGGCCGCCGATTCGCGAGGCCTTCGTACGCTGGTTGGCCGCGGACAATTTCGATGAACTGGGGCAACAGCGTCGGCGCTTGGAAGAATTTCGTGAGTCTTGACTTGGGCGCGGCGTTGCCGCTATTTCGCGCGCATGGCGCGCTCCCACATGAATTCATTTGCTACATGTAGGATGGGTGAAACCCATCTAGCGTTGATGGGTTTCACCCATCCTACGAAGCTACAAGCTTCAGCCAATAGACCTTGCGCCATTCGCCCCCGCCACGTCGAGGAACGTGAACGATTACAACGGCGCACCCAGCCAGGCCGAGACCAACAGCAGCACGGCCATGATCTGGTTGAAACGGGTCATGGCGCGGGCCGACGTGAACAAGCGTGCGGCGCCGCGCCCCAGTAGCGCCCAGCAGCCCAGGCACGGCAGGGAGATGGCCAGGAAGATCGCTGCTAGTAACGCCACACGCAGCGCCTGGCCGGGCCCCGGCGTGGCGAACACGCTGACCACCGCCAGGGCCATCATCCAGGTCTTGGGGTTGACCAGCTGCAGCGCAGCACCGGCGAACAGCCCGAGGCGCTTCTCGTCCGCCGTCACCGCCGAGCCATCCAGCGCCGCCGCAGGGCTGCTGAAGATGCGCCAGGCCAGGTAGCTCAACCACAGCACACCGAACCAGGCCATCGCCCATTGCAGACGCGGGTGCTGTTGCAGCAATTCCCCCAGGCCAAGCCCCACCGCCACCACGATGGCCGCCGCGCCCACACAGGCGCCGATCACCAGCGGCAGGGTCTTGGCCACGCCATGGCGGGCGCTGCTGCCCAGCACCAGCACGTTGGTGGGCCCCGGGGTGATGGAGGCAACGAAGGCGAACAGCATGAAGGGCAACAGCTGGGTCATGACGGGCTCCTGAACGATCCGAGCCCTGATCATCGACACTGGCGCCTCAGCGGTCTGGAAGGTTTGAGCAGCGCCGTTGGTAGTTCGCCGGGGTGATGCCGTAGGCGCGACGGAACCAGCGCCCCAGGTGGCTCTGGTCGGCAAAACCGAGAATCGCCGCCACCTGCACCGGCGGCTCGCCACGGGCCAGCAGGTGCCGTGCACGGGCCAGGCGCAGTTGCACCAGGTAGGCGTGGGGCGCCAGGCCGAAGGCCGCCTTGAAGGCGCGGCTCAGTCGAAAGCGATCCACGCCGCAGGCGGCGGCCAGGTCATCCAGGCCGATATCGCGGGTGTGCTGGTCATGCAGGAAGTCCCGCGCACGCTGGGCCACCAGCGGCAAACGCGGGTCGACCTCCAGACGGCGGCGCCAATGCAGGCGCTCGGTGAGACGCGCCAGAAGATTATCGAGGGCGGACTGCCTGACCATGCGCAGATCCCGACCATGCAGGGCGCCGAACGCTTCGACCACCGCGGCGAGCAGGCGCGGGTCACTGGCCAGGGTGGCGCTGAACCCCGGCAGGCAGTCGGCTGGTGCCTGCTCGAACAGGCTGCGCAGTTCACGCTCCAGCCACTGGGTATCCAGGTACAGCATCGAGTAGGTGAAGCCTTCCGGCTCCGGCGCGTGGCCGTCGTGCAACTCGCCAGGCTCGAGCATGAACACCTGGCCGGCCAGGCTGCTGTTCAACTGCTTGCGGCAATTGAACTGCTGCACGCCCTGCTCGGTGAAGCCGACCAGGTAGGCGTCGTGCCAGTGGGGATCGTAGGCATGGCCGCGAAAATGCGCGCGGATGGTCTCGATACCGGTTTCTGTGTCCTGGGCCAGGTCGACCCAACTCTGCGCGCTCATGACTGCTCCAGCGCCACGGGATGTGAGCGGGTCATGCTAACCGACCTGCTGCTCCCATTCTGGAACTTTTGAGCAGCCGTTCATCGGGCCCGCGCCATGCAGCGCTGGTGGCGCGCATCCACGCGTTCAGCGAACCAGGCGGTGGTCAGCCGGCGGGTAATCTTCGGGCTTTCCAGCACGATGCCCGGCAGCAACTCGCGCTGCACCCGCTTGCCCTCGGCCTTGTCGGCAAGGGCGAAAACCCGCTCGTACAGGCGGCTGTCCTCGAACTCCAGGCTGCTGCCCTGCTCCAGATCCCGGCGAATCGCCCGGTCACTGAGATTCAGCCGCTTGTCAAGGGAGCGCACTGCCAGCTCGGTGGCGCTGACCTTGCTGCTGCCGTGGATGATCAGGTCGCCATCCAGCGCCAGGGAAATGCCCGACGCACTGCTGACCGCATTCTGAAACGCCGCATTGCGGCTGGCGTACCAGCCGGCGTTGAAGTCGGCAAAACGGTACAGCGGTTTCGGGTAGTTGACCGGGTAACCCAGCAGATGGGCGATACCGAAGTACATGCCGCCACGACGGCTGAATACCTCGCGGCGGATCGAGCCGTCTGGCGGATAGGGATAGCCCTCGGCATGGGCCTGGGCAAAGGCAACACTCACCTGCATCGGCCCGCCGGTGTGCACCGGATTGAGCCCGCCGAACAGCTGGCGCCCCAGCGGCACCATGCCGGTGAAGTCATCGAAGATCTCGCTCAGCTGCTTCTCGGTGCGCACGCTGTCCAGGCGCTGCTGGTAGGTCTTGCCGGTCGGCGACTGGATGCGCAGCGCCGCGTTCACCAGCAGCCGCGGCACGTGCAGACTGGCTGCGCGTCGGTCGATTTCCGCCCGGGCGACCTTGGCTAGCCCCGGCACCGGCGGGTCGGCGTTGAAGGTCGATTCCTGTTCGGTCACCGCCAGCACGGCGCAGATGTTCTCGGTGGTCGGCGCGATCTCCTGAGCGGCGAAGGCAGCGTAGATATCCGCGGCCCATCCTTCCCGATCCGGCGTGTTCATCGGCATCAGCCGCACGATCTGCGCGCGCACTTCGGCCGGTTTGGGCACCGGCTCACGTGGCTGGGACGCGCAACCAGCCAGCAACACGGCCAATAGCGCAGCAGATGAACGCAGGAAATGGGGCGTCACCGATGACTCCTCGCAATGGAAAGCTCGAAGCTCTGACAACGACAAAGCTGCGGCGTCCGCGATTATTTGCCGGGTATACCCGTCCGTAACGCCCTCTGGGCAGGGCAAAACAATCAGAACCCATTCACAAGCGAAGCGGTCTACCCCTCACGAAGGCCCGTAACGCCTGGCCTGCGGACGCGGAGCGAGTTGCGCTCCAGGATCGATATGAGCAAGGAGATCCACATGGTTACCCATTACAAGATCGACGGTCATCTCGCCTGCGGCACCCACGGCGAAAAGCTGGCCTCCAGCAAGGAACTCAACCAGGTGAAATGCCGCAACTGCCGCAACACCGAGGTGTACAAGCAGGCGCGCCGTGATGCCCGCAATGCCTCGCGACGCGCCGCCCGCAAGGCCAAGGTCGCGCAGCCGCGTACCGACTGGCGCACTTCCTGGCAGCAGCACCTGACCGACCTGCCCGGCCGCAATCGCCTGCCACGAGGTTTTGCCGCACAAGCTTACGTGTGACGGCTACAGGGGCCTGAACAAGTCCCGCGCTTGAAAGCAGAAAGGGTGGGCCGAGCAATCGGTCCACCCTTTCTCGTTTCATTGCGGTTTGATCACCAGCGTGCCAAGTGGCGGCAGATCCAGGCTCAGCGATTGAGGCTGGCCATGGCTGGCCAATGCCTCGCTGAATAGCCCGCCCTGGCTGCCCGCATTGGAGCCGGCGTAACGCTCGGCATCGCTGTTGAGCAGCACGTGCCAGGCGCCCTCTTTCGGCACGCCGATGCGATAGCCGTTGCGCGGCTCGGGCGTGAAATTGTGCACCACCAGCAGCGGCGCGCCGCTCCCGTCATGACGCAACCAGGCGAACACGCTGTTGCTGGCATCGTCGCCGATCAGCCAGGCGAAGCCTTCGGCGCTGCCATCGAGCTGGTGCAGCGCCGGCTCGTGGCGGTACAGCCCATTGAGATCGCTGACCAGTTGCTGCACGCCCTTGTGCTCGCCGTAGCGCAGCAGATACCAGTCCAGCTCGTGGTCGTGGTTCCACTCGCGCCACTGGCCGAACTCGCAGCCCATGAACAGCAGCTTCTTGCCCGGATGGCTCCACATGAAGCTCAGGTACAGGCGCAGGTTGGCGAACTTCTGCCAACGGTCGCCGGGCATCTTGTCGAGCAGCGAGCGCTTACCGTGCACCACTTCGTCGTGGGAAATGGGCAGCACGAAATGCTCGGAGAAGGCGTACAGCAAGCCGAAGGTCAGCTGATGGTGATGGTGGCGACGGTGCAGCGGATCCTCGGCGGCATACTTGAGGCTGTCGTGCATCCAACCCATGTTCCATTTGTAGGAGAAACCCAGGCCGCCTTCCTGGGTCGGTCGGCTGACGCCGGGCCAGGCGGTTGATTCCTCGGCGATCACCAAGGCACCGGGCACTTCCTGGGCGACCACGTCGTTGAGGTGGCGCAGGAAGTCGATGCTTTCCAGGTTCTCGCGCCCGCCGAAGCGGTTGGGGATCCACTCGCCTTCCTTGCGCGAATAGTCGCGATAGAGCATCGAGGCCACGGCATCCACACGCAGGCCGTCGATGTGATAGGTGCGCAGCCAGTGCAGCGCCGAGGCCAGCATGAAGCCGTGCACCTCGGTGCGGCCCAGGTTGTAGATGTAGGTATCCCAATCCTGGTGGAAGCCTTCGAAGGGATGGGCGTACTCGTACAGCGCGGTGCCGTCGAATTGGCCCAGGCCGTGGGCGTCGGTGGGGAAATGCGCGGGCACCCAGTCGAGGATCACGCCGATACCGGCCTGGTGGCAGGCGTCGACGAAGGCGGCGAAATCCGCCGGGCTGCCGTAACGGGCGGTCGGGGCGAATTGCGACAGCAGCTGGTACCCCCAGGAGCCGCCGAACGGGTGCTCCATGATCGGCATCAGCTCGATATGGGTAAAGCCCAACTGCTGCACGTAGGGAATCAGCTGTTCGCTCAGCTCGCGCCAGCTCAGCAGGCGGCCATTCTCGCCGCCCTCGCGGCGCCAGGAGCCGGCGTGCAATTCATAGATCGACATCGGCGCCTGGAAGCCCTGCCGGGCCTGGCGCTGCTCGAGCCAATGCGCGTCGTGCCAGTCGAACTGCAGCGGCGCGGAAACCACCGAACCAGTGGCCGGCGGCAACTCGCTGGCCAGCGCCATGGGGTCGGCCTTGAGCGGCAGCAGGCCGTCACGACCGAGAATCTCGTATTTGTAGACTTCGCCCGGCGCCAGGCGCGGGATGAACAGTTCCCACACGCCGCTGGGCTGGCGCAGGCGCATCGGGTGGCGGCGGCCATCCCAGCCGTTGAAGTTACCAACCACCGAAACCCGACGCGCGTTGGGCGCCCACACCGAAAAGCGCACACCCTGCACGCCCTCATGGGTGGTGAACTGGGCGCCCAGGCTCTTGCCCAGTTCGCGGTGATTGCCCTCGGCGAACAGGTACAGGTCCATCTCGCCGAGCAGCTGACCGAAGGCGTAAGGGTCTTCGGTTTCCTGTACGCCGGTGCCCCACTGGATGCGATAGCGATACGGCACCTGCTGCTCGATGCGAATGCTGAACAGCCCCGGCACGCTGGACTGTTCCAGGGTGCCGAGCACCTCGCCACTCACCGCGTGGATCAGCTCGACGCCAAGGGCGCCGGGCAGGTAGGCGCGAATGGTCAGCCCGTGAGCGAACTCGTGAGGGCCCAGAATCGAAAACGGATCGCCATGCTCGCCCCGTATCAGGGCCTCGACGGCGGCGCGCTCGATACCCGCCACCTGGCGCTCGGTTTCTCCATTGCTCATCGTTTACCGCTCCCCAAGAGATAGTTGCTCAGCTCTATCAACCCTTGCACCGGAACTTCCAGCCAATCAGGACGATAGCGCGCTTCATACAGAATTTCGTAAGCCGCCTTCTCGATGCAGAACAGCGCCAGGGCTGCCACTTCACCTTCGCGGTCGTGCCACGCGTGGGGCAGATCGGCTGCCGCCAGCCGGTAGGCTTCATTGAATGCGGTTCTGGCCTGGCTGCGATACAGCCCGGCGATATGCTGGCGGGCCTGCTCGGCCTCGGCCGTGACGTCACCGCCCTGGGCGCTGCGCATGGCCATGGCGGCCGCGTAGTCGAAGGAGCGCAGCATGCCGGCGACGTCCTTGAGCGGGCTGTAGAAAGCGCGGCGCTCTTCCAGGGTGCGAGTCGGTTCGCCTTCGAAATCGATCAGGTAAGCGTCGCCCTGCACCACCAGTACCTGGCCCAGGTGCAGGTCGCCATGCACACGCATGCGGATGCCGCCCGCCGAACGTCGCGCCAGGTCTTCGACCCGTTCGAGAATCTGCTCATGGCGGGCGGCCAGCCAGTCCGCCTGATTGGCCGCCTCGCCTGGCAGATGCCCGCGCCCTTCGGCGATCACCTTCAGCGCTTCACGTACCTGGGCGGTGATGTTCTGCGACCACTCGGCCACTTCGGCGTCGCCGGTCTCGTGGTAGCCGAAGTCAAGGTTGTCGCTGGCCTGGCCGAGGGCCACATGCATCTCACCCAGACGCTTGCCCAACAGGCCGGCGAAGGTTTCCAGCTCTGTCAGGGCGCCATGCCGGTTGTCCTGTTCGACATGCCCGCCGGCCAGTTCCTCGCGAACCGCGCGCTCCAGGTTGTTCAGCGTCCACTGCCAGGCATCGCCCTGATTGTTCAGGTAGCCCTGCAGGATCATCAGGGTGTGGGGCACGCCCTGCTCGTCCACGCGGCGCACTTCGCCCAGCAGCGGTGCGATGTGCGCGAAGCCGGCCGCCGTCAGGTAGCCGCCGATCTCCGCCTCCGGGTGGATGCCCGGCAGCACGCGACGTACCAGCTTGAGCACGGCCTGTTCAGCGATGATCGCCGAGCTGTTGGACTGCTCCGCGGAGATCAGCTTGACCTCGGCATTGCTCAGGTCGCCCAGCTCCTGCAGGCGCGCAGTGGGCACGAACTGGATCTCGCTGCCCTGCCAGCCCAGCACGCGGCGCGCACTCAACTGACCCATCACATGGCGCACGAAACCCGGTAGCGTATAGCCGTCGGTGAGCAGCCCTACCTGACCACCGCGCCGCAGCCGGGCCAGGGCCAGTTGTTGTGGCAGGCCGCTGCTTGCGTCCTGCTCGCCCACATAGCCGAGCGGCACCTGATAGTGTTCGATACTGCCGGACTGACGCACCACTTCCACTTCACCGAGCACGTAAGGTTGATCTGCGCTGCCGAACGGGACGGCATACAGCAGCTTCACCTGCTTCACGTCCTCAGCCCCGCCGGAGAACCAGCGCCGCTTGGGCAGGTAGGCCGGCAGCGACTCCTGCTCCAGGGTCGCGCGAGCCGGCAGTTGCAGCAGCTCGCCGAGTTGATCGTTGATCACCAGGGTGGTCAGCTCCGCCATGGGGTCGACCGACGTTGAGTGCGAGCGGGTCATGTGCGCCTCCTCGGCGAGCAGAAGCCAATAGATGCCAGAGGACGACCGAGTGAACCGGCCATCGAGTGGCCCGGTCCGCAGCGGTCATCAGAAAAGGTCCAATGCCAGGCTCGGCGTGCCATCGAACGGTTCCTCAGCTCGCCACGCGGATGCGCCAGATGCCGAACGGCTGGTGCCAGGGCTCGATACGCATCCACTGGGTCTTGCCGTGCCAGTGCCAGGTGTGGCCGGTCATCAGGTCTTCACCGTGGGTAGTAGCGTGGTCATCCAGGCCCAGTTCCCACAGCGGCAACTCGAAGTGCGCCTCCTGGGCGTTGTGCGGGTCGAGACTGACCGCCACAAGAATGAAGTTCTCGCGGTCGGCGGTGCGCTTGCCGAAGTACAGGATGTTGTCGTTCCAGCAGGTGTAGGCCTGGAACCCCAGATGGGTCTGCAGCGCCGGGTTCTGCCGGCGAATGCGATTGAGCTGGGCGATCTCGGCGACGATGTTGCCCGGCGCCTGATAGTCGCGCACCCGAATCTCGTACTTCTCCGAATCCAGGTACTCCTCCTTGCCCGGTACCGGCAGGGATTCGCAGATCTCGAAGCCCGAATACATGCCCCATAGCCCCGAGCCCATGGTCGCCAGCGCGGCGCGGATCAGAAAGCCCGCGCGGCCGCTGTGGTGCAGGAAGTACGGGTTGATGTCCGGCGTGTTGACGAAGAAATTGGGGCGATAGCAATCGCGCCAGGGTGCCTCGTTGAGCTGGGTCAGGTAGCTTTCCAGCTCGGCCTTGGTGTTGCGCCAGGTGAAATAGGTGTAGCTCTGGGTAAAGCCCACCTTGCCCAAACGCGCCATCATCGCCGGGCGGGTGAAGGCCTCGGCGAGAAACATCACCTGCGGGTGGGTCTTGCGGATATCGGCGATCAGCCATTCCCAGAACGGCAGTGGCTTGGTGTGCGGGTTGTCGACCCGGAACTGGTACACGCCCAGCTCCACCCAGCCGCGCACCACGTCGCGCAGCGCCAGCCACAGGTCGGGCACCGCATCCCTGGCGTAGAAGTCGACGTTGACGATGTCCTCGTACTTCTTCGGCGGGTTTTCGGCATGGCGGATGGTGCCGTCCGGGCGCCAGCTGAACCAGCCGGGATGCTGCTCAAGCCATGGGTGATCGGGCGAGCACTGGATGGCGAAATCCAGGGCGATTTCCAGGTCATGCTCGCGCGCCGCCTCGACCAGCGCGACGAAATCCTCACGGGTACCGAGCTGCGGGTGAATGGCCTCGTGGCCGCCGTCCGGGCTACCGATGGCATAGGGGCTGCCGGGATCATCCGGGCCAGCGCTCAGCGAATTGTTGCGGCCCTTGCGATGGGTGGTGCCGATGGGATGAATCGGCGGGAAGTACAGCACATCGAAGCCCATGGCCTGGATGGCCGGCAGGCGCTTGATCACGTCACGCAAGGTGCCATGGCGCTCGGGGTCGTCGGTTTCCGAACGGGGAAACAGCTCGTACCAGCTGGCGAAGCGCGCCAGCGGACGCTCCACGTCGAGCAGATAGGTGGCGCTGCGGGTGCGATGCGGATGGCCTTCAGCGCGGCGTACCAGGGCAACGGTTTCGGGCGCCAGCAGCAGCGCTACGCGCTCGTCCAGGCTCTGCAATTCCTGCAACTCGTCGCACAGCACCTGCAGGCTGATGGCCAGATCGCCCTCGGCCCTGTCAGCGGCCTCGCGCAGCAAGGCCTGGCCTTCCTGCAGTTCGAGGTTGATGGTGACGCCGGCGCCGAATTTCTTCGACAGCTCGTAGCAGTAACTGGCGTAGATGTCCCACCAGGCCTCGATGAGAAACTCCACCTCACCGACACGCTGCGGAGTGATCTCGGCCTGCCAGCGCTCGAGGCCGACATCCACCAGCGGTTCGCGATGCCAGTCCGACGTCCCCACCTCGCGCCACAGCACCTCACCGGCCAGCTTGTCGTGGCCATCGGCGAAGATCAGCGCGCTGACCGTGACCCGATCCCCGGCGATGGCCTTGGCAGCGAAGCGCCCCTGCTCGACCTGCGGTTCGACCTCCTCGATGGCCAGGCGCGGCAACTGCAACGCACGCTCCAGCGACAATTCGCCGTGATTCAAACGGACCGGTTCCTGCAGAAAGTCGGCTTGCGAATAAGCAGATGGCATCGAAACGGGCTCCTCACGCCTGGCAGGCGTATAAGCTGTTGCGCCGCGGCATGCCACGGGCTGTACGCGACAGTGCGTACCTAAATGCGGGTTGCCGTCGGCACCTGTCGCCCTGCTCTGCCGCAGGGTTTCCCGGGTGCCGCGACCTGTCTATCTCCGAACCTGGCGGCTTTGGCAAAGTTCATAGTTTCCGAGGCGAGGCAACTGCGCCTCAGAACCTGCGCACGACCGTCAAGGCAACATTGAATAGGCTGCTACAAGGCAGAAGCGGCCGGTGAGAATGTAGGAGGAGCTTTAGCCCCGAGCTCCTTGCCCCCCAATAAAGCTCGGGGCTAAAGCCCCTCCTACAAGTTATGCGCTGAAGTCGAGCCGCAAGACCGTGAAAGGATCTCAGGGCGCCTCGGCGCCGAGCTTCCTCCACATGGCCTTGGTGATGCGTTGGCGCGTGGCATAACCGGCCCAAGGATCCTCATCGAGCTTGGCCAACCGCTGTTGCAGGTTGCCGATATGCCACTGTTTCGAGTCGCGCAATTGCCCCAGTTCTTCGCGGCGGATCGGCACCGATACCGGCAGGCCGGGCCGCGCGCGCACCGAATAGGCAGCCACGGTGCTGGCGCCGCGGCCGTTGCGCAGGTAATCCAGGTAAACCTTGCCGATGCGATTCTTCGGGCCCATACGGGCGCTGAAGCGATCCGGCAACTCGCTGGCCATGAACTGCGAAATCGCCTTGCCGAAAGCCTTCAGCGTGTCCCAGTCGACATGCCGGGCCAATGGCACCACGAGATGCATACCGGCACCGCCGCTGGTTTTCACGAAGGTTTCCAGGCCCAGTTCGTCGAGCACCGAGAGGCTCAGGCGCGTGGCCTCCAGCACGGCGCGCCAGGGCAGCGCCGGATCCGGGTCGAGGTCGAGGATCAGCCGGTCCGGCCGCTCGATGCTGGCGTAGGGGGCATTCCAGGTATGCAGCTCGATGGTGCCCATCTGCACGGCGCCGACCAGGGCCGGTACGCTGTCGATGGCCATCAGCCGGTCGTGACCGGGGTCGAGGTCGGCATCCAGATGACGGATATTGGGAATCGCCAAGCGCTCGGCATGCTTCTGGAAGAACTGCTCGCCGCCGACGCCGCCTGGCGCGCGCAACAGCGAGACCGGCCGGTTGCGTACGTCGGGCAGCAGCCAGTCGGCGATCTCGGCGTAAAAGCGTGCGAGCTGCGCCTTGCTGGTGCCGCTTTGGTCGTCGATGACACGCTCTGGATGACTGACCGACACCTCGCCGATCTGCTCACGCCCCTTGCGCGGCGAAACCTTGCCGGGCGCTTTGTTGACTGATGCGCCCTCTTCCACGGCCTTGGCTGACGCCGGCTGCTCTTCGACGATCTGCTCGGCCGGCTTGTCGCTGCGCTCGCCGACGAAGGCGCCCTGGCGCACCAGGCCCTCGCCGGTCCAGCCGGCGAAGGCCACCTCGACCACCAGTTGCGGCTCGATCCACTGCACGCCACGGCGCTGGGCCGCGCCTGGCTGCTTGTGCAGCGGCGAGTCATCCCGCGCCAGCGCTTTCATGCGCTTGTGCAGATTGGCGAGCAGCGCCTCGTTGAAGCCGGTGCCGACCCGCCCGGCGTAGCGCAGGCCCTTCGCCTCGTTGACCGCCAGCAGCAGCGCACCGAAACCCGAGCGGCTGCCCTGGGGCTTGGTGAAACCGACCACCACGAACTCCTGGCGCTGCCGGCACTTGAGCTTGATCCAGTCGGCGCTGCGCGAGGATCGATAGGGGCTGCCGGCACGCTTGCCGATCACCCCTTCCAGACCCAGGGCACAGGCGCTGCCCAGCACGCTCTGATGATCGACCTCGAAGGCCTCGGAGAAGCGCAGCGGGCCTTTGCGTTTAGGCAGCTTCTGCTGCAACGCTTCGCGGCGCTGCTCCACCGGCAATTCGCGCTGGTCGACGCCATCGAGCCAGGGCGCGTCGAACAGGAAATACAGGATGTCGCCACTGCGGGCGTCATCAAAGGCATTCTGCAGGGCCTGGAAATCCGGCATGCCCTGTTCGTCGAGCACCACCGCCTCACCATCCAGCCAGCTGTCGCCGAGCTCGAGCTTTTCCAGCGCCTTGGCCTGAGGCGCCATGCGCGCCGTCCAGTCATGGCCGTTGCGGCTGAACAGCGTCACCTCGCCAGCCTTGATGCGCGTCATGATCCGATAGCCGTCGTACTTGATTTCGTAGAGCCAGTCGCCGGCAGGTGGCGACTCGACCAGGGTGGCCAGCTCTGGCGACAGGCTGTCCGGCATGGCTACCTTGGCGGTTTTCTTGGGGCTCGGTTTGGCCGGTGGCTTGCTGCGCAATCGGGTTTTCTGTACCTGATTGGCGGCGGGCTTTTCCATGCCACCCACCAGTTCGCCGCTGATCACGCTGGCCGGCAGTTCGTTGACGATGTCGTACTCGGCTGCGGGCCGGGCCACGTCATCCTGCTCCTTGATCAACAGCCACTGCTGCTTGTCGCCACTGCCTTTCAAACGCGTACGCACCAGGGTCCAGGCACCGCTGAGCTTCTCGCCGATCAGGGTGAAATTGAGCTTGCCGGCTTCATACGCCGCCACGGGATCGCCCTCGGGCTGCCAGATTCCCTGATCCCAGACGATCACGTCGCCGGCGCCGTAGTTGCCCTCGGCAATGCTGCCCTCGAAGCTGGCGTAGGCCAGCGGGTGATCCTCGACATGTACGGCCAGGCGCTTTTGCTTAGGGTCCAAGCTCGGCCCCTTGGGCACGGCCCAGCTTTTCAGGGTGCCTTCCAGCTCCAGGCGAAAGTCGTAGTGCAGGTTTCGGGCATCGTGTTTCTGCACCACGAACGTCAATGCACCCGCCTTGGCCCGGCTGCGCCGCGCAGGTTCGCGGGGCTCGCTGGTGGAGTCGAAATTGCGCTTGCGGTTGTATGCACTGGTTGCCTTGGCCATGGCCGCTCACCTCACTTGGACGAGCGTTTGCGCGCCGGTTTGCTGGAATTGCCCTCGAGGCTGCGCTTGAGCAGATCGGTAAGGTCGATGACGTCGGCGCTCTTGCTCGGCGGCTTGCGCTCGCCACTTTCCACGTCTTCGATCTTGCCGGCTTTGGCCTTCTTCTCGACCAGTTTCATGATCTTGTCGCGGAAGGTGTCCTGATACTCGTCGGGCGACCACTCGACGCTCATGTCACGCACCAGGCGCTTGGCCATATCGCGCTCGCCCTTGCTGAGCTTGGCGCCGGTCACCGCCGCACTCAGCTCCAGGGTATCCAGGCCACGCACTTCATCGGGCCAGCGCAGCATCACCAGCAGCAGCGCATCGCCGTCGACCATCACTGCCGCCAGGTGCTGCTTGACGTGCAATACCACGTTGGCGAGCGCCACCTTGCCGGAGCTCTTGAGGGTCTGCTGCAGGAGCGCATAGACCTTTTCGCCGCGCTTGTCCGGCGCCAGGTAATAGGGGCGCTCGATGTTCTGCAGGGGAATGTTCTCGGCATCGAGAAAACCGAAGATGTCGATGGTCTGGGTGGACTCGGGGTGAGCAGCTCGAATCTCGTCTTCGCTGATGATCACGTAGCGGCCCTTCTCCACCTGCACGCCCTTGGCGATGTGCTCCTTGTCGACTTCCTTGCCGGTGGCCTTGTTGACCCGCTTGTAGCCGACCGGCTCCATGCTGCGCGCATCCAGCCAGTCGAAGTCGATGCCCTTGGATTCGGTGGCCGAAACCAGCGACACGGGAATGTGAACCAGCCCGAAACTGATCGCCCCTTTCCAGATTGCACGCGCCATGTGGCGATCTCCCGTAATGTTGGCCTTTACGGGTGACTGGCCGGTAAAAACAAAAGTTTCAGTGATCCGCCGGAGGGCCCGGCGGCAACGGCGCGGGCTCGCGCCGGGAGGGAATGGGGCTATAGCGCAACGCCGTCGCGGTAGATCACGTCGCCGTCGATAGTGATGTCGCGGATCTGGCGCAGCATGTTGTCGGCGGCGGTTTCCGCCTCGCTCTCGCACACCGAGCCCAGGGCTGGCACCCAAAGCAACTGCACGGCAGCGCCGGCGCATTTGGGTTGGTACTCGATCAGGCCAACGTAGTGTTGACCGTCCTTCATGGCGTCCGTCCAGGCAATGCATCCCTTGAAATTACGGAACATACCAGGCTCCCATTTTCACGAGGTACTCCATAAGAGCGCTGCCAGCTCGCAGACGTTCCCGTCATCTACGCGCACGCTTCTCCAGCCAGGCGATAAGGTGCGGCACGGTGTTGAAGATGAACAGCGCCATCAGCGTGGCCAGCACCGCCGTGGCCTCGCGCCCCATGCCCACTGTGATGCCGATGGCGGCGGTGAGCCAGATGCCAGCGGCGGTGGTCAAGCCCTTCACCTCGGTCATCGAGTCGCCCTTGATGATGGTGCCGGCACACAGAAAGCCGATACCGGCGACCAGGCCCTGGATGACCCGGCTCATGGCGTCGTGCTCGGCGCCCATCTGCGCCGGCACCAGCACGAACATCGCCGAGCCGATGGCCACCAGCATATGGGTGCGCACGCCGGCCGCCTTGCCGCTGGTTTCTCGCTCGAAGCCCAGCAAGCCGCCTAGCAGCGCCGCCAGCAGCAGCCGCAGGGTGACCTGGGTGAACTGCTCGGGGGTACTCAGATCGGAAAATTCGCTGGCCAGCGTGGCCAGTACCGCGTCCCAGAAACTCAAGTCTGTTGCTCCAGCCTGCTCGCTCAGGAAGTCCAGCGCTGCGCTCGCCCGCGCCTGTGCAATCGACCCGTGCCTCGACCAGAGGTTTGCCTTTTTTGCCAGCTTACCGCTGGGCGAAAAACCTGAACGCCATGCAACGCCGGTCTCTCTATTGTCCTGACAGGCGAGCACGCCGCCTCGCGTCCGAGGCGCACGACGAAAGGAGGTTCGGATGTCCAGAAATCATTACTTTCTCGTCAGCTACCGACTTGGCAAACAGAAGAAATCCACGGAGGTACAGGCCGCGGCCTCGGTGCTCACGCCCGAACAGGCCCGCTACCACATCGAATCGCTGCACAGCAGCGAGCTGCCCAGCGAGATCACCGATATCGAAGTGAAGCCGATGGGTGATGCGGCCGACCAGGAACCCGGCCAGCAGCGACAGACTTGAGCACGATCATGAGCAACCTCGGCCCCATCGAGAAAATCGCCCTCTACGGCGCACCGGATCGCGTCACCGACGCGTTGCAGGACGTGGCGCTGGAGCGCGGTCTGCAGGTCGTGGTGATCGTCGATGACCCGACCGATATCGCTGCACGCCCAGGTCTGGCGGCCAAAAGCGGCACGCCGTTTGACGCTGACAGCGTGGCGCGAAGCGTGGCCGGCACGGATGCGGTGATCATGGTGCTGAACAGCCGTTCGCTGCCTATCGGAGGGTTCGAACGCACCTACGACGCCATCATCGCCTTGCTCGAAGGGCTGCCGACGGCGCGAGTCGAACGCCTGATGCTGATCGGCGAGCATGCCTGGCTGGATCACGATGACGGCCTACCGACCGAGAAACTCGAACACCTGCAACACAGCCTGCACAAATCGCCACTGGCGTGGACGCTCGTCGATGCGCCCGTTAAAGAGCCAAATGCATTCATGACGCTGCAACACTATGCCTGCAGCGTGATAGACCAATACCTGCAGGGGACGAGCGTCAAACAGCGTTTGCACGTCGACTCTCGCCCGCAGGCCGAGGAGGCCCGATGAGTCCTGAAAGCTATATTCTGTTGATGATTTCCGGTTGGTTACTGGTATCGGCGGCCATGCTGTGGGGCATGTTGCGCCTGCTCAAACGTCATCAGCTCGAAGCCCAGCTGGCCGAAGAATTCCCCGCCCTGCCCGCCTCACCCAGCGATCCGGTATGGCGTCGCCAGCATGCACCGCGCCGCGCCAAACTGCGCGCCCGTGCCCAGCGTACCTATCAGCAGCATGCGCACGTGCTGATTAGCTAAGAATCAGTTGACGATTTTCAGGCAATGCTGAAGAGGCAGCTATAACGCAGAAGCGGACATCACTGATCCATTGTGGGAGCGGGCCATGCTCGCGAAAAATCACGGGCATGGCCCGTTCCCACAGGATAGGTGGACGCCCGCTCATGCCACTTTGCAGGCAAAGCGCTGGAGTCGGGCCGGACGATTGTGAAAAGCTTCTAATACCCAGCTGAAAGCCCCTGCACCTCGCGGTACAGGGGCTTTTTCACGTCAGGCTGGAATCGCCTTGGTCAGCGGCTCGCGGGCCCATATGCGGTGCTTGGCAATGGCCGCGGTGAACGGCTGAACCAACCCGCTACCCGCCTTCCCGGTGAGCAGCCCTTCGTCTTCCTTGAGGCGCAGCAGCTTGAGCAGGTCGGCCGATTCGCCGCACAGGCCGATAGCCTTGAGGTGCTTGTAGGCTTCGAGCAGGTAATGCAGTGCCACGCCGTCGCCTTCCAGGGCCTTGGCGAAGCTCGCGCCACCCGGCACCCATACCGCATCGAAGGCCACTGAAGGCAGGCCCTGCATGGAGTCGTTGGGCACCAGCTGCTTGCCGGCATCGCTCTTCACCGGCGCGGCGCTCGGCGCCAGCAACTTGAACTGTGCGCCCTCCTTGTCCAGTTCGGCGGTGAGGGCATCGACATCGGCCTGCTTGACGCCGTCGCCGATCAGGATCGCTACCTTGCGCGACTTGATGTTGCCCGGCAGCAGGTTCATCTGGCTGAGGGCCGGCGACGCCTTGAGGGAGATTTCCGGCACTTGCACGGTCGGCCCGCTCGGCGCGTCGACGCCGACGTTGGCTGCTACCTGCTTGGCCAGGTCCAGGTCGATGTTGGCGAGAATCTCGTGCACCTGGCGCTCACGGATGTACAGGCGCTCGACCTTGCCGAGTTCGAAGCTGTAGGCCGCGACGATGTGCGCTTTCTCGGCGTCGCTCATGCTGTTGAAGAACAGCCGCGCCTGGGAGAAGTGATCGCCGAACGACTCGGCGCGCTTGCGGATCTTCGGCCCGGACACTTCCTCGGGGTAGCTGACGTAGCCGCCGCCCTTCGGTGCCTCTGGGGTTTCCTTCGGCCAACCGCCATCGATGGAGTTCGGCTCGTAGGAAGCACGACCCTTGTTGATGGTCTGACGATGGAAGGAGTCGCGGTTGTTGTTGTGGAACGGGCAGACCGGACGGTTGATCGGAATCTCGTTGAAGTTGGGGCCACCCAGGCGCAGCAGCTGGGTGTCGGTGTAGGAGAACAGCCGGCCCTGCAGCAGCGGGTCGTTGGTGAAGTCGATACCGGGCACGATGTTGGCCATCTGGAAAGCCACCTGCTCGGTCTCGGCGAAGAAGTTGTCCGGGTTGCGGTTCAGCACCATTTTGCCGACCACGCGCACCGGCACCTGCTCTTCGGGCACCAGCTTGGTGGCATCGAGCAGGTCGAAGTCGAACTTGTGCTCGTCCTCCTCGGGAATCACCTGCAGGCCCAGTTCCCACTCCAGCGGGTCGCCGTTTTCGATGTCGTCCCACAGGGTACGACGATGGAAATCCGGATCCTTGCCGGCGAGCTTCTGCGCCTCGTCCCAGACCAGGGAGAACACGCCGGCCACCGGGCGCCAGTGGAATTTCACGAAATGCGCGCGGCCTTCGGCGTTGACCAGTCGATAGGTGTGCACGCCAAAGCCCTGCATGCCGCGAAAGCCCACCGGAATGGCGCGGTCGGACATGGTCCAGAGCACCATGTGGGCCGACTCAGGGGTTAGCGACACGAAGTCCCAGAAAGTGTCGTGGGCGGATGCGCCGGTGGGGATCTCATTGTGTGGCTCAGGCTTCACCGCATGCACGAAGTCGGGAAACTTGATGGCGTCCTGGATGAAGAACACCGGCATGTTGTTGCCGATCAGGTCGAAGTTGCCTTCGTCGGTATAGAACTTGGTGGCGAAACCGCGCACGTCGCGCACGGTGTCGGCCGAGCCGCGCGGGCCCTGCACGGTGGAGAAGCGCACAAACACCGGCGTCTTCTTGCTCGGGTCGGTGAGGAAATCCGCCTTGCTCAGCTCGCTCAGGTCTTCGTAGACCTGGAAATAGCCATGGGCTGCTGCGCCGCGGGCATGCACCACGCGCTCGGGGATACGCTCGTGATCGAAGTGGGTGAGCTTCTCGCGCAGGAACACGTCTTCGAGCAGCGATGGGCCGCGCTCGCCGGCGCGCAGGCTGTTCTGGTTGTCGGCGATGCGCGTGCCGTGGTCGTTGGTCAGGGCCTGGCCGGTGGCGTCTTCACGGAAACGTTCGAGTTGTTCGATCTTCTTGTTGCTGTTGCCGCGGTCGACGGTGTCGGTTCCCGCCAACTCGCTGGTACGGCCCTTGTCTTTGGACTTCATCAGTCATCTCTCCTCACATGGATATCGCCCGCCGAATCGATCGGGGGCAACAGCGTCCTCCGCGCTCAGGCAGGCACGGTATGGACGTATGGACGCCTCAGGAATGTGAGGCCATGTGGCTGGGGACGTTCGGGTTATTTGGCGAGGCGATGCCCTGCAACAGGACGGACGGCACTAAAGCCTGGCCTCGGCATGAAAAAAGCCCGGCATGCGCAAGGCATGCCGGGCTTGTCGTTATGGCGCAGCGATCAGCTGTCGATGCCGGACACGTTCCAGATTTCCTTGGCGTATTCGCGGATGGTGCGATCCGAGGAGAACCAGCCGGTGCGTGCGGTGTTGAGGACCGCCGCCTGCCACCAGCGATCCGGGGTGCGCCAGAGGATGTCGACCTTGCGCTGCGCTTCCCAGTAGGCCTGGAAGTCGGCGCAGACCAGGAAGCGGTCGTGGGCCAGCAGGCCGTCGATCAGCCCGGTGTAGCGGCCCGGATCGTCCGGCGAGAACACCCCGGAGCGGATCGCCTCCAGTGCACCGGCCAGGCGCTCGGAAGCCGCCACCTCGGCGCTCATGTTCAGGTCACGCCGCGAACGCGCGGCGACCTGCTGGGCGGTCATGCCGAAGATGAACATGTTCTCGCGGCCGATCTGCTCGGACATCTCCACGTTAGCGCCATCCAGGGTGCCGATGGTCAGCGCGCCGTTGAGGGCGAACTTCATGTTGCTGGTACCGGAGGCCTCCAGGCCGGCCGTGGAAATCTGCTCAGAGAGATCCGCTGCCGGGATGATCACCTCGGCCAAGCTGACATTGTAGTTGGGGATGAACACCACCTTGAGCAGTCCGCGCAGGGTCGGGTCGGCGTTGACGGTGCGGCTGATGTCGTTGGCCAGCTTGATGATCAGCTTGGCCTGGTGGTAGCTGGCTGCAGCCTTGCCGGCAAAGATCTTCACCCGCGGCGCCCAGTCGGTGGCCGGGTCGTTGCGCATCGCCTGGTACAGCGCCACGGTGTGCAGCAGGTTGAGCAGTTGGCGCTTGTATTCGTGGATGCGCTTGACCTGCACGTCGAAGATCGCCTGGGTGTCCAGGCTGATGCCCATGCGTTCGCGCACCAGTTCCGCCAGGGCCTTCTTGGCGTGCTGGCGCTGAGCGGCGAACTGCTTGCGGAACGACGATTTGGCAGCGAACGGTTCGAGCGAGCGCAGGGTGGTTTCCGGCGTGTCGAGCACGCCCTCGCCCAGCGCGCCGACCAGCAGCTCGGTCAGCTGCGGGTTGGCCTGGAACAACCAGCGGCGGAAGGTCACGCCGTTGGTCTTGTTATTGATGCGCTCCGGGTACAGACGATGGAAGTCGCTGAACACGCTCTTGCGCATCAGGTTGGTGTGCAGCGCCGACACGCCGTTGATGCTATGCGAACCCAGGAATGCCAGGTTACCCATGCGCACGCGGCGACCATGGTCCTCGTCGATCAGCGAGATGGAGCGCAGCAGGTCGAAATCGTGGATGTCCTTCGCGCGCAGCGAATCGATGTGGTACGCGTTGATCAGGTAGATGATCTGCATGTGCCGCGGCAGAAGGCGCTCCATCAGCGATACCGGCCAGGACTCCAGCGCCTCAGGCAGCAGGGTGTGGTTGGTATAGGACAGGGTCGCGGTAGTCAGCTTCCAGGCCTCGAACCACTCCAGGCGGTACACGTCGACCAGCAGGCGCATCAGCTCGGCCACGGCGATAGCCGGGTGAGTATCGTTGAGCTGGATGGCGACGCGGTCGGGCAGCGAATGAATGTCGAGGTTCAGCTCCAGGTGCCGGGCGATCAGGTCCTGCAGCGAGGCGGACACGAAGAAGAATTCCTGGCGCAGGCGCAACTCCTGGCCGGCTTCGGTGCTGTCGGCCGGATAGAGCACGCGGGAGATACTCTCGGCCTTGACCACATCGGCCACCGCGCCGAAGTGATCGCCGGCGTTGAAGCGTTCCAGTTGCAGATCTTCCTCGGCACGGGCCCGCCACAGGCGCAGGGTGTTGACGCTGGAATGGCGCCAGCCGACCACCGGGGTGTCGTAGGCAATGGCGCGCACCTGCTCGTTGGGATGCCACTCGTGGCGCGAGATATCGCCGGAGTCGGCCAGGTTCACCACGCTGCCGCCGAAGCCGACGCTGTAGCTGACTTCCGGGCGCTCGAACTCCCAGGGGTTGCCGAAATCCAGCCAGGTTTCGGTGTGCTCCTGCTGCCAACCGTCGACCACCACCTGGCGGAACAGGCCGTGCTCATAGCGAATGCCATAACCGTGGGCGGCGATGTTCAGGGTCGCCATGCTTTCCATGAAGCAGGCGGCCAGGCGGCCCAGGCCACCGTTGCCGAGGGCGGCATCGGGCTCCAGGTTACGAATCTGCTCGAAGTCCACATCCAGCTGCGCCAGCGCTTCGCGGGCGGTATCCAGCAGGCCGAGGTTGCTGAGGTTGTCGACCAACAGGCGACCGATCAGGAACTCCAGCGAGAGGTAGTAGACGCGCTTCTGCTCCTGACGATCTACCTGCAGGGAAGCATCTTCCCAGTGATCGATCAGATGGTCGCGAGCGGCCAGGGCGACAGCTTCGAACCAGTCGTGGGCGAAGGCGTTACCTGGATCCTTGCCCACCGAATACCTGAGCTTGGCCAGGATCAGTTGTTTGAAAGTATCGACGGTGTCTGTTGCTTTCACTGTTTCCTCGGCCATGCGGGTTCGCTCCCTGAATCAGTTGTAGACGTGGCCGTTATGACCCTCTTCGGCGCCGCGGCTGGCGGCGAACAACATGGAGTCGGCGGTCGGCGCGTTCTTCAGACCTTCATAGGTGATGCCGCCGGCGCGGGCCTGCAGAAAGGCCTTCTTGGCTTCCCAGAGCGAATCTTCGCGGATGCCGTCGAGCAGATCATGGCCGGTCAGGGTCAGGCCGTTGGCGATGGAGACCGGCGCGCCGTTCCACGGATGGTGCTGGGAGCACTCGATCAGGTTGGCCTGGCACATCAGATGAATATGGTAGCTGACCGATTCGGCAGTGTGCTCGCCGACTTGCTGCGGGTAAAAGTGGTGTCCGGTTTCCAGTGCTTCGATCTGCAGCAGCAGTTCACGGATCAGTTCCCAATCACGTTTCATCAAGGATCTCCTCAAATAAGGTTCAGCGGCTGGCGGGCGCATGCCAGAGCGCACCCGGCCCCAAAAGCACTTAGCAATGAGTCCGGTACCCAGAGAAGAGTTCCATTGCTCTGCCCAAATGCCGACGACCACTCATCCAGCGCCCTGAACCCGACGCTATGCCGGCCTGCCACACAGGTATCGACCCCGCTTTGGAGGAGACCGAGATGCCACGTGGAAGCAAAGACAAGTACACCGCGGCCCAGAAGCGCAAGGCAGCGGCCATCGAATCCAGTTACGAGGAGCGCGGCATTCCCGAAGATGAAGCCCGCGCGCGGGCCTGGGCGACCGTCAACAAGCAGTCCGGCGGCGGCGAGCGCGCAGGCGGCTCGGGGCGCCAGACCAGCGCAGGGAAGAAGGCCAACGCCCGCCAGGGTTCCGCCCGTCAAGCAGCCGCTAGCCGACGCGGCGAGGTGCATCCCAACCGCCCCCTGGACGAACAGAACAAGCAGGAACTGCTGCATGTGGCCCGCGCCCGACAGATCAGCGGTCGCTCGACCATGCGCAAAGCCGAATTGCTCAGCGCCCTGAAGAAGGCCTCTTGATAGGAGCCCCCCATGCCTGCACATGACAACAAACGCAGCGCGACCAACCTGGCGCCCATGGAGCGGGTGATTTCCATCGCTGGCGGCGCACTGCTGATTCGCAAGGGCCTGGCCATCGGCGGCCTGTTCGGGCTGACCGATATCGCCGCCGGCGCCTTGGGAATCTTCCGCGGCGTGACCGGTATCTGCCCGGCCAAACGGCGCATGGCGGCGCGTGGCAAGGCCACTACGCTCAAGCGCCTGCCGCCGCCGCAGCGCCTGTTGGGCCAGTAATCGACTAGCGGTAGGAGCAGATCATCGCCAGAAACTGGTTTTCGGTGCTGGTGCCGTGGGGTGCAGCTTCATCCCACAGCAGCAGTTCGCCGTTGTAATAGGCGAAGTACAGCGCACCGTCCTGATCGTCGCGGCTGGCGAAGCCGCACACCGCCAGGTCGTCCCCGGCTGGATTGGCCGCCGTTCCGAACAGCGAGTCGAATTCGACGCCGTCGGCATCGATAGCCGTGAACAGGCTGGCCTTGGCCGCTTCAATATCGGCATCACTCGGCGTCACCTGCACCCGGGTCGGGTTGATCTTGCCGCTCACTGGCGCCTGCAACGCCGGCGGTTTGCCCGGCGTACTGCAGCCGGCCAATAGCAACAGCACGGCGAAACTCGCCATCACGCTCTTCATGTATTGACTCCCTGATCAGACTGATCGATGCCGCACGAGCGGTGCGGCATTGTATGCCAGATAAGCTCCGACAAGATGACCAGAGCCCGTTGCAGACCGCTCACTGGCGCCATGCGCTGCGGCTTTGGCTGGCATCGACCGGACCGGCGCGCTAAATTGCGCCCTTGCCTGCCCTCATTCCGGAGCTTCCATGACCACCGACGACACCTGCGCCGATCTGCTGCTCGACAACCAGGTGTGCTTCGCCCTGCATTCGACCTCGCTGATGATGACCAAGGTCTACAAGCCGCTGCTCAAGAAGCTCGGCCTGACCTATCCGCAGTACCTGGCGATGTTGGTGTTGTGGGAAGGCGACGGCATCACCGTGAGCGATATCAGCGCACGCCTGCTCACCGACCCGGGCTCACTGACCCCTCTACTCAAGCGCCTGGAAGCCGAGGGTCTGATCGACCGCAAGCGCAGCAGCGCCGACGAGCGCGTGGTGCATCTGCACCTCACCGACAAGGGCCGCGCCCTGCACGCCGAGGCCCGGCAGATTCCCGGCTGCATCCTCGATGCCAGCGCCCAGACCGCAGAGCGCTTGGCCAGCCTCACCGCGGAACTGACCGCCCTGCGCAAGCAATTGCAGGACAGCCTCTGAGCACAGGGGTGCAATAGACAGGTAGTAGCGCGGGTCTACACTGAGCATCGTCGAGACGATTCAGGTTCGCCACTCTAGCGATTTCTCGAAAATACCTTGCGCGCAAAGTAAATCACGACTAGAGTTCGCCTCGAGCAGTTAAATTGCGCACCAACAAACACCGCACAAATTAAATACGAGGATTTCACCATGTCTATCGAAACCGTTGCCTACCGCGCCTACGCTGAAGCCACAGGTGGCCGTGAAGGCCGTGCCATTTCCTCCGACGGCGTGCTCGACGTCGCGCTGACCACACCGAAGGAGCTGGGCGGCGCTGGCGGCCAGGGCACCAACCCCGAGCAGCTGTTCGCTGCCGGCTACTCGGCCTGCTTCTTGGGCGCGATCAAGTTCGTCGCGGCTCGTGACAAGCACAAGGTTTCGCCGGACAGCTGGATCGAAGGCATCGTCGGCATCGGCGCGGTGCCCACCGGCTTCGCCATCGAAGTGGAATTGAAGATCACCCTGCCGGGCCTGGATCGTGAAGAGGCCAAGGCGCTGATCGACAAGGCGCACATCGTCTGCCCGTACTCCAACGCTACCCGCGGCAACATCGACGTGACCCTGACGCTGGTCGAATAAGCGCCCGCCGCACCGACGCGAACGCCCCGGCATGGACCGGGGCGTTCGCGTTTCTGGCCTCAGGCGGCGCGGCTTTTCAGGTGCTGGATCGCCCCGCTCTTCCATGCGCTGTTGATTACTTCCTGCAGCAGCGGCTGGGCGAAGTAGCGCTCGAGGTCGGTACTGCTGCGCCAGCGGCTGTGCAATTGCCAGCGCTGGCGATCACGTTGTAGTTCAAACGCCAGGCAACCGTCCAGACGGCGTGTCGGCTCCAGCAGATCACGCAGGTAGCCACCCAGTTCCTCACAACGACCAGGAGCGGCTTCGAGCACGGTGATGTGGGTTTGCAGGGTCATGTTTTTCTCCCTAGATCCAGTTGGCGATGCCACGGCGGATCCGCCGTGGCATCTGCCCTGTCAGTGGATGCTTGCCGTCGGGCGCACCACCAGTTCGCTGACGTCGACGTCCGCCGGTTGCTCGATGGCATAGGCCACGGCCCTGGCGATGGCCGACGGGCTGATGGCCACCTTGCGAAATTCGCGCATGGCGTCGCGGGCGCCTTCATCGGAGATGCTGTCGGCCAGTTCCGATTCCACCACGCCGGGCGACACCAGGGTGACGCGGATGTCGCCACCGACCTCCTGACGCAGGCCGTCGCTGATTGCCCGCACCGCGTACTTGGTGGCGCAGTACACCGCCGCGGTCGGCGAGACCCGGTAGGCGCCGATCGACGCCACGTTGATGATCTGCCCGCTACGCTGGGCCTGCATGACCGGCAAGGCTGCAGCGATGCCGTGCAGCACGCCGCGGATGTTGACGTCGATCATGCGGTTCCACTCGTCCAGCTTGAGCGCCTCGATCATCGACAGCGGCATCACCCCGGCATTGTTGAGCAGTACGTCGACGCGGCCGTACTCGGCCATGGCGGCATCGACGAAGGCCTGGACGTCGGCTGCATCGGTTACGTCCAGACGACGGGCGATGGCCTGACAGCCGGCAGCGCAAATCTCCTCCACCAATTGCTCGAGGCGCTCGACCCGGCGGGCGCCGAGCACGACCCGCGCGCCCCTCTCGGCCAGCAAGCGCGCACAACCTTCACCAATGCCACTGCTGGCGCCAGTGATGAGTACGACTTTTTCTTGGATATTGTTCATGGTGCGATCCTCTGGTCAGTGCGGCAAACCGTGCCGCGATGGATCCAGAGTAGGAGCCGAGGCCCCTTTCACGTTAGCCGGATACTGGAACATTCTTGCCTGATCGTGCGGACCTGCATGAAGAATCTGCCAGAGGCGGCCCATTGTGGGGCATGCAGAGCAGGTGATTGCCTAATACTGCGCGACGCTTGCCCAATACTCCGGAGATCGATGGCCGCGCAGGACGTCTGGGCAATTCCCGGATAGGCTTCGCACAAATTCGCGAGTGAGTTCATGATGCAAACAGACCAGCCTGATGACCTGGCCCTTCGCCAACGCGAACTGGCCCACCTGATTCAGCAGAACACCCCGACCGAGGGCATGCACGATACCCTCATCGACGGCCTGGGGCTGGCCTACACCACGGCGCCCAGTCTGCCCATGCCGACGCTGTACCGGCCGTGCCTGTGCATCATCGCCCAGGGCCGCAAGGAAATTCGCCTGGGTGCCGAGCAGTATTACTACGACCCACTCAATTACCTGGTGGCCTCGGTCACCCTGCCGGTCACCGGCCAGGTGATCGAAGCGACCCCCGAGCAGCCCTACCTGAGCGTGCGCCTGGACATCGACCCGGCGGTGATCAGCGAGCTGCTCTCCGCCGCCGGGCCGATCGGCCTGCCGGCGCCCGGCCCGAGCCGCGCGCTGTTCGTCGATCGGCTGGACGCGTCGATGCTCGATGCGGTGATTCGCCTCCTGCGTCTGCTCGACACGCCCCGCGACGCTGGCATGCTGGCGCCGCTGGCGCTGCGCGAGATTTTCTATCGACTGCTGCGCAGCCCCCAGGGCCAGCGCCTGCGCGAAATCGTCATGGCCGACAGCCAGAGCCATCGTATCGCTCGCGCCATCGAGTGGATCAACCGCCATTACGACAAGCCGCTGCGCATCGAAGAACTGGCCCGCGAGGTCAACCTCAGCGCCTCCACCCTGCACCACCGCTTCAAGGCCGTCACCGCCCTGAGCCCGTTGCAGTACCAGAAGCAGCTGCGCCTGCAGGAGGCACGCCGGCTGATGTTCAGCGAAGGCCTGGAAGCGGCCTCGGGAAGCAGCCGTTCGCGTAACCCGTAGGAGGGGCCGGGCGGCGATCCGCTTCAGCCCCGAGCTTTTTATCAAGGCAAACAAAGAGCTCGGGGCTGAAGCCACTCCTACAAGTACTCCGTTCACCGGCTGCTACCGCCGCTTTGCAGCCCCCGTCGATGAATCCGAACGCAGCGACGAAGCCGTCTCTCAGAAACGCTGAGTGACGGTCGCCGTCACTGTACGTTCCTCGCCCAGATAGCACGCTACAGCCGAGTAGCAGGACGCCACGTAGTACTCGTCGGTGAGGTTGTTGGCAGTGAGCTGCAGCGACGTTCCCTTCAAGCCAACCTGGCTCAGGTCATAACCCACCGACGCATCGAACAGCGTGTAGGACGGCACGTTGAAATCGTTCAGCTCGCTGCCCTCGCTGTGGCCGACATAGCGCGCACCGGCACCGACGGTCAGCCCGGCCAATGCGCCATCGCTGAAGCGGTAGTCGGCCCACAGGCTGGCCATGCGCTCGGGCGTCTGCGGCGGCGTATTGCCCTTGGCGTCCACCACGGCGGCACCATCGTTGACGAAGTAGGATTTGCTGTAGGAAACGTCCGCGTAGGTGTAGCTGGCGATCAGTTGCAGGTTGTCGACCGGCTTGAAGCGCGCCTCCAGCTCGACGCCACGTGACCGGATGCCGCCCACGCCCTTGTAGAAGCTGTCGGTGACCAGGCTGTTTTCCTTGGCGTACAGGTTCTCCATTTCCAGGTTGAAGAACGACAGGGTGTACAGATCGTCCGTCCCCGGCGGCTGAAACTTGAGGCCGGCTTCCCACTGCTCGCCGGTGGTCGGGTCGAGGATCTGCGCACCGCTGGAGTAATTGGAGGTCGGGTTGAACGAGGTCGAATAACTGACATAGGGCGAGAGGCCGTTATCGAATGCGTAGAGCACGCCGACGTGGCCGCTGAGCTTCTCCCCCTGGTTATCGTCCTTGCCGCTGATCTCGTCATCGATGGATACGTCATACCAATCCTGGCGCAAGCCGAAGGACAGGTTCCAGTTGTCGATCTCGACCAGGTCCTGCAGGTACAGGCCGGTCTGTTTCTGCCGCCGCAGGGCATCGTTGATCGAACGCAGGGCAGTCAGGTCACCGTAATCCTGTACCGGGTCGAACACGTCGATGGGTGCGCCTGCGGTATCGCTCTGGGCGGCGATCTTGTTCTTCGAGTACTGATAATCCAGGCCCAGCACCAGGGTGTGCTGGGCTGCGCCGGTGGCGAAATCGGCCTGCAGCATGTTGTCGACGATCCAGGCGTGCAGCTGCTCCTGGCCGCCACTGTAGCCGCGGCGCAGCTGGTTGCCACTGACGTAACCGGAACCCCAGACCTGACTGTTCGACACCCGGGCATCCAGATAGCGGAAGTTCTGCCGCGCGCTCCAGGTGTCGTTGAAGCGATGCTCGAGTTCATAACCGAGCATCTGCTGGGTGCGGGTGAACTCGTCGAGCGCCGGGTCGCCCTCGAAGAAGCTGCTCGAGATACGCCGCCCACCACGTTTGTGCACGGTACCGGAGGCCGGCAGACTGCCGTGATAGCCGCCGTTGGGGTCGTCCTGCAGGTAGGCGTAGAGCGTCATGAAGGTGTCGTCACTGAGGTTCAGCGCCAGGCTGGGCATCAGCGCATAGCGCGTCTCGGTGACGTGATCGGCCTGGGCATCGGCGTCCTTGGCCAGGCCGACCACCCGGTAGGCGACGCTCTCGTTCAAGGGCCCGGTGACGTCGAAGCCCAGGGACTTGCGGGCGTTGTTGCCATAGGACAGGTCCACCCGGCCGGACTGGGTGAACTCCGGTCGCTTGGTGCTGATGGCCGCCAGGCCGCCCGGGTTGCTGCGCCCGTAGAGCACCGAAGACGGCCCCTTGAGAATGTCGATGCGCTCGATGAAGTACGGGTCGATCTGCAGGCTGCTGTAGGAACCCGGATCCCCCATGGACTTGAGGCCATCGATGGTGATGTTGTCCACCGAGCCGTCGTTGATGCCGCGAATCGCCAGGTAATCGTAACGGTGGGTGTTGCCATAGGGATTGGTCAGCACGCCCGGGCTGTAGCGCATGGCATCGGCGGCAGTGAGCGCGCCCTGGCGCTCGATCTGCTCGCGGGTGACCACCGATACACTCTGCGCGGTTTGTGCCAGCGCCTTGCTGGTCTTGGTCGACACGCTGCTGTGGGTGGCGTTGTAGCCGTCCATGCTGCCCAGCGCATTACCCAGCGCGAAGGCGCGCACATCGGTGCTCTCCAGCTCCAGCGAAGCGCTGCCGGTTGGCGCCGCGGCTTCCAGGGAGTAGCCGCCGCTACCATCGGCGACGACCTGCAGGCCGCTGCCCTGCAGCAGCCGCGCGAAGCCCTCGTCGACACCTGCCTCGCCCTGCAGGCCCAGGCTCTGCTTGCCGGCAGTCAGCCGCGCATCGACCGACAGCAGCACGCCCGCCTCCGCCGCGAAACGGCTCAGCGCCGCCGACAGCGGCCCAGCCGGAATCTGGTAGCTGCGCGTCACCTGCTGATGGCTGCCGGCATCGATGGCCTGGGCCTGCACGAACAGCGGCGAACAGGCCGCCAGGGCCAAGGTAGCCAGGCGGATCGAACGGCGCAGAGCAAGGGGCGAAAAGCAGAGCGGTGACGACATGCAGCAGTCCTCGAGACATCGCCCGCGCAGGGTGCGCAAGGGCCGGATGTACTGAGGCCAGGCGAGATCGAAAAAGGGGAACCGCATTCGCAAAAATAATTTCACCGGCAGGCCATCAGCCGTTCAGCGGCTCTACCGTCACCCACCAGGGCAACCGCCGATTGACGCGGATCGGCAGGCTGCCGGCCAGGGCGTCGAGAATGCGCCCGGTGTCGCCCAGCGGATAGGCGCCGACCAGGCGCAGATCGGCCACCCGCGGGTCGCAGCCCAGGTAACCGGGCACGTAGTCGGCCAGTTCGGCAATGAAATCGTCCAGGCGCCGGTCATTGGCCAGCAACACGCCGCGGCTCCAGGCCTGGCGCGCCGGGTCCGCGGGCTCGCTGGCAGAAATGTCGCTGGCGCTGAAGCGCACCTGCTGGCCGGCCTGCAACACCTGGGCGGCGCGTGCGGGCGACGGGTCGATACGCACGGCCCCGGCGAACACGCTGAGCTGGGTGAAACCCTCGCCTTCGCGCACGCTGAACCGGGTGCCGAGAGCCTGCAGCCGCCCGTGCCGGGTATCGAGCAGCAGCGGGCGCGGGTCCTTAGCGGTGTCGAGCAGCACCTCGCCCTGCAGCAGTCGCAACAAGCGGGTCGAGGCGCTGTAATCGATGTCCACGGCGGTGCGACTACCCAGCCAGAGGTGGCTGCCATCGGCCAAGCGCAGATCCCGGATTTCCCCGGTGCCGGTACGCTCGCTGGCCAGCCAGGTGCGCCAGGGCCGGCCCTGCCCGGCAGCCGCCAACCACCCTGCGCCGCCCAGCACGGCGAACAGCCCGAGTACTTGCCGCCGGCTGCGTGCGGGGCTGCGCAAGGCTTGAGCCGCGGCGCGCCGGCGGGTGTCGGCAGGCAGCCTGGCGAACTGGCTGCTGATCGCTTCGACCCGCTGCCAAGCCGCCGCATGTTCGGGCCGAGCCGCCAGCCATTGCTGCCAGGCACGCTGCTGCTGGGCGCTGACTGGCGGATCGGCCAGCACCGCGAACCACTCGGCAGCCTGCTGCAAGGCAGCGTGATCAGGCGCCACGGCTCAACCCTCGGCCAACAGCAGGCACTGCAGCATGGCCTGGGCCATGTACTTCTTGACCATGCGCTCGGACACCTGCAGGCGCGTGGCGATGGCGGCGTAGGTCAGCCCGTCGAGCTGGGAAAGCAGGAACGCCTCGCGCACCTTGGCAGGCAGGCGCAGCAACATGGCATCGATGGCCAACAGGGTTTCGATGATCAGCTCGGTGGTTTCCGGCGACGGTGCGTGCGGTTCCGGCTGCATCGCCAGAGCTTCGAGGTAGGCGCGCTCGATCGCCTGGCGACGCCAGTGGTTGACCAGCAGCGAATGGGCGATGGTCGACAGATAAGCCCGCGGCTCACGCAGCGAGGGCACCTCGCGGTGCTTGGCGAGCAGGCGCACGAAGGTGTCCTGGGCCAGATCCGCGGCGTTTTCCGCGCAGCCCATGCGCTTGCGCAGCCAGCCGTTCAGCCAGCCGCTGTGCTCGAGATACAGCTGCTGCAAGGACTGCTGGGGGGAAGCGAACGACATCGAGCACACCATCACCGTGCGAAGATAACGCAAGAATGGTAATGCTTCTCAGAAACAAATTACAGATATTCTTAACTCAGCCAGAGGGCGCCCTGCTATCAATCAGAGGTTGATTGGCCGGCGCCCTGCCAGAGCGTGAGCCAGCGTGCCGCCATCGACCAGCTCCAGCTCGCCACCCAGCGGCATGCCGTGGGCGATGCGCGAGGCGACCATGCCTTTGCCGGCCAGCAGTTGAGCGATGTAATGCGCAGTCGCTTCGCCCTCCACCGTCGGGTTGGTGGCCAGGATCACTTCACTGAACTGACCTGCCTCGATGCGCGCCAGCAGCTCGGGAATGCCGATGGCCTCCGGGCCCAAGCCGTCGAGAGGTGACAGGTGGCCCTTGAGCACGAAGTAACGCCCGCGAAAGCCGGTGTGCTCGACGGCATACACGTCCATCGGGCCTTCCACTACGCACAGCAGGCTGTCGTCGCGGCGCGGGTCTTCACAGATCTGGCACAGCTCGCTCTCGCTGAGGCTGCGGCACGACTTGCAATAACCCACGCCCTCCATCGCCTGGCTCAACGCCTGGGCCAGCCGCTGAGCACCATTGCGGTCGCGCTCGAGCAGTTGCAGCGCCATGCGCTGGGCGGTCTTCTGGCCGACGCCGGGCAGGATGCGCAGCGATTCGATCAGTTGGCGGATCAGGGGGCTGAAGCTCATGGTGCAGTGCTCGAGGAGGGTAAGGCGTGAAGATTTAACAGGCCGTAGGATGGGTGAAACCCATCGACGATTGATGGGTTTCACCCATCCTACGCGGCCCGACGCATCCTACAGGGCGGGCCATACCCATATCACGGGCATGGCCCGCTCCCACATGGAAGCGGCCTTAGAACGGCATTTTGAAGCCGGGCGGCAACTGCATGCCCGCCGTCATGCCGGACATCTTGTCCTGGCTGTTGGCTTCGATCTTGCGCACGGCGTCATTGACGGCGGCGGCGATCAGGTCTTCGAGGATTTCCTTGTCTTCCTGCATCAGGCTGTCGTCGAGGCTGACGCGCTTGACGTCGTGGCGACCGGTCATCACCACGCTGACCAGGCCGGCGCCGGACTGGCCGGTGACCTCGGCGTTGGCCAACTCTTCCTGCATCTTCTGCATCTTTTCCTGCATCTGCTGCGCCTGCTTCATCAGGCCGGCCATGCCACCTTTCATCATGATGTTGTCCTCGGTAGTCAGGGATTAACGACGTTATCGACGGGTTCGATACTGCCCGCACGCACGGAGGCGGCGAACTGGGAAATCATTTGCTGCACCAGCGGATCGTTCTGGATCGACGCCTCGGCTTCACGCTGACGATTGGCGCGCTTGCGGGCGGCGGCCTGGGCCGGGGTTTCCTGCTCGGGCTTGATCAGTTCGATGCTCAGCTGCATCTCGCGGCCATGATAGGCGTTGAGGGCATCGTTCAGGCGGCGCTGCTGGGTCGCGTTGAACAGTGCACTGTGGCCGGGGTCCAGGTGCAAGAGCCACTTGTCGCCTTCGGCGGCGATCAGCGTGCAGTTGGCGGCGATGCTGCCGGTCATGCCGCTCAGGCCGAGCTTGGGGAAGATCTCCAGCCATTCGGCGGCCAGGCCCGTGGCGGGCATCGCGGCGGGTTCCGGCTCTGGCTCGGCCTGGGGCTGATCATCGCCGAGCGCATCGGCGAAATCGTAATCCAGGTTGTCGACGTCCATCGCCACGTAGTCGTAGTCGCCGGGTGGTGGCTCATCATCGCTGTCCGGCGGGTTGAGGTCGCTGGTGTCGATCACCGGCACTTCGGCCAGCTCCGGAACGGGCAGCTCAGCGGCAGGTTCGGGCTGCGGCTCGGCTACGGCGGCAGGCTGTCGCGTCGCGGGCGCTGCGACTATTGGCTCCGGGGACTGCGCAGGAGCTTGTACAGGTGCTGGCGCTTCGCTGACCGGCGCAACGGGTGACATAGGCTCGACTGCGGCCGGCATCTCTTCCCACGGCGGCGTGACAGCCGGTGTAGCAGCAACAGGTGCAGCGACCGCGTGCGCGGCGACAGCTGGCGCCGGTTGCGCAGCGGGCGGCTCAACAGCGGGCGGCGCCGGCTGGCTGGGCACTGCTGGCTCGCTCGGCGCGGCAGGTGCCTGCGGTGCAGCGCTGGCAACGGCTGGCGACGCAGCAGGCGCTGCGTCGGCCACCGGGGTTACCTGGGGATCAACCTTGGCCTGGCTGATCCCCAGTGGCTTTAGCGCCACCTTCGGGGCATCGCCCTCGCCCGCCGGTCTGAATGCCAGCATACGCAACAGCACCATCTCGAAACCGCTGCGCGGATCCGGCGCCAAGGGCAGGTCGCGACGGCCGATCAGGCCCATCTGGTAATAGAACTGTACGTCTTCGGCGGGCAGGGCCTGGGCCAGGCCCAGCACGCGCTCGCGGTCACCCTGGCCGTTGTCCACCGCATCGGGCAGCGCCTGGGCAATGGCCACACGGTGCAGCACGTTGAGCATCTCGGCCAGCACGCCGCTCCAGTCCGGGCCCTGCTCGGCGAGCTGGCGCACCGCTTCGATCAGGCCGCGGGCATCGCCTTCGATCAGCGCATGCAGCACGCCGTACACCTGACCGTGGTCGAGGGTGCCGAGCATGGAGCGCACATCGGCCGCCAGTACCTTGCCCTCGCCAAAGGCGATGGCCTGGTCGGTGAGGCTCATGGCATCGCGCATCGAACCGTCGGCGGCGCGGCCGAGCAGCCAAAGGGCATCGTCCTCGAAAGGAATGTTCTCGGCGCCGAGTACGTGGCTCAGGTGCTCGACCACGCGCTCGGGCGGCATGTTCTTCAAGGAGAACTGCAGGCAGCGCGACAGCACGGTGACCGGCAGCTTCTGCGGGTCGGTGGTGGCAAGCAGGAACTTGACGTGGGGTGGCGGCTCCTCGAGCGTCTTGAGCAACGCGTTGAAGGAGCTGGTGGACAGCATGTGCACTTCGTCGATCAGGTAGACCTTGAAGCGCCCACGGCTGGGCGAGTACTGCACGTTGTCGAGCAGCTCGCGGGTGTCTTCCACCTTGGTGCGGCTGGCGGCGTCCACTTCGATGAGGTCGACGAAACGCCCCTCGTCGATCTCCCGGCACACCGAACAGGTGCCGCAGGGCGTGGAGCTGATACCGGTTTCACAGTTCAGGCACTTGGCGATGATCCGCGCGATGGTGGTCTTGCCGACCCCGCGGGTGCCGGTGAACAGATAGGCATGGTGCAGACGCTGGCTGTCGAGTGCGTTGATCAGCGCTTTCAGCACATGGGTCTGCCCGACCATCTCGCGAAACGACCGCGGGCGCCATTTGCGTGCAAGAACCTGATAACTCATTGAAAACCGTCGCCAGAGGAAAGCAAAAGAGCGCTAATGCTAGCTCAAGTCGGCCTATCAGTGCGACGCCGATCAGCGCACAGAAAAAGATCAAATCAGGGCTGGCTATTTTTTATACAGCCGCGTATAGTCCGCCCCGTTCGTACCACGCTGCAAGTCATCCGGCCCCTGGGCCTTTCTGATGGTTTCCTGGCAATCGGCATCCAATCGATGCACGCATCTCTGCCATGACCCCCTCCGCTGACTGATCTGGCCGTCTCGCTCATGCGCTGACCTCGCCAGTCTTCCGAAGTACAGACCCGCTACAGCAAGCCGCTAGAGAACCCTCTGCATTGCCATTGTCGCGTTGAAACCAGGCTCGTCGAAATGCTCGTTTACAGCTCGTGAACGGCGCTTTCTCGCCTGTCTTCGCCTCGCAGTGACAGCCTCGCCCAGGTTCCCAAATGGCCCGCTGGTTCACCCTAGATAGGTTGAACTTAAAAGCGCGCAGCTCGCTCCGATAACCAATCCCGTTGGCATGAGCCAATGACCGGAGCCCTATTTTTATGGCGCGATCATGCGCCTGCAGTACAGGAACACCCGAATATGAATACAACTCAACAAATCCAGAACGCTATCCATACCCTTTCCAACGCATTCGCCCCGCTGGCCTGCCATATTCTGGCGCCACGCAAGGGCAGCTTCAGCTTCACCGTGGTCGACCACACCGGTGTGGCTCAGCATACCCAGCGCCTCTACCCCGGCCAGTACGGCGCCGACACGCTGCCAGGCGTGATCGAGCGTACGCGCCAGGCACTGCGTCGCTGATCACCGAGATAAAAGCGAAAATTTTCGAACATAAGTGAGCGAAAACGCACCCATCGTCGAACTAAATGATTTCCAGCCACTCATAGGGGTTCCTACGTAAAACTGGAGTTCGTCAATGGAAAATGGTCATCGACAGCTTGTCGAGAAGCTATTCGCCCCACTACGTGCCACCTTCAGTCGGCCTCGCCCGGACGGTAGCGTCGTTCTCTCCCTGATCGATGAAGCGGAAACCACCGCCTACAGCCGGGTCTTGAAGAAACTGCAGATCAATGACTCGAACGCTTTCAATCAAAGCCTCGAAGATATCCGCCTGGAGTTGGCCGTCAGAGCCGGCAACATCCCGGCCGAGATGCGCAAAGTGCTCAAGGAGCAGGACAGCATCATCAGCTATCACCACGCCTGATCGCCGTCCCAGCCGAAGCCCCGCTGCCCACAAGGCGCGGGGCTTCGTCGTTTCTGTGGTTAGCTTGGCGTGAAGCGGTAATGCCCTGTGATGGGAAAGCGAAACAGGATGGCCTCCTCCCGCGTTCCGGCGCCGATATTGTGCAGGATCAGTGGCTCGCCCGCCGAGGACAGCCGGTCGGACACGATGCCGATGTGGGGCTGGCCGCGGCCCAGATCCCAGGTGACGATATCGCCGGCTCGGTAATCACCGGCTTCGCGACCTGTCTGCAGCGCCATGCCCTGACGTTTGAACCAGATCATCAGATTAGGTACGCGGCGATGGTCGATGTTGCGATCCGGGCGCTTCAGCCCCCACTGCTTGGGGTACGCCGAAAAATTCGCCGCCATGTCCTCGTGTACCGCCTTCTGCAAATCCAAGCCCTGCAGGCGCAGGGCGCGGATCACCACATCGGTGCACACGCCGGTCTGTATCGGCACGTCGCCGCCGGGGTAGGCGATGCGCCGGTAGGCGGGATCGTAGGACAACGTCACACCCACCTGCTCGCGCGCACCGCTCACCAGCGCTGCCGGCTCGATGGCCGCTACCTGCAGGCTCAGCAGGCAGCCCAGCAGCAACAATCCGATTCTCAGCACTTCCTGCCTCCTTATAATCGCGAAACCGTTCGACACGCTCTCTTCTTTATCCGGTAATTTTTTGCGACAGTATGGCTGGGCACGGTTGAAGCCTTATTGGGATGCCCCCATCACTAGATAACGTCATCAAGCATGGATGCCTTGGACAATGCGCATAACACCTGATGAGGAGACCACCATGAGCAGCACCGACAAGCAGCAGTCACCGCAGTCCGACACGTCTTGTGAGCTCGCCCACGGCGCGCTGATCGACCCCAACGGTCGTGAGATTCCGATTACCGAAAGCATGATCCAGCAGGCCTGCAACGAGCTCGACAAAGGCACGGCCAGCGAACGCGAAGAAGCGCCCCGCTGAACGCCTACCGGCGCATCGTCACTTCACGCTGATCACGCGCGCACCCAGTGCGCTGATCAGCGCGCTCAGCGGCTCGTCCGAGCCCTCCAGCTGTACGTCCAACCCTTCTATCTCACGCCTCACCGGATAGCGCTTGCGCAGCAGGTCGAAGCCGGCCTTGCGCGCCTGCTCGTCCACCACCAGGCTGCGGCGCAGATCGGCGTCGTCACGACGTGGGTCGTAGATCGCCCGGCATACGGTGGCCAGCGCCCAGGCCGGATCACTGCCGGCGGCGATGCTCAGGCGCTGCAGCCAGCGTGGCGGCGTCAATGACTCCAGGGAAATCATCGCCTCGATGCCCTGGGCGCGGCAGAACGCCTGGTAGATCTGCGCGGTGCCGCGCAGCTTGCCCTCCAGGCTGTAGCCGGCGATGTGCGGCGTGGCGATATGACACAGCGCGGCCAGTTCGAGATCGACCAGCGGCTCGCCCTCCCAGACGTCCAGCACCACATGCAGATCGGCGCCGCGTTGCAGCAACGCACAGAGCGCCGCGGTATCGAGCACCTCACCACGGCTCGCGTTGAGCAACCAAGTGCCCGGGCGCAGTTGTTCCAGCAGCTCGGCGTCCAGCAGATGGCGGGTGGCGAATTCACCATCGCGCGTCAGCGGGGTGTGCAGGCTGATCACGTCGCACTGCTCGATGATCTGTTGAAGGCTCACATAGTCGCCGCCCTCCGCGCGCTGCCGTGGCGGATCACAGACCAGCACACGCCAGCCAAGGCCGCGCAGCACCTTGATCAGCCGCTCACCCACCTGCCCGGCGCCGACCACACCGTAGGTGCGCTGCGCCAGGTCGGCACCCAGGCGCTCGCCAAGCACCAAGAGGCTACAGAGCACGTAGTCGACCACCCCGCGGGCGTTGCAACCCGGTGCGCTGCTCCAGGCGATGCCGGCTTCGCTGAAATAATCGAGATCCAGATGATCGGTGCCGATGGTGCAGGTACCGACGAAGCGCACCGGGCTGCCCTGCAGCATCGCCCTGTCGACGGTCGTGACCGAGCGCACCAGCAGCACATCGGCATCGGCGACGGCGGCGCGGTCGATGGCGCGGCCAGGTAGCCGCTGAATCTCGCCGAAACCGGCAAAGAACTCGTCGAGCAGGGGAATGTTTTCGTCGGCAACGATGCGCATGGTAGTTCTCCACAAACCGGCAGGCATTCTACCGCAAGCGCGACGCTTCGCCTTTCCTGACCGATCCGTCAGCGCGTAAACTAGTCGGCTTTCTTTGCCCTGCGAAATCCCATGCCTGCCCAACCTCGCCTGCAGCGCGTGCGCACCGAACTGCGTACGCTGATGGCCCTCGCTACCCCGATCATCATCGCGCAACTGGCCTATACCGCAGTAGGCTTCGTCGACACTGTCATGTCAGGGCGCTACAGCGCCCGCGACCTGGCCGCCGTGGCCCTGGGCAACTCGGTCTGGGTGCCGGTGTTCCTGCTGATGACCGGGATTCTGCTGGCCACCACACCCAAGGTCGCTCAGCGCTTCGGCGCGGGGCAGCTTGCCGAGATCGGCCCGCTGGTGCGCCAGGCCCTGTGGCTGGCTCTGGCGGTAGGTGCCCTGGCCGGCACGCTGCTGTGGAACGCCGAGTTCGTGCTGCACCTGATGAAGGTCGATGCGGATTTGATCGCGCCGACCATGGGTTACTTGCACGGAGTGGCGTTCGGTATGCCCTGCGTGGCGCTGTTTCATGTGCTGCGCTGCTACAGCGATGGCCTGGGCCGCACGCGCCCGGCCATGGTGGTGGGCCTGCTCGGTCTGCTAGTGAACATTCCGCTTAACTACGTGCTGATCTACGGCAAGCTCGGCCTGCCGCCTCTGGGCAGCACCGGCTGCGGCTGGGCCACGGCACTGGCGATGCTGTTCATGCTGCTGTGCCTGCTGTGGTGGATTCGCCGTGCGCCAGCCTACCGGGCGACCACGCCGCTGCAGCGTTTCGACCGACCGAACTGGTCGCTGATCAAGCGCCTGCTGGGCATCGGCCTGCCCATTGGCATCGCGGTGTTCGCCGAGTCGAGCATCTTCGCGGTCATCGCCCTGCTGATCGGCGGCCTGGGTGAAACGGTGGTCGCCGGCCACCAGATCGCCCTGAACTTCGCCTCGCTGGTATTCATGATCCCCTACTCCATCGGCATGGCGGCCACCGTGCGGGTCGGCCAGGAGCTGGGCCGTGACGCACCGCGTGAGGCACGCTTCGCCGCGGGCGTAAGCATCGCCACGGCGCTGGCCTACGCCTGCGTCTCAGCCTCATGCATGCTGATGTTGCTCGAACCGATTGCGCGTATCTACTCCTCGGCACCGGAGGTCATCGAAGTGGCCGTGGCGCTGATCGTCTACGCGGCGCTGTTTCAGTTCTCCGACGCTATCCAGGTCACCGCGGCCGGCGCCCTGCGCGGCTATCAGGACACCCGGGCGACGATGATCCTGACCCTGTTCGCCTATTGGGGCATCGGCTTGCCAGTCGGCTACGTACTGGGCCTGACCGACCTGGTCGGCGTACCCAGCGGCCCGGCCGGGCTGTGGCAGGGGCTGATCGTGGGGCTGACCAGCGCGGCACTGATGCTGATGCTGCGCTTGAAAAGAAGCGCCGGGCGACGGATTCGGCTGCAACCGGCAGCTTAGCGGGTTGATCGTCCTGGGTATCGCTTCGCTCACAATAGTAAGCAATAGACAGCGATCCCTTGTGGGAGCGGGCCATGCCCGCGAATGGCAGGTGTGGACTACGCACCAGCTCTGGTTTGCCTAAAAGCAGGTCGTCCTAAACCTCAGGTCACCCGATCAAGCCGGACTCCGTCGCGATCCATCCAATCGAATCGCGGGCATGGCCCGCTCCCACAAGACCGCGTATGACCACTACTGCATAGGCCCGCTCAATCCGCCTTCTTGCGAATCCAGTACAGATAAGTCTCGGCATCCTGCGTTTGCTCCACCAGCTCGTGGCCGAGAAACACGCAGAACTTGGGGATGTCGCGCTGAGTCGAGGGGTCGGTGGCGATGACCTTGAGCAGGCCGCCGGCCGGCAGGTCGCGCACCTTGTTGTGCAGCATCATCACCGGCTCGGGGCAGAACAGGCCGGTAGCGTCGAGGGTGTCGTCAGGGGTCGAATCGAGCATCACGGGCTCCGCTTGATCATTCTTGCTGCATTCGGGAAGTGGCTGCCGTCGCGGGCAGCTCACCGTTCAAATTCGCTCTATTTGCTCAGCCGGCGCAGGTGGCAGGTCACTTCCTCGCGGTCGTGATACAGCTGCTTGCAGGCGATGCTCGCCTTGACCTTGCGCGCGGCCAGGCCTTCAGCGATGCGCTCGAGCAGGCGCTGCACCTCGGCGTAGCGCTGCTTCATCGGCAACTTGAGGTTGACCACCGCCTCGCGGCAATGGCCCTCGCCAATCCAGGTTTCCAGCAACGCGGCGCTGCGTGCGGGCTTCTCGACGATGTCGCAGACCATCCAGTCCACCGGCTGTTTGGGCTTCCAGGTGAAGCCGTCGACCATCAGGTGCTTGACCAGGCCGGTGTCCATCAGGCTCTCGGCCATCGGGCCGTTGTCGATGGCGGTCACCAGCATGCCGCGGCGTACCAGTTGGTAGGTCCAACCGCCCGGCGCAGCGCCCAGGTCGACGCCGGTCATCTCGTCCGAGAGGCGCTCGTCCCACTGCTCGCGCGGGATGAAGGTGTGCCAGGCTTCTTCGAGTTTCAGGGTCGAGCGGCTGGGCGCCTCGCGGGGGAACTTGAGGCGCGGAATGCCCATCGGCCAGATAGCCGAATTGTTCGGTTCGGCCATGCCGACGAATACTTCGCGGCCACTCTTGAAGGTCAGCAGCAGGCGCGGCGCGCGGGCGTTCTCCGCGAGCTTGCCGGCGCCGGTCAGGGCCTTGCGCAGCGGGCCTTCGAACTTCTTGCAAAAGCCGGACAGCTCCTTGCCGTCGTTGGTGTCGAACACCTCCAGCCACAGGCTACCGAAGGTCGGCAGCGGCGCCAGGTGCTCGAGCAGCACGCTGATGCGGTCCTTTTCGGGGAGTTCGATGAAGGCGCCGCGCGCCCACTGGCGGATGAAGATCAACTGGCTGAAACGCAGCCCGGCCATCAGCCGCTCGGCGCCCGCCTCGTCACTGCAGATGAATTCGGCGCAGGCAGTATCCGGCTTGGCCTTGGCGTAACCGGGCACATCGAGACGCGCCGCATGCTCGGATATCTCCGAACACACCTCGCTCTCGAAACCGGGGCGGCAGTGCAGCAACAAAGTCTTCATTAGGCTATCTCCGTAGGCCGCGCATGATAGCGAAAACCGGAACCCAGGGCCTTAGTTCCCTGTCCAGAGAACAGCATCCCGGCATCGCCGGCTGCGCCTGCGGGCTATGCTCGACAGGCGCACGATCAGGCGACGGCTCACCGCAAGCCGCACGAGCCTGGCCAAGGGACTCATCGCGCAGGGCCACAGAGCCCCTGCCAAACCAGAACGGCTTGTACCGTGCAAGCCACAAGGAGATGCACGATGTCCTCCATCGATAGCCTGAACTGCCGCCGCACCCTCGATGTGAACGGTAAATCCTACGATTACTTCAGCCTGCCGGACGCCGCCAAACAGCTGGGCGACATCGACAAGCTGCCGGTTTCGCTCAAGGTGCTGCTGGAAAACCTGCTGCGCTGGCAGGACGACAAGACCGTCACCCAGGATGACCTGCAAGCCATCAGCGACTGGCTGGAAAAACGCAGCTCCGAGCGCGAGATCCAGTACCGCCCTGCCCGCGTATTGATGCAGGACTTCACCGGTGTGCCGGCGGTGGTCGACCTGGCCGCCATGCGCGACGCCATGGCCAAGGCAGGCGGCGACCCGCAGAAGATCAACCCGCTGTCGCCGGTCGACCTGGTAATCGACCACTCGGTGATGGTCGACAAGTTCGCCAGCCCCGAGGCCTTTGGTGAGAACGTCGAGATCGAGATGCAGCGCAACGGCGAGCGCTACGCGTTCCTGCGCTGGGGCCAGAGCGCCTTCGACAACTTCAGCGTGGTGCCGCCGGGCACCGGCATCTGCCACCAGGTGAACCTGGAATACCTGGGCCGCACCGTGTGGACCAAGGAAGAAGACGGCGTGACCTACGCCTACCCCGACACCCTGGTCGGCACCGACTCGCACACCACCATGATCAACGGCCTCGGCGTGCTGGGCTGGGGCGTGGGCGGTATCGAGGCGGAAGCGGCGATGCTCGGCCAGCCGGTGTCGATGCTGATTCCCGAAGTGATCGGCTTCAAGCTCACCGGCAAGCTCAAGGAAGGCATCACCGCCACCGACCTGGTGCTGACCGTCACCCAGATGCTGCGCAAGAAAGGCGTGGTCGGCAAATTCGTCGAGTTCTACGGCGACGGCCTGGCTGAACTGCCCCTGGCCGACCGCGCCACCATCGCCAACATGGCGCCGGAATACGGTGCGACCTGCGGCTTCTTCCCGGTCGATGAAATCACCCTGGATTACCTGCGTCTGTCCGGTCGCCCGGATGAGACCGTCAAGCTGGTTGAGGCCTATTCCAAGGCCCAGGGCATGTGGCGCCAGGCCGGCAGCGAGCCGGTGTTCACCGATACTCTGGAGCTGGACATGGGCCAGGTCGAAGCCAGCCTGGCCGGCCCCAAACGCCCGCAGGACCGCGTCGCCCTGCCCCAGGTCGGCCAGGCCTTCGAAGACTTCCTCGGCCTGCAGCTCAAGCCGCCGCGTAAAGAGGAAGGTCGACTGGAAAGCGAAGGCGGCGGTGGCGTGGCCGTCGGCAACGCCGCGCAGAACGAGATCCACTACGAGATGGACGGCCACCGCCACCCGCTGAGCGACGGCGCCGTGGTGATCGCGGCGATCACCTCCTGCACCAACACGTCGAACCCGAGCGTGATGATGGCCGCCGGCCTACTGGCCAAGAAGGCCGTGGAGAAAGGCCTCAAGCGCAAGCCATGGGTCAAGAGCTCGCTGGCCCCCGGCTCCAAGGTGGTGACCGAATACTTCGCCGCTGCTGGGCTGACCGAGTATCTCGACAAACTCGGCTTCGACCTGGTCGGCTACGGCTGCACCACCTGCATCGGCAACTCCGGCCCACTGCCGGACCCGATCGAGAAGGCCATTCAGGAACATGACCTGACCGTCGCCTCGGTGCTGTCCGGCAACCGCAACTTCGAAGGCCGCGTGCATCCGCTGGTGAAAACCAACTGGCTGGCCTCTCCGCCCCTGGTGGTCGCCTATGCCCTGGCCGGCAGTGTGCGCGTGAATATCGCCGAGGAGCCGCTGGGTGAAGACCGCGACGGCAAGCCGGTGTACCTGCGCGACATCTGGCCGAGCCAGAAGGAAATCGCCGAGGCCGTACAGAAGGTCGACACTGCCATGTTCCGCAAGGAATACGCCGAGGTGTTCGAAGGCGACGAGCAGTGGCAGGCCATCCAGGTGCCAGAAGCCGACACCTACACCTGGCAGAACGACTCCACCTACATCCAGCACCCGCCGTTCTTCGAGGCCATCGACCAGGCGCCACCGGCGATCACCGACATTGCCAATGCACGCATCCTGGCGCTGCTGGGCGACTCCGTGACCACCGACCACATCTCCCCGGCCGGCAACATCAAGGCCGACAGCCCGGCCGGTCGCTACCTGCGCGAGCAAGGCGTCGAGCCGCGTGACTTCAACTCCTACGGCTCGCGCCGCGGCAACCATGAAGTGATGATGCGGGGCACCTTCGCCAACATCCGCATTCGCAACGAGATGCTCGACGGTGAGGAAGGCGGCATCACCCTGCACGTGCCGAGCGGCGAGAAGCTGGCGATCTACGATGCCTCCATGCGTTACCAGCAGGAAGGCACTCCGCTGGTGGTGATCGCCGGCAAGGAATACGGCACCGGCTCCAGCCGCGACTGGGCGGCCAAGGGCACCAACCTGCTGGGCGTCAAGGCGGTGATCGCCGAGAGCTTCGAGCGCATCCACCGTTCCAACCTGGTGGGTATGGGCGTGCTGCCGCTGCAGTTCACCGGCGGCGCGGATCGCAAGAGCCTCGGCCTGACCGGCAAGGAAACCCTGGCGATCAAGGGCCTGGACGGCGTCGAGGTGCGCCCGCGCATGCCGCTGACGCTGGAAATCACCCGTGAGGACGGCAAGCTGGAAAGCGTCGAGCTGCTCTGCCGCATCGACACCCTCAACGAGGTCGAGTACTTCAAGGCCGGCGGCATCCTGCACTACGTACTGCGTCAGCTGATCGCCGGTTGACGATCACCCGCGCAGCGTTGCTGCGCGGGACTTTCCATAACCCGGGTCGAGCGCAGCGACACCCGGGTTTCTTTTGCGCGCTCGAACGTGCCCGCCCCCCCTCGACCAATGGACCGTCGTTTTACCGGCGTCAAAACGCTCCACGCCTTGAAAGTTGGTTACACTGCAGGCCTGCCACGCGTAAGCGATAACCATAAAAGCGTTGCCTGTAGGATCGGCCTTGTTAGGCCACATGTGGGTTAGACCCATAGTTGTAGTCTGTAGGCATTTGGATTCCTAACTCGCCTGCCCTACTTTCCCCAGGCCTCGCACTGACATCAGGGTCGATGCCATGCGTAACAACCAGCCCATCACCGGTAACGAGCGGACTTTCCCGGCGCAGCAACGCCTGATCTCGACTACCGATCTCAAGGGCCAGATCACCTACTGCAACGAAGCCTTCATCGAGATCAGCGGTTTCTCCCGCGACGAGCTGATCCGTGCGCCGCACAACCTGGTACGCCACCCCGACGTGCCGCCCGCCGTGTTCGCCCATATGTGGGAAACCCTGAAAGCCGGCCGGCCGTGGATGGGCATCGTCAAGAACCGCTGCAAGAATGGCGACCATTACTGGGTCAACGCCTACGTGGTGCCGGTGCTGGATGACGGCAAGGTCACCGGCTACGAGTCGGTGCGCAGCAAGCCCACTGCCGAGCAGGTGCAACGTGCCCAGGCGCTCTACGCCCGCATCAACGCCGGCAAGGCAGCGATCCCCAGCCGCGACCGCTGGCTGCCGGTGGTGCAGAACTGGCTGCCGTTCATTCTGGTCAGCCAGGTCGGCTTTCTGGTCGGCGCCTGGCTGGACAGCACCTGGGGCTTCGTCGCTGCCGCTGCGCTATCGATTCCTCTCGGCCTGCTCGGCCTGGCATGGCAAAGCCGTGGCATCAAACGCCTGCTACAACTGGCCGAACAAAGCACCTCCGACCCGCTGATCGCCCAAATGTACACCGACAACCGCGGCGTCGAAGGCCGCCTGGAACTGTCCATCCTCAGCCAGGAAGCACGCCTGAAAACCTGCCTCACTCGCCTGCAGGACAGCGCCGAGAACCTCGCCAAGCAGGCGGCCCAGGCCGACGTGCTGGCCCACAACAGCTCCACCGGCCTGCAGCGCCAACGCGAAGAAACCGACCAGGTCGCCACTGCCGTCAACGAGATGGCCGCCACCACCCTGGAAGTGGCCAACAACGTGGCGCGCACCGCCATCGCCACCCAGGAAGCCAACCGCCTGACTCAGGAAGGCCGCGCCATCGCCAGCGAAACTCGCGAAGCTATCCAGCGCCTGTCCCTGTCGGTGGGCGAAACCGGCGAAACCGTCACCCGACTCGCCCAGGACAGCAACGAAATTGGTGGCGTGGTCGACGTGATCAAGGGCATCGCCGACCAGACCAACCTGCTGGCCCTCAACGCCGCCATCGAAGCCGCCCGCGCCGGCGAAATGGGCCGCGGCTTCGCCGTGGTCGCCGACGAAGTCCGTTCCCTGGCGCAACGCACCGCCGAGTCCACCGGCCAGATCCACGCCCTGATCGCCAAACTGCAACGCACCGCCGACGAAGCCGTGCTGACCATGGACATCGGCCGCAAACAGGCCGACGAAGGCGTCGAACGCGTGCAACAGGCCGACCAGGCCCTAGCCGGCATCAGTGACGCGGTTGCCAATATCAACGAAATGGCCGACCAGATCGCCGCCGCCGCCGAAGAACAAAGCGCCGTCGCCGACGAAATCAGCCGCAATATCACCACCATCGCTCAACTGTCCGACCAGACGGCCGGTGAGGCACAGAGTACGGCGTTGTTGAGTGAGGAGCTGACCAGTACGGCGCAGGGGCAGTATTCGTTGGTGGCGCGGTTTAATCGGTAGGCAATTGAGGCGCAGCGTAATGTTGCGCCTTTTTACTAGCCTTACTCCTGGTGTTCGACCTCATCACGCACTCGACCGGTTCGCTCTGCTCCTGTATATATCGCTGGAACGCCTCTCGGTTCAGCCGCCTGCGCTGCACCACCTGGCCGGAACGGACACTCTCGGCAACTTGGTAAACGGACTTGGCCAGATCAACTGCTATGCGCTTCATAACGGCTCTCCCAATTTCAGTCACCACGCTACTTGGCATAGAACTGTGGTGTGGGGAGAATCCTTTACAGCATTAAAATCGCTCGCTTCGCTCATTGGACTGGACTAAATTCCACACTTAGCCAAACAGCAGGTTACTCATGGATGTTAGTAACGTCATTGAAATAGATTTCAGCCATAGGCTTGAAATCAAGATTAGCAACCAAAAACCAGTTATTCTAACAGACCTCACGATGTCCCTGCTCGGCATCAACCAGCAGTATCAGAGATTTATCGAATCTGAAACCAATCAAGATTATGATGCGAGCACAGAGCTTTATATAAAAGAAGTCCGTACAGGCTCTATAATTGTCGAGCTTGTGGCGCTAACAATGCCAATTGTTCCGTTGGTCTGGAGTGGCGGCTCGCTTTCAGAGTGGACTACCCAAGCCAAAGCAATAATAGACTGGCTTCTTGGAAAAATTGATACTCCGCCCAAGGAGGTCTTCAAGCAAGACTTAAAGCAATGGAAAAACATTCTAGAGCCCGTAGCAAAAGACAATGGCTCCCAGCTAAATTTCACCGTATCAGATGGCGGCACAGTAATTAATCAGTTCTTTATAAACTCTCAAGAAGCCAATGCAGCTCAGAACACCATTCAACGACATCTTGAGCGCCTTCAAGAACCTGACGATCACATTCAAAAAAATAAAGTAATGTATTGGTATCAAACTAAATTTGATACCGAGTCACACACTGGTGACAAAGCGACAATCGAAGACATATCCAAGAAGCCGCTGAAAGTAATATTCGAAAATAACGCAGTGAAAGAAGCCATGCTCGCGGGTGACGACCGTTTTTCGAAACCATGGCACAAGCTTGCATATGTAGTCGACGTTGAGGTTCAAAAAATCAATGGCGCACCCAAAATGTACACCATCCTTCGCTACCATGAAGAACATACATTTGACCCGGCCTAACGCAACCTCTAATCATTGGTTCAAACCGTTTGCTGCGCTCACTGGGGCGGGCTAAAGCCGCCTCTTAACCAAACGTTATACCTCTCTATTAGCCAATGGAGTCTCTCTGAATGCAGATTCTTTCCGCGTACCTTCTAGAATCAACGGGTTTGTCCAAAGAGGAAGTTTTTAACTCAGCAGCCAGCATTGAAAAAGCATTGGATGAATGGCTGATTGAAAAAGGCGCCCCCAATCCTGCAGCTTCTTCAGGAAACTTTATCTCAAAAACAAGAGGATCGCCGGCCGGTCAATTTCAACGAAGAGACGCCACGTCCGAAGCTGGTACATTTAGAGAGCTTACTCTTTTAGAGCCAACAACATCAGGACAGCAGTTTATCACCACCATCGCCTTCCTTAATCTTACGGATAAAGTTGTCGTCTATGCAACCTTGGCTGTTCAGAATATAGCCACCATCGTTGCACCGGTATTCACTGATCCTCGCTGCCCATTCATTGTTAAAAAGCTTCTTGGGTTGCGCCCTGATTGGCATATTGGAAACTTCCCTATACCCAATTCTACTCCACAGATACTTTATGGAGCAGAAGGCGGCCACCAACTCAAGTCAATGATCCAAGATTCGTCCAGAACATTACCTATTGCTGTCGTTTCTGAAGTTGAGCAAGAGCCGATCTGGGAAGATCTTGAGAATCTACTGGCAACTGATCTAGCAGGATTAGCGGGCGTAGTTCGCATTGACGAAGAGGCATCTTGGGTATTAACCGACGAGCTTGGAAAGTCAAATTCTTGCTATCTTGGAGCCATACGCTTGTACTGGCCACGCGAAAAAGATCTTGATGAATCTCTTTCCCCAAAGAGCTCAGTATGGACTGCTAGTCAAGTGCTATCTCAGGACACAGATGGCAAGGGTATGCAGCGATTCCGCGCTCTCTTAAGGCGTAGTGTAATGGGAGTCGCTTCTCTTACTGTAGAGCCACCTTCTATTATTCGTGAAATTCAGAACCAAGCTGCAAGAACTAGGCTCTTAGAACTGGAGCAGCGCGCCAACGCCAACTCGGAAGAAATCGAATTAGCACGCTTATTCATTCAAGAGAATGAAGAGCTAAAAGCCTCATTAGATGAGGCTAATCGCGAAATTGCACGACAGGCTAGCAAGGCAGAGGCCGCCGAGTATGCATTGAACCGCCTCAAAGAAAACAGCGGGGCGGACGGATCAGAAACTGAAGATTTATCCGAGAGAACCACGCCAACTGAAGGCGAAACTCGCTACTACAAAAAGACAAGAAATACCCCATCCCATGATGTGCTCGTGAGGATCAAGGACTGCGGGCATAACTCATGGCAGGGGGCTAATAACGCTGACAAAGCTAAAAAGGGAGTTGAAAGACTTGAAGGTGCTTCGGCATGGAATAATTTCTACCACTGTTCTAAATGTACTGGCGGCGGAGTTTGGAAAGTAATCTGGTAAAGGGGATATAATAACCATATAAAGCCGGCCTCTTAACCAAATTTTATGCAAGATCTGAAACAGTAAGTAGGGTGGGTGACGCCTTTTTCATCCACCCTTACCATTTCAAAGCGATTGACGAATAAAGCTTCCGCTACGCGCTCCGCCACCCGACAAATCTTAATTAATGTATGCCTGACGATGCTTATGGTCTCTCCCCTTCAAACAGCGCCCAAGGCCAACTAAATGCTCATCCACAACACCCTCCAATACAAAGGCTGGGCAGACCGTCGAACGCTAGACGCGGTCGCTCAACTCGATCCACTGACGCAGCACGAGGCGCTGGCTTTCGCTCGGCAGCAGCTCAACCATCTGGTTCGCGTGGAAGAGTTGTTCCGCGCGAGGCTACTTGGGGAGCCGGCGCCCCATGACAGCACCAACACCGATACCCTGCCCCAGCTCGATGAGCTGGATCGCCGGCTGACGGAGGCCAATCAGTGGTTGGCTGCGTACCTAAATGGCCTCACGCCTGGACAACTTCAGGAGCCTATTCGCTTTGTTTTCGTGGATGGCCAGCAGGGCATGCTGAGCCGTGAAGAAGCGATCTTCCACTTGGTCAACCACGGCACCTATCATCGCGGCGCCATCGGCCATGCCCTTGACCGGGCTGACGGCAACCGGCCCGCCGATACCTACACGGTGTTTATTCATGGCGCGGAGCCTGAGCGTCGAAACGCCTGAGGCATATTCCCGTTCGATACAAACTCACACGGCGCACCATGACCAATCCGCAAACCCAACTGAATGAACTAATCGCTCATCTCGCGGCGCTCAGCGATATTCTCGCCCTCGACCCAGATAGCCACTGGGGCACGCATTTCCGCAATTGCCTGTCGACAGCCAGAGCGCTGGCGGGCAGCCATTACGATGGGGAAGAACTGACGGGCCTGGCGTGCTCGGTGATGTCCGTTTACGGCGGCATGGGCAGCTTCAACGACTACGCACCATGGCTGAATGGCCGCTTCATTGCCGGAATGGAGTCGCTGGATGAAGCGTCTAATCGCGTCTATATGGCGGCCCGGGCGATAAGGCTGCGCAATGCCACAGATGTAGACTGACTTCCGCGTACAGCCCAGCAAAGGCCACCTGAATCATGCCGACTACGACCCTATCCGAACTCTTCCAACCTGAGCCCATCCAGTGGGGTCTGCGGGGTGATCCCTATCTGTGGCAGGAAATGAGCGAGGCACTGGCTGCGCTGCCGCTTCCGCCAAGCGAGGCGCAACTGGCCGAAACTCTCGAGGCGACCTTCGAGCGCCTGGTTGGCTTGCCCACAAGCGCAGAAGAGTCGGTGTTCGTTGAGCGGCACGCCCATGGCGGCATGTCGTCGGGGCATATCAGCCTGAAGTTCTGGCGCGAGACGGCGTTGCCATTGTTGTTGGCGCGCTACCATGCAGCTCTTATCGACAGCGACGCCGGCTGATTCGCCTCAACAACTCTTTTCACCGGTAATCACCTGGCAGCCGCTCTCCGCACACGAAGCATCATGCCCAGCAAAGGCCCCATCGAATGACCGATACCGCCTATTCCCTCGTGCATGCCATCCCGTCGGTGGAAACCTATCGCCATCTGCGCACTGCAGCCGGGCTGAGCGGCAAGACCGTCGAGGCGGCGAGCCGTGGCCTGCCCAATAGTCTGTTCGCCGTGCAGGTGCTCTACGCCGGCGAGCCGGTGGGCATGGGCCGGGTGATCGGTGATGGCGGCGCTTTCTATCAGGTGGTGGACATCGCCGTGCTGCCGGAGCATCAAGGCCGTGGCCTGGGCAAGATGATCATGGCGGCGATCAGCGATTACATCGCCCGCGAGGTGCCGGAATCGGGCTACGTCAGCCTGATCGCAGACGGCGAAGCGTACCGCCTGTACCAGCAGTTCGGCTTTGCACTTACAGCACCGGCAAGCCAAGGCATGGCCCTGAAGAAAACCGCGGGCTGAAGCGCTCGACACTTACCACAGGTACCCAGATGAATCGTCGCAAGAAGATCAAGCAGTTGCTGGAGGCACACGCCAAGAAGGCCAATGCCAAGCTCGCGCCCAAGAGCAACAAGCCCAAATACATCAGCAAGGCTGACCGGGCGAAGCTGGAGGCCGAGGCGACTGAAAGCCCGAGCAGCGCCGTCGAGTAACGCAAACTGCTTCATTTGTTTTCCATCAGGCATATGGCGTCGTAACTGAAGCCACACTGGCAATGGCTACCCACTAACAAGGACGCCCTGCCATGAGCCAGAACGCTTACAACCGCCTGCGCAGCCAGGTGGATTTTCTGGAATCACTGCTCGCCGTGCTGGTGATCGCCCTGTTCGCGCTGGCGATCGTTGGCGCTCCGGATTTCGCGGTAATAACCCTGGCCCTGATCATCGGCGGCGGCCTGCTCAATCTGTATCGCCAGCATCAGTTGCTGGAGCGTTACAGCTGCCCCAATTGTGGCGAGTCGCCCCATCACAGGGTCGACGAGCGGGCCGGCTATTACCATGACCCGGCGACTGCGAACTGCCTGCATTGTGGGGAGCGGCTGACGGATTAAGCGTCAATCAGCACCACGCAGCTTGCGCGTAGGAGCGTCGACCTCGGCGCGATTGGATCGTTGGTAGCCCAGCGATATTAGGGTTGCCTGCGCCGCCATTCGCCCCGGGTCGGGGCTCCTACAATTCGGCGGCAGCACGCCACGGATAAGGGGGCGTTACTTGATCATTCCCACTCTCCGCGTGGGAACGCACTGGCAGGACGTTCTGCGTCCATGCACCGCTTCCTGAGCCCTGCAATCATGGCGCGGAGCGCCACAGGCTGGGCGCCCACGCAGAGCATGGGCACTATCCGCAACTACGCGCCCAGATCCACCCTTGGGCTTGTGATTATCTGTGGGAACGGGCCATGCCCGTGATTTTTCGCGGGCATGGACTGGGCGTCCCCGCCCGCTCCCACAGTGGATCGGCTTCATGCACATAGAAATCGTGATCAGGTTTAAAGAAACGCCGCCACAGCATCCGCCGCCGACTCCAGATGCTGTTCGTGGCTATAACCGGACACCTTCAGCGGTTTGAGGTCGTGGTCGCCCGCCGTCAGCCAGCACAGTTCGATGGCCGCCGAGAGCTGGTAACTGGCCACGGTGTGGCGGTCGCCCATGGCGTCGCGTTCGCCCTGCACGATCAGGGTCGGCATTTTCAGGTCGGCCAGGTGTGCGGTGCGCGGTTTGTCGGCCTTGCCGATGGCGTGGAAGGGGTAGCCCAGGCAGACCAGGCCGTCAGCATCCAGTTCGTCGGCCAGCAGACTGGCCATGCGCCCGCCCATGGATTTACCGCCGATGGCCAACGGCCCCGTGACCTGGTGTCGCACGGCGGCATACACGCCGCGCCAGCAGTCGAGCAGTTTGGCCTGGGGGTTGGGCGGGAGTTTCTTGCCGTCCTGGCGGCGCGCGGCCATGTAGTCGAACTCGAAGCGCACCACCGTCAGCCCGCGGGCGGCGAGCTTCTCGGCCATCAGGTTCATGAAGTCGCTGTCCATCGGCGCACCGGCGCCGTGGGCGAGGATCAGCGTGGCCTGGCTGGCGCCCGTTGGCCGATCCCAGAGCAGCGCTGGTGCTGGGCTTTCCTGTGCCTGTTGACCGGCGTCAATACCGCTCTGCTGCCCTTCTCGCATGCTTGCCTCGCTCATAAAAAAGCCTTTTTTCGTGTACGGATTTGTCCGTGCGCGGGGGCTGCAGATGATCTGCCCATAACCGTGGATGGAAACCCAGACATGAACACAACAACCAGTTCCGCCTATAACTACAAGGTGGTTCGCCAATTCGCCATCATGACGGTGGTGTGGGGCATAGTCGGGATGGGGCTCGGCGTGCTTATCGCAGCGCAGCTCGCCTGGCCGTGGCTCAACTTCGACCTGCCGTGGACCAGCTTCGGTCGCCTGCGGCCCCTGCACACCAACGCGGTGATCTTCGCCTTCGGCGGCTGCGCCCTGTTCGCCACCAGCTACTATGCCGTACAGCGCACCTCCCAGGCCACGCTGTTCGCACCGAAGCTGGCGGCCTTCACGTTCTGGGGCTGGCAACTGGTGATTCTGCTGGCGGCCATCACCCTGCCGCTGGGTTACACCAGCTCCAAGGAATACGCCGAGCTGGAATGGCCGATCGACATTCTGATCACCATCGTCTGGGTCAGCTACGCGATCGTGTTCTTCGGCACCATCATCAAGCGCAACGTCAGCCACATCTATGTCGGCAACTGGTTCTTCGGCGGGTTCATCCTCACCGTGGCGTTGCTGCACGTGGTCAACAACCTGGAAGTGCCGGTGAGCATGACCAAGTCCTACTCGCTGTACGCCGGCGCCACCGACGCGATGATCCAGTGGTGGTACGGCCACAACGCGGTGGGCTTCTTCCTGACTGCGGGCTTCCTGGGGATGATGTACTACTTCGTGCCCAAGCAGGCCGGGCGCCCGGTGTATTCCTATCGCCTGTCGATCGTGCACTTCTGGGCGCTGATCACCCTGTACATCTGGGCCGGCCCGCACCACCTGCACTACACCGCGCTGCCGGACTGGGCGCAGTCGCTCGGCATGGTGATGTCCCTGGTGCTGCTGGCACCGAGCTGGGGCGGCATGATCAACGGCATGATGACCCTCTCGGGCGCCTGGCATAAGTTGCGCACCGACCCGATCCTGCGCTTTCTGGTGGTTTCCCTGGCGTTCTACGGCATGTCGACCTTCGAAGGCCCGATGATGGCCATCAAGACCGTCAACGCCCTCTCCCACTACACCGACTGGACCATCGGCCACGTGCACGCCGGCGCCCTGGGCTGGGTTGCCATGGTCTCGATCGGCTCGCTGTATCACCTGATTCCCAAGGTGTTCGGCCGCGAGCAGATGCACAGCATCGGCCTGATCAACGCGCACTTCTGGCTCGCCACCATCGGCACCGTGCTGTACATCGCCTCGATGTGGGTCAACGGCATCGCCCAGGGCCTGATGTGGCGCGCGGTGAACAGCGACGGCACGCTCACCTACTCCTTTGTCGAGGCGCTGGAAGCCAGCCACCCCGGCTTCGTGGTGCGGGTGATCGGCGGCGCGATCTTCTTCACCGGCATGCTGCTGATGGCCTGGAACACCTGGCAGACCGTGCGCGCCAGCAAGCCGGAAGAACTGGAAGCTGCCGCCCTGTATTCGGTTGAGGGAGCCCACTGATGAAACACGAAATCGTCGAAAAGAACGTCGGCCTGATGGCCCTGCTGATGGTGTTCGCCGTCAGCATCGGCGGGCTGACACAGATCGTCCCGCTGTTCTTCCAGGACGTGGTCAACGAGCCGGTCGCCGGCATGAAGCCCTACACCGCGCTGCAGCTCGAAGGCCGCGACGTGTACATCAAGGAAGGCTGCGTGGGTTGCCACTCGCAGATGATCCGCCCGTTCCGCGCCGAGACCGAGCGCTACGGCCACTACTCGGTAGCCGGCGAAAGCGTCTGGGATCACCCCTTCCTGTGGGGCTCCAAGCGTACCGGGCCGGATCTGGCCCGGGTCGGCGGCCGTTACTCGGACGAGTGGCACCGCGCGCATCTCTACAACCCGCGCAACGTGGTGCCGGAGTCGAAGATGCCGTCCTACCCCTGGCTGGTCGAGAACGTGCTCGACGGCAAGGACACGCCCAAAAAGCTCAAGGCCATGCAGTTTCTCGGCGTGCCCTACACCGATGACGACATCGCCGGCGCCAGCGCTGCGGTGAAGGGCAAGACCGAGATGGACGCCCTGGTTGCCTACCTGCAAGTGCTCGGCACTGCCTTGAAGAACAAGAGGTGATCCCATGCTTACCGACCTGATCGACATCGGCATGGTGCGCGGCATCGGCACCGCCCTGGTACTGATCGCCTTCACCTGCGTGACGCTGTGGGCTTACAGCGGCAAACGCGCCAAGGCCTTCGAGGATGCGGCGAACCTGCCCTTCGCCGATGAACCCAACAAAGCAGCAGTAAGGAAAGACACCCCATGAGCACTTTCTGGAGCTGGTACATCACGCTGCTGACCCTCGGCAGCCTGGTCGCGTTGTTCTGGCTGCTGTTCGCCACACGCAAGGGGGAACGCAAGAACACCACCGACCAGACCATGGGCCATTCCTTCGACGGCATCGAGGAGTACGACAACCCGCTGCCGCGCTGGTGGTTCATGCTGTTTCTCGGCACGCTGATCTTCGCCGCGGGCTACCTGGCGCTGTATCCGGGGCTCGGCAACTTCAAAGGGCTGCTACCCGGCTATGAAGACGGCTGGACCCAGGTCGCCCAGTGGGAGCGCGAAGTGGCCAAGGCCGACGCCCAGTACGGGCCGATCTTCGCCAAGTACTCGGCCATGCCCCTGGAACAGGTGGCCCAGGACGAGCAGGCGCTGAAGATGGGCGGCCGGCTGTTCGCCACCTACTGCTCGATCTGCCATGGCTCGGACGCCAAGGGCGCGGTGGGTTTTCCCAACCTGACCGACGAGAACTGGCGCTGGGGCGGCGACGCCGAAACCATCAAGACCACCATCCTCAATGGGCGCATCGGCGTGATGCCGGCCTGGGGCCAGGTGCTCGGTGATGACGGCGTGCGCAACGTCGCCGGCTACGTGCGCCACGAATTGGCGGGCCTGCCGCTGGCCGAGGGCAGCAATATCGACCTGGAACAGGGCAAGCAGCTGTTCTCCACCACCTGCGTGGCCTGCCACGGCCCGGCAGGCACCGGCACGGCGACCATGGGCGCACCGGACCTGACTCACCCGGGTGGCTGGATCTACGGCTCGAGCCTGGCGCAACTGCAGCAGACCATCCGCTACGGCCGCAACGGCCAGATGCCGGCGCAGGAGCACTACCTGGGCAACGACAAGGTGCACCTGCTGGCGGCTTATGTGCTGAGTTTGAGTCGCAAACCACAACCAGGCAAATAATACACACGTGTAGGAGAGGCCGGGCGGCGATCCGCTTTAGCCGCAAGTTCTTTGTTGCCTGGTCGGGCGCTAAAGCTCGCGGCTGAAGCCGCTCCTACGCAGGTCGCCATCTTTCAGCTACCGTTGCTTTACCTACTCAGGAGGCAACGGAATGCCCCACTCAGTCAGTTTGCGCAAAGGCCGGATCTCTCTAACCAACCATATCTACCTGCTCACGGCCACTGTCGAGAATCGCCAAGCGATCTTTGCCGACCTGGCGCCCGCTCGCCTCCTAATTCGCGAGCTGTATAACGCTCAAGCATCAGGGCTGGCAGAGTCGCTTGCCTGGGTGGTCATGCCTGATCACCTGCACTGGCTGGTATCCCTGCAACAAGGTTCGCTCAGCGCACTGATGCAACGCGTCAAGGGGCGCAGCGCCTTGCAGGTGAACAGCCGGCTCGGTCGCCAAGGCAGACTTTGTCAAGAGGGTTTCCATGACCGAGCACTTCGCAGAGAGGAGGACATACTGTCAGTTGCACGATACATCGTTGCCAACCCATTACGTGCAGGCCTGGTAACGCGTGTCGGCGATTACCCTTTTTGGGATGCGGTGTGGCTTTGAAGTAATTTGCGAGAACGACCGTGGGAGGGGCTTTAGCCCCGAGTTGTTTGCACCGATAAAGCTCGGGGCTGAAGCCCCTCCCACAAGGTAGGCTCCCAGCAAACTCGGCTGGTCTCATCTCGAAACACCGCAGAGCTCACAACCGAGCGCTTTCTGCATATTTCCAACGCATTGCACCGCCTATGCCGGTCGGGGATACTCGCGCCGCCTGAAATGCCTGTCGCCTCACGGCAGCGCCCAGCCCAGCGTGGAACCCAGCATGAGCCCAGCAAGCAGTCCGGCTGCCTACAACTACAAGGTGGTGCGCCAGTTCGCGGTGATGACCGTGGTCTGGGGCGTGGTCGGCATGGGGCTGGGGGTGTTCATCGCCGCGCAACTGGTGTGGCCGCAACTGAATTTCGACCTGCCCTGGACCAGCTTCGGCCGCCTGCGCCCACTGCACACCAATGCGGTGATCTTCGCTTTCGGCGGCTGCGCGCTGTTCGCCACCAGCTATTACGTGGTGCAGCGCACCTGCCAGGTGCGGCTGGCGTCCGACCGCCTGGCGGCCTTCACCTTCTGGGGCTGGCAGGCGGTGATCGTCGCGGCGGTGGTCAGCCTGCCAATGGGCTATACCAGCAGCAAGGAATACGCCGAGCTGGAATGGCCGATCGATATCCTCCTGGGCATCGTCTGGTTCGCCTATATCGGCGTGTTCTTCGGCACCCTGTTCAAGCGCCGCACCCGGCATATCTACGTGGCCAACTGGTTCTTCGGCGCCTTCATCCTGGTCACCGGCATGCTGCATCTGGTCAACAGCGCCGCCGTGCCGGTCAGCCTGTTCAAGTCCTACTCGGTGTACGCCGGCGCCACGGACGCGATGATCCAGTGGTGGTACGGCCACAACGCGGTGGGCTTCTTCCTGACCACCGGCTTCCTGGGGATGATGTACTACTTCGTGCCCAAGCAGGCCAACCGGCCGATCTACTCGTACCGGCTGTCCATCGTGCACTTCTGGGCGCTGATCACCCTGTATATCTGGGCCGGCCCGCACCACCTGCACTACACCGCCCTACCGGACTGGGCCCAGAGCCTGGGCATGGTGATGTCGATCATCCTCCTGGCACCGAGTTGGGGCGGCATGATCAACGGCATGATGACCCTGTCGGGTGCCTGGCATAAGTTGCGCACCGACCCGATCCTGCGCTTTCTGGTCGTCTCCCTGGCGTTCTACGGTATGTCCACCTTCGAGGGGCCGATGATGGCCATCAAGACCGTCAACGCCCTCTCCCACTACACCGACTGGACCATCGGCCACGTACACGCCGGCGCCCTGGGCTGGGTGGCGATGATCACCTTCGGCTCGCTGTATCACCTGATTCCCCGGGTATTCGGCCGCGAACAGATGCACAGCCTGGCGGCGATCCACCTGCATTTCTGGCTGGCGACCATCGGTACCGTGCTGTACATCGTCGCCATGTGGGTCAACGGCATCACCCAGGGCCTGATGTGGCGGGCGGTGCAGGAAGACGGCACGCTCACCTACTCGTTCATCGAGTCGGTGGAGGCCAGCCACTGGGGCTACGTGGTGCGCATGATCGGCGGCGCGATCTTCTTCAGCGGCATGCTGCTGATGGCCTGGAACACCTGGCGCACCATTCGCGGCGCGGGACCGGCCGACTACGATGCCAGCGCGCGGATTCCCCTGGCGCAAAACGGGGAGACCGGCCGATGAAGCACGACCTGATCGAAAAGAACCTCGGCCTGATGACCCTGCTGATGGCCATCGCCGTGAGCATCGGCGGCCTCACCCAGATCGTGCCGCTGTTCTTCCAGGACGTGGTCAACGAGCCGGTGGCCGGCATGCGGCCCTACACCGCGCTGCAGCTCGAGGGCCGCGACATCTATATCCGCGAAGGCTGCGTGGGTTGCCATTCGCAGATGATCCGCCCGTTCCGCGCCGAAACCGAGCGCTACGGCCATTATTCGGTGGCCGGTGAAAGCGTCTGGGATCACCCCTTTCTGTGGGGCTCCAAGCGCACCGGGCCGGACCTGGCGCGGATCGGCGGGCGCTACTCGGACGAGTGGCACCGCGCCCACCTGGTCAACCCGCGCGACCTGGTGCCGGAATCCAAGATGCCCGCCTATCCCTGGCTGGCCGAGCGCACGCTCGACGGCGCCCTGAGCGCCGAAAAGCTCAAGGTCATGCAGGGCTTCGGCATTCCCTACAGCGACGACGACATCGCCAAGGCCCGCGAGGCGGTGGCCGGCAAGAGCGAGCTGGACGCACTGATCGCCTACCTGCAGGTGCTCGGCACCTCAATCCAGAACAAGCGGTGACGCCATGCCAGCCTTCCTCACCGACATCGGCACCATCCGCGGCATTGGCACCGCCGTGGTGTTCATCGCCTTCGTCGCCGTGGTGCTCTGGGCCTACAGCAGCAAGCGCAAGTCCAGCTTCGACGAAGCGGCCAACCTGCCCTTCGCCGACGAGCAGCCACCGAGCGCCAGCCAGCAGAACCACAAGCTCGAGGACGACAAACCTTGAGCACCTTCTGGAGCCTGTTCATCGCGCTGACCACCCTCGGCACGCTGCTGGGCCTGGCCTGGCTGCTCATCGCTACCCGCAAGGGCCAGCGGTCGGGCGACAGCGAGCAGACCACGGGGCACAGCTTCGACGGCATCGAGGAATACGACAACCCGCTGCCGCGCTGGTGGCTCCTGCTGTTTCTCGGCACCCTGGCATTCGCCTTCGGCTACCTGCTGCTCTACCCCGGGCTGGGCAACTTCAAGGGCCTGCTGCCCGGCTATGACGAGGGCTGGACCCAGGTCGGCCAGTGGCAGCGCGAGATGGCCGCCGCCGACGCACGCTACGGCCCGCTGTTCGCCGGCTACGCGGCCACCCCCATCAGCGAACTGGCCAGGGACGAGAAGGCGCTGAAAATCGGTGGCCGGTTGTTCGCCAACAACTGCGCCGTATGCCACGGCGCCGATGCCAAAGGTGCCTTTGGTTTTCCCAACCTGACCGATGACGACTGGCTGTACGGCGGCGACCCGGAAACCATCAAGACCTCCATCATGCAGGGCCGCCAGGGCGTGATGCCGGCCTGGCAGGCCATTCTCGGCGACGCGGGCGTGCGCGACGTGACCGGCTACGTGCGCAGCCTCTCGAACCTGGAAAACCCGGCGCACGTCGCCGTCAACCTGGACGCGGGCAAACAGCTCTACGCCACCAATTGCGCCATGTGCCACGGCCCCGACGGCAAGGGCCTGCAGGTGCTCGGCGCACCGAACCTCACGGACAAGGTGTGGCTGTACGGTTCCAGCTTCGCCCAGGTGCAGCAGACCATTCGCTATGGGCGCAGCGGCAAGATGCCGGCGCAGGCGGAATTTCTCGGCAACGACAAGGTGCACCTGTTGGCCGCCTACGTGTACAGCCTATCGCAGCGCGAAAAGGCGCCGGCAGAAGCGCAAAACCGGGAGAAAGATTGAGTGCACTGATCTGGGTCAGGACGGCTCCGGCATGCTGCGCCTAGCATGGCCTTGCACCTACCCTGCGACGGGTAGCCGCAAGCCCGATCTGGCGTTGCGGCGTACCATCGGCGCAGCGAACGATCGCGACCGGCACGTATCGGTAGCGACAGGCCCGACCAACCGTTGTGGTAGCCCTCGATGAGCCAACAGATCCCCGTCAAGAACGTCACGCCGCCCGCCGGCGAGACCATCGACCTCTATGCCAGTCGCGAGAAGATCCACACCCGCGCGTTCAGCGGCTTCTACCGCAACCTGCGGCGTGCTGGCGGGGCTCTGCTGTTCGTCCTCTACTTCGGCACCGTGTGGCTGAACTGGGACGGCCACCAGGCAGTGTGGTGGAACCTGCCGGAGCGCAAGTTCCACATCTTCGGCGCCACCTACTGGCCCCAGGATTTCGTGCTGCTCTCTGCACTGCTGATCATCGCCGCCTTCGGGCTGTTCTTCATCACCGTGTTCGCCGGCCGGGTGTGGTGCGGCTACACCTGCCCGCAGAGCGTATTCACCTGGATATTCATGTGGGCGGAAAAGGTCACCGAGGGCGACCGCAACCAGCGCATGAAGCTGGAAAAGGCGCCGATGAGTGCCGACAAGTTCGCTCGTCGCTTCGCCAAGCACAGCATCTGGCTGGGCGTTTCCCTGGTCACCGCACTGACCTTCGTCGGCTATTTCGCGCCAATCCGCGAACTGCTCGCCGAACTGGTCACCTTCGAGGCCAGCGGCTGGGCGCTGTTCTGGATCGCCTTCTTCACCCTCGCCACCTACGGCAATGCCGGCTGGCTACGCGAGCAGGTGTGCATCCACATGTGCCCCTATGCGCGCTTCCAGAGCGTGATGTTCGACCAGGACACGCTGATCGTCTCCTACGACCCGCGCCGTGGCGAAACCCGCGGCCCGCGCAAGAAGACCGCCGACCACAAGGCTCAGGGCCTGGGCGACTGCATCGACTGCACCCTGTGCGTGCAGGTGTGCCCGACCGGCATCGACATTCGTGACGGCCTGCAGATCGAGTGCATCGGTTGCGCCGCGTGCATCGACGCCTGCGACGCCGTCATGGACAAGATGAACTACCCGCGCGGGCTGATCAGCTACACCACCGAACACAACCTCTCGGGGCAGAAGACGCGCCTGCTGCGCCCTCGGCTGATCGGCTACGCCATCGCCCTCCTGGCCATGCTGGCGGTATTCGCCTGGGCAGTGAGCAACCGCTCGCTGGTCGAGCTGGACGTGCTCAAGGATCGGGTACTCTACCGCGAGAACGAGCTGGGGCGAATCGAGAACGTCTACACCCTGAAGATCATGAACAAGGCTCAGCAGGACGTCGTCTACCGCATCGACGCCGACGGCCTGGACGGTCTGGTGTACGAAGGCCGCCGCGAAGTCCGCGCCCTGGCCGGCGAAGTGCTGGCGATCCCGGTGGAGCTGTCCATCGACGCCGAGAAGCTGCCGTCGAACACCAACGAGATCACCTTCCACATCCGTGCCACCGATGACGACGGCATCCACAACGACGCCAGCAGCCGCTTTATCGGCCCGAGCGTGAGATAGCAGGCCAACCATGAACGAAGACCTCCAACCCGCCCCCTGGTACAAGCAGTTCTGGCCCTGGTTCCTGATCGCCCTGCTCGGCTACTCGGTGATCCAGGGGCTGACCCTGCTGACCGTCGCCACCCGCAATCCGCCGGGATTGATCTCCGACGACTACTACGACGTCGGCAAGGGCATCAACCAGTCCCTGGAGCGCGAAAACCTGGCTGTCCGCCTGAAGCTGCAGGCGACGCTGGAGCTGGACGACGAGCGCGGCATCGCCGAGCTGCAACTGCACGGCGCCAGCGCGCCCGCGCAACTGGTGCTCAACCTGGTATCGCCGACCCAGCCGGAGCGCGATCGCCGTGTAGTGCTGCAACATCAGGGTGAAGGCCTGTACCGCGGCAACCTGCAGGATAGCGTGCAGGGCCGGCGCTTCGTCGAGCTGATCGGCCAGGAAGGCGGCCAGGACTGGCGCCTGTTCGAGGAAGAAACCCTCGAAGCTGGCAAGCGCATCCAGCTCGGGGATCAACGCTGATCGACACCTCCCTTGCCACCGGCGCGCCGCTCGAGCGCAGCAGCCCGGCGCCCTGCTACCACTGCGGCCTGCCGGTGCCGGCGGGCAGCCGCTTTTCAGCTGTGGTGCTGGGCCAGTCGCGCGAGATGTGCTGCCCAGGCTGCCAGGCGGTGGCCGAAACCATCGTGCAGAACGGCCTGGAGCATTACTACAGCCACCGCAGCGAAGCAGCCAACAACCCCCAGCAACTGCCCCAGGCACTGCCCGACGAGCTGGCCCTGTATGACCGCCGCGACATGCAGCAGCCCTTCGTCGAACAAAGCGGCGAATGGCGCGAAACCAGCCTGCTGATCGAGGGCATCAGTTGCGCGGCCTGTGGCTGGCTGATCGAAAAGCACCTCGCTGCCCTGCCCGGCGTGGCTGAGGCGCACCTGAACCTGTCCAACCATCGCCTGCGGGTACGCTGGAGCGCCAACGCCCTGCCCCTGAGCGAACTGCTCGGCGAAGTGCGGCGCATAGGCTACGCCGCCCATCCCTGGCAGGCCGATGCCGCCGCCGAGCAGTTGACCCGCGAGAACCGCCGCGCGATGCGGCAGCTGGGTGTGGCCGGGCTTCTCTGGATGCAGGTGATGATGGCCAGCATGGCCACCTGGCCGGAGTTCAACATCGACCTCAGCCACGAGCTGGACAGCATCCTGCGCTGGGTCAGTCTGTTTCTCACCACGCCCATAGTCTTCTACTGCTGCGGCCAATTCTTCCGCGGCGCGCTGCGCGACCTGCGCACCCGTCATCTGAGCATGGACGTCTCGGTGTCGCTGGCCATCGGCGGCGCCTACGCGGCGGGCATCTGGTCCACGGTCATGGGCCATGGCGAGCTGTATTTCGATGCTGTGGGCATGTTCGCCCTGTTCCTGCTCAGCGGTCGCTATCTGGAACGCCGTGCCCGGGAGCGCACCGCGGCGGCTACCGCGCAACTGGTCAAGCTGCTGCCGGCCTCCTGCCTGCGCCTGGATGAACAGGGCCACAGCCAGCGCATCCTGCTCAGCGAGTTGCAACCCGGCGACCGCGTGCTGGTGCCGCCGGGCGCGCTGCTGCCGGCCGACGGCCAGGTGCTGACCGGGCAGTCCAGCGTCGATGAATCCCTGCTCACCGGTGAGTACCTGCCGCAGCCGCGCAGCGTCGGCGATGACGTTACAGCTGGGACGCTCAATGTCGAGGGACCGCTGACCGTCGAAGTGCAGGCGCTGGGCGACGCCACCCGGCTGTCGGCCATCGTCCGCCTGCTGGAACGGGCACAAGGCGAAAAGCCGCGTCTGGCCGAGATCGCCGACCGGGTGGCGCAGTGGTTCCTGTTGATCGTGCTGGTGGTGGCGGCCATCGTCGGGGTTGTCTGGTGGCAGCTCGATGCGTCGCGGGCGTTCTGGGTGGTGCTCGCCCTGCTCGTGGCCACCTGCCCCTGCGCTCTCGCCCTGGCTACGCCGACGGCGCTGACCACCGCCACCGGCACCCTGCACAAGCTCGGCATGCTCTTGACCCGCGGCCATGTGCTCGAAGGTCTGGAGCAGATCGACACGCTGATCGTCGACAAGACCGGCACCCTCACCGAAGGCCGCCTGACCCTACGCACCGTGCAGCCGCTCGGTGACCTGGATGGCGACACCTGCCTGGCCCTGGCCGCGGCGCTGGAAAGCCAGTCCGAGCACCCCATAGCCCGCGCCTTCGGCCACGCCACCGCGCCGGTCGAAGCGCTGCAGAACGTGCCAGGGCTGGGCCTCGAAGGTGTCGTCGAGGGGCGCCGGCTGCGTATCGGCCGGGCCGATTTCGTCAGCGCGCTCAGCGCCAGCCGCGCACCGGCCATCAACGGCGAACAGGGCCAATGGTTGCTGCTGGGTGACGAACAGGGGCCGCTGGCCTGGTTCGTACTCGACGACCGCCTGCGCGACGATGCGCCGGCCCTGGTCGAGGCGGCGCGCGGGCGTGGTTGGCAGATCCTGCTGCTCAGCGGCGACAGCTCGCCCATGGTCGGTGAAGTGGCCCGCCAGTTGGGTATCGACCAGGCCCGCGGCGGGCTGACCCCGGACGCCAAGCTGGCCATCCTGCGTGATCTGCAGAGGCAAGGCCGCCGCGTGCTGATGCTCGGCGATGGCGTCAACGACGTGCCGGTGCTCGCCGGCGCCGACATCAGCGTGGCCATGGGCTCGGCCTCGGATCTGGCCAAGACCAGCGCCGACGCCGTGCTGCTCTCCAATCGGCTGACCAGCCTGGTCGATGCCCTGCGCCTGGCGCGCCGCACCCGCACCATCATCATCGAGAACCTGGCCTGGGCCGGGCTGTACAATGGCCTGGTGCTGCCCTTCGCCGCCCTCGGCTGGATCACGCCGATATGGGCCGCGCTGGGCATGTCGGCCAGCTCGTTGCTGGTGGTACTCAACGCACTGCGCCTGGGGAAAGCACCATGACCGCGCTGTACATCCTGATTCCCGTCGCCCTGCTGCTGGTCGCCTTCGCCGTGTGGCTGTTCTTCTGGGCGGTGGACAGCGGCCAGTACGACGACCTCGACAGCCCGGCGCACCGCATCCTCTTCGATGACGATGACCCGCGCCACCAGGCGGCGGTGAAACAGGCCAAGCACGAGCCCGCCGCCAAAAACCATGACTGACCTGCTGCCGCAACTGCTCTCCGCGCTGATGCTCGGCCTGCTCGGTGGCGGCCATTGCCTGGGCATGTGTGGCGGGCTGATGGGCGCGCTGACCCTGGCCATCCCCGCCGAGCGGCGGCACCAGCGCCTGCGCTTGCTGGTCGCCTACAACGCCGGGCGCATCCTCAGCTACACGACTGCCGGGCTGCTGCTCGGCTTGGCCGGGTGGGCGCTGGCCAGCGGCCCGCTCGCCACGGTAATGCGCAGCATCGCCGGGCTGCTGCTGATCGCCATGGGCCTGTATCTGGCCGGCTGGTGGAGCGGCCTGACGCGTATCGAAGCGCTGGGCCGCGGCCTTTGGCGGCACCTGCAACCGATCACCCGACGCTGCATGCCGGTCACCAGCGCGCCGCGTGCCCTGGTGCTCGGCAGCCTGTGGGGCTGGCTGCCCTGCGGCCTGGTGTACAGCACCCTGTTGTGGGCGGCGAGCCAGGGTGCCCTGCACAGCGCCGCGCTGATGTTCGCCTTCGGCCTCGGCACCCTGCCGGTGCTGCTGGCCACCGGGCTCGCGGCCGAGCGCCTGGTCAGCCTGCTACGCCGGCGTAGCGTGCGCATCGCCGGCGGCCTGCTGGTGATCCTGTTTGGCCTGTGGACCCTGCCCGGCCCTCATCAGCATTGGCTGATGGGGCATTGAAAACCGCCTCTGGTAGCCCAGGTTAAGCGCAGCGAACCCCGGGAATCGATTGCCCTGGGTGTCGCTACGCTCGACCCAGGCTACGGAGCTGACAGGCCCAACGGTCCCACCACTGCTGCGACCCCATGACTCAGATCAAAAAGCCCCGCCCATACGCCCCCTAGACTGCTGAGCATTCAACGCTGAAGCGGAATTCGCCATGCTCGACGCCATCCAGTGGGATTCCGACCTGATCCGCCGCTACGATCAAGCCGGCCCGCGCTACACCTCCTACCCGACCGCCGTACAGTTCCACGACGGCGTCGGCTCCTTCGACCTGCTGCACGCCCTGCGCGAGAGTCGCCGCGCCCTGCGTCCGCTGTCGCTGTACCTGCACCTGCCGTTCTGCGCCAACATCTGCTACTACTGCGCCTGCAACAAGGTCATCACCAAGGATCGCGGCCGCACCCAGCCCTACCTGCAAGCCCTGGAACGGGAGATGGCGCTGATCGGCCATCATGTCGACAAGCGCCAGCGCATCGAGCAGCTGCACCTGGGCGGCGGCACCCCGACCTTTCTCAGCCATGACGAACTGCGCCAGCTGATGGCCAAGCTGCGCGAGCATTTCACCCTGCTCGACGACGATTGCGGCGACTACAGCATCGAGATCGACCCTCGCGAGGCGGACTGGTCGACCATGGGCCTGCTGCGCGAGTTGGGCTTCAACCGCGTCAGCCTCGGCGTACAGGACCTGGACCCCAACGTGCAGCGCGCCATCAACCGCCTGCAGAGCCTGGAAGAAACCCGCGCGATCATCGAGGCGGCGCGCACCCTGCAATTTCGCTCAGTGAACATCGACCTGATCTATGGCCTGCCGCTGCAGACACCGGAGAATTTCGCCCGTACCGTGCAGCAGGTCATCGCCCTGCAGCCCGATCGTCTGTCGCTGTTCAACTACGCCCATCTACCGGAGCGTTTCCTGCCGCAACGACGCATCGACAGCGGGCAGTTACCGAGCGCGGCAGCCAAGCTGGCCATGTTGCAGGGCAGCATCGAGCAACTGGCGCGCGCCGGTTATCGCTATATCGGCATGGACCATTTCGCCCTGCCCGATGACGAGCTGGCCAGCGCCCAGGAGGACGGCAGCCTGCAGCGCAACTTCCAGGGCTATACCACCCACGGCCACTGCGACCTGATCGGCCTGGGCGTGTCGTCGATCAGCCAGATCGGTGATCTGTATTGCCAGAACACCACGGATATCACCGCCTACCAGAGCAGCCTGAACAATCGCCAGCTGGCGACCCAGCGCGGCCTGGGCTGCAACGACGACGATCGTATTCGCCGCGCTGTGATCCAGCAGCTGATCTGTCATTTCCAGTTGGAGTTCGCGGACATCGAACAGCGTTTCGGCGTCACCATGCCCAGCTACTTCGCGGACGCCTGGCCGGCGCTACAGCAGATGCACCGCGACGGTCTGATCGAATTACGGGAGAGCGGTATCGAGGTGCTGCCCGCAGGAAGACTGTTGGTGCGCTCGCTGTGCATGCTCTTCGACCGCTATCTGGGCGAGACTAATCTGCAGCGTTTTTCGCGGGTGATCTGAGCAGGGCAGCCAAGGTGGCTGCCCTACCCGCTGCATCACTTGGCCAGCAGCGCGCCCACGCTGGCGCTCTGTTCGCTGGTCAGTTTCTGGTCGCGCATCACTTTCACCAACTGGGCGTTGGCGGTGCTCAGGGCGCCGTTAAGGGAGCCGATTTCGGTCTGCAGAGCACGTACCTTGGCCTGTTGCGCGTCGTCCTCCATGTCGCCTTGAGCCATCTGTGCCTGCAACTCGGCCATCTTCTCGGCTAGCTGGGCCTTGAGCTCGCGGATCATCTTGAGTAACTGCTTGATCTCGTCCGGCAGATTGCTTTCGTCGATATCGGCGTCCTTGTTTTCAGCTTCCTTCGAGCGCGCCAGGCCGACAGCGGACAGGCTCACCTTCACACCCGGCTCGGCGCTCTTTTCCTCGGCAGACGCGGTAGCGCTTGGCTCTACCGTCTCGACAGGCGCTGCTACAGGCACAGCACCCGGCGCAACGTAACCGCGCTCACTTGCACCACTGGTGGCCACTTGCATCACACCGCTCCCTACCTTCATTTGATCGATACAAGCCTATCGGCAGGTGCCTGCGACACTTGAACACCCTGCGGCAGGTGGCCGCGCATGCCCCTGGTGCGTTAACCTTACAACTTCTGAGTGATTACCTAGGGATAAGGGCGATGTCCGAAAGCATCAAGCTGCGCACTACTCATCAGGCACACTGCAAGGATTGCAGCCTCGCCAGCCTATGCCTGCCTCTGTCCCTGGATCTGAAGGATATGGACGCCCTCGACGACATCGTCAAACGCGGCCGTCCTTTGAAAAAAGGCGAGTTCCTGTTCCGCCAGGGCGACACGTTCAACTCGGTGTTCGCCGTGCGTTCGGGCGCCCTGAAGACCTTCAGCCTGAGCGACGCCGGCGAAGAGCAGATCACCGGCTTCCACCTGCCCAGCGAACTGGTCGGCCTCTCCGGCATGGACACCGAGCTGTACCCGGTGTCGGCCCAGGCCCTGGAAACCACCTCGGTCTGCGAAATCCCCTTCGAGCGCCTCGACGAACTGTCGGTAAGCCTGCCCCAGCTGCGTCGCCAGTTGATGCGCGTGATGAGCCGCGAGATTCGTGACGACCAGCAGATGATGCTGCTGCTGTCCAAGAAGACTGCCGACGAGCGCATCGCTACCTTCCTGGTCAACCTGTCCGCCCGCTTCAGCGCCCGTGGCTTCTCGGCCAACCAGTTCCGCCTGTCGATGTCGCGCAACGAGATCGGCAATCACCTGGGCCTGGCCGTGGAAACCGTGTCGCGGGTGTTCACGCGCTTCCAGCAGAGCAACCTGATCGAAGCCGAGGGCAAGGAAGTGCATATTCTCGACCCGATCGAGCTGTGCGCTCTGGCAGGTGGTAACCTTAACGGCTGATACTCCCGTTAAGGATTCACCCTGCCATGATCTTTGATGAATTCACCATCAAGACCCTTATCCGCCCGGTCAACGACTTCCCCAAACCGGGCGTGGTATTTCGCGACATCACGCCGCTGTTCCAGTCCCCTCGCGCCCTGCGTATGGTCATCGACAGCCTGATCCAGCGCTACGTCGAAGCGGACTTCACCCACGTCGGGGCGATGGATGCACGGGGTTTTCTGATCGGATCGATTCTCTCCTACGAGCTGAACAAGCCGCTGGTGCTGTTTCGCAAGCAGGGCAAGCTGCCGGCCGACGTGCTCAGCCAGGGCTACCAGACCGAATACGGCGAAGCCTTCCTGGAGGCCCACGCCGACAGCCTGTGCGAAGGTGACAAGGTGCTGATCGTCGACGACCTGATCGCCACCGGTGGCACCCTGCTGGCCGCCGTGCAACTGGTCAAGCGCATGGGCGCCGAGCTGTACGAAGCGGCAGCGATCATCGACCTGCCGGAGCTCGGCGGCTCACGCAAACTTCAGGACATGGGCATTCCCACCTTCACCCTGACCGCCTTCGCCCTCGACGAGCGTTGATAGCGGCTAAATAATCAGCCAATAAAAAGCCCGGCCAAGTGCCGGGCTTTTTATTGGTACAGCCGTTAACGCAACGATGGCCCTTGAAAGCCCATCCACAGCGCGATGTGCTCGGCAACACTGGCGCCCAGTTTCTTAGTGAAGCGATCCAGCGGGCTTTCCTGCACGGTGAAGTCGACCATTTCTTCCTGGCCGATCACCTCGCGAGCCACGTAGCTGGTGCTACCCAGCCCGTCGATCAGGCCGAGGCTCAGGGCCTGTTCGCCAGACCAGATCAGGCCGGAGAACAGCTCGGGATGCTCGGCATCCTTGAGGCGATCGCCCCGACCCTTCTTCACGCTGTCGATGAACTGCTTGTGGGTGGTGTCCAGCACCGTCTTCCAGAAACGGGTTTCCTCGTCCTTCTGCGGCTGGAACGGGTCGAGGAATGCCTTGTGCTCACCCGAGGTGTATACACGGCGCTCGACGCCAAGTTTCTCCATGGTGTCGACGAAGCCGAAACTGGCTGCCGTGACGCCGATGGAACCCACCAGGCTGGCCTTGTCGGCGTAGATCTGGTCGGCAGCGCTGGCGATGTAGTAGGCGCCGGACGCACCGAGGTCGGAGATCACCGCGTAGACCTTGATGTTCGGGTTCTCGCCACGCAGACGGCGAATCTCGTCGTACACGTAACCCGACTGCACCGGGCTGCCGCCCGGGCTGTTGATGCGCAGGATAACGCCCTTGGTGTTCGGGTCCTTGAAGGCGGCGCGCAGGCTGCCGACGATGTTGTCGGCGCTGGCCGCTTCCTTGTCGGCGATCATCCCGCGCACTTCGATAACCGCGGTATGGGGCGAACTGCTGCCGCTGCCCTGGTTGCTGATCAGTGGCGAAAACAGTGCCAGGGCGCCGAACAGGTAGATGAAGGTCAGCAGCTTGAAGAAGATGCCCCAGCGGCGCGAGCGGCGCTGCTCATGGACGCTGGCCAGCAAGGTCTTTTCGAGGAGCTTCCAGCTCTTCGGGTCGCTCTCGGAGACCGACGACGTCTTTCTCTCACCCCACATGCTCAATCTCCTCGGTTCGGGTCTCGGCTACCGTGCAGCTCAGCCAGGTACTCAATTGCGTGAAATGGTTGATCGACAATTTCGGCTCATAACGGCTCAGCGCTTCCAGCGTCTGTGCGCCGTAGCCCACCGCCACCGAATCCATGCCCGCGCGCTGGGCCATTTCCAGATCGAACGACGAATCGCCGACCATCAGTGCCTGCTCGGCGCTCACCCTGCAATGCTGCAGAATCTCGTGCAACATCCGCGGGTCCGGTTTGCTGGCCGTCTCATCGGCGCAGCGGGTGATATCGAAATAATCCTGCCAGCCCAGGGTGTCGAGAATCCGCTGCAGGCCACGGCGACTCTTGCCGGTGGCGACCGCCAGCCGATAGCCCTGCTCGCGGAACCTCGCCAGGCTCTGCTCGACATCGTCGAAGAACGCCGAAGGCGTTTGGTCCAGCGCCACGTAGCACTCGCTATAGGCGGCATGGAAGCGTTCGACGTGCGCCGCTTCGTCGAGTTCCGGATAAAGGGTGGCGATCGCTTGCGGCAGCGCCAGGCCGATGATGCCCTTGACCGCCTCGTCGCTGCGCCGTGGCAGGCCGCACAGATCGGCGGCCTGATGCATGGCGGTGACGATACGGGCGATGGAATCGACCAGGGTGCCATCCCAGTCGAAGATCAGCAGGCTGTAGTCACGCACTGAGGCGCTCCACGGTGCGGGCCCACATCTCATCGACCGGCGCCTCGAGCTTCAGCACGCCACCCTCGGGCAGCGGGATGTTCAGCTCGTAGGCATGCAGGAACAGGCGCTTGCCGCCCAGCTCGCGAATCTCTCGAGTGAAGTCGTCGTCGCCGTATTTGCTGTCGCCAGCGATGCAGTGCCCGCCGTATTGGGCATGCACGCGAATCTGGTGGGTGCGGCCGGTCACCGGCTTGGCTTCGACCAGGGTGGCGAACTCGCCGAAACGGCGCAGCACGCGAAACACGGTCAACGCCTCCTTGCCCTCGGGATTGACCTCGACCATGCGCTCGCCAGAACGCAGGTTGCTCTTGAGCAACGGCGCGTTGATCTGCTTCTTGGCGGTCGCCCAGTGGCCACGCACCAGCGCCATGTAGCGCTTGTCGACGCCATCACCGCGCAGTTGCTCGTGCAGGTGGCGCAGCATGCTGCGCTTCTTGGCGATCATCAGCAGGCCCGAGGTATCGCGGTCCAGGCGGTGCACCAACTCCAGATCCTTGGCATCCGGGCGCAACTGGCGAAATGCTTCGATCACCCCGTAATTGAGGCCACTGCCGCCATGCACGGCGATGCCGGCCGGCTTGTTGATCACGATCAGCGCCTTGTCTTCATAGACGATGGCCGCTTCCAGGCGCTGCAACAGGCCCTGGGCCAGCGGCTCGGGCTCATCACGCTCGGCCAGGCGCAGCGGCGGCACACGCACGATGTCACCAGCCTGCAGCTTGTATTCAGGCTTGATGCGTCCCTTGTTGACCCGCACCTCACCCTTGCGCAGGATGCGGTAGATCAGGGTCTTGGGAACGCCCTTGAGTTGATTGCGAAGGAAGTTGTCGATGCGCTGGCCGGCGAGCTCTGGCGCGACCTCCAGCAGCTGTACGCCGGAGGTTGGGGGAATAGGTGTCGTCATGGCCGCGATCATACAATTTTTATGGATTTGAAGCACTTAATCATTGCTGCTATAGTCGCGAATGCCGTCAAAAGCGGCCTGATTCGCGGATGTTGCCAAACCGCCATCGCGAATCGAGCAACCCACTTCAGGACATAAGGCCGTCCGACGGGCACCTCAGAGAGCGAAAGGCCAGCATGGCTGCTCGAGAAACTCGGAAACAAGGCCTGAGACATAGATGCGTGACCTGCCCAACTGGACGGTCGCGGTAATGCCAACCCGCTGCGGATTTTCGTGAGCGGCACCCGATTTTCAGCGATACGTGTAAAGGTGGAGATGCACAACGGTCGGCCTGCGTAGCAAAGAGCTTCATCTAAAGACGCGTCATATCGTCCGCTACCGACCCTTGATTCCTCCTCCTGACTGAGAACCTGTTTAGGGTCTCGCGAGCTAGCGCCACGCAAGACGCTACGTTAGTAACAGCCCCCGTTCGGGGCGGCCGAGGAAGCGACCCTTACCCACGTGGTAAACGGATTTTCCAGACCGGTTTCAACGCAGCAAGGCCGATGCTTAGCCGATCACAAGCGAGTTCTGAGGGCTTTCTGTCACATACAGCAAGCAGGAGACGTCCGTCGCGGCCCAGCAAAACTGGCTGCTGCCGCTAGACACTGAAGCGATTTACGCCCGCTTCTGACGCACCTGACACCGACCCTGAGCGTCGTGTGTGCCTAACGCGGCTTCCGGCAGCACCGGAAACCACTGGTACCACATGAAAAGAATGCTGATTAACGCAACTCAACCCGAAGAGTTGCGTGTTGCGCTGGTAGATGGCCAGCGCCTGTACGATCTGGACATCGAGTCCGGCGCCCGCGTACAGAAGAAATCCAACATCTACAAAGGTCGCATCACCCGCGTAGAACCCAGCCTCGAAGCGGCATTCGTCGACTTCGGCTCCGAGCGTCACGGCTTCCTCCCTCTCAAAGAAATCTCCCGCGAATACTTCTCCAAAGCCCCCGAAGGCCGCGTCAACATCAAGGACGTGCTCAAGGAAGGCCAGGAAGTCATCGTTCAGGTCGAGAAAGAAGAACGTGGCAACAAGGGCGCAGCCCTGACCACCTTCATCAGCCTCGCCGGTCGTTACCTGGTGCTGATGCCCAACAACCCGCGTGCCGGTGGCATCAGCCGCCGCATCGAGGGTGAAGAGCGCAACGAACTGCGTGAAGCGCTGAACGGCCTCGACATCCCGGGCGACATGGGCCTGATCGTGCGCACTGCCGGCCTGGGCCGCAGCAGCGAAGAAATGCAGTGGGACCTCGATTACCTGCTGCAACTGTGGAGCGCCATCAAGGAAGCGTCCCAGGACCGCCCTGCCCCGTTCCTGATCTACCAGGAAAGCAACGTCATCATCCGCGCCATCCGCGACTACCTGCGCCAGGACATCGGCGAAGTACTGGTCGATAGCGTCGAAGCCCAGGAAGAAGCCCTGACCTTCATCCGCCAGGTGATGCCGCAGTACGCCAGCAAGATCAAGCTGTACGAAGACAGCGTGCCGCTGTTCAACCGTTTCCAGATCGAAAGCCAGATCGAAACCGCCTTCCAGCGTGAAGTGAAGCTGCCGTCCGGCGGCTCGATCTACATCGACCCGACCGAAGCCCTGGTGTCCATCGACATCAACTCGGCGCGCGCCACCAAAGGCAGCGACATCGAAGAAACCGCCCTGCAGACCAACCTGGAAGCGGCCGAAGAGATCGCCCGCCAGCTGCGCCTGCGTGACATCGGCGGCCTGATCGTTATCGACTTCATCGACATGACCCCGGCCAAGAACCAGCGCGCTGTCGAAGAAAAGGTTCGCGAAGCCCTGGAAGCCGATCGCGCCCGCGTACAGGTCGGCCGCATCTCGCGCTTCGGCCTGCTGGAAATGTCCCGTCAGCGCCTGCGCCCATCCCTGGGTGAAAGCAGCGGCATCGTCTGCCCACGCTGCAACGGTCAGGGCATCATCCGCGACGTCGAGTCGCTGTCGCTGGCCATTCTGCGCCTGATCGAAGAAGAAGCCCTGAAGGACCGTACCGCCGAGGTTCGTGCCCAGGTGCCGATCCCGGTCGCCGCCTTCCTGCTCAACGAGAAGCGCAACTCGATCACCAAGATCGAACTGCGTACCCGTGCGCGCATCGTCATCCTGCCGAACGACCACCTGGAAACCCCGCACTTCGAAGTGCAGCGTATCCGTGACGACAGCCCGGAAGCCCAGAGCGCCCAGACCAGCTACGAAATGGCCACGGTCGAAGCCGAAGAAGAAAAACCGGCAGCCGCCACCCGCACCCTGGTTCGCCAGGAAGCCGCCATCAAGGCCGCGCCGCCACGCAGCGCACCGGCTCCGGTCAGCGAAGCCGCACCAGCTGCCGCTCCGGTTGCTGCAGCAGCTCCAACTGGCGGCCTGTTCAAAGGCCTGGTGAAGTCCCTGGTGGGCCTGTTCGCCGGTGCCGAAGAGCAGAAGCCGACCGTGATCGAGAAGAAGCCGGGCGAGCGTCAGCCGCGTGGTGACGAGCGTCGCAACGGTCGTCAGCAGAACCGCAACCGTGGCAACCGCCGCGACGACGACCGCAAGCCGCGCGAAGAGCGCCAGCCGCGCGAAGATCGTGCCGCCCGCGAAGAGCGTGCACCGCGTGAAGAACGCGCGCCTCGTGAAGAGCGTCAACCGCGCGCCCCGCGTGAAGAGCGTGCACCGCGTGAAGATCGCCAACCGCGTGAGAACGTGGAAGTTCGCGAGCCGCAGGAAGTGCGTCAGTCCCGCCCGCCGCGTGAAGGCCAGGAAAACCGTCGTGAGCGTCGCCCGCGCGAAGAGCGTCAGCCGCGTGAACTGCGCGCTCCGCTGGACGCCGAGCCGCAAAACGAAAATGCCGCAGTCGCAGGCGAAGAAGCTCGCGCCGAGCGCCCGCAACGCGAACCGCGTCAGCCACGCCAGCCGCGTGAAGAGCGTCAGCCACGCGCCGAACAGGCCAAGGCCGACAGCGCTGAAGAAGAAGTGCTGAACAGCGAAGAGCAGCAGGACGACGATCAGGACGGCAACGAAGGTGGTGATCGCCCACGTCGCCGCTCCCGTGGCCAGCGTCGCCGCAGCAACCGCCGCGAGCGTCAGCGTGATGCCGATGGCAACCCAATAGAAGGCAGCGAAGAAAACGCCGAGCAGCCAGTCGCCGGTGCCAGCATCGCAGCAGCCGCTACCGTGGCCGCCGTGATCGCCGAAACCGAGCAACCTGCCGAGCAGAACGCCGCCAGCGAAAGCCAACCGGCCGCCCCTGTCGAAGCCGCTCAGGCACCTGCCGCAGTTGAAGCCGAGCAACCGGCTCCAGCCGAGCAAGCCGCCCCGGCTCCCGTAGTCGCCGAGCGCGCCGACGTGGTGGTCGAGGCTCTGCCAGAAGTCGAGCAGCCGCGTGAGCAGGCACCGGTTTTCGAAGCCGTTGCCGAGCAGCCAGCTGTTGCCGCCGAGCCAGTGAGCGAGCCGGTCGTGGCCGAAGCACCTGCCAGCGAGCAGCCAGTGGTCGAAGCGCCTGTCGCTGAACCAGCTCCTGCCAGCGAAGCCACGCCAGTCGCCGAAGTCGAAGCCGCACCCGCGGTCGAGCAAGCGCCAGCCGTAGAAGCTGAGCAGCCAGCGCCTGCGGCACCTGCCAGCAGCAATGGCCGCGCGCCGAACGATCCGCGTGAAGTGCGTCGTCGCAAGCGCGAGCAGGAGCGTCTGGCTCGCGAAGCAGAGGAAGCTGCCAAGGCCGCTGCTGCAGCGCCTGCCGTGGCCGAGGCCGCACCGGTCGCTGAAGCGGCTCCAGCCGTGGAAAGCGAAACCGTGGTTGCTCAGCCAGCCAGCGAGCCGGTCGAGCAAGCCGAACAGACCGAGGTGATCATCACCCCGGTCGACGAAGGCGCCCAGCGTGATCAGGATGCGCCCAAGCCGCAAGCCTGATAGCTGATACGTAAATGAAAGGGATGCTTCGGCATCCCTTTTTTATTGCCTGCCATTCGAGGCACGGTCGTTTTCTGTGTCAGCTGCATCGACCTTGGTATCGCTGCGCTCGACCCAGGCTACGCGAAGCCGTGCTCAGCAAGCGGAGAAACGCGCGCTGTAGCCCCGCGGTTGAGCGCAGCGATACCCGGGAACAATGGAAATGAGGCAGGAGAGCCTCGAACCCCGCCAGCACGGCGGGGTTACGCGATGGAATCAGAGCACGTTCGGCTCGATCTCCAGTCTGACGCCGAAACGCTCGGCGATATCCGTCTGAATGCGCTGCGCCAGGCCGAGCAATTGCTGCCCGGTGGCGTTGCCATGGTTGACCAGCACCAGCGCCTGCAGGCGATGCACGCCGGCGTCGCCGTCGCGGTAGCCCTTCCAGCCGGCCTTGTCGATCAGCCAGCCGGCAGCCAGCTTCACCTGGCCATCGGCCTGGGGGTAAGCCACCAGATCGGCATGTTCGGCTTGCAGGCGCTGCGCCAGTTCGGCCGGCACCAGCGGGTTCTTGAAGAAGCTGCCGGCGTTGCCGAGTACGGCCGGGTCCGGCAGCTTCTCGCTGCGAATCGTACAGATGGCGCGGCTGACATCCAGGGCGCTTGGCGACTCGATACCCTGCTCTGCCAGGCGTTGACGCACCGGGCCGTAATCCAGATGCAGCGGCGCGTTGCGGCTCAGCGCGAAGCGTACGCGTAGGATGATCCAGCGCCCGCTTTCGCGCTTGAACAGGCTGTCGCGGTAAGCGAAGGCGCAATCCTGCAGGTCGAACTCGCGAACCTCACCGCAGTGCCGATCCAGCACCGTCAAACCAAGGAAACAGTCCTTGAGCTCGACGCCGTAGGCACCGATGTTCTGCACCGGCGAGGCGCCGACGGTGCCGGGAATCAGGCTGAGGTTTTCCAGGCCGCCAAAACCCTGGCCTAGCGTCCACAGCACGAAGTCATGCCAGGGCTCGCCGGCTTCGGCCTCGATCTGTACGTGCTCGCCGTCGTCGGCCAGCACGCGAATGCCGCGGCCGACCATGCGCAGCACCAGGGCCTCGACATCGGCGGTCAAGAGCAGGTTGCTGCCGCCACCGAGTACCAAGAGCGGCACCTGCCGCTCACGCGCCGCGTCAAGCGCCTGGCGAACCTCGTGCTCGTCGGCAGCCTCGGCCCAATAGCGCGCCGCCACGTCCACACCAAAAGTGTTGTAGGCCCTGAGCGATATACCCGACTGCACCTGCAGGCTCATAGACGCCCCTTGAGTTCGATCAGCAAGGCGTCGCTGGCCTGCTCGAGCAGATCCAGCACGTGCTCGAAACCTTCGCTGCCGCCGTAATAGGGATCCGGCACTTCGTCCTCGGCCAGCTCGAAGCGGCGCAGATACAGGTCCAGCTCGGCCCGCGCATTGGCCGGGCGCATACGTTGCAGGTCGCGCAGGTTGGCGCCGTCCATGGCCAGGATCAGGTCGAAACGGGCGAAGTCGTCAGCCGACACCTGGCGACCGCGCAGGCTGGACAGCTCGTAGCCACGACGGCTGGCCGCCTGCTGGGTGCGCGAGTCCGGCGCCTTGCCGACGTGCCAGTCGCCGGTACCGGCGGAGTCGAGCTCGATACGCCCGGCCAGACCGGCCTGCAACAGGCGCTGACGCATGACCGCCTCGGCGGTGGGTGAACGGCAGATGTTACCCAGACAGACGAACAGAACGCGCATCAGGCACCCAACAGGCGGCGGACGCGGTCCAGGTCTTCCTGGGTATCGACGCCGGCGGGCGGCGCTTCCAGCGCATCAGCGACGTGGATGCGCACGCCATGCCAGAGCGCACGCAGCTGCTCCAGGCATTCGGTGTTCTCCAACCAGCACGGGCCCCAGGCGACGAAGTCCTGCAGGAAGCCCGCGCGGTAGGCGTAGATGCCGATATGCCGGCGGTAAGGCACGCCCGCCGGCAAGGCGTCGCGGTCGGCGGCGAAGGCATCCCGCGCCCAGGGCAGCGGCGCGCGACTGAAGGTCAGCGCCAGGCCGTTGAGATCGCTGGCGACCTTGACCACGTTGGGATTGAACAGCGCAGCGACATCCTCGATGGGCTCGGCCAGGGTGGCGATGCCCGCCTGGGGATTGCCGGCCAGGTTGGCCGCGACCTGGTCGATGATCGACGGCGGCACCAGTGGCTCGTCGCCCTGCACGTTGACCACGATGGCATCGGCCGCCAGGCCCAGGGCCGCGGCCACCTCAGCCAGCCGATCGGTACCGGAATTATGGTCGACACGGGTCAGCAGCACCTGGGCACCAAAACCTTTGCACGCTTCGACGATGCGTGCATCGTCGGTGGCCACGACCACCTGGGTCGCACTGCTCTTGCAGGCCTGCTCCCAGACATGCTGGACCATCGGCTTGCCAGCGATGTCCTGCAGCGGTTTGCCAGGCAGACGGGTCGACGCATAGCGCGCCGGAATCACCACGGTAAAGGCGTTGCTCATGTTACTTGTCCAGGCGCTCGTCATCGTTGAGGGTGCGTGCTTCGCTTTCCAGCATCACCGGAATGCCATCGCGGATCGGATAGGCCACACCGGCGCCCTTGCTGATCAGTTCGGTCTTGTCCTGGCTGAGCTTGAGCGGGCCCTTGGTGATCGGGCAGGCCAGGATATCGAGCAGTTTCGGGTCCATGGGAAATCCTTGAGAACAAAGAAGAAGTAACGCGTGAAGGCTTAGTGCCGCTCGCCGAACAGGCGTTCCAGCCGGGCGTCGAACCAGGCGCTAAAGGCAGCGGACGGTTGGGCGTCGACGGCCAGGTACCACCAGTCATCGGCCGCGAAGGCCCGGCACTTCACCGCATCCTTCTCGGTCATCACCAGCGGCAGCGCCGGCGAGAAATTCAGCAGCTCGGCGCTGTAGGCGGCATGATCGGCGAAGGCATGCGCGACAGGCCGCCAGTGTAGCGCCTCGAGGGTCTTGAAGAAACGCTGCGGGTTGCCGATACCAGCCACTGCATGCAGGGCCTGGCCGGGCGGGAAGTGATCGAGTGGGCGACGCTCGCCGCTGCGCAGGTTGATCAGCGCGCTAGGCACCAGGCTGAAGGCGTAGCCGCCGGCTGGGTCTTCCGGCGCGCCGTTGTAGAGGCAGGCATCCACGCTCTGCAGGCGCTCGGCCGGCTCGCGCAGCGGCCCGGCCGGCAGACAGCGGGCATTGCCGAGGCCACGGGCGGCGTCGATCAGCACTAGCTCCACGTCGCGGACCAGGCGGTAATGCTGCAGGCCGTCGTCGCTCAGTAGCAGATCCAGCGGCTCCTCGGCGAGCAACGCGCGGGCCGCCTGGCTGCGATCCGGGTCGATCATCAGCGGCACGCCGCTGCGCTGCACGATCAGCAGCGGTTCATCGCCCGCCTGCTTGGCACTGTGCTCGGCGCGAACCCGCCAGGGCAGGCTCGGCGGCTTGGCGCCATAACCGCGGCTGATCACGCCCACGCGCAGGCCGTGGGCCTGGCACTGCTCGACCAACCAGAGAATCAGGGGCGTTTTGCCGGTGCCACCAACGGTGATGTTGCCCACCACGATCAGCGGTACCGGCGCACGGTAGATCTCGCCCTCGCCCGCCAGGAAACGCGCGCGCTTGCGCTCTACCACGCTGCGGTACAACGCCTCCAGAGGGCGCAGCAGCGCCAGCGCCGGATGCCCCTCGTACCACGCCCGCACCAGGCGGTCGGCAAGGCTCGCCATCAGGGCGCGGCCTGGCTCTCGACGGTGGTGATGCGCAGGTGTGCGAAGCCCAGCTTGCCGGCGGCGTCCATGGCGGTGACCACCGACTGGTGGGTGGTCTTGGCGTCGGCGCTGATGGTCAGCGGCAGGCTGTTGTCGCCGCCAGACTCCTTCTGCAAGGCCGCCATCAGGTTGTCCAAGTCATTCTTGACCAGAGCCTGACCGTTGAGCGAGAACGCACCGTCCGGGGAAATCACCACTTCCAGCTGCTTGAGCTCGCTCTGCTCGGGCGGCGTGCCGCTGGCCGCCTCGGGGAGATCGACCTGCATGCGGGTTTCTCGGGTAAAGGTGGTGGTCACCACGAAAAACAGCAGCAGGATGAACACCACGTCGATCAGCGAGGCGAGATTGATCTCGACTTGCTCGCGCTGTCTACGTCTGAACTTCACGCCTTCTTGCTCCCCTTGGCGGGCTTGGGCTCATCGGCCAGGTCGACGTCACGCTCGCCCTGGACCATTTCCACCAGCTTGATCGCCTCCTGCTCCATACCGACCACCAGCTCGTCGACGCGGCGCTGCAGGAAACGGTGGAAGAACAGTGCCGGGATGGCCACGGCCAGGCCCGAGGCGGTGGTGATCAGCGCCTTGGAGATACCGCCAGCGAGCAGCGCCGGGTTGGCCGTACTGCCGCCCACGAAAGAGCCGAAGATGTCGATCATGGCGATCACCGTACCCAGCAGGCCGAGCAGCGGCGTGATGCCGGCGATGGTGCCCAGGGCATTGAGGTAGCGCTCCATCTCGTGAACCACGCGGGCGGCGGCTTCCTCGATGCACTCCTTCATGATCTCGCGGCCATGCTTGGAATTGGCCAGGCCGGCGGCGAGGATCTCACCCAGCGGCGAGTCGGCGCGCAGCTCCTTGAGCTTCTGGTTGTTAAGTTGCTTATCCTTGATCCAGCGCCACACCTGGCCCAGCAACTGGGGCGGCGTGACGCGGCTGACGCGCAGCGTCCACAGACGCTCGGCAATGATGCCCAGGGCGGCGATTGAACACAGAATGATCGGCAGCATCACCCAGCCGCCAGCTTTAACCAGTTCCCACACGGTGGCAGATCCCCTTCGCAAAAGTGGCGCCACTCTAGCATAGGGTCGCGGTGTCGCCGACGGCTGCGGTTCTCATTTTTCCCGCCAGAAACGCGGTATTTCTCGCAGCGCCAAGGGCTCGCCGAAGGTGCCGAGCTCGATGCGCAGTGCACCAGTCTCGACGCTGTCGTAGGCCTTGGCCTCGAACGCGGCATAGCGCGCCATGACGGTCGGGTGAGGATGGCCGTAGGCGTTGTGGCGCCCGCGTGAATACAGCACGGCCTGGGGCTGCACCGCCTTGAGCAGCGCCCAGGACGACGAGCTGCGGCTGCCGTGGTGAGGCGCCAGCAGCCAGCGGGCGGAAAGATCGAAACCGCTGTCGATCAACGCGCGTTCGGCAGGCGTATCGATATCGCCGGTCAGCAGCATACGCTCGCCCGCCGCCTCGATCATCAACACGCAGGAGGACTGGTTGCTGTCGCCGGCCTCGGCCCAGCGCCAGGTGCTGAACTGCACGCCATCCCAGCTCCAGCGCTGCTCATCGCACGGCTCGGCGCCCAGCGACGCCGGTAGCGCCGGCGCGTCGCCGCTGACCACGCGCCTGACCGGCAGGCCGTGGGCCACCGCTTCGGCGCCGCCGGAATGGTCGTTATCGGCATGGCTGATCAGCAGCATATCCAGTTCACGCACATCGACCGCGCGCAGCGAAGGCAGCACCACCCGCTCACCGATATCAAAATCACCAAAGCGCGCGCCGGTGTCGTAGAGCAGTGCGTGACGCTGTGTGAGCACCAGCATCGACAGCCCCTGGCCGACGTCCAGCATCCACACCTCGGCGCGTTGCTCTGGCGGACGCGGCACCGGGGTGAACAGCGCCGGTAGCAGCAGGATCACGCCCAGAGCCCTTATCGGCAGGCCGCTGGGCAGCAGAATGAACAGCGCGCCCAGCGCCAGCAGCAGCCAGCTCCAGAGCGGCAAGGCGCCGGGCAGCCAGGCCGGCAGCCCGTCGGCAATCAGTGCCAGCAGGCGAAACAGCAGATCCAGCGCCAGGCCTGACCACCACAGCAATGCCTCGCCTAACCAGGGCACGGGCAACAACAGCGTGCCCAGCAGGGTCGACGGTACTACCGCAAAGCCGATCCAGGGCACCGCGATCAGGTTGGCCAGCGGACTGCTGAGGCTGATCGGCAGCCCCAGGGCCAGCATCATCGGCAACAGGCCCAACGCCATGGCCCACTGAGCGCGAACCAGGGTGCGCCAGCCGCTCCAGCGGCCAAGGCGCGCGGCGAAAATCAGCACCAACAGCCCCACCGCCCCGAACGACAGCCAAAAGCCGGGCTGCAACACCGCCAACGGTTCGAGAATCAGCACCGCCGTCAGCGCCACCAATAACGGCAGGCTGATGCCCAGGTGGCGAAACCGCCAGCGCCACAACAGCACCAGGCCGATCATCGCGCAGGCGCGCTGCACCGGCACCTCGAAGCCGGCCAAAAGGCTGTAGCCAAGCGCCGAAGAAAAGCCCAGCAAACAGGCCACCGGCAGCCAGGGCACCGCGCGCGGCCACCAGCCCAGGCGTGCCAGCCAGAACACCAGGCCGTAGAACATGCCGGCCACCAGGGTCACATGGGTGCCGGAGATCACCATCAGGTGCACCGTGCCGGTGTGTTGCAGCACTCGCCAATCGTCGACCGAGAGCCCCGAGCCATCGCCCAGCACCAGCGCCGCCAGGCCGCCGGCACGGCCGTGAGCGTCGTCAGCCAGCAAACGCTGACGCAGCCGGTCGCGCCACGCCGCACTGCCATCCGCTTCCTGCAGGCGCTCTCCGGACTTGATGGTGCCCACGCCGCCGATACGCTGGGCCAGCAGCCAGGCCTCGTAATCGAAGGACTGCGGATTGACCAGCCCATGGGGCCGCTTGAGGTTCACCGCCAGGCGCCAGACCTCGCCAGCCCGCACCGGCGGGCCCTCATACCAGGATAAACGCAACAGTTGTGGCAGCTCGGCGCGCCGCGACTGCGCCTCGGCCAGATGAAAACGCACCACGCCTTCGCGCACATCCGGCAAGTCCACCACCCTGCCCTGCAGCCATAGCGTGCGGCCGTCCAGCGAGGGATCGAGGCGATCATCCAGCGCCCATTGCGCCGACAGACAGGCCCAGCTGAAGCCGAGCAGAAACAGCCCCAGCAGATAGCTGCGAAACGGCAGCAGGACCAGTCCGAGCAGCGCCGAGGCCAATAGCAACGAGGTAGACGGCAGTTGTGGCAGCCAGCGCAGCAGGATCAGCCCGGCGGCCAGGGCCAGCAATGCGCTGCGCAAGTCTGCTGTTCGCGTCCCGTCCATGGGTGTCCCGCTTGTAGAACCAAAACGAAAAAGGCCGCTATCTTCATAGCGGCCTTTCGAGCCTAGCAGGCGGACGGTGTAGCGGCGTCCGTCACTCGTAACGCAATGCCTCGGCCGGCTGGGTACGCGAGGCGCGCCAAGACGGATACAGCGTGGCGAGGAAGCTCAGGGTCAGTGCCGCGGTGCAGATCAGCACCACGTCGGCGACCTGCAGCTCCGACGGCAAGGTGCTGATGAAGTACACATCCGAGCTGAACACGTGCTGGCCGGTGACCCGCTCCAGCCAGCCGACCAGCTCGCTGACGTTGAGCGCCGCCAGCACGCCGAGCACGCCGCCGATCAGGGTACCGATTACGCCGATCACCGTACCCTGCACCATGAAAATGCCCATGATCTGCCGCGGCGTGGCGCCGAGGGTGCGCAGGATGGCGATATCGGCGCCCTTGTCAGCAACCACCATGATCAACGTGGCGATGATGTTGAACGCCGCCACCGCGACGATCAGCAGCAGCAGCAGACCGATCATGGTCTTTTCCATCTTCATGGCGCTGAACAGACTGCCCTGGGTCTGCGTCCAGTCGCTGGCGTGGTAGCCCTCGCCCAGCTGCTTGGCAATCGCCGCAGCGACCTGGGGCGATTGATACAGATCCTTGAGCTTGAGGCGGATGCTCTGCACCGAGCCCGGATCCAGGCGCTGGATCTGCGCCGCGTCGGCGACGTTGATGAGCGCCAGGGAGCTGTCCAGGTCGGCGCCGACCTTGAAGATGCCGACCACGTTGAGGCGCTGCATGCGCGGCGTGATACCGCCGGGCGCCGAGCTGACCTCGGGCACGATCAGCGCCAGACGATCTCCGATCTGCAGCTGGAAGCGCCGCGCGGTGATCTCGCCGATGATCACCCCGTACTCGCCTTCGCGCAGGTCGCTCAGACGGCCCTGCACCATGTGGTCGCCGATGATCGAGACCTTCGGCTCCAGCGCCGGATCGATGCCGTGCAGCTGAATCGGCTGCATCACGCCGCGGTAGGACAGCATGCCTTCCAGCTCGGCGAACGGCACCGCCGCCTCGACCCGGGAATTGTCCAGCGCCATCTTGGCAGTTGCCTGCCAGTCGGTCAGGGCTGGCGAGCCGGCAATGGTTGCGTGGGGGACCATGCCGAGGATGCGCGAGCTCATTTCCCGGTGAAAGCCATTCATCACCGACAGCACCACGATCATCGCCAGCACGCCCAGGGACAGACCGATCATCGAGGTCAGGGAAATGAACGAAATGAAGTGATTACGCCGCTTGGCGCGGGTGTAACGCAGGCCGATGAAGACACTCAGCGGGCGAAACATCAGGCGTTCACCAGCTTGCCGTCTTCCAGGCTAAGCACCCGATCCATCTGCCGCGCCAGCTGCAAGTCGTGGGTCACGATCAGGAAGGCGGTCTGCGACTGGCTGCTCAGCTCGCGCATCAGCTCCTGAATGCCCTGGGCGGTGTGCGAATCCAGATTGCCGGTGGGCTCGTCGAGCAGCACTAGACCGGGGCGGTTGACCAGGGCGCGGGCAATAGCCACGCGCTGCCGCTCACCGCCGGACAGCTCGGCCGGTTTGTGGCTCAGGCGATGACCAAGGCCGACGCGCTCGAGCAGCTCGGTGGCACGCTGACGCGCTTCGGGAATCGGCGTTTTGCCGATTAACAGCGGCATGCAGACGTTTTCCAGCGCAGTGAACTCGGCCAGCAGGTGATGGAACTGGTAGACGAAACCCAGTGCGCGATTGCGCAGCAAACCGCGCTGCTTCTCGTTGAGCGCCGACAGCTCCTCGCCGGCCAGCCACACGCTGCCGCTGCTCGGCGTATCCAGGCCACCGAGCATGTTGAGCAGCGTACTTTTGCCCGAGCCCGAGCTGCCGACGATGGCCACGCGCTCGCCGGGAAACAGCTCCAGTTGCAGATCGTCGAGCACCACCACCGATTGCGGGCCTTCTTCGTAGCGCTTGCTCAGGTTGCGGCAGCTGAGCACGGCGCTCGCCTGCGCCTGCACGACCGGATCACTCATAACGTAATGCCTCCGCGGGCTGGGTGCGCGCCGCGCGCCAGGCCGGATAAAGAGTAGCGAGGAAACTCAACAGCAATGCCGCACCACAGACTTGCACCACGTCGGCGAGCATCAGCTGCGACGGCAGGTAGTCGATGAAGTACACGTCGGCATTGAGAAACTTGAAGCCCAGCAGGCGCTCGACGCCGGCGATGATGGCGCTGATGTTCAGCGCGGCGAGAATGCCCAGCAACGCGCCGATGGCGGTGCCGATCACGCCGATCACCGTGCCCTGCACCATGAAGGTGGCCATGATCTGCATGGGCGTGGCGCCCAGGGTGCGCAGGATGGCGATGTCGCCCTTCTTGTCGTTGACCACCATCACCAGGGTGGAAATGATGTTGAAGGCGGCGACGGCGACGATCAGCAACAGCAGCAGACCGATCATGGCTTTTTCCATGCGGATGGCCTGGTAGAGATTGCCGTGGGTGCGCGTCCAGTCGCGGGCCAGGTAATCATCCTGGCCAAAGCTCTGGGCCAGCTGCCAGGCGGTGCGCGGCGCCTGAAACAGGTCGGCAAACTTGAGGCGAATGCCCTGCACCTGATCCGGCTGATGGCGCTGCAGGCGGGCCAGATCCTGAACGTGGGTCATGGCCATGAAACCATCGATTTCACCAGCGCCGACGTGGAAGATGCCGACCACGGTAAAGCGCTTCAGACGCGGGAACACCCCGCCCGGGGTGACCGAAACTTCCGGCGCCACGAAGGTGATCTTGTCGCCCATGCCGACGCCGAGCTTGGCGGCGGCCTTGTCGCCGATGACGATGCCGAAGGTGCCGGGATGCAGATCCTCGAGGCGGCCTTCACGGAAGAAGTCGCCGATGATCGACACCTTGCGCTCCTCGGCCGGATCCACGGCGTTGATCAGCACCTTCTGCACCTTGCCATCGTTGGTCAGCAGGCCCTGCATCTGGCTGAACGGCGCCACCGCCAGCACCTGCGGGTTCTTCAGCGCGCGGTCGGCCAGGCGCTGCCAGTCGGTGATCGGCGTGGCGCTCTCGATGGTCGCATGGGGCACCATGCCCAGCACCCGGGTGCGCATTTCATGGTCGAAGCCGTTCATCACCGACAGCACCAGAATCATCACCAGCACGCCAAGCGCCAGCCCGATCATGGAAGTCAGGGAAATGAACGAAACGAAGTGGTTGCGACGCTTGGCCCGCGTGTAGCGCGTACCGAGAAAAACGGACAGGGGTCTGAACATGTGGGGCGCTTGTTCGAGGGAAAGAGAAACGTCCTTGTGGCGGGGCCTGGCGAGCGGCCTTACACTCTGACCACCACTGCTGCCATGGGTTCGCCATGTCGACTCAAGACGAAAATGATCGCCGCGAATACTACCGTATCGAGGACACGATCGCACTGGATTTCACCCCGTTGGCTGGCGCCGAAGCCCTGGCCAGTGAAGAGCTTCACGACGCCTCGCCGCTGTTTAATCTGCTCAGCGAACTACATGTGCTGGATTTCGAATCCCAGCACCTGCTGCGCAACATCAGCGAGCGCGACCGTACCCTGGCGGGCTACCTCAAGGTGGTCAACAAACGCATCGACCTGCTCGGCCAGGCCATGGCCCAGAGCCTGCTGCGCGATATCGGCCCGCCGAAGCGCGTCACGCTATCCGAAGGCGGTATCAGTTTCCTCAACCCGCAACCGGTGGCGGTCGACAGCCATGTGGCCATGAAGATGGTGCTGATGCCCCAGGCGCTGGGCCTGTTGCTACGCGCCAAGGTCGTACATTGCAACGAGCGCGACGGCCAATTCGAGATCGGCGCCGAGTTCGAAGCGCTGACTGACGCACAGCGCCAGTTGCTGGCCCGGCATATCCTGCAGCGTCAGGCGCAGGAGCGCCGCCAGGCCCGCGAGGAACTCACGTGAACCCTTCCCGACTGCTGCTTTCGCTGGTCCTGTTGCTGCCCCTGGCAGCCCAGGCTGACACCCTGACGATTCCCATCGGCCAGCAAGGCGCGGACCTGACCGAGGTGCCGCAAAAGGGCCAGTCCAAGCGCTCGGTGCTGGAGCGCTTCGGCCTCGCCGATGAAGAACACCCCGCAGTCGGCAAGCCGCCGATCACCCGCTGGGACTACCGCGAATTCAGCGTCTATTTCGAATACGATCATGTGATCGACAGCGTGCGCCACTTGCAACCGCGCACCACCGCCACCGAGTAAGGAGCAACCGTGACCCTGATCTACGGCCATCGCGGCGCCAAGGGCGAAGCCCCGGAAAATACCCTGGTCAGTTTTCAGCAGTGCCTGGAGCACGGCGTGCGCCGCTGCGAATTGGACCTGCACTTGTCGCGTGACGGCGAGCTGATGGTCATCCACGACCCGACGCTCAAGCGCACCACCGGCCAGCGCGGCAAGGTGGTCGAGCACGACGCCGCCGAACTGGTGCACTACGACGCCCGCCGTGGCGGCCCTGGCTGGCGTCACCCCTGCCCCATTCCCCGGCTGAGCGAACTGTTCGAGCAATGCGATTTCGAGCACTGGCAGTTGGAGGTCAAGAGCGCCTCCAAAGTACGTGCCGCGCGCACCGTGGAAGCCATCGCCCTGCTCAGCCGCCGCTTCGGCCTGGATGACAAGATCACCATCACCTCCAGCTCCCGCGAAGTGCTCAGCGCCGCCCAGCGCCTGACGCCGCACCTGGGCCGCGGTCTGGTAGCCGAATACGCCTGGCTGGACCCGATCAAGGTGGCACGCAACTACGGCTGCGATCTGCTGGCCCTGAACTGGACGCTGTGCACCCCGGAACGCCTGCTCAAGGCGCAAAAAGCCGGCCTCCATGTGTCGGTATGGACGGTCAACGAACCCGCCCTGATGCGCCGCCTCGCCGACTTCGGCGCGGACAGCATCATCACCGACTTCCCGGGTATCGCCGTCAGTACGTTGCGCGGTTAGGCACGTTATCAACATGTGGGAGCGCGCCATGCGCGCGAAATCACGGGCATGGCCCGTTCCCACATAAGCCTGGGTGCCGCTCAGGATTTGAAGGACAGAACATGCTGATCGTCTTCAGCGGCCTGCCCGGCACCGGCAAGACCACGCTCGCCAAAGCCCTGGCCACCCAACTTGAAGCCGTTTACCTGCGTATCGACAGCATCGAACAGGCGCTACGCAATAGCGGCACCCTCAGACGGGAGGTCGGCAGCAGCGGTTATCAGGTGGCCAACGCCATGGCGCTGGATAACCTCAAGATGGGACGCCGGGTGATCGCCGACTGCGTCAATCCGGTCGCGGAAAGCCGCCAGGCCTGGGCGGACACCGCAGCCCTGGCGGGATGCGCGCTGTTGAACGTGCAGATCATCTGTTCCGATCTTGATCGACATCGCCAACGCGTGGAATCACGAATCAGCGACGTACCGGGGCTGGTGTTGCCGGACTGGCGGTCAGTCACGGCCCACGAGTACGAATCCTGGACGCAGGCGCCACTGACCGTCGATACCGCGCAGCTGTCGACAGACGTAGCGCTGGCACTGCTCATTGAGCACGTAACCGCAGCCATCAAAAACCGCGCTTGAAAACCTGAAAGGCCCGCCCATAAAAAAACCGATCCACCAGGGATCGGTTTTCTGGCCTGCTCAGACGCTCTCGCGGTTTGGCCAGCGCCAGTCGCGGGAGTCGGCGAACGGATCCCCGACCGGCTCAGGCCGCCGGCCGGAGCCGCTCAAAAAAGCCGGTTGAGCCCGTCGAACGCCGCCACCCGGTAGGCCTCGGCCATGGTCGGGTAGTTGAAGGTGGTGTTGACGAAATACTTGAGGGTATTCGCCTCGCCCTTCTGGTTCATGATCGCCTGGCCGATGTGCACGATCTCCGAAGCCTGGTAGCCGAAGCAGTGCACGCCGAGCACTTCCAAGGTTTCGCGGTGGAAGAGGATCTTCAGCATGCCCACCGGCTCGTGGGAGATCTGCGCCCGCGCCATGCTCTTGAAGAACGCCTTGCCGACTTCGTACGGAATCTTCGCCTTGGTAAGCTCGTGCTCGTTCTTGCCGATCGAACTGATTTCGGGAATGGTGTAGATGCCGGTCGGGATATCGTCGACGATCCGCCAGCTGCCGTTGTCGACGATGCTGCCGGCGGCCGAACGGCCCTGGTCGGCGGCGGCACTGGCCAGGCTCGGCCAGCCGATCACGTCACCGGCGGCATAGATGTTCGGGACTTCGGTACGGTAGTACTCGTCGACCTGCACCTGGCCACGGCTGTTGACGTTGATACCGATGTTTTCCAGGCCCAGCTTGTCGGTGTTGCCGGTACGGCCGTTACACCACAGCAGCGCATCGGCCTTGATCTTCTTGCCGGATTTCAGGTGCAGGATCACCCCGTTGTCCAGGCCCTCGATGCGCTCGTACTCCTCGTTGTGACGAATCAGTACGTTGTTGGTGCGCAGGTGGTAGCTCAGGGCGTCGGAGATTTCCGAATCCAGGAAACTCAGCAGTTGGTCGCGGTTGTCGATCAGATCGACCAGCACGCCCAGGCCGCTGAAGATCGAGGCGTACTCGCTGCCGATCACGCCGGCGCCGTAGATGATCAGACGACGCGGGGTGTGGCTCAGGGTCAGGATAGTGTCGCTGTCGTAGACGCGCGGATGGTTGAAGTCGACGTCGGCCGGGCGATACGGGCGCGAACCGGTGGCGATGATCACCTGTTTGGCCGACAGGGTCTCCACCACGCCGTTGGGGCAGACCACTTCGATGGTCTGCTCGTCGGCGAAGCTGCCGGTGCCGAAGAACACATCGATGCGGTTACGGGCGTAGTAGCCAGTGCGCGAGGTGACCTGCTTGGCGATCACCCGCTCGGCGCTTTTCAGCACGTCAGGAAAGGAAAACCAGCGCGGCTCGCCGATCTGGCGGAACATGGGGTTGGTGTTGAACTGCATGATCTGCCGCACCGAGTGGCGCAGCGCCTTGGACGGAATGGTGCCCAGGTGGGTGCAGTTGCCGCCCACCTCGCGGCGATCGTCGACCACCGCCACCTTGCGACCGGCCTTGGCCGCGTTCATCGCCGCCCCTTCACCTGCCGGGCCGGAACCCAATACCACGACATCGTAGTTGTAGACCGCCATGTTCACTCCTCAGATCACGCCTTAACGCTTATCGCGCGTTATCGGCAGAACCAGGCCGCAAGGCGGCCTGGCACACAACATCTTGCAAAGGCGCCTAGGGTAACGCTCCAGGCGCCCGTTGGCGATCAGCGCTTGCTCGGGTCGAAGCTCTGCACGCCGGCGTCGCTGGCGTCCTGAGGATCACGGCTGACCTCCTCGCACTTCTGACGGTCACCGCCGCAGATCGAGCATTCCTTCTCGATCCCCAGGTTGGCGATGCCGCCGCAGGATCCGGCGATGGGCTTGCGGCCGGCCATGACGCCGACGGCCATCATGGCCACCACCAGCGCCATGACCGCGAACACGATCAGGAATGTCATCGTCATTGCTTTTCTCCCGCAGCGAACAGCTGCTCGAATTCGGGCGTACTTTCTGTGACGAAACCCTCGCCTTCGCGGGTCACGAAAAATGCCGCGATGCGGTACCGTTCGGCGAACTGCTTGCCGGCTTCGGGGCCGAGCACCATCAATAGGGTGGACAAGCCATCGGCGCGAAGGGTCGATGGATCTGCCACGGTGACCGCTGCCAGCTTGTGATTGACCGGCCGCCCGCTACTCGGATCCAGGGTGTGGGAATAGCGCTGGCCGTTTTCCTCGAAATAGTTGCGGTAGTCGCCGGAGGTGGAGATACCGTAGCCATCGAGTTGCAGGATGCGCTGGGCCACACGCTGATCGTCACGCGGCTCTTCAAGACCGATGCGCCAGTGGCTGCCATCGGGCTTGCGTCCCGCCGCCTTGAGCTCGCCGGTGGCCTCGACCATATAGCTGCGCACGCCGAGCTCGCTCAGCCTGGCGATGATCTTGTCGACCGCATAACCCGCCGCGATGCTGTTGAAGTCGACTTCGACATCGACATCCTTGCACAGGCGCTGGCCATCGATGCGCAGGTGCTCCTGCCCTACTCGCTGGCGAACCTGGGCCAGTTGCTCATCGCTGGGCACCGCTTCGCCCTTGCCCTTGGGACCGAAGCCCCAGAGGTCGAGCAGCGGCTCCAGGGTCAGGTCGAAGGCGCCGCCACTTTCCTCGTGCAGGCGATTGCCCGCGTTGATCAGTTCCAGCACACCGTCAGGCATATCCTGACAGGTGCCTGCCGGAGCGCGGTTGAAGATCTCGATCGCCGAGTCGGCCCTGTACGTGGACATCTGCGCGTCGACCTCAGCGAGAATCGCTTCGGTCGCCGCCTTCAGTTCGGCCTTGGGGGCAACACCGTCGCCCTGCACGTATTTTACCGTGTAGGTGCTGCCCATGGTCGGGCCGCCGAAGCTTTCGATCTTGTCTGAATGCAAGCAGCCCGTTAGGGCTGCCGCCAGGGCGACAGCAATAACGGGCTGTAGTACAGCTAACCTCATGTTTAACCGCCGAAATCGTCGAGCAGAATGTTTTCGGACTCCACACCCAGATCAGTCAGCATCTTGATCACGGCAGCGTTCATCATGGGTGGACCACACATGTAGAACTCGCAATCTTCCGGTGCTGGGTGATCCTTGAGGTAATTCTCGTAGAGCACGTTGTGGATGAATCCGGTCAGGCCGGTCCAGTTGTCTTCCGGCTGCGGATCGGACAGCGCCAGGTGCCACTGGAAGTTCGGGTTCTCGGCCTGCAGCTGGTCGTACTCCTCGTTGTAGAAGGATTCGCGCATGGAACGCGCGCCGTACCAGAAGCTGATCTTGCGCGTCGACTTCAAGCGCTTGAGCTGGTCGAAGATGTGCGAGCGCATCGGCGCCATACCGGCACCACCGCCGATGAAGATCATCTCGGCGTCGGTGTCCTTGGCGAAGAACTCACCGAAAGGTCCGTACACGGTGATCTTGTCGCCCGGCTTGAGGCTGAACACGTAGGAGGACATCTGGCCAGGCGGCAGGTGATCCTTGCCCGGCGGTGGCGACGCGATGCGGATGTTGAATTTCACCAGTCCGCGCTCTTCCGGGTAGTTGGCCATGGAGTAGGCACGAATCACGGTCTCTTCGACCTTGGACACGTACTTCCACTGGTTGAACTTGTCCCAGTCGCCGCGATACTCCTCTTGAATATCGAAGTCCTTGTAATGCACTTCATGCGGCGGGCATTCCAGCTGCACGTAGCCACCAGCGCGGAAGTCGACGTTCTCGCCTTCCGGCAGACGCAGCGTGAGCTCCTTGATGAAGGTCGCCACGTTGGGGTTGGACTCGACGGTGCACTCCCACTTCTTGACGCCGAACACCTCTTCCGGCACTTCGATCTTCATGTCCTGCTTGACCGAAGCCTGGCAGGACAGGCGCCAGCCCTCGCGGGCCTCGCGCTTGGTGAAGTGCGACTCCTCGGTGGACAGCATCTCGCCGCCGCCCTCTTCGATGATGCACTTGCACTGTGCGCAGGTGCCACCGCCGCCGCAGGCGGACGAAAGGAAGATGTTGTTGGCTGCCAGCGTCTGCAGCAGCTTGCCGCCCGCCGGAACCGTGATGGTTTTCTCGCCGTTGATTTCGATGTTCACGTCGCCGCTGGAAACCAGCTTGGCGCGTGCTGCCATGATGATCAGCACCAGTGCCAGCACGATGCCGGTGAACATGCCGATCGCGATAAATACTTCGTAATTCATCCGTTCATCCCACCCTTAAAGCTGCACGCCGGAGAAGGACATGAAGCCCAGCGACATGAGACCGATGGTGATAAATGTGATGCCCAGCCCTTGCAGACCTGCCGGTACGTCACTGTACTTGAGCTTTTCGCGAATACCGGCCAGCGCGGCGATGGCCAGCGCCCAGGAAACACCGGCGCCGACCCCATAAACGGTACTCTCGGCCAGGTTGTAGTCGCGCTCGACCATGAACAGCGAGCCACCCATGATGGCGCAGTTCACGGTGATCAGCGGCAGGAATACGCCCAGCGCGTTGTAGAGCGCAGGCACGTACTTATCCAGGGTCATTTCCAGGATCTGCACGATGGCCGCGATCACACCGATGAAGGTCAGCAGGCTCAGGAAGCTCAGATCCACGTCCGGCAGACCGGCCCAGGCCAGCGCGCCGCCCTTGAGCAGGTTGGCGTAGATCAGGTTGTTGACCGGCATGGTGATGCCGAGTACCACGACAACGGCCACACCCAGACCGATGGCGGTTTCCACCTTCTTGGAGATGGCGATGAAGGTACACATGCCCAGGAAGAACGCCAGGGCCATGTTCTCGACGAACACTGCCCGCACGAACAGGCTGATGTAATGTTCCATCAGTACGCCTCCTTATTGGAAACCTGAGGCGCCATCTTGAAGTCTTGCTTCTCGACCTGGTCGGTTTTCCATACCCGGATGCCCCAGATGAACAGGCCGATCAGGAAGAACGCCGAAGGCGGCAGCAACAGCATGCCGTTGGGCTGGTACCAGCCGCCGTCGTTGACCACCGGAATGATGGTGTAGCCCATCAGCTTGCCGGCGCCGAACAGCTCACGGATGATGCCCAGGGCGATCAACATGGCGCTGTAGCCCAGACCGTTACCGATGCCATCGAAGAACGACAGAACCGGTGGGTTCTGCATGGCGAAGGCTTCGGCACGCCCCATCACGATACAGTTGGTGATGATCAGGCCGACGAACACCGATAGCTGTTTGGACAGGCTGAAGGCGAAGGCCTTGAGCAACTGGTCCACCAGAATGACCAGCGAGGCGATGATCACCATCTGCACGATCATACGGATCGAGCCCGGGATCTGGCTGCGGATCATGGAAATGAACAGGTTGGAGAACCCGGTCACCAGGGTCAGCGCCACCGACATCACCAGAGCGGTCTTCAGGTTCGAAGTGACCGCCAGCGCGGAACAGATACCGAGGATCTGCAGACCGATCGGGTTGTTGTTGAAGATCGGGTTGAGCAATACGTCTTTGATAGTTGGCTGTGCCATATCAAGCCTCCCCTGCGCGCAGGTTAGCGATGAACGGACCGAGGCCGTTCTTACCGAGCCAGAACTTGAGCAGATGATCCACACCGTTACTGGTGAGCGTGGCGCCCGCCAGGCCGTCGACCTGATGCTCGGCATCAGGGCTCTGTGGATTCACGCCGCCTTTGACGACCTGCACCTTGAGCTCGCCGTTTTCGTCGAAGATCTTCTTGCCGGGCCACTGACCCGTCCACTTCGGATTGTCGACCTCGCCACCCAGACCCGGGGTTTCGGCGTGCTGGTAGAAGCCCATGCCGACCACGGTGTTGAGATCGCCCTTGAGGGCGATGAAGCCGTGCAGGGTCGACCACAGGCCGTAACCACGAACCGGCAGGATCACGGTGTCGAGCTGGCCGTCCTTCTCCACCACGTAAACGGTGGTGTAGCGCTCCAGACGACGAATCGAGGCGATGTCCTCACTGGCGGGCAGCGCACGCGACAGTTCAGGGTCCTTGGCCGCAGCCAGGGGCTCGAAGGTCACCGGGTCGAACTTGTCGGAGAACTTGCCGGTGTCCAGGTCGACCAGGCGCGCCTGGATGGTGTCTTCGAACATGGCGCGAACCGCGGAACTCGGCATGTTCGGGTTACCCAGGCCGGCAATCGCCAGAATGCTGCGCTGTTTGTCCAGCAGGCGGTTTTCCAGCTGGGTAGGTTTGAGCGCCACCGCGGCACCGGCCACGAATACCGAACAAACCAGACAGACCAGCAACGCCACGAGCAGCGTGCGGGCGGTGGATTCTTTTTGACTAGACATTGCGTGCCAGCCTCCGCTTGATATTGGCCTGTACGACGAAGTGGTCGATCAGCGGTGCGAACAGATTGGCAAACAGGATCGCCAGCATCATGCCCTCGGGGAACGCCGGGTTGACGACACGAATCAGCACCACCATCACGCCGATGAGGATGCCGAAGACCCATTTGCCGGTATTGGTCATCGATGCCGAAACCGGATCGGTGGCCATGAAGATCATGCCGAAGGCGAAACCGCCGACCACCAGGTGCCAGTACCACGGCATGGCGAACATCGGGTTGCTGTCCGAACCGATGGTATTGAACAACGTGCTCAGACCGATCATGCCGATCATCACGCCGCTGACGATGCGCCAGGAGGCGATCTTGGTGAACAGCAGCACGGCGCCGCCGATCAGGATCGCCAGGGTGCTGGTTTCGCCCATCGAACCATGCATGGTGCCGATGAAGGCATCCATCCAGGTCACGCCATTGTTGATGATGTTGTCGATGCCACCGGACGACGCCAGGCTCAGCGAGGTCGCGCCGGCGAAGCCGTCGACCGCGGTCCACACCGCATCACCGGACATCTGCGCCGGGTAGGCGAAGAATAGGAAGGCACGGCCGGTCAGCGCCGGGTTGAGGAAGTTCTTGCCGGTCCCGCCGAACACTTCCTTGCCGATCACCACGCCGAAGCTGATGCCCAGGGCTACCTGCCACAGCGGAATGCTCGGCGGCAGAATGAGCGCGAACAGCACGGAGGTGACGAAGAAGCCTTCGTTGACTTCGTGACGACGGATGGAAGCGAACAGCACCTCCCAGAAACCGCCGACGATGAAGGTCACCGCATACACGGGCAGGAAGTAGGCCGCCCCCTGGATGAAGTTGTCCCACAGGCTGTTGGGGTCGAAGCCTGCCAGCGAACCGATCAGGCCGAAGCGCCAGCCATCCTGCGCTGCCAGCAGCTCAGGGTTCTGGGCGAAGATCAGGTTGGCCTGATAACCGGTGTTCCACATGCCGAAGAACATCGCCGGGAAGGTACAGGCCCACACGGTGATCATGATGCGCTTGAGGTCGATACCGTCACGCACGTGGGCGGTGGTCTTGGTCACGCTGCCAGGACGGTAGAAGAAGGTGTCCACGGCTTCGTAGAGCGCGTACCACTTCTCGTACTTGCCGCCCTTCTCGAAGTTGTGCTCGATCTTGTCGAGGAATGCACGAATACCCACGAGTTAACCCTCCTTCTCGATACGGCTGAGGTTGTCCCGCAGGATCGGGCCATATTCATATTTACCGGCGCACACGTAGGTGCACAGCGCCAGGTCTTCCTCGTCGAGTTCGAGGCAGCCGAGCTTCTGGGCCATCTCCGTGTCGCCAACGATCAGGTAGCGCAGCAACTGGGTTGGCAGGATGTCCAGCGGCATCACCGCCTCGTAGTTGCCGACCGGCACCATGGCGCGCGGGCTGCCGTTGGTGGTGGTGGAAAAGGCGAAGCGCTTGGCGGCGTTGAGCTTGGAGACGAAGACGTTCATCACCGAGTGCTTGTTCACGCCGGCACGCAGGTAGTGCATCACCTCACGGTCATTGCCTTCCAGCAGGCAGGAAACCTGCAGGTGGTAACGGCCCAGGTAGTCGCAGGCGCCGCGGGCGACACGACCGCCGAGCAGCGAGCCGGAGACCACGCGGTTGTTGCCAGGTTGCAGCTCGCCGGCAGTCAGCTCGCTGAGGTTGGCGCCCAGACGGGTGCGCAGCAGGCGCGGACGCTCGACCACCGGGCCGCCCAGAGCTACCACGCGCTCGACGGACAGCTGGCCGCTGACGAACAGCTTGCCGGCGGCGATCACGTCCTGATAGTTGATGGTCCACACGGCCTTGCTGGCGCTGACCGGGTCGAGGAAGTGAATGTGCGTGCCAGGCAGGCCAGCGGGATGCGGGCCGGCGAAGGCTTCGCTGGTCACACCGGCAACGCCCTCACCCGCCAGGCTCACGCCTGGGGCCTTGCACAGGAACACGGGCGCCAGGCGAGCCAGCGCCTTGAGACCGTTTTCGAAATCAGTGGCCTGCTCGGCGATGATCACAGCAGGGTCGGCAGCCAGCGGATGGGTATCGATCGCGCTGACGAAGATCGAGCTGGGCACGGCATCGATGGCCGGCACCTTGCTGAACGGGCGGGTACGCAGTGCAGTCCACAGGCCGGAGCGCTGCAGGTTCTCGCGCACCAGGGCGGCGTCCAGGCTGGCGAGCTGCTCGGGCGTGTATTGGGCAAAGGTCTCCTGCTCGTCGCCATCGAGTTCGATGACCACCGATTGCAGTACACGCTTCTCGCCACGGTGAATGGCACTGACCACACCCGCGCCCGGCGCGGTGTAGTTCACGCCCTCGTTCTTCTTGTCGACAAAAAGAACCTGACCCAACTTGACCCGGTCACCCACCTGTACCGACATGGTGGGCTTCATGCCCTGATAATCGAAGCCTATGACGGCAACGCTGCGCACTGGCCTGGCCGCTTCGATTTGCTGCGCCGGTGCGCCTGTTATCGGCAAGTCGAGCCCATGTTTTATTTTGATCATAGGTTTGCCTAACCACTGGTTTTAGAGCTTTTTAGAAGTACGTTCGAACCTGAAACAAATGCAGCCCGTGTACCAAAGGCGTCGCATTTGGCACATGAAGATGTCGAACGTAGGTAACAAATCGCCGGGATTATAAAGACGTGCGTCAACTCGACGCCACCCAAGCGCTTGTCTTTTTTGCCATTTCCGTTACAGGACGCGACAGCGCAGCAATTCCTCGGCCGCTCAACAACGGCCATCACGGCATGACAACCGGCCTGAGCCTGGCGTCGTGTCGACCGACGAACGCCCTTAGCCAACGAACATTGCCCCGTAAACGACGAAGCCCTCGTCCAGAGACGAGGGCTTCGATCAGGCAGCGCGATCAGCGACCGATTGGCTCGGACGCGATCAGCACGCTATCAGCGCGGGAACGCAGGCGGGTTGACCCCGGCCATGTCTTCCATCACACGGATCACCTGGCAGCTGTAGCCGAACTCGTTGTCGTACCACACGTACAGAACGACGCGGTTGTCGTTGGCGATGGTGGCTTCGGCGTCTACCACACCGGCGTGGCGCGAGCCGACGAAGTCGGTGGAGACCACTTCCTGGGAGCTGACGAAATCGATCTGCTTCTGCAGGTCGGAGTGCATGGCCATCTGGCGCAGGTACTCGTTGATTTCTTCGCGGCTGGTGGCCTTTTCCAAGTTCAGGTTGAGAATGGCCATCGACACGTTCGGCGTCGGGACGCGGATCGCATTGCCGGTCAGCTTGCCCTTGAGCACCGGCAGTGCCTTCGCTGCAGCGGTAGCCGCACCGGTTTCGGTGATGACCATGTTCAGCGCGGCGCTACGGCCACGACGGCTGCCCTTGTGGAAGTTGTCGATCAGATTCTGGTCGTTGGTGTAAGAGTGAACGGTTTCGACGTGACCATTGACGATGCCGTACTGGTCATTGACGGCTTTGAGCACCGGCACGATGGCGTTGGTGGTGCAGGAGGCAGCCGAGATGATCTTGTCATCGGCGGTGATCTCGCCATGGTTGATGCCATGCACGATATTCTTCAGCGCGCCCTTGCCCGGTGCGGTGAGGATCACTCGGTCGATGCCCGGGCACTTGAGGTGCTGGCCCAGGCCCTCGGCATCACGCCATACGCCGGTGTTGTCGACCAGCAGTGCGTCCTTGATGCCGTACTGGGTGTAGTCGATGGCCGACGGATCCTTGGCGTAGATCACCTGGATCAGGTTGCCGTTGGCGGTCAGGGTGCTGTTTTCTTCATCAATGGTGATAGTGCCATTGAACTTGCCATGCACCGAGTCGCGGCGCAGCAGGCTGGCGCGCTTGACCAGGTCGTTCTCGGCGCCCTTGCGCACGACGATGGCGCGCAGACGCAGGCCGTCGCCACCACCGGTGTGGTCGATCAGGATGCGCGCTAGCAGACGACCGATACGGCCGAAACCGTACAGCACGACATCAGTGCCCTTGCGCGGCGAAGCGTTCTGCTGGTTGACGACCTCGGCCAGCTCATCCTTGACGAACTGCTCGATGCTGCGGCCATTACCTTCAGCCTTGAACTTGCCGACCATCTTGCCCAGATCGACGGAAGCAGCGCCCAGCTTGAGCTCGCTCATGGCCTTGAGCACGGCGTAGGTGTCATGAACGGCCAGGCCGCTCTCGTCAGCCTGACGGTGACGGGCAAAGCGGTGCGCCTTGAGAATCTCGATGACCGAGCGGTTGATCAGGCTGCGGCCATGGATCGACAGCACCACGTTGTTGTTGCGGTACAGCTGACCAATCAGCGGAATCATCGCCTCGGCGAGGGCTTCACGGTCAATCCATTCACCAAGACACTGGTCGGGCTTCTGAGTCACGGCAATACCTTCCACATGTAGGGGCTGAAAAAAGGGGCTACATTATGACGACCCGGCTGTGGGTCGGCAATCTGCAGCGGTCGAAACACTGACAGTCATCCTCGCGGATAGTTACAATCGGGGGCCAAATCGTTACCAATCGCGAGCCACCCGTGCCTGTACTGCGTCTGCCGTCCTTGCCGGCCACCGCCGGTAAACAACACTGGGGCAACCTGCCCGGTGCCGCGCTGAGCCTGGCCATCGCCGAGGCGGCCAGCTCCGCCAAACGCTTCACACTGCTGCTTACCGCCGACAGCCAGAGCGCCGAGCGCCTGGAGCAGGAACTGAGCTTCTTCGCGCCGGAATTGCCCGTGCTGCATTTCCCGGACTGGGAAACGCTGCCCTACGACCTGTTCTCGCCGCACCAGGACATCATTTCCCAGCGCATCTCGGCGCTCTATCGCCTGCCGTCGCTGAGCCATGGCGTGCTGGTGGTGCCGATCACTACCGCCCTGCACCGCCTGCCGCCGAAGCGTTTCCTGCTGGGCAGCAGCCTGGTGCTGGACGTCGGCCAGCGCATCGATGTCGATGAGATGCGCGCGCGCCTGGAGGCGGCGGGTTATCGCTATGTCGATACCGTCTACGAACATGGCGAGTTCGCCGTGCGCGGCGCGCTGATCGACCTGTATCCCATGGGCAGCAAGCAGCCGTTCCGTATCGACCTGTTCGATGACGAGATCGAAACCCTGCGCACCTTCGACCCGGAAACCCAGCGCTCGATCGACAAGGTCGAATCGATCAAGCTGCTGCCGGCCCGCGAGTTTCCGCTGGAGAAGAAAGCCGTCACCGATTTCCGTGGGCGCTTTCGCGAACGCTTCGATGTCGACTTCCGGCGCTGCCCGATCTACCAGGATCTGTCCACCGGCATCACCCCGGCGGGCATCGAGTACTACCTGCCGCTGTTCTTCGAGGAAACCGCCACCCTCTTCGACTACCTGCCCCAGGACACCCAGGTGTTCTCGCTGCCCGGTATCGAAAAGGCCGCCGAGCAGTTCTGGACGGACGCCCGCAACCGCTACGACGAGCGCCGTGTCGACCCCGAACGCCCACTGCTGCCGCCAGCCGATATCTTCCTGCCGGTCGAGGACTGCTTCGCCCGCCTGAAGGACTGGCCGCGGGTGGTGATCAGCCCGGAAGACATCGAACCAGGCGTCGGCCGCACCCGTTTCGAGGCCAATGCGCTGCCCGACCTGGCGATCCAGGCCAAGACCAGCGAGCCGCTGGCGGCGCTGCGCCGCTTCATCGAGGAGTATCCGGGCCGCGTGCTGTTCTGCGCCGAGTCCGCCGGGCGCCGCGAGGTGCTGCTCGAACTGCTCGCCCGCCTCAAGCTCAAGCCCAAGGAAGTTGAAGGCTGGCCGCAGTTCTGCGCGAGCAAGGAGCGCCTGGGCATCACCATCGCGCCGCTCGATGAAGGTCTGCAGCTCGAAGACATCGCGCTGATCGCCGAGAGCCCGCTGTTCGGCCAGCGCATCATGCAGCGCCGCCGCCGCGAGAAGACTCGCGATGCCGGCGACAACGTGATCAAGAACCTCACCGAGCTGCGTGAAGGCGCGCCGGTGGTGCATATCGATCACGGCGTGGGCCGTTACCTGGGCCTGGTGACCATGGAATTCGACGGCCAGGCCGCCGAATTCCTTGCGCTGATGTACGCCGAGGAAGCCAAACTCTACGTACCGGTGGCCAGCCTGCACCTGATCGCCCGCTACACCGGCAGCGACGACGCCCTGGCGCCATTGCACCGACTGGGCTCGGAAACCTGGCAGAAGGCCAAGCGCAAGGCTGCCGAGCAGGTACGCGACGTGGCCGCCGAGCTGCTCGACATCTACGCACGCCGCGCCGCCCGAGAAGGCTATGCGTTCCGCGATCCAAAGGCCGATTACGAAACCTTCAGCGCCGGCTTCCCGTTCGAGGAAACGCCGGACCAGCAGAGCGCCATCGAGGCGGTGCGCGAAGACATGCTCGCCGCCAAGCCGATGGATCGCCTGGTGTGCGGCGACGTCGGCTTCGGCAAGACCGAAGTGGCCATGCGCGCGGCGTTCATCGCCGTGCACGGCGGCCGCCAAGTGGCGATTCTGGTGCCCACCACCCTGCTCGCCCAGCAGCACTACAACAGCTTCCGCGACCGCTTCGCCGACTGGCCGGTGACCGTCGAGGTGATGAGCCGCTTCAAGAGCGCCAAGGAAGTCAGCGCCGCCATCGAGCAGCTCGCCGAAGGCAAGATCGACATCATCATCGGCACCCACAAGCTCTTGCAGGACGACGTCAAGATCAAGAACCTCGGCCTGGTGATCATCGACGAGGAACACCGTTTCGGCGTGCGCCAGAAGGAAGCCCTCAAGGCCCTGCGCAGCGAGGTGGACATTCTCACCCTGACCGCCACGCCGATCCCGCGCACCCTCAACATGGCGGTGTCGGGCATGCGCGACCTGTCGATCATCGCCACGCCGCCGGCGCGGCGCCTGTCGGTACGCACCTTCGTCATGGAGCAGAACAAGCCGACCATCAAGGAAGCCTTGCTGCGTGAGCTGCTGCGCGGCGGCCAGGTGTATTACCTGCACAACGACGTGAAGACCATCGAGAAATGCGCGGCGGATCTGGCCGAGCTGGTGCCCGAGGCACGCATCGGCATCGGCCACGGGCAGATGAACGAGCGCGAGCTGGAACAAGTGATGGGCGACTTCTATCACAAGCGCTTCAACGTGCTGATCGCCTCGACCATCATCGAGACCGGCATCGACGTGCCGAGCGCCAACACCATCATCATCGAGCGCGCCGACAAGTTCGGCCTGGCCCAGCTGCACCAGTTGCGCGGTCGCGTCGGCCGTAGCCACCACCAGGCCTACGCCTACCTGCTGACCCCGCCACGCAAGCAGATGACCGACGATGCGCAAAAGCGCCTGGAGGCCATTGCCAACGCCCAGGACCTGGGCGCCGGCTTCGTGCTCGCCACCCACGATCTGGAAATCCGCGGCGCCGGCGAGTTGCTCGGCGACGGCCAGAGCGGGCAGATTCAGGCGGTCGGTTTCACCCTGTACATGGAAATGCTCGAACGTGCGGTCAAGTCGATCCGCAAGGGTGAGCAGCCGAATCTCGACCAGCCCCTGGGCGGCGGGCCGGAAATCAACCTGCGGGTGCCGGCGCTGATCCCCGAGGACTACCTGCCGGACGTGCACGCCCGCCTGATCCTCTACAAGCGCATCGCCAACGCCACCGACGAGGACGGCCTCAAGGAACTGCAGGTGGAGATGATCGATCGCTTCGGCCTGCTGCCCGAGCCGACCAAAAACCTGGTGCGCATCACGCTGCTCAAGCTGCAAGCCGAGCGGCTCGGCATCAAGAAGATCGATGCGGGCCCGCAGGGCGGACGCATCGAATTCGCGGCGGAAACACCGGTCGATCCGCTGACGCTGATCAAGCTGATCCAGAGCGCGCCGAACCGCTACAAGTTCGAGGGCGCCACGCTGTTCCGCTTCTCGGTACCGATGGAGCGCGCCGAGGAACGCTTCAATACTCTGGAAGCGCTGCTGGAGCGGCTGCTGGCGACGGTAAAGAGCTGAAAACGATCAGGGCCGCATAAGCGGCCCTGATCGTTTGTGGTTGAGCTAAAGCAGGCACAGCCGAAGTAATACGCTGTGGGAGCGGGCGGGGACGCCTAGGCCATGCCCGCGAAAGAGTCACGGGCATGGCCCATTCCCACAGGTATTGGGTGGCCGCCAAATTGCAGCAAACTGAATAAAGCCCCTTCCCTCACTCCACCAACTGCGCAGCCCGTAGCGCGGAAAGCGCCTGCGCCCAGCGCGGATCCTGGCGATAGTCTACGCCCGGAAAGGCCCGCCGACGCATGCGTGCAAGCCCCTTGGGTGCAACGACATTGAGACGCTGCGCGGCCGACAGGGCCAGCTCCGCGGCCGCCCGGTCGTTGCATACAAGGCCCATGTCGCAGCCGGCAGTCAGCGCCGCCTCGATACGACTGGCCGCATCGCCGACGACGTGAGCGCCGGCCATCGACAGGTCGTCGCTGAAGATCACCCCGTCGAAACCCAGCTCACCGCGCAGGATGTCCTGCAGCCAGCGACGCGAAAAGCCGGCCGGCTGATCATCGACCTGCGGATAGATGACGTGGGCCGGCATCACAGCAGCCAGATCGCGACTCAGCGCGGCGAACGGGCGCAGATCGTTCTGGCGGATTTCCTCCAGGCTGCGCTCATCGGTAGGAATCGCCACGTGGGAGTCGGCCTCGGCCCAGCCATGGCCAGGGAAATGCTTGCCTGTAGCGGCCATGCCCGCCTCTGCCATGCCGCGGATAAAGGCACCGGCTAGTTGCGTGGCACGCTCGGCATCGCCCTCGAAGGCGCGATGGCCAACCACCGCGCTGCGCGCGTGGTCCAGATCCAGTACCGGGGCAAAGCTCAGATCGAGCCCCACCGCCAACACTTCGGTGGCCATCAACCAGCCGCACTGGCGGGCCAGTTGCTCAGCGTCGGCGCAACCGGCAATAGCCCGCATGGCCGGCAGCTTCACAAAGCCCTGTCGCAAGCGCTGCACGCGACCGCCTTCCTGGTCCACCGCCAGCAGCAGATCGGGACGAATCGCCCGGATGGATTCGCACAGCTCACGCACCTGGCGCTGGTTCTCGATATTGCGGGCAAAGATGATCAGGCCGCCCACCTCGGGCTGGCGCAGCAACTGGCGATCCTCGGCGGTCAGGCAGGTACCGGCGATGTCCACCATCAGGGAGCCATAAAGGGGAGTCGTCACAACGCGTATTCCTTGAATAAAAGCTTCACGCCCATGGGACATTGGTGCCGGTCAGAGTTCCGGGCCGTGGGCGGTTATCTCGAAGGACGCTAGCTTAGGGGCAGCCAGGAGCCGTAGGCAAGCGATGCCCCCGACTCAAGGCTTGATGATGGGCGGGCTTTTGTGGCGAGGAATGAGCTGCGCAGAGGCGAGGCGCGGATCGGTCACGCCACTCTCCGAGCGCATGCCGGCGGCCAGGAACGGCACCATCAGGCGCATCACCTGCTCGATGGAGGTGTCCACGCCAAAGTCGCTTTCGGCCATGGCTCGCAACGCCTTGATGCCGGACATGCTGAACGCCGCCGCCCCGAGCATGAAGTGCACGCGCCAGAACAGCTCCAGCGGCGGAATACCAGGAGCGGCCTCATGGACCAGGAACATGTAGCGGCGGAACACCTTGCCGTAAACCTCTTCGAGGTATTTACGCAGGTGCCCCTGGCTCTGGCTGAATGCCAGGCCCAGCAAACGCATGAAGATCGACAGATCGTTGCCACTGCGCGGCTTGACCGCCAGGGCCTGCTCGACCAGAAGCTCGAGCAGCTCTTCAAGGCTGAAGGTGACGCCCGGCTTGCTCTGGCGCTTGTCCAGCTCACGCTCCAGGCTAGTGCAGAATGGCCCGAGAAAACGCGAGAACACCGCCTGGATCAGGGCCTTCTTAGAGCCGAAGTGATAATTGACGGCGGCAAGGTTGACCCCAGCCTTGCTGGTAATCAGGCGCAGCGACGTTTCGGCAAAGCCCTTCTCCGCGAACAACTGCTCCGCAGCGTCGAGAATGCGTTCAACGGTTTCCGATTGCGCCATGACATCCACCAGACAAACAAGTGTTTGAAACATACGTTTCAGCGCATGCCACTGTCAAGCCGCGCAAGGCGTATTCTGGATGCTCAGTCATCATTTGGCGATAGCGTCGCACGCAACCCGGCTCCCGGTGCGCTATGCCGACAACCGATCATCCGCTGCTTGCCGATAAATCCAGGCGGTACGCATCAAGCGATTGCCAAGCACGCCTTACTGTATATAATCCCAGTCACTGTATAAAAAGCCAGAGCGCCTCACATGATCAAGCTGACGCCCCGCCAAGGTGAAATTCTCGCCTTCATCAAGCAGTGCCTGGAAGACAATGGCTATCCCCCGACCCGCGCGGAAATCGCGCAAGCCCTGGGCTTCAAATCGCCCAACGCCGCCGAGGAACACCTCAAGGCCCTGGCACGCAAGGGCGCCATTGAAATGACTCCAGGCGCCTCGCGCGGCATTCGCATTCCGGGCTTCGAGCCCAATCAGCAGGAGGAGGAAGACGGCCTGCCGGTCATTGGCCGCGTCGCCGCCGGCGCGCCAATCCTGGCGCAGCAGCATATAGAGGAAGCCTGCCGAATCAACCCGGACTTCTTCCGCCCCAAAGCCGATTACCTGCTGCGCGTGCGCGGCATGAGCATGAAGGATATCGGCATCATCGATGGCGACCTGCTGGCAGTGCACACCACCAGCGAGGCGCGTAACGGCCAGGTGGTCGTAGCACGTATCGACGATGAAGTGACGGTCAAGCGCTTCAAGCGTGAAGGCAACACCGTGTGGCTGCTGGCGGAAAACCCGGAGTTCGCCCCGATCAAGGTGAATCTGGAAGAGCAGGATCTGGTCATTGAAGGTTTAAGTGTCGGCGTCATCCGCCGCTAATTGGAGGCGTCATGCAGTTCCCCCAGTCGTTGAGCCGTAACCAGCTGCCCCTGTTCGATGCCTTTCTGGCCTCGACCCTCGCAGCCGTAGAAGAACCGGCAAGCCAGGAAACCACCTTCAGCGAAGTGTCGCTGCGTGGTGCAGCCGGCCATTGTCTGACGCTACTGGCGCCCATGCTGCGGGAACTGAGCGAAAAGGATGACGAACGCTGGCTGACCCTGATCGCCCCGCCCGCCAGCCTGACCCAGAACTGGCTACGCGAGGCCGGCCTGAACCGCGAACGTATCCTGCTGCTGCAGCCGCGCCGCAACCAGAGCGCGCTGCAGCTGGCCGAGGAAGCGCTGAAGCTTGGCCGCAGCCACACCGTGGTGAGCTGGCTGCATCCCCTGCCCTCGCACGCCCGCCAGCAACTGGAAACAGCGGCACGTACCGGCAAAGCGCAGAGCCTGAATATCAGCCTGGGTTGAAATCTGGCGGCGTAACGATCGACTAGATAAACAAAAGGCCAGCACATCTGCTGGCCTTTTGTTTATCTGGGCTCGCTCAGGCCAATGCCTATCAATGAAGTACGCGCGGCTGTTCGTCTTCTTCGTGCTCGAAATCGCCTTCGGCCATTCGACCTGCCATCTGCACACCGACGTTGAGCATCGCCTTAGCGACTTCCACGTGCTGGCCCTGCAGGAAGGCCTTGGCATCTTCCGAGAAATCCAGCACCACCAGCGCTTCCTCATCGTCAGCTCGACGCAGGGCAATACGCCCATCGGGCAGTTCGACGATCTCAAGGAAGGATGTAGGCATGACTCGGATTCTCCACGAAGGGCAGCACCTCAAGGAGGCGTGCCGCAAAAGGCCGTACAGTGTAACAGCCAGTCCACCCGATGGCTTGGCGAAAAAACCGCCAGATGCCGAACGGACTTTCAATCAGCGACAGGCGGTGCTCACCACTCGCTCAGGCCTTCACGAAATCGCTGGGCAAGGGCTTTGAGTTCCTGCCGCCAGTTTTCCAGGGTTTCACGCGCCAGCGGTGGCGTCTGCTCATCGACGCTCACCGCCTGGATCAACGCCGAAGCGCCGGGCTCGCCTTTCGGCTCACGTGGAGGGCGCGGCGGCTTGAACAGCTCGGCGTGTGCGGCCAGCAACTGCCCCAGCCAAGCGTCACGATTTGCCGCCAGCTCGACCAGCTCAGCCAGCTCGGGGCTCGGCGCGCCATCGAGGTTCTGCCGGTCCAGCAGCACCTCAGCACGCGCGGCGCTGCTGTTGGGCAAGCGATAAAAACCGGCGATCTCATGGCACAGCCCGAGCAGCGCGCCGTACAGATGAAACAGCGTGGCTTCGCGCTCGGCCTGCACCAATGCCTGAGCATTCATCGCCCGGCCTTCCTCAGCCTTGCGCCAGGATTCCAGAGACAGCCCGGCATAGAAGATCTTCTGATTGGTGCGGGTATACAGCTCGCCAGCCATTTGCATTCTCCAGATGGCGCCGGGCGCACGCCGCGAGGGTGCACCCGGTATGGATCAACGCTTGTCTTCGACCTTCCACTTTCCGCCGTCGAAGAACGCCTTCCAGCCGGTGGGCTTGCCATCGACTTCGGTCTGCACGTACTGCTCCTTGGTCTTGCGGCTGTAGCGGATGACCGCAGCACGGCCTTCCGGATCCTTGGCAGGTGCATCGAACAGGAAGTGGTACTTCGGATCGATTTCGTCCTTATGCGGCAACAGCTCGAGCACCAGCGGTGCACGGGTTTCGCGGTTCTTCGGGAACTGGCTGGCAGCCAGGAACAGCCCCGAGGCGCCGTCGCGCAGCACGTAGGTATCGTCGACCTTCTCGCACTTGAGCTCCGGCATCTTCACCGCGTCCATCTTGGGTGGCGCAGGCTCGCCGTTGCGCAGCAGTTTGCGGGTGTTCTTGCACTCACTGTTGGTGCAGCCGAAGAACTTACCGAAGCGACCGGTCTTGAGCTGCATCTGGCTGCCGCACTTGTCGCACTCCAGGCTCGGGCCTTCGTAACCCTTGATGCGGAACTGGCCCTGCTCGATTTCGTAACCCGCGCAATCCGGGTTATTGCCGCAGATATGCAGCTTGCGGGTTTCATCCAACAGGTAGGCGTCCATCGCCGTGGCGCAGATCGGGCAGCGATGCTTGCCCAGCAGCACGCGCGATTCGGATTCTCCTTCGTCATCGGCAGCGATCTCGTCGCCCGGCACCAGGTTGATGGTCGCCTTGCAGCGCTCTTTCGGCGGCAGGGCGTAGCCCGAGCAGCCGAGGAACACGCCGGTGGACGCGGTACGAATCATCATCGGCCGGCCACATTCGCGGCACGGAATGTCGGTCAGGGTCGGCGTGTTGGCACGCATGCCCTTGTCGCCGTCGGCCGCTACTTCGAGCTTTTTCTTGAAGTCGCCGTAGAACTCGTCGAGCAGGTGCTTCCACTCGCGCTCGCCCTGGGCGACGTCATCGAGGTTCTCTTCCATGCCAGCGGTGAAGCCGTAGTCCATCAGATCCGAAAAGCTCTCGCTCAGGCGCTCGGTGACGATATCGCCCATCTTCTCCGAGTAGAAGCGGCGGTTGTGCAGCGCCACATAGCCGCGGTCCTGAATGGTAGAAATGATCGCCGCATAGGTCGACGGGCGGCCGATGCCGCGCTTTTCCATTTCCTTGACCAGGCTGGCTTCCGAATAGCGCGCCGGCGGCTTGGTGAAGTGCTGGCTAGGATCGAGCTTGATCAGCTTGAGCGACTCGCTTTCCTTCATTTCCGGCAGCACGGCGTCGTCGCCCGGCTTGCTCAGCTGCGGCTGGGCACGGGTGTAACCGTCGAACTTGAGGATGCGGCCCTTGGCACGCAGCTCGAACTGCGCGGCGTTGACGGTCACGGTGGTCGACAGGTACTCGGCCGGGGGCATCTGGCAGGCCACGAACTGGCGCCAGATCAGCTCGTACAGACGCTCGGCATCACGTTCCATGCCCGACAGCTGGGTCGGACGCAGGTTGACGTCAGAAGGGCGAATCGCTTCGTGCGCCTCCTGGGCGCCTTCCTTACTCGAGTAGAAGTTGGGCTTCTCCGGCAGGTATTTCTTGCCGTACTCCTTGTCGATGAAGCCGCGCACCATCTCGATGGCGTCGGCCGACAGGTTGGTGGAGTCGGTACGCATATAGGTGATGTAGCCGGCCTCGTAGAGACGCTGAGCCATCATCATGGTCTTCTTCACCCCGAAGCCCAGGCGCGTGCTGGCGGCCTGCTGCAGGGTGGACGTGATGAACGGCGCAGTCGGCTTGCTGCTGGTCGGCTTGTCCTCGCGCTTGGCGACGCTGTAGCTCGACGCCTTGAGGGTCGCCAGCGCGGCCATGGCCTGGGCTTCGTTGAGTGGTTTGAAGGCGGCGCCGTTCTCACGAACCACTTCGAAGCGCACCTGGGCATCCTTGGCGGTACCCAGATCGGCGTGCACTTCCCAGTATTCCTCGGGCACGAAGGCACGGATTTCCTTCTCGCGCTCGACCACCAGCTTCACGGCTACCGACTGCACGCGGCCGGCCGACAGGCCACGGGCGATCTTCGCCCACAGCAGCGGCGAAACCATGTAGCCCACCACGCGATCCAGGAAGCGGCGCGCCTGCTGGGCGTTGACACGGTTGATGTCCAGCTCACCCGGGGCGGAGAACGCCTCCTGGATGGCCTTCTTGGTGATCTCGTTGAACACCACGCGCTTGTAGCGGCTGTCATCGCCACCGATGGATTCGCGCAGGTGCCAGGCGATGGCCTCCCCCTCTCTATCCAAGTCGGTCGCGAGATAGATGGTGTCGGCTTCCTTGGCCAAGCGGCGCAGTTCCTCGACCACCTTCTCCTTGCCAGGCAGGATTTCGTATTTGGCTTTCCAGCCGTGCTCCGGGTCGACGCCCATGCGCGCGAACAGCTGGCGTTTGGCCTTTTCCTTCGGCGACAGCGCCGGCGCTTCGCCTGCTGCTGCCTTGCCGCGCTTGGCAGGTTCCTTGGTAGCCGCCCCGCCGCTGGTGGGCAGGTCGCGGATATGGCCGATGCTCGACTTCACCACGTACTGGCTGCCCAGGTACTTGTTGATTGTCTTGGCCTTGGCCGGGGATTCCACGATGACCAGCGATTTACCCATGGATTGGAAAATTCCTGAAATTCGGTAAGTGAAGGCGACAGACGCCTGAAAACACTGTTGGGCGTATCGAGTCGACGCTTATCACGTCGACGATGAAGGCGCCCACTCGATAGAGCGAACGCAAAGAGCGTGGTGCTACCGCGGGTCAGAGTGGTGCTTTTGCACGCATCCAACTGCCCTGCGTTCAGCTTTGGCCCCGCTATATATAGTGGCGGTCAAGGCAAGGTCAAGGGCGAGCGCTTTTCGCGGTGCCCTCAGGGGCGACTGAAAAGGCTCGCTTCGGCCTCGACCAAAGCAAAGCGCGGAACCTGCTCGCCGTCCAGCTCCACCTGGCTGGTGAACATCGACAGCGGTCGTACCCACAAGCCGTATTCGCCATACAGCGCCTGGTAGACCACGACTTCCTCTTCCGTCTCCGAATGCCTGGCCACACCCAGCACGCGGTACTCGGGACCTTTGTAATGACGGTAGAGACCGGGTTGCAGCGACATCATTCAATTTCCTGGAAAGTTTTTCGTCCGATACAAAGGAACGACCTCGACAATTGCCCGACGGCTCGCCCTGCTTGGCCTCCACGATTGGCGGAGCACCAAAAAACAAAAACCGGGGCAGAAGCCCCGGTTGTGCAACCTGTACAGCGGACTCGAAGAACTGCCGCGCTACCTTATATAGCGCAGCAGCCCTGGCGAATCGTCAGATGCGCTCGAACACCGTGGTAATGCCCTGGCCGAGGCCGACGCACATGGTCGCCACGCCGAAGGTACCGTTGTTCTGCTTCATCACGTTCAGCAGGGTACCGGAGATACGCGCCCCGGAACAACCGAACGGGTGACCCAGCGCAATGGCGCCACCATGCAGGTTGACCTTCTCTTCCATCTTGTCGAGCAGCTTGAGGTCCTTGAGCACAGGCAGGGCCTGGGCCGCGAAGGCTTCGTTGAGCTCGACGAAGTCGATGTCGTCGATGGTCAGACCGGCGCGCCTGAGCGCTTTCTGGGTAGACGGCACCGGGCCGTAGCCCATGATCGCCGGGTCGACACCGGCCACGGCCATGGCGCGAACCACGGCCATCGGCTCAATACCCAGATCCTGAGCACGCTGGGCGCTCATGACGATCATGCAGGACGCACCATCGGTGATCTGCGAGGAAGTACCCGCAGTGACGGTGCCGCCCTTGGGATTGAACGCCGGCTTGAGGTTGGCCAGGCTTTCCAGGGTAGTTTCCGGGCGAATGGTTTCGTCGTAGTCGAAGACCTTGAGGAAGCCGTTCTCGTCATAGCCCTGCATCGGGATGATCTCGTCCTTGAACTTGCCTTCCACCGTGGCTTTGTGGGCCAACTGGTGGGAGCGCACGCCAAACTTGTCCTGGGCCTCGCGGCTGATGTTGTGCATCTTGCCCAGCATCTCGGCGGTCAGGCCCATCATGCCGGACGCCTTGGCGGCGTACAGCGACAGGTGTGGGTTCGGGTCGACGCCATGCATCATGCCGACGTGGCCCATGTGCTCGACGCCGCCGACCACGAACACATCGCCGTTACCGGTCTGGATCGCCTGCACGGCTGTGTGCAGCGCGCTCATCGACGAGCCGCACAGGCGGCTGACGGTCTGCCCGGCACTGGTGTGCGGGATCTGAGTCATCAGCGAGGCCATGCGCGCGATGTTCCAGCCCTGCTCGAGGGTCTGGTTGACGCAACCCCAGATGACGTCTTCGACTTCCTTGGGGTCAACCTTGCTGTTGCGTTCCAGCAGTTTGCTGATCAGTTGCGCCGACATGGTCTCGGCACGGGTATTACGGTGCATGCCGCCCTTGGAACGACCCATCGGGGTCCGGCCGAAGTCGACGATGACTGCATCTCTTGGATTCAGGCTCATAAATTCACTCTCGCTCCAATCGTTGCGCGATTAACCGAAGAAGGTCTGGCCGTTTTTGGCCATTTCACGCAGTTTCTCGGTCGGCTTGTACAGCGCGCCCAGATCGGCGTACTTGTCGGCCAGGGCCACGAATTCGGCAACCCCGACGCTGTCGATGTAACGCAGCGCACCGCCACGGAAGGGTGGGAAACCGATGCCGTAGACCAGGCCCATGTCGGCCTCGGCGGCGGTCTCGACGATACCGTCTTCCAGGCAGCGCACGGTTTCCAGGCACAGCGGGATCATCATGATGTTGACGATGTCCTCGTCGCTCAGCTCACGCTGCTCCTTGACGATCGACTTGAGCAGCTCGTAGGCCTCCGGATCGCTGACCTTTTTCGGCTTGCCGCGTTTGTCGGTCTCGTAGGCATAGAAGCCCTTGCCGTTCTTCTGACCCAGGCGGTTGGCGTCGTACATCACGTCGACTGCAGTACGGCCATCTACGGCCATGCGATCCGGGAAGCCTTCGGCCATCACGTCACGGCCGTGGTGGCCGGTGTCGATGCCGACCACATCGGACAGGTAAGCCGGGCCCATGGGCCAGCCGAACTTCTCCATGACCTTGTCGATACGTGCGAAGTCGACGCCGAAGCTCAGCAGCGTGGCGAAACCGCCGAAGTACGGGAACAGGATGCGGTTGACCAGAAAGCCCGGGCAGTCGTTGACCACGATCGGGTTCTTGCCCATCTTCTTGGCGTACGCCACGGTGGTGGCCACCGCCTCTTCACTGGACTTCTCGCCACGGATGACTTCGACCAGCGGCATCATGTGCACCGGGTTGAAGAAGTGCATGCCGACGAAGTTTTCAGGGTGCTTGAGGGCCTTGGCCAACAGGCTGATGGAGATGGTCGAAGTGTTGGACGCCAGGATGGTGCCCTCCTTGACCGCGCCTTCGACCTCGGCCAGCACGGCCTGCTTGACCTTGGGGTTCTCGACCACGGCTTCGACGACAATGTCGACGTGGCCAAAGTCGCCGTAGGACATGGTCGGGCGAATGGCGCTCAGCGATTCGGCCATCTTCGCGGTGGTCATGCGGCCTTTCTCGACGCGCTTGGCCAGCAGCTTGGAAGCCTCGCCCAAGCCCATCTTGATGCCTTCCTCACGGATATCCTTCATCAGGATTGGCGTGCCCTTGGAGGCCGACTGGTAGGCGATGCCGCCACCCATGATGCCGGCGCCGAGCACGGCGGCCAAATTCACGTCTTTGGCGATGGTGTCATGAGCCTTGGCCTTTTTCTTGAGCTCCTGATCATTGAGGAACAGGCCGATCAGGCTCTTGGCGACAGAGGTCTTGGCCAGCTTGGCGAAACCGGCGGCTTCGACTTCAAGCGCCTTGTCACGGCCGAAGTTGGCGGCCTTCTGGATGGTCTTGATTGCTTCGACCGGCGCCGGGTAGTTCGGACCAGCCTGGCCGGCCACGAAACCCTTGGCGGTTTCGAAGGCCATCATCTGCTCGATGGCGTTGAGCTTGAGCTTCTCGAGCTTGGGCTGACGCTTGGCCTTGTAGTCGAGCTCGCCAGAGATGGCGCGCTTGATCAGGTCCAGGGCAGCGGCCTGCAGCTTGTCGGCGGCGACCACGGCGTCGACCGCGCCGACCTTGAGGGCTTCTTCGGCACGGTTTTCCTTACCGGAGGCGATCCACTCGACCGCGTTGTCGGTACCGATCAGGCGCGGCAGACGTACGGTGCCGCCAAAGCCTGGGTAGATGCCCAGTTTGACTTCCGGCAGGCCGATCTTGGCACCTTCGGCCATGACCCGGTAATCGGCAGCCAGGCACATTTCCAGACCGCCACCCAGGGCGATGCCATTGATAGCGACTACGGTGGGCACGTTCAGGTCTTCGAAATCGCTGAAGATCTTGTTGGCTTCCAGACCACTGGAAACCAGCTGCTCTTCGGGCAGCTTGAAGTTGTCGACGAACTCGGTGATGTCGGCGCCGACGATGAACACGTCCTTGCCGCTGCTGACGATAACGCCCTTGATCGAGGCATCGGCCTTGATCGCATCGACGCTCTGGCGCAGCTCGCTCAGGGTCAGACGATTGAACTTGTTGACGGACTCACCCTTGAGGTCGAACTTGAGTTCGACGATGCCGCTTTCAAGAGCCTTAACCGTGATGGCTTTACCTTCGTAAATCATCAACTGATCTCCACGCTAAGGGAATCTGAACAGTACACACCGGAGCCAACCGGCCAATTCACGCTACGAACAACGTAGACGAAAAAGGCTACCCACCGATGCGATAGTCGGACTGGATTGGGCATTTGCGAAGAGGCAAACACTCAATTCATACGCCCGTTTGATTTGGGTGAGCACACCTTCAGGCAAAAGCCTGCGATTGTCAATTGGCGTTATGTAGCCGCATACAGCTGGCACTACGTAGACCATACAGTCAGTTTGGGGGCAGACGAAAAGCCGATCAGTCGCGTCGATAATCCATCATTCGAGGGGCGTGGATCGCCCCTGCGCAAGCGCTAGCCAAAACCCGCGACCGCGGGTAGAGTCGCGCCCATTCGGCTGCCACCGAAGCCAAAAACAACAAGAACGACACGATGACACCGAGGTATCCGCATGCCAGCCCAATTGCGTGCCTTCTCTCTGCATACCCTCCTGGTCGGCGCCCTGGCGCTGCACGCTTCCACCCTCTTCGCCAGCACCGCCGACGACTTCCAGCATCTGCAGGACTTCCACCTGGCTACCCAGAAAAGCCTGGCAGACTTCTACATGTACAACAGCATGGAAGGCGACCAGCGTTACGCGAAGATGATCGAGGCGTCGCGCCAACAGGCCCGCGACGAGCTAGGCAAGCTGATCGGCCTGCAGGACGTGGGCGCCGCGCGCCTGCAGACGCAACTGCAGGAACAGTGGCAGCGTTACGATACCGAGCTGAAGAGCCTGATGAACGTCATGCAGAAGCAGGGTTACACGGACCTGCAGCCGGTGGCGGACATGGCGACGCGCAACCGCCAGGTACTGGAAACCGCCCAGGCGCTTTACGAGGCGCTGCATCGTATGGATGGCAGCGCCATCAGCACGCAGATGGCTGCCACCCGCGAACTCAGCGTGTTGATGCAGAGCATCGCAGTGAATTACGCGGCGCGCAGCGCTTCGGTGGGCGCGAGCTTCTCGGGTGACAGCAGCGAGCGGCCTATCGAAGAACTGGTAAACGACTTTTCTGCACGTCTAAGCGCACTGCGCAACCAGCAGACCAACAGTGCGACGATCAATACCACGCTCGACGGCGTGGCGACCAAGTGGCGTTACATCGAAGGTTCGCTGCGCAATTACAACGAAAAGAGCGTGCCATTTCTGGTCAACAAGTACTCGGACAGCATCATCCGCAGCCTGGCGGATGTCGACGCGCTCTACGCGCAGTCAGGCAGCCAGTCGTGACCCTGCGCTGCGTGCAGACATGCGACTCAGGCGCGGGATTTGAGAAAGGCGGCGATCGCCGTCAGGGAATCGGGCTGAGCGCGCTCGCCCCAGCACAACGCGATCATCTGCGGTGTGGCTTCGGCCTTGTAAACATCGGCCGGCAAGCTGGCGAGCTGCTCGGCCAGCGCCGCATCGGCGCAGGGCTCCTGCCACTTGTTCAGCCAGTGACCCTGCTCGCGTTGCCAATAGCACCAGCTGTCCTGGCGCCCGCGGGGCCGCGGATGGTGGTACTGCGGGCACGGATTGGGCGGTGTCTTGCCCAGCCAGTACGGCCACTCCTCGCGGGCCAGCTGCATCGCCAAACCGAGGCGACGGGCCTGCAGGCGTACGTCCATCTGGCCACGCTGACGCCGCGACGGCACCAGCCAGACCAGCGGACTAAGGGCTAAAACCAGCAGGGCCAGAACGATCCATCCCGTCATAATTTCTATCTCGACTGCGCAACCTGTGGTAAATGCTCAAACCAGCCATACTTGAAATCACTGGTCACCCTTGTAAGGAGACAACCCCATGTCCTACCAGCACATTCTGGTCGCCGTCGATCTGACCGAGGAGTGCGACCCGGTAATGAAGCGCGCCCAGGCGCTGGCCAGCAGCACTCAGGCCAAGCTGTCCGTGGTGCATATCGTCGAACCGATGGCCATGGCCTTCGGCGGTGACGTACCGATGGACCTGTCGATGCTGCAACAGCAGCAGTTTGAACAGGCCAAGGAGCGTCTCGACGCCTTTGCCATCAAATACCCGCAGCTCAGCGCCGAAAGCCGCCACCTGGCCTACGGGCAGCCGCGCCAGGAGATTCACCGCCTGGCCGCCGAACAGCACTGCGACCTGATCATCGTCGGCAGCCACGGCCGCCATGGCCTGGCCCTGCTGCTGGGGTCCACCGCCAACGACGTGCTGCATGGCGCACCGTGCGACGTACTGGCCGTCAGTCTCAAGAAACCTTCGGCCTGATCAGCCCTGACGAACGACGCCGGGTACCCGCCCGGCGTCGTCGTATTCGATCATCCCGGCGCGGCGCCCTCACCTGTTAGCCTTCCAGCTCAGCCCAACGCTCGACCAGGCGATCCAGTTCTTCCTGTTGAGCCTGTAGTTGCGCCAGCACGGCGGCGGTCTGCTCGGCCGGCTGCTGGTAGAAGGCCGGATCGGCGATCTTGGCCTCCAGCGCGGCAATTGCCTGCTCGGCGGCATCGATCATCTCGGGCATGGCGTCCAGCTCACGCTGGTGCTTGTAGCTGAGCTTCTTCTTGGCCGCTGGTGCAGCCGCGGCAGCCTCGGCGACCGGTGCTTCGGCCACCGGCGTTTCGACGATGGCCGAACCCAGTTCGGCCTTGCCCGACTTACTCTCACCCACACCGAGCAAGCGCGGTGAGCCGCCCTGACGCAGCCAGTCCTGATAACCGCCAACGTACTCGCGGACCTTGCCTTCACCTTCGAAGACCAGGGTGCTGGTCACCACGTTGTCGAGGAAGGCCCGGTCGTGGCTGACCATCAGCACGGTGCCCTTGAAGTTGGAGAGCACCTCTTCGAGCAGCTCCAGAGTTTCCACGTCCAGATCGTTGGTCGGCTCGTCGAGCACCAGCAGGTTGGCCGGTTTGCTGAACAGTTTGGCCAGCAGCAGGCGCGCGCGCTCACCACCGGACAGCGCCTTGACTGGCGTACGGGCACGCTGCGGGCTGAACAGGAAGTCGCCCAGGTAGCTCAGCACGTGACGGTTCTGGCCGTCGATCTCGATGAAATCGCGGCCTTCGGAAATATTGTCGATGACGGTCTTTTCCACATCGAGCTGGTGACGCAACTGGTCGAAGTAGGCCACCTCGATCTTGGTACCCTGCTCCACCTTGCCGGCGGTCGGCTTCAGGCCGTCGAGCATCAGTTTGAGCAGCGTGGTCTTGCCGGTGCCGTTAGCGCCGAGCAGGCCGATGCGGTCGCCGCGCTGCAGCACCATGGAAAAATCCTTGATCAGCAGTGGGCCGCCCGGATGGGCGAAGCTGACGTTTTCCAGCACCATCACCTGCTTGCCGGACTTGTCCGCCACATCCAGCTGAATATTGGCCTTGCCGGTGCGCTCACGGCGCTCACTGCGTTCGACGCGCAATGCCTTGAGGGCACGCACGCGGCCTTCGTTACGGGTACGGCGGGCTTTGATGCCCTGACGGATCCACACTTCTTCCTGGGCCAGTTTCTTGTCGAACAGCGCGTTGGCGGTTTCTTCCGCGGCCAGCGCGGCCTCCTTGTGCACCAGGAAACTGGCGTAATCACCGTTCCAGTCAATCAGGCCGCCGCGGTCCAGTTCCAGAATGCGCGTGGCCAGGCTTTGCAGGAAGGCCCGGTCGTGGGTGATGAACAGCACGGCGCCCTGGAAGTCCTTGATAGCCTCTTCGAGCCAGGCGATGGCGCCGATATCCAGGTGGTTGGTGGGCTCGTCGAGCAGTAGCAGATCCGGCTCGCTGACCAGCGCCTGGGCCAGCAGCACGCGCCGGCGCCAGCCACCGGAGAGCTCGGCCAGGGTCTTGTCGGCCGGCAGCTGCAGGCGGCTCAGGGTGCTGTCGACCAGTTGCTGCAGGCGCCAGCCGTCCTTCGCTTCCAGCTCCTGCTGCACGTGCATGAGCTTGTTGAGGTCGTCTTCGGTCACGCAGTTCTGCGCCAGGTGATGGTACTGAGCGAGCAGTTCACCCACGCCGTCGAGGCCCTGAGCGACCACGTCGAATACCGTACGGCCATCGGCGACCGGCAGCTCCTGGGGCAGTTCGCCGATCTTCAGGCCCGGCGCGCGCCAGATGGCACCGTCGTCGGGTTTCTGCTGGTCGTTGACCAGCTTGAGCATGCTCGACTTGCCGGTGCCGTTACGGCCGATGATGCACACCCGCTCGCCGCGGGCGATCTGCCAAGACACCTTGTCCAGCAGCGGCATGGCGCCAAAGGCCAGGGAAACATCGGTGAACTTGAGCAGGGTCATCAGGGTTGCCTCGACAATACGAAAGTGGTGGGCGAAAGCCTGGACGCGCTGCAAAGGCTCGCCGCTGCCGACCACGAAACTGATCCGGCTGGCGTACGCCAGCCAAAAACGGGCGCGTATTCTAACCGAGAAGGTCGACGCCGTCTTTGAGCCTCCGTGCCGATCATCGACGTGACATAAACAGACATGCGCCAGCTACCGGCGGCCCTTTCGCGGCGGGCAGGCAAAAGGCTAAGCTAGCGACCGTTGCCGCCCGCCGCGCCTGACGATGCCCGCATCGCCGTGGCACACACCGGCAACCGCCCCCAGGGCCTGTCAGGCGACCAGCATCGGTCCGGTCGCGCCCGCTCACGAATGACCCCGGAAGTGCCATGCGCTGTCGTTTGCCCAGTCTGTTGTCCTGCCTGCTCCTTTGCGCCGCCATCTCCCCGCTCAGCCAGGCCGCGAGCCTGCAACAGCAGCGCCAGTACTACGACGAGGCCAAGGCGGCGCTCGCCAAGGGCGACAAGGGACCTTACGAACGCTACGCCAGCGCCCTGCGCGACTATCCGCTGACGCCTTACCTGGCCTATGACGAGCTGACCGCGCGCCTGAAGTGGGCAAGCAACCAGGAAATCGAAGCCTTTCTCGCCGCCCACGGCGACCTGCCCCAGGCCAGCTGGATGAAATTGCGCTGGTTGCGCTGGCTCGCCGAGCGCGGCGAATGGCAGACCTTCGCCAAGTACTACGACCCGGAGTTCAACTTCACCGAACTGGACTGCCTCAATGGCCAGCGCCAGCTTGCCCAGGGCCAGACTGCCGAAGGCTACGCCACCGCCGAGAAGCTCTGGCTGGTCGGCAAATCCCAGCCCGAAGCCTGTGACCGCCTGTTCGACCGCTGGGCCGCCGAAGGCCAACTGACCGAACAGCGCCGCTGGCAGCGCGCCAAGCTGGCCGCCGAAGCGCGCAACTATAGCCTGGCGACCTTCCTGAGCAAGGACCTGCCGACTCTGAGCAACCACGGCAAACTGCTCGTAGAAGTCGCCCAGAAGCCGCAGATGCTGACCCAGACCGCCCGCTTCACCCCGGCTGACGACGCCATGGGCGACGTTGTCAGCCTTGGCCTGCGGCGCCTCGCTCGCCAGGATCCGGAGCAGGCCCTGAGCCTGCTTGAAGGTTACTCGCAGCGCATGCGCTTCTCTGACCAGGAAAAGGTCGCCATCGCCAACGAGATCGGCCTGACCCTGGCGCGCCGTTTCGACCCGCGCGCCCTCGACGTGATGGCCAAGTACGATCCCAACCTGCGTGACGATACCGTCAGCGAATGGCGCGCCCGCCTGCTGCTGCGCCTGGGCCGCTGGGACGAAGCCTACAAACTGATCAGCCGCATGCCACCGTCCCTGGCCACCACCAACCGCTGGCGCTACTGGCAGGCGCGCAGCCTGCAATTGGCGCAACCCAACAGCAAGGCTGCCCAGCCGCTGTTCCACGAGCTGGCCAAGGAGCGCGACTTCTACGGTTTCATGGCGGCCGATCAGGTCAAGGAACCCTATTTCCTGAAGAACGCGCCGCTGCAGCTGAGCCCTGCCGTGATCAAGAAAGTACGCAATGCCCCCGGCATCCGACGTGCCATGGAATTCCACGACCGCGGCAAGGTAGTCGAAGGCCGCCGCGAGTGGTACCACGCCAGCCGCCACTTCGATCGTGACGAACTGGTCGCCCAGGCGCGGCTGGCCTATGACATGCAGTGGTACTTCCCGGCAATCCGCACCATCAGCCAGGCGAAATACTGGGACGACCTGGATATCCGCTTCCCCATGGCACATCGCGATTCGCTGACCAGCGAGGCCAAGAAACGTGGCCTGCATTCAAGCTGGGTTTTCGCCATCACCCGCCAGGAAAGTGGCTTCATGGCCGATGCCAAGTCTCACGTCGGCGCCATGGGTCTGATGCAGGTGATGCCGGCCACCGCCAAGGAGACCGCACGCAAGTTCGGCATCCCCCTGAGCAACCCGAACAATGCGCTGCTGCCCAGCGTCAACATCCAGCTGGGCGCCGCCTATCTGAGCCAGATCTACGGCCAGTTCAACGGCAACCGGGTGCTGGCCTCGGCCGCCTATAACGCAGGCCCGGGCCGTGTGCGCCAGTGGCTGCGCGGCGCCGATCACTTGTCCTATGACGTGTGGGTGGAGAACATCCCCTTCAACGAGACCCGCCAGTACGTTCAGAACGTGCTGTCCTACGCGGTGATCTACGGCGACAAGCTCAACGCGCCCCAGCCGCTGGTGGGCTGGCACGAGCGTTACTTCGACCAATAAGGCAGCAGCAAGCTTCAAGCCACAAGTAATCACCACTCGCGTGTGGCTTGTGGCTTATTCCAGCACCTCGACCTGCATGCCGAGGTGCAGCTTGCCGTTACCGTGGTTGATCAGGTTCTGCCCGAACAGGATGCCGTCCTCGCCCTGGCGGTAGCTGCGCAGGGTGGTCAAGGGCTCGCGGTCGGCGCTGCGCTCGCCGGTCTGAGGGTCGATGGTGGTGATCACGCAGCGCGAGCAGCGTTTGGCCAAGGTGAACTCGGCTCCACCAATGCGGATACGCTTCCAGGTGTCCTCGGCGTATGGCTCGGCGCCCTGCACCACTAGGTTGGGTCGAAAGCGCAGCATCTCCAGCGGACGACCAACACGCGCCACCAGATCGTCCAGCGACGCCTGGCCGATCAGCAGCAGCGGGAAGCCGTCGGCGAAACCCACCTTCTCGTCACCGTTGACATTGCCTTCAATAAAACGCGCTCGCTCGGCAGGCACGTGCACCAGGCGACAGCCCTTGCCCATGAACGCACTGCCCCAGGCGGCGGCTTCGTCACCGGCGTCCGGCACGCGCAGGGTATCGCGCCAGATGATCACGCCACGCAGCGCCTGGTCGGGATCCGGCAACGCTACTTCCAGTGTGGGCATGCCCGGCGCGTTCAGTGTCAGCCCGCCAGACAGGTTCCAGCGCGCCTGCAACTGGCTCATCTGGGGAAAGGTACGCTGGGTCATGAACCGCCCGGTTTCCGCGTCCGCGAACATCCAGCGGCGATCGCCGGCGACGCCCAGATCATCGAGCTGCAGGCTTGGCAGGGATTCACCCATGGCGGATTTGAGGGGAAAGCGGTACAGCGCGGAGAGGTGCATGGCTCGGCGTCCTGACTTGAGCGAAACGGCGGTTATACGCAAACCGCCGTTGGGGCTCAACCGGCCAGCTAACGCCTGGAACCTATTCATGATCTAGCGAGCTAGAGCGATACAAGGCAAAAACAGCCGAGGACGCGGAGTTTACGAGTTGTAAATGAGCAGTCCGAGGCTGTTTTTAACGCAGTAGCGCCGACGCGCAGCAGATCAGGAACAGGTTCTACTCGTCCAGGGCAAGACGCTGACGAATCACATCCACCAGTTTGTCCGGCTGGAACTTGGAAAGGAAGTTGTCGCAACCGACCTTCTTGACCATGGCATCGTTGAAGCTGCCGGACAACGAGGTGTGTAGCACCACATAGAGGTCGCGCAGGCGCGGATCCTGGCGAATCTCGGTGGTCAGCCGATAGCCGTCCATTTCAGGCATTTCAGCGTCGGTGAACATCATCAGCAGCTTGTCGGTGATCACCTCGCCCGCATCGGCCCAGGCTTTGAGCATCCTCAAGCCTTTCAGCCCATCGGTGGCGACATGCAGCTTGATGCCCAGTTGAGTCAGGGTGTCGCGCAGCTGCGCCAGAGCAACACTGGAGTCGTCGACCAGCAGCACCTCCCGGCCACGAGCTTTTTCCAGCAGAGGATCGGCCAGGCGGTCACCGGAAATGCGCGTGTCGTAGGGCACGATCTCGGCCAGCACCTTTTCCACGTCGATAATCTCGACAAGCTGGTCATCGACCTTGGTAATGGCTGTCAGGTAATGCTGACGCCCCGCCCCGCCGGGCGGCGGGAGGATGGATTCCCAGTTGAGATTGAGAATGCGGTCGACGCCGCCGACCAGGAACGCCTGAATCGAGCGGTTGTACTCAGTAACGATGATGGTGCTGCGCTCATCTGGAACGATCGGGCGCATGCCGATGGCCTGGGACAGGTCGATGACCGGCAGCGTCTGGCCACGCAGGTGGATCACCCCACAGACGAACCGATGCCGGTGAGGCATAAGGGTCAGCTTGGGCATGTGCAGCACTTCCTGCACCTTGAACACGTTGATGGCGAACATCTGCCGGCCCGCCAGACGGAACATCAGGATTTCCAGGCGGTTCTCGCCTACCAACTGCGTCCGTTGATCAACGGTGTCGAGAATACCGGCCATTATTCGCTCCTGTGAGGCGTGGTGTTCGTATGAAGCTATCGGCCAGTCGTGCAATTACTGTAGGCGGCATGGCGCAACGCCATCTTGCACCAGCGCGCGGCGGCGCACCAGCAATACCCGCTGATCAGTCGTGCAGCAACGGCGAGCCTGCCGGCAAATGCAGCCGCAACGCCTGAGGCCTTGCAGCGAAGCGTAGACGATGCCCGCCACGGGGCTCACCATCGAGGTTAAGATCCAGGCCCTCGGGGGCGTCGATTTCCAGCCAGGGCACGCGCGCACTGATCGACACCCCCTCAATGCCCTTCAAGCCGCCGGACAGCAGCGTGCCAAGAGTTCCGACCACATCGGAGGCGGCCGGCACGATGCACACGTCCAGCAAGCCGTCGTTCACAAGGGCATGGGGGCACAGCACATGCCCGCCGCCTGCCTGGCGACCGTTGCCGATGCCGAGGGCGAGGAACTCGCCCTCCCAGGCAAAATCCGGTCCCTTGAAGCGGCCAAAGGCCGAGCGCACCTCGGCGAAGCGGGTCAGGCCGGTAAGCATATAGGCCGCACCACCCAGGAAGCGTTTGAGGTCTTCCGAGGTATTGGCCGTGATGTTGGAGCCAAAGCCGCCGGTGGCCATATTGAGAAACAGCTCGCCGTCGACCTCACCCAGGTCGATCGGCTGCGCCGGGGTGTCGAGCAGGGCCAGGGCCTCGCCAGGCGTCAGCGGAATGCCGGCGGCATGGGCGAAATCGTTGGCGGTGCCCAGCGGCAGCAATACCAGGCTGGTATCGGTCTCGGCCTTGGCCATCGCTTCGGCGACATCGCGCAGCGTGCCGTCCCCGCCGCCGGCGATCAGCGTCGGATAGCCCGACTGCAGCGCTTCGGCGACCAGGCGCTGAGCGTCGCCCGCCTCCCAGGTCAGCCGCACGGCCAGGTCCCAGCCCTTCTCACGCTGGCTGTTGACCGCCGCGCGCACCTCTTCGTTGAGGGCCTGCTTGCCATGAAGGATCAACAGGGCTTTACGCTCTTGCATAAGGGCTCCGATACAGAAAAGAAGTCTGTGCTGCCTAATGCAGACAGCGTGCGGCGGGAATAATCACGCCCGTCGCACGCGCCTGTCGTCAGCCGAGCAGTTCGCTCATCGGGATAAAGCGCACGGGATCGCCTTCAGCCAGCGTGGCACCTTCTAGCACCTGGGCCAGCCCCTCGGCCCAGGCTGCGCTGCGCAGCACCCCCGAACTCTGGTTCGAATAGGGCACCACGCGACCGTTTTCCAGGCGCGCGCGCAGAAACTCGCGGCGCTTGCCCGGTTTGGGCCAGGTGAAACCCGCCGGCACGTTGAAGCCCAGGGGCTCGACCTTCAGCACGCCCAGGCGGCGCAGCAGATAGGGGCGCGCCAGCAGACCGAAGGTCACCAGCGTCGAGGCCGGATTGCCCGGCAGGCCGATCACCGGACGGCCGCGGAATTCGCCGACGGTCAGCGGCTTGCCCGGCTTGATCGCCAACTTCCACAACGCCAACTCGCCGACTTCGCGCAGAGCGATGCCGAGAAAATCCGCTTCGCCAACCGACACCCCGCCGGTGGACAGAATCAGGTCGACATCATCCAGCTCACCGAGGGCCTGGCGCGTACGTTCAAGATCATCGGGCAGGATGCCGGCATCGATGACTTCGCAGCCCAGGCGCTGCAGCCAGGCAACCAGCAGATAACGGTTGCTGTTGTAGATCTGCCCGGCGCCCAGTTCATGGCCAGGCTCGACCAGCTCATCACCGGTGGACAGCACCGCCACCCGCGGTTTGCGGCGGACCGACAGCTGCGCCAGGCCGATGGACGCCGCCAGCCCCAGCTCGATGGGCCCCAGCCGCGTGCCCGCAGCCAGCAGCGTTTCGCCCTTACGATTTTCCTGACCTTGGGGGCGGATGTTCTGAGCGACCTTCAGTGTCTGGTTGAAGTGCACGCGCCCGTCGTCACCGACGCTGACGTTCTCCTGCATCTCCACCGTATCGGCGCCCTCAGGCACCGGTGCACCGGTGAAGATGCGCGCACAGGTGCCGGGCCGCAGCGCATCGGGCGCCATGCCGGCGAGGATGCGCTGGCTGACGTCCAGCGGCTCGCCCTGCCAATCGGCCAGGCGTAATGCGTAGCCGTCCATGGCGCTGTTCGGCCAGGGCGGCAGATCAAGGCCGGCGACCATGGGTTCGGCCAGCACGCGACCATCGGCTTCAGCCAGGTCGACTCGCTCGTACTCGACGATCGGCGCGGCCTCGGCCAGTTCCAGCAGCCGAGCCAGGGCCTGTTCCACCGGCATCAACGGGGAATGCGCCTCGCTCATCCGCGGCTCTCACACGGCGCGGCGAGCTTCAGGTGTGGCACGAAATTGCACGGGCGATGACGCGCATCGAGCTGTTCGGCGAGGATGCCGTCCCAGCCGGTGCGGCAGGCGTTGGTCGAGCCCGGCAGGCAGCACACCAGAGTGCCGTTGGCCAGGCCGGCCAGCGCGCGGGACTGGATGGTCGAGGTGCCGATGTCGGCGGTGGAAATCTGCCGGAACAGCTCGCCGAAACCATCGACCTGCTTGTCCAGCAGGCAGGCCACCGCTTCCGGTGTACTGTCACGACCGGTGAAGCCGGTGCCGCCGGTGATCAGCACCACCTGCACGACGTCTTCGGCGATCCAGGTGGCGACCTGGGCGCGAATCTTGTAGAGGTCGTCCTTGAGCAGCACCCGCTCGGCAAGGTTATGGCCCGCCGCCTTGAGGCGGTCGACGAAAAGTTGCCCGGAGGTATCGGTTTCCAGCGTGCGGGTATCGCTGACCGTCAGCACGGCGATATTCAGGGGCACGAATGGCGCATCGGCCTTGTGGCTCATGGCAGGCTTCCAGTTGTGGTCGACAAAGGCCGGTGTTATACCACAGCGCCACCTCCGGAGACCCCGCCATGCCCGCCACCGCAATGCCCCAGCCCTTCTCCGTGGTACTGCTCGCAGGCGGCCGGGGCCAGCGCATGGGCGGCCTGGACAAGGGCCTGGTCCACTGGCAGGCGCGGCCGATGATCGCATGGCTGCACGAGGTGGTTCGCCCACTCACCGACGACCTGATCATCTCCTGCAACCGCAACGAGGAGAACTACGCGGCCTACGCCGACCGCCTGGTCGGCGACGACAGCGCTGACTATCCGGGCCCACTGGCCGGCATCCGAGCCGCCCTGCAGGTCGCCCGCCACCCGTTGCTGCTGGTGCTGCCGTGCGATGCCCCCAGGGTCGACCGCACGCTGATCGAGAGCCTACTCGCCCTGGCCGAGGATCGTCCGGTCATGGCACAGCGCGACGGTTACTGGGAGCCGCTGTTCGCGGTCATACCCCGCCGCCTGCTGCCATCATTGGAAGAGGCCTGGCAGGCTGGCGAGCGTAGCACCCAGCGCTGGCTGCGCGCCCACCAGCCCGCGGCGCTGGTCTGCGAGACGAATGATCCGCGCCTGAGCAACCTCAACTCGCCCGACCTGCTCGACTAAGAACCTGTTCAGAGTGTGCTGCACGTCGGCACTGCGGCGTTAAAAACAGGCTCGGAAAGCCGCTTGCGGCTAACGCACTTCAGTGCGGCCCGAAGGGCGAGCGGAGCGAGTAATGCTCATTTACAGCTCATAAACTCCGCGTCCTCGCCTGTTTTGCGGGGCCGCCTAGGCCTTGCATTGCTCTAGCTCGCGAGACTTTGAACAGGCTCTAAGGCTTGCAGCGGGCGCGTCATCCGAGCATAAATAGGGCGGAACTTGAGCTTGGCGCTTTCGTCTGAGCCAAGGTAATCACTCAGCTTCGATTTAGGAGACAAGCCATGAAGCAACGGACTACCGCTGCGTTTCTACTCGCCTTCGGCCTGGTTACCCTGGCAGGTTGCTCTACCCCGTCGGTGATCACCCTCAACGATGGCCGTGAAATTCAGACCGTCGACCGTCCCGACTTCGACAAGGACACCGGTTTCTACGAGTTCGAGCAGTTGGATGGCAAACGCACCAAGGTCAACAAGGACCAGGTTCGTACCGTCAAGGAGCTGTAAGCGTCTTTTCTACTCAAGGGCGCATGCCGAACGCGGCGCCCTGATTAAAAATTTTTGCTAACCCCTTGTGCAGCAAAAGTTTTTGAGTAGAATTTGACGCATTCGGAGTGTAGCGCAGCTTGGTAGCGCGTCTCGTTCGGGACGAGAAGGTCGCAGGTTCGAATCCTGTCTCTCCGACCAAATCCCAAAAAAACCGGCCCTGGTGGCCGGTTTTTTCGTTTCTGGCATTCAACTCTCGGGGATCAGCCCTCACCACCTCCACCGCAGGCGATGAGTTCGATCAGGCCCATCTGGTACCACTTGTTCTGGCAACTCCAGCCATGCTCGAACGTCCAGGCACTGGCGGTGCCGCTGAATGCTATTCCTGCTACCAACGCTGCGGCCAGCGTCAGGCTGCGTGAGCGCGCTTTCTTCATGCGTTTCATGGAAACCTCACCATTCGTCCAGGATTGATAAGCGGTGCCACGCGTTACAGTTTCGACCACGCGAAGCGCTACCCGCCCGGTAATGCTCCTGCCGAACCCTGCCACGCTCAATAGAACAGGTGACCTAAAGGCGAGGTGCCAGCCCAGTTTCATGCGCCCATAAAAAAGCCCGCCACAAGGGCGGGCCAATGACCCTCCCTATTCGGGAGAGCCGACGACATTGCTATCAGGAAGCTTTGCTGGTGTTTTCGGCAGGCACGTTCACCACATCAGGACGACCACCGGAAGCCAGCTCGCGCTGCAGGGTGTCTTCGTCCAGTTCCTTGCACCACTTGGCGACCACGATGGTAGCCACGCCATTACCGACCAGGTTGGTCAGTGCGCGGGCCTCGGACATGAAGCGATCGATACCCAGGATCAGCGCCAAGCCGGCGACCGGCAGGTGGCCGACAGCGGACAGGGTGGCGGCCAAAACGATAAAGCCGCTACCGGTGACGCCAGCAGCGCCCTTGGAAGCCACCAGCAGCACCAGCAGCAGAGTGATCTGATGGGTGATGTCCATCGGCGTGTCGGTGGCCTGGGCAATGAACACTGCGGCCATGGTCAGGTAGATCGAGGTACCGTCGAGGTTGAAGGAGTAACCGGTAGGAATCACCAGACCAACGACCGACTTGTTGGCACCGAGCTTTTCCATCTTGGTCAGCATGCGCGGCAGGGCCGACTCGGACGACGAGGTACCCAGCACGATCATCAGCTCTTCGCGGATGTAACGGATCAGTCGCAGTACGCTGAAGCCGTGGGCTCGGCAGATACCGCCCAGCACAATGAGTACGAAGAAGAAGCAAGTGATGTAGAAGCACATCATTAGCTGGCCCAGCTGCACCAGCGAACCGACGCCGTATTGACCGATGGTAAATGCCATGGCGCCGAAAGCACCGATGGGCGCGAGCTTCATGATCATGTTGATGATGCCGAACATTACATGGGCGATGCGATCGATGAACTCGAGGACCGGGCGGCCGAACTCACCCATGCGCTGCAGGGCGAAAGCGAAGATCACCGAAAAGAACAACACCTGCAGGATGTCGCCGTTGGCAAAAGCGCCTACCACGGTGGACGGGATAACGTTGAGCAGGAAGCCAATGGTGGTCTGCGCTTCACCGGCCTGGGCGTAAGCCGCGATCTTGCTGGCGTCCAGGGTGCTTGGGTCGACGTGCATGCCAGCACCGGGCTGCACCACATTGACCACGACCAGGCCGATAATCAGAGCGATGGTGGACACGACCTCGAAGTACATCAGAGCGTAGCCACCGGTCTTGCCGACCGCCTTCATATCCTGCATGCCAGCGATACCACTGACCACGGTGCAGAAGATGATGGGCGCGATGACCATCTTGATCAGTTTGACGAAACCATCGCCAAGGGGTTTGAGGGCAACGCCGGTTTCAGGATAGAAGTGACCGAGAATGATGCCGATGGTGATGGCGGCCAGCACTTGGACATAGAGCATCTTGTAGAACGGTTGACGGACAACGTCATTCGTTGTGGCAGTCATGGTGAATCCTCTTGGGCGCGGCAATGACATCCAGCAACGTCCGCACCACTTTTCTTGTTTAGGCGCAAACCCTCCTGACCTGGAGGGATTTGTTATCGGCACGCGTCAAGCGAGCTTGCAACCGAAACAGCAAGCGCCATGCCACACAAGAAAAAACGGGATAAACCATTGTTTAACATGGTTTTAAAGGAAAAATAACGACACAAATCAGAAGCCGATGGCGGTTTTCCGCACGGCGCCGGCAAGGCGCATGGCGGATTCCCACCAAGGCTCCAGGTCACTCAGATACGCACGCGGAACGCCGCCCCACCAAGCTCGGAGTCTTCAAGAAACAGTTCCCCGCCGTAGCTCTCTATGATGTCCTTGACCACCGCAGTGCCGATGCCCTGCCCCGGGTGCTGGGCATCCAGGCGCTCGCCGCGGCGCAGGATGCGCTCGCGCTGATCCACCGGCACGCCCGGCCCGTCGTCCTCGACACAGATATGGCAGGCGCCGTCGGCGATGGCAGCGCTGATGCGCACCTGGCCCAGGCACAGGCGATAGGCGTTTTCCAGCAGGTTGCCCAGCAACTCCAGCAGCGCGGCGCGTTCCATGGGAATTTCCAGCCAGGCATCGAAGCGCCGCTGCACGGTGACCTGCTTGTCCCGGTAAACCTTGTCGAGAGCATCGCAGAGGTTGTCCAGCACCTTAGCAAGTGACACCCGATGACGCACCAGACCGCTCTTGCGCAAGCTGGCGCGCTGCAACTGGTAGCCGATCTGCTGGCTCATGCGCTCGATCTGCGTCTGCAGGATATACGCCTGCTCGCGGTTCTCAGGCTTGGCTGCGATCACTTCGGTGGCGCCCTGCAGCACCGACAATGGGGTTTTCAAGCTGTGCGCCAGGTCGTCCAGAGAATGGCGATAGCGCTCGCGCTGCTGGCGCTCGCTGTCCAGCAGGCGGTTCAGCGAGCCGGTAAGGCGCAGCAACTCGAGCGGGTGTTCTTCGCTGAGACGCTCGCGGGCACCGCTTTCCACGTCGTCCAGTTCCTGACGTAACCCGCGCAGGCTGCGAAAGCCCCAGGTCAGCCCGAACCACAACAGGCCCAGGAGCAGCAGCAAGGCGCAGCCGAGCCACAAATAGAGCTGCTTCATGAAATCGGCATACAGCGCCTGGGTCTCGCTGGCCGGCTGCATGGTGACGATGCTGAACGCCGCATCCTGGCCGCGCAGCAGCTTGATCTCCACGTCATAGATGTAGAACTCGCGGCCCTGGCGGTCCACGGTACGCAGCAGCACGTCGCCGCGCCCGTCATAACGCGGCATGTAGGAAACCGAAATGTCCCGCGTGGACGGCGATTGCCAGACCAGCTGCCCCTCGCGGTCATAGATGAAGCCCAGCAACTGGGCATCGGGGAGGTTGAATTCTTCGTCGGGCAGCTTGCTGGGCATGCGCAGCTTGCCGTCATCGGTGCGGGCGGCAGAAATCAGTGCGCCGGTATCGGCGGCCAGGCGTTTCTCGACAGATTTTTCCAGAGCGATCAGAAAGGCGCCCCGCAAGGCGGGCAACAGCGCCAACATGAACAGCACGGCAATCACGGTGCTGCCAAGCATCAGGCGCAAGCGCAGGGATGACACCCAGCGTCGTCTAAGCCGCGCCAGTGCAGCGATCATCGGCAGCGCTCGGTGAACAGGTAGCCCTGACCACGCACGGTTTCGATCGGTTTGAAGCCGTTGCAGCTTTCTAGCTTGCGACGCAGGCGACCGACCAGCACTTCGATCACGTTGGGATCGCGCTCCTCGTCATCGGGATACAGCTGTTCGATCAGGCGTTCCTTGGGCACCACCTGCTGGTGGTGGCGCATCAGGTATTCGAGGATGCGGTATTCGTATGCGGTCAGGCCCATACCAGTCCCCTCGATCAGCGCCTGCTTGCGATTCATGTCGAGCAGCAGAGGGCCTGCTTCGATGGTCGACTGAATGAAGCCGGAGGAGCGGCGCAGCAGCGCATTGAGGCGCGCTTCGAGCTCTTCGAACTGAAAGGGTTTGACCACGTAGTCGTCGGCGCCGGAGGCCAGGCCTTCGACCTTGTCCTGCCAGTTGCCGCGGGCGGTGAGAATCAGAATGGGAAAGGTCTTGTCGCGGCTACGCAGCTGGCGGATCAGGTCCAGCCCGCTGATACCTGGCAGACCGAGATCGATCACAGCCAGATCATGATGGTATTCGTCGACGCGATACAGCGCTTCCTCGGCGTTAGCGACCGCGTCCACCACGTGGCCTTGTTCGCCGAGTCGGGTATACAGATGATGACGCAGCAACGCCTCATCCTCCACGACCAGCAATTTCATCGTTGCATGTCCTCTTCATCATGAATGAAGTCGGGTCGCCCATTGGACGACCCGAACTCTTTACAGACAAGACTTAGAACTTGTAGTTGGCACCCAGGTACCACTGACCGCTGCTATGCAGATCGAGGGAGCCGACCTTGCCTTCGCCGTGCGGTGCGAATTCGGTGCTGGCGTTGGTGCGCAGGTAACGGTAGCCACCTTCGATGGAGGCGTTCTCGTTGACTTCCTGCAGCAGACCCGCCTGCAAGCCGGCAGCATACCCGACATTGCTGTCACGCGAGACACCGGAGCTGTTCTGCTCCAGCTTGACGAGACCCAGGGTGCCACCGCCGAACAGCTTGGTGCCGTTCTCGTTCAGCGGCAGGAAGGCGTCGTAGCTGCCGAGCAGGTTCTGCTGGCGCAGCTTGAGGCCGTTGTTGCTGCCGGAGATGTATTCGTAGGTGCCGTAGTAACGGCCGGCGTCATTCTGCTGACCGGCACGGATGCCCCAGGTGCTCTCGTTGTTGATGACGCTGTCGAAGTTCGGGTTGCCCAGGTTGGCATTGAGCGCGTCGGACTTCTGGATGTTGTTGCTGGTCTGGCCCCAGGTGAAGCCGGCGAAGTTGTTGTCGGCATGAGCGGTGGCTGCAGCGCCGAATACCAGGGAAGTAGCCAGAGCCAGTTTGGTCAGAGTCGCTTTCATGGAGATGCCTCTCGAATGGCAGTGGGTTAATGAAAAACTCGAGAATCATCCTGCCTGCCAGCCACTGAACCCTTCCTGAACCCTCGCTGAACCTCGCCTGAACGATGGGTCTGATCCGACTATTGCCTTGTACACGCTCATTCGCAGCAGCCAGATGACCAGCCCAGCAGTGCCACCTATCCGGCTGGTAAGCAGCCGGCCGGCGCGGCAGAATGCTGGACATGATTCAGACCTACCTGCCCCGTTGCTGCAGCCCCCTCGCCGATCACTGGCCGTTCACGCGGCCACTGGCCGGCGTGCATCTGATCAGCACCCATTTCGACCCTACCCGACTCGACGAAGGTGACTACCTGGCCGCAGGCGTGCCACCGGTGCGCGGCGTCGCCAAACGCCAGGCCGAGCACCTGGCCGGGCGCGTTTGCGCTCGCGAAGCGCTGTATCGGGTCATCGGAGTGGCCAGCGTACCGGCAGTCGGTGAGGACCGGGCGCCGCAATGGCCGGCGCAGGTCAGCGGGTCGATCACCCATGGCCAGGGCTGGGCCGCCGCCATCGTCGCGTCCGCCCGGGATTGGCGAGGGCTGGGCCTGGACGTCGAGCAGCTGCTGCCCAGTGAGCGCGCCGAGCGGCTGGTGGGCGAGATTCTCACCCCCGATGAGCTGGTGCGGATCGCCGAGTTGAGCCCAGAGCAGCGCGCGTGGCGGATCAGCCTGACCTTCTCGCTCAAGGAGAGCCTGTTCAAGGCGCTCTACCCGCTGGTGCTCACGCGCTTCTATTTCCAGGACGCGGAATTGCTGAGCCTCGATACGCAGCGGGGAACCGCTACCTTGCGCCTGCTGCAAACGCTGAGCCCCGACTGGCCAGCCGGCAGCCAAGTGTCGGGCCTGTACGCCGAAATTGAAGGCCGCCTGCTGAGCCTGGTGGCAATCGCCAACTGAAGGCATAAAAAACCAGGCGCCGATTGCCAGCGCCTGGTTCTGTTTTCCTCCGTGATCAGTGATCGACCGCAGCACCAGCGCCGCGTGGCACACGAATGTCCTCGACCAGGTGCTGGATATGCTCCGGCGGTGGCGCGGTCATGCGCGATACCACGAAGGCCACGATGAAGTTGAAGATCATCCCTAGGGTGCCGATGCCTTCCGGCGAGATGCCGAACCACCAGTCATTGGCGGTAGCCGTCGGGTTGATGAACTTGTAGTAGATGATGTAAGCAAAGGTGAAGGTCAGGCCCACGACCATCCCGGCAATCGCTCCTTCCTTGTTCATGCGCTTGTAGAAAATGCCCATGACGATGGCCGGGAAGAACGAGGCGGCCGCCAACCCGAAGGCGAATGCCACCACCTGGGCGACGAAGCCCGGTGGGTAGATGCCGAACAGACCGGCGATCACCACCGCCAGGCCCGCGGCAATCCGCGCCGCCAACAGCTCCTTCTTCTCGCTGATGGTGGGCATCAGGTTACTCTTGAGCAGGTCGTGGGAGATCGAGGTGGAAATCACCAGCAGCAAGCCCGCAGCCGTGGACAACGCTGCTGCCAGACCACCAGCGGCGATCAGGGCGATCACCCAGCCCGGCAGGCCGGCGATTTCCGGGTTGGCCAACACCATGATGTCGTTATCGACATACAACTCGTTGCCCGCCGCGGTCGGCTCGTTGGTCAGCATGCGTTGACCCACGTCGCCGCGCTCGGCGCTGTAGGTCGGCTTGCCGGCGAACGCTGCGCCTGGGCCGTACTGGATGACACCATCGTTGTTCTTGTCCAGCCAACCGATCAGGCCAGAATTTTCCCAGGTCTTGAACCAGCTCGGCGCCTCTTCGTAGCTGACGTTGGGAATGCTGGTCAGCAGGTTGGTACGGGCGAAGGCGGCGACCGCAGGTGCAGTGGTGTACAGCACAGCGATGAACAGCAGCGCGTAACCGGCCGACTTTCGTGCATCCTTGACCGTCGGCGTGGTGAAGAAGCGCACGATCACATGGGGTAGACCGGCGGTACCGACCATCAGCGCCATGGTGATGAAGAACACATCGGTGGTCGACTTGCTGCCATCGGTGTAAGGCGTGAAGCCCAGCTCAGCGCCCAACCCGTTGAGCCGTTCGAGCACGCTCTGGCCTGTGCCGGTCACCTCGCTGCCGAAGCCCAGCTGCGGGATCGGGTTGCCGGTGATCATGATCGAGATGAAGATCGCCGGCACCATGTAGGCGAAGATCATCACGCAGTATTGCGCCACCTGGGTGTAGGTGATGCCCTTCATGCCGCCGAGCACGGAATAGAAGAACACGATGGCCATGCCGATGACCACACCGGTTTCGATGCTCACTTCCAAATAACGGGAGAAGACGATACCGACCCCGCGCATCTGCCCCGCCACGTAGGTGAAGGAAATGAAGATCACGCAAACTACCGCCACCATGCGCGCCGTCTGCGAGTAATAACGGGTACCGATGAATTCCGGCACGGTGAACTTGCCGAATTTGCGTAGGTAAGGCGCCAGGCACATGGCCAGGAGCACGTAACCGCCGGTCCAGCCCATCAGGTAGACCGAGCCGTCATAGCCGGCGAAGGCGATGATGCCGGCCATGGAGATGAAGGACGCCGCCGACATCCAGTCCGCGCCCGTGGCCATGCCGTTGAGCACCGGGTGCACGCCCTTACTGGCCACGTAGTATTCGCTGGTCGAGGCGGCGCGCGTCCACAGGGCGATGCCGATGTACAGCGCGAAGGTCGCGCCGACGAACAGGTAGATCAAAAACTGTGTACTCATGGTCGCGGCCTCAGTCTTCGTGAACGTCGTACTTGCGATCGAGGCGGTTCATCATCCACACGTAGTAGAAGATCTCGATCACGAACACGTAGATGGAGCCTTGCTGGGCGAACCAGAATCCCAGGGGGAAGCCGAAGGCGTTGATGGTGTTCAGCTGATCGACGAAGAGCACGCCGCAGCCGAACGAAACGACGAACCAGATCACCAGCAGCCAGAGCATCAGCCGCAGGTTTTCCTTCCAGTAGGCCGTGGCGGCCTCTTGTTTGGACATGGCCATGATTTTTCCTCGGGGTTGTTATTGTTCTAATGGCGTTTTGAACCTAGCAGCCCCGAACCACCGCGTTGTTCGACTTTAGTCGCATGGCCCGGCGCACATACAAATGAGCCAGGGCACAGCCCTTCTAGTTCGCGGCCTGACCGCCGAACACGCGCGTTTTTCAGTGCCGACCAAGACGTGACAGGATGTGACGACAGCGGCCGCATGCATCGCTTCCCACCGCCGCCGGGGCAAATCCGATAAACTCGGCAGATTGCCGTCCGGAGTGCCCCATGCGCGAAGAATTGAATCAAGGCCTGCTCGACTTTCTCAACGCCTCCCCTACACCGTTTCATGCCACCAGCAGCCTGGCTATGCGCCTGGAAGCCGCCGGTTACCGCCAGCTCGACGAGCGCGCGCCTTGGTACACCGAAGCAGGTGGCCGCTATTACGTGACCCGCAACGACTCCTCGATCATCGCCTTCAAGCTCGGCACCCGCTCGCCGGTCGAAGGCGGCGTGCGCCTGGTCGGCGCCCATACCGACAGCCCCTGCCTGCGCGTCAAGCCCAACCCGGAGCTGGAGCGTCAGGGTTATTTCCAACTCGGCGTCGAGGTTTACGGCGGCGCGCTGCTGGCCCCCTGGTTCGACCGCGACCTGTCCCTGGCCGGCCGCGTCACCTACCGCCGCGACGGCAAGGTGGAAAGCGCACTGATCGACTTCTACCAGCCGATCGCCGTGATCCCCAGCCTGGCCATCCATCTCAACCGTGAAGCCAACCAAGGCTGGGCAATCAACGCCCAGAACGAGCTGCCACCGATCCTCGCCCAGCTGGCTGGCGCCGAGGGTGCCGACTTCCGCGCCCTGCTCAGCGAGCAGCTGGCGATGGAGCACGATTTCAACGCCGATGCGGTGCTCGACTACGAGCTGAGCTTTTACGACACCCAGAGCGCCGCCGTGGTGGGCTTGAACCAGGATTTCATCGCCAGTGCGCGTCTGGACAATCTGCTGTCCTGCTACGCCGGCCTGCAGGCGTTGCTCGACGCCGGTGACGAGGAAACCTGCGTGCTGGTCTGCACCGACCACGAAGAGGTCGGCTCCAGCTCGGCGTGCGGCGCCGATGGCCCGATGCTCGAGCAGGTGCTGCGCCGCGTGCTGCCCCAGGGTGACGACTTCGTGCGTACCATCCAGCGTTCGCTGCTGGTGTCGGCCGACAACGCCCATGGCGTGCACCCCAACTACGAAACCAAGCACGACGGCAATCACGGGCCCAAGCTCAATGCTGGCCCGGTGATCAAGATCAACAGCAACCAGCGCTACGCCACCAATAGCGAAACCGCCGGCTTCTTCCGCCACCTGTGCCTGGAAAACGAAGTGCCGGTACAGAGTTTCGTGACCCGCAGCGACATGGGTTGCGGCTCGACCATCGGCCCGATCACCGCCAGCCAGCTCGGTGTGCGTACCGTGGATATCGGTCTGCCGACCTTCGCCATGCACTCGATTCGCGAACTGGCCGGCAGCCAGGATCTGGCGCACCTGGTGAAAGTGCTGGGCGCCTTCTACAACAGCCATGACCTGCCCTGAGGCGACCATGATCGAACATATCCGCAATAGCCTGATCGAAGCCCAGCGCGCCCTCGACGCCTTCATCGGCAACGAGCAGACGCTGGCCAATATCGAGCGCGCCGGCGACCTGCTGGTGAGCAGTTTCGAGGCCAAGGGCAAGGTGTTTTCCTGCGGCAACGGTGGCTCGATGTGCGATGCCATGCACTTCGCCGAGGAACTCACCGGACGCTATCGCAAGAACCGCCCGGGCATCGCCGCGGTGTCGATCAGCGACGCCAGCCATATCAGTTGCGTGGCCAACGACTTCGGTTACGACCATATCTTCTCGCGCTACGTGGAATCCCACGGCCGCGAGGGCGATGTGCTGCTGGCCATCAGCACCAGTGGCAAGAGTCCCAACGTGGTCAAGGCCGCCGAAGCGGCCAAGTCACTGGGCATCAAGGTCATAGCCCTGACCGGCAAGCCCGGTTCGCTGCTGGAAAGCCTGGCTGACGTGTGCATCTGCGCGCCGGGCGGCGATTTCGCCGACCGCACCCAGGAGCTGCACATCAAGGTCATCCATATCCTCATCGAACTGGTCGAGCGCCGTCTCAGCCCGGAAAACTACGCCTGAGCCCGAGGCGGCGTCGCTCGGCGCCGCCGCGGCACTCACCCGCGTGACGGAGAATTCGCGCGTGATCCGCTTCCACGCCCTGCTGCGTCCCTTGCTTTTGCTGTTCCTGATGATGCTGGCCTGCTCCTCTGCCCAGGCGGCGGGCATCCCCACGCTGTTCGGCAACACCGGCAACGCCAACAATACGCAGCCTCAGGCGGATCAGCCGCTGGATCGCTCACTGGATGAAGTGATCCAGTCCCTGGAAAACGACAAGCAGCGTGCGCAGCTGCTCAATGACCTGAAAACCCTGCGCGACACCACCCAGAAGGCCCAACCCGAAAGCCGCGACGGCGTACTGGGGCTGATCGGCAACGCACTGACGGACATCGAAAGCCAGTTCTCGGGCGAACAAAGCCCGCTGGCGCGCTGGCAGCTGGAGCTGTCGCGCAGCCGCAGCGAACTGGCGGCGCTACTGCCCGAAGCCGGCGAGCGCCTGGCGCTGATCAGCAATTTCGCCTTGATCATCGGCGTGTGGAGCCTGCTGGCCTTCGGGCTGCGGGCGCTGAGCCACCAGGTGCGCCTGCGCTTCGGCCTGGCCGAGGAGTTGCCCCAGAACCCACGCCCCACAAATCTCTTACGCTTCGCCCTGCGCAAGCTAGGCCCCTGGTTCGCTGCGCTATTGATTACCGGCTACCTGAGCTACGTGCTGCCCGCCTCGCTCGGACGCGACCTGGCCATGGTGCTGGCCTATGCGCTGGTGGTCGGCACCTGCTTCTCGGCGATCTGCGTGATCGCCTTCTCGCTGCTCGACGGCCCGCATCGGCGCACCGCCCTGAACATCCTGCGCCGCCGCGCCTTTCGCCCGTTGTGGCTGATCGGCAGCTTCGCCGCCTTTGGCGAGGCGCTCAACGATCCGCGCCTGGTCGCCAGCCTCGGCGGCAACCTGGCACACACCACGGCGACGCTGACCAACGTGCTGGCGGCCTTGTGCACCGGCCTGTTCATCATCCGCTTCCGCCGCCCCATCGCCCACCTGATGCGCAACCAGCCCCTGGCGCGACGCCTGCGCCAGCGTGGCATCAGCGAGACCGTGGAACTGCTCGGCAGCTTCTGGTACCTGCCGGCCCTGGCCCTGGTAGCGATTTCCCTGGCAGCAACCTTCGTATCGGCCGGCGACACCAGCACGGCGTTTCGCCAGTCGCTGATGTGCACCGTGCTGCTGGTCACCTGCATGGTCATCAACGGTCTGATCCGCCGGCGGCTGTTCAAGCCCCGCTCGCGCCACCGCCGGCATGCAGCCTACTTCGAGCGCTTTCGCAACTTCTTCCACACCATGCTCAGCCTGGCTGTGTGGCTGGTGTTTTTCGAACTGGGCCTGCGTGTGTGGGGGCTATCGCTGATCGGTTTCGCCGAGGGCGGCGGGCACGAAATCAGTCTCAAGCTGGTCGGCCTGGGCGCTACCCTGGCCTGTGGCTGGCTGGTGTGGATTCTTGCAGACACCGCGGTGCATCACGCCCTGACCCGCTCGCGCAAGGGGCAGACCAACGCCCGCGCGCAGACCATGATGCCGCTGATCCGCAACGTACTGTTCGTCAGCATCTTCATCATCGCGGCCATCGTCGCCCTGGCCAACATGGGCGTGAACGTCACCCCGCTGCTGGCCGGTGCCGGGGTGATCGGCCTGGCCATCGGCTTCGGTGCGCAGTCGCTGGTGGCCGACCTGATCACCGGCCTGTTCATCATCATCGAAGACTCCCTGGCCATCGACGACTATGTCGACGTCGGCGGCCATCTGGGCACCGTCGAGGGTCTGACCATCCGCACCGTGCGCCTGCGCGACATCGACGGCATCGTGCACACCATCCCGTTCAGCGAGATCAAGAGCATCAAGAACTACTCGCGCGAGTTCGGCTACGCCATCTTCCGCGTCGCGGTGCCCCACGACATGAACATCGACGACGCCATCAAGCTGTTGCGCGAAGTGGCCACCGAACTGCGCAACGACACGTTGATGCGTCGCAACATCTGGTCGCCCCTGGAAATCCAGGGCGTGGAGAGCTTCGAGTCCGGCAACGCGGTGCTGCGCGCGCGCTTCAAGACCGCGCCGATACGCCAGTGGGAGGTGTCGCGGGCCTTCAACCTGGCGCTCAAGCGCCATCTGGACGAGTCCGGCCTGAGCCTGGCCACGCCGCGCCTGACCGTGCAGATGCTGGCGCTCGCCCCGAACAAGAGCGACGGGCAGTAACCGGAACCACCGCACATCCGCACGGACTGCCCGCCCCAGGCATGCCCGACGAAGCGCACTTTCCGTTACCATGCGCCAACGTTTACCAACCGATAGGGACATCTCATGGATATCTCCACCCTTATCATCATCGCCGTACTGGTCGTGGTGGTTTTCTACGTGATCAGCGTCTACAACCGCCTCGTCGCCCTGCGCAACCGCTACCAGAACGGCTTCGCGCAGATCGAAGTGCAGCTCAAGCGCCGCTACGACCTGATCCCCAACCTGGTGGAAACCGCCAAGGCCTATCTGTCCCATGAGCGCGAAACCCTGGAAGCGGTGATCGCGGCGCGCAACGGCGCGGTCGACGGCCTCAAGCAGGCCTCGCAGAACCCGGGCGATGCCCGGAGCATGAATCTGCTGGCCAATGCCGAAGGCGCGCTGAAGAACGCCATGGGCCGCCTCAATGTGACGGTCGAGGCCTACCCGGACCTCAAAGCCTCGCAGAACATGCAGCAGCTCAGCGAAGAGCTGTCCAGCACCGAGAACAAGGTGGCCTTTGCCCGCCAGGCCTACAACGATGCGGTCACCGCTTATAACGCCTACCGCCAGAGCTTCCCGCCAGTGGTGCTGGCCGGCGCATTCGGCCATGGCAGCGATGCTGCCCTGCTGGAGTTCGCCGACAGCGCGGCGATTCAGGACGCACCAAAAGTCTCCTTCTGAGTACAGGGGCCTAGCGGATGGATTTCTTCGAGCATCAGGATCGGGCCCGGCGTAATACCTCACGCCTGGTGATCCTGCTGATTCTGGCGGTGGTGACTCTGGTGGTCAGTACCACCCTGGTGATCGCCATCGCCTGGCAGGTCTACCAATACGGCAACTACGGCCTACAGGCGATGAGCAGGGAACTTCTGCTCAGCGTGGCCGCGGTAGTGGTCGGAGTGGTGCTGCTGGGCTGGGCATTCAAGGCGTCACAGCTCAGTGCCGGCGGCAAGGTGGTGGCCGAGCGCCTCGGCGGGCGCCTGCTCAACCTCAAGCCCGAAGGTATGCGCGAGCAACGGGTGCTCAACGTGGTGGAGGAAATGGCCCTGGCCGCCGGTGTTCCGGTGCCGCCCGTCTACCTGCTTGAAGAGCCTGCCATCAACGCCTTCGCCGCCGGCTTGCGACCTGAGAACGCAGTGATCGGCATCACCCGTGGTGCCATCGAACGGCTCAACCGCGATGAGCTACAGGGCGTGATCGCCCACGAATTCAGCCACATCCTGCACGGCGACATGCGCCTCAATACTCGCCTGGTGGCGGTGCTGCATGGCATTCTGCTACTAGGCTTGATCGGCGAGCTGCTGATGCGCGGCGTCGGCAACAGTGGCGCCACTCGCACCTCCAGCCGCTCCGATGACAAGGGCCGCGGCAACGTCGTGGCGCTGGTCATGGTGGTAGGCCTAGCATTGCTGGTGATCGGCTACGCCGGCACCTTTTTCGGCAACCTGATCAAGGCCGCGGTCAGCCGCCAGCGCGAGTTTCTCGCCGACGCCTCGGCCGTGCAGTACACCCGCAACCCCAGCGGCATCGCCGGTGCTCTCAAGAAGCTCGGCCGCGGTTCGCGCCTGGAAGCCAGCCATGCCGCCGAGTACAGCCATATGTACTTCGGCCAGGGCTTGGCATTGAGCAAGATGATGGCCACCCACCCACCGCTGGAAGAGCGCATTCGCCGTATCGACCCTCACTGGAACGGCGTGGTGCTGGGCGATGAAGTGTTCGAAGCACCTAGCCAGCCCGCCGTGCCTCAACAACCGGCTACCGCAAACTTCAGCGCCGCCGCGGCGAGCGCGGCCATCGCCAGCATCGGCGACCCCCAACCCCTGCACCTGGAAGAAGCGCGTGAAAGCCTTGCGCAGATCGATGATCGCCTGCGCGACGCCGCCCACGATCCCCACGGTGCACTGACGATTCTCTACGGCCTGCTGCTCGGCCCGGACCAGGCCACACGCCAGCAACGCTTCGGCTGGATGCAGGCCAACCTTGCGCCGCTCTTGTCCGACCGCCTGCAGGAACTGGCCGAGCCATTGCACCAGCTGCCCGCCGGGCGTCGCCTGCCGCTGCTGGAGCTGGCCATCCCCGCGCTCAAGCAACTCGAGCCACAGGATTTCGTCAGTCTCAAGCGCGATATCGGCACCCTGCTGATCAGCACAGGGCAGCTGGGCTTCATGGAGTGGGCGCTGCTACGCATCGTCGAGCGCAACCTGGGCATGCAACGCCCCGTGCAGGGTCGTCTGCCGCTGGCCGCGCTGGGCAATGAAAGCTGCGTACTGCTGGCAGCCCTGGCGCGAGCCGGCAATACCAGCGAGCAGGCCGCCGACGAAGCCTTCCAGGCCGCCTGGAGCACCCTGCCATTCACCGACCGGCCCTTTGCCGAACAGCGCCAAGCGGGGATCAACGAACTGAACGATGCGCTCAACCGCCTTAACCAGATGCGGCCACTGCAGAAGCCGCAGCTGCTCAAGGCCATGGCCCGCTGCATCGAGCACGACGGGCGCATCAGTGCCGGTGAAGCGGAGCTGATGCGCGCAGTGGCCGACACCCTGGATTGCCCGATGCCGCCACTGTTGAGTGACCGTCAGGTTTGAAGGCCAACTAATGTGGGAGCGGGCCATGCCCGCGAAATCGCGGGAGTGGACTCGACGCTTCTGCCCGCTCCCACAATAGACCTTCGAACAACTGACAGATTAGGGTGAGCGCCAGCCCACCACCGCTAAACCATCAAACCCACCTAAAGCCCCGAACGTCCCACCGCCCCAAACACCTGAGTCCAGTAGATGGTTGCCTGGCTCTGCGGGTTGCTGGCGTAGGCTGCGCCCATTTCGCGGAAGTCCGGGTTCATCAGGTTGTAGCAGTGCGAGGGGCTGGCTAGCCAACCTTCGACCACTTGCTGGGCGCGGCCTTGGCCAGCGGCGATGTTCTCGCCAATTACCGTCCAGTCGTAGCCTGCGGCGGTGGCGCGGGCGCCGACCAGACTGCGGTCGCTGCCCTGGTGGCTGAACAGGCTGTTCATCGCCATGTCGCGACTGTGGGCCAGGGCGGCCTGACCCAGAGCATCGTTCCAGGTCAGTGGCTCGGCGGCATCGAAGGGCTGGTCGCCACATTGCCGTGCCGCACCACGGGCCTTGTTGACAGCCGCCAGAATGGCCTTGCCCTCCTCCTGCCAGTCGCCAAGGCGCGCCGGCAACAGCGCGCGGCCGAGCACCACCTGCCAACTGTTGCCCTCGTGGCGCACGCCGATATCGGCGAACTGCGCATCCTGCAGTTGCTTGCAGTAAGACTGCTGCAGCATGGCCATAGCCGCTTGCGGCGTATTCGGGCCGGTGACGCGGATCAGTTGCACGGCTTCAGCCTGGTAACCGGCCTGTTGCAGCGCCTGCTGCAACTGCTCGGAAGAATTGACCTGCTGCCCGGCCAGGCGCCGATCCGGCGCCAGCGGGCCAGCAGCTGGGCTGGCTTGCCCGCCACAGCCCTGCCCCGCCTCACGATAGGTGTTGATCAATTTGGCCAGTTGGTCGGCTTCATCGCCCATCGCAGTCCCCGCGGCACTTGCGCAAAGCAGCAGCGCTGCCGTAACGATTTGCCGAACCCGCTTGGGTGAATCACTCATCCGTGCATCCTCTCGATCCGCTCTGCCAATCTGATGATGGACAACCGCCTGAGCCAAATGCTTCAGGCAATCGCCCCATCGGGTAAAACCGCGTTAGACTCGGGCGCCATGATTGTGACCGAAACCGCTTACTCGCTCGACCCTTCTACGCTGCTCGACAGCCTCATCAGCACCGAAAACCTGCTGATCATCCAGGATCTGGATGGTGTGTGCATGGACCTGGTGCGCGATCCCCTCACCCGCACGCTGAACCCCGCCTACCTGCAGGCCGCCCGCGACCTGGATGGCCATTTCCAGGTGCTGACCAATGGCGAACATATCGGTAGCCGCGGTGTGAACAGCCTGGTCGAGCGTGGCCTCGGCTCGGCGCAGCGTTGCCAGGAACAGGGTCTCTACCTGCCCGGGCTGGCAGCAGGAGGCGTACAGCTGCAGGATCGCCATGGGCGCCTCTCCCACCCGGGCGTCAGCGACCAGGAGTTGGCGTTTCTAGCCGCCGTCCCCGTCTGGCTCAGCGAAGCGCTGCAAAGCCTGCTGCGACAGGCACCCTACAGGCTGGCGGATCGCGATATCGAGCCTCTATTGGCCAGCAGCGTGCTAGACAACCCGGTATCGCCGACGCTCAACCTCAACGCCTTCCATCATCACTGGCAAGACCGGCCGGATCTCTATGCGCGCCTGCAAACCGATGGCGCCGCGCTCCTGCAGCAATTGCTCGACAAGGCCGCCGCCCAGGGTTTGGCTCAGTCATTCTTCGTGCACTACGCACCCAACCTTGGCCGTAATGCCGAGGGTCGCGAACGCCTGCGCCCAGCGCAAGGCACAGCAGCCGGCACCACCGATCTGCAACTGATGCTGCGCGGCTCCATCAAGGAAGCCGGCGTGCTGGTGATCCTCAATCGCTATTACGGCCAGCGCACCGGCGTCTATCCGCTGGGCGAAGCGTTCAACGTGCGCCAGGCGCCGACCAGCCTAGAGGCGCTGCTGCAGCTGGCGGTCGAACGCTTCGAACCGCAGCACATGCCGCGCCTGGTCGGCGTCGGCGACACCCTGACCAGCTCACCGGTCACGGCTGACGACGGCAGCATCCAATGGCTGCGTGGCGGCAGCGACCGCGGCTTTCTCACCCTGGTGCAGCAGTTGGGCAAGGCATTCGGCCAGGACAACCGCGTGCTGTACATCGACAGCAGCCAGGGCGAAGTGCAGCGCCCCGGCGTGGATGCCGCCTACCTGCGTGCTCACCCGAGCGAGCCCTGGCCGGCGCTGGCAGGCATTACCGACGCCGAGGATCCGCTGCGCCTGAACGCCCTCTTCGCCGGCGGGCCGCGCCAGTACGTCGAATTCTTCTGCGCGCTGGCCAGTGCGCGCCAGCACGGCTGATTGGCGGCACCTGGCGAACCTTTCCACCGGCCCCACGTCCGAACCTCTGCGCTTTCGCATTCCTTGCCCGCGGAGAACTCCACGTGACGAATTCCTTCAACCGGGGTTATCGCTACCTGCTCAAGACCTTCGGCTACGTCGGCTGGTCGCTGTTCTGGCTGCTGATCTGGGACATCATCGTCACAGTCGACTACATGCTGTTTCTCGACCGCAAGATCAGCCTGCCAACCATGCCGCTGACCCTGCTCGGTTCGGCGCTGGTGGTGCTGATCAGCTTTCGTAACACCAGCGCCTACAACCGCTGGTGGGAGGCGCGCACCATCTGGGGTGCACTGATCAACAGCTCGCGCAGCTTCGCCCGCCAGGTGCTGACCCTGATCGACGACAAGGATGACGGCAATCCGGTCAAGGCTGCTCTTTTGCGCCGCCACGTAGCCTACGTGCGTTGCCTGTCCGCCAGCCTGCGCAACCAACCCTGCGATGACGAAGTGCGCGCCTTCGTGTCCGCCGAGGAATTCGATCGGCGCGGCACCACCAACAATTTCCCCAACGACATCCTCAACGGCTCGGCGGCCATCATCGCCAGCGAGTACAAGGCCGGTCGCCTGGACAGCATCCGCCTGGCCCGCCTGGAAACCACCCTGGTCGATGTGTCCAACTGTCAGGGCGGCCTGGAGCGTATCGCCAATACGCCGCTGCCCTACCCCTATGTGTACTTCCCACGGCTGTTCATCACCCTGTTCTGCGTGATCGTGCCCATTGGTCTGGTCGAGACCCTGGAGTGGTACACGCCGCTGGCCTCCACCGTGGTCGGTTTCATGCTGCTAGCCATCGAACGGGTTGGCAGCGACCTGCAGAGCCCGTTCCAGGTCAGCGAGCACCAGATTCAGATGGATACGCTGTGCGAGACCATCGAGAAGAACCTCGAATCGATGCAACGCGATGCCCAACGCGAGCGCGACGGGCGCCTCTTCGCCGAATGACCGGAAGGTCATTTTTCGGCGTACCAGACGCTTCGCAGAGGCTTTAAAGATTTCCTGTAGTGGTAAAAATAAATCACTACAAAAGTATTGACGGCCCCTTTGCGCTTTTGCATGATGAGCTCGCCTCCCCTGATGGGAGCCCTGACAAGGGCACTTGGGCGAGCTCGGTAATACCAGCCGAGCGTTCCACGATATGTACTGCCCACAAGGCAGATTGATGAAGTCGAGCGTCCTGCAAGGACGAGAGCGTTAGCGAGACGTTGTCATGATGCCTGTGGCTGATCAGTCGATCTCCCGCATCCGATCCCGTCTTCGCCACACTCTCCCCCGCATCCTCGACCTCGGTTAGCCGCCACGGCGTAGCGATATTCACACATCACTACACGCTGGTCGGCAGCACTCAAACGCCACGGGCATTGACGGCCGCGCTCAAGCGGTCGCCCTAGACAGATCAGAGAATGAAGGGGTAAGCGCCATGAACCTGAATCAGCAACCGACTATCGACGAACTCGCTCAACTGTTCTCCCAGCACAAGGACAGTCTGCACAACCACATTCTGTGGGTCTGCGAAACCGGCGAAGTCCGTATCGACCGTGTACCGGCGGACCAGCCGGAGGACGAATTCGTCAACCAGCGCCCCAACATGCGCACCCGCCTGCGCACTTACCGCCGCGGCCAGGGCTACGTCGGCCGCCGCGCCGCGGCTGACCGGGACTTCATCGGCAACGTGCTGCGCACCCTGCAACACGACTGGGCCCGCCCGCGCGCCCAGAAGCAGGAACTGCTCGACACCTACTGCTGAGCACCTTACCCGGTGGGCCGCCATGGCCCACCTTCCAAGGCTCGTGTCACGCCACATTCTGGAAATACCCGGTAAAATCTCTCGCGCTCCTGGAGGAGCCGTTCGCCTGGCGAACGCCTAGCCATAGCACTCAGAAAGTGCCTGCGAGACACCAGAATGGACAATATCTATCAGACCCCAAGCGCCGATCTCCTGCCCCAGGAGCGCGCCAGCGACACCTTTTTCGTCACTTCTACCCGCAAACTGTACCTGCTGTACTTCTTCACCCTCGGTTTCTACTCGATCTACTGGGCGTACAAGCACTGGGATCGCCAGCGGGCCACCATGTTGCCGAAGAAGATCAGCCCCGCCGCGCGCTCGATCTTTCATATCTTCTTCATCCATTCGCTATGCCGACTGATCCAGAGCCAGCTGCAGGCCAAGGGTCTTGGCGAGTGGAAATACGCCGCCGTCGCCTGGACGTACATCATCATGGTCTTCGTCGGTAACGGCCTCTCCCGCGTTGAGAGTTTCGGCCATCCGATACTGGACATCGTGCTGCTGATCGCGGCGACCTTGGTCACAGCCTGGCCGCTGGCAACCATCCAGCAACAGGCCAACCTGGCCAGCGGTGACAGCGCCGGCGAGCAGAACAGCCGTTTCAGCCTGGCCAACTGGCTGTGCATGCTACCCGGCATCCTGCTCTGGCTGTTCATCGCCATCGCGATGTTCCTGCCCGAATGACATGAAAAAGCCCCGGTCGATGCCGGGGCTTTTTCATTCTGACGACGGCGTTACTTGTGCTTGTCGTCAGGCGTGTTGTTCAGATCCATCACGCTGGACACCTTCGGCGGCACCTCGTTCGGCGCCGGCTCGGCCGGGGCCTGCGGCTGCACTTGGGGCTCGACCGGCGCTGACTGCGTCTCGGACTTCTTGCCGGTGATGCGGCGCCATACCCAGCCGATCAGCAGCACGGGCAGGATCCACAGCTTTTTCAGCAACACCAGGGCCGCGGCGAACAGGCCGACCTTGGCAGCCGCCTTGCCGGCGATCAGCGCGCCAAGGCCGTAGGCGGCGACCTTGTCGAGGTCCGGGTTGAAGTCGGCGTAACGGTTACCGTCATTGAAATCGGTCATCGCCAGGACCGCGGGCACGTTCTGCTCGATCTGCGGCAGCTGGTGCATACCGGCGATGAAGTTCAGCACCAGTACGCCCTTACGGCCCAGCACGCGGATGTTGTAGTTGAGGGTGTGCTCGTCGCTGTCGCCGAACTTCACTTCCTTGGCCCAGTGCAGCTTCTTGCCCTCGGCATCGTAGTGCGGTGCCGAGGCCCAGCCGACGATGGAGACCGGCTCGTAACCGTTTTCAGCGCGCCACTTGTTGTCCTCTTTGGCGCTCTCCTGCAGATCCTTGAGCATGTCGTTGTAGTCAATGTCGGCAGCGTCCTCGTCGGACACGTAGCCGCTTTCCTCGTACTCGACGGTCACCGCCCAGGACTCCTCGGCCAGCGGCGAAACGCCCTTGGGCAGGATCATGCCCAGCGGCGGCTTCTCGTCCGGCGGGTTGCCCCAAGCCTGGACCAACACGCGCTCGGCGTCGTCGCCGTCCAGGAACACCATGTTGTCCGGCAGATTGAGGGTCGCCAGGTTGCCGCCCAACACCACCTTGCCGCTGCGGAAATTGAGGCTTTCGAGAAACTGCTCCTCGCTCATGTACTCGCTTTCGTCTGCCTCGACGGGGCTTTGCTGAGCGGCACTTTCCTGGGCATCCGAGGCTTGCGGCGCCTGGTCGGCCCAGCTCAGCGGGACGGCGGTGGCCAGCAGGCCGGCCAATAACAACTCCTTGTAGTACATCTGCAACTCCATGGGATCGGCTGAATTCGGATGTGACAGCCTACCATCCATCACGGAATCATTTGGTAACGCTTCGTCATTTTTGGATACATCTCACACTCCGCGCATCAGCTTTTCACCGTCAATTTCACCAGGCGCACCACTACCGGCCGAACGGCCATCACGCAGACGAACGCTACGGGCATGGCCAGCCGATAGGCTTCCAGCACCGCACTCAGGTAACCGTCACTCAAGCCGCGATTGGTCGCGGTGATCACCAGGCACATGAGAAAAGCCATAATCCCGGACATAAAGAAGGCGAAGGCAATCGGCGAGAGCTTGGCCGGCAGCTTCCAGCTGGTGCGGGTGGTATTCAGGGTCGAATCGGGCAATGGAAAAATCCTTATCAGGTAGCGGTGTAGAGCCAGGGGTGGCGAGGCGGCGATTATCGACGCGCCGCATTGCCCCGAGTAGCCGCCCGCAGGTAAGGTCAGTTCCAAGCAAACCTTATCAATCCAGCTACCAATAGAAAGCTCGACTATGGATACCCTGCGCGGCATCGAAAGTTTCGTGAAGGCGGTGGAGAGCGGCAGCATTGCCGCGGGCGCGCGTCTGTTGGGCATCAGCGCGGCGGCAGCCAGCCAGAACATCGCACGACTAGAAGCGTCTCTGGGCATTCGCCTGCTGACCCGCACCACCCGCAGTCTGGCCCTGACCGAAAGTGGCGAGCTGTATTTCAGCCAGGTCCGCAACGTGCTGCGTGATCTGGAGCTGGCGCGCAGCAACGCCACGCTGCAGCACGACCAGCCCCAGGGCCGCCTGCGCATCGCCTCCAGCGCCGCCTTTGGCCGGTATGTGCTGGCGGCAATGCTGCCGGCCTTCGCCGCCCGCTACCCGCGCATCGCCTGTGAACTCAGCACCACCGACCGCAGCGTCAACCACATTCAGGAATCGGTGGATATCAGCATCCGCATTCCCCAACAGCTTGAAGACGGCCTGGTGGCCCGACATATCGCCAGCGTGCCGTCGATCTACTGCGCCTCGCCGGCTTATCTGCAGAAAGCCGGCACGCCTCGCGCGCCCGAACAACTCAGCCAGCACGATTGCCTGGCCTTCAAGGTCGCGGTGGATGGACGGTTAATGCCCTGGCGCTTCGTGCGCGACGGCGTGCGTTTCGACGCGCCGCTTCGCGTGGCGCTGGTCAGTGACGACATCGACGTGCTGGCCAGGGTGGCGGTCAATGGCGGCGGCATCACCCGCCTGGCGGCCTTCGTCGCCGAGCCGCTGCTGGCAAGCGGGCAATTGTTACCGCTGTTCGGGGTGCCCGAAGACGCTGGCAGCCAGGCGCTGATCGAGCCGCTGGACTATTACCTGTGCGTGCGCGACCGCGTTGATCTGACGCCCAAGGTGCGCGCCTTCATCGAGCATGTGGTGCAAAGCCTGCGCGAAGACTGGCACCCTCGAACGGCAACGCACTCGATTTGACTCATGGGGCGAATCCGGTAGGCTCGGCAACTCATTTGAACGGAGTGTTTTTCCCATGGCTAAAGCCACTGCCCGCCACATCCTGGTTGCCACTGAAGCGAAGTGCAACGAACTGAAAGCTGCCATCGAAGGTGGTGCCGATTTCGCCCAGGTCGCCAAAGACAACTCCAGCTGCCCGTCCAGCCGTGACGGCGGCAATCTGGGCTCCTTCGGCCCAGGCCAGATGGTCAAGGAATTCGACACCGTGGTATTCAGCGCCCCAGTCAACGTCGTGCAGGGTCCGGTGAAGACCCAGTTCGGCTACCACCTGCTCGAAGTGACCAGCCGCCAGGACTGATTCACGCCCCGCCTGGTGCCTTCCGGTGCCAGGCGTTCTCTCTGCTCTCGCGCACTATCCCGCCGAAACCCGGAACCGCCAGCCCTGCGCGCCACTCTATCGCTGCGGTAGTCAGCATGGGTGAGGCCTTCGCATGAACCGGTTCTTCCAGGCCCTTGGCCTGCGCATTGGCGACTCAGCCGTGCAAACCCGCTCGCCCAGCCAGAAAGCCCTTGGCAAATGCACCTGCGGCCAGCCCATCTTCTTTCGCAACAGCCAGTGCCTGGCCTGCCAGTCGCCGCTGGGCTACGAGCCCGAGCGCGGCCAGGTGGTCACGCTGCACGCCGGCGAAGGCCCGCACAGCTGGCGAATCGACGGAGATGCCCGACGCTACAGGCGCTGCGCCAATCTGCACAGCGCCGCCGGCTGCAACTGGCTGCTGCCGCACAACAGCGCGGGCGAGCTGTGCATCGCCTGCCAGCTCAACCGTACCATTCCCGACCTGTCGATATCCGGCAACGAGCAGCGCTGGGCGCGCCTGGAGATCGCCAAGCGCCGCCTGGTGGCGCAACTACTCAATCTGGGTTTGCCGCTGATCAGCAAGCACCAGGATACCGAACGCGGCCTGGCCTTCGACTTTCTTGGCCCAGACCTCAGCGGCCAACCGCCGGTGACCGGCCACGCCCGCGGCCTGATCACCCTGAACATCGCCGAGGCGGATGACGACGTGCGCGAACAGACGCGCATTCAGCTGCACGAGCCTTATCGCACCCTGCTCGGTCACTTCCGCCACGAAGTCGGCCACTACTACTGGGATCGGCTGGTCGCCGGTACACCCTGGCTGAACGGCTACCGCCGGCTGTTCGGCGATGAGCGCGCCGACTACGGCGCCGCGCTGCAACGCCACTACGAACAGGGCGCGCCAGCCGACTGGCAGGAATCGTTCGTCAGTGCCTACGCCACCATGCATCCCTGGGAAGACTGGGCGGAAACCTGGGCCCATTACCTGCACATGATGGACACCCTGGACACCGCTCTGAGCTTCGGCATGCGCGCCGGCGACGTGGAACTGGAGTTCCGACCGTTCACCGGCTCTGCGCTGTCAGACCCGCACGACCCGAAGGCCGACGAGTTCCTGCGCTTCATCAATGCCTGGATCGAACTGGCCGCTATGCTCAACGAGCTGGCGCGCAGCATGGGCCACAAGGATCTCTATCCATTCGTGCTTTCTGCAGCGGTGGTCGGCAAGCTGCAGTTCATCCACCAGGTCGTCGAGGCGGCCTCCCCTGTCACCTGAGGCTGGCAAGCGCACCGGCCGCGTTCAAGGAGCACGTCCATGGCTAATCTCGATCGACATGGCGGTTGCCTGTGTGGCGCCGTCACCCTGACCTTGCGTATCGCCAGCCCCAGCGTCAGCGCCTGCCACTGCGCGACTTGCCGCAAATGGGGCGGCGGCCCGCTGCTGGTCGCCGAAGGCGAACTGGCGCAGCTCAGTGGAGAGCAGCAGGTGCGTATCCACGACTCATCGGAGTGGGCCCAACGGGGCTTCTGCGGCCAATGCGGCAGCCACCTGTTCTATCGTCTGAAAAGCAACGGCCACCATGCAGTGCCGGTGGGCCTGCTCGATGACCACGGTGACTGGCAGTTCGACAACCAGATCTTCGTCGAATCCAGACCACCCTATTACTGCTTCGCCAATCAGACCCGCGAACTGACCGGCGAGCAGGTGTTCGCCGAGTTCAACCCGGACTGACTCAGGGCTCGTCCAAGGACGGCCCGACCAGTACCGCCAGCTGTTCGTAAACGCCGGGCGCCGCCACCAGATAGGGATTGCCGGCGAGCAAACCGTCGCCACGCAGGAAGTCGTTGCTGCGCCCGCCGGCCTCGCGCACCAGTACCAGGCCGGCCAGGCAGTCCCAGCTTTTCAGGTGGGTTTCGTAGTAGCCGATCAGCCGGCCGGCGGCGACGTAGGCGGTCATCAGCGCACCGGAGCCGTTGCGCACGAACATACCGCCGACATCGAGCAAACCGTGCAGAAACGGCAGAAAGTGTTCCTTGCCGGGGCGATGGGTGGTGCCGACGCCGACCAAGCCCTCGCGCACATGCCCGGCGCCATGGGCCTGTAACGGCGTGTCGTTGACGAAGGCGCCGCGTCCGACGAAGCCATGAAACAGCTCGCCGTGATTGGGATCGGCAATAGCGCCAAGCAACGGCTCGCCGTCCACCAGCAGGCCAATGGACACGCACCAGTTGTGCAGGCCGTTGAGAAAGCACGCCGTGCCGTCGATGGGATCGATCACCCAGATGCAGCGCGCTTGCAGGCCGGCGCTACCTTCCTCTTCGCCGACCACGCCGTCGTCCGGAAAATGCTCGGCCAGTTCGCCGCGAATGAATGCCTCGACCTGCTGATCGGCGATGCTCACCACATCCTGCAGATCGCCGTCCTTGTGCTCTACAGTGAGGTCGCTGCGCCGCACGTAGAAGGTCATGGCCCGTTCGGCAGCTTCCAGCGCCACCCGTTTGGCGAAGGTATAGCGGGCATCGAGATCGAGACTGGGGTGCTGGAAATCGGGCATGAGACGGACGCTCCTGAATAGGCTGATGATGCTCGGCTGGCTTGCGAGGCAGCGGCGACAGCCTCTACGCTGCGCACTCGCTGAAAGAGCCCTGTGCAATGACCCTCGCTGACCTGCTGTTGTTCGCCATTCCTGCCGTCTTTCTCACCGGCCTGTCCAAGGGCGGCTTCGGTGGTGCGCTGGGCGGCATCGCCGTGCCGCTGCTGGCCCTGGCCACCTCGCCGATGCAGGCGGTGGCAGTGATGCTGCCGATCCTCTGCCTGGCCGACGTGGTCGGGCTCAAGGCCTACTGGGGCAAGTGGGACGTGGCCAACCTCAAGGTCATGCTGCCCGGCGCGGTGATCGGCATCGTCATCGGTTCGCTGACCTTCGGGCTGCTCAACGAGAATCTGATTGGTCTGTTGATCGGCCTGATCGCCATTTCCTTCGTGCTGCTGGGGCTGCTCAAGAGCGACCCGGCGCCGCGACCGCTGCAACCCAGGCGCGGCCTGGCGCTGTCCTCGGTGGCAGGTTTCACCAGCTTCGTCGCCCACGCCGGCGGACCGCCAGTGATGATGCACCTGCTGCCCCAGCAGCTGGAAAAACTGCGCTACGTGGCCACCATCAATATGTTCTTCCTGCTCACCAACGCCATGAAGGTGATCCCCTACACCTGGCTTGGTCAGTTCAGCCGGGAGAACCTGCTGCTCAGCCTGATGCTCGCGCCCATCGTGCCGCTCGGTGTGTGGACGGGCCTGTGGCTACAGTCGCGGATCAACCACACCTGGTTCTACCGCATCGCCCGGCTGGGCATGCTGCTGGCCGGACTGCAGTTGGTCTGGAAGAACATCTGACGCACTTAAAGCGCGAACAGCGTGCGGTACTCATCATGGGCATGCTGATCGGTCATGCCGCTGATGAAATCCTGCACCAATCGGCACCGGTGGTAGAACTCCCAGGCGGCGCGGTCCGCTTCATCGCACTCACACACGGCCTGGCGATAGGCCTTGATCAGTTGGCTTGGCAGGCGGCGCACCAGCATCTGCAGATAGGCCTCGCGGCGGCAGTTGCCTTCGGTCAGCTCGACAAAGGTCTGCGCATCCACCCGCAGCAGCGCGCCGTAGCTGTCCAGCAGGCCCTGAATGATCCGGTGCCCTTGCAACTGCAGGGTTTCCACCTCGCGGTGGCAGAACACCCGCGCCATGGCAACGTCCTTGAAGGTCTGCACGATGGCGTGAGGCAGGCTGTCGTCTTCGATCAGCGCGCGGTCCAGGGTGCCGGCGTGAACCGCGTCGATATTGTCGATGAACTGCCGCGCCGCGTGCTGCACCAGCGGGTGAATCATGCTGACGCGCAACTTGACGAAGAATTCGCCGGCCTTGTTGATCTCTTCCTGGTGATAGCGCTCGAGAGCTTGCTCGACCAGCCCCCGGAATGACTGCTTGGAGCCGGGAATCGGAGTATCCGGGGATTTCAGCTTCTCGAACGTGGACACCAGCAGCGGCGCCAGTTCGGTCACCGTGAGGATGCCCTTCTCCACCGAATCCTCGATATCGGCCAGGCAATAGGAGATGTCGTCGGCGGCCTCCATGATGTACGCCACCGGATGACGGGTCCCCGGCGCCTGAGCCAACGCCTGCTGCAGTTCGGCGACAAAATGTTCTTCGGACAGATAGAAGCCGGGCTTCTTGTTCAGGTAGGCACCGGCCGTGCCCTTGCCGGGCCTGGGCTGGTAGGCCGGGCGCAAGTATTTAAGCAAGCCGGCGGTCTGGGTGTAGGTCAGGCGTAGGCGCTGCAGATTGACCACCAGTCGCACCGCCTGGGCGTTGCCTTCGAAATTGCGCAGGTCGGCGCGCATGCGGGCTTGCAGATCAGGATTGGCCTGGTGCTGCGGCACGGCCACGGCGAACAGCCCATCCAGAGCCCGCTCGAACCACTCGCCAATGGCGAACTCACCGAAATGCCCGAATGGCGGGTTGCCGATGTCGTGCATCAGGCAGGTCATTTCCACCAGGCTTTCCAGGGCGCCCTGCAAGTCGTCCAGGCCGTAGTCCGCAGCCCGCTCGCCGAGCTGGGCGTACAGCGTGCGGACGATGAAGCGCCCGGTCTGCTGGACTTCCATGGAATGGGTCAGGCGGCTGCGCACCGCCGCGTTGCGCTCGAGGGGAAACACCTGGGTGCGTTGCTGCAGACGGCGAATGGCCGCGGAGTTGATGATCCGCCCGCGGTCGCTTTCGAAGGCATAGAGCAGATCGACATCGCCGCCAGCCTGATCGCCAGGGCGCAACGCGCAAATTCGCTGTTTGAAGTTCACCGCTGCTGGCATCGTCGGGCTCTCGATCAGGCATACAAGCCGCGAGCCTAACGCGCAGCGCTCGGTTTACCAAGCACCTGGCGGCAGGGACATAAGCGCTTTGCTCCGCGAGACAGGAAACCATCATGAGCCGCGCCGACTTTCACCAGCAACGTGCCGAGCAAGCCATCGCCGATGCCCAGCGCCTGCTGGAGCAGCGCGCCAGCCGCGGCGCCGGCTGGCTGACCTGGGTGGCCAGCGAGCTTTACCAGCTCTCGCCGCCGGAATATGCGGCGATGGTCAGGCGCGAGTTGCAGCACCTGAGCTCAAACGAATAAAAGGCCTAAGGCCTTACGCCAGTTTGTTCTCGTGCAGACGCACATTGAGTTCATCGACCACCGGCGCCCATTCGGCGTCCTCCAGCAATTCGTCCTTGAGAAAAGCGGCCTGGGCCTGATTCCAGAAAGGCGCCTCGGAGACTTTCACGTCATCGGGCAGCGGATAGTGCTTGGCGATAAAGGTGTCGATGCTGGCGGGGTCGGACGGCAGGCCCAGTTGCTCGAACAGGGTACCGAGGTCTTTGTTGGGCAGTTCCATGAAGCTCTCCTTCAACGTGCTAGATGCTGTGTAGAGCCGCGCCCGCAAACGACAGTTCAACCTCTCGGCTGTGCTGCAAGTGCGCTATCGGCCGCAGTTATCGGCTATGGTTGAGCCATCGACCACGCACCGGGGACGCCTCGTGACCACTTTGCAGCGTTGCAGCACTGCCCTTCTCCCAGCCGCCATCGCCCTGTTGCTAGGCGCCTGTGCCAGCCCACCGACGCCTGCCGACAAGCCGGAGCGCATCGGCCGCGCCCAGGATCTCTACGAGCTGCCGCCGGCGTATCAGGCCGGAACCTACCGGAACATGGACGAGCTGTTTTACACCCGTATAGTGCACCGCGGCGCCCAAGTGCTGCCGCTGCCAAGGCGTAGCGAGGTGCCGGTGCAATACACCGCAGATAGGCAGCGCCTGGGTGTAGAAGCGTTCATGCAGCGTAATCAGGTCAGCGGCCTGCTGATTTTGAAGGACGGCAAGGTGGCCCTGGAGCGCTACGCCATGGGCAACGACGCCAGCACCCGCTGGACGTCCTTCAGTGTGGTCAAGTCGATTTCCTCGACTCTGGTCGGCGCTGCGGTGCAGCAGGGTAAGATCGCCAGCGTGAACGACCCGATCACCCGCTATCTGCCACAGCTCAAGGGCGGCGCCTACGACGGCGTCAGCGTCGAGCAGGTGTTGCGGATGAGCTCCGGCGTAGCCTGGGACGAAACCTATCGCGACCCGCAATCGGACCGGCGCCGCATGTTCGAGCTGCAACTGGCCAACGACCCCGGCGCGCTGCTCAAGCAGATGTCCGCACTGAAGAAGGCGCAGGCACCCGGCACCACCTTCAACTACAGCACGGGTGAATCGCACCTGCAGAGCGAACTGGTTCATGCGGCGACCGGCATGACGGCCAGCGATTATCTGTCAGAGCGCATCTGGGCGCGCCTGGGCATGGAACGCGATGCGTTCTGGCAGCTCGACAGCCGTGCCGGCCAGGAAATCGGCAGCAGCGGCCTGTCGGCGACGCTACGTGATTATGGCCGCTTCGGCCAGTTCATCCTCGATGACGGGGTGATCGACGGCGAACGCATCCTGCCGGCCGGCTGGCTGCAACGCGCCACGCGCGCGCCCGCCGGCTCGCACCTGGAGCCTGGCAAGCTGTACGACGGCGACTACGCCCTGGGCTACGGCTACCAGTGGTGGCTGTTCCCGACAGGAGCCGCAGCACTGCCCAATCATGACGGCGGAGTCTTCGAGGCCCAGGGTATCTTTGGCCAGTTCCTGTATATCAATCCCAAAGAGAAGGTCGTGGCGGTAATCTGGAGCACCTGGCCGAAGCCGGAAATGGACGAGCGGGAAATGGAAACCTATGCCTTTATTGGCGCGGCGGTCGAAGCGCTGCGCTGAGCTAACAAAACATGCCTGGAAAACAACGACGCGGCGAACCTGAAGACGGCGCGCGGGTCGATACATCAGATTTGCCTGGGGAATTTTTATGATTGACCGCCGACATGGCGTTGGCTGCCTGCTGCTGAGCCTGCTGCTCGCGGGCTGCGCCACTTCATCAACCACCTGCGATGAACCGATGACGGGCGACAGCTGCCGTGATCGGCAGCTGCTCTATCAGAACGACATGCTGCAGGCCAAGATGCTGGTGATGTCCGGCGACATGGAAAGCCACGAGCTGGCCAACGCCCTGCTGCGCCGCGCGGCGAGCGAGGACGAGCGCGGCGAAGTGGAGTTCTACCAGGCGATTCTGATGATCCGCGAAGGCCCGCAGACCGACGAAGTGCTGGCCAAGCTGGAAGCCGCTGCCGAGAAGCAGCAGCCCTACGCCGTGGCGCTGCTGTATCGCATCTGGTCGCAGCCCTACCTAGTCGATGAAGCCGACCCGATCCGCGCCGAAGAATACCGCGCCGACTACGCCGAACTGGACGTTGCCAAGAGCGGCTACCCCTCCTTCGAGAAGGCGCTTGAACTGGTCGACAAGCTGACCCAGTCGCCCTGATCCCCCTTCGCAACGCCCAATTGCCCGGTTCCTCCGGGCAATTCGCAGCGATGCCTGCCGCTTAAATGCGATTTGCCGGGTGCCAGGCCGACGCCAAGCGATTAAAATCTGCCACCGCAATTCGTCGCACAGCCTGTCCGGTCACCTGAAGGCTGCGCCACGCCACCATCCGCATAGCCGAGAGAACAGAAATGGGCGCCCAGTGGAAAGCCAAACCTAAAGAAGCCGCCGCCAACGCCAGGGGCAAGATCTTCGGCCGCCTGGTCAAGGAAATCATGGTCGCCGCGCGCAATGGTGCCGACCCGGATATGAACCCCAAGCTGCGCCTAGCCATCCACCAGGCCAAGAAAGCCTCGATGCCCAAGGACACCCTGGACCGCGCGATCAAGAAAGGCGCTGGTCTGAGCGGCGAGACGGTGAACTTCGAGCGCACCACCTATGAAGGTTTCGCCCCCCATCAGGTGCCACTGATCGTCGAGTGCCTGACCGACAACGTCAATCGCACCGTGGCCGAGATCCGTGTGCTGTTCCGCAAGGGTCAGATGGGTAGCAGCGGCTCGGTAACCTGGGATTTCGACCATGTCGGGCTGATCGAGGCCTCCAGCGACAGCGACGCCGACCCTGAGCTGGCCGCTATCGAAGCCGGTGCGCAGGATTTCGACGAGGCCGACGAAGGCAACACTCTGTTCATCACCGAGCCGACCGACCTGGATCTGGTCAGCCGCGCCTTGCCGGAGCAAGGTTTCACCGTCAACTCGGCCAAGCTCGGCTACCGCCCGAAGAACCCGGTCACCAGCCTGACACCCGAGCAGCTCGAAGAAGTCGAAGCCTTCCTGGAGGCCATCGACAACCACGACGACGTGCAGAACGTTTATGTAGGTCTGGCCGGCTAATTGAGCCGAAGCGGCAAATTGCGGCAATCCATCACGGTTTTGCCGCAATAACCCGGTATACTGTCCGGCTTCCTTCCGCGCACATCAGGGGCGCAGTGGAATACGCCTTACAGGAGCTTCATCGTGCACAAATCCCTCATTCTTGCCGCCTGCTTTATGCTCGGAGCTTGCAGCGGCGTCCCTCACTCGGCGCAAGCACCCGCCTCAGCTGACCAGGACAGCATCGTACGCAGCAACCTGGAGGCGATTCACAACGCCCAGGTCGTGCCGCTGCCACTGGATCCGCAGAGCAGCGTGCCCCACGGCATCGCCGGCGATGCCAGCATGCAGTTCGGCAGCTCACTGTCCAACTATCGCGTCTATTCGCTGAAGCTCAAGCAGGGCGAGCGCTATCGCCTGAACGTCAATTCGTTCTGCGACCACACCTGCATGGGCATCAACAAGTTCGCGCTCAAGCCCCGCGCCGTGCTGATGGACGCCTACGGCACGGTGATCCCCAACAAGCCTGCCCGTCCTTCCACGGTAATCGGCATGACCAGCATGGGCTGGGATGGTGAAGCGCCGGAAGATGGCACCTACTACCTGCTGGTCGCCGCCGACAAGGAAGATGTTGGCCGCACCATCGTCATCGACGACGTGTGGATCAACAACTCGCCGCTGATGGCGGTGAAGGTCGGCCTGCTGGAAACCCCGCACAGCCACCTGCGCTGAGCATGCCACCACGCACCCTGAACATCGCAGCCGCCTGCCTGCTCGACGACGCAGGCCGGCTGCTACTGGTGCGCAAACGCGGCACACGCATGTTCATGCTGCCAGGCGGCAAACGTGAAGCCGGTGAAAGCGCCCTGCAGACCCTGGCACGCGAGCTCGACGAAGAGCTGAATCTGACGATACCTGAAACGGCCTTCACGCCACTGGGCCGTTTCAATGAAGCGGCCGCCAACGAAGCCGATACCCGCGTTGAAGCCGATATCTTTCGCGCCGCCCTCTCCCATCCTGTCGCACCGGCAGCCGAGCTCGAAGAGCTGCGCTGGCTGCATCCTGACGACCCACGTGGCGATGACTTGGCGCCGCTGCTGCGCCTGCATGTCTTGCCGCTGATCTGGCCCCGCATCTGATCGCACCTCAGCCTCTCGGGCGCCGATAGCCACTATCGAAGTGAATGATTTCTGCGCCAGCGAGCCAGCCAATAGCCTAAGTGCTATCCCAAACGGCTTCGCTCACAGGTGCCCGCCATGCAACGTTCACTGCTCATTCTGCCCACCCTTCTTACCCTCTCGCTTGCCGGCTGTGCCACCCCGCAGTCGGCTGCCGAACGCCCCTACACCGACGCCGAGATCAAGCAGTTCGCCCTGGAAATGCTCAGCCGTAGCGGCCTGCCGTACGAGGATTACGAGAAGATCCGCAGCGCCCTGCAGGCGCCCAACTACCGCGTGTCGAACTCCATCCGCGATATCGGCCCGCAGCCGCGCTCGCTGCCGGAAGGCTGATCGGCTCGCCACCTGCGGCAATGACGCAGCATGCAGGCCGGCGATTCATTGATCCACGACAAGGCACCCGCGCATCCAGCCCTTAGCCTGAGCCGATCCACTTACGCGAGGGCTCACAATGGCTATCACTTCTGCCGGCATCTGCGCCGCGGCCGACCAGTTGCAAGGGTTCGTGGGTTTCAACCTCAAGACCGGCCAGCACATCGTGCGCTTCAGCGAAGATTCCTTCGGTCTGGATGTGGCCGAAGATAGCATCACTCCAACCAGCGAATTCGTCTGGCAAGCCGCGGACGGCGCCGACCTGATGACGCTCAAGCGCGACCGCCTGCGCCTGTTGGCCGAGCTGCGCATCGACGAGCGCCTGGCTATCAGCGAACCACTGCGCGTCTACCTGCGCCGCGATGATCTACCAGAAATCAGCGCCGTGCGCCTTCTCAAACGCAGTGCCTGATACTGGTCGCCCGGGCAGCGGAAACGTAGACTGGCGCACTCTCATGAACTGCCAGATCGATGCCAACGTTTCGCTGCCTGCCCGACCACCTGCGCCCCCTGGCCGACAAGTTCTACCGTAGCCAGCATTCGGCTATGCGCACCCGGGCGGCCCACCAGGTGTGGGTGGCTGAAGACAAGCAGATCATCGCCGCCCTGTGCCTGCAGCCCATGGCCCACGGGCAATGGCTGACCAGTCTGCTGGTCGATGCCGACCAACGCCATCGAGGCGTGGCCAGCGCACTGATCACCTGCGCCCTGCAAAAGGTCGACACACCGGTGTGGCTGTTCTGTCACCCGGATCTCGAATCGTTCTATAGCCGCCTGGGATTCGAACCCTGCCCGTCACTGCCCGAAACGCTGGCCGAACGCCTGCAGCGTTACAGATTGAAAAAAATATTGAACGCAATGGCACTCTGATATCTCATAGCCAGCGTGACACTGGCATTTCCGCCACTAAGCTTCTCGATAGCCGCAACTGCCCGCCATGGATGCTGTCCATGGATCCAAGCGCTATAGACAGGTGAGAGATCGGCTGCCAGACGAGCACGCGATCTATGAGAACAATAGGCCATGGGCAGACGTTTCAACCGTGTCCTTGCGCGACTGCGCAAGGATTTTCAGCTGTGCATCATTACCCTGATGGGTTTCTTCGGTGTGCTCGGCATTACGCCCTACGCGGTCTACCGCCTTTCCCAGGGCAACTACCCGGTCGGCATCGCCGACACCGTTATCGTCCTGTCGACCATCGCGGCGATGTCTTATGCCTGGCGAACCGGCGATACCCGCAAAGCCGGATTATGGCTGGTAGCGGTCGATTCCCTTTGCGCAACGCTGATTGCAGTCAAGCTGGGCGTCAACGGCCTTTTCTGGATCTATCCGCTGATCCTGCTGAACTTCTTCATGGTAGTGCCCTTGATCGCGCTACTGGCAACGGGCGCGGTGCTATCGGTGCTGGTAACGTATGCGACCCTGGTGCCGGGCTCGGTATTCGATAGTCACTACCAAATGCTATCGTTCCTCGTCACCGCGATGGTGGCCGGCATCATGAGCTTCATTTTCGCCCAGCGTGCCGCCTATCAGCGCAGGCAGCTGCAATCCTGGGCAACTCGCGACGCGCTGACAGGCGCCCGCAACCGCCGGATAATGGATCAGGAATTGAAGATCGCCGTGGCCAATAAACGCCGGCACGGCATCAGCAGCGCTGTACTGGTCATCGATATGGACCACTTCAAGCAGGTCAACGACCGCTTCGGTCACCCGATGGGTGACCAGGTGCTGATCAAATTCGTCGAGCTGACCAACCGCTGCTTCCGCCATGAAGACCGGCTGTTCCGCTTTGGCGGCGAAGAATTCCTGCTACTACTCAGCAACACCAACGAAAAGGGCTTGCGTGCGGCTGCCCTGCAGTTGCAGGCACAGATCGCCCAGCATTTGAAAACGCCCGATGGCCCGGTGACCGTGTCCATGGGCGGCGCGGTGTTGTACGCCGACGAAAGCTGGCGGGACTGGCTGGAACGCGCCGACCAGCAGCTCTACGAAGCCAAGCGCGCCGGTCGCAACCGCATCCATATCGATACCTACCCGACTGTGGAAATGGCCTGACGGTAGCTAGGCCGGCTACGGCACCATCGGCGAGTGGTACTCGCACCTTCTGTCACTGCGCGGTGATTCTCTCAGGTTCAGCAGTCGCTTTCGCGGCATATGAGCCAGACCTTCCCGTCGCCGGCACCACTAATCGCCTCTGCTGCGCCTCAAAACGGCTGACCTTACAGCCGAGTCTCACCTGCCGCCAGGGCTCAGCGGCTGCCTCCAGCAAGAGCCAACTTGCCGATCACATCCACCAGCACAATCCCGCGGTGCGCAAGCCGATCCGCCACGCAAACAAAAAAGGGCGGCCCGAAGGCCGCCCCTTTTGTTTACCAGCAGTGGATCAGTGAGCCGAAGCGCCACTGGCTCCCAGGCCGGTGTGCGAACGCACGAACTGTGGCAGGAACAGCGCGCGCTCCTCGTCGGCAGCCTTGGACTTGTCGGTAATCGAGAAGAACCAGATACCGATGAAGGCAACGGCGATCGAGAACAGCGCCGGGTATTCGTACGGGAAGATGGCCTTCGCGTGGCCGAGTACCGAGACCCAGATGGTTGGGCCAAGCACCATCAGCACCACAGCGGTGATCAGGCCCAGCCAGCCGCCGATCATCGCGCCGCGGGTGGTCAGGTTCTTCCAATACATGGAAAGGAACAGCACCGGGAAGTTGCAGCTCGCCGCGATAGAGAACGCAAGGCCGACCATGAAGGCGATGTTCTGCTTCTCGAACAGGATGCCCAGGCCGATGGCCAGGACGCCCAGGCACACGGTGGTGATCTTCGAGACGCGCAGCTCATCCTTCTCGTTGACATTGCCCTTCTTGATAACACTGGCGTACAGATCGTGAGACACCGCCGAAGCACCCGCCAGGGTCAGGCCGGCAACCACCGCGAGGATGGTGGCGAAAGCCACGGCCGAGATGAAGCCCAGGAAGATACTGCCGCCCACGGCGTTGGCCAGGTGCACCGCCGCCATGTTATTACCGCCAAGCAGTGCGCCAGCGGCGTCCTTGAAGGCCGGGTTGGTGCTGACCAGCAGGATCGCGCCGAAGCCGATGATGAAGGTCAGGATGTAGAAGTAGCCGATGAACCCAGTGGCGTAGAACACCGACTTGCGGGCTTCCTTGGCATCGCTCACGGTGAAGAAGCGCATCAGGATGTGCGGCAGACCAGCGGTACCGAACATCAGCGCCAGGCCCAGGGAGATCGCCGAGATCGGATCCTTGACCAGACCGCCTGGGCTCATGATCGCCTCGCCGTTGGCATGCACCTTGATGGCTTCGCTGAACAGCGTGGAGAAGTTGAAGCCCACGTGCTTCATAACCATCAGTGCCATAAACGACGCACCGGACAGCAGCAGCACCGCCTTGATGATCTGCACCCAGGTGGTGGCCAGCATGCCGCCGAACAGCACGTACAGCACCATCAGGATACCCACCAGCACCACGGCGACATGGTAGTCGAGACCAAACAGCAGCTGGATCAGCTTGCCGGCACCGACCATCTGGGCGATCAGGTAGAAGGCCACCACCACCAGCGAGCCGCTGGCCGACAGGGTACGGATTTCCTTCTGCTTGAGACGATAGGAGGCCACGTCCGCGAAGGTGTATTTGCCCAGGTTGCGCAGGCGTTCGGCGATCAGGAACAGGATCACCGGCCAGCCGACCAGAAAGCCGATCGAGTAGATCAGACCGTCGTAGCCTGAGGTGAACACCAGAGCGGAAATACCCAGGAAAGACGCCGCCGACATGTAGTCGCCGGCAATCGCCAGGCCATTCTGGAAGCCGGTGATACCGCCGCCTGCGGTATAGAAGTCGGACGTCGACTTGCTACGTTTGGAGGCCCAGTAGGTGATGCACAGGGTGGCGCCAACGAAGGCGAGGAACATGACAATGGCAGGCGTGTTGACCGCCTGGCGCTGTACGTCTCCGGTCAATGCATCGGCCCACAAGGCCGGGGCCATGGCCATCAGGGCCAGGGTGCTGAGGATACGGCCGATCATTTGCCCACCTCGTCCAGGATCGCCTGGTTCATGCTGTCGAATTCACCATTGGCGCGGCGAACGTAGACGCCGGTCAGTATGAAAGCCGAGAGAATCACGCCAACACCCACTGGGATGCCCCAGGTGATCGGCGAGTCGGGGCTGATGCGCGTACCCAGCCAGCCGGGCACGAAGGCGATGAGTAGGATGAAGCCGACGTAGATGCCGAGCATGATGGCGGAGAGTATCCAGGCGAATCGCTCGCGCTTGGCTACTAGCTCCCTGAAACGCGGACTCTGCTCGATCCGCTGGTAGATGCTGTCGTTCATTTTATTGTTATCCTCCACAGCAGGATGCTGGTACGGATAACTGTATGTCAGCCCATGACTTAGGACAGACGACCTTAGTCGAAGCCACCGGTTTTCTAGACCAAAGTCTAATGCGACTTAGCGCCGCTGCAGCTGCTGCTCGTACTGCTGGCTGCCTTGTCCAGGATAACGCTGCACTTCATAGCCATTGGGATACTCGGTGCTCTGGCGAATGCCGCCGCGGGTCTCGAAGGTCGAGCTGCTCTGCCCGCTTTCATAGCGGCGGGTGTTGATGCCTTGTGGCAGGCGTTGGCCGCCATAGAGGTTGTATTGCTCCTGGCGCTCGTAGGTATCGACGCTACCGCTCGCCCCGGGGCTGACGTACGACTTGGGAATCACGCGGATGGTTTGCGGCGCGCGCTCGTCAGCCAGCGCGGCAGAAGCGCCGGCCATGACGGCCAGCGCCAGGGTAAGACTGCTCAATACCTTCATCGCCAACTCCGATCCGGGCGCCAACGCGCCTGCAATGCATGTCTGCCTGAGACAACGCCCACAGCGAATCATTTGCGGGTCAGCGCCTCGCCGATGCCATAAAAGTGACCGCCGGCAACATGGTGAAGGCTGCGCCAGGCGGGATCTGCGTCTTCGAAGTGCCAGCGCCCTTCGCGAAATACCCGCTCATCGGCCCAGGCCGCGGTGACCTCGCCGATAAACAGGTCATACGCCTGCTGGTTGTGGAGCTCGGGAATCAGCCGACAGGCCAGCCACGCCGAGCAGCCAGCCACGAACGGCAAATCTGCGTCACCCAGGGCTAACAACTCGACACCGCTGGCGGCCAGCTTGCCGGGCTCCTCATTAAGGCTGCGCGAGCCGACCTGATAGGTCAGCTCCAGCTGCGCGGCGGTCGGTATCTGGATGACGAACTGACCGCTACCCTCGACCAGCCCGCGAGTCGCGGTGCTCTTGTCGAGCACCACGGTGAGCTTGGGTGGGTCGAAATCCAGCGCGCAGGCCCAGGCGGCGGCCATCACCCCGTCGACGCCGTCATGACGGGCAGACACCAGCACGGTCGGGCCATGGTTGAGCAGGCGGTAGGCCTTGTCCAGGTCCACGGGCTTGATCGGAATATGCATCGCGGCACCTCGCTGAAAACCAGGTGACACTTTATAGCATCCTTGCACTGTGCAGAAAATTGAACGCCAGGGGCTGCACCTTCTGCACGGCGGGCACTAGAATCGGCCTCCGATCGGCTGCAAGTAAGCCGCCATCCAACCGGGCATCTGGCACACAAATAACATCGCCGGCCCGCGAGCCATAAGGGGTGACAGCATGTTCGAGGTAACCGAAGTCTCCATCGCCGAGCTGCGCGCAGCGCTCGAGGCCGGCCGCACCACCGCGGTCGAGCTGGTAAAGGCTTATCTGGCGCGGATCGATGCCTATGACGGCGCCGCTACGCCCACCAAGCTCAACGCCGTGGTGGTTCGCAACCCCGATGCCCTGAAGGAAGCCGAAGCCTCCGATGCCCGCCGCGCTTGCGGCGAGCTGCTGAGCCCGCTGGATGGCATTCCCTACACAGCTAAGGACAGCTACCTGGTCAAGGGCCTGACCGCTGCATCGGGCAGCCCGGCCTTCAAGGATCTGGTCGCCCAGCGCGACGCCTTCACCATCGAGCGCCTGCGTGCCGCGGGCGCCATCTGCCTGGGCAAGACCAACATGCCGCCAATGGCCAATGGCGGTATGCAGCGCGGCGTGTATGGGCGTGCGGAAAGCCCTTACAACGTCAAGTACCTCACCGCGCCGTTCGCCTCCGGTTCGTCCAACGGTGCCGGTACCGCAACGGCGGCAAGCTTTTCCGCGTTCGGTCTGGCTGAGGAAACCTGGTCGAGCGGCCGTGGCCCGGCCTCGAACAACGGTCTGTGCGCCTACACGCCCTCGCGCGGGGTGATTTCGGTGCGTGGCAACTGGCCGCTGACGCCGACCATGGACGTGGTAGTGCCCTACGCCCGCAGCATGAGCGACCTGCTCGAAGTGCTCGACGTAGTGGTCGCCGATGACGCCGATACCCGCGGTGACCTGTGGCGCCTGCAGCCCTGGGTACCAATCCCGAAAGCCTCGGACATTCGCCCGGCGTCCTATCTCGATCTGGCCGCCAAGTCCGAAGCCTTGAAAGGCAAGCGCCTGGGTGTGCCACGCATGTACATCAACAAGGACGAGCTGGCCGGCACCAGCGAGAAGCCCGGCATCGGCGGCCCGACCGGCCAGCGTATCCACACCCGCGCCTCGGTAATCGACCTCTGGGAACAGGCCCGCGCGGCGTTGGAAAGCGCCGGCGCCACGGTGGTCGAAGTGGATTTCCCGCTGGTGTCCAACTGCGAGGGCGACCGCCCCGGCGCGCCGACCGTTTACAACCGCGGCCTGGTGTCCCGCGAGTTTCTGCATGATGAGCTCTGGGAGCTGTCCGGCTGGGCGTTCGATGATTTCCTGCGCGCCAATGGCGACCCCAAGCTAAACCGCCTGGCCGATGTCGATGGACCGCAGATCTTCCCCCATGATCCCGGCACCCTGCCCAATCGTGAAGATGACCTGGCCGCCGGCATGGACGAGTACGTGCGCATGGCCCAGCGCGGCCTCAAAGCCTGGGACGAGATCGCCAGCGTGCCGGACGGCTTGCGCGGCCTGGAAAAGACCCGGCAGCTCGACCTCGAACAATGGATGGACGAACTGGGGCTCGACGCCGTGCTGTTCCCCACCGTCGCCGACGTGGGCCCGGCCGATGCCGACGTGAATCTCGAGTCGGCGGACATCGCCTGGAGCAATGGCATTTGGGTCGCCAACGGCAACCTCGCCATCCGCCATCTCGGTGTGCCGACCGTGACCGTGCCCATGGGCGTGATGGCCGATATCGGCATGCCGGTCGGCCTGACCTTCGCCGGGCGCGCCTACGACGACAACGCGCTGCTGCAGCTGGGCTCGGCTTTCGAGGCGACCGGCAACAAGCGGCAGATCCCACCACGCACGCCGCCGCTCTAAAACGCGCGAATGCGAAGACGGGCTTGGTAAACTGCCGATCCCGTCCCGCCGGCAATCAACCGTCGTCGGCACGCAAAATATGGACCGGTAACGCCGTCGCAAGGCGGTGTTACCGCAACAACCAGGATCGTTATGCCCGTTCACGACGAAAAACAGCTGCACGCCCTCACTGCCGCCCTCACCTGGAGCGGCTTTCGCCAGTTCCTGCCGATCTCGGCGTTCGTGGTGCTATTCGGGCTGGCATTCGGACTGGCCGCCACCCAAACCGGGCTCGGCGCCGAAACCAGCCTGGTGATGAGCGCACTGGTGTTCGCCGGTGCCTCACAATTCGCCGCGCTGGACCTGTGGGGCACCCAGGTACCGCTGGTGCCTCTGGCGCTGACGGTATTCGCCATCAATGCCCGCCACCTGCTGATGGGCGCCACGCTGTATCCCTGGCTCAGCAGCCTGCCGCCGGCCAAGCGTTATGGCGTGATGCTGGTGGCCTCGGACGCCAACTGGGCGATGTCGATGCAGGCCTTCGGCGCCGGCAAACCCGGGCTCGGGTTGCTGCTCGGGGGTGGCCTGGCGTTGTGGCTGGCCTGGCTGCTGGGTACTTGGCTGGGCATCTATTTCGGCAGCGCCATCGACGACCCGGTGAGCTTCGGTCTCGACATGGTCATGGGCTGCTTCCTGTTGGCCATGGTCGTCGGCGGCCAGAAGAACCTGCGCATCCTGGTCATCTGGGCCGTCGCGGCCCTCGCCTCGCTGCTGGCCTACTGGTATCTGCCCAGCAACAGCCACGTAGTGGTCGGCGCCATTGCCGGCGGGCTGCTGGGCGCCCTGTGGATGGAGAAAAAGGCATGATGATGGAAACCGCCGGCTCCGGCGCGCTGAGCGTCGTGATCGTCATGGCGGTGGTCACCCTGGCCACCCGTTGGGGCGGCGTGTTCGTCATGTCCTTCGTGCCGATCAACACCCGAACACAGCAATTCATCAGCGGCATGTCCGGCTCGGTGCTGGTAGCTCTGCTTGCGCCCCTGGCCCTGGAAGGCGATGCCGGCGCCCGCCTCGCCCTGCTCGCCACCGCCATCGTCATGCTGCTGGTCAAGAAGCCGCTGGCGGCCATTGCCACCGGGATTCTGGTTGCAGCCCTGGCTCGCCACCTGATGTGATGGCGCCACGCTCCGATCTGTTCGGATTGTGCAACATAGCTGCAACCTGTGGAGCCTATATCACGCCCCTCCTAAGCCGTAGAGTGCCGCGACGACTCTTCTCGGGACAGCTGACCATGGCATCGTTCAATTTCCAGTACATCTTCGATCCGCTGTGCGGCTGGTGCTATGCCAGTTCCCAGTCGCTGGCTACCCTGGCCGAGCGCTGGCCAGACCAACTGGATATGCTGCCCAGCGGCCTGTTCTCCGGTGCTGGAGCCCGCACCATGTCGGCTGGTTGGGCAGCTCATGCCTGGAGCAATGATCAGCGCATCGAAGCGGCAACCGGAGAGCTGTTCAGCACGGCCTACCGTGACAAGGTACTGGCCGATACCACCACGGCGTTCGACTCGACTGCCATCAACCGCGCCCTGACGGCAGCTCGGCAGATCCACCCGACAATGGAGCCGCGGTTGCTCAGGCATTTGCAGCTGGCCAGATACGTGCGTGGTGAAAACACCGCCAGAGCCGAGGTCGTCGCGTGCCTGACGACTCAGATCCTTGCAGAAGCTGGCCACCTGCGCGACAGCGAGGAACTGGCCCGGCAGCTGACATCGGACCATCAGCTTGCCCAGCAAACCGATGTGCGTGTCCAGAGCGCCCAGGCACTGATGAGCCGCTTTGGCATCCAGGGCGTGCCGCAACTGCTGGTAAGGGTGGAGAAGCGTACTCACTTACTGTCGACCAAGGCGCTGTACCAGGGGCCGAGTTTTTTGCTGGATGAATTGCGCGCTTTGCTCGGCAGCGAAGGGGTCTGAGCGCCTCAAAGGCGCGGGCCAGTCAGGCACAGCTCACCTTACAGCCTGTAGTCGAACACCAGCCCGAGTCTGCGCTACGCGCCGACATGGATGATCTCGTCATTGCGATTGTTGGTGATCTACTGCTTTTCGAACAGGCTCTTCAGGTAACCCGATAGCACCAGCTGCTCGGTCAGTGCGTATTCGCAATTGAGGCTCACCACAACCTAGCAATCAGATACATGGGTGCCCGTTGGCAGCGACCTCGTACCGGCTGGGCGTGCGCTCCTGATATCACCGACCATCATCAGAGCCTTGGCGAAGCGGTGACCTGATCCGAATCGGCTTAGACGACCTCCAGGAACGAAAAAGGCCCGCATCAAAGTGCGGGCCTTTTTCATTTTCTGGTGCCGGAGACAGGAATCGAACCTGCGACCTTCGCGTTACGAGTGCGCTGCTCTACCGACTGAGCTACACCGGCGTGGGCTCGCATTATTGGCATGCACTGCGCGGCGCTCAAGTGCTTTTTGCTGGGGCGCCGGTGACGGCTATTTCACCAGTTCGATGCGCTCGTCATGGATGTGGATCAGGCCCTGCTTGTAGAGTCCGCCGATGGCCTTTTTGAAGTTGCCCTTGCTGACCCGGAACATGGCGCTGATGCGCTCCGGCGCGCTCTTGTCGCTCAGCTCCAGTACACCGCCGTTGTCGCGCAGGCGCTGCAGGATCTGTTCGCCAAGGGTGTCGGCGACTTGCTGGCCGACCGGCTGCAGGCTGAGGCTGATCTTGCCGTCGCTGCGCATCTCCTTGATGTAGCCGGGCTGGCGGATACCGCTGCGCATGAAGCCGATCACTTCGTTCTTGTGGATCAGGCCCCAGTGCTTGCCGTTGATGATCGCCTTGAAGCCCATGTCGGTGGAATCGACCACCAGCAGGTCGACCTCTTCACCGGCCTGGTAGGTGGCCGGCACCTTGTCCAGGTAACGGTCAAGGCGCGCAGTGGCGGTGATGCGGCGGCTGCGCTTGTCGACGAACACGTGCACCACGCAGTAGTCGCCGATCTGCAGCGGGCGCTTTTCTTCCGAATGAGGCAGCAGCAGGTCCTTGGGCAGACCCCAGTCGAGAAACAGGCCGACGCGGTTGATGTCGACGACCTTGAGGCTGGCGAACTCGCCGACCTGCACCTTGGGCTTGTCGGTGGTGGCGATCAGCTTGTCTTCGCTGTCCAGGTAGACGAACACGTTGAGCCAGTCGTCCACCTCGCTCGGCGAATCCTTGGGGATGTAGCGCTTGGGCAACAGAATCTCGCCGTCCGCCCCGCCGTCCAGATACAGACCGAAGTCGGTGTGCTTGACGACCTGCAAGGAATTCATACGTCCGATAACAGCCATGGTACCTACCCTTATTTTCAGGCCGGCAGTGTACCCGACTCGCCGCTGCGAAGCCCGACCGGCAACTAGCGGTTCGTCCACTGGTCATCGAATGAACAGCGAAGCGCTCAGCGGTGATACAATGAGCGGCCATCTTGATGAATCGAGTAGGCACCTATGACCGTCATGCGCGTCAAAGCATCCCACAGCAAGCCCAAGCCCGCCCCTGCCGTAGAAACCAGCGAGTCGATCGACGCTCAGGTAGCGGCGTTCCTCAAGTCCGGCGGCAAGATCCAGGAGATCGCCAAGGGCGTCAGCGGCCAGACCAATGGCCCGGCCAGCCGGCACATCACCATTTCCAAGAAGTAATTTTCGTCTGTATCGACCTGCAGCGCCTTCACCCAGGCGCCAGGTCGGCAGTCCCGCCTCTCGCCCGCCTGGGCAATGATTTGAACGACTTAATTCCCATCTTCGGCGCTTGTCGCTGGCGATGAGCACACGCATGTTTCAAAATGATGACCGTCTTTTCCAGCACTGAGGTCATCGCTCGTCTAAGCCGATACGCAGTGCTGTCGTCTGTGGATCATTGTTTTAAGGAAGATACGTGCGTTTTCTCAGCCCCTGGCTGCAGCGACCGGCCAGCACCGTGCTGGTACTGGTTGTCCTGTTCATCGCGTTGCCACTGCTCGGTCGCTACTCGCTGGGCTGGTCCCACCCGTTCGGTTACCTCTCCGACCTGGCCATTGGCAGCCTGCTGCTGTGGCTGGCGCTGCGTCGTCGGCTGCTCCTGGGCATTCCGCTGGCAGTGGCCTGGGTGGTCTTCAACCTGGGCACCATCGAGCTCGTCAGCGCCGTTGGCCGCATGCCCGAGCTCGCGGACCTGCATTACCTGACCGACGCCCAATTTCTCAGCCACTCGACCCAGGGCGGTGGCCTTACCCATCCCTGGCTGGCTGGCGCCTTGATCCTTGCGGTTCTTGCGTTCTTTGTCTTACTCGCCGCGCGCCCGCCGATGCGCAAACCGTCAGTTGTCTGGCTGCTGGCACCCGTGGCGTTGCTCGCCGCCCATGCCGTTTACCAATATCGCAGCCCCAGCGAAGCGGACCAGTGGGTGCAATTCAATCTGCCACACAAATGGCTGGCCGAAGGCGTCAGCCTGGCCCAGCTGGGCGTGGAGGACTGGATGAACCGCGGCCAGCCCCACAGCCCGCCGGATGCCAGCGGCCTGACTCGCCTGGACATGGACGGCACGCCGCTGCTCAGCGAGCCAGGCCGCGCGCGCAACGTGCTGATCATCACCCTGGAAGGCATTCCCGGTGCCTATATCGGCGCCAGCCGTCGGGCCATCGGCAGCCCGTATCAGGAAGATCTGATGCCACGCCTGAGCGCCTGGGCCGAGCGCGGCATGCTGACCAGCGACTACGTGCTACACGCCCACCAGACCATTCGCGGTCTGTACGCAATGCTTTGCGGCGAATATGACAAGCTCAATTCGGGCACACCCAAGGGCATCGAGCTATTGGGCAATGTCGAGCGGGCCGCCCAGTGCCTGCCGGCCCAGCTGCGTGACAATGGTTTCAGCACGCATTTTCTGCAGGGTGCCGGGCTGCGCTTCATGGCCAAGGACCAGATCATGCCGCGCATGGGTTTCGACAAGACCTTGGGCCGTGACTGGTTCCGCAACACACCGTACCTGGACTTCGCCTGGGGCATGGACGACAAGGCCTACTTCGAAGGCGCGCTGACTTACGTCGACGGCCTGCGTAAGCAGAAAGCGCCGTGGATGCTGACCCTGCTGACCGTCGGCACCCACCAGCCCTACTCCGCACCGGCTGACTATCTGGAACGCCATGCCAGTGCCAAACAGGCGGCTATCGCCTACCTGGACGATGCAGTGGGCGACTTCCTCGATGGCCTGCAAAAACGCGGCGTGCTCGACGACACCCTGGTGCTGGTCACCTCGGACGAATCCCACGGCATCGAAAACGTGCGCCTGGCCTCGGCCTGGGGCTTCAATCTGATGCTGGCGCCCGAGCAGGCGCAGTTGCCATCACTCAAGCGCGGTGTGTACGGGCATATCGACCTGACCGCCTCGGTGCTCGACTACCTGGCACTGCCGTTGCCGGCCAACATCGCCGGGCGCTCGATGCTGCGCGACTACAACCAGGGCCGCCAGATCATCTCCTACACCAACGGCCTGCTGCGTGAGCACGACGGCCAGGGCACGCTGACCGAATGCAACTTCCAGCAGGTTTGCCGGCGCTACGCCAGCCCGGGCTTTATCGCTGCCGATGCCGCATATCTGGGCCGCGTGAGCGGCAAGCCGGCGCGCCAGGTGAGCCTGCGTGCCGAGCTGCTGGATCGCTCACTGACCGATGGCCAGGACAATCAGGTGCTGCAGTTCGCTAGCAACGCGCGCATTCGTCTGAGCCCGACGCGTGGCGACGACTGGGCCGACAACCTGATTGGAGCCCAGTATCTGGAGCTACCCAAGGGCACCCAAACCCGCGTGACCCTGAAGATCAATGCGCTGAACATGAGCGCGGCAGGCGCCACGCTGCGCCTGAAGACCAAGGAGTTCGACCGCGACGTGCTGATCAACGTCCCGGAGATACCCGTCCTGAAAAAGGGCAAGCCGGTAGAAGTGAGCTTCGCCTTCGACAACCTGGATACCCGCAAGGCGTTCTCCTTCCACCTGATGGGCGAAGGCAAGGGCTCCATCGAGATCACCGACTTCAGCGTCGAAACGCGCCCCATAGAGAGCGAGATGCTAGCCGCCAAGGTCGACGAGGAAAGCGAGGAACTGACTCAGTGACGGGGCGGCTCAGTACATCGCATAGCGGCGCTCGATCTGTGCGTATTCGCCGCTGGCGATAATCTCGGCCAGGCCCTGATCGAAGCGATCACGCGCCGACTGATCACGCATGCCCAACTGGTACGAAGTCGGCGGGAACAGCCGGTACTCGGTGATCGGCTGGCTGACATCCACCTGGCGATACACCTCGCGATTGAAGTAATGCAGCACCCGCCGGTCGCCAATCACCACGTCGACCCGGCCACTGTACAGAAGGCGATTGCGGGCGATCTCCTGGGCCTCCTCGTAATACCGCGGGTTGGCCTCGGCCATGCGCTGAAATTCATCGCCCAGCACGATGCGCGCCCGCTGAAAGGCGCGAATCGAATAATTGCCCAAGTCCGCGATATGCTCGATTCGATAATTGCGCGCGCTTAGCGCGATGGCCACATGCTGATAACTGATGTAAGGCTGGGTGTAGAAGCTGTTCACTCCGCCTTGCAGGCGCGTGCTGGCGATGCCATCGAGGTCGCCACGACTGTAGGCACGGTGCAAGCGTTCCGGCGGTGCATAGGAGGGAATGACCTGCATGCCACCGGCACGGGCAGCGGCGACCACGATGTCGTACTCCAGCCCTCGTTGCTCGCCCTCGAAGATATACGGCGGTTTATGCGTACCAAAGCCGATCCTTAGCTCTTCAGCCGTGGCGTCGATCGCCAACAGCAGCAGTCCGATTGCCCACCACTTCATCCCAGAAACGCCCTCGCCGCGCCGACTCTTCCCTTGGCCTGGCAGGCCAGACCGTGAGCGAACAGTTTACGCGGCCAGGGCGTCGCTGGGTATCAGACCAGCGCCTCGCGCGGCGCCAGACCGTCGAACACCGACGGCGTCAGCGCCGTCAGGCCGTGGCGGTCTAGCACCTCGCGCGGGTGCTGCTCGCCCGGAAAGGTGCTGTCGATCATGCTCAGCAATTGCGCGCCACGCGGAGTCAGCACGAAATTCTCGCCATTGCCACCATCGCTTTCTGGCCGTGGGGAGATGAAACCGCCTTCGAGCAGCATGGCCTCGTAGTCGTCGGCCTGGGCCTTGAGCGAGTCGAGGTTGTCGACCGGCTTGCCGGCCTGCTGCAGGGCATCGGCCAGTTCTTCGGCACAGCGGCGCGGCACGAATGGCTGGCCGGCGCCGTTCTGTACCGCGTGGAGCATGCGTTCGACTAGATCCCAGTTGTGGGTGTGCTGATGAATCGTCATGGCTTGGTCTCCGTTCATATCGGCGCCTGTGCGCCTGTAGAGCTGTGACGCCAGCGCCGCGCACAGGGTTCGGGTTATCCGCCGAACGTCGCCTGAACCAAGCTCTGCGCCCGCCAGTCTGAGGCCCAAGCCCCTGTACAAAGGACCTCGCCATGCCTCGCCAGCCCCTGCTGCGCCCCGTTTTCAGTGCCCTGCTCGTGGCGAGCATAGCGCCTTCGGTATTGGCCGCCGAGCCGCTGCGGCTCAAGCACCTCTATCGTTGCGAGGACGTGCTCGACACCCAGCGCCAGACCTTCTGCCTGAATGCACGTGGCGTGTCCGACGGCCAGTTGCAGGTGCTGCTCGATGGCAAGCCCCTGCCGCAAAGCGCGGTGAAGCGTCAGGACGGCTTGCGCATCACCCTCGACAGCAAGGACTACCAGAGCGGCCCGCTGTGGCTGAAACAGGGTAAGCAGGAAAGTAATCCCGTGTGGCTGTCGATGGCCGGCAGCCACGTCGTGGCCGCCAAACCGGGTGAAGTTGCAAAGAACATGGACGGCCTGAACACCTACGTCGATCTGGTCAGCGTGGTGATCGAGGAAGATGCCAACGGTTTGGATACCGCCAAGGCGCTGGCCAAGAAATACGGCGCCGAAGTGGTCGGCGCCATCGCACCGCTCAACACTTACCAGCTGCGCCTGCCGGCCGAGGACCTGGTCCAGCGTGACGCCATGGTGCTGCGCCTGGGCAGCGAGCTGAGCGTCGATGCCGTGGTGATCGAGGAATCCTCCGCCGAGGAGCAGGAATCGCCGTCGGGCGAGAGCAAGGACGAGCAATTGAACGAGGAGGAATGGGCCGCCAACCGCTTCGTCGATGCGGTCAACTATTACCAGCGGCGCATTCCCTCCAAACGCTCGCCCATCGCCACCAAGCCGGTGCGCATCGGCCTGATCGAGCGCAACGTCGACTTCGACGCGCCGGATTTCAAGGACTACCTGGGCGCCGCCGAGCGTCAGGGCAACACGCCTCACACCCGCCTGTACAGCCGCGACGCCGACAAGCCGGACGGCCACGGCTCCACCGTCGCCGGCATCCTGGCGGCGCGCTGGGACGACGGTGGCAATACCGGCTTCCTGCGCGGCCTGGATGGCGCCGGCCCGGGCTTCGAGGTGATCGTCGACCGCAACTCGGACGCTGGCATCACCGCCAACGTCGCCGCCTCGGTCAATCTGGTCGAAGACGGCGTACGTGTGCTGAACTGGAGTTGGGGCATTCACCGCATCGGCGCAAAGGACATCAACGGCGACGAGATCGACTCGCTGGTGCGCTCCGGTATTGCCATGAGCGGCTATGAAGAGCTGCTGGAGGAGTTCTTCCTGTGGCTGCGCCGCGAGCATCCGGACGTGGTGGTGGTCAACTCGGCCGGCAACGGTGCCTCTTTCTCCGGCGCCGATGACTACCGCCTGCCCTCCTCGTTCGTCACCGAGCAGTTGTTCGTGGTCGGCGGCCACCAACGCAGCGACCGGGACGTCGCCGTGGACGACCCGGCCTACGTAAAACGGCGCAGCTCATCGAACGTCGACACCCGGGTGGACATCACCGCCGCGGCCTGCGTACGCGCCTCCACCGCCGAGGAAAACCAGCAGGGCAGCGTGCATTGCGGCACCTCCTACGCAACGCCGCTGGTGGCCGGCGTGGTGGCGTCGCTAATGTCGATCAACCCGCAGCTGCACCCGGACCAGCTGCGCATGCTGCTGCGCCGCAGCGCCATGACCATCGGCGAAGAATTCGACTTCGAGCCTACCGATGCCGATGACCTGACCGCACCGATCCTGCCGTCGGAGCGCGGCTTCGATCTCAATGACAAGGACATCGGCCGCTCCGCCCGGCTGGACATGCAGAAGGCTCTGGATCTGACCGTCAGAAGCCTGGATAACAAGTAGTAGGCGCCGGGTAGAAGCCCTGAACCATCAGCGCTGGCAGGCACTCAACCGCTCGGATACCAAGGCGTGAGGATTCGAGCATGATCAAGCACATAGCACCACTTTGCGGCCTGGCACTGGCCCTTTATGGCATGGGGCAGGCGCAGGCTTGCACCACTGAAGAGGCGGCCGGCAAGGCGCAGGAACTGGCGGCCAAGATCGAGGAAATCACCCAACGCGATCCAGAGCGCGCCGCGGTGCTGCGCCAGGAACTCAAAGAGGCGCAGCCGGAGAGCAGCGGCGAGCACGCCACCGACTGCGATGCTTACGATCAGCGCCTGCAGGAATTGGAAGAAATCGGCGGCGAGGTTGAAGAACAGGTTCAATAACGGTCACCGGCAGTTGCTGCCGGTGACCCGCTAAAACATCAAGCGTCAGTCGACGGCGCCTTGCGCTTGAGAGGCGCCAGGCCGTCCTGGCTTACCAGGCCGGCATCGCTTTTCGGCTTGTTCACCGCATTACGCTTGGCTGGCGTCTTTGCCGCGGGCTTCTTGGCGATCTTCTTACCGGTTTTCGGGTCGACCTTTTTCTTCTTGGTGCCCGCGGCCTTGCCGGATGCCTTGAGGTTCTTCGGCCCCTGGTAGCTGCCCTTGAGCTCCTTGACGGTGCGTTTCTCGAAGCGCTGCTTGAGGTAACGCTCGATGCTCGACATCAGGTTCCAGTCGCTGTGGGTGATCAGCGAGATAGCCAAACCTTCGCTGCCGGCACGGCCGGTACGGCCGACGCGGTGTACGTATTCGTCACCGGAGCGCGGCATGTCGAAGTTAATCACCAGATCCAGGCCCTCGACATCCAGGCCGCGCGCCGCCACGTCAGTGGCGACCAGCACCTTGACGGCGCCCTGGCGCAGGCGGTCGATGGCCAGTTTGCGGTCCTTCTGATCCTTCTCGCCGTGCAGCACGAAGGTCTTGAATTCCTTGGCCACCAGCTTGCCGTACAGGCGGTCGGCCTGCACACGGGTGTTGGTGAAGATGATCGCCTTGTCGTAGGTCTCGTTGCTAAGCAACCACTCGACCAGCTGTTCCTTGTGGTAGTTGTGGTCGGCGGTGATGATCTGCTGGCGGGTGCCCTCGGCCAGTTCGCTGACGCGGTTGAGCTGCAGGTGCGTGGGCTCGCGCAGCACTTTGGCGACCACTTCGCGCAGGCCAGCGCCGCCGCTGGTAGCGGAGAACAGCAGGGTCTGGTGCTCGCGGTTACACATTTCGGCCAGGCGCTGCACGTCTTCGGCGAAGCCCATGTCGAGCATGCGGTCGGCTTCATCGAGCACCAGCACCTCGACGTCATCGAACAGCAGGTTGCCGGCGTTGGCATGCTCGATCAGCCGGCCTGGCGTGCCGATGACGATATCGACCTTGCGCAGCATGGCGGCCTGCACCTTGAAGTCTTCGCCGCCGGTGATCAAACCGCCCTTGAGGAAGGTGAACTGGGCGAAGCGCTCGACTTCCTTGAGCGTCTGCTGGGCCAGCTCGCGGGTCGGCAGCATGATCAGTGCGCGCACACTGACCCGCGCCTTGGAGCTGCCATCACCAAGCAGGCGGTTGAGCATCGGCAGTACGAAGGCAGCGGTCTTGCCGCTGCCGGTCTGGGCGATCACCCGCAGGTCCTTGCCTTCCAGCGCCGGGGGAATCGCAGCGGCCTGAACCGGAGTGGGCTCTGTGAAGTTGAGCTCGGCCACGGCTTTGAGCAGGCGTTCATGCAGGGCAAATTGGGCAAACACGGGGCAACCTCGATGCAAATGCTAAATCAGCCGCATAGGTTACCGCGTTCGCGCCGCGGGGCCGAATGCTTTCTCTGAATGGTTATAGCAAAGCACTCAGGCCGCGGTCTGCATGCGCCGCTGCTTGAGCAGCAAACGGCCGCTGTCCCAACCCACCAGCACCACCGCCACCCAGATCGGCAGGTAGGTCATGAACTGATCCGGGTCGAACTGCTCGCCCAAGAACAGCAGGCTGAACATAAACAGCAGCACTGGCTCCACATAGCTGAGAATGCCGAACAGCCCAAGCGGCAGCAGGCGCGACGAGGCCATCATCAGCGCCAGGGCGATGGTGCCGAGCAGCGCCATGCCCGGCACCATCCACCACAGGCGCGGGTACTCGGCGAACATGCCGGCCGGCGCCCAGTGGACGATCAGCCAGATGGCCAAGGGCGCCATCACCAGCATTTCCAGTACCAGGCCCGGCAACGCGTCCAGGCGCATCCAGCGGCGCAGCATGAAGTAAGGCGGATAGCCAAGGGCGGTGACCAGGGTGACCCAGGAAAATGCCTGAGCTTGCCACAGCTCGTGCAGCACGCCGGCGAAAGCGCAGGCCACGGCGATCTTCTGCAGCGGACGCAGACGCTCGCCGTAAAACACCCGACCGACCAGCACCATGGCCAGCGGTAGCAGGAAGTAACCCAGGGAGACATCAAGCATATGTCCGGTCAACGGCGCCCAGACGAACATGAACCACTGCAGGCCGATCAGCGCGGCGCCCACCGGCAGTGCGGCCAGCAGCAGCGGCTCGCGGCGCAAGCGCTGCAAGGCGGTGAGCAGCAACGGCCACTGGCGCAGCAGCGTAAGCAGCAGCAAAACGGCCGGAATCGACCAGAGCACGCGCTGGGCGAACACCTGAAAGCCGTCCAGCGGCGTGAGCATCTGCACGTAGCCCGGGATCAGGGCGAACAGGATCGAGGCGCTGACAGAGAACAGCACGCCGGGTCCGGAAAGCGTCATCGCGCACCTCGAGAAGGGAAAAGTCGCCCGCGCCGCTTAGCCTATCAGGCAGCTGCGCGATTGCCGTGGCGGCGGCGCAGGCGGATACGCGAGTGCCGCTGTCGAACGGGCGGCGCACCATAACGGGTCACCGATGGACAAACAATCCGGAGCGGCTAGGGCGAGGCGCGCGTGATCGATATCCGATCAAAAGATAGGGCTATTCGCCCATACCTATCGAGGAAGTTGATTTGTCGGCTGGCTGACCCTAGTCTGATCGACCTATTGAGGCTGGCAGGTCAGATCCACACGCAGGCGAATGATGCTGCGGGCGAACTTCACCGTGAGGTTGCCGCTCTGTCCCGCCGCCAGGTTGGTGCTGCGGGTGCGCGGCGCCTCGGGGCCGTTGCGAAACACCGCCTTGCAGGAGGCGGCCTGCGAGCCGTAGTTCTGCACCAGAACGGCCGCCATGTTGTGATCGATTTCCTGGGTGCTCGCCGAGATTTCGGCGCCGTTGAACTGCTTCTCCAGTTCGATGGGATAAGCCTGCGCTGCCAGCGGCAAGCAGACGATCAGCGCGCAACAGAATTTTTTCATGGCCAGCCTCCGAGGTGAGCCGACAGTCTAGAGGCTGCGCCCTGCCCGTGCACAGCCGCCTGTGAAGGAGAAGAAATGAAGGCTCCACGCGTAACCCTCGATCAGTGGCGCACCCTGCAGGCGGTGGTCGACAACGGCGGCTTCGCCCAGGCCGCCGAGATGCTGCACCGTTCGCAATCCTCGGTGAGCTACACCGTGGCGCGCATGCAGGAGCAGCTGGGCGTGCCGCTACTGCGTATCGACGGCCGCAAGGCGGTGCTCACCGAGGCCGGTGACGTGCTGCTGCGCCGCTCTCGGCAGCTGGTCAAGCAGGCCAGCCAGCTGGAGGACCTGGCCCACCACATGGAGCAGGGCTGGGAAGCCGAGGTACGCCTGGTGGTCGATGCCGCCTACCCCAGCGCCCGCCTGGTTCGTGCGCTGACCGCCTTCATGCCGCAAAGCCGCGGTTGCCGCGTGCGCCTGCGCGAAGAGGTGCTGTCCGGCGTCGAGGAAGTACTCAAGGAAGGTGTCGCGGATCTCGCGATCAGTGCCTACAACATTCCCGGTTTTCTCGGCTCGGAGATGAGCCCGGTGGAATTCATCGCCGTGGCCCATCCGGATCACCCGCTGCATCGCCTGCAGCGCGGCCTCAACTTCCAGGACCTGGAAACCCAGATGCAGGTGGTGATCCGCGACTCGGGGCGCCACCAGCCTCGCGATATGGGCTGGCTGGGCGCCGAGCAGCGCTGGACGGTGGGCAGCCTGGCCACCGCAGCGACCTTCGTGGGCAACGGCCTGGGGTTCGCCTGGCTGCCGCGGCACATGATCGAGCGCGAACTCAAGGACGGCCTGCTCAAGCCGCTGCCGCTGGACAAGGGCGGTAACCGCAAGCCGGTGTTCTTTCTCTACGCCAGCAAGGACAAGGCCCTGGGCCCGGCCACGCAGATTCTCACCGACCTGATCCAGCGCTTCGACGCTGCCCCGCTCGACGCCGCGCCCGTTACCCCGGCCTGAGGCGATGGCCTTTTTCGAGTACCGCGGCTGCCGGCTGTACTTCGAGGAGCACGGCGCAGGATCGCCAGTGCTGCTGGTGCACGGCCTGGGCTCCAGTACCCTGGACTGGGAGCTGCAGATTCCCGCGCTCGCCGCTCACCACCGGGTGATCGCCCTTGACGTTCGCGGCCACGGGCGCTCCGACAAACCGCGCCAGCGCTACCGTATCGCCGACTTCGCCGGCGACGTGGCGGCGCTGATCGAGCATCTGCAGCTGCCACCCGTACACCTGGTCGGCATTTCCATGGGCGGCATGATCGGCTTCCAGCTGGGCGTGGATCAGCCGCAGTTGCTGCGCAGCCTGACGATCGTCAACAGCGCGCCGGAGGTGAAGGCGAAAAAGCCGGCTGACTACCTGCAAATCGCCAAGCGCTGGACGTTGGCTCGCCTGCTGCCGCTGGAAACTACTGCCAAGGCCCTGGCTCGCCTGCTGTTTCCCAAACCCGAGCAGGCCGAGTTGCGCCGCAAGGTCGAGGAGCGCTGGCCGCTCAACGACAAGCGCGCCTACCTGGCCAGCCTCGACGCCATCATCGGCTGGGGCGTGCGTGAACGTCTTGGCCGCATCACCTGTCCTACTCTGGTGATCAGCGCCGACCGTGACTACACGCCGGTCGCGCAGAAGCAAGCCTATGTCGACGAGCTGCCCGACGCACGCCTGCTGGTGATCGACGACTCACGCCATGCCACGCCGCTCGACCAGCCCGAACGCTTCAACCGCAGCCTGCTTGCCTTTATGCAGGAAGTCGAAAACACTGCTGCCACCTCAATCAAGGACTAGACCCGATGCTGAAGAAACTCGCTCTCACCGCCTGCTCGCTGCTGTTCACTGCTCATCTGATGGCGGCCGAGAACCCCACCGTTCTGCTGACCACCAGCCTGGGCGAGATCGAAGTGCAGCTCGATGAGCAGAAAGCGCCGATCAGCACCCAGAACTTCCTCGCCTACGTGGACAGCGGCTTCTACAAGGGCACCGTGTTCCACCGCGTGATCCCGGGCTTCATGGTGCAGGGCGGCGGTTTCGATGAAAACATGCGCCAGAAGCAGACCCAGGCGCCGATCAAGAACGAAGCCGACAACGGCCTGCACAACGTGCGCGGCACCCTGGCCATGGCCCGTACCCAAGTCCGCGACTCGGCCACCAGCCAGTTCTTCATCAACCACACCGACAACGCCTTCCTCGACCACGGCTCGCGCGACTTCGGTTATGCGGTGTTCGGCAAGGTCACCCGCGGTATGGAAGTGGTCGACCGCATCGCCCAAGTGCGTACCGCCAACCGCGCCGGCCAGCAGAACGTGCCGGTCGATCCGGTGGTGATTCTCGACGCCAAGCGCCTCTAATACCGTTCCTCCTCTAAGGCAACCCACGCACCAGCACGCGTGGGTCCGCCCCTGCGCACCGCGCGCCTGCCTCGAGCAGCCCTGATTCCTCCTTTTCCGCCAGAGCAGACTGCACGCCATGTTGTTTCGCCGTTTCGAACACCTGATCGACGTCTTCAAGCCCAGCCCGGACGTGGCACCGCCTGACGGCATGCTGCGCTTCTACGCCCATTACCTGAAGCAGGTCTGGCCGCCAGTGCTGGTGCTGCTGGTCGTCGGCTTCTTCGCAGCGGTGATCGAAGTGGCGCTGTTCAGCTTTCTCGGCCAGCTGATCGACATGGCCCAGGCCACCGCCGATGCCCGCACCTTCTTCGCCGAGCACAAGAATGAGCTGCTGTGGATGGCCGTCGTGGCGCTGGTCATCCGCCCGCTGGTATTCGGCCTGCACAACCTGCTGGTACACCAGACCATCAACCCGGGGCTGACCAACCTGATTCGCTGGCAGAACCACCGCTACGTGCTCAAGCAGAGCCTGAATTTCTTCCAGAACGACTTCGCCGGGCGTATCGCCCAGCGCGTCATGCAGACGGGTCCGTCGCTGCGCGAATCGGCCATGCAGGTGATCGACGCGCTGTGGCACGTGGTGGTCTACGCCGGCAGTGCGCTGTACCTGTTCGCCGAGGCGGACGTACGCCTGATCGTGCCGTTGACGCTGTGGATAATCGGCTACAGCGCAGCGCTCTGGTACTTCGTGCCACGCATCAAGGAACGTTCGGCGGCGGCCTCGGCAGCGCGCTCCAAGGTCATGGGCCGGGTTGTGGACGGCTACAGCAACGTCGCCACCCTCAAGCTGTTCGCCCACTCTCGTGAAGAGGAAAGCTACGCCCGCAATGCCATGCAGGAGCTGCTCGACAAGTTCCGCCAGCAGACGCGCATCATCACCAGCCTGGACTTTCTGATCACCTGCCTGAACGGCCTGCTCATCGTCGGCACCGGCGCCCTGGCTCTGTGGCTGTGGAGCGAATCGCTGATCAGCACCGGCGCCATCGCCCTGGCGCTGGGCCTGGTGATCCGCATCAACAACATGGCCGAATGGATCATGTGGGTGGTCAACGGCATTTTCGAGAACGTCGGCACCGTGCAGGACGGCATGCAGACCATCGTCCAGCCGCGCCATGTACTCGACCGCGAGGACGCCAAACCGCTGCAGGTGCAACAAGGCGGCGTGCGCTTCGAGGACGTGCACTTTCACTACGGCAAGAGCGGCGGCGTGATCAGCGGCCTGAATATCGAAATCCGCCCCGGCGAGAAGATCGGCCTGGTCGGCCCGTCCGGCGCCGGAAAGTCGACCCTGGTCAACCTACTGCTGCGCCTCTACGACCTGGAGAGCGGGCAGATTCTCGTCGACGGCCAGAACATCGCTGAAGTCAGCCAGGAAACCCTGCGCGCCAACATCGGCGTGGTCACCCAGGACACTTCCCTGCTGCACCGCTCGATCCGCGACAACCTGCGCTACGGCAAGCCCGACGCCAGCGACGAAGAACTCTGGGCAGCGGCCCGCAAGGCCCGCGCCGATGGCTTTATCGCCACCCTGGACGACAGCCAGGGCGGCCTGGGCTTCGAAGCCCAGGTCGGCGAACGCGGCGTCAAGCTGTCCGGCGGCCAGCGCCAGCGCATCGCCATTGCCCGCGTGCTGCTCAAGGACGCTCCGATCCTGGTACTCGACGAAGCCACCTCGGCGCTGGATTCGGAAGTCGAAGCGGCGATTCAGGAAAGCCTGGACAGTCTGATGGACGGCAAGACGGTGATCGCCATCGCCCATCGCCTGTCGACCATCGCGCGCATGGATCGCCTGGTGGTGATCGACAAGGGCCAGGTGATCGAGACCGGCACCCACGCCGAGCTGATCGCCCGTGGCGGATTGTATGCGCGCCTTTGGCAGCACCAGACCGGTGGCTTCGTCGGCGTCGACTAACACCGACCAGGGCCAAGCAGCAGGCAAACTAGTTAGCTAGCTAACAAATATCAATTTTCATGATACCTACTAACGAGACCATCAATTTCCGCCGCTTTGGCTTTGCTGGTCATATGAGTCCACCAGGCAACGCAATCGAACCAATCGATCCGGTTGCCGGTTTTCGAATCGTCGAGGACTCCATCATGAAAATTGCAACCGCCATTACCGCTCTGCTTTCCAGTCTCGCTCCCGCCGTGTTCGCTGCCGATATCCAGCCCAAGCCAGGTGCCGGCCTGCCGACCGAGCAATACCACTACGGCATGAAAGTCGACGTGCAGAAAGTGCTGTACCGCACCGACGTTTCCGACAAGAGCGGCGTGGTGCCGGTGATCATGGTCTACACAGACAGCCAGGGTGAAACCCACAAGATGAGTTTTCTCGAATGGGGCGGCCGTTACGATGGCTGATCAAGCCTCTGTAGCACCAGCGCGCTGCGGGCGACCGCAGCGCGCAGCTGCGCTAGCTCAGGCTTGCCGATACGGCAGCATCCCCCTCGCCTGCTCGGCGTAGGCCAGCACGCCCTCACGCTCCTCCTGCAGAAAACCCGCCACCGCATCACGCAAACCTTCGTGCACCAGGTAGTGCCAGGAATGGGTGATGGTCGGCTCGAAGCCGCGAATCAGCTTGTGCTCGCCCTGGGCGCCGGCATCGAAGCGCTGCAGGCCTTGGGCAATCGCCTGCTCCATACCCTGGTAGAAACAGGTTTCGAAGTGCAGCCGGTCGAACTCGGCCAGACATCCCCAGTAACGCCCATACAGGCTTTCTCCGCCCAGCAGGCTGAAGGCCATGGCCACTGGTTGTGAGCCGCGGCAGGCCAATACCACGCGGATCGCCTCGGGCATGCGCTCGGCCAGCAGACTGAAGAAATCGCGGGTCAGGTACGGCCGCTGTCCACGCACATGGTAGGTATTGGCGTAGCAGTGGTAGACGAAATCCCATTGCGCTTCACTCAGCTGATGCCCTTCGCGCCAATCGAAGGCGATGCCCTGCCCCGCCACCTGCTCGCGCTCCTTGCGCATCTGCTTGCGCTTGCGCGAACTCAAGGTATCGAGAAAATCCTGAAAATCCCGATAGCCGCGGTTGTGCCAGTGAAACTGGCAGCCCAGGCGCTGCATCCAGCCATCACGCGTCTGCATCACTGCATCGCTCGCCGCATCGGTGAAATTCACATGCAGGCTGGAAAGCCCCTGCTCCTCCAGCGTTGCCGTGACGCCATCGAGCAACTGCCCGGCTGCCTCAGGCGTGCCCAGCAAGCGCTGGCCGGTTACCGGTGAAAAGGGAATGGCGCCCAACAGCTTCGGGTAGTAGCCGATACCGGCGCGGCGGCAGGCGTCGGCCCAGCCGTGATCGAACACGTACTCGCCCTGGGAGTGGTATTTGACGTAGGCCGGCAGCGCTGCCAGCGGCCGACCGTCGCCATCGAGCAACACCTGGTGGGCGGCCTGCCAGCCGCTGCGCCCGCCTATGCTGCCGCTTTCTTCGAGAGTGCTGAGAAAGGCATGGCGCAGGAACGGCTGGGGTTCGCTGAGCAGGCCGTCCCAAGTGACGGAGTCGAGATCCTTGAGGGCGTGCAGGCTGTAGACGGGCATCGGCTGTATCCACGGGCAAACAGCGCACACTATATCGCCAATAAAAAAACCCCGCCTGAGGCGGGGTTCAAAGGAGTACCACGTTTGCAGGGTGTTGCTTAGAACACGTATTGGGCGCGCAGTACCACGCCGTCACCGCTGTCGTCATCGGCTGCAACCGAGTTGACCTGATTGTCGACCTTGGCCTTGATGTAGGTGGCGCTGACCTTCACTGCTTCGTTGGCGTACCAGTTCACACCCAGGTTATGCACCTTGCCGGTCACGTCGTCGGTCGGATCGATACCCACGGTGTCGTCCTCGACGGCGATGTGGTCATAGCGGTAGAACAGCTCCCAGGCACCGATGGACTTGTTGGCCGGCTTGATGGCGTCGAACTTGCCGAGCTTGTAGGCGCGGGCTTCGCCGGTCAGGGTGTAGGCGACCTGACCGTAATAACCCTTGGCCTTGATGTCTTCACGGGTGTCGGCATCGGCTTTCATCTTGCGGGTGATGTATTCACCCTGGACGGACAGCGGGCCCATCGCCCAGGCAGCTTCCAGGCCCATGGCGCGGTCGGTGTCGTAGGAACCGACCGGCAGGTTGTTGGCGCCGCCCAGCAGCAGACGGTTGCCGTTGGTGCCGGCGTCCTGGCCACCGTCGGTGCTCACACCGCGCATACCCAGGCGGCTGCGGATGCGGCCATCGAAAGCGGTATCGGAGAGATCACGCTGGGCGAAGTTCAGGCCCAGGTGCAGCACGTTGCCAGTCTCGTGCAGCGGAGCAAACACACCGCGCAGGTTGAACTGCTTGGTGCTGTCGCCATCCTTGTCGGCGTTGGTGGCGTCCTTGGCGAAGAAGCCTGCGGAGCCGTACAGCGTATCGCCAGCGGTGCCGGAAACCTGGATGCCCATGCCGCCGTTGTGGCTGTTGGCCCAATCGACCAGATCGTAGGCCGCGGTACGCTCAGGGGCGGTTACCCACTTGGAGCTGGTGGCTTTTTCCAGACCGAATTCCGGGTCGAAGCGGCCCACCTTGATCGACAGTGGCTTGAAGCCGTTGTAGGCCAGCGACGCTTCGTCGAAGTAGCCATCTTCGGAACGGTTGTCGCCACCGGCGTTGTGCGAGAAGTCATAGTTCAGCTGATAGGCCCAGTCGGTATAGAGCACACCGCCAATTTCCAGGAAGGCGCGGCGGAAATAGCCTGCATCAGCGTTGTTGCCGTTGACGGTGTAGAAGCCGTCGAAAGTGCTGTAATCGGCCTGCAACCGACCACCAACCTTGAAGCTGAACTCCTTGTCGGTCGTCGCAACCTCAAGGCCGCCTTTGGTTTTAACCACGATGTCAGCGCCGTCGGTGGTGACGGTGCCGGCGAAAGCCTGGGCGGAAACGGCCAGAGCCAGGGCGCTGGCTGCGAAACCGGCGAAGTGCTTGCGGATCATCGAGAATTCCCCTAATTGAACTTAAGTGCTGGAAAACACCCGAGCTGTGGGCTCGTTCGTGCTGAGGGAATCTTCGCGGCGGGTTATTTCAGCGCAGTTGCTGATATATAAATATTTGATGACAAGGGAACTTTTTAATCCCTTTAAGCATAACGCTTGACAGCGAAGCACTCAGCCGAGTAGCTGAATCGGCTGTATAGGGCGTACTAGAGGGGTTGCGGGAGTGAAACAGGCGGCACCTTGCGTGCCGCCTTTGTACGATCAGTGCTTGCGCAGAATCACGCTGCCGATGGAATAGCCGGCGCCGAATGAGCTGAGCACACCGAGTGAGCCGGCCGGCAGATCGTCCTGATGCTTGTGCAGAGCAATCACGGAACCCGCCGAACTGGTGTTGGCGTAAGTGTCGAGGATCACCGGCGCCTCGTGGGCTTCCGGGTCGCGGCCGAGCAGCTTACGGGCGATCAGCTGGTTCATGTTGAGGTTGGCCTGGTGCAGCCAGAAGCGCTTCACGTCCGCCACATTCAGGCCATTCTCCTGCAGGTGGGCGGCGATCAGCTCGGCCACCATCGGGCAGACTTCCTTGAACACCTTGCGCCCTTCCTGCACGAACAGCTTGTCGCGGGACGTCTGAGCGCTTTCCTCGGCGGCACGATTCAAGAAGCCGAAGTTGTTGCGGATGTTGTTGGAGAACTGGGTCAGCAGCTTGGTGCCGACCACGTCGAATTGATGCTTGGAAGTCGCCAGATCCGCGCGTTCCAGAATCACCGCGGTAGCCGCATCACCAAAGATGAAATGGCTGTCGCGGTCACGGAAATTCAGGTGCCCGGTGCAGATTTCTGGGTTGACCATCAGGATCGCCCGAGCCTGGCCGAGCTGGATGCTGTTGGCCGCCGCCTGGATGCCGAAGGTCGCCGACGAGCACGCCACGTTCATGTCGAAGCCGAAGCCCTGGATACCCAGCGCCGCCTGCACTTCGATGGCTACGGCCGGATAGGCACGCTGCAGGTTGGAACAGGCGACGATCACCCCGTCGATATCCGCCGCCGTCTTGCCCGCGCGGGCCAGCGCCTCCTTGGCGGCTGCCACCGACATCTCACAGAGGATGCCCCACTGCTCGTTATCGCGCTCGGGGATGAACGGCACCATGCGCTTGGGATCGAGGATGCCCTGCTTGTCGATCACGAAACGACTCTTGATGCCCGAAGCCTTCTCGATAAAGGCGCTGTTCGACTCGCTCAGTGCCTCGACTTCGCCACGCTCAATGGCCTCGGCGTGGTCCGCGTTGAACTGCTGCACATAGGCATTGAAGGACGCCACCAACTCGTCGTTGGAGATGCTGTTGGCCGGGGTATAAAGGCCCGTACCGCTGATGACGACGTTATGCACGCTGCTTCCTCTTGTTGTTGGCGATGGCCTGGCAGACCGCGGCAAGGCGCCGTCGGTACTCGAGCACGGTCTGGCGCTGCTCGTCGCTGCACAACCCGTATTCACTGGTTTTCAAGTGTGCCACAGGCACCGCGTTTTCGTCTGCACGCAGCTAAGGAGGCCGCCACAGGCGTCGACGAACCACGAGCAGCGGTCTACATTGCCGCGGTCTCCTTCTGCAATAAGGAACGGGTATGAACCTGTCGCTGCTCAGCCGCTACGCCTTCTTCGCCTTTTGCGTGTTGTTCACCCTCGGCAGTCTGCCGTTCTTGGAGCACGAATGGGTGTGGCCGCTGACCCTGGTGAGCGCCATATTGAGCGTAGTGGGCATTGGCGATCTGCTGCAAAAGCGCCATGCCGTGCGGCGCAACTACCCGATCCTGGGCAATATCCGCTACCTGGTCGAAGGTATCCGCCCAGAGATTCGTCAGTACCTGCTCGAAGGCGATAGCGAGCAACTGCCCTTCTCTCGCGCCCAGCGCTCGCTGGTGTACGCCAGGGCCAAAAACGAGGGCGCCGACAAGCCGTTCGGTACGCTCAGCGACGTTTACCAGAACGGTTTCGAATTCATCAGCCACTCGATGCGCCCGGCGCCGCTGGGCGACCCTGACAGTTTCCGGGTGATCATCGGCGGGCCGCAGTGCAGCCAGCCCTATTCGGCCTCACTGTTCAACATTTCCGCCATGAGCTTCGGCTCACTGAGCGCCAACGCCATCCGTGCACTCAACAAGGGCGCGAAGCTGGGCAACTTCGCCCATGACACTGGCGAAGGCAGCATCAGCAGTTATCACCGAGAGCACGACGGCGATCTGATCTGGGAGCTGGGCAGCGGTTACTTCGGCTGCCGCACCGCCACCGGAACTTTCGATGCCGAGCGCTTTGCCGCCCAGGCGCAGCGCCCCCAGGTGCGGATGATCGAGATCAAGCTCAGCCAGGGCGCCAAGCCCGGCCACGGCGGCATTCTGCCCAAGCACAAGATCACCCCGGAAATTGCCGAAACTCGCGGCGTGCCCATGGGCGAGGATTGCGTATCACCGTCGCGCCACAGCGCCTTTGCAACGCCCATCGAACTGCTGCAGTTCATCGCCCGGCTGCGGGAGCTGTCCGGCGGCAAACCAGTTGGTTTCAAGTTCTGCCTGGGCCATCCCTGGGAGTTCATGGCCATCGCCAAGGCCATGCTAGAAACCGGCATTCTGCCGGACTTCATCGTCATCGATGGCAAGGAAGGCGGCACCGGAGCGGCCCCCGTGGAATTCACCGACCACCTGGGTGTGCCGATGCGTGAAGGCCTGCTGTTCGTGCACAACACGCTGGTCGGCCTGAACCTGCGCGACAAGATCAAGCTCGGCGCCAGCGGCAAAATCGTCAGCGCCTTCGACATCGCCCGAGTGCTGGCCATCGGTGCCGACTGGGCCAACTCGGCGCGTGGCTTCATGTTCGCCATCGGCTGCATCCAGAGCCAGAGCTGTCACACCAACAAATGCCCGACAGGCGTGGCCACCCAGGATCCGCTGCGTCAGCGTGCCCTGGTGGTCGCAGACAAGGCCCAGCGGGTCTACAACTTCCACCGCAACACCTTGAAGGCACTGGCCGAAATGCTCGCTGCAGCCGGCCTCGATCATCCTGCGCAGATGGATGCGCGGCACCTGGTGCAGAGAATGTCAGCCACGGAAATCCGCCTGTTCTCGCAGCAGCACGTATTCCTCAAGCCAGGCGAGTTGATCAGCGGGGATATAGAGGGGGAGTTTTACGCCAGGATGTGGAAGATGGCTCGCGCCGACAGCTTCGACGCAGCGCCTGACGCAGCCTGATAAAGCGCTGCGTCAGGCCGGCAGATCAGCTCAGGCTGTCATCGATGACCAGCACCAGCTTGCCGTTGACCTGGTTGCTTTCCAGGGTCTCGTATGCCTCATGAGCTTCGGCCACCGGGAAGGTGCGGGCCAATTGCGGCTTGAGGCGCCCCTCGCTGAACAGCGGCCACACGTGCTGGCGCAGATCGCGCAGCAGCTCGGCCTTGAACAGGTCGTCACGGTTGCGCAGGGTCGAGCCGATCAGCTGGATGCGCTTGCCGAGCACCAGCGCCATGTCCATCTCGGCCTTGCGCCCGCCCATCATGCCGATGTTCACCCAGCGCCCGTCCAGCGCCAGCAGCTTGAGGTTGAGTGCCGCGTAGCTGGCGCCTACCGGATCGAGAATCACCTCGAACGGGCCGAAATCGTCCGGCACCTTGAGGCCATCCTTGTCACGAATCGCCCCGCCACTGGCGCCCAGGCTTTCGCAGTAGGCCAGGCGGTCCTGGGAGCCGACGGTGACCCAGCAGCTGCTGCCGAAAGCCTTGCACAGCTGGATGGCCGCCGAACCGACACCACTGGCGCCGGCGTGCAGCAGCACCTTCTCGCCGGGCTTGAGGCCGGCCAGCTGGAACAGGTTGAGCCAGGCGGTGGCGTACACCTCCGGCAACGCTGCTGCCTCGTGCAGCGACAGGCCCTCCGGCACTGGCAGCACGTGGCGTGCATCAACCACCACCTCTTCGGCCACGCCGCCACCAGCGAGCAGCGCGCAGACGCGATCACCCACCTGCCAGTCATCACAACCCGGCCCTACCTCACTGACAATACCCGCGCATTCCAGGCCCAACGCGTCGCTGGCACCCGGCGGCGGCGGGTAGTTGCCGGCCCGCTGCAGCAGGTCGGCGCGGTTCAGGCCCGCGGCCGCCACACGAATACGTACTTCCCCTACATCACAGGCCGGCGTGGGTCGATCGACCCATTGCACCTGCCCTTCAACGCCTTGCAATGCTTTCACGGTGCCTCCATAGTGCATTCGAACCTGGCCCGCCGCTAAGCGACGGGCCTTTGCATTGCGCCAATGGAACCTGGCGCCCTCAAAGACGGCCTAATATGCGTTATCAACTGTCCCCACGTCGAATCAGCATGAAGCGATCCTTTCTCAGCGCCACCCTGGCCCTCGTTCTCGGGCTGGGCGCTTTACCCCTTGCCGCCAAAACCACTCAGGCCGATCCGTGGGAATACCTGCAGCCCGATCGTGATCAGGTGATCGCCAGCCTCAACGTGGTCGAATTGCTGCAGCGTCATCACTACAGCAAGCCTCCCTTGGACGACGCCCGCTCGGAAAAGATCTATCAGGGTTACCTGAAGATGCTCGACCCGGCGCGTAGCTACTTCACCGCCGGTGATATCGCGGAGTTCGACCGCTGGAAGGACAAGTTCGACGATTTCCTGAAAAAGGGTGATCTGGAACCCGGATTCGCGATCTACAAGCGCTACCTTGCCCGCCAGCAGGATCGCCTGAACTATGTGCAGGGCCTGCTCGCCAAAGGCGTCGACAAGATTGACTTCACGGTTGACGAGAGCCTGTTGATCGACCGCGAGAAGGCGCCGTGGGCCAAGGACGTCGCCGAGCTCGACGACCTGTGGCGCAAACGTCTGAAAGACGAAGTGCTGCGCCTGAAGCTCGCCGGCAAGGAACCCAAGGCGATCCAGGAGCTGCTCACCAAACGCTACAAGGCTCAGCAGGCACGCCTGCAGCAGACCCGCAGCGAAGACGTGTTCCAGGCCTACATCAACGCCTTCGCCATGACCTACGATCCGCACACCAACTACCTGTCGCCGGACAGCGCGGAAAACTTCGACATCAACATGAGCCTGTCCCTCGAGGGTATTGGCGCCGTGCTGCAGAGCGACAACGAGCATGTGAAGGTCGTACGTCTGGTTCCGGCCGGCCCGGCCGAGAAAAGCAAGCAGATCTCGCCGGCTGACAAGATCATCGGGGTTGGCCAGGGCGACGACGAAATCGTTGACGTCATCGGCTGGCGCCTGGATGAAGTGGTCAAGCTGATCCGCGGCCCTAAAGGCTCGAAGGTGCGCCTGGAGGTGATCCCGGCCAGCAACGCGCCCAACGACATGACCAGCAAGATCGTCAGCATCACCCGTGAAGCGGTGAAGCTCGAAGAGCAGGCGGCCAAGAAATCCATCCTCAAGCTCGACCAGGACGGTCGTCCTTACAAGCTGGGCGTGATCGAAATCCCGGCCTTCTACCTGGACTTCAAGGCATTCCGTGCCGGTGATCCGGATTACAAGAGCACTACCCGCGACGTCAAGAAACTGATCACCGAGCTGCAGGCCGAGAAGGTCGACGGTATCGTCATCGATCTGCGCAACAACGGCGGCGGCTCGTTGCAGGAAGCTACCGAACTGACCGGCCTGTTCATCGACAAGGGCCCGACCGTACTGGTGCGCAACAGCGACGGCCGCGTCGACGTGCTGGCTGACGAACAGGACGGCGCGTTCTACAAGGGCCCGCTGGCCTTGCTGGTCAACCGCCTGTCCGCCTCGGCCTCGGAGATCTTCGCCGGCGCCATGCAGGACTACCACCGCGCGCTGATCCTCGGTGGTCAGACCTTCGGCAAGGGTACCGTGCAGACCATCCAGCCGCTCAACCACGGTGAGCTGAAGCTGACCCTGGCCAAGTTCTATCGCGTTTCCGGGCAGAGCACCCAGCACCGCGGCGTGGTGCCGGACATCTCCTATCCGGACGTGATGGACAACAAGGAAATCGGCGAGAGCGCGCTGCCCGAGGCCATGCCGTGGGACAGCATCCGCCCGGCCATCAAGCCCGAGCTGGATCCAATCAAGCCGTTCCTCACCGAGCTGAAAAACCGCTACGACGCGCGTACCGCCAATAACCCCGACTTCAACTTTGCCCGCGACCGCCTGGCGCTGTCCCGCGAGCTGATGGCCGAGAAGACCGTCAGCCTCAACGAAGCCAAGCGCCGCGCCGAGCAGGCCGATATCGAGAAACGCCAGTTGGTGATCGAGAACGCCCGCCGCAGTGCCAAGGGCGAAGAGCCACTCAAGGAGCTGAAGAAGGAAGACGATGACGACGTCATGGCGCAGGCCGAGGAAGACAAGAAGACCAAACCGGAAGACGACGCCTACCTGACGGAAACCGGCCACATTCTGATCGACTACCTCAAGCTCAATACCCGCCTGGCCAAGCAATGATCACCGGCCAGCTGTAACCCAAAGGGCGTCGCCAACACGACGCCCTTTTTTATTGCCCGAGACATAACAGCAGCGCCAGAAAATCATCTTCCTGTTTATTGACGCCGGGCCCGCGTCATCAAGCGGTCATCATTCTGTAGTCAAATCATGCGTATCTTGCGGGACGCAACTATCATGGCTAATAGCCATCTTCCGCTATTCGATTTGCATAGAGATACGCCATGACCGTCACCGAACAGTTGAGCTCGCTGGGCCAGATTCTCGCCCACGGCGACTTGCATAGCCTGTTCCAACCCATCGTGTCGGTCGCCGAGCGTCGTATCCTCGGTTACGAAGCGCTGACCCGTGGCCCTTCCAATAGTCCGCTGCATTCGCCACTGACCCTGTTCGCCGCCGCGCGCCAGACCGGCATGCTCAGCGAGCTGGAACTGGCGTGTCGCAAGAGCGCCTGCCGCCGATTCAGCGAACAGCAGCTCGATGGTTTGCTATTTCTCAACGTCTCTCCCGATTCGCTGCTTGACGCCAACCACCAGCCTGGCCGTACCCTGCAGTTGCTGCAGACCTATGGCATATCCCCCAGCCGCGTGGTGATCGAGCTGACCGAACAATCGCCCACTGACGATTTCTACCTGCTCGACACCGCCCTGCACCACTACCGCGACATGGGCTTTTCCATTGCGCTCGACGACCTGGGTGCCGGTTATTCCAGCCTGCGCCTGTGGTCGGAACTGCGCCCGGATTACGTGAAGATCGACCGCCACTTCATCGACGGCATCCACCGCGATGCGGTCAAGCGCGAGTTCGTCGGTTCCATCCTGCAGATGGCCAAGGCCTCGCGAGCCAAGGTGATCGCCGAGGGCATCGAGCTGGAAGAAGAGCTCGCCGTGCTCTGTGAAATGGGCGTCGACCTGCTGCAGGGCTACCTGCTCTGCCGCCCACAGAAAACGCCGCCTACCGACGCCCGCAAGATGTTGCCCGCCCTCGGTCAGGCGCCGACGCCCCTGGGCGAGGAAAGCAGCGACCTTACCGCCCTGCTCAACGAGCAGCCGGCGGTGTCGATTTCCACGCCGACCGCCGATGTGCTGGAGGCGTTTCGCGCCCAGGCCAACCTCAACTCACTGGCAGTGCTGGACGAGGCCCAGCGCCCGGTCGGCATCGTGCATCGGCATTCACTTTCGGACGTGTTGCTCAAACCCTTCGCCACCGAGCTGTACGCGCGCAAGCCCATCAGCCGGCTGATGAGCAACGACTTTCTGGCCGTGGAGATCAGCCAGTCGCTGCAACAGGTCAGCCGCCTGCTGACCAGCCGTGCCCGCCAGCGCATGGAAGAGGATTTCGTGATCACCGTCGAGGGCTGCTACCAGGGCCTGGGGCGGGTGATCGACGTACTCAAGCTGATCACCGAACTGAAGATCCAGCAGGCCCGCTACGCCAACCCGCTGACCCTGCTGCCGGGTAACGTGCCAATCCAGCAATGCCTGGCGCGCCTGCTGCAGCAGAGCCGCGAGGCGGCGGTCTGCTATGTCGACATCGACAGCTTCAAGCCTTTCAACGATCTGTATGGCTATGCCAAGGGCGACGAGGTGCTACTGTGCCTGGCGCACTGCCTGAACGAGCGCGTCGACCCCAGCCGGGATTTCGTCGGCCATATAGGCGGCGATGACTTTCTGCTGGTGTTCGGCTCCAAGGACTGGCGCAGCCGCCTCAACCAGTTGCTGGAAGACTTCCAGAGCCAGTGCCGACGTTTCTATCTGGAAGAGCACCTGGACGCGGGCTGCTTCATCAGCCACAACCGCCAGGGCCAGCGCGAGGAATTTCCGCTGCTATCACTGTCGCTCGGCGTGGTGCACCTGCACCCCGAGCACTGCGCCCTGCTGGACGCTAGCGAACTGGCGGGTCTGGCCTCCGAAGCCAAACGCCAGGCCAAGGCAGTGCCGGGTTACAGCCTGCAGGTGATCGATACCCATACCTTGCAAGGTGCCACGCAACAGGCGGTCTAACCGCGGTCTACCAGACCTTCCAGATCAGCGCGCACCAGGGCACGAATATCGAGCTTGTCGCGCGCCGCCTGGGGCAGCTCGGTGTAGTCGATGATGCCTCGCTCGATCAGTAGCGTGATGACGTCCTCCATCACCCGCAGTACGTCACGGTCGGACTCGCGCAACCAGTCGCGCTGGGCCTGAGCCTCGCCGCTGCGCAGCCAGTGGCTGACCTCGGCGCTATGAAATGCTAGGGTATCGTTCATGCCCTCGAAAGGCTGATTATCCAGGCGCAACAGGCGACCATGGGCGCCGCGGAGCGCGTAGACCACCGGTTTTCCCTCATCCACGCAGGCCTCCTTGATACTTGCCATAGTCAGGACAACAGGCTGATAACCGTGAAGCGGCTGATTGTAGCCTGGGCGACCAGGGTATCGGATACCGATGCGTAGCTGCTCGAGCTCTTGCGCATCAGGTTGTATACCGCGGTCACATAATCGCCTGCCCAGCGCTGCTCGTCGTCGCCCAGCTGACGGGCCAGAAAACTGCGAATCTCGTCCTGGCGCTGGCGTAGCTGCTCGCCCAGTTCCTGGATATGATCCAGCGCCTTGACCACGGTATCGAGCATGCGCCGGACCTCACGCGGTTCTTCCAGCGTTTCCAGCGCCTGGGGCTGCAGCAGCTGCGATTCGACCGGCTTGAGTTCGGTGAAGCGCTGCGCGGCGAACAAAGCTCCCTCGCCCTTCACACGGATATGTTCGCGCAGAGTCTGCCAGTCGGCTTCGCGGGCGGAAAAGACCAGCGCGCCGTCGGTCGTCAGCTCACTGCGAATTCCGGCCGGGGCCAAGCCGACATTGAAGCGGCGCAGGATCTGCTCTTCACTCAACCCTTCGTCGAGCACCACCGCGACCGGTTCCTGGCTGCTGCGCCCGATGCTGAACAGCAGACTTTCACGCCCGGCCTGCTGGAACGTTTGCAGGGATTCGAGCCCCGGCAAGCTGAAGCGCACCCGCACCGGCTCGTTCAGGTGCAGATTGAGTTGGCCATCCAGGCTGCCGGCACTGCGGGCACTGCGCTGATCGAGTAACGAGCGTAACTCGCCCAGCTGCGCACCCACACCTTCGCGATCCTGCATCCGCGCGTTGCCCAGCTCCCGGCTCAGGCTCAGCTTGAGCGGCACCAGGGTCGCGGACAGCTGAGCCAGGTAGCTGCTGGCCGATTGCATGGTGGTCAGTTGCTGATTGAGCTGCAGCCCGAAACCGGCACTCTTGCGGCCCTGGGCCGAGCCCACCGCCGCGCCGCGCTCCGACTGCGTCTGTTGCGCGGCATCGGCTACGGTAACAAGCGAGCGCTTGGGCGCCTGCCGGTCAAGGCCACTGACGATCGGGGAATGCTTGTCGACCCGCATGCTTTGTCGCTCCTCAGAGCAGATTGAACAGCGACAGCTCGCTTATCTTCAGATAGGTCTTCTGCGTCGACTGAACGGCCAGCAGGTAGTCGTTGAAGCGGATGTTGGCGCTGGCGTAATCGAGACGCGACAACTCGCCCTCGACACGCTGGTTGACCAGGGAAACGTCTTCGTTGCTGTCGTTTAGCAGGGTCAGTGCGTTCTGCCGGCCGCCCAGGTCGGTGACCGAGGCCATCACCCGGCTGTGGGCCGAGTCCAGGGTATCCAGGGTGGAGGTGATCAACTGGCGTACTTGCGGGTCGGTGCTGTCGAGCGTCGGGTCCTGCAGGGTGGTCACCAGCTCGCGCATCTGGTTGAGCAGGTCGACCGAGCCGCCAAATACGTCGGCGGCAGTGACGTTCTCGGCCACCATTACGCCATTGGCGACCAGCACCTGGCGCTGCTTGTCATTGCCGCCAAGCTGGTAGCCGGTGGCCTCGTCGTAACTGATCGCCGGTTGTTCGCTCAGGGTGCCGGAAAACAGATAGCGCCCCTCTTCATCACGTACGTTGGCAAAACTCAAAATCGACGACTCGATGATCTTCAGCTCGCCGGCGATCGCACCGAGATCCTCTGAGGCGTTGGCACCGTTGGCAGCCCACAGCAGGCGATCACGGGCACTGAGCAAGGTGTCGGAGATCGACTTCAGGTTGGTTTCCTGCATCGACAGGCTGCTGCTCAACGCGCCGATGTTGGTCTGGAACTGCTCCAGGCTCGCCTCCGAACGCTGGATGCGCAGCAGCCTGACGCTGGCGATGGGGTCATCGGAAGGCAACTGCAGCCGCTGGTTGGTCGCCATTTGCTGCATCAGCTTGGCCAGCTCGACGGAGTTCTGATTCATCGACCCCTGCATGGTGGCAGTGATCTGGGCATTGGTGATGCGCATGCGAGAAGGCTCCATGGCCGCGGTCAGAAGGCCGCGAGCAACTCGTCGAAAATCTGGTTGGCGGTGCTGATGACTTTCATGTTGGCCTGGTAGGCCTGTTGGTAGTCCATCAGGGCGATCGCTTCTTCATCGCGGTTCACGGCGCTGACGCTGTCGCGCCGTGCTTTGGCCTGGGTGGTGACCCCGGTGGCGGTATTCAGGTCGCTCTGGTTCTGCCGGCTGGCACTGGCCACCTGGCCAAGCAGCGTGGCGTAGGCATCGTTGAGGGTCAGGGTGTTGCCGGCAACGACCACGCCCTGGTCCTTCAGGGCGACCAGCTTGAGCAGGTTTTCATTGTTGCCCTTCTCGTCAGCAGCGGAGGACAACGCCAGCTCGCCGGGTGCCAACGGGTTCAGCACCAGCATGGCGCTGCTGTTGGCCTGGAAGGTAAACAACGGCTTACCCGCAGTACCGTTCAGGTCGAAGCCACCGGCCAGGGTCGAATTGACCAGCCCGGCCAGCGCCGAGGCCATGTCCTGCAGCGCGGTCTGCTGCGGGCGCAGCACGCCATACTCCGCTTCGTGCAGGCCACCAAGGGCGCCGCCCAGGCTGTCCTCACGCAGCGCGAAGTCGGTGTCGGCGAAGCGCAGCGCCATCGATTGGGTACCGTCGGCCTCGCGGGTCACACTCAGGCTCGCGGCGCGGTTGCCGGCTACCAGCGGCTGACCGTTGGTGAGCGACACCTCCAGTGCCCCCTTCGCATCCTCATGGATACGCAGCGCAGCATGCTGCGCGAGCTGCTGCACCAGCACGTCACGCTGGTCACGCAGAGCATTGGTGTCGCCGCCACTGGCCTGGGTTTCGACGATGCTGCGATTGAGCTCGGCGATGTTACCGCTCAACCCGTTGACCTCCTGCGCCATGGTCGAACGCTGCGCCTGCAGGCCATCGAGCTGAGCCTGCAAATTGCCGCCCAGGCCGTTGAAACGCTGCGCCAGGTTGCCCGCCTCGCTGATGATCTGCTGGCGCAGGGCGATGGAATCCGGGGTCGCCGACGCACCACTGAGCGCAGCGAACAGCTGGTCCAGGCCGATGCTGATGCTCGAGCCGTCGGATGCCATCAGTTGCTCCACTGCGGTGAAGTACTGCTGTGCACCCTGATGGAACTGCTGCACGCTGGTGGCGCGCCACAGCTGCTGGTTGTCGAAATCGTTGGACAGACGGCGGATCGAACTGACCTGCACGCCGCCGCCAGCACGCAGCGCGCTGCTGCCGGCCAGCGACGAGAATTGCGTGTCCAGGCGGCTGAAGCCGGCGGTCTGGCTGTTGGCGATGTTCTGAGCGGTGGTATTGAGGGCCACCTTGGCGGCGTTGACGCCGCTGTAACCAATCTGGTTGAGGATGCTCAAGGCTGCGACTCCTGACGCTCGGTGCGAATCGGTTGAGCGAATGCCAGCGACAGCCCCCGGTGTCCGTGGCTCGCGGCAGCACTGCGCTGCTGCTCTTGCAAGGCGACCGATGAGGGCGGTGAATTAAGCGGCGCTGCCGACGAAAGTGGCGCCGCTACGCCAGCCGCCGGCTCGCCAAGGATCCGCCGCGTGTAGGTACGGGTTTCCTCGAACGGAATGCGCTGAATCCACTCGCCGGTACTCAGGCCGCCCTGACGCGGATCACCGTTGCTCTTGAGCCACTCGTCCACCTTGCCCGGCCCGGCGTTGTAGGCGGCCAGCGCCAACGCCTGATGGCCGTCGTAACGCTCCAGCATCTGCTGCAGATAGGCGCTGCCCAGGCGCTGGTTGTAGTCGGCATCCTGGGTCAGCCGGCTCTCGTCATAGGGCACGCCAAGGCGTGCGGCCATTTCCTTGGCGGTATCGGGCATCAGCTGCATAAGGCCGCGCGCGCCCTTGGGCGACACGGCATCGATGCGACCACCCGACTCTTGAGCGATGACTTTATCGACCAGCTGCGAAAAGGCCTTCGAGCCCTGGCTGACCAGACTGTCGACCTGCCCCCAGGTACGCTGCAGCGCGATGGCGAAGCCGCCACCGCCGACCGGCCCGGGCGCCGGCCCACGGCCATCCGCGGTAACACGCTGGTCGGCGCCGCCGGAGAGTTGCTTGACCAGCAGCTCGGCAATACCACCCTGGCGCTGTTGCGACAGGCCATCAGCCAGTGCCTGGTCGTGCAGGTCACGCAAGGTATCCAGGTCGCGGCTGCGCGTCAGGCTGCCTTCGCTCAGCACGTCACCGGCCTTGCGCATTTGCTTGAGCAGCTGCTGCAGAAACAGCGCTTCAAACTGCTCGGCGGCCACTTCCAGCTGTGAGCGAGCCACGGGTTGCTCGCCAGCGCGGCTGGCCGGGCGTGAGTTAAGTGAAATGACGTTCATGGCTTAGATCACGATCAGTTCGGCGTTCAGGGCACCGGCCTGCTCCAGGGCCTGGAGGATGCTCATCACATCATCCGGGGTGGCGCCGAGGCTGTTGACGGTGTCGATGATGCTTTCCAGGCTGGAGCCTTCCGGCCAGCGGAACATCGGGTTGGCTTCCTGGGCGACTTCCACGTCAGATTGCGGCGTGACCACGGTCTGCCCTTGCGAGAAAGGTGCCGGCTGGCTGACCTGAGGATTTTCCCGGATGGTCACCCGCAAATTGCCATGGGAGACCGCCGCGGCCTTGACCCGCACGCCCTGCCCGACCACCACGGTGCCGGTGCGACTGTTGAACACCACACGCGGGCGCACGCGCCCCTGTTCGACCTCCACGGCTTCGAGCAGCGCCATGAAACTGGTGCGCTGGCTCGGCGTCTGCGGCGCCCTGACACTGACTCGAGTGCCGTCCAGGGCGCTGGCCAGGCCCGGCCCGAAGGTCGCCTCCAAGGCACGGACGATATGGGTGGCCGTCTGGAAGCTCGGCTGGCGCAGGTTGAGCATGATGTCCGGGCGGGTGATGAAATCGCTGCCGATCATTTTCTCGATGGTCGCACCATTGGCGATGCGCCCGCTGTTGGCACTGTTGATGGCGATGCTCGAGCCGCTCTGCCCTTCGGCCTTGAGGCCGCCGACCACCAGGGCACCCTGGGCCAGTGCATAGGTCTCGCCGTCCACACCGAGCAGCGGGGTGAGCAGCAATTGCCCGCCGCGCAAGCTTTTGGCATCGCCCAGTGAAGACACGGTGATGTCGACCGTTTGCCCCGGGCCGTAGGAAGGCGGCACTTCGGCGGTGACGGTCACCGCGGCGACGTTCTTCAGCTTGGGGTCGACGTTCTCCGGCAGGTTGACGCCGAACTGCTTGATCATGTTGGCGACCGACTGGCTGGTGAAGCGCACTTGGCTCTTGTCGCCGGTGCCGTCCAGGCCTACCACCAGTCCGTAGCCAATCAGTTGGTTGCCGCGAATTCCTTCGACATCGACCAGATCCAGCAACGGTACGGCCTGCACCAGCGGCGCGAGGCCGAGCAGCGCGACGGCGCACAGGCGAATAAGCGGGGCACGCATGGCAGCTCCTGTCACAGCGGGAAAATCGGATGGGTGAAGAAGCGCGTCAGCCAGCCCGCCGAATTGCTGTCGTTGAGCACGCCGCGACCGGCGTAGGAGATCTGCGCGTTGGCGACGTTCTGGGAGGAAATCTGGTTGAAGCGGTTGATATCACCGACCCGCACCAGGCCGGTGAGGCGAATGAACTCTTCGCCCTGATTGAGCCTGAGGCCCTTTTCACCGCGAACCAGCAGGGTGCCGTTGGGCAGTACCCGATGCACAGTCACCGCGATGGAGCCGCGCAGCGAGTTCTGCTGCGAGCTCTGCGCCGAGCCATTGAAGGTACGGTTGGCTGCGGCGCTGCTTTCCAGCCGCTCGTAGTCGTTACCCAACACCCGCGGTATACCGATATTCACGCCCGCCTGCTTGCCGAATTGTGTGCCGGCGCTCTTGCTCGACTGGGTACTTTCCTGCAGCACCACGGTAAGAATGTCGCCGACACGCAGAGCACGTTGATCCTGCAGCAGCGAGCCACCATAGCCATTGCGATACAGGCCGCCGGCCACCGTGGGCGGCAGGCTGTAGTCCAGCTCGGGCGGCTGATAGGCGGCGGAATCCTCGTCGGGCAGCATTTCCTTGAAGCTGGCACAGCCGGCCAGACACAGCACGGCGAGCAGCGAGAACAGGCGAAGGCTCATGGTCAGACGGTCTGGTTGAGGAACTGCTGCATGCCGGACGCGGCGTCCAGCACCTTGGCGTTGGCCTCGTAGGCACGCTGGATGGCGATCATGTTGACCATCGCCTCGACCACCTGCACGTTGGAGCCCTCCAGCACGCCCTGCTTGAGGCCACCCAGGCCTTCCTCGCCTGGTACGCCCTCCTGGGGCTCGCCACTGGACACGGTCTCGCGGTACAGGTTGCCGCCCAGGGCTTCCAGGCCCGCCGGGTTGGCGAAGTTGACCAGGTTGATCTGGCCCAGCTCGGACGGCAGCGAATCACCGGCCAGCACCGCCGTGACGATGCCGTCGCTGCCCACCGTGAAGCGGCTGGCGCCAGCCGGTACTTCAATGTTCGGCGTCAACGGCAAGCCCTGAGCATTGACCATCACCCCTTCGGCGTTGAGCTGGAACTGGCCGTTCTCGGTGTAATAGATGTCGCCGTTGGGCGCTTCGACCTGGAAGAAACCGGCGCCGACGATGGCCAGATCCATTGGCTGGTTGGTGGTCTGCATGCTGCCTTCGGTGAATACCTTCTGGGTGCCGACCACCCGCACGCCGCTACCGAGCTGGATGCCGGACGGCACGGTATTGACCTGATCGGCCTGGGCACCGGGCTGCAGATCGATGGAATAGAACAGATCCTCGAAGACCACTCGATCGGCCTTGAAGCCGACGGTGTTGACGTTGGCCAGGTTGTTGGCCACCGCCGACAAGGCAGTGTCCTGGGCCGTAAGGCCGGTCTTGCTCACCCACAATGCAGAACTCATTTCACGCTCCTGTTAACCCTGGCCACGAATCAGCCGGTTGCCCGCCTCGGACAGATTTTCGGCCGCCTTCATCATCTTCACCTGGGTCTCGAACAGACGCCCCAGGCTCATGCTCGCCACCAGTTGCTCGATGGACGACACGTTGCTCGACTCCAGAAAGCCGGACACCAAGCGCACGCCTTCGTCCGCCTCTGCCTGTACGCCATCGGCGCGGATCAGCAGGCCGCTCTCGTCCTTGCGCAGCGCGTCGGCGGGTTCGTTGACCAGCTTGATGCGCCCCACTTCGGCGGTGACGAAGTCGCCGCGCGGCACCACCGAGACGATGCCGTCACGACCGATGTTGAGGCTGTCGTATTCGGGCAGCACGATCGGCCCGCCCTCGCCCACCACCGGTCGGCCATGCAGGGTCAGGCGCATCTCGGCGTCGACCACCAGGTTGCCGTTGCGGGTGTAGAGCTCGCGCCCTTCACCATCCTGCACGGCGATCAGGCCGGGGCCCTGGATGGCGAAATCCAGCTCGCGGCCGGTCGCCATCATCTGGCCCTGGCTCAGGTCAACGCCGTTGTCGCGCACCCGCGCCAAGTGCCGGCTGGCATAGCCGTAGCCATCCACGCTGGAGGCCTCGGCCTGTTCCAGGTCGGCGCGAAAGCCGCTGGTGTTGACGTTGGCCAGGTTGTTGGCACGCACTTGCAGCGAGGTCATCGTGCGGCTGGCCGCGGTCATCGCGGTGTATCCCAAACGATCCATGGGTCAGCCTCAGATTGCGTTGAACAACACCTGGGTGAGTTCCTTGTTGGTGGTCAGTACCTTGCTGTTGGCCTGGTAGTTACGCTGGCCTTCCATCAGGTTGACCAGCTGCTGGGTCAGGTCGACGTTGGAGCCCTCCAGCGTGCTGGCCGCCAGGGCGCCAAACGAGCCGACACCCGGAACCCCGAGCAGCGCCTGGCCGGAATCGGCGGTCTCGCTCCAGGCCGTACCGGTTTCGTTGCGCAGGCCCTGGGCGTTGGCGAAATTGGCCAGTACCACCTGGCCCTGCAGCATGCGCTGGCCGTTGCTGTAGTTGGCGTAGATCATGCCGTTCTTCTCGACCGCCATGCCGATCTGCTCGCCCGCCGTATAACCGTTGGCGACGTTGGTGGTGACCACGAACGGCGAGCCGAACTGGCTGGTGCCGGTGTAATCGAGAGCGATGCTGATCGCGTCGGCACCCGGCACGTTGGCCGTCAGGGTGGTCGGCGCGGTAGGCGCGGTCAGCGCGCCTGCGGTCGAGAAATTCAGGGTGGTCGGCGTGCCGACGGCCGTACCGTCCAGGTAGTAATGACTCTGCCAGGCGTTCTCGGCGGTCTTGACGAAGTACTGTGTGAAGGTGTGTTCACGTCCCAGGGAGTCGTACACCCGGGAGGTGTAGGTGGAATTGAAGCTGTTGCTGTCGGCCGGGTCGAAGACGGCGACCGTCGGCACGGCATCGTTGGCATTGAGGTTGGTGACGAAGTCCAGGCTATCGCTGGCCCTGGCCGGCAGGTTGGCGCTGCTCAGCTGGAGGTCGCCGACCGCACCGACCTGCAGATTGCCGGCGGCGTCGACGCCATAGCCCTGCACGCGTGCACCACTGGGGGTGGTGACGAAGTTGTCCTTGTCCGGCCCGAATACCCCGGCTCGTGTGTAATGCACCTCGCCACTGGCGCTGCGCACGGTGAAGAAACCGTCGCCGGCGATAGCCAGATCGAGGCTCGAACCGGTGCCGACCAGGGCGCCACGCTGGCTGATGCTCTGGGTGGTGGCCAGGACCTCCACGCCCATCATCTGGCTCTCCGCGTAGACGCTGCCGAACTCGGTGCGCGACGACTTGAAGCCTGTGGTGCCGACGTTGGAAATGTTGTGACTGATGGTGTTGAGCTGCTCGTTGACCGCGTTCAGGCCACTCAGGGCGATGTTGAAACTCATGGAATACCTCTGCGTGAAAGACGGATCAGAACAGGCCCGCGGTGCGGGACTGGCCGAACTCGGTCAGGGTGTAGAACGGCACCGATCCGACGCCGTCGATATCCAACATCGGGCCGCTGTCACCGACCCGTACCCGCGTGACCACACCGGCGACCTCGACGGTGGGCACCTCGCCACTGGCAGTGACCACCGCCACCTTGAAAGAACCGGGGCGCAGACCGAGCGCCGCCGGGTCGATGGTGAACGGCACATCCCCCGGCACCTGGCTGCCCAGCTCCACACGGGTGACCACGCCATTGCTGTCGGTAAGTTCCAGCTGGGTCTTGGCCGAGGCGTGTTCGAGGTTGAACGAGCCCTTCACGGGGTCGCCGTCGAGGCTCAGCGACTCGACCGCCACCTTCACTTCCTGATTGACCAGCCCGGCGGCGGTCAGGGTCTGCAGGTTGTCCAGCAGCACCAGGTTGCTCTGGCTCATGGCCGCCATGTTTTCCAGGCTCTTGACCTGGGACATGGCCGAAAACTGGTTGAGGAACTCGGTGTTATCCACCGGGCTGGTGGGATCCTGGTTCTGGATCTGCGCCACCATCAGCGAGATGAAGGTGTTTTCCATCTTCGCCGCGTCGCTGAGGTTGACCGCGCCCTTGATCTGATCGGAGGAATCGGAGCCGTTAGCCGACAGGCTCGTGCCGGTGACCACGGCCATCAGTTTTCACCCAGCCGCAGCAGGCCCTGCTGCATGCTCTTGACCCGGTTGAGCACCTCCACGCCCGTTTCGAAGCTGCGGGTAGCGGACATCATGTCGGTCATTTCCTCGATCTGGTTGATGTTGGCGTAGTAGACGTAGCCCTGGCCGTTGGCCAGCGGATTGCCAGGCTCGTAACGGCGTACCGGCTCACGACCGGACGGCACCACATCGAGCACCTGTACATGGGCGCCGCTCATGCCGGCACTGCGGGTCAGCTGGCCGTTCTCGTAAATGGCGGCGAATACCGGCTTGCGTGCCTGGTACACGTCAGCCGGGTCGGCTGCGGCCGACTCGGCATTGGCCAGGTTGCTGGCCACGGTATTGAGGCGCACGGTCTGTGCGTTCATGGCGGTGCCGGCAATGCGGTAGAGAGAATCGAACGACATGCTCAGCGGCCCTCGATGGCTTGCTTGAGACCCTGAAACTTCATGCTCAGGAACGTCAGGCTGGTCTGGAAATCGATGGCATTGCGCGAGAACTCAGCCTGCTCCACCGCCAGCTCGACCGTGTTGCCGTCCAGCGAAGGCTGCATGGGCAGGCGGTACTGCAAGCCGGCATCGGCGCTGCGGCCCAGCGCCGAAAAGGCCGAGCCTTCGAGCTGCCTCATCTCACTGGCGAAATCGATGTCACGGGCCTTGAACCCTGGCGTATCCTCGTTGGCCAGGTTGGCCGAGAGGATTTCGCTGCGCTGCATGCGCAGCTCGAGGGCACGCACATGTACCCCCAGGCTTTCCTCGATCCGTATACTCATCGCACGCTCCCCCCACATCCATCGCTGTTGCGGGTACGAGAGCAGAAATCGTGCCCACTCGATAAATTCAAGCAAGCTACTGATTTAAATGTATTTTTCAGAAAAGCCAGACACTCGGACAACAGCCACGCTTCCGCTTTTACAGGAAGCCCTGGCGGCAGGCGGAAACCTCGCTTCCGCCACGACGGCCGTTGCCGCCGCGCTGCTGGCGGTCGCGCTGAGCTATTCGAATGGGGCGTTTGCCGATTCCGGGCAGCAGATCGACGCACGTATTCGCGCCTACCTCGCCAGCCAGCTCGATGACCACGCCGAGCAGCAGGGCTGGCAGAACCCGCAGATCACCTACAAGCGCACTGTGCTGGGCACCAGCCGTACGCTGCCCAGCTGCGCCTCGGCACTGCAGCTCGAGCGCCTCGACGAAGGCCGGGGGCTGCTCGAACGCCAGCGTCTGCAGGTGGCCTGCCCGGGCGATGACGGCTGGCAACAGGTCAGCCTGGTGACGCCCAGCGTACTGCTGCCGGTGCTGGTCGCCACCGCCGTGACGGATCGCGGCGCGCCACTGGCGGCCGAGCAGTTTCAGCTGCAGGAACAGGACGTCGCCAGACTGCCGCGCGGTTTCTACCAGGATGCAGATGAGGTCGCTGGGCAGATCGCCAAGCGACGCATCAGAGCGAGCCAGGTGCTGACCCCCAATCTGGTTGCCCCGGCCTTGCTGGTCACGCGCGGGCAGACCGTGACCATGATCGCGCGCCAGGGCGATATCCAGGCCAGCACCGCGGGCACCGCCCTCGAAGACGGACAGATGGGTCAGCTGATCCGCGTGCGCAATCAGGCTAGCGACACGGTGATCCGCGCCAGGGTCAAGGCAAAGGGCGTGGTGACGACGCAGCGCCAGTGAGCCGCAAAAGCAGTGTTCGATATCTGGCGCCATTTTTTTTGCAGAAAACATTTAAGTCCCTGACGGCTACTGTCGCCTTCACCGGTTAGCAGGCGCAAAGCCAGCTCCCAACCAACCGTCAGAAGGACGATTCGAAATGGCTCTGTCGATCCACACCAACTACGCATCCCTGGTCACCCAGTCGAACCTGAACAAGACCAACGGCAACCTGTCCACCGCGCAACAGCGCCTGGGTACCGGCTACCGCGTCAACAGCGCCGCCGACGACGCCGCTGGCCTGCAGATCGCCACCCGCCTGAATGCCCAGTCCCGCGGCATGGACGTTGCCTCGCGCAACACCGGCGATGCCATCTCCCTGCTGCAAACCGCTGAAGGCGCCTTCACCGAAATCACCGACATCACCCAGCGTCTGAAAGACCTGGCCACTCAAGCGGCGAGTGATACCAACAGCGCAGACGACCGTACCGCACTGCAGGGCGAGTTCGACGCACTGGCCCTGGAGATCGAGAACATCTTCCAGAACACCACCTACGCTGGCGAAAAACTGTTCGACACCGGCGGCAAACTGCAGGCAGGTCCGGTCAACTTCCAGATTGGCGCAACTGCTGACGAGACATTGGCCTTTGACGCATCGACCAAGGTCGACGGCATGGCAACCCTGATCACCGATATCAAAGCCCTGACCCTGGACGACGCGGCCAACGCTGGCGCGGCCATCACTGCCCTGGCAGATGGCCTGGACGATATCGGCGCTCTGCGTGCCGACTTCGGTGCCAACATCAACCGGCTGAACCACACGTCCAACAACCTGGCCAACATGAAGGACAACACCGATGTTGCCCGCGGCCGCATCATGGACGCCGACTTCGCTTCCGAAAGCGCCAGCATGACCAAGAACAGCATGCTGATGCAGTCCGGTATTTCGATGCTGCGCCAATCCGGCCAGATGCCGAGCATGGTCATGTCCCTGCTGGGCTGATCCAGCCGCAGCGACAAGCCCTTCGACGCCCCCGCCCTCGTGCGGGGGCGTTTTCGTTTGCGTGACAAAACCGGTCGTGCACACCGCCGAAGTGATCGGGTCGGCAATTTTCAGCCGCCATACTCGACAAAATGTCACAGCAGTCATGCTAAAAAAGTTGCAGTGACGGTTTTACAACGCCAATATGCCGCCACAAATGGATGTTATACCTCCTGAAATGGAAAAAGTTCACGTTCGCCTATGACGCTTTCCTCCTCCCTTGAAATCGACCTGGACGGCCCCTGCTTCCGATTGCAGATCGGTGGCGCGGGTGGCGAAGCGTTGTTTCAGCCGGCGCGCTACCTGCTGATACTGCTCAATGGCGAGCAGCAAAAGCGTGTGGAACTCGGCTATTCGGGTAGTCGCTTGCTGGAGCGCCTGCTGCAGACGCCTGGCGAAGTGATCGCCAGGGAGGATCTGCTTCAATACGCCTGGGCGGATCGCGTAGTCGGACAGGGCAGCCTGAACCAGCAGATCTACACCCTGCGCCAACTGCTGGGCGATGAACAGAAACGCGACATCATCCAAACCCTTCCGCGCCGGGGGTACCTGCTCAACCCCAGCTCCGTGCTGGAAACCCTGCAGCCTGCAGCCACTGCGGCACCAGCGCTGCAAGCGGCGCCAACTGCGCAAGTGATCACGAAAAAACGCCCTGGATTTCAGTTGCGCTGGCCGGCCGCCTTGATGGCCGCCGGCACATTGCTGCTGTGCAGCAAGCTGGCCAGCGACAAGGAAACCGACTTGCAGTTGTATGCCACGCTGGGCCAATTGAGCATTCTCTACGTCGCTCAGAACCCGCGACAGCTTGCCCAGCTGCAGCATCTGGCGCAGCCCGCGGTCAGTGGTCTGGCCGAGCTAAGCGAGCAGCCGCGCGTGGTCACGGTCACCGGCATCGGAGAATTCGTGCAGGTGCTATGCCGCAACCCGGACAGCCGACAAACCCACTGGCTGGAAATCCATCAATCACGGCTCAGTGCAGTGCCGGAACAACACCTGCGAAGCTGCCTTATATGACGCGTGGAAAAAAGATTCTGTTATTCACCGGCACCCTGGCGTTGGCCCTGGTCACCCTGTCTCCCTGGTCGGCGGAAAGCTGCCTGCAGGGCCGCTACAGCAGCCAGGGCACCCTGCTGCTCGCTGATGGCAGCAGCACCCAGGTCACCCATGCGATGCAATTCAGCGACCAGCGCTTCTATGGGCTCAGCCGCCAGCAAGGCCTGATCGTGGAATTCAATGGCCGGATTGAAAAGCACCAGAAGGGGCACTACCAACTGGTGGTTGAAAAGGGCAACGCCACGGAGCTGGATGCCAGCGCCGACGACTACAGCCTATTCACCCACCTGTTCACACGTCGCAAGGGCTCAGTGATCAACCTGACCGCCATCAACGACTGCCTGTACGCCACCGAAACCAGCCAGGTCTATTGTCGCGACTAGCGGCTCACAGCGCCTTGGCGTCAGGCTGCGCATTACCGTTGCCGAGCAATTGCGCCCCCTGCTCGCTAACCCGGGCACGTAGCGCCGTGCTGTCGAACAACTGCCGATACAGCGCCTCGGCCTGATCGGTCAGCAGGAGGATTTCCACCCGGCGATTGGCACCGTCCTCCGGCTGATCCGGCCGGATGGGCATACCGTCGGCATGGGCCGTGACCTGCAGTACGCGCGCCACCGCAATGCCTTTCTCGACCATCACCCGGCGCGCCTGCAGCGCACGGTCACCGGAGAGATTCCAGTTGTCGTAGCCGGTAATACTGCGAAAAGCAGTCGAGTCGGTATGTCCGCTGATGATCAATTTGTTGTCGGCACCGGCCAGCACTGCTGACAAGCCACCCAGCAACGCCAGAAAATGCGGATCGATCTTGGCGCTACCACGGGCGAACATGAAGCGTTGCGCATCATCCTTGAGAACGATGCGCAGCCCCTGAGGCACGATTTCTACCTCCAGGTTGGCTTCGGCATCGAGTTGCTGCTTGATCTGTTCCAGCAGGGTGGCCAGCGACTGCATATCGCTGGCGCTGCCGTAATGGCGCACGGGCTGCGCCTCGCCAGCTTCGCCTGCCTCACCGGCCTGCCCCTGGCCACTGGCGTACTCGTCCGAAGGTCGCTCGGGCTGCGGCCGAGGTACTGATACGCCGTCGAACTCCAGCGGCGTTCGGCTGGTGCCCTCGAAGACCCCGGCGCCCCCGTCGACCAGCGGGTTGGTGAGCATGTCGCCCTGGGATGGGCTGGTCATTTCATTACGCGGGTTGACGATCCACAGCACCATGAACAGCGCCATCATCGCCATGGTGAAATCGGCGAAAGCCACCTTCCAGGCGCCACCGTGGCCTTCTTCATGGCCCTTGCGCGAACGCCGCTTGATGATGATCTCATGGCCCTGAGCGGCCCCACGCTTGCTCATGCGGCGTCCCTTTGATCCTCGAACTGGTTGACCCAGATCTCCAGCTGCTTGAACGCCGGCTTGACGTCCTGCTCGATCAACTTGCGGCCGGCGTCCACCGCCAGCAGCGTCGGCTTGCCGGCCACGTGGGCGACCAGTGTGGTACGTACGCACTCGAGCGCCGACAGCTCGGTCTTGATGCGCTGCGACATGGCATGGGACAGCGGCTCCATCAGGCAATAGCACATGAAGATGCCCAGGAAGGTACCGACCAGCGCCGCCGCCACGTGGGCACCCACTTCGGCCACCGAACCACCGATGCTGCCCATGGTGATGATGATGCCCAGGATCGCGGCCAGGATGCCGAAGCCCGGCATCGCTTCACCAATCTTCTGCAGCGAGCGCGACGGCTGCAGGAGCGCATGCTCCATGGCCTCGAGTTCCTGCTCGAGAAAGCCTTCCAGCTCGTGGGCGCTGATCTTGCCCATGGCCATCAGCCGGAAGTTGTCGGCGATGAAGGCCATCAGATTGTTTTCTTCGAGAATCAGCGGGTAGCGGGTGAACAGCTCGCTCTGCTCAGGCTCCTCGATATGCTCGTCGAGCGCCTTCAGGCCACCCTCCTCGACCGTTTCCAGCAGTTCGTAGAGCAGCATCAGCAACTGCCGCTGAAACTCCTCGCCGCGGCGTTTGAGGACGAACACGCCCTTGATCTGGCTGCACATTTCCAGCAGCACTTCCTTGGGGTTGGCCACCACCAGACTGCCCAGGCCGGCGCCGAGAATGATGACCACCTCGGCCGGTTGCCAGAGCATGGCGATGTCACCATGGGCCATGGTGTAGCCGCCCAGCACGCAGCCGATGATGATCAGCGAGCCCAGGATCTTCTGCATCGTTTCAGTTCTCCGTGAGAAAGCGGCAAGCCTTGGCGATCGCCTGCTTGCTCAGTTGACAGACCCGGGCGTCACTCACTTCGAGCACCAGGGCGATTTCCTTGAGACTCAGCTCGTGCAGGTAATACAGGGTCAGCACCAGGCGCTCGCGCTCATCCAGGCGCGCCAGGGCCTGGGTCAGCAGGCGCTCGCGCAGCACCTGGTCCTCGGCGCTGCGGCTGTTGCCGGCCAGGCTTTCCTGGCCGTCCTGCAGCAGGCTGTCGAGGCTCTCGATGGCTTCGCTGGTTTGCGCCATCAGGTGATCCTGATAGCCCTGGGCGTCCAGGCCGGTAGCGGCCAGGATCTCACTCTCCTGGGGCTCGCGGCCCAGTTTTCGGGTCAGCTCGCGAATGCCGTCGCGCACCCGATGCGACTGTTGCCGCACGGTACGTGGGCGCCAGTCGAGGCGACGCAGTTCATCGAGGATCGCGCCACGGATGCGCAAGCTGGCGAAACGTGCGAACTGCTCATCCGGCTCGCCATAGCGGCGCAGGCTGTCGAGCAGGCCTAGCAAACCGATCTGTTCCATGTCTTCACGATCGAGCACCTGGCTGGCCTGCAGCGCCAGTTGGCGTACCACCCGCTTGACCAGCGGCAGGTAGCGCAGCAGCCACTGCTGTTCGGCTGCTGCCGACAGCGGTACGAACGCGACCGGTGCCTCGGCGTAGTGGTGGTCCTGGGCAGGCTGAGCGCTCATGGGCCGGCCTACTGCACGATCAGCTTGCTGACCAGCAGATTGCTGAACGGCACGCTGATATTGCGCGCCGCCAGGTCTTCACGCAGCACGCTTTCGAGTTTCGTCTGCAGGTCGCTGACGGGCAGTTCGCGCAGGGCATCGAACGACAGCGCGGAAAGATGAGACACCACCGAATTGCGCACCATGGGCTCGAGGCTCTCGAGCTGCACCTTTTCGGTTTCCTTGCCGGCCTGCAGCGCCAGGTCGAGCACGAAGTAATGCTCGCGCGCGGTACCGCGCACACTGACGATGATCTTGTCGATGGGGAAGAATTGGTACTCGGACGCCGCTACTTCGGCCACCGTGGCCGTTTCGGCTGCCTCCCCCGCCGGCGCGCTGGCCGCATGCACGCCCGCGCGCAGCATCCAGTAGTTGGCGCCCACGCCGCCCAGGGTGATGAGCAGGTTGAGGACCAGAATGATCAGCATCAGGCGCGGCATCGTCATGTTCGATAAATCTCAGTTCACGAAATTGCGGAAAAATGGGTAGCCACTGGCTGACCTATACGGTGATCAGCACGTCGCTGCGCGAGCCCCTGGCTTCTGCGCCCTGGTCTTCGTCCAGTTGCACGGCCTGGCTCGGTGATTCGTTTACCCAGGCGGGCGGCGCCTGCCGGCCCCGGCGATCGTGCTGGGCATCGCCGCCGACCTGCACGCTGACATCGACGAACGTCTGCCCGACCAGGTCCTGGCGCAATCGCTCGCTGGTCTGCTGCAGCAGGCGAACCACGTCCGCCTGGCCAGCCTGGATCTGCACCTGCAGGCGCCCTGACTCATGGCTCAGCTGGATTTCCACGCGACCCAGCTCGGCCGGATCGAGGCGAATGGTGGCCTGCTGCAGGCCGTTGCGAAATTGCAGTTCGATGCTGTCACGCAGGGCACCGATCATGCGCTCGCCCCACTGCGCCTGTGACACCTGGGCCAGGCTCAAGGTGCGTTCTGCAGGCGCTGCGCTGGCCGTCGCAGCTACAACCGGTGCAGCGGCGCCAGGCACCGCGCCCAGGCCGACCACGACCGGCGCCAGCGCGGCTCGAGCAGGCTCGACAGCGGCGAATTCGGTTTTGTGTAGCAAGGCTGCAACGCTGATTTCGTCCACTGGCGCAGCGCGTCCGGGCGCGGCTTGTGCGTCCGCCTGAGGATCGGGCTGAGGCAAGTCCCCCTGACGCAGGCCCTTGTCCTCGACGCTTACGCCACCTCGCAACGAAGCCGCGCCAGGCGGCGTAGTGACCATCGGCGGCACGGGCGCATTGCCGCCGCCAATGCGTGGCACTTCACGGACCTGCAACTGAGCCTCCAGCTGACCGAACATGCTGGCCAGCCATTGCTCGGCTTCGCTACCGGGATCTTCGGCGGCATCGGGCGAAACCGGCACCTCCGGCTCTGGCGCCTGCACGGCGTTCTCTGCCAGCGGCCAGGCGTCGAGCACCGACGGTGCAAGCACCTGCTCGGCATCGATCACGAAGCTCGCGCTGCCGGGCTGCACCATCGCCTGCGCATCACCGCTCGACAACTCGGCGGCTGCCAGCGGCGCATCGCTGGATGTGGACGCTGCCGCGCCCGGCAGGCCGGAAAGCACAGGGGTCATCACACGCCCTCTCCCCACAGTTGACTCTGCTGATAGGCGCTGCGCCCTTCGGCGCGCTCCAGGTAATCGCGCAAGCGGCTGCGCAGCCGCTCGCACTCCGCTTCGCAGCGCTGGCGGGCCTGGCCGTGCAGCACCTGCAGGCGCAGACGCGCCTCGGCATGCCGGGCATCACAGGGGCAGGCATCGGCGCTGCTCAGGTAGCCCGCGATGTCGCGATCGACCTCGGCCAACGCCGGCCAGTCTTCACGCATCAGCACATCGGCCAGGGCGTCGTACAGCGCCCGCAGGCGCAACACGTCGTCGCAGGTTTCAGCCGCGCTTGGCATTCACGCCCTCCCAGCCTTCGCGCAGCACGCCGAGCAACCCGGTGACTTCGTCCAGCCCCTCGAGCGACAGCGTCACGCTGACGTCGGAGATGCGGTAGATGCAGTAGTCGTAGAGCCGTGCCAGGCCCTGCACCACGTCGCCGCCATTGTCATGATCGAGGGCGCCGTTGAGGCCGTTGAGGATCTGCAGACATTTTTCCAGAGACTGCCCCTTCTGCTGGAAACGCCGCGCCTGAATATGCCCGCGTGCGCGTGCCAGTTCGTCGAGCAAGCCGTCGAACAGTTGCAGCACCAGCTCGTAGGGCGATGCCGAAGCCGCACGGGCGTGCAGGTCAACGGCGCGGTAACTGTCGTAGCTGTCGTCGAAGGAGTAGTAGCTCATCAGAACATTCCGCCGGTCTGTTCCATGCTGATCTGGATCTGCATGAGGTTGGTGTACTGCTTCAGGTAGCGGTTGTAGTACTGCTCGTACTGGCGATCGATGTCGTCGAACTGTTTCTCGACCCGCTTGATAGCGGTGCCCAGATTGTCCTTGCGTGCCTTGAGCAGGCCATTGCCGCTGTTGGTGTAAAGCGCCACGGTCTTGTCGAGGCTGTCGATCAGGCTGTCCTTGCCGGTGAACAGCTTCTCGAAGGCCTCGGGCTCGGCAGCCAGCGCCTTCTGAAAGCGCGCGGCGTCCAGGGTCAACTTGCCGTCTCGGTCGGCGCTGACGCCAAAGTCGATCAGGCTCTTGCCGTCGAAACTGGTGCGGATCAGTTGGCTCAGCGAGTTGTCGATGGTACGTACCGTGGAATCACCGGCCAGTGCGCCGCGCTGCCCTGACTCGCCGCCGCTGCCGGTCAGGCCGTCGATGACCCCGGCCAGGGCGTTGTAGGCATCGATAAAGGTCTTGAGCTTGGCCTGGGTCGCCTCGTCATCACGCTCTACGGTGAAGGTCAGCGGCTGCTCGCCGCTAGCATGCACCTGGTTGAACGTGATGTTCACGCCTTCCATGAGGTTCTCGAAGGTATTGCTGGCGTTCTGCAGCAGCATCCCGCCTTCACCGCCCAGGCGCACCCGGGCATCGCGGGCAACCGAAAGCTCCTGGCGGTTGTCGGCGGCAGTGGCCAGGGCGGCGTTGCCGCTGACTGCCACGGAAATCGCCTGGGCCTCACCGCTCTTTTCGCTGTTGAGCACCAGCGTCACTTCGCCGTTGCTGCGTACCAGGGTGCTCTTGACTCCGGTGTTATCGCTCGCGGAATTGATCGCCGCGGAAAGCTCGGCCAGCGACAGGGTGCCGTCGCCGCTCTTGTCCGCAGCGCTCAGGTCGACCGTGAACGACTTGTCACCCTGCCCCAGGGTCAGTGAGCCGCCCGCCGCCACGTCACCGTCGCGCAGCTGACCGAAGGCCAGCTGGTGGCTGCTGGCCAATTGCTCGACAAAAAACTGATAGGTGCCCGCAGCGGCCTTGCCGTCCAGGGTAGCCGTGGCCTGCTCGGGCTTGCTGAAGGTGCCGCTGTTGATCAGCATGCTGGCCTTGTTGGACTTTAGCCCGTACACCGCCGACTTGAAGGTCTTGAGCGCCGAATCAAGGGATGTCAGCGAAGACAACTGGGCGTTGTAGTTGGTCTTGTTGCGCTGCGCCCGGCGCTCCGTTCCCTGGACCTCGTAGGTCGCCAGTTGCGTCGCCATCTGCTGTACGTAAGCTGAGTCTATGGCCATGTTCGAATCTCCACTGAAAGCTATTTAGCAATTCCGGTGCCAGGGCCAGAAACCCCGTATTACGCGGGCTTCAGCCAGCCGAGAGGTGAAACGATGCTTCCGCCTGGGCAGCCGGAGACGTCCGGCGGAAGCACTGCTTCCTTCCGCCTGAAGCAAGGATGTACGGATCAGTACGCGGGCGGGCTGTAGAAGCCGTCGCCACGCTGGGGCTCGAGCAACTGGCAGAGAATCTCGTGCTGGCTGGCGAGTAGCTGGCCATTGACCTCATTGAGGCGCTGGCACTGCTGGACGATCTGCCCGAGCTGCGCCCACAGCGCCTGCATGTCGCGCCCGCGCGCTGGCGGATAAAGGGCGATGAAGGCCTGCATACCGGCCTCGTCGAACGCAAGGCCGACGGCCTTCAATACCTTGACGCGGCGCCGGGCACGATCCTGCGCGCTGCCGAGCAGCAGCTGGATACGCTCGTTGAGCAGGTGCACGCCGTCGGTGTCGCAGCGCATCAGGCCATGACGCAACTCCTGCATCAGGCCGCGCAGGTAGACGTAGTCGTCCAGGTCCTGATGAAGATCCTGCTCCATGGCCTCGAGCAGGCGTTCGCGCTGGCTCACGCCTCGCGAATCCCGTGGTAGATCAGAATGCCGCTGGCCAGGGCACCGGCGCTGCTGTCCAGGCTGCCTTCGCGCAGGGCCTTGCGCAGGCTCTCGACCTTGTCCAGGTCGACCTCGGGCAGCGCACGCAGCGCATCCTGCAGCTGCTCGAGCGGGCGAGCGTCGGCGCCGCCTGGCGCAGCAGGCGTGGACGTTGCCTCACGGGTGCCGCGGCTGGCAGCCGCCGGCTCGCTGACGGGCGTCGGCGTGAGGTTCAGGTGGCGGTTGATTTCCATGTGATCGGTCCAGGTTTTCCGCTGTTATCGAGTAGAGGCGACTGGCGATGAAGGCCACTTAAGCCGGCAGGCAATTTTTTTACCGGGCGATCACGGCGCCTGGTTTCGCCACCAGGCCTGGGTGGCCAGGCCATCCTGAATCTTCTGTTCCTGCTGCGCCAATTGCGCCTGCCATTGCTGCAGCTTGCCATCGAGCACCTGGGCCACCACCTTTTCGCTGCGCATGGCCGCCAGCAGTTCGCTCTGAATGCGCTGCAGCGCCTGCTCGGCCACATCCAGCTCGCGGCGTTGCAGCTGCAGCATCTTGTGCAGGGTCAGCTTGTACTGCTGCTGATTGCTGCGCTGCAGCAGCGTATCCACGCGAACCTCGAAGCCGCACAGCCGGTCGAGACCACTGATGTTGTTGCGATAGCGCTGGCACAGGTTGCGCTGATAAGCCACGCGGCCCAGCACCTGGCGCACCTGATTGCCACGCAGTGCGGCCAGGCGCTGCAGCACCTCGACCTGCTGTTTCATCGGATCAGCGCCTGCAAGCGGCCCTGGCTGTCCGCCAGGTCAGCGCCCTCACCCACCTCCTGACACAGAAAGCGCTGGATGGCCGGCGCAATCTGCACCGCGCGATCGGTCCTGGCATCCATGCCCGGCGTATAACCGCCAAGGGGAATCAGTTCGCGAATCTTCTCGAAGGCGCCGTACAGCTCCTTGAGCTGCAGGGCCGCGCGGCGCAGTTCCACCGGCACCACCTGGGACATGCAACGACTAACCGAAGCGGCGATGTCGATAGCCGGATAATGGCCGACGTCCGCCAGGCGCCGCGACAGCACGATATGCCCGTCGAGAATGGCCCGGGCGCAGTCGGCGATGGGGTCCTGCTGGTCATCGCCCTCGGCCAGCACGGTGTAGATGGCGCTCAGGCTGCCGCTGCCGGCCTCGCCGTTGCCGGCGCTTTCGACCAGCTCCGGCAACAGGCCGAACACCGACGGCGGGTATCCCTTGGTGGCCGGCGGCTCGCCCAGGGCCAGGGCGATTTCCCGCTGGGCCATGGCATAGCGCGTCAACGAGTCGACGAGCAACAGCACGTCCTTGCCCTGGTCACGAAAATAGGCGGCGATGCTGTGGCACAGCTCGGCCGCCTTCAGGCGCATCAGCGGCGATTCGTTGGCTGGCGCCACGACCACCACGGCCTTGCGCAGCCCTTCCTCGCCCAGCGAATGGAGAATGAATTCCTGTACCTCACGGCCCCGCTCGCCGATCAACCCGACCACCACCACATCGGCCTTGGTTTCGCGGGTGATCATGCCCAGCAGCACGCTCTTGCCCACGCCGCTGCCGGCGAACAGGCCGACGCGCTGCCCCTTGCCGAGGGTCAGCATGGCGTTGATGGCGCGTACGCCGACATCCAGCGGCTCTTCCACCGGGCGTCTGCGCAGCGGATTGACGGTCGGCAACTCCTGGGCCAGCGAATCGCGCCCGGTCAGTTTGCCCAGGCCGTCCAGGGGTTCGCCCAAGCCGTTGATCACCCGGCCAAGCCAGGACTCGTCGATCTGCAGCGACGCCTCGTCGGCGGCGGGAAACACCCGCGAACCCGCGCCGAGGCCCACGGGTTTCTTGAACGGCATCAGGTAGGTGATATCCCGGTTGAAACCCACCACCTGGGCTTCCAGCAGGCAGCCATCACCCTGTTCAATGTGACAGCGCTGGCCGGTGGTGCGCTGGCACCCCAGGCTTTCCAGCAGCAGCCCGGAGACCTTGACCAGGCGCCCGCTGACCTTGGCCAGGCGCACGCCGTCGAGCGAGCGCAGGGCTTCATCGAGCTTGAATTCACCCAGTTGCACCATGGCCTCAGTCCTCGGTCAGTTCGAGGTGCTCGGCCAGGGTTTCCAGGCACGAGTCCAGGCGCTGCTGGCAGCCGATGTCCGCCTCGGCCTGGGCGGTGACCACCCGGCACTCGCCTAGCGCCAGGCGCTCGTCGGCGACCAGCCGCCAGGTGGCCGCGCGCTCGGGGGCGAGATCACGCAGACGCGCGTATTCATCGGGGTTGAGCAGCACCTTGACCTCGCCCTGCTCGCCCGGCATGCCGGCCAGGGCCTCTTCGGCGAGCGTCAGCAGTTGGTCCGGGTGCAGGGTCAGCTCGCAGCGAATCACCTGGCGGGCGACCTTGCCCACCAGTTCCAGAAGTTCCTGGCGACGCTTGCGTTCCTGCTCGGCGGCGTGCTGCTGCAACTGCGCATACAGCGCATCCAGCGGCCGGGCGGCCTCCTCGAAGGCCGTCTGACCATGGCGGCGGCCTTCTTCGCGGCCCAGGCGAAAACCTTCCTCGCGGCCCAGCTGCAGGCCCTGCTGGTGACCGGCATCGTGGCCCTGCTGCAAGCCCTCCTGGTAACCCTTTTCGATGCCCTGCTGGAAACCGTCGCTCATGGCGCGCTGCACGCTGGCCGCGTCACCGCCCGACTCGAGGATGTCCGGGCAGCGTGGCGGGAAGCGGTACGCCCGCCAGGCCTTGTCGTGGTCTCGACTGACTTTCACGCTCATGCCGTTCTACTCCACCGTCTGTTCGCGGAACAACTGCAGCTGGATGTCGCCCTGGGCCGCCATGTCACGCACCACGGCCATGATGTCCTTGCGCACCTGCTCGATGCGGCTCATCGGCACCGGGCCCTGGCGCCGCTTGATCGACTCCATCTGCTGGGCCTGGCGCTTGGGCATGACCGCCTGGATGGCCTTGGTGAGCGCCGGCTCGGCGCCCTTGAGCGCCACCACCCACTCTTCCATGGGCACGGCTTCGAGCAAGGCGGACAGCACGTCCGGGGTCTGCCGCGAGAGGATGAAGAAGTCGTACATTTCCTCCTCGATGCGGCCCACCAGCTGCTCGTCGTGGGAACGCAGCAGCTCGAACATCTGGTTTCGGTCACCCTTGAAGCGGTTCATGATGTCGGCCGCCTGCTTGAGGCCGCGCACCTGAGAGCCCTGGGCGGACAGCACCGACAGGCTGCGGTCGATCAGTTGCTCCAGTTCGGCGATCACGTCGCCGTTGACCTCGTTGAGGTTGGCGATGCGGTACAGCAGCTCGTCCTGGCGCTCGGCCGGCATGCACTCGAGCACGTCGCAGGCCATGCCAGGCGGCAGGAATGCCAGGAACACCGCCTGCATCTGCGCGTGCTCCTTGGCCAGCATGGCGGCGAACTGCTTGGGATCGAGCCACTCCAGGCGCGCCATCTTGGCGCGGATTTCCTCGCCGTAGATGCTGTCCAGCAAATTGCGGGTGATCTCGCTGCCCAGGGCCTTGCCGAGCATCCCGGAGAGGTAGCTGCGCGACGCCCCCTTGATGTTGCTCTGTTCCTTGTAGTCGTCGAAGAACCGCCCGATGACGTCGGAAACCGTGGCCAGTTTGATGTTCGACAGGCGCGCCATGGTCTGGCTGATGCTGATGATCTCCTCGCGCGAGAAATGCCGCAGCACCCGCGAGGAAATGTCGTCGCCCATGCTCAGCATGAGGATCGCCGCCTGCTCGGTAGAGCTCAACGCACGCGCCCTCGGTTTGAGCTCGCCAGCCTTGCTGCTGGCAGCCTTCTCAACCGGTTGCACCGAGTTCTTTGTCATTGCGCCCTACCCATTGTTTGATGACTTCCGAGACGCGCTCGGGATCGTTCTCGGCCAGCATCCGCAGGTGCTCGATCTGGTGCTCCAGGCCGGAGCCCGGGGCCGGCAGGCGAATTTCCGATAGCGGATTGAGTTCGCTGAACAGCTTGGCCGGATCACGCTCGCCACCGACCCGCGCGAGCAGGCGCCCGGCCTGCTCGCTGGCCAGCATCGCCGGCAATTCGCCTTCGCCCTCTGCCCCTGCAGCCGCGTTTTCCGCCTCGCGGTCCGGGCGGGCGATCAGCCCGCGCACGGCCGGGCGAACCACCAGCAGCACCAGCAGCAGGCTGATCAGCGCGAACACGGCGATCTTCACCCACTCGTGCACGTTGGGGTTTTCCCACCAGGCGAGGCCGGCGTTGGCCGACTCGTCCGCCGCGGCGGGAGTGAACGGCAGCACGCTCAGGGTCAGCACATCGCCGCGCGCCTGATTGAAGCCGACCGCACTCTTGACCATCGCCTCCAGCTCGCTGCGCGCCTCGGCCGTCCAGCCACCTTCAGGGGCGGCCTGGGCGTTGAGCACCACGGCCACGCTCTGCTGCTGCAGGCGATAGGGTGCGTGGCGCACGTGAGTGACGCTCTGGTCGTAATCGAGCTGACGATTGGATTCCTTGCGCAGCGACGTCGCGGTCTTGTCCTCGGGCGGTGCCGGCTGCGCGGCCTGGCCGCCCTGGGCCGCCTGGCGCTGGGCCTGGGTGTTGGCCGGCGGCGTGTTGCTCAGCGAGCCGGGAACACCCAGGGCCAGTTGGTCGAGCACGCTTTCGTCGCGGGTCACCTCGTTACGCAGCCGCGGCTCCTGGCCGTAGGTCTGCAGGGTTTCCTCGCGCTGGCTGAAGTCGATATCGGCGGACACGCTGAGGCGGTAATTGTCGCGGCCCAGCACCGGGGTCAGCACTTCCTCGACATTGAACGCCGCCTTGCGCTGGTAATCCTCGATCACCTGCCAGGTGCGCTGCGGGCCACCCCAGCCTTCCAGGTCACGGGACAGCAGCGTGCCGTGCTGATCGACGACGCGCACGTCCTTGGCATCGAGCTGGGGCACGCTGCCGGCCACCAGGTTGACCACCGCGGACACCTGCTCCGGCTCCAGGCGATAACCCGGCGCCAGTTGCAGCATCACCGATGCCTTGGTCGGCTCGCGACGGGCGATCACGAACGAATTGTTCTCTTCGCGCGCCAGGTGAACCCGCGCCTGCTGCACACCCTGCAGCGCCATGATGGTCTGCGCCAGCTCGCCCTCCAGGCTGCGTTTCAGGCGCACGTCCTGCATGAACTGGCTGGTGCCCAGTGGCTCGTCCTTGTCGAACAGTTCGTAGCCCGCCGGCAGCGACACCTTGACGCCCTTGGCCGCCAGCAACAGCCGAGCCCGCGCCACCTGCTCATCGCTGACCAGCACCTGGCCGCTTTGCGGGTGCAGGCGATAGGGAATGCCCTCGCCTTCCAGCAGGGCGATCACCTCGGCAGCGGGAAAGCGCTCACCGGCGCCATACAGCGGGCGCAGGTTGTCCTCGCCCTTCCACAGGTAGTAGACGACGCCCATTGCCAGCAGCGCAGCGATGGCCGCCATGCCTGCCAGGGCGATACGCGGATCGGCCCTGAGGCGCTCCAGCAGCGGATTGCTTCTGATGGTTTTCAGTACGCGTTGCGGCACCTGGCCTCCTTACAACGGCATCTTGATGATGTCGTCGAACGCCGTGCTCAGCTTGTTGCGTACCTGCAGCAATGCAGAGAACGCCACACTGGCCTTCTGGCTGTCGACCATGGCACCGACCAGGTCATCGCTCTGCCCACGCTCCACGGCGGCCACCGCCGAACTCGCCTGGTGCTGCTGGGCGTCGATGGCCCGCAGGTTGGCGGCGAAGCTGTCGGTGAAGCCCTGGGGCTCGGCCGCCGGGCGAATGCCCGCGCCCTGGCTGAGGCCCTTCATGGCCTCCATGCGTGCCAGCATGTCCTGGCGTATCGAATCGATCGAATTCATCCACGGCTCTCCAGCGGCGATCAGAACGGAATGTGTACGCCCTGCTCGCGCATGGCGCTCAGGCGATAGCGCAGTGCCCGGGTACTCATGCCCAGGCTCTGCGCGGCTTTGGTCTTGTGGCCGTCGAAGCGGCGGATGGTATCGAGCACGTGCTGGTACTCGGCCCACTTGCCACTGGCGCGCAGCGCTGCGCGGCCATCCTCACCCGCATCCGGCTGCATCGCCGCGGCGATGTGGATGCTCGCTGCCGGCACGCTGCCCGGCACCTCCAGGCCAAGGTCGGCAGGCTGGATGAACAGGCCATTGCGCAGCACCAGCGCACGTTGCACGGTGTTCTCCAGCTCGCGCACGTTGCCGGGCCAGTCATGGCCGAGCAGCGCACGGCGCGCCGAATCGGTGAGCAGTTCTTCGCCTTCGCCCGGCGCGTGGCTGGCGATGAAGCGGCTGACCAGCGGCAGGATGTCGTCACGCCGCTCACGCAGCGGTGCGATGTGCAGGGGCAATACGTCCAGACGGAACATCAGGTCGGCGCGAAAACGCCCGGCGGCCACTTCCTGCTGCAGGTCGCGGTTGGTGGCAGCGATGATGCGCACGTCCAGCGCAATTTCCCGGCGCCCGCCAAGGCGCTCCACCCGCTGCTCCTGCAGCACACGCAGCAGCTTGGCCTGCAGCGCCAGGGGCAGTTCGCCGATTTCATCGAGCAGCAGCGTGCCGCCGTTGGCCTGTTCGAACTTGCCGGCCTGCGCGCTGACGGCACCGGTGAAGGCGCCACGCTCGTGGCCGAACAGAATGGACTCGAGCATCTGCTCGGGGATCGCCGCGCAGTTGACCGCGACGAAGGGCGCCTCCGGGCGCCCGGAGCACCGATGGATATAGCGCGCCATGCGCTCCTTGCCGGTTCCGGTTTCGCCGCTGATCAGCACCGGCGCACGGGTCAGCGCCACGCGCTGGGCCATGGCCAGCAGGCGACGACCGGAAGCCGAATGGCAGACCAGTTCGTCGGCGGAACTGTCGGCGAGCGCCTGGCGCTGCAATAGCGTGGCGACCTGCTGCTCGCTGAACGGCGACAGCAGGTAATCGACGCAGCCGCCTTCTAGTAGCAGCGCCGCTTTTTCCTGGTCGGCGTAGTCGACCACCGGAATCAGGGTCAGGCGCGGATACCGCAGCAGCCAGCTGCGCACCTGTTCGCTCAACGCCTGGGCGCACCCCATGGAGGCGAACAGGAAGACCAGGCTGGCCCGCTCCAGGTGGGCGGCCTGCACGCCGTGAAGGTCGGCGCAGCGCTGCACCTGACAACGTTGGGTCGCCAGGGCATCGAGCAGCGCGCCGTGAAATGCCCCCTGGCCAACGACCAGAACACGTCGACTGTCCGTGGCGGCCGCGAACACGAGAGGGTCGCAATGACTGACTGGACGATTCATTTCAATCCCTCCCTGCTGGCGGTGGTGAAAAAATTTCGTGGCGCGTGAACCAATGACTTAATCGCCGATCAGAACAGGTCGCCCTCCTACATTTGGGCGCCCTGCCGTTCGGGCGGAAGGCAAAATTAGCCAATTGCCCGCCAAGCGCTGAATCAGTTCCCGTCAAAACCCGTCAAGCGGCGCCAATAACGCCTCAAGACGTCTTTTGATATCTCTTGATTTAACCTCAAAGCCCCGTCGCTCCTAGACTCGCCCCTCACTTCAGGTATGCCGCCTTGGCCACGTCAAAGGCGCCGGCAACTCCGTGCCCAGGCATGTGATTGCTGCCCTGTCTCTCCGATTTTTTGGAAAAGTGCGGTTTGGCAGATGCTCGGTAATTCGAAAATCCACCACGATGTTCAGCCTGATCAGTTGCTGCGGCTCAAGCCGCACAAACTCGGTCGGCACTATCACCGCATCCCGAATTACATCCGGGAAACGTCGGGCAAATACTCGCGCCTGGTCAGTGACTATTTCCTGCGCAACTACCGCATCAACCTCGAGTTGCAGGGCGTCGACGTGCTCGAGCATTTCAAGTGCCCGGCCGAATGCACCTATCGCAGTGCCCACGGCAAGGTCGGCTTCGCCATCGAGCGCAGCCTGCTTACCGAAGCCCTGGAGTGTTACTACGGCGGCACGTCGCTGCCGGGTGGCGAGATGCCCCCGGAAAGCTCGTCCGAGCAGCGCATGCGTGATCGCCTCGGCAGCGACGTGGTGCACCTGTTGCTGCGCGCGCTGCTCGCCGGCGAAGCCCCCGGCAAGCTCAGCCACCACGACAGCACCTATGACGAGGTGCAGTGGGAGTACCAGGCCGAGTTTCGCTACATCAGCCATATCACCGGCACCCAGGCTTCACTGTACCTGTATCTGGATGCCCAGCTGGTCGACGAACTGACGCGCCGCAACAGCCCGCCCCCGGCGCGGCTGAACGGCAATCCTGCGCAGCACATCCAGCAGTTGCCGGTGCAGCTCGATTGCGTGCTGGCACGCCTGCGCATGCCGCTGTTGCAAGTGCTCAACCTGAAGCGCGGCGACATCCTGCCGATTCGCCTGGCGGAGCGCTGCGATATCGAGATCAACCAGCAGAAGCTGTTTCGCGGCACCGTTTTCGAGGAAGACGGCGCCCTTTTCCTGACATCCCTCGAGAGCGTGCAGACCCCATGAGCGGCCCGATTTCCGACAGCGAACTGGACAACCTGATCAACGACGACCTGGCCGGCGCACCGGCAGAGAGCGGCGCTCCCGCCCGCGAGCTGGGCCAGGACCTGAGCTTCTTCGGCAAGATCCCGGTGGACGTCAGCCTCGAAGTGGCTTCCACCCGGGTATCGCTCAAGGAACTGATGGAGGTCGATACCCACAGCGTGATCGTGCTCGACAAACTGGCCGGCGAGCCACTCGACGTGAAGGTCAACGGCGCGCTGTTCGCCAAGGCCGAAGTGGTGGTGATGAACGGCAATTACGGCCTGCGCATCGTCGAGTTGTGCGGCAACGGCCTCGACGACCTGGCTCCATGACCGCATCCCGTGTCGCCTGCCTTGGCGCTCTGGCCCTGGCGCTGCTGCCTCTGAGCGTGCAGGCGGCCAACGGCGACATCACGCTCTTGAGCCTGAACGACACCGAAAACGGCCAGGACCTGAGCGTCAAGGTACAGATCCTGGTGCTGATGACGCTGCTCGGCCTGCTGCCGGCCATGCTGCTGATGATGACCTGCTTCACCCGCTTCATCATCGTGCTGGCCATCCTGCGTCAGGCCATCGGCCTGCAGCAGAGCCCGCCGAACAACGTGCTGATCGGCATCGCCCTGTGCCTGACCCTGCTGGTGATGCGCCCGGCCTGGCAGGAGCTTTACGAGAATGCCTACCAGCCCTTCGAGACCGACCAACTGACGCTGCCCGAGGCGCTGGACAGCGCCAAGGGCGTGATGGCGCGCTTCATGCTCGCGCAGACCAACAAGAATTCGCTGGTCACCATGGTCGAACTGGCCGGCGAGACCATGCCCGAAGATCCGACCACTCTGGATTTCTCGCTGATTCTCCCGGCGTTCGTGCTCAGCGAGCTGAAAACCGCGTTCCAGCTGGGGTTCATGATCTTCATCCCGTTTCTGGTCATCGATCTGGTGGTGGCCAGCGTGCTGATGGCCATGGGCATGATGATGCTCTCGCCGATGATGATCTCGCTGCCCTTCAAGCTCATGGTGTTCGTGCTGGTGGACGGCTGGACACTGATGATGGGCACCCTTGCCACCAGTGTTCAACCCTTCTAGGTTGCCGCCATGCTGACGCCCGACACCGCTGTTTCCATCGTCGCCAACGCCGTGCACATCACCGCCCTGGTGGTCTGCGTACTGGTCGTGCCGAGCCTGCTCGGCGGCCTGCTGGTGAGCATTTTCCAGGCGGCCACGCAGATCAACGAACAGATGCTGAGTTTTCTGCCGCGCCTGCTGATTACCCTGGGCATGCTGGTGTTCGCCGGCCACTGGATTCTGCGCACGCTGAGCGAGCTGTTCATCGAGAGCTTCCAGCAGGCCAGCCGTCTGGTCGGGTAGACGTACGTGCCCGCCGAAGCCTCCGCCTACCAGTTGTCGCAACTGCTGCTGACCCTGCAGGGCTACTGGGCACCCTTCTGCCGGCTGCTGGCGTTCTTTGCCGTGGCGCCGATGTTCGGCCACCGCGCCCTGCCCGTGCGCGCCCGGGTCGTGCTGGCGTTGCTGGCCAGCATCGCCCTGGCCCACAGCCTGCCGCCGCTGGACTACTTCGAGCCGCTGTCGGTGCGCGGCCTGCGAGTGGCCTTCCAGCAGCTGGCCATCGGCGCCCTGCTGGGCCTGTCGATGCAACTGGTGTTCACCGTGTTCACCCTGGTCGGTGAAATCATCTCCACCCAGATGGGCATGAGCATGGCGCGCTACAACGACCCGGTGAACGGCGTGTCGTCGTCCTCAATCGTCGCCCAGGTGTATTTCATCCTGCTGCTGTTCCTGTTCTTTTCCATCGACGGCCACCTGCTCGGCATCAGCGTGCTGTACCAGAGCTTCGTGCACTGGCCGATGGACGAACCCCTGCCCTACGCCGGCTTCATGGCCTTTGCCCAGTCGCTGAGCTGGATGATCGCCGCCGCGACCCTGTTCACCCTGCCCATGGTGTTCTGCACCATGCTCGTGCAGTTCTGCTTCGGTCTGCTCAATCGCATTTCGCCGGCGATGAACCTGTTTTCCCTGGGCTTTCCACTGTCGATCATCACCGGCCTGCTGTGCATCTACATGACGCTCGCCGACGTGCCCCAGCACTATCTGCACCTGACCCGCCGCCTGCTCGATGACCTCGGCACCCTGATGGGAGGCGGCCTGACATGAGCGACCAGAGCAGCCAGGAAAAAACCGAACAACCCACGCACCAGAAGCTCAAGAAGACCAAGGAAGAAGGCCAGGTCGCGCGCTCCAAGGACCTGTCCACCACCATCACCCTGCTGGCCACCCTGCTGACCCTCAAGTACAGCGTCGGCTGGTTCTACACCGGCCTGCAGGACAGTTTCGCGCGTACCTTCGTCAACCTGCAGCCGGGCCAGCTCGGCCAGGACGACCTCGAGCAGTTTCTGGCCCATAACCTGATGCTGTTCGTCATGCTGCTGGTGCCCCTGGGGCTGACCAGTCTGCTGGTGGTGGTGTTTTCCATGATCCCTGGCGGCTGGGTGTTCGCCAGCAAGAACTTCGCCTTCAAGGCCTCCAAGCTCAACCCGCTCAGCGGCCTGAAGCGCATGTTCTTCTCGGCGCAGAGCTGGACCGATCTGTTCAAGTCCCTCGGCAAGATCCTCGTGCTGGGCCTGCTCGCCGCCTACCTGGCGCGCGACGTGGTGACGCAACTGACGGCCCTGCAGCGCAGCGACGTGTACACCGCCATCGCCGGCGCTTTGAACCTGGCGATGAATACCGCACTGATCCTGCTGGTGGTATTCATCCTCTTCTCGCTGATCGACATTCCCTTGCAGCGCCTGCTGTTCCATCGACGCCTGCGCATGAGCAAGCAGGAGATCAAGGAAGAGCACAAGAATCAGGAAGGCCGCCCCGAGGTCAAGGCGCGCATCCGTCAGGTGCAGAAGCAGATGCTGCATCGCCAGATCAGCAAGGTGATCCACGAGGCCAACGTGGTGATCGTCAACCCGCAGCACTATGCGGTCGCCCTGCGCTATGACAGCAGCAAGGCCGAAGCACCCTACGTGATCGCCCGAGGCAACGACGACACCGCGCTGTACATCCGCGAACTGGCCCAGCGCCACGGCCTGGATCTGGTGGAGATTCCGCCCCTGGCCCGGGCCATCTACTTCACCACCCAGGTCAACCAGCAGATTCCCACGGCGCTGTACAAGGCCGTCGCCCAGGTTCTGACCTACGTGCTGCAACTCAAGGCCTGGCGCCAGGGGCGCCGTCGTCGCCCCGAGCTGCCGGGCAACCTCCCGATACCCGAAAGCCTTGCCAACAGAGGCCTGTCATGAAACCACTGCAACACGTCGCATCGACACTGAGCAACGGACGCCTCGGTATTCCCGTGGTGATCCTGTCGATCCTGGCGATGATCATCCTGCCGCTGCCGCCGTTGCTGCTGGACATCCTGTTCACCTTCAACATCGGCATCGCCGTGCTGGTGCTGATGACCAGCCTGTCGTCGCGCAGCCCGCTGGACTTCTCGCTGTTGCCCACGGTGATTCTCGTCACCACCCTGATGCGCCTGTGCATGAGCGTGGCCTCCACCCGCGTGGTGCTGCTCGATGGCCACACCGGCTCGGGCGCGGCAGGCAAGGTGATCGAAGCGTTCGGCCATGTGGTGATCGGCGGCAACTTCATCGTCGGCATGATCGTTTTCGTGATCCTCACCATCGTCAACTTCATGGTGATCACCAAAGGCGGTGAGCGGATCTCCGAAGTCACCGCGCGCTTCACCCTCGATGCCCTGCCCGGCAAGCAGATGGCCATCGATGCCGACCTCAACGCCGGCCTTGTCGACCAGGCCGAAGCCAAGAAGCGCCGCGCCGAAGTGGGCAAGGAAGCGGACTTCTACGGCGCAATGGACGGCGCCAGCAAGTTCGTGCGCGGCGACGCCATCGCCGGCATCCTGATTCTGCTGATCAACCTGTTCGGCGGTTTGGCCATCGGCGTGTTCGTGCATGGCCTGGCCGGCGGCGAAGCCTTCCGCCTATATGCCCTGCTGACCATCGGTGACGGCCTGGTGGCGCAGATTCCGGCGCTGCTGCTGTCCACGGCGGCGGCGATCATCATTACCCGGGTCAACGAGAGCGCCGAGATCACCAGCTTGGTGCGCAAGCAGATGCTCGCCTCGCCCCAGGTGCTGTACACCGTGGCGGCTATCCTGTTCATTCTGGCGCTGGTGCCGGGCATGCCCTTCGTGGCTTTCAGCAGCTTCGCCGCGCTGATGGCCTTCATCGCCTGGCACACCTCGCGCAATGCCCCGCCGATCGAAGGCGAGGTGCTGGAGCAGACTCAGGCGCTGAGCAAGGCGATGGCCAACGAGCGCGCCCAGAACCTGGCCTGGGAAGACATCCCGCTGGTCGAGCGACTGTCGGTGTCACTGGGCTACAAGCTGGTCGGCCTGGTCAACGAGGAAGGTGGCGCGCCGCTGGTCCAGCGGGTGCGTGGCGTACGCCAGACGCTCTCGGAAAGCCTCGGTTTCCTGCTGCCGGAAGTGCACATCCGCGACAGCCTGCGCCTGAAGGCCAACCAGTACCAGATTCTGGTCAACGGCGAGCGGGTGGACAGCGGCGAGCTGCATGCCGACCGCCTGATGGCGATTCCGGCACCGGAACTCTACGGTGAAGTGGACGGCATTCTCGGCACTGACCCGGCCTATCGCATGCAGGTGGTGTGGATCCAGCCGGCGGACAAGTCACGCGCCCTCAACCTGGGCTATCAGGTGATCGACTGCGCCAGCGTGATCGCCACCCACCTGAACAAGGTGATCCGCGAACACTTGCCCGACCTGTTCAAGCACGACGACGTCGAGCACCTGATGCAGCGCCTGACCGTGCAGGCCCCAAAGCTGGCCGAGAACATCAAGGCGCAGCTCAGCTACAGCCTGCAGCACCGCGTGTTCCGCCAACTGCTGCAGGAGCAGGTACCGCTGCGCGATATCGTCAGCATCGCCTCGACCCTGCTCGAATCCAGCGAGACCACCAAGGATCCGTTGCTGCTGGCCGCCGATGTGCGCTTCGCCCTGCGTCGCAGCATCGTCTCGGCCATTGCCGGTGAGCGCCAAGAACTGGCCGTGTTCGTGCTCGACAACAGCCTGGAAAACACCCTGCTCAGTGCTCTGTCCATCGCCCAGCAGGCCGGCCCGGTGAGCCTGGACAATATTCCGGTGGAGCCCAACCTGCTCAACCAGCTGCAAAACACCATGCCGGTGGTCAAGGAGCGCCTGCGCAAGGAAGGCCATCCGCCGATCCTCACCGTGATGCCGCAGCTGCGCCCGCTGCTGGCCCGTTATGCGCGGGTATTCAGCCCCGGCCTGCACGTGCTTTCGCAGAACGAGATTCCCGAGCGCGTTGGGGTGAACATCCTCGGCACCCTGGGGTGAGATATCAGGGCGGCGTGGCCGGTATACCGCGGTCGACGCGCAGGCGCTCGACGAACGCCACGTAGTCATGGCCGGGCTGCAGCAATTGCAGCCCGAGCTCCTGATGACCACTCTGCGGATTTTCCCGCACCCACAGGCAGGTGGCGTTGAGCTCCACCTGGGTCATGCTGCCGTCACCCGCGCGCATGCGCAGACTAAGGCCAAGCTGGGCACCCACCTCCACCGGCAGGTCGCAGATCAGCCGCAGACCGTCTTCGCAGACGTCACGGGCGTAACCGATGAGCTTGCCGGAGTGGCGGTCGCTGACCTTCACCCGGAACAATGAACGAAACATGATGCGGCTGTATTGACGCATGGCCCTGCCAACGTATGGGAGTCAGCCATACAGAGCGACCCGGCTGCCCCGAAACTTAAATGCCTGGGCAGAAGATGGCGGATCGTCAGGTTGGTCAGGGCGTATCGGGATAATCGAACTCGAACACCCGGGCCACTTCCGAAGCATGCCAGGAGGCGGCCGCGACGCCGTCGGGGGCCCCGTCGAAACGGCCCAGGCGGGTGACGCACTCGAAGAACCCGGTGCGTGGCAGGCGGCTGGCACCCTGGCTGATCACCAGGGCGCTGCGCAGCGGTCGGTCACTGCGCGCATCCAGTGCGGCCAGGTGTTCGAGCGCAGCGGTAAGGGTTTGCATGGCCGGCGCCGGTAGCGCGAGGCGCTCGATCAGCGCGCGGTAGGTCAATAGATGGCGCTGCCGGCGCGCATCGTCGAGCGCTGCGAGCAGCGCCTCCCAGTTCGTGCGGCTGATGCGCACGCTCATGCCTGCCAACCGGAGATGCCGAGCACCCAGGCCAGGGCACGCAGAATGGCGGCATCGGGCTGGCGCTCGCCGCTTTCGATCATGCCCAGATAATGCGGGCTGATGCCCACCGCGCGCGCCAGCTCGTCACGGCTCAGGCCCTTGCCTTCACGCAACGCGGTAAGCTCGCTCAACGGCTTGGGCGCATCGGCATCGGGCTGGCTCGGAACCACTGCAGGGCTCTTGCCGGCCGCCTGGAGCAGCGCCTGATACTCGACCCACGGCAGCACCGCGTATTCCGGCTCGCCGTCGCGCTCGATCACTTGTACGTTCATGCTTGGTTTCTCCGCAAAGCGCAGCATCCCTCTGCGTGCACCGGCTCAAAGTCTTCAGATAGCCGGATACTACCAGCCCTGCCGCCCAGCGCGCTCGCAACACGTCAGCGCCTGTTCAGGTCGCCGCGCCCTGCATGAAGAACTGCAGCAGCGACGCGCCCATGCTGGCCCGCGCTACCCGCCCCCGTCGCTCGCCATCGACCAGGCCGAACAGCAGCGAGGCGAACAGCTCGGTCAATACCGGCGCGCCGATATCGATACGGAAAATCCCCTCCTGCTGGCCGCGCAGGAAGAATTGGTCCAACGCATTGGTATACGGCAACCAGCGCGCTTCTTCGCCGCACTGATGCAGCGAGTCCGGGCGCCACTGAAACATCAGGAATACCAGCAGGTCACGATGCACCAGGTGCCCGTCCACCAGGCGTTGCAAGGCTTCTGGCACCGGCGCATGCTGCAGGTCAGCCTCGGCGATAACCTGGTTCATCACCTCTGAGCCATAGTCGAAGAGCATCTCGATCAGGTTGTCGCGGGTTCCGCAAAATCGGTTCAGGGTAGCCTTGCTGACCCCGGCCGCCTCGGCGATTTCCTTGAAGGTTCCACGGGGCTGCTCGACCATGGCCACGGCCAAGGCCTTAAGGAGTTTTTCTTCGGCGACAGGTCGTTGTGTCAATGCATTGCTCTCAAGTTTTTCTTCACGGCGCGCCATTGTGCAGCAAAAGTCTCAATATCCGTAATAACTGCCAAATCTAGTCACACAAAATGCAAATGAGACAATATTGACTCACCCGCATCTATAGCTGACCATTCGCGCCTTTCCAGAATAATTGCAACGGGCATTGCGCCCCAGGTGAAGCATGAGCAGGATTCGCGCTGGTCACGTCGTTTCGGCGATCACCCTTTCCATGGCCATCGCTCTGACCGGCTGCGACAAGGGCGAACAGGGCTGGGGCGAAGCGCCACCGCGTGAGGTGGATGTGCTCACCGTCAAGACCGAACCCTTCACCGTGGTGGCCGAACTGCCGGGCCGCATCGAGCCGGTGCGTGTAGCAGAGGTGCGTGCGCGGGTTGCCGGCATCGTACTCAAGCGCACCTTCGAGGAAGGCGCCGACGTCAAGGCCGGTGACCTGCTGTTCCAGATCGACCCCGCGCCCTTCAAGGCGGCGCTGTCACGCGCCGAGGGCGAACTGGCCCGCACCGAAGCGCAGCTGTTCCAGGCCCAGGCCACCGTCGAGCGCTATCAGCCGCTGGTGAAGATCAACGCAGTCAGCCAGCAAGACTTCGACGTGGCCCGCGCCACCCTGCGTAGCGCTCAGGCCGACAAACGCTCGGCCCAGGCCAATGTGGAAACCGCCAAGCTGGATCTGGGTTACGCTCAGGTCCGCGCGCCCATCGCCGGGCGCATCGGCCGTGCCCAGGTGACCGAAGGCGCGCTGGTCGGCCAGGGCGAAACTACTCTGCTCGCCCGCATTCAGCAGCTCGACCCGGTGTATGCGGACTTCAGCCAGCCGGCAGCCGATGCCCTGCGCCTGCGCGCCGCCATAGCCGATGGCAAGGTTTCCGGCGAGGGTGACAAGGCGCTGTCGCTGCGCGTCGATGGCACCGATATCGAGAGCAAGGGCACCCTGCTGTTCACCGATATTTCGGTAGACCGCAGCACCGGGCAGATCGCCCTGCGCGGGCGCTTTGACAACCCCCAGGGCGTGTTGCTGCCGGGTATGTACGTGCGGGTGCGCACACCCCAAGGGCTCGACCAGGACGCCATCCTGGTACCGCAGCGCGCCGTGCAGCGCTCTGCCGATGGCAAGGCCAGCGTGATGTTTCTCGGCGCCGACAACAGCGTGGAAGCGCGGCCGGTCGCCACCGGTGCCATGCAGGGCGCCCGCTGGCAGATTACCGAAGGCCTCAAGGCCGGCGACAAGGTCATCGTCAGCTCACTGGGCGCGATCCAGCCAGGTGCCAAGGTGGTGCCCCGTGAACAAGGCGCGCCAGCGCCAGACACGCCCGCCAACCCTTCACAGGCGCAGTAAGCCGGAGCCCATGACATGATGTCTCTGTTCTTTATCCGGCGCCCGAACTTCGCCTGGGTGGTCGCGCTGTTCATCACCATGGCCGGCCTTTTGGCTATCCCCTTTCTGCCGGTTGCGCAGTACCCCAACGTGGCGCCGCCACAGATAACCGTGACCGCAACCTACCCGGGTGCTTCGGCCCAGGTGCTGACCGACTCGGTCACCAGTGTGATCGAGGAAGAGCTCAACGGCGCCAAGAATCTGCTGTACTTCGAGTCCACCAGCAACGCCAACGGCATCGCCGAAATCACCGTGACCTTCCAACCGGGCACGGACCCGGAACTGGCTCAGGTCGATGTGCAGAACCGCCTGAAGAAGGCCGAAGCACGCATGCCCCAGGCTGTGCTGACCCTGGGCATTCAGACCGAACAGGCCACCGCTGGCTTTCTGCTGATCTACGCCCTGAGCTACAAGGATGGCGGCGCCAACGACGACACCACGGCGCTGGCCGACTACGCGGCGCGCAATATCAACAACGAGATCCGCCGTGTACAGGGCGTCGGCAAGCTGCAGTTCTTCGCCTCCGAAGCGGCCATGCGTGTGTGGATCGACCCGCAGAAGCTGGTCGGTTATGGCCTGTCCATCGATGACGTCAACAACGCCATCCGTGCCCAGAACGTACAGGTGCCGGCCGGCGCCTTTGGCAGCACGCCGGGCAGCGCCGAGCAGGAGTTGACCGCGACCCTGGCGGTCAAGGGCACCCTGGACAATCCCGAGGAATTCGCCGCCATCGTGTTGCGCGCCAATCAGGATGGCTCGCGCCTGACCCTGGGCGATGTCGCGCGTATCGAGGTCGGCAGCCAGGATTACAACTTCGGCTCACGCCAGGACGGCAAGCCGGCCGTGGCCGCTGCCGTGCAACTGGCCCCTGGCGCCAACGCCATCCAGACCGCAGAGGCGGTCAAGCAGCGCCTCACCGAGCTGTCCGCCGGTTTCCCGGAAAATGTGCAGTTCTCGGTGCCCTACGACACATCGCGCTTCGTCGATGTGGCCATCGACAAGGTCATCATGACTCTGGTCGAGGCCATGGTGCTGGTGTTCCTGGTGATGTTCCTGTTCCTGCAGAACGTGCGCTACACGCTGATTCCGTCGATCGTGGTGCCGGTGTGTCTGCTCGGCACATTGACCTTCATGTACCTCCTGGGCTTCTCGGTGAACATGATGACCATGTTCGGCATGGTGCTGGCCATCGGCATCCTGGTCGACGACGCCATCGTGGTGGTGGAGAACGTCGAGCGGATCATGGCCGAAGAAGGCCTGGAACCGGTGCCGGCGACCATCAAGGCGATGGGCCAGGTGTCCGGAGCGATCCTGGGCATTACCCTGGTGCTGTCGGCGGTGTTTCTGCCACTGGCGTTCATGGCAGGCTCGGTGGGGGTGATCTACCAGCAGTTCTCGCTGTCGCTGGCGGTATCGATCCTGTTCTCGGGTTTCCTGGCGCTGACCTTCACGCCGGCGCTGTGCGCCACCATTCTCAAGCCGATCCCCCAGGGGCATCACGAGAAAACCGGTTTCTTCGGCTGGTTCAACCGCAAGTTCACCGGACTGACCGGGCGTTACACCAAGCTCAACGGCAAACTGGTGCCGCGTGCCGGGCGCTTCATGTTCATCTATCTGGGCATCGTGGTGCTGATGGGTTTCTTCTACCTGCGCCTGCCGGAATCCTTCGTGCCGGTCGAAGACCAGGGCTACATGATCGTCGACATCCAGCTGCCGCCCGGTGCGACGCGCGAGCGCACCTCGGCCGCCGGCAAGCAACTGGAGGAGTTCCTCGCTTCCCGTGAAGCCGTGGCGACCTCGTTCCTGGTACTGGGCTTCAGTTTCTCGGGCATGGGCGAGAACGCCGCGCTGGCATTCCCATTGCTCAAGGACTGGTCCGAGCGCAGCGCCGAGCAATCGGTGCAAGCCGAGACCACAGCGGTCAACGGCCGCTTCGCCAATCTCGATGACGGCGCCATGATGGCCGTGCCACCACCACCGATCGAAGGCCTGGGCAACTCCGGCGGCTTCTCGCTGCGCCTGCAGGACCGCGGTGGCCTGGGTCGAGACGCCTTACTGGCAGCCCGCGACCAGGTGCTTGGCAAGATCAACGGCAATCCGCTGTTCCTCTACGGAATGATGGAGGGCCTGGCCGAAGCGCCGCAGCTGCGCCTGGTGATCGACCGTGAGCAGGCACGCGCCCAGGGCGTGAGCTTCGAGTCGATCAGCAATGCCCTGTCCACCGCCTTCGGCTCCTCGGTGATCAACGACTTCGCCAACGCCGGGCGCCAGCAGCGTGTGGTGGTACAGGCCGAGCAGGCTGCACGAATGACCCCGGAGAGCGTGCTCAAGCTGCACGTGCCCAATGACAGCGGCAATCTGGTCCCGCTCAGCGCCTTCGTGACGACCCAGTGGGAGCAGGGCCCGGTGCAGGTCGCCCGCTACAACGGCTATCCGTCGATCCGTATCTCCGGCGACGCCGCTCCTGGCGTCAGCACCGGCGAAGCCATGGCCGAACTGGAGAGTATCGCCGCCGACTTGCCGGAAGGTATCGGCTACGAATGGACTGGCCTCTCCTACCAGGAGAGGGTCGCCAGTGGCCAGGCGGTGATGCTCTTCGCCCTGGCCATCGTGGTGGTGTTCCTGCTGCTCGTCGCCCTGTACGAGAGCTGGGCGATTCCGCTGGCGGTGATGCTCATCGTACCGGTCGGCGCCCTCGGTGCGGTGCTCGCGGTGACCGCCATCGGCCTGCCCAACGACGTTTACTTCAAGGTCGGCCTGATCACCGTGATCGGCCTGGCGGCAAAGAATGCCATCCTGATCGTCGAGTTCGCCAAGGACCTCTGGGAAGACGGTTACTCGCTGCGCGATGCCGCCATCGAAGCCGCTCGCCTGCGCTTCAGGCCGATCATCATGACCTCCATGGCCTTCATGCTCGGCGTGGTGCCGCTGGTGATCGCCACCGGCGCAGGCGCCGCCAGCCAGCGCGCCATCGGCACCGGCGTGCTGGGCGGTATGTTCAGTGCGACCTTGCTGGGGGTGATCTTCGTGCCGATCTTCTTCGCCTGGGTACTGTCGCTGCTGCGCAGCAAACCGCAGCAAACCGACAACCATCCCCTGCACAAGGCGGAGTAAGGCGGTTGCCTATGCGGCAGTCGTCGGTCAGTAAACGCGAGATAGCGCAGCCTTGGCGACCTTGATGCCTTCGCTGCGCTCCAGCTCGCCTTTCAGCGCCCCTTCGGCCCTGACGAAGCGCACGTCGGTGATGCCCAGGAACTTGAAGAAGCTCTGCAGGTACGGCTCCTGGAAATCCATCGGTGCCATGGGCCCGTGGGAATAGAAGCCGCCGCACACCGACACCACGATCACACATTTGCCGCCGGCCAGGCCTACGGTGCCATGCTCGGTGTAGCTGAAGGTGCGCCCCACCTGAGCAATACGATCCAGCCAGACCTTCAACTGACTGGCAATGGAGAAGTTGTACATCGGCGCACCGATCACCAGGATGTTGCTGGCCAAAAACTCGTCTACCAATTGCTCGGAAAGCCGATGCTCCTGTTGCAGCGCTTCGTCGGCATCAGCCAGCTCACCCCCCTCGAAACCGGCGAATATCGGACCGGTCAGGTGGTTGATGGGGTTTTCGACCAGGTCTCGGTACAGCACCTCGGCATCCGGGTAGATAGCACGCAGGTTGGCGACTGCGATGGCAGACAGCTCCTTGCTCAACGAGCGATCGCCCGAGATGCTCGAGTCCACATGCAGGATTTTCATTGTTTTCCAAGTCACTTCTGAAGCGGCGATAAAGTAAACAACGGCGCCGAACGCCAGCTATCTGTGGCGAGTCGTTCGGCACCGTTCGTGGTCAGACCCGGAAAGCGGTGACCAGACCATTGAGGCTGACCGCCAGGCTGGCAAGCTCCTGGCTCGCGGCACGGGTCTGGTTGGCACCGGCCGAGGTCTGCTGCGACAGATCGCGGATATTCATCAGGTTGCGGTCTACCTCACGCGACACCTGGGCCTGCTGCTCCGCGGCGCTGGCGATCACCAGATTACGCTCGGTGATCGAAGCGATAGCCTGCACGATGTCATCCAGCGCGTCGCCGGCGGCCTGGGCCAGGGTCAGCGTGGTATCGGCGCGGGCACTGCTGCTCTGCATGGCGGCCACCGCATGTTCGGTGCCGTGTTGAATGTTCTCGATCATCTGTTCGATTTCCACGGTCGACTGCTGGGTACGATGCGCCAGCGCCCGTACCTCATCCGCGACCACCGCAAAGCCCCGTCCCTGCTCGCCAGCCCGAGCAGCCTCGATGGCCGCGTTCAGGGCCAGCAGATTGGTCTGCTCGGCGATGGAGCGAATAACCGTGACCACCTGGCTGATCTCGCGCACGCTGCCGGCCAGCTTGCCGACCTCTTCAGAGGTTTCGGTAACGTCCCGGGCCAGCAGATGGATGGAGTCGACGGTCTTGCGCACTTGCTCCTGCCCGCCGTGCGCAGCCTGGTCGGACTGGCGCGATGCCTCGGAGGTGCTGACCGCGTTCTGCGCCACTTCCTCCACCGTGGCAGTCATCTGGTTAACCGCAGTGGCCGCCTGCTCGATCTCATCGTTCTGCTGATACAGGCCGCGGGTCGCATCCTCGGTTACCGCCTGCAGCTCTTCGGATGAAGAGGCCAGCAGGTTCGACGACTCGCCAATACGCTGCAAAGTAGCGCGCAAGCTGTCCTGCATGGTGGCCAAGGCTTGTAGAAGCTGCGCAGGCTCGTCATGGCCCTGGTGCTCGAAATCGCGGGTCAGGTCGCCGGCGGCGATGCTCTGTGCGACCTCGACCGCCTCGCCAAGCGGTTTGACAATACTGCGAGTCAGCACAATTGCCAGGGTAATGGTCAGCAGCGTAGCCATGAGCACAACCAGCGCCACGGTACGTGTGCTGCTCTCGAATACCTCATCGCTTTCGCCGAAGTCACGCATGGCGCCCTGGCGATTGTATTCGGTGAGCGCCTTGAGCTCTTCGACCAGTTGGTCACCTTCCTGAGCCATGGAACCGGTCAGAATCTGTTCGGCACTCGCCCGCTCACCACGCATCAATTGCTCGACCACATCGCGTTGGTGCTGCAGGTAGCGATCCTTGACGCCGAGCAATTGCTGCACAAGAGCACGCTCGGAATCGGAGTCGACCAAGGGTGTGTAGTCGTTCTGCGCGTGGGCCAGATCCGCCTTGGCGCTGTCTAGCGCGGGCAACGCAGCACGGCGTGCCTCGTCGCTATCGAGGGCGTAGAAACGCAGGGTCAGCGCCCTGACGCGCATGACCGACATGCCCAGTTCATTCAGGGCCAGTGTCGACGGAAACCACTTCGCTTCGATACCATCGCTCATGCTGTCCATGCGCTTCATTTGCTCGAAGGTGATGATTCCCAGCACAACCAGCAAGGTAGCCAGGGCGGCGAAACACGCACCGGCACGCACACCAATCTTCAAATTTCTAAGCGCCATCACTTGCCTCTCGGTTATCAGGCGTCCGACCGGCCGCCAGGTATCGGATCGCACATGCCTACTCCACGCGCAACCCGGGATTCATGCACCTTTCAACACGCACGGCATGTCCAGGCCTTCGATGAGTTTTTGCGGGCGGGCAAAGAGAAATCCCTGTACCCACTGCGCTTCGCAATCACGGCTGATTGCCAGGTCATCGGTGGTTTCGATGCCCTCGACCACCACATGGGTAGCCAGGGTGTTGCACAGGCCAACCAGGTGCCGGAGGGTTCTGGCATGCAGCGCGGAGCGCCGCGCGCGCTGCACATAGCCCTGATCGATCTTGATGATGTCCGGCTGCGCATCTTGGATAAACGCCAGCGTGGCGAAGCCTGCTCCGAAGTCGTCGATGGCCACATGGCAGCCGGTGCTGCGCAACTGATGAACAAACTCGACGGCCTGGTCATGGCCGCAAGGTGCCGAACTCTCGGTGATCTCGATGACCAGCCGCGCGGCCATATCGGCGTCAACCAGTCGCTGCAGCATCAACTCCCAGTGGTAATCGATTCGCGCGCTCTGGGCCGAGACATTGCAGCCCAACGTCAACATCGGATTTGCCTGCAGCAGGCCAACAACCGCGTCGAGCACGAAATGGTCGAGACGCCGCATGGCATGGCGGCGCTCCAGCAAGACGAACGGATTAAAGCCCAGCGGCTCGCCTTCGCTGCGCAGCAAGCCCTCGCTGTATAAGGAGCGCTGGATGTCGGTGGCAGATCTCACCGGCTGAAAGGCCAGATGAAAGCGGCCGCACTGCAGCTGCTCGTAGAAATACCGCACGCGTGCTTCGTCGGCGGCCAGTTTGCTGGCAGACATGGCGTCGAGGCCCATCATCGGGCGCTCAGCGAACATCGAAGGCATGAGTCGATTTCCATAGTTGCGATGTATCGCTCATCGCGCAAACGTTTGCGCATAGCAGCGGATAGCCACTATTCGATAAGATCGCTAATCGGCTGACAGGAATGTGCGTGATCGCTCAATAGCACCACATCGGGGTATCAACGCGGTGTACAGTCGCTCGCAGCAACAGCTACCGATCACGGAGTGGGACGTGCGGCTTTACTTTATGGCTTAGCCTCACTCACGGCCCAGCAGGAGCGGCACGGATAAGGAGCGCAATTCTCTCAGCGTGCACAGGCGACAGCCAGTGTTCCCGGGCGCCCCTTTGTTGTCCGCACACGCAACGGCTGTACAACTTCATTCAGCGGCTATCCAGGACATGCGATGTACACAGTGACGAGCAACTGCTTCCAGGTGATGGCCAAGACTTTTCTCGAACAAGGTGTGGACCCGCGCAAGCTCGACCAGCAGTTGTTGCTAGCCCTGCACAACGGCACGCCGATCACCCTGGCCCAGGTATACAGCCTGTTCAGCCAGGCCAGCGAACAGACTGGCAATCCTGACATCGGCCTGGGCGCCTATGCTCACGCCCACCCCAGTGCTCTGGGCGTACAGTGCTACCCAATGATGTCCAGCCCGACCCTGGGCACAGCGCTGAAGCTGATGGTCGATTATCATCCCCTGGTCACCAATGGCTCGCACTACCTGCTCGAACAACGCCAGGACACCTTGAAGCTGATCGGCCTGGAAGTCGGTACTTCGCCCATACCCGCGCCGCGCGCCTTCATCGATGCCGGCGCCGCGCTGACCCTCGGCGTCATACACTGGCTAACTCCCCATCAGCGCCCGAAGCCGCTGGGCGCCGAATTCACCTACGCACAACCGTCAGATACCACCCGCCTTCGCCAGATGTTCGGCGACAACCTGCGCTTTTCGGCGCCCCACAACAGCATGATCTTCAGAGCACGTGATGCGGCCATCGCACTGCCGACGGCGGATGCGGCGCTGCATGTCATGCATCAGGAATACGCGCAGTCGCGCCTCGATGATCTGGTCAAGGGCTCAGTGGCCGCCCGCGTCGAGCGCCTGCTGACCAGACAGCTCACGCAGGGCATCAACCTGGATCTGAGTGAAGTCGCCAGCACCTTGCTGCTCAGCAAACGCGGCCTACAAAAGGCCCTGGAGCGTGAAGCGGTGAGCTTCGTCCAACTGCAGGAAGAGACACGCCTGAAGCTGGCGCACAATCTGTTGCGCAACTCCACACGCAGCCTCAAATACATTTCCGCCACTCTGGGTTTTCGCGACCAGAGCAGCTTTCACAAAGCGAGCATGCGCTGGTTTGGCATGCCGCCAAGCCAGTACCGCAATCACGAAGACGTGCTGACCAACTGAACAACCGGTACTCGGCCAGTTATTGCAGCACGCAGGAATGGGTAGGAATGCAGCCAGAGCCGGGCGTTGCGCCCTGGCGTTCGGCAGGCTGCAAAAGCTGGTGCCCACCACAACGTGCCGAACACGTGGCAGGCGCCACGCGTTCGGCAGTCGGTTAGCCGGCGCGCTCTTCGCTAGGCGCCTGCTTGTGCCACAAGGTCGGGATCAGGAACACGATGGCCAGCAGGCACGCGCCGATCAGCAGCACGAAGCCACCATCCCAGCCGAAGTGGTCGACCGTATAGCCCATCGCAGCACTCGCGGCGACCGAGCCACCCAGGTAGCCGAACAGACCGGTAAAGCCGGCAGCCGTACCAGCGGCTTTCTTCGGCGCCAATTCCAGCGCATGTAGACCAATCAGCATCACCGGACCGTAGATCAGGAAGCCGATGGCGACCAGTGCAGCCATGTCCACCAGCGGGTTGCCCGGCGGGTTGAGCCAGTAGACCACGGTCGCCACGGTCACCAATGCCATGAACACGACGCCGGTCAGGCCGCGATTGCCACGGAACACCTTGTCCGACATCCAGCCGCACAGCAGCGTGCCGGGGATGCCTGCCCATTCGTAGAAGAAGTAGGCCCAGGAGCTCTTGTCGACAGTGAAGTGCTTGACCTCTTTCAGGTAGGTCGGCGCCCAGTCCAGTACGCCATAGCGCAGCAGGTAAACGAAGACGTTGGCCAACGCGATGAACCACAGCATCTTGTTGCGCAGCACGTACTTGACGAAGATTTCCTTGGTGCTGAATTCCTTCTCGTGGCTTTCGTCGTAGCCCTCGGGGTAGTCGTTCTTGTATTTCTCGATCGGCGGCAGGCCGACCGACTGCGGCGTGTCACGCATGGTCGCGAAGGCGAACACTGCGACCAGCATGGCGACCGCAGCGGGTACATAGAAGGCAGCATGCCATTCATTGAACAGGCCCATGCCGAGCAGGAACAGCGGGCCGATCAAGCCACCCCCCACGTTGTGGGCAACGTTCCACACCGACACTACGCCACCACGCTCCTTCTGCGACCACCAGTGCACCATGGTTCGGCCACTGGGCGGCCAGCCCATGCCCTGAGCCCAGCCGTTGATGAACAGGAGGATGAACATGATGGTCACGCTGGAGGTTGCCCACGGTGCGAAACCGAAAACGAACATCACCCCGGCCGATACCATCAGGCCGAAGGGCAGGAAGTAACGGGGGTTGGAGCGATCGGAAATCAGCCCCATGAGAAATTTCGACAAACCATAGGAGATGGCGATGGCCGACATCGCCAGGCCCAGTTGCCCACGGGTGTAACCCTCCTCTTCGATGAGGTAGGGCATGGCCAGCGAGAAGTTCTTGCGCAGCAGGTAATAGCCTGCGTAGCCGATGAAGATACCGGCGAAAATCTGCCAGCGAAGGCGGCGGTAGGTACTGTCTATCTGATCATCAGGCAATGGCTCCCGATGAGGGGCGGGACGAAAGAAGGCGAACATCTAAAGGCTCCAGTTCTTGTTTTAGCTGCACGTGCAAATGTGACAGTTGTGTGACATTTTCATTTGCGAAAATATCACTCACTAGTGAAACGGTAAAGATAACAATCTGTTGGAATCCGAAAGTAATGTAAGCATTCGGACCAGAGGCAGTAGTCGCTGACCCGGTTCTGGCTATCCAGGCCGCCAGCAAGTGCCAACGTTATGCTGAGCCGCACACCTTTGCCGGCCAGATAAACGCTGAGGATGGATGCTCAATTACGGGAGGCAGAAACAAGAAAAGCGGCCCTAGGGCCGCTTTTCAGGAAACCTGCTCTAGGCAGGTGAGTATGGCGCAGCGGACGGGACTCGAACCCGCGACCCCCGGCGTGACAGGCCGGTATTCTAACCGACTGAACTACCGCTGCGTGTCGGTGGACTTGCGTCCGTAGAACTCGTGCTTCGTCAGATGCGTAGGCTTGGCCTTCGCATCACATCTCAGATCAGGATCTCAGATGGAAAATATGGCGCAGCGGACGGGACTCGAACCCGCGACCCCCGGCGTGACAGGCCGGTATTCTAACCGACTGAACTACCGCTGCGCGTCGGTGGACTTTCGTCCGTTTCTCTCAAGGCAAGTGGTGGGTGATGACGGGATCGAACCGCCGACCCTCTGCTTGTAAGGCAGATGCTCTCCCGGCTGAGCTAATCACCCTTGGCCTTGCGAGGACGCGAAATTTACGCGGGCACCCAACCTAAGTCAAGGCCGGCGTTGAATTTTTTTCAAAAAAGACGCGATGCACCCGATCACGCCTCAGCGGTAGATCATCTTGCGTGTCATGCCGCCGTCGGTGACGAACTCCTGGCCCGTCACGAAGCCCGCCTCGGGCGACAACAACCAGGCCACCAGCGCTGCCACGTCCTCGACCTGCCCTACCCGCCCGACCGGATGCTGCGCGTGGTCCTCAACGCTCAGCGGCTCGCTGGCACGCTGCGCCGCATCGCGGGAATCGATCCAGCCCGGGCTCACCGCATTCACTCGAATGCTCGGGCCGAGGCTGATCGCCAAGGCGTGCGTGAGTGCTATCAGCCCACCCTTGCTCGCCGCATAGGCTTCGCTCTCGGGCTCGGACTGGCTGGCGCGGGTCGACGCCATGTTGACGATGGCACCACCCGTTGCACGCAGGTGCGCCGCGCAGTGCTTGGCCAACAGCATCGGCCCGCTGAGGTTGATCGCCAGCACCTGATTCCACTGTTCCAGCGACAGCTCTTGCAGCGGTCCGCTATGGGGGCTGGCGACCCCGGCATTGCACACCAGGGCATCCAGCCGGCCAAAGCGCTCGATGACCGCTCCCACGCCGCGGGCGACCTGGGCTTCGTCCGCAACATCCATGGCCACGAATGCGGCATGCTCGCCCAGGGCGGCAGCTACCTCGGCGCCCTGGCTGCCTGCCAGATCGCAGAGCGCTACCCGCCAGCCATGCTCCAGCAACCAGCGTGCGACACCTTCACCAATGCCGCGCGCAGCACCGGTGACCAGCGCAACGCGGCCGTGGGCGACATCGCCGGTAGCACTCACAGCGCCTGCAAGCCTCGGCTCAGATCGGCCTTGAGATCGGCGATGTCTTCCAGGCCGACGGCTACCCGAATCAGGCTGTAACGAATCCCGGCATTCTCGCGCTCCTGGGGCGACAGGCGCCCATGGGAGGTGGTCGCCGGATGAGCGATGGTGGTCTTGGTATCGCCCAGATTGGTGGTGATGGAAATCACCCGCGTGGCATCGATGAAGCGCCAGGCGCCCTCCTTGCCACCCTTGACCTCGAAGCTGACCACCGCACCGAAGGCACTTTGCTGGCGCGCAGCCAGCTCGTGTTGCGGATGACTGGTGAGCCCGGCGTAGTGCACCTTCTCGATGCCTTCCTGCTGCTCCAGCCAGCGCGCCAGCTCCAGCGCCGTGCTGCAATGCGCCTGCATGCGGATGCGTAGGGTCTCCAGGCCTTTGAGGAAAATCCAGGCATTAAAGGGGCTGAGTGTCGGCCCAGCGGTACGCAGGAAACCCACCACCTCGGTCATCAGTTTGGCGCTGCCGGCTACCACGCCGCCCATCGCCCGGCCCTGGCCATCGATGTACTTGGTGGCCGAGTGCATGACGATGTCCGCGCCAAGCTTCAGCGGCTGCTGCAGCGCTGGCGTGCAGAAGCAGTTGTCCACCGCCAGCAGTGCGCCCTTCTCGTGGGCGATGGCCGCCAGGGCCGCGATGTCGACCAGCTCGGCCAGGGGGTTGGAGGGCGACTCGACGAACAGCAGCTTGGTGTTCGGCTTGAAGGCGGCGGCCCAGCCCTCGAGGTCGGCCAGCGGCACATAGTCCACCTGCACGCCGAAGCGCTTGAGGTACTTCTCGAACAGGCTGATGGTCGAGCCGAACACGCTGCGCGAGACCAGTACGTGATCGCCTGCGCTGCACAGGCTCATGACGATGGACAGGATCGCCGACATGCCCGATGCCGTGGCGACCGCTTGCTCGGCGCCCTCCATGGCTGCGATGCGCTCTTCGAAGGCACGCACCGTCGGGTTGGTGTAACGCGAATAGACGTTGCCCGGCACTTCGCCGGCGAAACGCGCCGCGGCGTCGCCAGCGGTACGAAACACGTAGCTGGAGGTCGGGAACAGCGCTTCGCTGTGCTCGCCTTCCGGCGTGCGGTGTTGGCCGGCACGGACCGCCAGAGTGTCGAAGCCTACGCCGTCGAGATCGCTGTCGAGCCGACCGGCTTCCCAATCCTGTGTCATATCCTTTTCCTCATCCAGAAAACAGGCCGGGCCCAAAGGGCCCGGTTGTTGAATCATTTAACATCGATCAGTTGTTGTACAGATCGATGATCTCGCTGACCGCTTGCGACTTGGCCTTGTTGCCATCGTTGCGCGCCAGGTCGATGCGATTCAGGTAAGCCTCGTCGACATCGCCGGTGACGTACTCACCGTCGAATACCGCGCTGTCGAACTGCTCGATCTTGATCTTGCCGCCACCGACCGCTTCCTTCAGGTCGTCGAGATCCTGGTAGACCAGCCAGTCGGCGCCGATCAGCTCGGCCACCTGCTCGGTGGTGCGGCCATGGGCGATCAGTTCGTGGGGGCTCGGCATGTCGATACCGTAGACGTTCGGGTAGCGAACGGCCGGTGCCGCGGAGCAGAAATACACGTTCTTGGCGCCGGCTTCGCGGGCCATCTGGATGATCTGCTTGCAGGTGGTGCCGCGCACGATGGAGTCATCGACCAGCATCACGTTCTTGCCGCGGAATTCCAGCTCGATGGCGTTGAGCTTCTGGCGCACCGACTTCTTGCGCGCCGCCTGGCCCGGCATGATGAAGGTCCGGCCGATGTAGCGGTTCTTCACGAAACCTTCGCGGAACTTGACGCCCAGGTGGTTGGCCAGCTCCAGCGCCGAGGTGCGGCTGGTATCGGGAATCGGGATGACCACGTCGATATCGTGCTCCGGGCGCTCGCGACGGATCTTGTCGGCGAGCTTCTCGCCCATGCGTAGGCGCGCCTTGTAGACCGATACGCCATCCATGATGGAGTCGGGGCGTGCCAGGTAAACGTGCTCGAAGATGCACGGCTTGAGCTGCGGGTTCGGCGCGCACTGGCGGGTGGACATCTGGCCTTCTTCGGTGATGTACACCGCTTCGCCCGGCGCCAGGTCGCGGATCAGGGTGAAGCCGAGCACGTCCAGAGCGACGCTTTCGGAGGCGATCATGTACTCGACGCCTTCGTCGGTGTGGCGCTGGCCGAACACGATCGGACGGATGCCGTTCGGGTCGCGGAAACCAACGATGCCGTAACCGGTGATCATCGCCACCACGGCGTAGCCGCCGCGGCAACGCTTGTGCACGTCCTTCACCGCCGCGAACACGTCTTCTTCGCTGGGGTTGAGCTTGCCGCGCACGGCCAGCTCGTGAGCGAACACGTTGAGCAGCACTTCGGAGTCGGAGTTGGTGTTGACGTGGCGCAGATCCGATTCGTAGATCTCCTTGGCCAGCTGCTCGACGTTGGTCAGGTTGCCGTTGTGCGCCAGGGTGATGCCGTACGGCGAGTTGACGTAGAACGGCTGGGCTTCGGCCGAGCTGGAGCTGCCCGCGGTCGGGTAGCGCACGTGGCCGATACCCATGTGGCCGACCAGGCGCTGCATGTGGCGCTGCTGGAACACGTCACGCACCAGGCCGTTGTCCTTGCGCAGGAACAGGCGGCCTTCATGGCTGGTGACGATACCGGCAGCATCCTGGCCGCGGTGCTGGAGGACGGTGAGGCCGTCATACAGCGCCTGATTGACGTTCGATTTACCGACGATACCGACAATGCCACACATGTGACGCAACCCCTACTCAGTGAAACGACTATTTACCGGTGCCGACAGGAGAAGCCCCCTGCAGCACCTCTTTGAACGGCAGCTCGACCGGCTCGCGTATACCGCTGGCCAGCCACTCGCTGGACACACCCAATATGAGGTTCTTCGACCAGTCTGCAACCAGCAGAAAATGCGGCAGCAAGGCCGACTGCTGCCACCAGGCATCCTGTTGCACTGGCCCCAGGCTGAGCAGCCCGACCGCCACCACGACCAGCAAGGCGCCGCGGGCGGCGCCGAACACCATGCCCAGGAAACGATCGGTGCCCGACAGGCCGGTCACTCGGATCAACTCGCCAATCAGGTAGTTGATCAGCGCGCCGACCAGCAGCGTCAATACGAACAAGATCACGCAGGCAGCGATGACGCGGGCGGACGGGGTTTCGATATAGGCGTCGAGATGCTGTGCCAGCGCGCCGCCGAACATCCAGGCGACCACGCCAGCGATGATCCAGGTGACGAGCGACAGGGCTTCCTTGACGAAGCCTCTGCTCAGACTGATCAGACTCGAAACGGCGATGATGGCGATGATCGCCCAATCGACCCAGGTAAATGCCACGATGCAGGCTACCGATGGAAGAGGCGCTGCATTTTAGCAGAGCCCTGCCCATCGGTTAAGCGCAGATACGTGCGATGCGTCAGTTGCTTTCCGGCTGGAAGCGCACCACGAAACCATTGAGCTTGTGCTGGCGGTTGAGCTGGTCACGCAGACGATCAGCTTCGACTCGCTCGACCAGCGGCCCGACGAACACGCGATTCATGCCATCGGCAGTGCGGATATAGGCGTTGTAGCCTTGCGAGCGCAGGGTCTTCTGCAGATTTTCCGCGCCTGGGCGGCTGGACAGACTGGCCAGCTGTACCGACCAGCTGACCGGCAAGCTGTTGACGTCCAGGCGCTCGGCCGGGGCTTTCTGAGGTGGTGGCGCCACTTCGGCCGGCTTGCTCGGCGCAGGCTGGGCAGCCGGAGGCGGCGTTGGCGCTGCAGGCTCGCTGGCCGGCAGTTCGCTGATGGGCTGCTCGACCGGCGGCTGCGCCTGATCGGTGGGCGAGCTGTCGACCGGTACCGGTTCCTGCGGTAGTTCCTGCGGGTCGGGCACGATCACCGGCTGCATCTCGATTTCAGGGGTGACCGGCTTGGCGGGAATGCTCGGCGCATCGACCACCACGTGCCGCAGCTCGTCGGGACGGGAAAGCAGCATCGGCAGGAAGATCACGGCCAGGGCCACGAGCACCAGCGCGCCGACGATACGTTGCTTGGTTCCACTATCGAGCATTGCCATCCTGCACAACCTCCTGGGCGTAGCGCTCCAGCCACATCAGGGCTTCGGCCACGCAGAAAAAAGACCCAAAGAGCAGAATTTCATCACCGTCTGCAGCCCGCTCGCACTGCGCCTCCAGGGCACTGGCGACATCACCGTACGCCTCGACCTGAGCATCACAGGCAGCCAGGTGCGCATGCAACTCGGCAGCGGGACGCGAGCGCTCGCTGGGCAGCTTCGCCACCGCCCAATGGGCGATGTCCGACAGCAGCGGCGCCACCACACCGGGCAGCTCCTTGTCGGCCAACAGACCGAACACCGCCAGGCGCTCCCCCGCTATGCCACGCGCCTGCAAACGACCGGCAAGAAACTGCGCGGCATGGGGATTGTGCCCCACGTCGAGCAACAGAGTGAGGGACTTGCCGCGCCAGTTCAAGTGACGACGATCCAGGCGACCGGTCACCCGCGTGGCCTGCAGGGCACCGGCGATGCGCTGGGCATCCCATGGCAGGTCCAGCAAGGCGTAGGCCTGCAACGCCAGTGCGGCATTTTCCATGGGCAGATCGAGCAGCGGCAGGCCCTCGAGACGCAGCACCTCGCCGGTGGCGGTCAGCCCATACCAATTCCAGCCTGACTCACTGACGCTCAGGTCGAAATCCCGGCAACGCAGGAAGAACGGGCAATCCAGTTCGGCGACCCGTTCGAGCAGCGGCAGCGGCGGGTCGAAATCACCACACAGCGCCGGCTTGCCCGCGCGCATGATGCCAGCCTTCTCGAAGGCCACTGATTCACGGGTATCGCCCAGCCAGTCGGCATGATCGACACCAATGCTGGTGATCAGTGCGAGGTCGGCATCGACCAGATTCACCGCATCCAGGCGCCCGCCCAGGCCGACTTCGAGCACCGCGACATCCAGGCCGGCGCGCTCGAACAGCCAGAACGCCGCCAGGGTGCCCATCTCGAAATAGGTCAGTGAGGTTTCGCCGCGGGCCGCCTCGACAGCGGTGAAGGCTTCGCAGAGGCCGGCATCGCTGGCCTGCTCGCCATCGATCTGCACCCGCTCGTTGTAACGCAGCAGGTGCGGCGAACTGTACACCCCGACCTTCAGGCCCTGGGCACGCAGCAAAGAGGCGATGAAGGCGCAGGTCGAGCCCTTGCCATTGGTGCCGGTAACGGTGATGACACGCGGCGCCGGCCGAGACAGGCCAAGACGCGCCGCCACTTCACGGGAGCGCTCCAGGCCCATGTCGATGGCGCTCGGATGCAGACGCTCCAGGTACGCCAGCCACTCGGCCAGGGAGCGCTGGGTCATGCGCTGACCGGCAGTGCAGCAGGTGTTGGCTGGTGAGTGAACTGCGCCAGCAGACGGGCCAGGCGCGGACGCAGCTCGGCACGGTGAATGATCATGTCGATGGCACCGTGGTCGAGAAGGAACTCGCTGCGCTGGAAGCCTTCGGGCAGTTTCTCGCGAACGGTCTGCTCGATCACGCGCGGGCCGGCGAAGCCGATCAGCGCCTTGGGCTCGGCGACAATCACGTCACCCAGCATCGCCAAGCTGGCGGATACACCGCCGTAGACCGGATCGGTCAGCACGGAGATGAACGGAACCCCCTCTTCACGCAGGCGCGCCAGCACGGCGGAAGTCTTGGCCATCTGCATCAGCGAGATCAGCGCTTCCTGCATGCGCGCACCACCGGAGGCGGCGAAGCAGATCAGCGGGCAGCGGTTCTCCAGGGCCACGTTGGCAGCCTGCACGAAACGCTCACCGACGATGGCGCCCATCGAGCCGCCCATGAACGAGAACTCGAAAGCACAGGCCACGACCGGCATCCCTTCCAGGCTGCCGCTCATGGAAATCAGGGCATCCTTCTCACCAGTCTGCTTCTGGGCAGCGACCAGGCGATCCTTGTACTTCTTGCTGTCGCGGAATTTCAGGCGGTCAGAAGGCTCCAGATCGGCACCGATCTCCTCACGGCCATCGGCATCCAGGAAGATGTTCAGGCGGGCGCGGGCATCGATGCGCATGTGGTGGTTGCATTTGGGGCAGACGTCCAGGGTCTTTTCCAGCTCCGGCTTGTACAGCACCGCTTCGCAGGATGGGCACTTGTGCCACAGGCCTTCAGGTACCGAACTCTTCTTGACCTCGGAACGCATGATCGAGGGGATCAGTTTGTCTACCAGCCAGTTGCTCATGCTCTCAATTCTCCAACGCTGTAGGCTTCAACATGCTTGCTGCACATGACAAGCGAATTCACAAAGCGGTCGTTGCTGGGGCCGGCTGATGCCCGCCACCTGCTTCGACCACGCAAAAAGCACGCGCTGTTCGCGGCGATAGGAGTATGGACGGCTCACCCTGCGGCGCCGTCACATCGACTCTCCAACGCTGCGCACCGCGCGCACGAAGTCTTTGACCTTGTGGGCATCCTTGATGCCCTTGCTGACCTCCACGCCGCCGCTGACATCCACCGCGTAAGGACGCACCTGAGCGATGGCTGCCGCGACGTTGCCGGGCGTAAGACCGCCAGCCAGGATCACCGGTTTGCTCAGTTGCGCCGGCACCAGCGACCAGTCGAACGCTTGCCCCGTGCCGCCAGGCACACCATCGACGAAGGTATCGAGCAATACGGCGCGTGCGCCCGGGTAGGCGTCAACCTGCGCGGCGACATCATTCCCCGCGCGTACACGCAACGCCTTGATATACGGCCGACGCAGCGCTTCGCAGTCGGCTGGACTTTCGTCGCCGTGAAATTGCAGAAGATCCAGGGGGACGGCAGCTAGCACCCCTTCGATTTCGCGCGGCGGCATGTCGACAAACAGGCCGACGGTGGTCACGAACGGCGGCAGCCCGGCGACGATGGCCTGGGCCTGGGCAATCGTCACCGCGCGCGGGCTGGGCGCATAAAACACAAGCCCGATGGCATCGGCACCGGCCGCTACGGCAGCCAGTGCATCCTCGAGGCGAGTAATCCCACAGATCTTGCTGCGAACCACTGACAAAAGACGAATACCTCCGCGAAAGGCCGGATGGTAACAAATGACCGGCCAGGGCGCGTCATTAATTGCTGCCCCCTGCCCCGCTCAGCGCGCCGCCACGTCCTCGAGTCCGGAGAGAAAGTGCGGGCCCAGGTAACGGGCCGGCAAGTCGAATTCTTCCGGATAGTCCACCTGCACCAGATACAGCCCATACGGGTGAGCAGTCACCCCCCCGGTGCGCCGCACACCAGCCTCAAGCACCTGACCGGCCCACTCCACCGGCCGCTCACCGGCGCCGATAGTCATCAGCACGCCGGCGATATTACGCACCATGTGGTGCAGAAAGGCATTGGCGCGGATATCGAGGATGATGAAACGACCATGCTGCAGCAACTCGAGGTGATGGACCGTCTTGATCGGCGACTTGGCCTGGCACTGGCGGGCGCGGAAGGCGCTGAAATCGTGGGTACCCAAGAATACCTGGGCCGCCTCGCGCATGCGCTCGACATCCAGCGGCCGATGATTCCAGGTCACCTCCTCGGCCATATGCGCCGGACGGATCTGGTCGTTGTAGATCACGTAGCGGTAACGCCGCGCCATGGCGCAAAAGCGCGCATCGAAATGACTCGGCATGGCCTTGGCCCAGGTGACGCTGATGTCACCCGGCAGATTCATGTTGGCGCCCATCACCCAGGCATGCATGGAGCGCTCGACGTTGGTGTCGAAATGCACCACTTGGCCGCTGGCATGCACCAACGCATCGGTACGCCCGGCACAGCTGAGCGTGACCGGAGCGCCACCAGCAACCTTGGACAGGGCTTGTTCGAGGGACGCCTGGATCGACGGAACTCCGTCGCGCTGCCGCTGAAAACCGCGATAGCGGGTGCCGCGGTATTCGACCCCCAGGGCGATCTTGTAAATGCCGACGGCAGCCATTTCGGCTGCCGTCTTTTGTTCGTTAATCAATTGGTAGACCAGATCAGAGCTGCAATGCCGGCAATTATACCGCCACGCCAGGAGGCTGCCATGCCGGCAGCCCATTTAGTTGTGAGCCGCAGATGTAAAAACGGCAGCCCAAGGGCTGCCGTTTTCTCCACTCAACTGCTCGTCAAACCAGTTTGCCGATCAGCTCGCGCGCTTCCTGCTGCTGAGTTTCGTTACCTTCGGCGACCACCTCATCGAGGATGTCACGGGCACCCTCGCTATCGCCCATATCGATGTAGGCCCGCGCCAGATCCAGCTTGGTGGCGGTCTCGTCGGTGCCGGCGAGGAAGTCGAAGTCCTCATCGTCATCGAGCGGCACATGATCGGCCTGCATGTCCTGCGGCGCCTGCTGACCTTGCTGCTCGAGGCTTTCGGCCAGCTGGTCCAGCTCGGCGGTCACGTCGTCGAGTTGAGCGGCGAAGCTGGCGCCAGTGCTCGGCTCGGCCGGCTCGTCATTGAGCGACAGATCGAAGTCGGCAGGCAGGCCAAAGTCATCCCCCTTATCGCTGTCCAGGGCAGCGGACAGATCCGAGAAATCATTCGCCGGCTTGTCGGCGTCGTCATCCAGGCTCAGCAGGAAGTCATCTTCCTTCGTGGCAGCCGGGGTAGCGGGCGTGTCGAGATCCAGACTGAAGTCGGCCAGCTCGCCACCAGGCTCCTGACGATTGACCGGCTCATTGCCCAGATCCAGGTCGAAGTCCAGCGGCTCGTTCTTGACTGCGACCGGCGCTGCGGACGGCAGATCGAGATCGGAATCCAGGCTCAGGGTGTCGATTTCGTCGAAACGCGGCGCGTCATTTTGAGTTTTTGCCGGAGGCTCGGCAGAGAACTCGGCTTCCAGGGCATCCAGGTCGAGATCGAAGGCGTCATCTGCCGCAGGCGGCAGCGGCGCGACCGGCTGCTCCGGCTCGTCCAGCGCCAGGTCGTCCAAGCTGAAGGAATCCAGATCGTCTGCCGCAGCGGCGCTGGCCAGGGCAGCGCTGCCACCAAGCACGACCATGGTCGGATAGCGGCTCTTCAACTGCTCGACCTGGGCGTTGGCACCGCCGATTTCGCGCAGCTCATTCTCCTGGCGGGCGAAGCCTTCACGGTCGCCCAGCTCGGCGTAGACCTCCATCAGCTTCAGGCGCAGGTCGGTGCGATGCGGCTCATCGTTGATGGCGTTGTGCAGCAGCTCGGCGGCCTGATTGAAACGACCGTAGGCGATGTAGATGTCCGCTTCACCCAGGGCGTCGCCAGTCTGGGCGGTGACGCGCTCTTCGCTCGCTGGCTGGCTCAGGGCAACCTGGTCGTCCGGCAAGTCGTTCAGGCTGTCAGCGGGCAGTTCCAGATCGCTGTCGAAGGCGTGGGTGTCTTCTTCATAAGTCGACAGGCTGGACTCTTCCTCTTCGGCCTTGCGGGCATTGCGACGCGAAATGATCAGCAGCACCAGCAGCAGGGCCAGCAGCAGGCTGCCGCCGATCAGGCCGAGCATCATCGGGTTGGCCAGCAGGTTGTCGAGGGCGCTGTCCTCCTCGACCGGCTCGGGCGTGGCGGCGACCGGCGCCTGGGCAGGCACTTCGGCAACAGGCGCAGCTGGCTCGGCGGGCGCGGCTTCTGGAGCCGGCACAGGCGCAGTCTCGGTTGCCGGCGCATCAGCTGCTGGCTCGCCAGTCGGCTGAGCAGCTGCAGGATCCACCGGCGCTGATTCGGGCGCGGCTTCATTACCGGCAGGCGCCTGAGCTGCTGGAGCAGCAGCCGATGGCGTCTCGGCAGGTGCAGTGGCTGGAGTTGCCGGAGCGGGCGTAGTGCCAGCGGCGGCATTGCCAGGAGCCTGGCCAGCCGGTGCCGACACATCGGCCTGCAGCTTGGCGAGCTGGTTGTCCTTGAGCTGAATCAGGCGTTGCAGCTTGTCGAGCTGGCTTTGCAGATCGCTCATGCGATCTTTCAGCTCGTCGTTCTCGCGACGCGTCGCCCCCCCCCCCCCCCCCCCCCCCCCCCCCCCCCCCCCCCCCCCCCCCCCCCCCCCCCCCCCCCCCCCCCCCCCCCCCCCCCCACTGCGGCCCTGACGCCAGGAACTGTTCTGCTCGGCTACCTGAGCCAGCGCTTCGGATTGGCTGCGACGGGCGATCTGCTGGTCATCGGGCAGACGCAGAACCTGGCCGCTCTTCATGCGGTTGATGTTGCCGCCGATGAAGGCATCCGGGTTGAGGTCCTGAATGGCCAGCATCTTCTGATGGACGCTGCCACTGCCGCCGGTACGCTGGGCCACTTCCCACAGTGTGTCGTTGGCATTGGTACGGTAATCACCACCAGCGGCGGCACGCGGCGTAGGCGCAGCGGCAGAAGATGCGGAGGCACGCGGTGCGGCGCTCGGCACCGGACGTGGTGCAGGAGCAGGCGCAGCTACCGGCAGTTGCGGGGCAGCAGCGGCTTGCGGGGAATACAGGGGCGGGTCGAGCAGCAGGGTGTACTCGCGCAGCAGACGGCCATTGGGCCACAGTACTTCGACGAGGAAGTTCAGGTAGGGCTCGCGCACCGGCTTGGTGGAGGTGACGCGAATCACGCTCTTGCCGTTGGGTTTGACGATGGGCGTGAACTTGAGGTCGGTGAGGAAATACTGGCGATCGACGCCAGCCTTGTTGAACGCCTCGGGCGAAGCCAGCGACGGACGCATTTCCGCGGGGGACAGATCGCGCACATCGAGCAGTTCGATTTCCGCCACCAGAGGCTGGTTCAGAGACGACTGGAGTGTCAGCTCGCCGACCCCCAGCGCATGCGCCATACCGGAAGACAGCGCCGTCGCCGCAGCGATAGCCAGTACCAGTTTACGAACCCGAACCATAGCCTTTTCCTTTGTGTTGACGGCTCTCGCACAACGAGAGGATAGATGATCGGTGGCTGCCCCCTTTCAGGCCCCCCAGCCAACGATCAGCGCGCTCAGTGATTGCCAAGCTCGAATAAATATGCAGATTTCCGGATAAGTATCTTTTACAGATAGTGTTTTATCAATAACTCGCCCAGCTGCACGGCGTTCAAAGCCGCACCTTTTCGCACATTATCAGACGCAATCCACAAAGTGAGCTGACAGGGATCGTCAATTCCGCGGCGCACGCGGCCCACGTACACCTCGTCCTGGCCGACAGCGTCGCCGATCACCGTCGGGTAGTCACCCGCCTCAACCAGCTCGATGCCGACCGCCGCTTCCAGAGCCGCCAATACCTTGTCGAGTTCTACAGGTGTAGACGCCTGCACGGTGACACTCAAACTATCGCCGAAAAATACCGGCACCTGATGGCAGTTGACGGCCACGCTTTGCAGGCCTTCGCCGAGCAGCGCCCTGACGTCTTCGTGGATGCGTCGCTCCAGCGAGCCGTGCCCGTCGGCATCGACCTCATCGACCTGGGCGAGCACGTTGAAGGCCATTTGCCGGTCGAACAGCCGCGGCTCGAACGCCCGGCCATTGAGCAGTTCGGCGGTTTGCCGCGCCAGCTCGGAAACCCCTTCGCGACCGCGACTGGACACCGCCAGCCCCGCATCGACCACCACCTTCTGCACCTGCAGCTGATCGCGCAGCGCACCGAGCACCAGGCCGACCGCCACGGCCACTGACGCCGGGCTGGTGAGCGCGAACGGTGCCTGCCCGCTGATCGCCTCGCTGTTCACTTCCGGCACCACGCGCGGCGCCACGTCAGCGGGCAGCGCGCCGGAGACGTCGATCAGCGAGCAGCCGGCCTTGCGCACCGCCTCGGCATGGGCGCGGGTTACCGCTGGGTCGGCGGCGAAGAACACCAGCTGGACGGTACGGAAATCGAACCCTTCCACAGCGCGCACGCGCAGGTTGCGGCCCTTGAAGGCCAGGCTGCGCCCCGCCGACTCGCTGCTGGCCAAGAGGTGCAGGTCGGTAACGGGAAAGTCGCGCTCTTCGAGAAGTTGCAGCAGGGATTCGCCGACGCTGCCGGTGGCACCGACGATGGCGATAGCAAAGGTAGAAGACATGAAGGAAGCCTGACGCTGGGTAGCTGAAACAGACCCGGCACTCTACCGAAAAGCAGAGGGGCGGGCGACGGCAATCGCAAGCGATCACCTTCTACCCGCCCCTCTTGGCGCGCCTGGCAGCGCGCCGGTGTCGATCAGCGCTCCAGCAGGATGCGCAGCATACGACGCAGCGGCTCGGCAGCGCCCCACAGCAACTGGTCGCCCACGGTGAAGGCGCCCAGGTACTGCGAACCCATGTTGAGCTTACGCAGACGACCGACCGGTACGCTCAGGGTGCCGGTGACGGCCGTAGGGCCGAGCTCGCGGATGCTGGCTTCGCGGTGGTTCGGCACCAGCTTGACCCAAGGGTTGTGCTGGCTGATCAGCCCTTCGATGTCCGACAGCGGCACATCCTTGTTGAGCTTGATGGTCAGCGCCTGGCTGTGGCAACGCATGGCGCCGATGCGCACGCAGATGCCGTCGACCGGAATCGGATTCTTGAAGCGACCGAGAATCTTGTTGGTCTCTGCCTGGGCCTTCCACTCTTCACGGCTCTGGCCGTTCGGTAGCTCCTTGTCGATGTAGGGGATCAGGCTGCCGGCCAGCGGCACGCCGAAGTTGTCGACTGGGAAGGCATCACCGCGCATGGCCTCGGCCACCTTGCGGTCGATGTCGAGAATGGCGCTGGCCGGGTCGGCCAGTTCATCGGCCACGGTGGCGTTGATGGTGCCCATCTGCTTGATCAGCTCGCGCATGTTCTGCGCGCCGGCACCGGAGGCCGCCTGATAGGTCATGGCGCTCATCCAGTCGACCAGACCGGCTTCGTACAGACCGCCAAGGGCCATCAGCATCAGGCTGACCGTGCAGTTGCCGCCGATGTAGTTCTTGGTGCCAGCGTCCAGCGCGTGATCGATGACCCGGCGGTTGACCGGGTCGAGCACGATCACCGCGTCGTCGGCCATGCGCAGCGAGGACGCCGCATCGATCCAGTAGCCCTTCCAGCCGGCTTCGCGCAGCTTGGGGAACACTTCATTGGTGTAGTCGCCGCCCTGGCAGGTCAGGATCACGTCCAGGCCCTTGAGCTCGTCGATGCTGTAGGCATCCTTGAGCGCCTCGGTTTCCTTGCCAATGGCCGGCCCCTGGCCGCCGACGTTGGAAGTGGTAAAGAACACCGGCTCGATCAGCTCGAAATCCTGTTCTTCCAGCATGCGCTGCATCAGCACGGAACCAACCATGCCCCGCCAACCGATAAGACCTACACGTTTCATAACCACTACACCTATGTGAACAAGCCGCCGGACTGCTTCCGGGGGCCTGGAAGATTACAGACTACGCAGCGCTTCGACTACCGCATCACCCATTGCCGCCGTGCCGACCTTGGTCGTACCCGCCGAGTGGATGTCGCCGGTGCGCAAGCCCTGGTCGAGCACACGACTGACCGCCAGCTCGATGGCGTCGGCGGCCTGGGTCTGGTTGAAGCTGTAACGCAGCATCATCGACACCGACAGGATGGTCGCCAGCGGGTTGGCGATGCCCTGCCCCGCGATATCCGGCGCCGAACCGTGGCACGGCTCGTACATACCCTTGTTGTTGGCATCCAGCGACGCCGACGGCAGCATGCCGATGGAGCCGGTAAGCATCGAGGCTTCGTCAGAGAGGATGTCGCCGAACATGTTGTCGGTGACCATCACGTCGAACTGCTTGGGCGCACGCACCAGCTGCATGGCGGCGTTATCGACGTACATGTGGCTCAGCTCGACGTCCGGGTAGTCCTTGGCGACTTCCTCGACCACCGCGCGCCACAGTTGGCTGGAGGCCAGCACGTTGGCCTTGTCCACCGAGCACAGCTTGCTGCCGCGCACGCGGGCCATGTCGAAGCCGACCTTGGCGATGCGACGGATCTCGCTCTCGCTGTAGGGCAGCGTGTCATAGGCCATGCGCTCGCCATTATCGAGCACCTTGCTCTCGCGCGGCTGGCCGAAATAGATGCCGCCGGTCAGCTCACGGACGATGAGGATATCCAGACCCGACACCACTTCCGGCTTTAGCGACGAGGCGTCGGCTAGTTGCGGGTAAAGGATGGCCGGGCGCAGATTGGCGAACAGGCCCAGTTGCGAGCGGATCTTCAGCAGGCCGCGCTCGGGGCGGATGGCCGGATCGATCTTGTCCCACTTCGGGCCGCCGACGGCGCCGAGCAGCACGGCGTCAGCCGCGCGGGCGCGCTCCAGGGTCTCGTCGGCCAGTGGCACGCCGTACTTGTCCACGGCCGCGCCACCCAGCTCGTCGAACGACAGTTCGACGTCGAGGGCGAACTTGTCGTTGGCCAGGCGCAGCACCTTGACCGCTTCGGCCATGATTTCAGGGCCGATGCCGTCACCGGGGAGAACCAGAATCTGCTTGCTCATACCTTTTCCTTCATGTCGTTCGGATCGCCGGCCTTGCCGTGTGCGACCTGTGAAAACCCGAACAGGCCCGCGGCCATCACCCTGCCGAGAGGGGCGCCATATTCGGCGCCTGCTTCGGCGGGGTCAAGGCACGACGGGCCCATCCGCTGATAACACGTAACCTTTTCTTTCCGCGCCACCAGTTGGCGCAGGGCTCGTTTACTTGACGGCGCCGAACAACCAGGGCTGACGCTGCTGGTAACCGACTTCGAAGGCGCGAATCGCATCCGCGTCCTGCAGGGTCAGGCCGATGTCATCCAGGCCATTGAGCAGGCAGTGCTTGCGGAAGGCGTCGACCTCGAAGCTGTACTGCACGCCATCGGGACGGGTCACGGTCTGCGCTTCGAGGTCGACGGTCAGCTGATAGCCCTCGCTGGCCTCGGCCTGTTCGAACAGCGCATCGACTTCTTCAACCTTGAGAATGATCGGCAGCAGGCCGTTCTTGAAGCTGTTGTTGAAGAAGATGTCGGCGAAGCTCGGCGCAATCACCGTACGGAAACCGTACTCGTCCAGTGCCCAGGGCGCGTGCTCACGGCTCGAACCGCAGCCAAAGTTCTCGCGGGCCAGCAGCACGCTGGCGCCCTGATAGCGCGGGAAGTTGAGGACGAAATCCTTGTTGATCGGGCGGTTGGAGTTGTCCTGATTCGGCTGACCGACATCCAGATAGCGCCACTCGTCGAACAGGTTGGGACCGAAGCCGGTGCGCTTGATCGACTTCAAGAACTGCTTGGGAATGATCTGGTCGGTGTCGACGTTGGCGCGGTCGAGCGGGCAAACCAGGCCGGTGTGTTGGGTAAAGGCTTTCATCATCTAACTCCTCAGGCCTGGATCAATTCGCGCACATCGATGAAGCGGCCGGTCACCGCGGCAGCGGCGGCCATGGCCGGGCTGACCAGGTGGGTACGCCCACCGGCGCCCTGACGGCCTTCGAAGTTGCGGTTGGAGGTCGAGGCGCAATGCTCGCCACTGCCGAGTTTGTCCGGGTTCATCGCCAGGCACATGGAGCAGCCCGGCTCACGCCATTCGAAACCGGCTTCAATAAAGATCTTGTCCAGCCCTTCGCTCTCCGCCTGGGCCTTGACCAGGCCGGAGCCCGGCACCACCAGCGCCTGCTTGACGGTGGCGGCGACCTTGCGGCCCTTGGCCACCTCGGCGGCCGCACGCAGGTCTTCGATACGCGAGTTGGTGCACGAGCCGATGAACACGCGATCGAGCTGAATGTCGGTGATCGGCTGGTTGGCAGCCAGGCCCATGTACTTCAGGGCGCGGGTGATCGAATCCTTCTTCACCGGGTCGCTTTCACGGGCAGGGTCCGGCACGTTCTGGTCGACGGCCAAGACCATCTCGGGCGAGGTACCCCAGCTGACCTGTGGTTTGATGTCTTCGGCACGCAGCTCGACCAAGGTGTCAAAGTGCGCATCGGCATCGGACACCAGATCACGCCACACCACCACGGCCTGCTCCCAGTGCTCGCCCTTGGGCGCGAACGGGCGATCCTTGACGTAGGCGATGGTCTTCTCGTCCACCGCCACCAGACCAACGCGGGCACCGGCCTCGATGGACATGTTGCAGATGGTCATGCGCCCTTCCAGCGACAGGTCGCGGATCGCGCTGCCGGCAAACTCCAGGGCGTGGCCGTTGCCACCGGCAGTACCGATCTTGCCGATCACGGCCAGAACGATGTCCTTCGCGGTCACGCCGAACGGCAATTTGCCTTCGACGCGCACCTGCATGTTCTTCATCTTCTTGGCGACCAGGCACTGGGTGGCGAGCACGTGCTCGACTTCCGAGGTGCCGATGCCGTGGGCCAGCGCGCCGAAAGCGCCGTGGGTGGAGGTGTGCGAGTCGCCGCAAACGACGGTCATGCCCGGCAAGGTAGCGCCCTGCTCCGGGCCGACCACGTGGACGATGCCTTGGCGCACGTCGTTCATCTTGAATTCGAGGATGCCGAAGTCGTCGCAGTTCTCGTCCAGGGTCTTGACCTGAATACGCGAGACTTCATCGGCGATGGCGTCGAGGCCACCGAGGCGCTCGGCGCGGGTGGTCGGCACGTTGTGGTCCGGCGTTGCGATGTTGGCATCGATGCGCCACGGCTTGCGGCTCGCCAGGCGCAGGCCTTCGAAGGCCTGGGGCGACGTCACTTCGTGAAGAATGTGGCGGTCGATGTAGATCAGCGACGAACCGTCGTCGCGTCGCTTCACTTCGTGCATTTCCCACAACTTGTCGTAGAGCGTCTTGCCTGCCATCAGCCTGGTCCTCATCGGTCTTTCGGGCACCTCTAAAAACTGCAGCGCTTTCATCGCTTGCCTTTAGTAGAGGTGTCCTTTCTATGCCTGGGCAATAGCCCTTTGGCTTATGGGGAGAATGCTATGCGTGGCTGGCGAATAACTCAAATTCATATTTTTCATCCAGAAGATTCCTGACTGGAATTACTATAGGATCGCCTTCTACCGTCCCGATCGCAGCCGGAAACGCCCATGGATCTCGCCACGCTCAATGCCTTTATTGCCATCGCCGAACTCGGCAGCTTCTCCGAGGCCGCCATACGCCTGCACCTGACCCAGCCGGCGGTGAGCAAACGCATCGCCAGCCTCGAGCAGCAACTGCGTGTGCGCCTGTTCGACCGCCTGGGCCGCGAGGTGAGCTTGACCGAAGCGGGCCGTGCCCTGCTGCCGCGCGCCTACCAGATTCTCAACGTGCTGGAGGACACGCGCCGGGCGTTGACCAACCTCAATGGCGAGATCACCGGGCGACTGACGCTGGCCACCAGTCACCATATAGGCCTGCACCGCCTGCCGCCGCTGTTGCGCGCCTTTACCCGCGCACATCCGCAGGTCGCACTGGACATCCAGTTTCTCGATTCGGAAGTGGCCTATGACGAGGTGTTCCATGGCCGCGCCGAACTGGCGGTGATCACCCTGGCTCCGGACACCCGCGACCCGGTGCGAGCGGTGCCGGTGTGGGACGACCCGCTTGATTTCGTCACCGCGCCCGAACATCCGCTGGCCCAGGGCACGGGCGTGACGCTAGCCGATGTGGCCCTACACCCGGCGGTATTTCCCGGCGGCAACACCTTTACCCACCATATCGTGCAGCGCTTGTTTGAAGCCGAGGACCTGATACCAAATATCGCCATGAGCACCAACTACCTGGAAACCATCAAGATGATGGTGTCCATTGGTCTGGCCTGGAGCGTGCTGCCACGCACCATGCTTGATGATCAGGTTTTCCGTCTGCCTTTGCCGGACATCCAGCTGTCGCGCCAGCTTGGCTATATCGTGCACACCGAACGCACCCTGTCGAATGCCGCCCGGGCCTTCATGCAACTGCTCGACAGCCATCGCGACAGTCTTGCCTTAGCGCCTGGGCAGCAGCTAACGTGACACCCATACCGGCCATCTGCCGGTATGCCTTCGGCGAACTTGCCGATAGCCCGGCCGCCACCATTGCCAGGCTCCGTAGAGGAAAGGGTCATGGGCAACTCAAACGACAAACGCCCACCACTGCCCCACGTACCGGTGCTCGATCCAGCCGAGTTCGAAAAAACCTGGCGTGACAGCCAACATTTGCTGGCTGCTCTCAATGGTGCTGGCCTCGGCGCCTGGTTCTGGAACCTCGATACCGGCGAGGTTAGCTGGTCACGTGGCGCCCAGAAGGTCTTTGGCCTGGATCCGACCCGCCCCCTCAGTGATCCGGTCAACTACATCGAACTGATTCCCGAAGAAGAGCGCGACGAGGTGCTGCGTCTGTTTCAGGCAGTGATCGATGGCTCACCTACCGCCGCACCCATCCGCCACCGTATCCGCTGGCCGGATGGCAGCCTGCACTGGATCGAGATCACCGGCAGCCTGCAGGTCGGCGAGGGCCGACAGAACCGAATGTTCGGCGTGGTGCGCGATATCACCCGCCAACGGGCACAAGAGCAGGCACTAGCCGATAGCCAGGAACGTCTGCGCCTGGCGCTCGAGTCGGCAGAACTGGGCACCTGGGACTGGCACATCCCCAGCAATACCATGTTCGCCTCGCCCCGCGCAGCCATGCTGCACGGCCTGCCGGATGCAACCTTCCAAGGTCCCTTTCCGGATTTCTTCGCCCATGTTCCAGAGCAGGATCGTGACGGCCTGCGCCAAGCCTATCGCGACCTGCTGCCTGATAACGGCCAGGACTCCCAGGTCACCTACCGTACGGTACACGGCAACGGCCAGACCCATTATCTGGAAAGCAAGGCAAGGCTGTACCGCGACGCACATGGCCAGCCGCTGCGCATGACCGGCGTGATGATCGACACCAGCGAACGCACCCTGCGAGAACAACGCCTGCAAGCCTCTGAGCGCAAATTCGCCACGGTCTTCCAGGCCAGCCCCGACCCGATCTGCGTTACCACACTGCCGGAGGGTAGGATTCTGGAGGTCAACCCGGCGTTCACCCAGGCATTCGGCTGGCGGCCGGCGGAAGCCGCCGGGCGCAATATTTTCAAGATCGCCCCCTGGCAGGGACTGCCGGCGGAGTCGCCGCTGCGCGGCAAAATCCTTACCGGCACCGATCTTGAGGACGAACGCATCGACCTGCTCGACCCAAATGGCAGGCTGATGAACTGCATCGTCTCGTGCCGACGCCTGGAACTGGCCGGCCAACCTTGCGTACTCAGCAAGTTTCGCGACATCACCGAGCAGCAGCGCGCCGAATCGGCGCTCAAGGCCAGCCAGGAGAAGTTCTACAAGGCCTTTCACTCAAGTCCCGATGCCATCACCATCACCAGCCGCGAAAACGGCCGCTATATCGAGATCAACGACGGCTTCACCCGCCTGACCGGCTACAGCGCCGAGGAAGTGATTGGACATACCACGACCGAGATCGGCATCTGGTCGAACGCGGCGGAGCGCCAGCGCCTGCTCGATGCCCTGAACGACGAAGGCCATATCCGACGCATGGAAATGAATGCCCGTGATCGCCACGGCAACCCGCTGGAAGTGGAAGTGTCCTTCGAGCCGATCGAGCTGGATGGCACCGAATGCCTGCTGGTCACCGCCCGCGACATCAGCGAGCTAAAGGCCGCCCAGGAACAGATCCAGCATCTGGCTTACCACGACCCGCTGACCAGCCTGCCCAACCGCGCCCTGCTAATGGACCGCCTGACCCAGCAGATTGCCCTGTTGCAGCGCCACAACCTGCGCGGCGCCCTGCTATTTCTCGACCTCGACCACTTCAAGCACATCAATGATTCACTCGGCCATCCGTTCGGCGATGCCGTACTCAAGCTGATCACCGCCCGCTTGGAAGTCAGCGTGCGCGAAGAAGACACCGTGGCGCGCCTGGGTGGCGATGAATTCGTGGTACTGCTGACCGGCCTGGAGGGCACCCGCGAACAGGTCATCGCCCACGCCGGGCAGGCGGCGGAAAAGCTGCGCATCCTGCTCAGCGAGCCCATGCTGCTCGAGGGCCATCGCCTGCAGGTCACGCCGAGCATCGGCATCGCGCTGATACCCGATCACGGCCAGACCCCGGCCGATCTGCTCAAGCGCGCCGACATCGCCCTGTACCGCGCCAAGGACTCGGGGCGCAACGTCATCCAGCTGTTCCACGGCTCCATGCAGCACGCTGCCAGCGAACGCCTGCGCCTGGAGAACGAGCTGCGCACTGCCCTGAGCCGCGGTGAATTCGAGCTGTATTTTCAGGCCCAGGTGGATGCCCGTACCGACCAGATCATCGGCGCCGAAGCGCTGCTGCGCTGGGCCCACCCAACACTCGGCCAGCAGTCGCCGGCGTTGTTCATCCATGTGCTGGAGGAAAGTGGGCTGATTCTGGAAGTCGGCGCCTGGGTGATGGTCGAAGCGTGCCATGCCTGTGCTCGACTGCTGCAGGATGGCCTTATCGACGAGCGTTTCAGCCTGTGCGTGAACATCAGCACCCGGCAGTTCCGCCAGAGCGACTTCGTCGAGCGCGTCGAGCATTGCCTGCGCCAGAACAAACTGCCCCAGGGCATGCTCAAGCTGGAAATCACCGAAGGCATCGTCATCGAGGACATCGACGACACCATCGCCAAGATGAATCGCCTGCGCAAACTGGGCGTCAGTTTCGCCATGGACGATTTCGGCACCGGCTACTCGTCGCTCACCTACCTCAAGCGCTTGCCGGTGAACGTGCTGAAGATCGACCAGTCGTTCGTACGCGACGCCACCAGCAACCCCAGCGACGCGGAAATCATCCGCGCTGTGGTGGCGTTGGGCCTCAGCCTGGGCCTGGAGGTCATCGCCGAAGGCGTGGAACAGCAGAGCCAGCTGGACTTTCTGCAAAGCCAGGGCTGCAACTGCTACCAGGGCTACCTGTTCAGCCGCCCGCAGCCGCTGACGGCCTTCCGCGCCCTGCTCAGCCACGGCGCCCAACACCTGCCGCACTGAACAGAAAAGGCGCCACGAGGGCGCCTTTTCTGTTCAGTGCGGCAACGGCGATCAGTTCTCCAGCGCCGGACGTGCGGCCCCGATCGGGATGCGCTTGGCCTTGGCCTCTTCCGGCACATGGCGCTCCAACTCGATGTTGAGCAGGCCGTTCACCAGGCTGGCGCTCTTGACCTCGATGTGATCGGCCAGGCGGAACGACAGCTTGAACGAACGCTGAGCGATGCCCTGATACAGGTAGGTGACATTTTCACCACTGCCATTGCCTGCGCGCTTGCCGCCGGTCACGGTCAGCACGCCGCGCTCGACCTGCAGATCCAGATCTTCATCCTGGAAGCCGGCGGCAGCGATGACGATCCGGTACTGGTCGTCGGCATGCTTCTCGACGTTGTAGGGAGGGTAGCTGCTGCTGGTCTCGTTGCGCATCGCCGATTCGAACAGGTCGTTGAAACGGTCGAAGCCAATGGACTGACGGAACAGCGGGGTCATGGAAAATGCAGTGCTCATGGTTGATCTCCTGAATTGGTCAGCGAGTGATAAGGTGCGGGACCCGACTTCGGCATCCCACGGTGATAAAAATGTGGATGGCCGAAAAAATTTCAAGGGACCGAAAAAGGAGATTTTTCGATGAGCAAGGTGATGCTGATCACCGGTGCCAGCCGCGGCATCGGTGCGGCCACGGCAAGGCTGGCGGCTGGGCAGGGTTACCGCGTGCTCATCAACTACCAGCGCAACTGCGAGGCCGCCGACGCGCTCGTCGAAGCGATCACGACCACGGGCGGCGAGGCGCTGGCGGTACAGGCCGATGCGGCGGACGAAGCCCAGGTTCGCCGGCTGTTCACCGAGGTCGACGCCCGCCTGGGGCGTCTGGACGTGCTGGTCAACAACGCCGGGATGCTCGAGCAGCAGATGCGCCTGGAGCGCATGAGCCTTGAGCGCTGGCAACGGGTGTTCGCCACCAACGTGTACGGCAGCTTCCTGTGCAGCCGTGAGGCGATTGCGCGGATGTCCACCCGCCAGGGCGGGCGTGGCGGCGTGATCGTCAACATGTCATCGATTGCCGCCCGCCTCGGCGCGCCCGAAGAGTACATCGACTATGCCGCAGCCAAGGGCGCGGTCGACAGCATGACGGTAGGGCTGGCCAGGGAACTCGCCGCCGATGGCATTCGCGCGAATGCCGTGCGACCCGGCGTGATCGACACCGAGATCCATGCCAGTGGCGGCGAGCCGCAGCGAGTGGCGCGGGTAGCCGGAAGCATTCCGCTGGGCCGCGGCGGGCGGGCTGACGAGGTGGCAGAAGCGATTCTGTGGTTGGCCAGCGAACAGGCCAGCTATACCACCGGCTCGCTGCTCGACGTCAGCGGAGGGCGCTGAGCGCCTCCTCGTCAGCCTCGAGCGCTTGCAGCGTGCTCACCTCCGTCGGCGCGATGCTCACGCCCAGCAGTGCGTCGATGACCTCGCAGTTGGTTTCCCGCCGCACCAGGGCGAACAGCTCGACAGCCTCGGGATAGCTGCGCGTCAGCATCGCCAGCCATTGCTTGAGCCGCCCGGGAGCGTAGCGCGGCGAGATCTTGCGCCGCGCCTGCAGCCAGAACACGGCCAACAGCGGCTGCAGTTCTGCCCAGCTCATCACGCCGGCATCCTGCCCCATCTTCGCCGCGGCGATCTGCCGGGCCAGGTCGGGCCGCGCCACCACGCCACGGCCCAGCATGAAGTGCTCGGCGCCGCTCACCTCGCGGCAGCGCTGCCAGTCCTCGACGGACCAGATATCGCCGTTGGCATACACCGGCACGCTGACCACCTCCTGCACCCGCGCCACCCACTCCCAGTGCGCTGGCGGCTTGTAGCCCTCGACCTTGGTGCGCGCGTGCACGACGATCTGCGAGGCGCCGCCTTCGGCCAGTGCACGGGCGCAATCGAGAGCCAGGTCCTTGTGATCGAAGCCCAGGCGCATCTTGGCAGTGACGGGAATGGCCGCCGGCACGCTGCGGCGCACCTCGCGCACGATGGCGTGCAGTAGCTCCGGCTCCTTGAGCAGCACCGCCCCGCCACGGGACTTGTTCACCGTCTTGGCCGGGCAGCCGAAGTTGAGGTCGATCACCGGCGCGCCGAGCACGCAGGCGTAGGCGGCGTTGTCACCCAGGCACTTGGGATCGGAGCCGAGCAACTGCACGCGCAGCGGTGTACCGGCAGCCGTGCGTGCACCATTGAACAACTCCGGCGCCAGTTTGCGGTAGGTCGACCTGGGCAGCACGCGATCGGTGACGCGGATGAACTCGGTCACGCACCAGTCGATACCGCCAACCTGGGTCAGCACGTCGCGGAGGATTTCATCGACCAGCCCCTCCATGGGCGCCAGGGCGATCTGCATGGCGATACTCTCGAATAACGGGGAAGGCCATCGGCATGCCGAGGCAAAAACGGCGCGTAGTGTAGCGGCGAGTGACGCGCCGGGACAGCGCCTGAACACCCAACGCCTGGCGCAGTCCACTGCAGTGACAGACACCACCGGAAATCGCCATGAATCGACTCGTGCTGCTCAGCGCCTCGCTCGCCCTGCTGCTGGCCACCACCACCGCAATCGCCGCCACGCCAATCTCCGAGGGCGTGCCGCTGGATCCCGCAGCGGCCGCCAAGCTGATCGTCAGCCGCGACCGCAATGCGCCCAACGCCTGCGACCTGCAACTGCGCGTCGACGAGCAACTGGTTGTCGCCTTGCCAGCCGGCGAAAGCGTCACGCTCGACGTTCCCAGCGGCGAACGCAGCGTGGTGCTCACCCCGTCACGCGAAGGCTTCTGCGCCGAGATAGACCTGGTGAGCAGCCAGTCGCTCTTGCTGCAACCAGGTGAAACCCGGCGCTACCAGGCAGTCTACGAAGAGCAGAAGCTGTTTCTGGCCCCGCAGCCATGAACACTCAAGCCGGCAGCAACGCCCGGCCATAACCCTCGATGAATTCGGCCGGCATGCGCTTGGGTCGACCGCTGGACAGCTCGATGCAGACGAAGGTGGTGCGCGCACGCAGCAGGGTGGCGCCATCCTGCGGGCGTATCAGTTGAAAGCAGCGATCCATCTTCAGGCGCTGGTCGGACTCGACGATCCAGGTGCCCATGACCAGTTCCTGGCCTTCGTAGGCACTACTCAGGTAATCGATCTCGTGGCGCACCACCGCCATGGCCCGATCCAGGCGCCGGTACTCGACCAGATCCAGCCCCAGCGATTGCGAATGGCGCCAGGCGCAACGCTCCAGCCAGGTCACGTAGACAGCGTTGTTGGCGTGCCCGAGGCCATCGATATCCTCGCTGCCGACCAGCAGGTCGATGGTGAACGGATCAGGGCGATCCCAGTTCACGACACATACCCGAGCGCAGCGGCGTGCAGCGATGCAGCAGTGTAAACGAGCTTCATGCAATGGCCTCCCTTGGCGACGCCACAGGCTCGACCTTAGGGGCTCAGCCTGCTGTAACGCAAGCGCCGCATCGCCAGCCGCACGGATCGACGAGAACTTTTCGTACGCGCAAAACAAAAGGGCCACTTCGTGAGAAGTGACCCTTAAAAACCCCGCAGAGCGGGCAAAAATGGCGTCCCCTAGGGGACTCGAACCCCTGTTACCGCCGTGAAAGGGCGGTGTCCTAGGCCACTAGACGAAGGGGACGAAACCTTCGAAGAGCAAGGCCAGCACTCGGCTGGCCTTGTCGTGGATTGGTGGAGCTAGACGGGATCGAACCGTCGACCTCTTGCATGCCATGCAAGCGCTCTCCCAGCTGAGCTATAGCCCCAGAACCTTGCGGTCTGGCTGCAATGCCTAAGCACTGCAGCTGGAAATAATGGCGTCCCCTAGGGGACTCGAACCCCTGTTACCGCCGTGAAAGGGCGGTGTCCTAGGCCACTAGACGAAGGGGACGCAAATGCCCTTCTTTACAACTCAACCCGCTCCTTAGAACCGGTTGTGGCATCCGAGATTGGTGGAGCTAGACGGGATCGAACCGTCGACCTCTTGCATGCCATGCAAGCGCTCTCCCAGCTGAGCTATAGCCCCATCTCGAGGACGGGGCGCATGTTAAGTGCGCCCCTGCACCCTGTCAACAAAAAATTAGCGGCTGCCTTATTTTTTTTCGCTGACATAACAAACACTTACCTCAAACCGCCGGCTGCCGGCCGCCGACGGCGACCAGCGGCAGACAAACCACTGGTGATCAGCCGATGCTGGCCAGCAGTTTTTCCCACTCCTTGTTCTCTTTCTTCGACACACCGCCGAGTAGCTCGATGGCCTGGCGCAGACGGAAACGGGTGAGGTCCGGGCCGAGAATTTCCATGGCATCGAGCACCGATACCGAACTGGCCTGGCCGGTGACGGCGGCGAACATCAGCGGCATGGCATCGCGCAGTTTCAGCTCCAGGTGTTCGACCACCGCCTGGATGCAGCCGGTGATGCGCTCCTTTTCCCACTGGCGCAGCGCCTCGAGCTTCCAGAGGATCAGCTGCATGAGCTGGCGTACCTGATCGTCCGACAGCTTCTTATGGGCGAACAGTGCTTTGTCCGGCTGTACGCCACCGGCGAAGAAGAAGCTGGCCAGCGGCGCGATCTGGCTGAAGGTTTCCACCCTGCCCTGCACGTGGGGCGCGATCTTCATCAGGTAGTCGCTGTTGAAGGCCCACTTCTGCACGCCAGCGGCGAACTCTTCGACGCTCAGGTCGCGCATCCACTGGCCGTTGAGCCAGGACAGCTTCTCCAGATCGAAGATCGGCCCGCCGAGGGAAACGCGCTGCACGTCGAAGTGCTCGATCATTTCCTCGAGGGTGAATTTCTCGCGCTCGTCCGGCATGGACCAGCCCATGCGGCCCAGGTAGTTGAGCATCGCCTGGGGCAGAAAGCCCATGCGCTCGTAGAAGGTGATCGAGGTCGGGTTCTTGCGCTTGGACAGCTTGCTCTTGTCCGGGTTACGCAGCAGCGGCATGTAGCACAGCTGCGGCTTTTCCCAACCGAAGTACTCGTACAGCAGGATCAGCTTGGGCGCCGAGGGCAGCCATTCTTCACCACGCAGCACGTGGGTGATCTTCATCAGGTGGTCGTCGACCACGTTGGCCAGGAAGTAGGTCGGCAGGCCATCGGTCTTCATCAGCACCTGCATGTCCATGCGATCCCACGGAATCTCCACGTCGCCGCGCAGCATGTCCGGCACCACGCAGACGCCCTCGCTCGGCACCTTCATGCGGATCACGTGGGGCTCGCCCGCTGCCAGGCGGCGCTGCACTTCCTCGTCGGAGAGCAGCAGGCCGCGGCCGTCGTAGCGCGGCGTCTCGCCACGAGCCATCTGCTCGGCACGCATCTGGTCGAGTTCTTCCGGGGTGCAAAAGCAGTAGAAGGCGTGGCCCTTCTCGACCAGCTCCAGCGCGTACTTGCGGTAGATTTCGCCACGTTCGCTCTGCCGGTACGGGCCATAAGGGCCGCCGACGTCCGGGCCTTCGTTCCACTCGATGCCCAGCCAGCGCAGGGCGTCATAGATCTGCTGCTCGGACTCGCGAGTCGAACGGACCTGGTCGGTATCCTCGATGCGCAGGATGAACTCACCACCGTGTTGCCTGGCGAAGCACAGGTTGAACAGGGCGATGTAGGCGGTGCCGACGTGAGGATCGCCAGTGGGCGACGGAGCGATACGAGTGCGAACGGTGGTCATGGAAAGTCCCGAGCAGGTAAGACTGAAAATGGCATGGGCTAGCCCCGCGCCCAGGCCGCATGGGCGACAGGCGCAGGCGCCATGGATGACGCGAGAAAGCGAAGGGAACGAATATTAACAGGCCAGCCCCAGCTGGCTCCAGCGGACCGCGGCGCAGGGCTGCGAAGAACGCGTCAGACGCGCGAACCGCCACTGAGGTAGCGAGATAGCGCCGTAACGCCCTCCTCCACACTGGCGCTGCAGCCAGCCCAGGAGCAGGCGAGCATCAGGTTGCGCGGCAGGCCGAAATCCTCGATGAAGTAGCCGTCGGCATCACGACCGTTTTCGTCACCGGGCAGCCATTGGCGCATGCTGCCCTGGGGCTCGAAGTAGGCCCACACCGGCTTGCCCAGCGCCACCGCCGCACCGACCTCGAAGGCCGTGCCGGAATCCGGCTCGGAGCCGCGAAACAGATTGAGGTTGGCCAGCACGGCGTCGGCATCATGGATCATCGCCAGGTTGAGCCGACAGATCTGCGCCGCCAAATCGGCCGGTGCCAGGCCCTCGGCCACCTCGTTATCGAACGGATAAAGCCCTTCGAGCCCGTGCTCGAGGCACAGGCGCTTGAGGTACTCACCGCGCTCGATGGCATCGGCCCTGAACACGTCGAAACCGGCCAGGTAGACCCTGGGCTGAGCCGCCGTACTCATACCGCGAGCAGCCGGTCACGCAGCTTCTGGATTTCGTCGCGAGTCTGCGCCGCGGCCTCGAATTCCAGGTCACGGGCCAGCTCGAACATCTTGTCCTCAAGCTGACGAATGCGCTTGGTGATCTCCGCCGGCGAGCGCAGCTCCGCTTCGTAACGGGCGTTCTCTTCGGCTGCCTTGGCCATGCCCTTGCGCTTCTTGCTACGTGCACCCGGTACCACGGCACCTTCGAGAATGTCCTTGATGTCCTTGACCACGCCCTTGGGCACGATGCCGTGAGCCTCGTTGAAGGCCAGCTGCTTCTGCCGGCGCCGCTCGGTCTCGCCGATGGCGCGCTCCATGGAGCCGGTCATGTTGTCGGCGTAGAGAATCGCCCGACCATTGAGGTTACGGGCTGCGCGCCCGATGGTCTGGATCAAAGAGCGCTCGCTACGCAGGAAGCCTTCCTTGTCGGCGTCGAGAATCGCCACCAGGGCGACTTCGGGCATATCCAGGCCCTCGCGCAGCAGGTTGATGCCGATCAGCACGTCGAAGGTGCCGATGCGCAGGTCACGGATGATTTCCACCCGTTCGACCGTGTCGATATCCGAGTGCAGGTAACGCACCTTGACGCCGTGGTCGGCCAGGTAGTCGGTGAGGTCCTCGGCCATGCGCTTGGTCAGCGTGGTGACCAGCAAGCGCTGCTCCAGGGCCACGCGCTTGTTGATCTCCGAGAGCAAATCATCGACCTGGGTACGCGCCGGGCGTACCTCCACTTCCGGGTCGACCAGGCCGGTGGGTCGCACCACCTGCTCGATGACACGCCCGGCATGGTCGGCCTCGTAAGGCCCCGGTGTGGCGGAAACGAAGATGGTCTGCGGGCACGCGGCTTCCCATTCCTCGAAGCGCATCGGCCGGTTGTCCAGTGCCGAGGGCAGACGGAAGCCATACTCGACCAGGGTTTCCTTGCGCGAGCGGTCGCCTTTGTACATGGCGCCGACCTGGGGCACGCTGACGTGGGATTCGTCGATCACCAGCAGCGCCTCGGCCGGCAGGTAATCGTACAGCGTGGGTGGCGGCGCACCGGGGTCGCGCCCGGACAGATAGCGCGAGTAGTTTTCGATGCCGTTGCAGTAGCCCAGTTCGAGAATCATCTCCAGGTCGAAACGGGTGCGCTGCTCCAGTCGCTGGGCTTCGACCAGTTTGTTGGCGCCGCGCAGGTAGTCCAGGCGATCCTTGAGCTCGACCTTGATCTTCTCCATCGCCTCGAGCAGCGTGTCGCGGGGCGTCACGTAGTGGCTCTTGGGGTAGAAGGTGAAGCGCGGCAGGCGTTGCAGCACCTCGCCGGTCAGCGGATCGAAGGCGCTGATGTTCTCGACTTCATCGTCGAACAGCTCGATGCGGATCGCTTCCAGATCCGATTCTGCCGGGAAGATATCGATCACATCGCCACGCACCCGGAAGGTCGCCCGGGCGAAATCCATGTCGTTGCGGGTGTACTGCAGCTCGGCCAGGCGGCGCAGCAGCGCGCGCTGGTCCATCTTGTCGCCACGGTCGAGGTGCAGCACCATTTTCAGGTACTCCTCGGGGCTGCCCAGGCCGTAGATCGACGACACCGTGCAGACCACGATGACGTCCTTGCGCTCGATCAGCGCCTTGGTCGCCGACAGGCGCATCTGCTCGATGTGATCGTTGATCGAGGCGTCCTTCTCGATGAAGGTGTCCGACGACGGCACGTAGGCCTCGGGCTGGTAATAGTCGTAATAGGAAACGAAGTACTCCACCGCGTTGTTCGGGAAGAACGACTTGAACTCGCCATATAACTGTGCCGCCAGGGTCTTGTTCGGCGCCAGCACCAGCGTCGGGCGCTGCACCTGGGCGATGACGTTGGCCACACTGAAGGTCTTGCCGGAGCCCGTCACGCCGAGCAGCGTCTGGTGCGAAAGCCCGGCTTCGAGGCCTTCGACCATCTGCCGAATCGCCTCGGGCTGGTCGCCAGCGGGCTCGAAACGGGTGACCAGTTGAAACTCGGACATAATTACCTCTGCAAAGGCTGTGACGCCACGACAACACGTGCGTCATACCTGATGTACGCTGTCGCGACACCGAATATGGGCCGCTATACTAACGGCCCGCTTGCGCAACCCCTAATCCAGTTGCCGGGTTGCTCGATACTCACCCCACCACAGAGCTGCCGCCCCATGAGTCTGTTCTCCGCCGTCGAAATGGCTCCGCGCGATCCCATCCTGGGCCTCAACGAAGCATTCAACGCCGATAAACGCCCTGACAAGGTCAACCTTGGCGTGGGTGTCTACACCAACGAAGAAGGTCGCATCCCGCTGCTGCGCGCCGTGGTCGAAGCCGAAGCGGCCCTGACCGCCGCTCGCGCGCCACGTGGCTACCTGCCGATCGAAGGCATCGCCGCCTACGATCAGGCCGTGCAGAAGCTGCTGCTGGGCAACGACTCGCCGCTGATCCAGCAAGGCCGCGTGATCACCACCCAGGCCATCGGCGGCACCGGCGCGCTGAAGACCGGCGCGGACTTCCTCAAGCGCCTGCTGCCCGACGCCACCGTGGCGATCAGCGACCCGAGCTGGGAGAACCATCGCGCACTGTTCGAAGCCGTCGGTTTCCCGGTGCGCAACTACCGCTACTACGACGCCTTCAGCAACGGCGTGAACCGTGGCGGCCTGCTCGAAGACCTGAAGAATCTGCCGGCGCGCTCCATCGTCGTGTTGCACGCCTGCTGCCACAACCCGACCGGCGTCGACCTGACGCCCGAAGACTGGCAAGCGGTGCTGGAAATCGTGCGCGAACGCGAGCATGTGCCCTTCCTCGACATCGCCTACCAGGGTTTTGGCGACGGTATTGAAGAAGACGCCGCGGCGGTACGTTTGTTCGCCCAATCTGGCCTGACCTTCTTCGTCTCCAGCTCGTTCTCCAAGTCGTTCTCGCTGTACGGTGAGCGCGTCGGCGCGCTGACCATCGTGGTCGGCGACCAGGAAGAAGGCAGCCGCGTGCTTTCCCAGGTCAAGCGCGTAATCCGCACCAACTACTCCAACCCGCCGACCCATGGCGCCAGCGTGGTTGCAGCCGTGCTCAACAATCCTGAACTGCGGGTGATGTGGGAAACCGAGCTGGGCGAGATGCGCGATCGTATCCGCACCATGCGCCTGGCCATGGTCGAGCAGCTGGCAGCACTGAACGCCAAGCGCGACTTCGGCTTCGTCGCCGAACAGCGCGGCATGTTCTCCTACTCGGGGCTGACCACCGAACAGGTCGAGCGCCTGCGCAGCGAATTCGGCATCTACGCCGTGGGCACCGGCCGCATCTGCGTGGCCGCCCTGAACACGCGCAACCTGCCAGTGGTGACCAAGGCCATCGCCGCCGTTCTGTAAGTTGCGAGGGGAAGTCGGCAGATGCTTGACTTCCCCTTCGTAATCAGTAGGATACGCGTCGTTGTTCCGCGATAGCTCAGTCGGTAGAGCAAATGACTGTTAATCATTGGGTCCCTGGTTCGAGTCCAGGTCGCGGAGCCAAATTCAAGAAACCCGGCCTTTATGCCGGGTTTTTTATTGCCTGCCGGACTCTCACCAGGGACTACGTCCCAGGTTATTCGCTTCGCTCACCCTCCGGGGCCGCGCTGAAGCGCGTTCAGCTGCGCTGTCGAGTCCAGGTCGCGGAGCCAAATTCAAGAAACCCGGTCTTTAGGCCGGGTTTTTTATTGCCTGCCGGAAAGTGTGCGGTTCGTAGGGTGGGTTAGCGCCACTGGCCAGAAGCCTGGCGAACGCTACTTACTCGGAGCGGTGCGTAACCCACCGCGGAATCACAAGGCCTATAAAACTTCCCGGGTATCGCTTCGCTCAACCCGGGCTACCCCAGGTTTAGCTGGCGTACAGATAAGCCTCGACATCCATCCCGGCATCACGCATCTGCGCCAGCTTGTAGCGCAAAGTACGCGGGCTGATGCCCAGTCGCTCGGCGGCCTCTTTACGACGCCCACGCTCGGCACGCAGGATATCGATGATCACCTGATATTCCCTGCGCCGTAGATCCTCGCCCAGGGCGCCATCCGTCACGCTTGCGTCCGGCATGACCGGCAGCGGTGCGCTCTGTACCACCGCCAATTGCGGCGCAGGAGCTGCCTGTGCGAACCCGATAGGCGCGCTCAGGCACAGATCATGGGGCTCGATGACGCCGTTTTGTTGAAGGATGACCGCGCGCTGAATGGCATTGTCCAGCTCACGAACGTTGCCCGGCCAAGCATACCCCGTCAAGCAGGCGACCGCCTGGACGGAGAGCCGTAACGGCGCCAGGTTCATCTTCTTCACGTACTTGGCCAGCAGACGCTCGGCCAGGGGCAGGATATCCGCCGGGCGCTCACGCAACGGTCGCCAGGCCAGCGGGAACACCGACAGGCGATAGAACAGATCCTCCCGGAAGCGACCTGCCGCTACTTCTGCAGCCAGGTCACGGTTGCTGGTCGCCAGCACGCGGATATCCAGGCTGATCGGCTTGCGGGCGCCAACCCGTTCGACCTCACGCTCCTGCAGCACACGCAACAGCTTGGCCTGCAAAGCCAGCGGCATCTCGGAAATTTCATCGAGCAGGATGGTTCCGCCCTCGGCCAGCTCGAACTTGCCCGGCGCGCTGGCAACGGCGCCAGTAAAGGCACCCTTCTCGTGACCGAACAGGGTGGCTTCCAGCATGTTGTCCGGAATCGCCGCGCAGTTGATGGCGATGAAAGGACCCTTGGCACGTGGAGACTGCTGATGAAGATAACGCGCCAGAACCTCCTTGCCGGTCCCCGACTCGCCGGTGATCAGCACGGTGGAATCGCTACGAGCGACCCGCGCCGCCAACTCGAGCAGTTGCAAGCTGGCCGGCTCGCAGGCTACCGGCCCGTCCTGCTCCAGCTCGCTGGCCCGCCCGAGCACATGGCGCGCCACCAGCGACAGCAGGGTCTTGGGCTCGAACGGCTTGACCAGATAATCGGCTGCACCACGGCGTATGGCATCGACGGCACGCTCGACGGCGCCGAAAGCCGTCATCAGCAGCACCGGCAACTGCGGCTGGCGTTCGCGAATGGCGCATAGCAGTTGATGACCATCCATGCCCGGCATGTTCACGTCACTGATCACCAGCCCGAACGGTTCCTGGGCGATGGCGATCAGCGCCGCTTCGGCGCAGTCGACGGCCCGGTAATCATGGCCACCAAGCTCGAGGGTGTCGGCCAGAGCTTCGCGCAATGCGCGATCGTCTTCAACCAGCAGGACTTTGGCAGCCATGGGTCACTCCTGAATCGTGGGGTGCGCTGGGGTAATCAGCGGCAGAATCAACAAAGCGCAGGTACCGCGACCCGGCCGTGAACGCAGGTGCAACTCGCCCTGGTGAGCGCGAGCGACCGCCTTGACCACCGCCAACCCGAGGCCGGTGCCGGTGGTTTTCGTGGTGAAGAACGGCTCGCCCAGACGCGCCAGCGTGAGGGCATCAATGCCGGGACCATCATCACTGATGCACAGACGCAAGGTGGATTCGCGCTTGTAAGCATGCACCTTGAGGCGCACACCCTGCCCTGTCGCCTGGATCGCGTTCTCGACCAGGTTCAGCAGCGCACCAACCAACGTGTCGCGATTGCAGAGCAGCTCGCCGCCCCGAACATCGCATTGCCAGCGAACGTCGATACATTGCACCACCGACTCACCGGACTGCCTGAGCGCCTCGAACAGCTGAGCAGGATCGAGTCGATCCGGCAGTGGTAGCTCGCCGCGGGCGAACACCAGCATGTCGCGTACCTGATGCTCGAGCTCATGCAGCCGCTCTTTGAGGCGCCCGGCAAAGCGCTGTTGCTGCTCGGCCGGCAGTACCTGTTCAGTCAGGTGACTGGCATACAGCAACGCCGCCGATAGCGGCGTACGCACCTGGTGAGCCAGTGACGCGACCATGCGCCCCATGGCACTCAGGCGCTCGTGTCGCGACAGCTGATCCTGCAGGCGACGGGTTTCCGTCAGGTCGGTCAGCAACACCAGTTGGCCCGGTTCGCCCTGCAGCGAGCGGGTGGAAATCGACAGTCGCCGGCCATCGGCCAAAGAAATTTCATGACCGTCGTCGCGCCGCGGTGCGAAGCGCTGCGCGATCACGTCACGCCAAAGACATCCCAGAAGCGCTTCCCCAAGCATATCCCGCGCCACAGGATTGGCTTCACGCACCACGCCATGGCCATCGATGACGACGACGCCACCGGGCAGCAGATCCAACAGGCTTTGCAGGCGGTGGGCCAACCGCTCCTTTTCGTTCAACTCCTGCACGCGCTGCTCGCTGACTTGGGCCAGCTGCCCAGTCAGTTCATTGACGCGATTTTCCAAGAGACTGTAGGAGCTACCCAGCCGACGCGACATCTGCTCGAACAAGGCCAGCGACTGCTCCAACTCCCCACGCTCCGCGCCTACCGGCGATGAGTTATCCAGGGAAACATGACGTTGCGGGCTTGGTTTCATTGCACTCTCTCGCGTGGCGAGCCGTCAGAAGGCGGTCATTTGCCAAGAGATAGCAATACTCATGCCTGAAAATAAAATGCTTTATTTTCAATAATATAAGGATTTAATGGGCAGTAGATCGTCAATTGACTGACTGCAAGAGCGTTAATGCTCTGAGGGAACAGGTGGGCTGTAGCCCACCCTGAAAGATTTAGGACAGGCGAGTCAGTCGTCGCCCATCTCGTCTTCGCGACGGCTCATGCCGTACTTACGCATCTTCTCGACCAGCGTGGTGCGCCGGATGCGCAAGCGCTCAGCGGCGCGAGCCACGACACCACCGGCATCATCGAGCGCCTGCTGGATGAGCCCCTGCTCGAGATTACCAAGGTAATCCTTGAGGTCCAGGCCCTCGGCCGGCAACATCGCCGCGGACAGAGCGGATGGCGCCGACGAGGTCAGCACTGCACGCTCGTCCAGCTCATCGCGCAGGCTGGCCGCCAGTTGCTCGTCTTCGTCATCAACGTGACGGAATTTCTTCGGCAGCTCGCCCACGCCGATCACGCCGTAGGGATGCATGATCGCCATGCGCTCGACCAGGTTGGCCAGCTCACGAACGTTGCCCGCCCAATCATGACGGCAGAGCGACATGATGGCGGCAGAGTTGAAGCGGATAGAACCGCGCTTCTCGTGCTCCATGCGCGAGATCAGCTCGTTCATCAGCAACGGAATGTCTTCAATGCGCTCACGCAGCGGCGCCATTTCGATAGGGAACACGTTGAGGCGGTAGTACAAATCCTCACGGAAGCTGCCACTCTCAATCATGCTCTCGAGGTTCTTGTGGGTGGCCGCGATGATGCGCACGTCGGCGTTCTGGGTCTTGTTGCTGCCCACGCGCTCGAAGGTGCGCTCCTGCAGAACTCGAAGCAACTTGACCTGCATCGGCAGCGGCATGTCGCCGATCTCGTCCAGAAACAGCGTTCCGCCATTGGCCAGCTCGAAACGCCCAGCGCGGCTGGTGATGGCGCCCGTGAACGCACCCTTCTCATGCCCGAACAGTTCGCTTTCCAGCAGCTCGGCGGGAATGGCGCCACAGTTGACCGGTACGAACGGCGCTTCGCGGCGCTTGGAGTGGTAATGCAGATTGCGCGCGACGACTTCCTTGCCGGTGCCCGACTCCCCGAGAATCAGCACGCTGGCCTCGGTGTCGGCCACCTGCTGCATCATCTGCCTAACATGCTGAATGGCACGACTGGTGCCTACCAGGCTACGAAACAAATTAGGTTCGCGCTGCCGGCCGCGCTCCCGCGCCTGGTCATACATCTCGCGATAGACCTGGGCACGATGGAGGGAATCGAGGAGTTTGTTATAGCTGGGCGGCATTTCCAAAGTCGCCAATACCCGGCGGCGAAACTCCTCTGGCCAGTCGGTGGTGGCATGCTCATGAAGCATCAGCACCGGCAAGAACTCGTCCCAGGCGGCGAATTGCTTGAGCAGATCCAGCGCCCCCCCCTTGAGCTGCACCTCACCGAGCAGGACGCCAAGAATGCTTCTGCTGGAGTCGATTTGCTCCACAACGTCGCGCCACTCGCTACTGCCGCAAGCAAGGTGGTCTTCACCGAGAAAATTGAGAATCACCGACAGGTCACGACGACGTTCGAGGTTGTCGTCAATTAGCAGAAGCTTGGTTTCACGCCACATAGTTGTTCGGCCCAAAGATAAAAAGCCACCAGCAGCCAGAGCGCCGGCATATAGCCAGCAGTAAAGTAAATTATTGGCGCTTAGTCAATTTTATGGCGTGATTATTTAGAGGAACTTGCAACGAGGCCCAAAAAGCGTTCAGCAACCAGGCTTAGAAGGCGTAGAGATAGAAGGCGACGCTACAGAGAACAATATCGGTTATCGAGTGACTCAGCCAAATAGCTGATAAACCTTCGCGCCCTGCTGCGACTGATTGAACTGAACGAGCTCGTTGGCCAAGCGCTGACGCTCGGCCTGACACGCAGTTACCAGATCCTTATAAAGATCCAGCAGCTCTTCCATTCGCGCCCGCAGCGCACCGTCATCCTCGGCAGCATCGACCATGGCATCTTCCACAGCCTGGCGGCACTGCAGATCCAGCTCACCGATAGCCGCCCAATCCTGGGTGGACAATGCCTGACGCATAGCCGTGCCCGTATTCTGCAGACGCTGAACAGATGTATTCATGGAAAACTCCTTTCCAGCCCGCCAATCACTGGGCAATTGCATCCCAGCCGGATTTGACGTTGCGAAGCAAATCGGCGACTTCATCGAGCGGCTCGACGCTGTTCTTCAGGTTAGCCTCCAGCAAGCGGCGGCTCATGTAGTCGTAAAGGTTATCCAGATTCACAGCCAGCTCACCACCTTCTTCGAGGTTCAAACCAGCCCGCAGACCACCAATGATGCCAATGGCCTTGCCGATCAGCTCACCCTTCATCGCGAACTGCCCACGCTCCATGGCACCACGTGCCTGGGCCAGACGAGTCAGGCCACCCTCCATCAGCATCTGAATCAGACGGTGCGGGCTGGCATCTACAGCCTGCGCCTGAGTGTTGACGTTTTGATACTGACGCATAGCGGCCATGGCGTTCATGCTGATGTACTCCAGTGTAAAGCGGGAATACTTCATATATCGGCACAAGCGGCCTGAGCTTTAACGAAGATTAATAATTGACTGCGCTATGGAGAAGCGTAGCAGCCAGTACTGACGAGAGAAACGCCGTTCATTCGCTACCAGACTCAACCTCAGGGCCAATAGCTTTCCAGGCATCACGGATCTGCGTCAGAAGCTGCTGCACCTCCTCCAATCGACGAGGCGTATTGTCGAGCGCTACGCCAACCAAACGCCGGTTGATGTAGTCGTAGAGGTTGTCGAGGTTCTGCGCCAGCTCACCGCCGAGCTCCTTATCTAGGCTCGACTGCAACACTGCGATGATGGAAGTCGTGCCGCTTACCGCTTCACCACGTAAACCGGGATTGCCCTGTTGCTGCCCCAAGATTGCCAGGGAGATTCGCTCGATGGCGCCGTCCAGAAGGAGATTAACCGCTTGATAAGGTGTAACCACCTGACTGGTCTTGACGCTTTTGTAGATATCGAGGGGGCTGTCCATTGGCTATGTTTTTACTACGCCGGGTAATTTGGAAAGACTATTTTGCAGCTGACTGCTGGTCCCATTCAACTGACCGACCAGAGAGTCCATTGCATTGAACTGGGCAAGCAGGCGTTTTTGCATACTTTCGACACGCAGCTTCAGAGCCTCGGTCTGTTTTTTTATGTCGGCATCGGTAGACTGCAGCGCAGACATACGCTGAGAAAGAATCCCGCCCGTCTGGCTGTATGCTGCCACCTGCCCGTCCAGACGCTTCATCAAACCGGTATCGCCCAGGAAAAACGAACCGACTGCATCGAAGTTGTCTTTTAGCGCTGCGTCGAGTTTGGTGTCTTCAATTTTCAGGGTGCCGTCTTTCTGCGTAGTGATGCCGAGATCGGCCAGCACCCTTACACCATCGCCTCCAACGGGGTTCACCAATTCATTACGAACACCGCCGACCAGATTGCGCACCGTCGAATCACCCACCAACCCTCCCACCAGCGGAGTGCCGTCCTCGCCGACTTTGGTAACCCGGGTCAGATCGTTGGTGGTGTTGATCAGCTTGTTATAAGCCTCGACGAATTTCTTGATACCCGCTTTGACACCAGCGTTATCCTCACCAACCTTGAGGGTCAGAGCTTTGCCATCCTCGGTTGTGGCAAGCAAATCAAAATCGACATCGGCGATGGCTCCCTTGACCGAATTGGTTGGACTGCTGAGCGCCAGACCATCAATGGAGAACTTGGCGTTAGCGGCCTGAACGATATAACCGGAAGCGGAAGCATCCGTCGCTGCGAGCGCGGTACGACCATCGACGCTCAGAGCAGCAAGGTCGCCACTACCAGAAACGATGACGTCCTTGCCGTTCCCCGTCTCGTTGCCGCTGAATACCAGTCTAGACTTGCCAGTGGCAGGATCGTTGATGGTGCTGACGCTTACGCCCTTATCCTTGAGCGCGGTATTGAGCTGGTCACGAATGCTGGCCAGGTCAGAACCTGCAGTGATCTTCACATCGACAGCGGTGCCACTCTCACCAATTTTGACGCTCAGTACCTCGTCACTGCCGCCACTCGTAAAAGTACCGTCGAGCGCCTTAGTTGCGACCTTGCTGGACGAAGCGAGGCTCTTCACCTCAACCTGGTAGCTGCCAGCAGATGCTGTTTTTCCGGCGGTGGCTGTTAGCGCACTGGTGTTGGAGGACGTGGCCGTGCGCTTCTCGAACAGAGCCGGGCTATTGAGATCCTTCAGCGCGGTCTGAAACTCGCCAAGCGCAGTATTCAGTTTGCCCAGACCAGTTAGCTTGACGGTAGTCGAGCTAGACAAGCGCGCCAATTGCGCTTCCTTGGGCGCCCTTTCAGCATCGACCATTGCCTTGACCAGATCGCCGATCGGCAACCCTGAGTTGATGCCCGTCTGAACTCCACCAATAGCCATGTTTTATACTCCGTCACGATATTGACGTTTATTTGAAAACTTATGCAGTCCTGCTCCCTAATTCAAAAATCGCGCCATCTCAGGCTTCGGCCTTGAACAGCAGACTTCGCGCCTCCTCTAGACTTTCCGCCAAGCGCAAGGCCTCTTCGGAAGGCAACTGACGAATCACATCGCCGGAGGCGCGATCAGTCACCTTGACCACAACTCTGCCACTTGAATCATCGACACTGAAGTTCAAGTCGCGCTGGATGTTCTGGACGAAACTCTGGATGGACGTGATCGCGCTGTCCACCTGCTCATAAGTTTGCTCTGAATCTTCCGGCGACACCTTGCCCTGGCGTTGAGCAAGCTTGTCATTTACGGCCTCAGAAGAGGCACCCGCTGCCGCGTAGACACCTGACACAGGCGAACCACTAGGCTTGGTCAGAACCGGCGACAAACTGTTTACTGCGATATCCATTTCTTTTACCTCGCAAGGCAAAACGGGGAGAAGCGCCATGCACTTCCCCCCGGAGTTTAGAGCAGCCTAGCCAATTGGCTTACCGCAGGAGGCTGAGTACTGCCTGCGGCAGCTGGTTGGCCTGGGACAGAATCGCAGTACCGGCCTGTTGCAGGATCTGGTTCTTGGTCAGGTTCGCAGTTTCCGCCGCGAAGTCCGTGTCCTGAATCCGACCACGTGCTGCCGAAACGTTCTCTGCGATGTTCTGCAGGTTACCAATGGTGTTCTCGAAGCGGTTCTGCACAGCACCGAGGTCGGCACGTTGCTTGTCGATCGACGAGATCGCCTGGTCGATAACGATGACCGACTCCTGGGCACCCTGCACGGTGCTGACGTCGATGTTGGTCATTTCTTTTTCGGTGACAGCTGTAGCCGCAGTGTATGCAGGGTTGGCTGTTACCCCAGCGACAGTACCACTTACACTCAGTGCAGAAAGCGCGTTCGCAGTACCGTCAGTGTTCTGATTAGAAATCAGTTTCGTTGCACCTGCATCGTCGACGAACGCACCCACACCGATGTTGGCATCGTTGATGGCGGTGGCAACCGACTGGCTAACCTGCAGTGCAGTTGAGCCGCTGGCAATGGCTACATCGACCGAGAAATCGGTACCGTTTACGGTGCCGGAAACGGTGATAGTGCCCGAAGCGCTTGCGGTACCAGTGGCAGCAGCCAGGCTGCCCTCGTAGTACTTGCCCTTCAGCGACGCGGTGCTCATCTCATCGATTTTTACACTGATGGTTTCGTTGGCCGCGCTACCTACCTGGAAGGTGGTGGTACCGAAGTTGCCATCCAGCAGCTTCTTGCCACCGAAGGTGGTGGTGTTGGAGATACGGTTCAGCTCCTTCTTGAGCTCGGTCACTTCCGAGTTCAGTGCCTTACGCTCGCCTTCGCTGTTCGAACCGTTGGCCGACTGCAGAGACAGGTCACGCATACGCTGCAGGATGGTGGTCGACTGCTGCAGGGCACCTTCAGCGGTCTGCGCCATGGAGATGCCGTCGTTGGAGTTCTTCACCGCAACGTTCAGGCCGTTGACCTGACTGGTCAGACGGTTGGCGATTTGCAGGCCAGCCGCATCATCCTTGGCACTGTTGATGCGCGAACCGGTCGACAGACGCTGCAGGGAGGTATTGAGCGCGTTGGACGAGGTGTTCAGGTTACGCTGAGTGTTCAACGACGCAATGTTGGTGTTTACGGTCAAAGCCATGATGTTTGTCCTCCATCGGACACTAACTGTTTGCCTGGGCTTGCGACTCTGGCCTGCAATGCTCAGGCAACATTGAGTTCGCTTTCATACTCTTTATCGACCTGACTCTGCGAAGCTTTAGGAGCGAAGTTGAATTTTTTTGCGACTCCCTTGACAACCCAGAAGCCATGCTTCTTCAACCTCTTCCTGAACAGCGTATCGGCACCTGCCGCGAATCCTTGAGCCAGTCAGTAAAACCGCGCCAAAGCCTCGTCTCAGTCGGGCAACCAGGCGCGCCGCCAGGCCACCAGGTTGTCACCCTCAAGCATCCAGTCGCGCATCACCTGCTGGTGCAATGCTTCACCGGCGCGAGCCGTCGCGTCCAGATCGCCTACATGCATTCTTATGGCTTCCATCCAGTCCCGATAACGGTTCTTCACCCGCGTCACCGGCAGATTTCCCTGGTAACTGCGCAAGTCACTGCACACCACGGCAAACCCACAGGCTCCGTACTCCAGCAGGCGCAGATTGCTCTTGCACTCGTTGAACAGGTTTTCCTCCAGTGGCGCCACCGCCAGGTCCAGATTCAAAGCTGCCAATGCCCGCGGATAGACACCGATATCGACACCCTCGTGAACCTCCTTGACAGCAGGCCGCAGTCTGTCGGGGCACATGCCCATGAACACCCAGTCGACTTCATCGGCCAGGGCCAGCACGACATCAGCAATCATTTCCAGATCGCCGGTGTGCCCAATGCCCCCTGCCCAGCCAACCCTGGGTTTCTGCGAACTGTTTCGTCCGGCGGCGAGCCCTTTCCACCAGGCAGGCGGCAAACAGTTCTCGATCACCCGGATATCATCGTGCAAGCCGCTGCAGGCATCGGCCAGGGCCTGCGTCGACACGACAAAACGGTCCACGTACCCCAGGCCGCGACGCATGGACTTCAGGATGTCCTTGGGCATCTGCGCACGGTGGACGCTTTTTACCGGCAGATTAGGCAGGTAGTCATCGAGTTCGTAGACCTTGAACGCACGCGAAAAAGCCTGCATACGACGCATCGCATCGAAGCGATCATCGCCGATCTGCTTCTGCAGAATGATCACATCCGGGTCGTAGCGCTCCAGATCCGTAACGTGCATGAGCCCCGGGGATAGCCCACCATCGATCAACCCGGCCTGTTGCAAGGCGCTAAATGGCTGAATCACTCGATAGTACCCAGAGCCGTAGTTGTCAGACGGATGGGCCAGCACAGTGGGTACCGGCTTCCATGACGACAGGGGCCGCCATGACAACGCCGTGTCGGCCAGCTTGAAGCCCCCCGGCTGCGAGAGGGAGAAATTCGGGTTGTAAGCGGGATCGCGTGCCAGCACCGGCAGCCATTCTGCATAGAGGGCGTCATGCTCGGCGGTAGTGCCCCGGGAAATATCTACCGGGTCGAGCATCAACTGCGAGAACGGTGTCCACACGGTCAGATAACCGGCCTGGCGCGCCTTCAGGCAGAGGTCGACACCCGCATAGCGCCACGGCATGCCCTCCTCTCTCAGTCCACCCAACTGCAGAAACACGGCCTTGGCAACCAGCAGGCACTCATGCCCAACGGCGCTGCTGTTCTGCACCACCTGCAGGCGTTGCATATAACCCGGCGCATCCAGGGGCTCACCGACATAGGGCCGCCCCACCGGCCCCTCGAGTCCGAGGATCAGGCTGGCGCGGGCGATTTTCCCGTCTGCTGACAGCAGCTTGGCGCCGACGCAGGCCACCTCAGGACGTTGTGCGTGATTGACCAGCTCGTCTAGCCAGTCCTCGCTGATAGCAGCCGTATCGGCCGACAGCAACAGCAGGTAATCCCCATGCGCCTGCTCGGCAGCCTGATTGAGCAGCGTCTGAGGCGCCAGCACCTCCTGCCCAGCAGGCAGTACCCGAATACGCGCTTCGCCAAGCGAGGCCAGCGCACCGAGCCAGGCACCGACCTCATCAGTTTGCAGAGGACTCTGAATCAGCAGCAATTCGTAGTTGGGATAGCGGGTATTCTCGAGAATGCTCTCCACGCAGCGCTGCAAGTGCTCGAGACACTCACCGGGCAGAATCAGGAAGGACACCAGCGGCGATTGCGCATGCCCATAGTCGATCCGATAACGCCCGGGCTTCACCGACGTGACAGCCGCATCCGAGTAGCCACGCTGCTGCAGATGCTGGGCGATGGCCCGCTGCTCGGCATCATTGTCGGCCAACGCGGGTGCCTCGGTGATCAGCAACGGCTCCGCCACGTGCCCCAGGCCATCGAGGCCGCCTTGGTTGATCAGCCTGAGGATCAACTCCAGCTCCGCCGCCTGTTCGAAGGCAGGGTCGAAGCCGCCGGCCGCCACTATGACATCACGGCGGAACAGCCAGTGCCTGGCCATTCCTGCAGGGAAACTCAAAAGGTAGTCGAGATTGAAGGCAGGCCGCAAAGCCGCGGCCAACTGTCCTTCCTGGCGGAACATTTCGTCGCAGTAGATCGCGCGGCAATCCGGCGCGGTCAGCAATTCCAGCCCCGCCATCATCAGGCCCGAGGGGGTCAGCTCCTCGCCCGCGCGCAGTAGCAGGCACCAGTCGAAGGCCGAGGCAGCCAGGAGCTCGTTGAGCGCCGCGAGCCAGTCATCAGGCCGCACCGCCACGACCTGGCAGGATGGAAAATTGGCGACGTTTTCAGCACTGCTCAACACCACTGCCTGCAGCTTCGCATAGTTGTCGCGCGCGCTGTCGAGGGAGGCGAGTGTACGCGCCAGTGTGGCGTGGTCCCCTTGCAGATCTACGATCAGGATACCGAAGTGTGGCGCCCCACCCTGCCCTTCGAGGCGCTCGTCCACCAGGGCTTTCTGGGGAGGCGTCAAGGCGCGCCGCTGCAGCCATGCCTGCATACTCGGCGGTTGACGGGTCACCTCGACGTCAGCCCCGAGACGCTGCAGCAAGTCCACCCTGCCGGCCTTCACCGCCGCACTGCCCATGTCGCCGTGGCGCCGGTACATTTCCTTATACAACGCCGGATAATCCTTCAGCGCCTGCTGAGAACGTCGCTCGACGGACGATTCGTCAGCGCGCATGCGCACCTGTACGGTTTCCTGCTGCACGTGGTGGAAAGGCAGACGAGCGGCGAGCCGCATCAGGAAATCCCAGTCCTCCAGGCCTGACAGGGTTTCGTCGAACCCGCCAACCTCCAGCGCAGCCGAACGCGGCCAGGCGAAGGTATTGACCGGGATGTAGTTGTCTACGAGCAGGCGTTCGCGCGAGTAATCCCCATGGGGATAACGCTGCTCCTGATTGATCACGTGGCGTACCCCGTTCTCAACGCGCTCGGCAATGAACAAGGCGTCGCTGTACACCACCTCTCCCGGGTGTTTCTGCAGCGCATCGGCCAGGACTTGCAGGTGAGCCGGCAGAAAGACGTCGTCGTCGTCCAGATAAACCAAGTACTGACCGCGGGCCAGGCGATGCGCGGCGTTGCGCGCCGCCGCGGGCCCGGCATTGCGCCCCTGGCGCAGGTAGGTAATACAGTAGGGATACGACTCCAGGAGGGATTCGACACCCTCTCCATGGTCGTTCACCAGAATGACCTCGAAATCCTGCAGCGTCTGAGCCTTGACGCTGTCCAGCGCGAAGCGCAGCAGTTCGCGCCGGTTGTAGGTCGTCATGATGATCGAGAACAGGAACTGCGAGGGGACCATGGACAATTCGCCCTTGGCCATCAAGGCGGTATGTATGGCATCGATTCTTCGCTGATAAGGCGCCGTCGTTGTAGCGGGATAAGCGCTTATCCGCTGCTGATACAACGCCCAGATGGCCTCGCCGTGGACGATCATGCGCCTGCGGGTCGGCGCATCGGCAAGGTTCATTTCCAGAATCTCGGTGTGCTCGCGCAGCGGGCGCTCGCTGCCGTAAAAGGTGTTCGATATCTGACCGGAATGGATGCGGTAACCCACGCTCGCCTGGCGCAGAAATACGAAATCGGGGAACTGGCGCGCCAGACGAATCCACAGTTCCCAATCGCCCGCCAGCAGGTCGTGCCGGTGGATGCCCCCTTCGGGCAAGGCGACATGAGGCAGCGCGCTGCGCCGCAGGATCGCCGCCGACGGGGTAATGTAGCTGTCGAACGTGAGGAGATCAGCGACCTCGTCACGCCCCCCAGAATAGGATTGCCGGCGGTGCCCCGGATGATCGGCATAGCGAATGAACCTGCCGTTCTCATCAATCCAGTTGCACTGGGCATAGCCAAGCGCCGCGCCCGGGCAGGCATTCATGGCCGCCACAAGAGACGCCAGATGGCCAGGATAGAGAACGTCATCGGACCCCAGCACCACCAGGTACCGACCGTTTCCCGCTTGAACGCAACGATTGTAGTTGCCAGCCATGCCCAGATTGACCGAGTTGACCTGAAAACTGAAGCGCGGGTCGCCAACATACCCGTTCAACACCTCGACACTGTCGTCGCTGGAGCGATCATCGAAGACCAGCAGTTCGAGGCTTACGCCTTCCTGAGACAGCACCGATTCGATCGTCTGTGCAAGATACGGTGCGTTGTTGTAGGACATGACGGTAACGGTAACATCGACATCGTAGCGCGTACCCGCCTGGCCGCGTCGCGAAGCCTTCAGCCCGTTGAGACTGGCCAATCCATCGAGCAAACGATCGAGTGGCGGAACACTAGAACTGACAGAGGTCATGCCGAAGGTCCTTGTAACGCCTTTCTGAATTCATCGTAATCCCTGAAATAGTCATCTTCGTCATAAAACTGCGACGCCATGACCATGCACACGGAGCCGCTGGAGAAATTGTCGATTTCACGCCAGATCATGGGCGGAATGTAGAGCCCGTAGTAGGAGCGGTTCATGTGGTATTTGAAGCGGGTACGGCCATCGTCCAGCAAGATATCGAAACTGCCCGACATGGCGATCAGCAACTGGTGCAGCCCCTTGTGCGCATGGCCACCGCGGTGGGAGCCACCCGGCACGTCATAAAGGTAATAAACGCGCTGGATGTCGAACGGAATATGCCGCCCACCCTCGACGAACGTCAGGTTGCCACGCGGGTCTTCGATCTTTGGCAGATCGATGATCTTGCAATCTTTCAGCGACACGGGCCTTCTCCACGCTCGTCATAGGAAAAATCGTTGCATGCATCGATCACCGCAGCCACGTAATCCTCCGGCATGCCGGGATACAGAGGCAGGCTCAGCACTTGCTCAGCCATGCGCTCTGCCACCGGGAGGGACAGGTCGGATAACTCGGCATAGGCAGCCTGGCGATGAATCGGCACGGGGTAATGAATCAGGGTGGGAATACCGCGACGCCGCAAATGCGCTTGAAGCGACTGCCGTTGCGCACAGCTCACCACGAACAGATGCCAGACATGGCTCAGTGGCAACGAAGGCTGGCTGGGCAAGGTAATCGCCGGATGCGATATGCCCTTCAGGTAGCGATCCGCGATGGCCCGCCGCCTCTCGGCGTCTTCACCCAGCCTGGGTAACCTGACGCGCAGCAATGCCGCCTGTAGCTCGTCCAGGCGCGAGTTTACGCCTTTCACGTCGTGAACGTACTTCTCCGAGGAGCCATAGCTACGCAACTTGCGTACGTGCTCGGCAAGCATGGAATCATTGGTGGCAACCGCACCACCGTCGCCAAGCGCACCCAGGTTCTTCACCGGAAAGAAACTGAATCCCGCGGCATCGCCCAGCGAACCCGCCACACGGTCGTGCTCGTCACGTGCGCCGTGGGCTTGCGCGCAATCCTCGATCAGCAACAGATTGTGCCGTTGCGTCAACTGCCGCAAGCGGGGCATATCAGCCAGTTGCCCATAGAGATGGACGGCGATTACCGCCCCTGTTCTGGGGGTGATGGCCGCTTCGACGGCCGCGACCGAAATGCCAAAGTCGCATTGTGCAGGCTCGACCAGCACCGGAACCAGGCCTGCCTCGCTAACGGCCAATGCCGTGGCGATAAAGGTGTTGCCTGGCAGTATGACCTCCGCGCCCGGCGCAAGGCGACCGAGCTGGCGGTAGGCGCGCAGGATCAACGTAAGGGCGTCAAGGCCATTGCCGACGCCGACCACGTGATCAACCCCACACAGTTGCGCGAACTCGTGCTCGAACGCTTCCACCTCGGGCCCCAGCACGTACCACCCGGAATGCAAAACACGGTTGAATGCCTCATTCAGGGCATGCTCGTCGCGCGCCATGAGCGCCTTCAGATCAAGAAATGGGCGCATGGCGATCATCCAGATAGCGTACGACTCTCGCCGGGTTGCCGACCACCAGCGCATAGGCGGGTACATCCTGGGTCACGACGGAGCCGGCGCCGACCATCGAACCAGCGCCGATGGTCAACCCGGGCAGGATCACCGCAGCGGCGCCGATCGACGCACCGGCCTCGATATGGGTCGGCAGAAAATGCGCCGGGCGTTGCCGCGAACGGGGAGACGGGTCATTGGTGAAGGTCACGTTCGGACCGATAAACACATCATCGCCGACACGCAGGCCGTCCCACAGATAAACACCGCATTTCACGGTGACCCGATCACCCAGCACCACATCATTCTCGATGAAGCAATGCGCGTTGATATTGCAGTCACGACCGATAACGGCATCGGCCAGGACCACCACGAACTGCCAGATCCGCGTGCCATCGCCTATCTGGCGACTCTGGATATCGGCGAGAGGATGAAGGGTCATGCCATCAGCCCCTTGAGAACGCCCAGTACACGACGCCCGGCAGCACCATCGAACTCGTGGAAAAAATGCCTGATCGCTGCGCTGCGACTGAGGTGCAGCGGGTCCTCGTCTCGACGCAACTGATCCAGGAATGCAGCGACCTGGCCAGCATCCACCGCGGTCTGATAACGACGTACCACCGCAGCGCCTTCTTCGTTGAGACCCAAACCATGGGGATTTTTCAGGTAGAGCACCGGCTTGCCGGTCGCCAGATACTCCATCAGAAAAGATCCGGCATCGCTCATCATTGCCGAACTGGCTGCGAACGCATGGCGGTGGTCGGAGCGCTCGTCAATGATCACGCCCAGCGCTGTCAACTGCACCTTGAGATCCGCGATCTCCTGCTCGTTCAAGATGTCCAGGTTGATCAGCTTTTTCCATAACAGCGGATGAGGGCGCAACAGCAGCACGAGATCGGGGCGCGAGGTGAAAGCATCGAGGATGCCAGCCGCCAGCTGATCGAAGGTCGACCACAGGTCGCCATCGAATGAAAAGTGCGCGTTCCACAGCACGGCCTTGCGCTCGCCGATCGCCGCCAGCAACCCAGGATCCACCGTAAACTGCGCAAAATCGACCAGGCCGTCCATTCGCGGGTGTCCGGTGACATGGACATGCTCGGCCCCCGTCGGGCAATGGCGGGCGAACATGTCGCGCACGCTTGGCGATCTGACAAAAACAGCGTCTGCATGGGCAGTGACGGGCTGGCCGTACTGATAGACGTAGTTTTGCTCGCCGCCGCCCACTTCCAGCCCATAAGGGATATAGGCGATACGCCTCGCTTGTCGGCGGAGGCTGGCAAACTTATAGGCCTCCGGCCTGGTTTCATCGTAAGGCGAGGTATATAGCACGGCGTCCAGGGTCGCCTCGCTGAGCGAAAAGGCATCCCAGGGCACGAATGGCACCCCGAGTTCGGTCAGATGCGCCTCCGCCAGGTCCCGTCGCCACTCGTAATCCCCGTGCACGAATGGCAGTAAAACCACGGATACCTCGACGGACTCGTCATCGCGAGCGGCTTCCCATACCGAGCGCACGTTGGCCCAGGATTCAGGTAGCTGATAGAGGATCACCAGGTGTTTTTTGGTAGTGCTGGTTAGGTCGTTATGCATAGTTGTCTCGATCTGGCCATCCGTTGGCGAGAACCTGCCGCGCCATGTCAAGGTCGGTAATCGTGTCGATATCGAATGCCTTTATCTCGGCAGCAGGCATTGGCAGATAAGCTTCCAGTGCCTGATACACGTATATCGGTTTATCGACGACGGCGGCAGGGTCGATAACCGCGATCCCGGTCCACTCCCAGGCATGCTCAGCGGCGCGCGTGAACGCGGTGACGCAGGCGCCGGCTTCGTCGAGAAGCACGCGAACGCCATCACTGGTGGTGTATCGGGAAATACCAATCAACTGCGCTTGGTCCTGCGCTGCCGCCATGAAGGCGGTGAAGGAGCGCGGCTCGACGACGGTATCGGCATCGATCACCAGAAACCGTTCCTGCAGATGGCGCGACACGCGGTAAATGCTTTGCAGCGTATTGGTCCTGGCATATTCGGGATTGCGGACGACGATCAAGTCCTTACGCAGCGACATCGCCTGTCGAATAACCTCAGTTTCTTCGAAGCCGACGACCAGCCATACATTCTCAGCCCAAGTCAGGCGCTCGAGGTGATAGTCGAGTAATGTCCGGCCGCCTATTTCCACCAGACATTTCGGTTTGTTCAACCCCAGCCTCGAGCCAATTCCCGCAGCGCTAATTACAACGTGTTTAATAGGCGACACAAGGCACCTCCGTCGTGCACGACAAAGTCACTCAATTTGACCAGGAGATGGTTCGGCGCGTGGGCGCCACCGAATGCGATACGCCAATCGGCTACCTCGAACATAGGCACGTCGTTCATGCCATCACCGACGGCGATGATCCGGTCGAAACGATCGCGAAGGCCGAGTACTGCATCGCCCTTGTGCAAGATATGCTTGATGCCCTCGATGCGGGAGTTGCTCACTTTGGCAACCGAGGTGAAGCTCTGAATACCGAGACGATCGAGTATGGGCTTGACCCATACATCGAGATTTCCGGTCACAACGAAGCACTGCTCAGGCCGCCGCGCGATGAATTCGATCATGTGCGCATCAAACTCGACTTTCTCGAGAAGCGCCGAATGAATCCAATCGATATTGGCATCGCGCAACAGACGTACACGTAGCTTGAACGACTTTTCGAACGGCAAGATGCCATTTATCGTCGCTTCGGTCAGTACCGATATTTCATCCTCCAGGCCAACCGATGAGGCGATTAAGGGCAATAGTTCTTGCTGAGTTAAGGTACCGTCCAGATCGAAGCAATAGGCAGTGGCCATCGCGCTCAACTCTTTTTAAGGATGAAATAGTGCTGCCGAGTCTCCGTTCGCTTTTCTAGGTCAGCAGGGAACAGCGACGCTGATACCTGGATACGCAGGGCCGGCAAGACCTGCGCCTGCCCCAGTAACGCTTCCAGTTCTGCAACGGTGCGGTAGATGGCCGAATACTCGTACTTCAGTTCTTCGGAATAGAATCGGTCAAGCGTCAAGCGCTCCTGCACGCCAACGGGCTCGCGCAGGTAAATCTTTCCGCCAGGCGCGCACAATTGGCAGGCTGAGCGCAACACCCTTATGCAGTCATCGTCATTCAGGTAGATCAACAGCCCCGAGATGATGACAAGGTCAAAGGGCGCCTGGACCAGCAATTCGTCCGGCCGGATATCGATTGCCGACATTGTCTGAAAACGCAACGCGTTGTCACCCCGTTGCAGGGCTTCCTGTCTGGCCTTTTCAATCAGAGTCTCTGAAAAATCGATGCCCAGGTAGCCGATGCCAGAAACGGTCTGCTCGAGAAACCAGCCCCAGCGCCCAACCCCACAGCCGATATCGAGAGCCCGGGCCGCCGCGGGAAGCTGCAACTGCGGAGCTAGCACGGCCTTCTCGGCCTGGTCACGCTGCCTGACCAACTCCGGGTCATTGTCCTGATACATCGTGGCACTTAGAGCACTGGCATAATCTCGCCGGCCTCTCTCTTCGAAAAAGGCCTGTGTTGCCTCGTAGTCGATAGGAACGTTGGTTCCCTTTATCCGGCCTTGAGTGCTCATTTGTTCTCCGCAGGGGCATGGTAGGCGCGACGCGCCATTGGCGATTAACTCTGCGTCAATCTTCCGACATTCAGAGACAACCAAGCAAAAGATTAGCCAACTGGGAAGAAGCTGCTACTGACTACCACATGAACAGCGTTATGTGGCACCAGCATCGAAGGATCACAGCTTATTGAACAAATTCAGACTACTAATTTTCACGTAGCTCTGCTGCGCAGCCTCGAGAATGAGTGTTTGGAACGATAGGCGAGAAAGCGCTTCGGGGTAGTCCAGTTCACGTAGCTGCGCCTGGACCGATTTGTTAGCGAGGGCGGTATCTTCGTTACTGGTCAAAGTACTGTCGATAATGTTTCGACGCGCACCAATGTCGCCCCGCGTGCCGTCGACCGTAACGCTGGCACGCGACAGGTTGGTCATCGCTTGCGCCACGGCATCACGGACCTGAAGGTTGCCCTCTGGCGTAGCTGGTGATTCCTCAAGCGATCTACGCAGGCTGGCGATGGTATCGAGGGCGCCCTGCTTCTGTCTGTTGGGATCTGACGTAACGGTTACTGTGTCGCCTGCGGCGGGTGCTCCATCGAAGTTGATCACCACGCCACGAAATACTAGCTTGTCGCTAGCGTCAGGGTCATCGTCCATGGCACCAGTGGCAAGTGCCGGCGTGGTGGTTCCGGCTGCAAATACTTCGTAGCTGTTGGCATCGGGGTTGCCGAAGACGATATCAACGCCGGCATCCGGAAATCGGGGCGTACCGTTGAATGCCACTTCATCCTGAACCAGCGGCGTGGAGGCACGCAGGGTAGACCCAGGCTGGGCCGCAACAGCCGCATTCAGGCGACCGGCATTGATAACGTCCTGAAATACCTTCTTGCCGTTGTCACTGATCGGCACGCTGAGTGAGCTGGCAATTTCCAGCTTGCGCTGCCCTTCGTCACCCTGATAGCTGTAAGTGCCATCGGCATTACGAACGAAAGGTTCGGCCTTGCCTTGAAATCCCGAGAAAAGGTATTCGCCGCGGGCGTTCTTGGTATTCATGAGGCCGAGCAGTTCGTCTTCACGTTCACGTAATTCCGCAGCAATAGCTTTGCGCTGCTCGGGAGCCAATGCTCCATTGCCGGCAGTAACAGCAAGTTCCTGCACACGGTCAAGTACAGTATTTACCGACTGCAAAACGCTTTCTTCCTGAACGAGGCTGTTATCTGCCGCATTCAGATTTTCCTTATATTGGGTCAAAACATTCTGCTGCTGCTCAAGCTGCAGCAGACGCACCGACGCAACCGGGTCATCGGCCGGCGTGAGGATCCGATTGCCGGTGCTGATCTGCTCCTGGGTACGGATGGTACTGGCATAGTTGCGCTGCAGGCCTTGAACGCCGTTGTTGAACGCCTGGATAGTGGAAATACGCATAGCTGCCTCATCTTCTCTAGCGGTAACTGACACTTACCAGAGCCGCACCCGTTTTGGGATTTTTCACCACATGGCGTTTGCCACGCGGCCGAACCGGAAATCTTTATTGGCAACCTGTAGCGGCAGCCATGATGAGCCAAGGCCCAGCCTACTACCTGAAGGCTCCGATGAGGGTATCGAACAACGAGCGCGCAACTTGAATCACCTGAGCAGAGGCGTTGTAGTACTGCTCGAACTTGATCAGGTTGGCAGCCTCTTCATCGAGGTTGACCGCCGAGAGAGAATCACGGTTGTCCTGCGCCTGCTTGAGAATAGCACTGGTCGCATCGCTGTCCTGACGGGCCTGGGCGGTCAGGGTACCGACCCGCTCGACTAGGTCGCCATAGCTATCTGTGAAGCTCGAACCGGTCGTGATGCCTGTGACGCTAGGGTCGACACCGACGACTTGCTTGCTCTGCAACCCTACCAAGGCCAAAGCATTGCGGTTGTCGGATACGCCGTTGAGGTTGAAGGCGATATCGAAACGATCGCCATTTTCCGGGCGCCCGCTGACACTCATGTTGACACTGGTGCCATCTGCCAGAGTCAACTGATAGTTGTTTTGCTGACCGGGCTCGAACAGCGGGGTCGGTGCCGGGGTGATCGGCTGTCCCTTGTTGTCCACGCGCGTCAAAGACGCCCCGGCTGGCAAGCCAGTGAAGCTGCCGGCGGCCGAATCGTAGGTCAGCGTGATCGGCGCAAAAGCCGCCTGCAAGGCGGCCGGGTTGATACTGCTGCCTGTGGATTTCAGTGTCGGCTGACTGATTGCACCATTACCGCGGTTCTGCAGGTTGGCCTCAGCGCGAATCGGCGCGGCGAAGGCCAGCTGATCAGCCTGGTCAAGGACGGTTGAAATAGTCGAAGCGCCAATACGTGTAGGCTGTAGCGCGAAATAATCACCGGCCGCCGGTGCCGGTGTTCCCACAACGACCTGGAAACCCTGATCACGCCCTGCGCTGTCTTGGAAACTCAGGGTGCCAGCCGGATTCTCGGTCACAGCCATCGTCTGATTGTCACTCAAACGGCGGGCCGAGTAGTTGGTGCCGTCGAACTCCAACCGATAATCACTGGTGGTCAATACTGAACTATTGGTGATATTCAGCACTGGCGATGCGTTACTGCTGTTGGTCGACGAAGGTAACACGCGCAGGCGCGCCAACGATTCCTCGTTGAAATCACCAAACAACTTGGTACCAACCTGCCCCTTGAGATCCAAGCCCTGCCCCAACTGGCTGTTGACCTGATCACTGATCGACAGTGCTAGGCGACCCAGAGAGTTGAAGGTCTTGTCCAGCACGTCTTCGCGGTACCGCAGAATGCCGCCCAACTCTCCACCGGTCACTTGAGTGGTGATGGTTTGCCGGGAAGCACCGACGATGAACTGGATTTCGGAGCGATTCGGATCATTGGTGCCTGGTACAACCTCAAGGCGGGCGGCGTTGCTGCCGACCACCAGCGGCTGGCCAGAACCGATGAAGACGTTCTGCGTGCCGTCGTTCTGCGCAACAACGTTAACGCCGACAAAGGTTGCCAGTTGACGCACGGTCTCTTCGCGCGCATCCAACAGATCATTAGGCTGACTGCCGTTGGCTTGAGCGATAGCAATTGATTCGTTGAGACTGGCAATGGAACCGGCGAGCCGGTTGATCTGTTCGGTGACGGCGCCCATCTGCTTATTGGCGAAGCTATTCTGTTCATTCAGGCGGTCGTAGACGGTATTGAACCGACGACTCAGCCCCTCCGCTTCGGAGAGCACCAGCTGGCGGGCAGGCAGGTTGGACGGATCCTCGGCGGCCGTCTGCATGGCTGAGAAGAACTTTTGCAACGATGGCGTGACACCCGTGGTGCTACCGGCCAACAGAGAATCGAGCTGATCGATCTGGCTCTTATAAGCCTGCACGTCGGCACTCAGCGAGGTGCTACTGCGCAGTTGCGTACTGAGAAACTCACTGTAACTGCGACGAATGTCCACCAGCGAGGTGCCGCTGCCGATATAGCCGGCACCGCTGAATTGCGGCGTGCGCGTTGCCTGGATGGTGTCCTGCCGCGAGAACCCTGGGGTATTGATATTGGTGATGTTATGCCCGGTCACCGACAGCGAGGTCTTGTTTGCCGCCAGGCCCGACAGGCCAATATTCAGTAGGTCAGCCATGCTTCATCATCCCCGGTTCGAGGGCGCGCCGTTGGCGGCGATCATCTGGTAGGTCGACAGCTTGCGGGCGATCTGCGAGACCTTGCGGGCGTACTGCGGATCGGTGGCATAGCCGGCTTTCTGCAGCTCACGAGCGAACTGCTCGGGGTTGGCGGTAGAACTCAGCGCCTTTTCGTAGCGTCCGTTGCTTTGCAGGAAGCTCACGTAATCCTCGAAGCTATGGGCGAAGGATTCGTAAGAGCGAAACGAGGCGGCTTCCTTCACTGGCTTGCCGTTCTGATATTCGGTGGTCATCACCCGGGCGGAATCGCCGTCCCAAGTGTTGTGTGTCTTGATGCCAAACAGGTTGTAGCTGCTGCTGCCATCGCCCTGCTTGATGATCGACTTGCCCCAGCCGGTTTCCAACGCCGCCTGGGCGACCAGGTAGGTCGGATCGACACCCAGTTTGGCCGCGGCCTTCTCGGCCATCGGCAGCATGGTTTCCATGAATTCCTTGGCCGATTTGAACGTGGTACGGCTGGCGATTTCTTCGCTGCCGTTGATGCTCAAGCGGCGCTCGGCCGGCGCGGCGTAGGCCTTGGCGGGCAGCCAGTCGCCTTTTGCCAGAGGCTGGCCGATAGCATCGCCGGCTGGTGTATTGGCTACGGTAGTGGCAGTGACGGCTTCGGCGCCCGGCACGATGCCGGCCTGAACGCGCTGGGCGAGCTTGCCCGGCAGCGACAGTCGACGCTGATTGATCAGGGTCATGTCGTTACGCTCAGGGTCCACAGCGGCAGCGACTTTCTCGAGCTTCTCGACTTTCGCAGGCACAGCGTCAGCAACCGCTTCGTTACGAGCCAGCGGTTTGCTCGGCGCAGCCGGCACCGGCGCATCGACCTGGGCGAACGGATTGGGTCGCTCGCTGGGGTTCTTCATCTTCGACATCTGCCGGGCCATCACGTCGGCCAGACCGATGCCGTTCTTGTTGCCGGCCATGGTCACCGACAGCTGTTGGTCGTACATGTCCTGGTAGGTCTTGGCCTCGTTGCTGTTCATGAAGTTACCTTCACCGAACACCTCGTTGGCCGAGCGCATAGTCTTGAGCATTTCATTGAGAAACAGCGACTCGAACTCCTTCGCAACCTTGCGAATATTCTCCTCATTGTCACCACCGACCTTGAACTGGTTGAGGCGATTGAGATCGGTGTAGGCACCGCTGTCTACGGTGCTGGTGCCGGCGGCCGAGAGTCGAGTATCCATGTCGCGTGTCCTTTAAATCACGATCAGGTCGGCCTGCAGAGCGCCGGCTTGCTTGAGCGCCTCCAGGATGGCCATGAGGTCAGAAGGCGCAGCGCCCACCTGGTTCACTGCCCGGACGATCTCGTCGAGGGTGGTGCCGGGGCCGAACTTGAACATCGGTTTCTTTTCTTCGTCGGCGCCAACGCGCGAGCGCGGCACCACGGCGGTTTCGCCACCGGACAGCGCGCCCGGCTGACTGACGATCGGATCTTCGGTGATGGTCACCGTCAGGCTGCCGTGGGTCACCGCGGCGGGCTGCACGCGCACGTTTTGCCCGATGACGATAGTGCCGGTACGCGAGTTGATGATGACCTTGGCCACCGCCTGGCCGACATCCACTTCCATGTTTTCCAGAATCGACAGATAGTCGACGCGCTGGCTCGGATCGAGCGGCGCGCTGACGCGAACCGAGCCACCATCCAGTGCCTGAGCAACGCCTGGGCCGAGCAGTTCGTTGATGTGGTCGACGATGTTCTTGGCGGTGGTGAAATCCGGACGATTGAGGTTCAGCGTCAGGGTATTGCCTTGATCGAAGCCGCTCGGCACCGGGCGCTCGACGGTGGCACCACCCGGGATACGGCCGGCCGACGGAACGTTGACGGTGATACGCGATCCATCGGCGCCGCTGGCATCGAAGCCGCCAACCACCAGGTTGCCCTGGGCGATAGCGTAAGTGTTGCCGTCAATACCCTTGAGTGGCGTCATCAGCAGGCTGCCGCCGCGCAGGCTCTTGGCGTTACCGATCGAGGAAATAGTGATATCGATGGTCTGCCCTGGCTTGGCGAAAGGCGGTAGATCGGCATGAATGGACACCGCCGCGACGTTCTTGAGCTGCACGTTGCCGCCCTCCGGCACCTTGATGCCGAACTGCGCCATCATGTTGTTGAAGGTCTGCACGGTGAACGGGGTCTGGGTGGTCTGGTCGCCGCTGCCATTGAGGCCGACCACAAGGCCGTAGCCAATCAACTGGTTACTGCGCACGCCCTGAATGCTGGCCAGGTCCTTCAACCGCTCGGCTTGAGCGGTCGAGGCCAAGAGCAGCGCAGCAACGGTGATGATCCATTTACGCATGATCATTGACCTCAGAACGGAAACAGCGGGCTGGCGAAAAAGCGGTCCAGCCAACCCGGCTGGCTAGCATCGGCAAAGGCGCCGGTGCCGGAATAGGTGATACGTGCATCGGCGATGCGGGTCGACGCCACCGAGTTGTCACGAGCCACATCATCGGAACGAACCAGTCCGGCGATACGCACCAGCTCGTCACCGGTGTTGAGGGTCATCCACTTCTCACCGCGCACTACCAGCAGGCCATTGGGCAGCACCTCGGCCACGGTCACGGTGATCGAGCCGGTCAGGCTGTTACTCTGCCCCGCCTGACCAGAACCATCCGTACTGCGCTGGGCGCCGTACTGAGCGCTCAGCCCCAGGTTTTCGGCCTTCAGCGGATTGAGACTGGTGCTGGGGTTATCGATCGATACATCGCCACCAAACAGCGAGGTCAGGCCGATATTGGCGTTACTGTTCTTGGCGATCTTCGAGGTGGCGTTTTTGCTCGCCTGGGTGCGCTCGTTGAGGGTGATGGTAATCACATCACCCACGCGAAAGGCCTTGCGATCGCCATACAGGTTGCTCTCGAACCCGGACTGGAAGATTGAGCCGTTGTTCTGCGCAGCCGGAAGCGGCGTACGCGGCAGAACGGGTGCGTAGTAGGGATCGTTTGGCCGCGCAGCGGGTGCCACACAGCCACTCAGCACTACGCTGCCGAGAATCGAAAACACACACACCAAGCGGTTCATAACCACTACCTCACAGCGTTCAGGCGTATCAGGGGACGGGCTTATGCCCTACCACGGGGTCTTAAAGGTTCTGAGAAATGAAGCCCAGCATCTGGTCAGCGGTGGAGATGACCTTGGAGTTCATCTCGTAGGCGCGCTGAGTGGTAATCATGTTGACCATCTCCTCAACCACGCTGACGTTGGAGTTCTCCAGGGTGTTCTGCAGGGTGGTGCCCAGGCCATTGAGGCCGGGCGTGCCGACCTGCGGCGCACCGCTGGAAGCGGTTTCCATGAACAGGTTGTTGCCGATGGCTTCCAGACCCGCCGGGTTGATAAAGTCGGCGATCTGGATGTTGCCGACGATCTGCGGCTGCGGGTTGCCGGTAGTGGTGACCGATGCGGTACCGTCCTCCCCCACAGTGAAGGTACGCACTTCCGGCGGCAGCACGATGGCCGGTTCCAAGGCGAATCCCTGGGAGGTGACCACTTGACCGTTGGCATTGAGGTGGAAGCTGCCATCACGGGTGTAGGACACCGTGCCATCGGGCATCAACACCTGGAAAAAGCCACGACCATTAACAGCCATATCCATCGGCTGCTCGGTGGTTTGCAGGCTGCCGGCGGTGAAAATCTTCTGAGTACCATTGATACGCACACCGGTACCGAGTTGCAGGCCCGACGGAAGCTGACTGTCCTGGCTCGACTGACCGCCGGGCTGACGGCGGATCTGATACAGCAGATCTTCGAACTCGGCGCGATCGCGCTTGAAGCCCGTGGTGGACACGTTGGCCAGGTTGTTGGAAATGGTCGTCAGGTTCATGTCCTGAGCTGACAGGCCGGTCTTGGCGACCCACAGTGACGGAAGCATAGTGTTCTCCTCGGGTGCCGGATTCATGGCACCGCGTATTGGTTATCAGCTCATTTGCAAGACGCGCGCCATGGCGGTGTCATTATCTTCTGCAGTGCGCATCATCTTGACGGACAGCTCGAACTGCCGGGACAGCGCCAGGATCGACGTCATCTCCTCGACCGCATTGACGTTGCTGGACTCGAGAAAACCCGAGGTAATCTGCACCGTGGCATCAGCTACCGGCGGCTGCGGGCCAGTGAAGCGGATCATGCCGTCAGTGCCCTTCTGCATCTGCTTGAGATCCGGATTGACGAGTCGCAGCCGATCGACCTCGGCGAGTACGCGCGGCGCCTCGCCGAGCGCACGAATACTGATGGTCCCGTCCTGGCCAATCTCGATCTTCTGCTCCGGCGGCACGGCAATCGGCCCGGCATTGCCCATCACCGGCATGCCATTGCCGGTGCGCAGCATGCCCTGGGCATCGACATTCAGGCTGGCCGTACGCACATAGGCTTCGCTACCGTCAGGCGCCTGCACGGCCAACCAGCCCTTGCCGCCGATGGCCACATCCAGATCTCGCCCGGTCTCCTGCAACGAACCCGGCGTAAAGTCGGTTCCCGGTCGCTCGCTCATGGCGAATACGCGCGATGGCTGACTCTCGCCGAAAATCTGCATCGAACGGGCCTGCTCGAAATCACGACGGAATCCAGTTGTGGAGATGTTCGCCAGATTGTTGGCGTGGGCACGCTGGGCCAAGCTGTTGTTGTGGGCACCAGTCATGGAGACGTACAGCATCTTGTCCATGTTTTCCTCCGAGGTGGGCGACGCGCCCGCGACTCTGACCACACCTCAAAAGCAATACACATGCCACAACTCAATAAAACTGCTAAGCAATTGAGTTTAAAGGAATTAATAAAATAAAAAGGCTCCCGAAGGAGCCTGTAATTTGTCGCTCGGCGAGTGGTTTGCGGTTTCGGCCACC
>NZ_JAQZSI010000020.1:0-829 GCF_028674975.1 Pseudomonas sp. CNPSo 3701 | reverse complement strand
AGCGAGCCCACTGAAACCTTCAGCCTTACCGTTGGCGGCAAAACCGGTACTGCGACCATCATCGACAACGATGCGGCGCCGACTGTCGGCAGCGTCAGTACTGCTGTGGACAGCAGCGGTGGCCAGATAGATGAAGGCGACAACGCTGTCTTCACCATCAGCCTCACCAACGCCAGCAGCACGGCAACCACCTTCAGCCTGTCGCTGAACGCTGGCACGGCCACCGCCGGTAGCGACTACAACGGAACGCTTACCAACCAGAGCTTCAGCAATGGAGTGACCTACAACGCTGCAAACGGCACAGTAACCGTGCCTGCGGGTGTAACCAGCTTTACCGTCACGGTGCCTACCATTGACGATACCGTCAGTGAGCCTACTGAGACCTTTAGCCTTACCGTTGGCGGGAAGACCGGCACGGCAACCATCATCGACAACGATGCCGCGCCGACTATTGGCTCTGTAAGTTCGGCGGTTGATAGCGCCGGCGGCAAGGTCGATGAAGGCGACAATGCTATCTTCACCGTCAACCTCACCAATGCCAGCAGCACGCCGACTACCTTCAGCCTCGCGCTGAATGCCGGTACTGCCACTGCTGGCAGTGATTACAACGGCACCCTGACCAACCAGAGCTTCAGTAATGGCGTGACTTATAACGCCGCAAATGGAACCGTTACCGTTCCAGCCGGCGTGACCAGCTTCGCCGTCACCGTGCCGACCATCGATGACACCGTCAGCGAGCCCACTGAAACCTTCAGCCTTACCGTTGGCGGCAAAACCGGTACTGCGACCATCATCGACAACGATGCGGCGCCGACTGTCGGCAGCGTCA
>NZ_JAQZSI010000019.1:0-884 GCF_028674975.1 Pseudomonas sp. CNPSo 3701 | reverse complement strand
GGCAGCAGGGCATCCGGGCAGTTCTGGTAGCACACCGGGCGCAGGAAGCGGTCGATGGCCAGGGTGCCGACCGAGGTGCCGCGGGCGTCGGAGGTCGCCGGGTACGGGCCGCCGTGAACCATGGAGTCGCAGACTTCCACGCCGGTCGGGTAGCCGTTGAACAGCACACGGCCGACTTTCTGCTCGAGCAGCGCGAACAGCTCTTCGCTGCCGGCCAGGTCGCCCGGCTCGGTGAGCAGGGTGGCGGTCAACTGGCCGTGCAGGCCGTTGATGGCCTTGAGCAGTTCAGCCTTGTCGGCCACTTCGACGACGATGGTGGTCGGGCCGAAGACTTCTTCCTGCAGCAGTTCGTCGCCGTTCAGCAGCAGGCTGACGTCGGCTTTGAACAGTTGCGGGCGAGCCTGGTTGCCTTCCTGCTTGGCACCGGTCAGGTGGGTGATGCCCGAATGTGCGTTGAGCGCTTCCAGGCCTTTCACGTAGCTCTTCAGGGTGCCGGCGTTGAGCATGGTTTGCGGCTGCTGCTCGGCCATCTTGGCGGTGAAGGTTTCCAGGAAGGCGCTGAACTCCGGCGAACGGATGCCGATCACCAGGCCCGGGTTGGTGCAGAACTGGCCACAGCCCATGACCACGGAGCCGGCCAGCTCGCCAGCGATCTTCTCGCCACGGGCCTTGGCGGCTTCCGGCAGGAGGATGACCGGGTTGATGCTGCTCATCTCGGCGAACACCGGGATCGGCTGCGGGCGTGCCGCGGCCATGTCACACAGGGCGCGACCGCCTTTGAGCGAGCCGGTGAAGCCGACGGCCTGGATGGCCGGGTGCTTGACCAGCGCCTCGCCGACGCCCGAACCGTAGATCATGTTGAACACGCCTTTGGGCATGCCGGT
>NZ_JAQZSI010000018.1:0-1033 GCF_028674975.1 Pseudomonas sp. CNPSo 3701 | reverse complement strand
ACCAAGGGTGCCGTTGGCATTGGTTACCAGACCGGTGAAGCTCTTACCATTCACTGTGAGGGTGACGGTATCGCCAATCTTGGCGTCGCCGCCGACGGTGCCGGTGACCGGGATCTGTTGGCTCGACTCTGCAATGTTGATTACGTCGTCGGCAGTGATGTTAGCGTCGAGCGTAATGGTCGGCACTGGAGCGGTGACATCTACGCTGTAGCCTTCAGTGTCTGTCGCAGTGCCGGTGTTGCCGGCGGCATCGGTAGTGCTGATGCTGGCGGTGATGGTTTTGCCGGCGTCGGCGACCAATTCAGCGCCGGGAACGTTGATGCTGAAACCAAGGGTGCCGTCAGGATTGGCAACGACCGAGCCGGTGAAGTCTTTGCCATTGACGGTCAAGGTGATGGTGTCACCGACCTTGGCATCGCCACCAACGGTACCGGTGACCGGGATCTGCTGAGTGGACTCAGCGATGTTGATCACGTCATCGGCGGTGATGTTGGCATCGAGGCTGATGGTCGGAACTGGGGCAGTGACGTCGACGCTGTAGCCTTCGCTATCTGTGGCAGTGCCGATGTTGCCGGCAGCATCGGTAGTGCTGACGCTGGCATTGATGGTCTTGCCGGCATCGGCAACTAGGTCGGCGCCTGGGACATTGATGCTGAAAGTCTTGTCGGCCTGTACCTGACCAGTGAAGGTTTTGCCATTGACGGTCAGGATGACGGTGTCACCGACCTTGGCATCGCCACCGACAGTACCGGTGACCGGGATCTGCTGGGTGGACTCAGCGATGTTGATCACGTCATCGGCGGTGATGTTGGCATTGAGGGTGATGGTCGGCACCGGCGCGGTGACGTCGACGCTATAACCTTCGGATGCGGTGCCAGTGCCGATATTGCCGGCCGCATCGGTGGTGCTGATGCTGGCGTTGATGGTTTTGCCAGCATCGGCGACCAGGTCAGAGCCTGGGACGTTGATGCTGAAGCCTAGGGTGCCGTTAGGATTGGCAACGACCGAGCCGGTGAAGTCTTTGCCATTGACG
>NZ_JAQZSI010000017.1:0-1042 GCF_028674975.1 Pseudomonas sp. CNPSo 3701 | reverse complement strand
CAGAACCGGTGTGGTCACGGTAAAGGTGTTGGCACCCTGAGTGATGGTCAGCGTAACGGTGCTGCCGACCGGCGCATCGGTAGTACCGACGATGGTCGGCGTCGTGTCGTTGGTGGCTGGGGCATCGACAGTGATCAGCGGAGCCGTGGTGTCGATAGCACCGGTGTCAGTGGCCGAACCGGTGTTGCCGGCTGGGTCGGTGACCTTGGCGTCGACCGAGTACGGGCCTTCAACCAAGCCAGCCGGCACATCCGCAGAGTAAGTGCCACCTGCCACGACCGTAGCCGTGGTGGTCAGCACGGTCGTGCCCTGCGTGATGGTCAGCGTCACAACACTGCCCACCGGCGCATCGGTAGTACCGACGATAGTCGGCGTCGTGTCATTGGTGATGGCTGGAGCATCGACAGTGATCAGCGGAGCCGTGGTGTCGATAGCACCGGTGTCAGTGGCCGAGCCAGTGTTGCCGGCCGGATCAGTGACTTTTGCATCGACCGAGTACGGGCCTTCAGCCAGCGGCTGAGTCAGCTCGACGCTGTAGGTGCCACCCGCCAGAACCGGTGTGGTCACGGTAAAGGTGTTGGCACCCTGAGTAATGGTCAGCGTAACGGTGCTGCCCACCGGAGCATCGGTGGTGCCGACGATAGTCGGCGTCGTGTCGTTGGTAATGGCTGGAGCATCGACAGTGATCAGCGGAGCGGTGGTGTCGATAGCGCCGGTGTCAGTGGCCGAGCCAGTGTTGCCGGCGGCGTCGGTGACCTTGGCGTCGACCGAGTACGGGCCTTCAACCAACCCAGCCGGTACATCAGCGGAATAAGTGCCGCCAGCCACGACCGTAGCCGTGGTGGTCAGAACGGTTGTGCCCTGCGTCATGGTCAGCGTCACAACACTGCCGACTGGCGCATCGGTGGTACCGACGATAGTCGGGGTGGTCTCGTTGGTAATAGCCGGTGCATCGACAGTGATCAGCGGAGCGGTGGTGTCGATAGCGCCGGTATCAGTAGCCGAGCCGGTGTTGCCGGCTGGGTCGGTGACTTTGGCATCG
>NZ_JAQZSI010000016.1:0-1148 GCF_028674975.1 Pseudomonas sp. CNPSo 3701 | reverse complement strand
GCACCAACGGTACGACCACCTTCGCGAATGGCGAAGCGCAGGCCGTCTTCCATGGCGATCGGCTTGATCAGGGTGACAACCATTTTGATGTTGTCGCCCGGCATTACCATCTCAACGCCTTCCGGCAGTTCGCACGAACCGGTAACGTCAGTGGTACGGAAGTAGAACTGCGGACGGTAGCCCTTGAAGAACGGGGTGTGACGACCACCTTCTTCTTTGGACAGAACGTACACCTCAGCTTCGAACTTGGTGTGCGGCTTGATGGTGCCCGGCTTGGCCAGAACCTGACCACGCTCCACGTCGTCACGCTTGGTGCCGCGCAGCAGAACGCCACAGTTCTCACCAGCACGACCTTCGTCGAGCAGCTTGCGGAACATCTCGACACCGGTGCAGGTGGTCTTGGTGGTAGCACGCAGACCAACGATCTCGATTTCTTCCTGGATCTTGACGATACCGCGCTCTACACGACCGGTAACTACAGTACCGCGGCCGGAGATCGAGAATACGTCTTCGATCGGCATCAGGAACGGACGGTCGATAGCACGAACCGGCTCAGGGATGTAGGTATCCAGAGTCTCGACGAGTTTCTTGACGGCAGTGGTGCCCATCTCGTTGTCGTCCTGGCCGTTCAGAGCCATCAGCGCCGAACCGATGATGATCGGAGTGTCGTCGCCCGGGAAGTCGTAGGTGCTCAGCAGGTCACGAACTTCCATCTCGACCAGTTCCAGCAGCTCAGCGTCGTCAACCATGTCAGCCTTGTTCAGGAAGACAACGATGTACGGAACGCCTACCTGACGGGACAGCAGGATGTGTTCACGGGTTTGCGGCATCGGACCATCAGCGGCCGAGCAAACCAGGATCGCACCGTCCATCTGGGCAGCACCAGTGATCATGTTCTTGACGTAGTCAGCGTGACCCGGGCAGTCAACGTGCGCGTAGTGACGAATGTTGGAATCGTACTCTACGTGTGCAGTGTTGATGGTGATACCACGAGCCTTCTCTTCCGGAGCGCTGTCGATCTTGTCGAAGTCGACGCGAGCCGAGCCGAATACTTCGGAGCAGACGCGAGTCAGAGCAGCGGTCAGAGTGGTTTTGCCATGGTCAACGTGACCAATGGTGCCAACGTTGACGTGCGGTTTGTTACGTTC
>NZ_JAQZSI010000015.1:0-2654 GCF_028674975.1 Pseudomonas sp. CNPSo 3701 | reverse complement strand
TGACGCTGCCGACAGTCGGCGCCGCATCGTTGTCGATGATGGTCGCAGTACCGGTTTTGCCGCCAACGGTAAGGCTGAAGGTTTCAGTGGGCTCGCTGAAGGTGTCATCAATGGTCGGCACGGTGACCGTAAAGCTGGTGATGCCGGCCGGAACGGTGACGGTGCCGTTTGCGGCGTTATAGGTCACGCCGTTGCTGAAGCTTTGGTTGGTCAAGGTGCCGTTATAATCGCTGCCGGCAGTCGCAGTACCCGCATTCAGCGCGAGGCTGAAGGTAGTCGGCGTGCTGCTGGCGTTAGTCAGGTTGACGGTGAAGACGGCGTTGTCGCCTTCATCGACCTGGCCGCCATTGCTGTCCACCGCAGCGCTAACGGTGTTTACGGCAGGCGCCGTATCGTTATCGATGATGGTCGCAGTGCCGGTTTTCCCACCTACGGTCAGGCTGAAGGTTTCAGTTGGCTCGAAAACGGTGTCATTGATGGTCGGCACCGTGACGGTAAAGCTGGTCACGCCCGCCGGTACGGTGACGGTTCCGTTGGCGGCATTGTAGGTCACGCCGTTGCTGAAGCTCTGGTTGGTCAGCGTGCCGTTGTAGTCACTGCCGGCCGTTGCGGTACCGGCATTGAGCGCGAGGCTGAACGTGGTCGGCGTGCTGCTGGCATTGTTGAGGTTGACGGTAAAGACGGCGTTGTCGCCTTCATCGACCTGGCCGCCAGTGCTATCGACTGCAGCGCTGACGGTATTGATAGCCGGAGCGGCATCATTGTCGAAGATTGTCGCGGTACCGGTCTTGCCGCCAACGGTCAGGCTGAAGCTTTCGGTCGGCTCGAACACGCTGTCGTTGATGGTCGGCACGGTGACCGTGAAGCTGGAAACGCCTGCAGGCACGGTGACGGTTCCGTTGGCGGCGTTGTAGGTCACACCATTGCTGAAGCTTTGGTTGGTCAGCGTACCGTTGTAGTCATTGCCCGCTGTTGCGGTGCCCGCGTTAAGCGCCAGGCTGAAGGTCGTGGTGGTGAGGCTGGCAGTGCTGAGGTTGACGGTGAAGACGGCGCTGTCGCCTTCATCCACCTGGCCCCCGGTGTTGTCCACGGCATTGCTGACTGCACCGATACTCGCAGCCGCGTCGCCCGTCACGTTCACCGTGACCGTGGCTTTGCTGGTTCCACCATTGCCATCGCTGACGGTGTAGCTGAACGAAGCGGGGCCGTAGTAATTGCTTGCGGGTGTGAAAGTGATGGTGCCGTTGTCGTTCAGCGTAACGGTGCCATGCTTGGGATTGTCCACGCCGACGATACGCAGGCTGTCACCGTCCGCGTCGCTGTCGTTGGCGAGCAGCGTTGCCTGGGAGATCGTCAAGGCATTGTCGTGCCCGGTGACCAGGGCAGGGTTGGCCTGGGCCGGAGAGTAGTTGCCCAGCGGCTGGTAAGGGCCGCCAGCGAAACTCAGCGTGGGTTGCAGTACGGCCTGACCACCCTGGTCCCAGTAGATGATTTCGATGGTGTGCGCGCCAGGCTCACTGATGGTGAACGAGCCGCTGTTGGTGCTCGGCGACTGGTTGCCATCGAACCTCGAGACGATCACGCCATCGATCGCGATGCTGTAGCCATCGTCCGCCCTGACTTGGAACTGGTAGTTGCCCGCCTGCAGTTGCAAGGTGCCGCTGAGTCTGATGATCGCGTCACTGCTGTTTTCCGGGTCGACGTTCAACGATGCCGCGTCAGAGCCCAGGAATGATTGCAGGTTGTTATTTCCGCCGAGGTCGCCACCACTCAGGCTGTAATTGATGTTCTTCGCCACGAAGGCGGCATCAGGCGAGTTGGCGGCGATAAAGGCGCGCACCTGAGCCAGGGAGGTCAGGTTCGCCCCATCCAGGTTCGCCCCTTCGTGGTAGGCGTAATATTGGCCGGTGAGACCGGCTGCCATGCCTGGGTCGTTAACCGCGATCGGATCCTGGTTGGCGATGATGGTGACTTTCTGGGTGTCGGTGGAGCCCACGTTACCCGCATCATCGATGACGCGTACCTGATAGGTGTGATCACCCAGCGACAGGGTGCGGCCATCCGCGTAATCCCAGTTTCCGTTGCTGACGGTCAGGTCCGTCCAGGTGCTGCCGCCGTCCACGCTGATCTGCGCTTTCTCGCCGGCGCCCAGAGGGCCGACCGTACCGCTTACGGTCAGGGTGCTGTCACGGGTGATGAAGTCCCCGGGAGTTCCCGTGTCTTCAGAGATCTTGACGATATCGATTGCCGCTGCAGGCGGTGTGATGTCGACGCGGTAGCTTTCGGTATCCGCGCCAATGCCAACGTTGCCTGCGGCATCGGTGGTTCTGACGCTGGCATCGATGGTGCGATCGCCATCAGCGGCCAGGTCGGCGCCGGGCACGTTGATGCTAAAGCCCAGCGTGCCATTTGGACTGGCAACGACCGAACCGGTGAATTCTTTGCCATTGACGGTCAGGGTGACGGTATCGCCGACCTTGGCATCGCCACCGACAGTGCCGGTAACCGGGATCTGCTGACTCGATTCGGCGAGGTTGATCACGTCATCGGCGGTGATGTTGGCGTCGAGGGTGATGGTCGGCACAGGTGCGGTGACGTCGACGCTATAGCCTTCGGTGTCTGTCGCGGTACCGGTGTTACCGGCGGCGTCGGTG
>NZ_JAQZSI010000014.1:0-3354 GCF_028674975.1 Pseudomonas sp. CNPSo 3701 | reverse complement strand
TCGGGCTGGAAAAGACCATGGCCCAATACTGAGCGGCGCCAGGCAGGCGGCCAGAACGCACGCTGACCTGGGTATCGTTTCGCTCAACCGCAGGCTACGAAAGGGGGGCGCGTCTGCCGTCCTACGGTGCTGAGGGCTCTTGTAGCCTGGGTTAGCCGAAGGCGTAACCCTGGGGCTGAACGTGCGGGCACTGAACCTCCTAACTATCCCTTGCCTGGGGGCAGCGACAAGTCCTTCCCATCATGATGAATGCTTTTGGTCTTGTAGGCAGCGGTCGAGTGCATCGCTATCATGCGCTCCTTAACGCAGGGCAGGTTAGGCATGCAGTCATTATTGCGACTTCTACAGGACGGGCAGTTTCACTCTGGTGAAGAGCTGGGGGCGGCTGTCGGTGTGAGCCGGGCGGCGATCTGGAAGCGCCTGCAGGCACTTGAGGCCGAATACGACCTGCAGATCCACAAGGTTCGTGGGCGTGGATATCGGCTCGAGACGCCTTTATCCCTGTTGAGCCGTGAGGCGCTTAACGATTGCTCTTCCTATCCAATCACGCTGCTGCAGCAGGTCGACTCCACTAACGCCGAAGCATTGCGTCATCTGGCATCAGGTGCAGTTCCGCCATTCCTGGTTGTTGCCGAGCAGCAGACTGCCGGGCGTGGGCGGCGAGGGCGGAGTTGGGCGAGCCCTTTCGGTGAGAACCTTTATTACAGCCTGGTGCTGCGGGTCAGTGGCGGAATGCGTCAGCTCGAAGGTCTTAGCCTGGTTGTCGGGCTTGCGCTGCTGCAGGCGCTGCGCGACGGGGGCATCGCAGATGCCGGTTTGAAGTGGCCCAACGATTTGTTGGTTGGCGGTCGCAAGATCGCCGGTATCCTTCTGGAGCTTTCCGGTGACCCAGCTGATGTCTGCCATGTGGTGATCGGCATTGGTGTGAACATCAATATGCGCAATGCGCCTCAGGGCGAGGCCATCAGCCAGCCCTGGACATCCATGCGCCAGGTTCTGGGGCGGCAGGTTGATCGCAACCGGTTCGTTACCGCTCTCAGTGGCCAGCTTGAGCGCTATCTTCAACTGCATCAGGCGCAGGGCTTTGCCTCTCTGCGTGAGCTATGGGAAGCCAGTCATCTCTGGCAGGGACGAATGGTGGAGCTTGCTGCTGGGGCGCAGGCCATTCATGGGCGTGTTCTAGGCGTAGACGAGACAGGGGCTTTGCGGCTGGAAATCGACGGCCAGGAAAAAGTGTTCAGTGGTGGTGAGCTCAGTCTGAGGTTGCATAATGATTCTTGAGCTTGACTGCGGTAACAGCTTTATCAAGTGGCGTGTTCTGCCGCGGGCGGGCACGGGTGCGGCGGTTGCCAGTGGTGTTGCCGATAACGTTGACGAGCTTATCGCTGCATTGGCAGATCGGTTTTCGCGGCAGCTGTCGGCCTGTCGTCTGGTAAGTGTGCGCGCCGATGATGAAACGCGTCTGCTTTGCACGACCTTGTCCGAGCGGTTCGCAATCGAGTGCCAGGTGGCAAGGCCGGCCCAGGAGCTAGCGGGTGTGCAGAACGGCTACGAGGATTACCAGCGCCTCGGGCTCGACCGATGGCTTGCCACGGTCGGAGCCTACAGCCTGGAGCAGGGCGCTTGTCTGATTCTAGATCTCGGTACGGCCATTACTTCGGACTTCGTGAGTGCCGATGGTGCTCACTTGGGCGGTTTCATATGCCCCGGTATGCCACTGATGCGTAATCAGTTGCTTACCCATACCCGGCGTATCCGATATGACAGCGCTGCTGCTGAGCAGGCGGGCGATAGCCTGGTGCCAGGGCGCTCCACTGCTGAGGCGGTCGAGCGTGGTTGTCGGCTGATGCTGCGCGGCTTTGTCGCGACGCAGCTTGAGCAGGCGCGGCAGCAGTGCGGAGCGGATGTGGCCGTATTTCTGACCGGGGGCGATGCCGCAATGGCTGCCGAATGGGTGCCGGCAGCGCGCGTGGTACCCGATCTGGTGTTCATCGGGTTGGCGATCGCCTGTCCAGTGACGGGGGAGAAGTGATGCGTTGGATCTTCATGTTGTTGGTCGTGCTCAACGCCTTCTATTACGTGTGGCATCAACAGCAGGCGCCAATGCAGGCCAAAGAGGTCGCGCCGCTGTCCCTGTATCAGGACAGTCGGCGAGATATCCAACTGCTAAGTGAGTCCAAGCCCCAGGAGCGCCGCACCTTTGCTGCCAGGGATGAGACGAAGGAAGAGGTGCCAGAGCAGGCGGTGTGTCTTTTTCTGGGGCGTTTCGATGACGAGGCGCAGGCTCAGCAGGTGGAACAGCGCTTGCTGAGTCTGGATATCCGCTCGCAGGTTCAGGTTGTCGAGTCGGCCGGCTCGGTCGATTACTGGGTCTATCTGCCTCCGCTGGCATCCCGGCAGGCGTCGCTTCGCCAGTTGCGTGAACTGCAGGCGCGCAAGATCGACAGCTACATCATCAGTCAGGGTGATCTTGCCAATGGCATCTCCCTAGGGATTTTTCCCCGCCATGATTCGGCCGATAGCGTGATATCACGCCTGCGCCGCGCCGGTTACGAGCCATTGCTGCGTGAATTGCCGCGTGCCAACCGTAGCCATTGGGTGCGTATCGCCCCGGAAAGCCGCCGTTTGGTCGATGATTCGCTGCTTGAACGTTTGTCTTTGGACTTCAATGGCTTACAACATCAATTAATGCCATGCGAGGGGGTTGCAAGCGTTCGATAGAATGCATAGAATGGCGCCCGCTTCGCAGGGTGGACATCTCGAGAGATGAAATGCGAAGTTGCTGTTAGTGACGCTAAGCTCAGGTTTTTAAATGAGAAAGTGCTTGACAGTAGGGTGGCAGATAAAGAGAATGCCGCCTCCTTATGGAGGGATTCCCGAGCGGCCAAAGGGATCAGACTGTAAATCTGACGTCATAGACTTCGAAGGTTCGAATCCTTCTCCCTCCACCAGATTTAAGCGCGAGCTGCTAGCTCCGCGGGCATAGTTCAGTGGTAGAACCTCAGCCTTCCAAGCTGATGATGCGGGTTCGATTCCCGCTGCCCGCTCCAGCTTTTGTTGTTCGCGCAATGTGTTTCGCTCATGTAGCTCAGTTGGTAGAGCACACCCTTGGTAAGGGTGAGGTCAGCGGTTCAAATCCGCTCATGAGCTCCATTTAATAGAGGCAGATATGAAAATATCTGCCTTTGTTTTAATGGCGGTATCGCTAGCTGAATTCTTCGTTCGGGGACGGTCAAAATGGCTAAAGAAAAGTTTGAACGTAACAAACCGCACGTCAACGTTGGCACCATTGGTCACGTTGACCATGGCAAAACCACTCTGACCGCTGCTCTGACTCGCGTCTGCTCCGAAGTA
>NZ_JAQZSI010000013.1:0-5416 GCF_028674975.1 Pseudomonas sp. CNPSo 3701 | reverse complement strand
GCCAAACGTTCTTTAACAACTGAATCAAGCAATTCGTGTGGGTGCTTGTGAGTTAAGACTGACTGATCGCAAGATTATCAGCATCACAAGTAACACTCGTGAATTCGAGAGTTTTTTGCGATTGCTGAGCCAAGTTTAGGGTTTTCTCAAAACCCAAGCAGTATTGAACTGAAGAGTTTGATCATGGCTCAGATTGAACGCTGGCGGCAGGCCTAACACATGCAAGTCGAGCGGTTGACGGGAGCTTGCTCCCTGATTCAGCGGCGGACGGGTGAGTAATGCCTAGGAATCTGCCTATTAGTGGGGGACAACGTTTCGAAAGGAACGCTAATACCGCATACGTCCTACGGGAGAAAGCAGGGGACCTTCGGGCCTTGCGCTAATAGATGAGCCTAGGTCGGATTAGCTTGTTGGTGAGGTAATGGCTCACCAAGGCGACGATCCGTAACTGGTCTGAGAGGATGATCAGTCACACTGGAACTGAGACACGGTCCAGACTCCTACGGGAGGCAGCAGTGGGGAATATTGGACAATGGGCGAAAGCCTGATCCAGCCATGCCGCGTGTGTGAAGAAGGTCTTCGGATTGTAAAGCACTTTAAGTTGGGAGGAAGGGTTGTAGATTAATACTCTGCAATTTTGACGTTACCGACAGAATAAGCACCGGCTAACTCTGTGCCAGCAGCCGCGGTAATACAGAGGGTGCAAGCGTTAATCGGAATTACTGGGCGTAAAGCGCGCGTAGGTGGTTTGTTAAGTTGGATGTGAAAGCCCCGGGCTCAACCTGGGAACTGCATCCAAAACTGGCAAGCTAGAGTACGGTAGAGGGTGGTGGAATTTCCTGTGTAGCGGTGAAATGCGTAGATATAGGAAGGAACACCAGTGGCGAAGGCGACCACCTGGACTGATACTGACACTGAGGTGCGAAAGCGTGGGGAGCAAACAGGATTAGATACCCTGGTAGTCCACGCCGTAAACGATGTCAACTAGCCGTTGGAATCCTTGAGATTTTAGTGGCGCAGCTAACGCATTAAGTTGACCGCCTGGGGAGTACGGCCGCAAGGTTAAAACTCAAATGAATTGACGGGGGCCCGCACAAGCGGTGGAGCATGTGGTTTAATTCGAAGCAACGCGAAGAACCTTACCTGGCCTTGACATGCTGAGAACTTTCCAGAGATGGATTGGTGCCTTCGGGAACTCAGACACAGGTGCTGCATGGCTGTCGTCAGCTCGTGTCGTGAGATGTTGGGTTAAGTCCCGTAACGAGCGCAACCCTTGTCCTTAGTTACCAGCACCTCGGGTGGGAACTCTAAGGAGACTGCCGGTGACAAACCGGAGGAAGGTGGGGATGACGTCAAGTCATCATGGCCCTTACGGCCAGGGCTACACACGTGCTACAATGGTCGGTACAAAGGGTTGCCAAGCCGCGAGGTGGAGCTAATCCCATAAAACCGATCGTAGTCCGGATCGCAGTCTGCAACTCGACTGCGTGAAGTCGGAATCGCTAGTAATCGTGAATCAGAATGTCACGGTGAATACGTTCCCGGGCCTTGTACACACCGCCCGTCACACCATGGGAGTGGGTTGCACCAGAAGTAGCTAGTCTAACCTTCGGGAGGACGGTTACCACGGTGTGATTCATGACTGGGGTGAAGTCGTAACAAGGTAGCCGTAGGGGAACCTGCGGCTGGATCACCTCCTTAATCGAAGATCGCAGCTTATTCATAAGCTCCCACACGAATTGCTTGATTCATTGTAGAAGACGATGCTGTAACGCGACCCTGTTATAGGTCTGTAGCTCAGTTGGTTAGAGCGCACCCCTGATAAGGGTGAGGTCGGCAGTTCAAATCTGCCCAGACCTACCAATTCAGGTGCAGATGATACGGGGCCATAGCTCAGCTGGGAGAGCGCCTGCCTTGCACGCAGGAGGTCAGCGGTTCGATCCCGCTTGGCTCCACCACTTTCTGGTTACAGTCGTTAATGAGTAAGAGTTCAGAAATGAGCATTCCTGCGATGGCAGAGTGAATGTTGATTTCTGGTCTTTGACCAGTCGAAACATCGTTCTTTAAAAATTTGGGTATGTGATAGAAGTGACTGATTGATTACTTTCACTGGTAATTAATCTGGTCAAGGTAAAATTTGCGTTGTTCTCAAGTGCAAATTTTCGGCGAATGTCGTCTTCACGTTATAGACAGTAACCAGATTGCTTGGGGTTATATGGTCAAGTGAAGAAGCGCATACGGTGGATGCCTTGGCAGTCAGAGGCGATGAAAGACGTTGTAGCCTGCGATAAGCTTTGGGGAGTCGGCAAACAGACTGTGATCCAGAGATCTCTGAATGGGGGAACCCACCTAGCATAAGCTGGGTATCATGCACTGAATACATAGGTGCATGAGGCGAACCAGGGGAACTGAAACATCTAAGTACCCTGAGGAAAAGAAATCAACCGAGATTCCCTTAGTAGTGGCGAGCGAACGGGGACTAGCCCTTAAGTTGATTAGAGTGTAGTGGAAGGCTCTGGAAAGTGCCGCCGTAGTGGGTGATAGCCCCGTACACGAAATGCTCTTATCAATGAAATCGAGTAGGACGGAGCACGAGAAACTTTGTCTGAATATGGGGGGACCATCCTCCAAGGCTAAATACTACTGACTGACCGATAGTGAACCAGTACCGTGAGGGAAAGGCGAAAAGAACCCCGGAGAGGGGAGTGAAATAGAACCTGAAACCGTATGCGTACAAGCAGTGGGAGCCTACTTTGTTGGGTGACTGCGTACCTTTTGTATAATGGGTCAGCGACTTATATTCAGTGGCGAGCTTAACCGAATAGGGGAGGCGTAGCGAAAGCGAGTCTTAATAGGGCGTTTAGTCGCTGGGTATAGACCCGAAACCGGGCGATCTATCCATGGGCAGGTTGAAGGTTAGGTAACACTGACTGGAGGACCGAACCGACTACCGTTGAAAAGTTAGCGGATGACCTGTGGATCGGAGTGAAAGGCTAATCAAGCTCGGAGATAGCTGGTTCTCCTCGAAAGCTATTTAGGTAGCGCCTCGTGTATCACTGCTGGGGGTAGAGCACTGTTTCGGCTAGGGGGTCATCCCGACTTACCAAACCGATGCAAACTCCGAATACCAGCAAGTGTCAGCACGGGAGACACACGGCGGGTGCTAACGTCCGTCGTGAAAAGGGAAACAACCCAGACCGTCAGCTAAGGTCCCAAAGTTATGGTTAAGTGGGAAACGATGTGGGAAGGCTTAGACAGCTAGGAGGTTGGCTTAGAAGCAGCCATCCTTTAAAGAAAGCGTAATAGCTCACTAGTCGAGTCGGCCTGCGCGGAAGATGTAACGGGGCTCAAACCATACACCGAAGCTACGGGTTCAACGTAAGTTGAGCGGTAGAGGAGCGTTCTGTAAGCCTGTGAAGGTGAGTTGAGAAGCTTGCTGGAGGTATCAGAAGTGCGAATGCTGACATGAGTAACGACAATGCGAGTGAAAAACTCGCACGCCGAAAGACCAAGGTTTCCTGCGCAACGTTAATCGACGCAGGGTGAGTCGGCCCCTAAGGCGAGGCAGAAATGCGTAGTCGATGGGAAACGGGTTAATATTCCCGTACTTCTAATTACTGCGATGGAGGGACGGAGAAGGCTAGGCCAGCACGGCGTTGGTTGTCCGTGTTTAAGGTGGTAGGCTGATTTCTTAGGTAAATCCGGGAGATCAAGGCCGAGAGCTGATGACGAGTTGTCCTTTAGGACGATGAAGTGGTTGATGCCATGCTTCCAGGAAAAGCTTCTAAGCTTCAGGTAATTAGGAACCGTACCCCAAACCGACACAGGTGGTTAGGTAGAGAATACCAAGGCGCTTGAGAGAACTCGGGTGAAGGAACTAGGCAAAATGGCACCGTAACTTCGGGAGAAGGTGCGCCGGTGAGTGTGAAGGGTTTACCCCGTAAGCACATGCCGGTCGAAGATACCAGGCCGCTGCGACTGTTTATTAAAAACACAGCACTCTGCAAACACGAAAGTGGACGTATAGGGTGTGACGCCTGCCCGGTGCCGGAAGGTTAATTGATGGGGTTAGCTAACGCGAAGCTCTTGATCGAAGCCCCGGTAAACGGCGGCCGTAACTATAACGGTCCTAAGGTAGCGAAATTCCTTGTCGGGTAAGTTCCGACCTGCACGAATGGCGTAACGATGGCGGCGCTGTCTCCACCCGAGACTCAGTGAAATTGAAATCGCTGTGAAGATGCAGTGTATCCGCGGCTAGACGGAAAGACCCCGTGAACCTTTACTATAGCTTTGCACTGGACTTTGAGCTTGCTTGTGTAGGATAGGTGGGAGGCTTTGAAGTGGGGACGCCAGTTCTCATGGAGCCATCCTTGAAATACCACCCTGGCAACCTTGAGGTTCTAACTCTGGTCCGTTATCCGGATCGAGGACAGTGTATGGTGGGTAGTTTGACTGGGGCGGTCTCCTCCTAAAGAGTAACGGAGGAGTACGAAGGTGCGCTCAGACCGGTCGGAAATCGGTCGTAGAGTATAAAGGCAAAAGCGCGCTTGACTGCGAGACAGACACGTCGAGCAGGTACGAAAGTAGGTCTTAGTGATCCGGTGGTTCTGTATGGAAGGGCCATCGCTCAACGGATAAAAGGTACTCCGGGGATAACAGGCTGATACCGCCCAAGAGTTCATATCGACGGCGGTGTTTGGCACCTCGATGTCGGCTCATCACATCCTGGGGCTGAAGCCGGTCCCAAGGGTATGGCTGTTCGCCATTTAAAGTGGTACGCGAGCTGGGTTTAGAACGTCGTGAGACAGTTCGGTCCCTATCTGCCGTGGACGTTTGAGATTTGAGAGGGGCTGCTCCTAGTACGAGAGGACCGGAGTGGACGAACCTCTGGTGTTCCGGTTGTCACGCCAGTGGCATTGCCGGGTAGCTATGTTCGGGAAAGATAACCGCTGAAAGCATCTAAGCGGGAAACTTGCCTCAAGATGAGATCTCACTGGAACCTTGAGTTCCCTAAAGGGCCGTCGAAGACTACGACGTTGATAGGCTGGGTGTGTAAGCGTTGTGAGGCGTTGAGCTAACCAGTACTAATTGCCCGTGAGGCTTGACCATATAACACCCAAACAATTTGGCTGTTAGACGGTTGAAGTCGACAGTAATGCCGAAGATTTGCGAGAACACGTAATACCAACTGACATCACATACCCAATTCGCTGCAGCGGCTAAACCCCGAAGCAGCAACCAGTTTGCTTGACGACCATAGAGCGTTGGAACCACCTGATCCCATCCCGAACTCAGTAGTGAAACGACGCATCGCCGATGGTAGTGTGGAGCTTCTCCATGTGAGAGTAGGTCATCGTCAAGCTTCTATAAGAAACCCCAGATCTCGACAGAGGTCTGGGGTTTCGTCTTTTCGGGC
>NZ_JAQZSI010000012.1:0-15605 GCF_028674975.1 Pseudomonas sp. CNPSo 3701 | reverse complement strand
GGGCGACAACATCAAAATGGTTGTCACCCTGATCAAGCCGATCGCCATGGAAGACGGCCTGCGCTTCGCCATTCGCGAAGGTGGTCGTACCGTTGGTGCCGGTGTTGTAGCAAAGATCGTCGAATAATCGATTGATCTGTCCCCATCAGGCCGGCATAATGGTCGGCCTGATTTTAGTTCTAGGTCAGTAGCTCAATTGGCAGAGCGGCGGTCTCCAAAACCGCAGGTTGGGGGTTCGATTCCCTCCTGACCTGCCATTTTCTAACGAATTTGGCGTGTCTTCTCACAGGATCCTTGTTCATGAATGTTAAGGCTGAAGCCAAAGACTCTCGTTTTGATCTGCTCAAGTGGATCGCGGTGGCCCTGCTTGTGGTCGCTGGAGTGGTCGGTAATCAGTACTTTTCGGGTGAGCCGATTCTGTACCGTGTGGTGGGTGTGCTGGTGCTGGCAGTCGTTGCCGCGCTGATCGCTCTGCAAACCACTAAGGGTCAGTCCTTCTTTGGGCTGGCGAAGGAAGCTCGCGTCGAGATTCGCAAGGTTGTCTGGCCGACCCGTCAGGAAACCACGCAAACCACGCTGATCGTCGTCCTGGTCGTGCTCGTCATGGCTCTGGTGCTTTGGGGGCTCGATTCGCTCCTCGGTTGGCTTGTGTCGTTTATTGTAAGTTGAGATAGGGTGTCCCGTGGCTAAGCGTTGGTACGTTGTGCATGCTTACTCGGGTTACGAGAAGCATGTAATGCGTTCGCTGATCGAGCGCGTAAAGTTCGCCGGAATGGAAGATGAGTTCGGCGAGATTCTGGTCCCCACCGAAGAAGTGGTGGAAATGCGTAACGGCCAGAAGCGCAAGAGTGAGCGCAAGTTCTTTCCAGGCTATGTGCTGGTGCAGATGGAAATGAACGAGGCGACTTGGCACTTGATCAAGGATACGCCGCGGGTGATGGGCTTTATTGGTGGTACCGCCGATAAGCCTGCCCCGATCACCGAAAAAGAGGCTGACGCCATTCTGCGTCGCGTCGCCGATAGCGGTGACAAGCCCAAGCCCAAGACGCTGTTTGAGCCGGGCGAGATGGTTCGTGTTATCGATGGTCCGTTCGCTGATTTCAGTGGCGTGGTCGAAGAAGTGAATTACGAGAAGAGCCGCATCCAGGTGGCAGTGACCATTTTTGGTCGTGCCACTCCGGTCGAGCTGGAGTTCAGTCAGGTCGAGAAGTCGTAACTGACACACGCATCCCATACCCCGCAGTCATAGGCTGCGGGGTTTTGTTGTCACTGGGATAAACAGGCAATAGTCGGGGAGCTGAAAGGCGCTAGAACCCGTAACTGGAGTAGCTAATGGCTAAGAAAATCACGGCTTATATCAAGCTGCAAGTAAAGGCCGGTCAGGCCAACCCGTCGCCACCCGTTGGTCCCGCTCTGGGCCAGCACGGCGTCAACATCATGGAATTCTGCAAGGCGTTCAACGCCAAGACTCAGGGCATGGAACCTGGTCTGCCGACTCCAGTGATCATCACTGTTTACAGTGACCGTAGCTTCACTTTCGAAACCAAGAGCACCCCGGCTTCCGTGCTGCTGAAGAAAGCGGCCGGTCTGACCAGCGGTTCGGCTCGTCCGAACACTGTCAAAGTCGGCACCGTTACCCGTGCCCAGCTCGAAGAGATCGCCAAGACTAAGCAGGCCGATCTGACTGCAGCTGATATGGATGCAGCCGTGCGTACCATCGCCGGTTCTGCTCGTAGCATGGGCCTCAACGTGGAGGGTGTGTAATGGCTAAGCTGACCAAGCGCCAAAAGGCTATCGCAGCCAAGATCGAGCCGGGCAAAGCCTACAGCTTCAACGATGCTGCTGCGCTGCTGGCCGAGATCTCCGCTGTCAAGTTCTCCGAGTCCGTTGATATTTCCATCAACCTCGGCGTTGACCCGCGTAAGTCCGACCAGGTTGTTCGTGGTGCTACCGTTCTGCCTAACGGCAGCGGCAAAACCGTTCGCGTCGCTGTCTTCACCCAAGGCCCGGCTGCTGAAGCTGCTCTGGCTGCTGGTGCTGACCGCGTAGGCATGGACGATCTGGCTGCTGAAATGAAAGGCGGCGACCTGAACTATGACGTGGTCATCGCTTCCCCGGACGCCATGCGCGTTGTTGGCCAGCTGGGCCAGGTACTCGGCCCGCGCGGCCTGATGCCTAACCCGAAAGTCGGCACCGTAACTCCGGACGTAGCCACTGCAGTCAAGAATGCCAAGGCTGGTCAGGTACGTTTCCGTACCGACAAGAACGGCATCATCCACGGTTCCGTCGGCAAGGTTGGCTTCGAAGCCGACAAGCTGAAGCAGAACGTGGAAGCCCTGCTGGCCGATCTGAAGCGCCTGAAGCCGTCGACCTCGAAAGGTGTCTACGTCAAGCGCGTGACTCTGAGCACCACCATGGGCCCGGGTCTGCTGATCGACCAAGGTTCGCTGGACGCTTAATGCATGATGGCAGGCGCACTTGGTGCGTCTGCCATGAAAAAATTGGGGTCCCTGCCTGGCGGGGGCTATCCAAGACCGTAGGGGGCGCAAGCCTCAAACCAGAAGAGCGATCTTCCACCCTACGCAGATGGTGCTCCCGATTCTTACCGAATCAGACACCAAAACGCCGTCCGGCCTAGGCCGGGCGAAACGGTAACATCCAGGAGTAAACCCGTGGCAATTAAACTCGAAGACAAGAAGGCCATCGTCGCTGAAGTCAACGAGGCTGCCAAAGCTGCCCTGTCCGCTGTCGTGGCTGATGCCCGTGGCGTGACCGTAGGTGCTATGACCGGACTCCGTAAAGAGGCCCGCGAAGCTGGCGTATACGTACGTGTCGTACGTAACACCCTGCTCAAGCGCGCCGTTGAAGGCACTCAGTACGACGTGCTCAACGACGTGTTCAAAGGCCCGACCCTGATCGCATTCTCCAATGAACACCCGGGCGCTGCTGCTCGTCTGTTCAAGGATTTCGCCAAGGGTCAGGACAAGTTCGAGATCAAAGCAGCTGCGTTCGAGGGCAAGTACCTTGCAGCCAATCAGATCGACGTACTGGCAAGCCTGCCGACCCGCGACGAGGGTATCGCACAGCTGATGAGCGTTATCCAAGGCGCTACCAGCAAGCTCGCTCGCACGCTGGCAGCCATTCGCGACCAGAAAGAAGCCGCCGCAGCCTAAGGCCGCATAAGCACTTTCGAAATCACATGTTTAATTTGATGGTCGCGTAGGCCGTCACCCCAATACAGGAATTCATAGTCATGTCTCTGACTAACGAGCAAATCATCGAAGCGATCGGCCAGAAATCCGTTATGGAAATCGTCGAGCTGATCAAGGCGATGGAAGAAACCTTCGGCGTTACCGCTGCTGCTGCCGTTGCTGCTGGCCCGGCTGCTGGTGCTGCTGCCGCTGCTGAAGAGCAAACCGAGTTCACCGTTGTTCTGGCTGAAGCCGGCGACAAGAAAGTGAACGTGATCAAGGCAGTTCGCGAACTGACCGGTCTGGGTCTGAAAGAAGCTAAAGCAGTAGTTGACGGCGCTCCTGGCGTGGTCAAAGAAGGCGTGTCGAAAGACGAAGCCGAAGCTGCCAAGAAAGCTCTGGAAGAAGCAGGCGCCAAAGTCGAGCTCAAGTAAGCGACGACCTTGCGTCTACAGCCCGCGCGACTCGCATAAGGCTGACGGCTGGTGGCTCTTGCCACCGGCCTTTTTCCGTTCTAGCTCGGCTGTTCCACAGCCCTGGCCGGGAACGTGAAAAACCCACCAACGAGGTGGCGCAAACCTAGGGTTTGCACGAGTTTCTGGCTGCTCCCGTCGGAGAAGCCAAATAAGCAGGTGACCAAGCTGGGGAACGCTGATGGCTTACTCATACACTGAGAAAAAACGTATCCGCAAGGACTTTAGCAAGTTGCCGGATGTCATGGATGTGCCTTACCTCCTGGCCATCCAGCTGGATTCGTACCGCGAATTCCTGCAGCAAGGCGCGAGCAAGGAACAGTTCCGCGACATCGGCCTGCATGCGGCCTTCAAATCTGTATTCCCGATCATCAGCTACTCCGGCAACGCTGCTCTGGAATACGTCGGCTACCGCCTGGGCGATCCGGCGTTCGACGTCAAAGAGTGCGTGCTGCGTGGTGTGACCTTCGCAGTGCCGCTGCGCGTGAAAGTGCGCCTGATCATTTTCGACAAAGAATCGTCGAACAAAGCGATCAAGGACATCAAAGAGCAAGAAGTGTATATGGGCGAAATTCCGCTCATGACCGAGAACGGTACCTTTGTCATTAACGGTACCGAGCGTGTGATCGTTTCCCAGCTACACCGTTCCCCAGGTGTGTTCTTCGACCACGACCGTGGCAAGACACACAGCTCGGGCAAGCTGCTGTACTCCGCGCGCATCATTCCTTACCGTGGTTCCTGGCTGGACTTCGAGTTCGACCCGAAGGACGCGGTATTCGTGCGTATCGACCGTCGTCGCAAACTGCCGGCCTCGGTATTGCTGCGCGCGCTGGGTTACAGCACTGAAGAAGTGCTCGACGCCTTCTACACCACCAACGTTTTCCATGTGAAAGGCGAAGGCTTGAGCCTGGAGCTGGTGCCGCAGCGCCTGCGTGGTGAAATTGCCAGCCAGGACATCAAGGACGGCAGTGGCAAGGTGATTGTCGAGCAGGGTCGTCGTATTACCGCTCGCCACATCAACCAGCTGGACAAGGCTGGCATCAAGGATCTGGACGTACCGTTCGACTACCTGATCGGCCGCACCACCGCCAAGGCGATCGTGCACCCGGCTACTGGCGAAATCCTCGCCGAGTGCAACACCGAGCTGAGCGTCGAGCTGCTGGCCAAGATCGCCAAGGCTCAGGTCGTTCGCATCGAGACCCTGTACACCAACGATATCGACTGTGGTCCGTTCATCAGCGACACGCTGAAGATCGACAGCACCACTAACCAGCTCGAAGCGCTGGTCGAAATCTATCGCATGATGCGTCCTGGCGAGCCACCAACCAAGGATGCCGCCGAGACCCTGTTCAACAACCTGTTCTTCAGCGCCGAGCGTTACGACCTGTCCGCCGTTGGCCGCATGAAGTTCAACCGTCGTATCGGTCGTACCGAGATCGAAGGTTCGGGCGTGTTGAGCCGCGAAGACATCGTCGAAGTGCTCAAGACCCTGGTCGACATCCGTAACGGCAAAGGCATCGTCGATGACATCGACCACCTGGGTAACCGCCGTGTACGTTGCGTTGGCGAGATGGCCGAGAACCAGTTCCGCGTTGGTCTGGTGCGTGTAGAGCGCGCGGTCAAGGAACGTCTGTCGATGGCTGAAAGCGAAGGCCTGATGCCGCAGGATCTGATCAACGCCAAGCCGGTTGCGGCGGCGGTGAAGGAATTCTTCGGTTCCAGTCAGCTTTCCCAGTTCATGGACCAGAACAACCCGCTCTCCGAGATCACCCACAAGCGCCGCGTCTCCGCACTCGGCCCGGGCGGTCTGACCCGTGAGCGCGCCGGCTTCGAAGTCCGCGACGTACACCCGACCCACTACGGCCGTGTGTGCCCGATCGAAACCCCGGAAGGTCCGAACATCGGTCTGATCAACTCCCTGGCGGCCTATGCCCGCACCAACCAGTACGGCTTCCTGGAAAGCCCGTACCGTGTGGTCAAGGAAGGTCAGGTCACCGACGAGATCGTGTTCCTGTCCGCCATCGAAGAAGCCGACCACGTGATCGCTCAGGCGTCCGCGACCCTGAACGACAAGGGTCAGCTGATCGACGAGCTGGTTGCCGTACGTCACCTGAACGAGTTCACCGTCAAGGCGCCGGAAGACGTCACCCTGATGGACGTTTCGCCGAAGCAGGTCGTTTCCGTCGCTGCCTCGCTGATTCCGTTCCTCGAGCACGACGACGCCAACCGTGCACTCATGGGTTCGAACATGCAGCGTCAGGCTGTACCGACCCTGCGTTCGGACAAGCCGCTGGTCGGTACCGGCATGGAGCGCAACGTCGCCCGTGACTCCGGCGTCTGCGTGGTCGCTCGTCGCGGTGGTGTGATCGACTCCGTCGACGCCAGCCGTATCGTGGTTCGTGTTGCCGATGACGAAGTCGAAACCGGTGAAGCCGGTGTAGACATCTACAACCTGACCAAATACACCCGTTCCAACCAGAACACCTGCATCAACCAGCGTCCGCTGGTACAGAAAGGTGACGTGGTTGCGCGTGGCGACATCATGGCCGACGGCCCGTCCACCGACATGGGTGAACTGGCGCTGGGTCAGAACATGCGCGTCGCGTTCATGCCGTGGAACGGCTACAACTTCGAAGACTCCATCCTGCTCTCCGAGCGCGTGGTTCAGGAAGATCGCTTCACCACGATCCACATCCAGGAGCTGACCTGTGTGGCCCGTGACACCAAGCTCGGCCCAGAGGAAATCTCTGCGGACATCCCGAACGTGGGTGAAGCTGCACTGAACAAGCTCGACGAAGCCGGTATCGTCTACGTCGGTGCCGAAGTCGGCCCGGGCGACATCCTGGTTGGTAAGGTTACCCCGAAAGGTGAGACCCAGCTGACCCCGGAAGAGAAGCTGCTGCGTGCGATCTTCGGTGAGAAAGCCAGCGACGTTAAGGACACCTCCCTGCGCGTGCCGACCGGCACCAAGGGTACCGTCATCGACGTACAGGTCTTCACCCGTGACGGCGTGGAGCGCGATGCGCGTGCGCTGTCGATCGAGAAGAGCCAGCTGGACGAGATCCGCAAGGACCTCAACGAAGAGTTCCGCATCGTTGAAGGCGCGACCTTCGAGCGTCTGCGTTCGGCTCTCGTCGGCAAGATCGCCGAAGGCGGCGCTGGTCTGAAGAAAGGCACCGAGATCACTGACGAAGTGCTCGACGGTCTGGAGCGCGGCCAGTGGTTCAAGCTGCGCATGGCCGACGACGCCCTGAACGAGCAGTTGGAAAAGGCCCAGGCCTACATCTCCGACCGCCGTCAGCTGCTCGACGACAAGTTCGAAGACAAGAAGCGCAAGCTGCAGCAGGGCGATGACCTGGCGCCGGGCGTACTGAAGATCGTCAAGGTTTACCTGGCTATCCGCCGTCGCATCCAGCCGGGTGACAAGATGGCCGGTCGTCACGGTAACAAGGGTGTGGTCTCGGTGATCATGCCGGTCGAAGACATGCCGCACGATGCCAATGGCACCCCGGTCGACATCGTCCTCAACCCGCTGGGCGTACCGTCGCGTATGAACGTCGGTCAGATCCTCGAAACCCACCTGGGCCTGGCGGCCAAGGGCCTGGGCGAGAAGATCAACCTGATGCTCGAAGAGCAGCGCAAGATCGCTGAACTGCGTGGCTTCCTGAACGAGATCTACAACGAGATCGGTGGTCGTCAGGAAAGCCTCGACGAGCTGAGCGATCAGGAAGTGCTGGCTCTGGCCAACAACCTGCGCAAGGGCGTGCCGATGGCCACGCCGGTGTTCGACGGTGCCAAGGAAAAAGAGATCAAGGCCATGCTGAAGCTGGCTGATCTGCCGGAGAGCGGCCAGATGCGCCTGTTCGACGGCCGTACCGGCAACCAGTTCGAGCGCCCGACCACGGTCGGTTACATGTACATGCTGAAACTGAACCACCTGGTGGACGACAAGATGCACGCTCGTTCTACCGGTTCCTACAGCCTGGTTACCCAGCAGCCGCTGGGTGGTAAGGCGCAGTTCGGTGGTCAGCGCTTCGGGGAGATGGAGGTCTGGGCGCTGGAAGCCTACGGCGCCGCCTACACCCTGCAGGAGATGTTGACCGTCAAGTCGGACGACGTGAACGGCCGTACCAAGATGTACAAGAACATCGTGGATGGCGATCACCGCATGGAGCCGGGCATGCCCGAGTCCTTCAACGTGTTGATCAAAGAGATCCGTTCGCTCGGTATCGACATCGATCTGGAAACCGAATAACACGACGTGAATCGGCATCGGGGCTTCAACCCCGCTGCCTGCTCCGCCAGGAGGAAAGGCCTTGAAAGACCTACTGAATTTGCTGAAAAACCAGGGTCAAGTCGAAGAGTTCGATGCCATTCGCATCGGTCTTGCTTCGCCTGAGATGATCCGTTCGTGGTCGTTCGGTGAAGTTAAAAAGCCGGAAACCATCAACTACCGTACGTTCAAGCCTGAGCGTGACGGCCTGTTCTGCGCCAAGATCTTTGGCCCGGTCAAGGATTACGAGTGCCTGTGCGGCAAGTACAAGCGCCTCAAGCACCGTGGTGTGATCTGTGAGAAGTGCGGCGTCGAAGTCGCCCTGGCCAAGGTTCGTCGTGAGCGCATGGCGCACATCGAACTGGCTTCTCCCGTTGCCCACATCTGGTTCCTGAAGTCCCTGCCGAGCCGTATCGGCCTGCTGATGGACATGACCCTGCGTGATATCGAACGCGTTCTCTACTTCGAGAGCTACGTGGTGATCGATCCGGGCATGACCACCCTCGAGAAGGGGCAGCTGCTCAACGACGAGCAGTACTTCGAAGCGCTGGAAGAGTTCGGTGACGACTTCGACGCCCGCATGGGTGCCGAGGCCGTTCGCGAGCTGCTGCACGCTATCGATCTGGAGCACGAGATCGGCCGCCTGCGCGAAGAGATTCCGCAGACCAACTCGGAAACCAAGATCAAGAAGCTGTCCAAGCGTCTGAAGTTGATGGAAGCCTTCCAGGGCTCCGGCAACCTGCCAGAGTGGATGGTGCTGACCGTTCTGCCAGTTCTGCCGCCAGATCTGCGTCCGCTGGTTCCGCTGGACGGTGGCCGTTTCGCCACCTCCGACCTGAACGACCTGTATCGTCGCGTCATCAACCGTAACAACCGTCTCAAGCGCCTGCTCGATCTGTCCGCGCCGGACATCATCGTGCGCAACGAAAAGCGCATGCTGCAGGAAGCGGTCGATGCTCTGCTCGACAACGGTCGTCGCGGTCGCGCCATCACCGGTTCGAACAAGCGTCCTCTGAAATCCCTGGCCGACATGATCAAGGGTAAGCAAGGTCGTTTCCGTCAGAACCTGCTCGGTAAGCGCGTTGACTACTCCGGCCGTTCGGTAATTACCGTAGGTCCGGCCCTGCGCCTGCACCAGTGCGGTCTGCCGAAGAAGATGGCGCTCGAGCTGTTCAAACCGTTCATTTTCGGCAAGCTGGAAATGCGTGGTCTGGCGACCACCATCAAGGCTGCCAAGAAGATGGTCGAGCGCGAGCTGCCGGAAGTGTGGGACGTTCTCGCCGAAGTGATTCGCGAACACCCCGTACTGCTCAACCGTGCACCGACTCTGCACCGTCTGGGTATCCAGGCGTTCGAGCCAGTATTGATTGAAGGTAAGGCGATCCAGCTGCACCCGCTGGTCTGCGCCGCGTATAACGCCGACTTCGACGGTGACCAGATGGCCGTTCACGTGCCGCTGACGCTGGAAGCTCAGCTCGAAGCGCGCGCGCTGATGATGTCGACCAACAACATCCTGTCGCCCGCCAACGGTGAGCCAATCATCGTTCCGTCGCAGGACGTGGTACTGGGTCTGTACTACATGACCCGTGAAGCCATCAACGCCAAGGGCGAAGGTCGCGTGTTCGCCGACCTGCAGGAAGTCGACCGCGTATTCCGCGCCGGCGAAGCCTCGCTGCATGCCAAGGTCAAGGTGCGCATCAACGAGACCGTCAAGCAGAAGGACGGCAGCCTGGTCAAGAACACCCGCATCGTCGACACCACCGTCGGCCGCGCGCTGCTGTTCCAGGTCGTGCCGGCTGGCCTGTCGTTCGACGTGGTCAACCAGTCGATGAAGAAGAAGGCGATCTCCCGTCTGATCAACCAGTGCTACCGCACCGTGGGTCTGAAGGACACCGTCATCTTCGCCGACCAGCTGATGTACACCGGTTTCGCCTACTCGACGATCTCCGGTGTGTCGATCGGCGTGAACGACTTCGTCATCCCGGATGAGAAGGCGCGCATCATCGACGCAGCCACCGAGGAAGTGAAGGAAATCGAATCGCAGTACGCCTCCGGCCTGGTAACCCAGGGCGAGAAGTACAACAAGGTGATCGACCTCTGGTCGAAGGCCAACGACGAAGTCTCCAAGGCGATGATGGCCAACCTCTCGAAAGAGAAGGTCATCGACCGCGAAGGTAACGAAGTCGATCAGGAGTCCTTCAACTCCATGTATATGATGGCCGACTCCGGTGCGCGTGGTTCCGCTGCGCAGATCCGTCAGCTGGCTGGTATGCGTGGTCTGATGGCCAAGCCGGACGGCTCGATCATCGAGACGCCGATCACCGCGAACTTCCGTGAAGGCCTGTCGGTACTGCAGTACTTCATCTCTACTCACGGTGCTCGTAAAGGTCTGGCGGATACCGCACTGAAGACCGCGAACTCCGGTTACCTGACTCGTCGTCTGGTCGACGTCGCCCAGGATCTGGTAGTGACCGAGATCGACTGCGGCACCGACCAGGGTCTGCACATGACCCCGCACATCGAAGGCGGCGACGTTGTAGAGCCGCTGGGTGAGCGCGTACTGGGCCGTGTCATCGCCCGTGACGTGTTCAAGCCGGGCACCGAGGACGTCATCGTTCCGGCCGGTACTCTGGTCGACGAGCAGTGGGTCGAGTTCATCGAGCTCAACAGCATCGACGAAGTGGTCGTACGTTCGCCGATCAGCTGCGAAACCCGCTACGGCATCTGCGCCAAGTGCTACGGTCGCGACCTGGCTCGTGGTCACCAGATCAACATCGGTGAAGCTGTCGGCGTTATCGCGGCACAGTCGATCGGTGAGCCGGGTACCCAGCTGACCATGCGTACGTTCCACATCGGTGGTGCGGCAAGCCGTACTTCGGCTGCCGACAGCGTCCAGGTGAAGAACGGTGGTGCGATCCGCCTGCACAACCTCAAGCACGTCGAGCGTCTGGACGGCAATCTGATCGCGGTATCGCGTTCCGGTGAGCTGGCCGTTGCCGACGAGTTCGGTCGCGAGCGTGAGCGCTACAAGCTGCCGTACGGTGCGGTCATCTCCGTGAAGGAAGGTGACAAGGTCGAAGCCGGCGCCATCGTCGCCAAGTGGGACCCGCACACCCACCCGATCGTGACCGAAATGAAGGGTACCGTGACCTTCGTCGGCATGGAGGAGGGCATCACCATCAAGCGTCAGACCGACGAACTGACCGGTCTGACCAACATCGAGGTTCTCGATCCGAAGGATCGTCCGGCTGCTGGCAAGGACATTCGTCCAGCCATCAAGATGGTCGATGCAAACGGCAAGGAACTGCTTCTGCCGGGTACCGACGTTCCCGCCCAGTACTTCCTGCCTGCCAACGCCCTGGTTGGCGTGGCGGATGGTGCGCAGATCGCGGTCGGTGACGTTATCGCCCGTATCCCGCAGGAAACCTCGAAGACCCGTGACATCACCGGTGGTCTGCCACGCGTTGCCGACCTGTTCGAAGCCCGTCGTCCGAAGGAAGCTTCGATCCTGGCGGAAATCAGCGGCACCATCTCGTTCGGTAAGGAGACCAAGGGCAAGCGCCGTCTGGTCATCACCCCGACCGATGGTAGCGATCCGTACGAAGAGCTGATCCCGAAGTGGCGTCACCTCAACGTGTTCGAGGGTGAGCAGGTCAACAAGGGTGAAGTCATCTCCGACGGTCCGAGCGATCCGCACGATATCCTGCGTCTGTTGGGCGTCAGCGCGCTGGCCAAGTACATCGTCAACGAGATCCAGGACGTTTACCGTCTGCAGGGCGTGAAGATCAACGATAAGCACATCGAGACCATCCTGCGTCAGATGCTGCGTAAGGTCGAAGTGTCCGAGTCCGGCGACTCCAGCTTCATCAAGGGTGATCAGGTTGAACTGACTCAGGTACTGGGCGAGAACGAGCGCCTGGTCGAAGAGGACAAGTTCATCGCCAAGTACACCCGCGTGCTGCTGGGTATCACCAAGGCGTCGCTGTCCACCGAGTCGTTCATCTCGGCGGCATCCTTCCAGGAAACCACCCGCGTCCTCACCGAAGCGGCGGTCACTGGCAAGCGCGACTTCCTGCGTGGCCTGAAGGAGAACGTGGTCGTGGGTCGTCTGATCCCGGCGGGTACCGGTCTGGCCTATCACAGCGAGCGCAAGCGCAAGCGTGATGCCGAGAAGCCGATGCGCGTCAGCGCCAGTGAAGTGGAAGCAGCGCTTACCGAAGCGCTCAACTCCAGCGAAAATTGAGAGCGCGTCCCGGCTGCCTGGCAGCCGGGTCACGTATCTTGACTGGGGGTGCGAGTCTCTTTAGACTCATGCACCCCTAAATATGGCAGGGCTTCAGCCCTGCCATTTATTTATGGTGTAAATAAATAGCGTCGAAAGACGGACAGTGGAGCTAGTAGATGGCAACTATCAACCAGCTGGTGCGTCAGCCGCGCAAGCGTATCGTCGAGAAATCCGACGTACCTGCGCTGCAGAACTGCCCCCAGCGTCGTGGCGTGTGCACTCGCGTGTATACCACCACGCCGAAAAAACCTAACTCGGCACTGCGTAAAGTTTGCCGTGTACGCCTGACCAACGGTTTCGAGGTTTCCTCGTACATCGGTGGTGAAGGTCACAACCTGCAAGAGCACAGCGTCGTGCTGATCCGTGGCGGTCGTGTAAAAGACTTGCCAGGTGTGCGTTACCACACCGTTCGCGGCTCGCTGGACACCTCGGGTGTCAAAGGCCGTAACCAGGGTCGTTCGAAGTACGGTACCAAGCGTCCGAAGTGATCGGCCGTCGGTACTGAATGCAGTTTCTAATTTTATTGAGTCGATAAGAGTAAGGTCGGGCGTAACCAGATGGTTGCAGTTCCGGGCTAACCTGAAGACCGTTTGAGGGCTTATCAAATGCCAAGACGTCGTGTAGCAGCCAAGCGCGAAGTGCTTGACGATCCAAAATACGGAAGCCAAATCCTGGCCAAGTTCATGAACCACGTGATGGAAAGCGGCAAGAAAGCCGTTGCCGAGCGTATCGTTTATGGCGCCCTGGAGAAGGTTAAAGAGCGTAAGAACAGCGATCCCCTGGAAATCTTCGAGAAAGCTCTCGACGCCATCGCTCCGCTGGTCGAAGTGAAGTCGCGCCGTGTAGGCGGTGCTACTTACCAGGTTCCGGTCGAAGTTCGTCCGTCCCGTCGTAACGCTCTGGCCATGCGCTGGCTGGTGGATTTCGCTCGTAAGCGTGGCGAGAAATCCATGGCTCTGCGCCTCGCTGGTGAACTGCTGGACGCCGCCGAAGGCAAAGGCGCCGCAGTCAAGAAGCGTGAAGACGTGCACCGTATGGCCGAGGCCAACAAAGCGTTCTCGCACTACCGTTTCTAAATCCGGCATCACTCAATTTGCGAGGGCTTTATGGCTCGTAATACAGCAATTAACCGCTACCGTAACATTGGTATTTGCGCGCACGTCGATGCGGGCAAGACCACGACTACCGAGCGGATCCTGTTCTACACAGGTCTCAGCCACAAGATGGGTGAGGTGCATGACGGTGCAGCCACTACCGACTGGATGGTGCAGGAGCAGGAGCGTGGTATCACCATTACTTCCGCTGCTGTTACCACTTTCTGGAAAGGTTCGCGTGGTCAGTACGACAACTACCGCGTAAACGTCATCGATACCCCCGGCCACGTTGACTTCACCATTGAAGTAGAGCGTTCGCTGCGTGTACTCGACGGCGCTGTCGTTGTGTTCTGTGGTACTTCCGGCGTTGAGCCGCAGTCGGAAACCGTATGGCGTCAGGCCAACAAGTACGGCGTACCGCGCGTTGTCTACGTCAACAAGATGGACCGTGCAGGCGCCAACTTCCTGCGCGTCGTCGGTCAGATCAAGAACCGTCTGGGTCACACTCCGGTGCCGATTCAGCTGGCCATTGGTGCAGAAGAGAACTTCGAAGGTCAGGTCGATCTGATCAAGATGAAGGCCATCTACTGGAACGATGACGACAAGGGCACCACCTACCGCGAGGAAGAAATTCCGGCGGAGATGCTCGAGCTCGCCAACGAGTGGCGCAGCAACATGGTCGAAGCTGCTGCCGAAGCCAACGAAGAGCTGATGAACAAGTACCTCGAAGAGGGCGAGCTCTCCGTCGAGGAAATCAAAGCCGGTCTGCGCCTGCGCACCCTGGCCAGCGAAATCGTTCCGGCCGTCTGTGGTTCCTCGTTCAAGAACAAGGGCGTTCCCCTGGTTCTCGACGCGGTCATCGACTTCCTGCCTGCTCCTACCGAAATCCCGGCGATCAAGGGTATCCACCCTGATCTGATCGAGAAGCCAAAGGAAGAGCTGGTCGACGCCGATTTCGACGAGCGTCACGCTTCCGACGACGAACCGTTCTCGGCTCTGGCGTTCAAGATCGCTACCGACCCGTTCGTGGGTACTCTGACCTTCGTCCGCGTTTACTCGGGCTTCCTGACCTCCGGTGACTCCGTCATCAACTCGGTCAAGGGCAAGAAAGAGCGCGTTGGCCGTATGGTGCAGATGCACGCCAACCAGCGTGAAGAGATCAAGGAAGTGCGCGCTGGCGACATCGCTGCATTGATCGGCATGAAGGACGTCACCACTGGTGACACCCTGTGCAACGCCGACAAGCCAATCATCCTCGAGCGTATGGACTTCCCGGAGCCGGTTATCTCGGTAGCCGTTGAGCCGAAGACCAAGGCTGACCAGGAGAAGATGGGTATCGCACTGGGCAAGCTCGCTCAGGAAGACCCGTCGTTCCGCGTCAAGACCGACGAAGAGACTGGCCAGACCATCATCTCCGGTATGGGTGAGCTGCACCTGGACATCCTCGTTGATCGCATGAAGCGCGAGTTCAACGTCGAAGCCAACATCGGCAAGCCGCAGGTTTCCTACCGCGAGAAGATCACCAAGAACTGCGAAATCGAAGGCAAGTTCGTTCGTCAGTCCGGTGGTCGTGGTCAGTTCGGTCACTGCTGGATTCGCTTTGCTCCGGCAGACGAAGGTCAGGAAGGTCTGGTATTCGTCAACGAAGTCGTGGGCGGTGTGGTTCCGAAGGAATACATCCCGGCCATCCAGAAGGGTATCGAAGAGCAGATGAAGAACGGCGTCGTTGCCGGCTATCCGCTGATCGGCCTTAAGGCGACCGTGTTTGACGGTTCCTACCATGACGTCGACTCCAACGAGATGGCGTTCAAGGTGGCAGCTTCCATGGCGACCAAGCAGCTGGCCCAGAAGGGCGGCGGTGTTGTGCTTGAGCCGATCATGAAAGTAGAAGTGGTAACCCCTGAGGACTACATGGGTGACGTGATGGGTGACCTGAACCGTCGTCGTGGTCTGATCCAGGGTATGGAAGACTCGGTTTCCGGTAAGGTTATCCGTGCCGAGGTTCCGCTGGGTGAGATGTTCGGTTACGCAACCGACGTTCGCTCCATGTCCCAGGGTCGCGCAAGCTACTCCATGGAATTCTCCAAGTACTCCGAGGCTCCGGCGAACATCGTCGAAGCTCTGGTTAAAAAACAAGGCTGATTCAGCCCTTTAGGCAAGAGGTTCACTGTCGTGGCTAAAGAAAAATTCGAACGTAACAAACCGCACGTCAACGTTGGCACCATTGGTCACGTTGACCATGGCAAAACCACTCTGACCGCTGCTCTGACTCGCGTCTGCTCCGAAGTA
>NZ_JAQZSI010000011.1:0-30327 GCF_028674975.1 Pseudomonas sp. CNPSo 3701 | reverse complement strand
GGCCATGCCCGCGAAGCTGTCGCGGGCATGGCCCGCTCCCATAATCTGTTCTCACACCCTCAAATCCCATGTAATCCGCCTTAGGCAGACCTAGATATAAGGCTGGAGCGGCGTTCAGCCATCTCGACGATGCACGCTGTTCCCCGCTGCAAAGGTCTCCCGGATCACCCGATCATCTCCCAGAGTAATCAGCGCGAACAGCCGCTCGGCCAGGTTGCTGCTCTGCTTGAGGCGATAGTCGATCAGCGGCGTGGCCTGGTAGTCGAGTACCACGAAGTCCGCGTCCTTGCCCGCCTCGAAGTTGCCGATGCGCTCGTCCAGATACAGCGCCCGGGCGCTGCCCAGGGTCGCCAGGTACAGCGACTTGAACGGATCGAGCTTCTGGCCCTGCAGCTGCATGATCTTGTAGGCCTCACTGAGCGAGCGCAGTTGCGAGAAGCTGGTGCCGGCGCCGATGTCGGTGCCCAGGCCTACGCGTACCTTGTGCTGCTCCATGCGCTTGAGGTCGAACAGGCCGCTGCCGAGAAACAGGTTGGAGGTCGGGCAGAAGGCCACCGCCGACCCGGTCTCGGCCAGGCGCTGGCATTCGGCGTCGCACAGGTGCACGGCGTGGGCGAACACCGAGCGCGGGCCGGTGAGCTGGTGCTTGTCGTAGACGTCCAGGTAGCCGCTGTTGTCCGGGAACAGCTCCTTGACCCACTCGATCTCCTGGCGGTTTTCCGACAGGTGCGTGTGCAGGTACAGGTCCGGGTATTCGCCCAGCAGACGCCCGGCCATGGCCAGTTGCTCCGGCGTGCTGGTCGGCGCGAAACGCGGCGTCACCGCATAGTGCAGGCGGCCCTTGCCGTGCCAGCGTTCGATCAGTTCACGGCTGTCGGCGTAGCCGGATTCCACCGTATCGGTCAGCGCCTCGGGGGCGTTACGGTCCATCAGCACCTTGCCGGCGATCATGCGCAGGTCCAGTGCGCTGGCCACCTCGAAGAAGGCGTCCACCGACTGTTTGTGCACGCTGCCGAACACCAATGCCGTGGTGGTGCCGTTGCGCAACAGCTCCTTGACGAACACCTCGGCCACTTCGCGGGCGTGGGCCTGGTCGGCGAAACGCATCTCGGTCGGAAAGGTGTAGGTATTCAGCCAGTCCAGCAATTGCTCGCCGTAGGCGCCGATCATGCCGGTCTGCGGGAAATGGATATGGGTGTCGATGAAGCCCGGGGTGATCAGCGCGTTGTCGTAGTGGGTCAGGGCGACGCCGGCCAGGCGCGGCAGCAGCTCGCTAGCCGGGCCCACGTCGCGCACCTTGCCGTCTTCGACCAGCAGAATGCCGTCCTCGAAATAGGCGTAGGACGCCTCGATACCGACTTCGGCCGGGTCGGCCAGGCTGTGCAGGATGGCGCCGCGGTAGGCGTGGGGGACGTTGGACATGGGGCCTCGATTCAATTCCGATGGAGCAGGGTGGGCTTCGCGGATGGCGATGCCCACTGGGCGAGCGCCCTGATAATGGGCGCTCGCCGCTGTGAGCCGGGATTCTGCGCGACAAGCGTGGCGTCGACAACTACGCCTGCGACGAATGTTGACCTGATGGTCAGGTGGTGGGGCGAGGCGCCGCGTCGTCGGGCTCGGCCGTTGTCGCATCGCCCTTCAGGGTTTCCGGCATGCCCAACAGCAGAAGGACCGCGCAGCCCGCCACCGCTGCCAGCACCAGAAAGGCGCTATCGTAGCCATTAGCCTCGGCGACATAACCGGCCAGGCCGTTGCTCAGCGCTGCGCCGATGCCGAACACGAGGCTCACGCTGGCCAGGCTGACGTTGAAATGGCCGCTGCCGTGTGTCAGGTCGCGCACCATCAGCGGAATCAGTGCGCCGAACAGGCCGGCGCCGATGCCGTCGAGCAATTGCACGGATACCAGCCAAACCGGATCGTCGCTCAGCGTATAGAGTACGCCGCGAATCGGCAGGATCAGAAAACCGGCCAGCAGCAGCGGCTTGCGCCCCCAGCGATCGGCGCGGGCGCCGACCAGCATGGCCGCCGGAATCATTACCAGCTGGGCGGCGACGATACAGGCCGAGATCAGTGTGGTCGCCAGCTCCGGATTGGCCAGCGCGAGCTTCTGCCCCACCAGCGGCAACATGGCGGCGTTGGCCAGGTGAAACAACGCGCAGCATAGTGCCAACAGTACCAGCGGCGGCTGGGTGAGCAGCTCGCGCAGCGGCGTCATGGCCGCGCCGACGTCGCGGCCACGGGCCAGGTCGGCATCGACGGCGCGCGCCGGAATGCTCAGCACCGACAGCAGGCTCAATATCGCCATGACGGTCATCAGGTAGAACACCGCCACAGGTCCCCACAGGTAGGCGAACAAACCCGCAAGCAGCGCGGCGGTGGCGTTACCGGCGTGGTTGAAGGATTCGTTGCGGGCAATACGGCGGGTAAACGCCTTTGGCCCGACGATGCCCAGGGTGATGCCAGCCAGCGCTGGGGCGAACACCGAAGACGCCATGCCGGCGGCGATCTGGCTGACCGCTACCCAGGCGAATTGCGCCTGCCACAGGGTGACCAAGCAGGCGAGGGTGACCAGAATGGAGGCGGCTGCGACCAGCAGGCGCTTGTCGCGCACCCAGTCGACCAGCGCGCCAGCCGGAATCTGCGCCGCCAGGCCGGCCAGCCCACCGAGGGCCATGACCAGGCCGATATCGCCGGGCTGCCACTTGTGCACCGAGAGCAGATAGATGGCGAGATAAGGCCCGAGCCCGTCGCGTACATCAGCCAGAAAGAAATTCAGGCGATCCAGCTTCGCTGCGCATGGGTACGTCTGCATGGGAACCTCGGGCGGCAAGAAAACGCGCCAGGCAATTGCGCTGGCCTGGCGATTGGATGCCAGCGAAGCGGCGGCGTTCCCTGTACATATGCGCGGGGCTTGCTGGAGCCTTGGCTGTGCTAAACTCCCGCCCCTTCTGGCCATTGGCCAGGCCTCACGCTCTCCAAGCATCGCGCCTCAAGGACCTATATGACGCTGTGCGCCGCTGACCTCCCTGCCAATCCGGTTGCCGTCTCGGCGAGTGCCTGCCCGTGCGCCTGAAATCCATCAAGCTGGCGGGCTTCAAGTCCTTCGTCGATCCCACCACGGTGAACTTCCCCAGCAACATGGCGGCGGTGGTCGGGCCTAACGGCTGCGGCAAGTCCAACATCATCGACGCCGTGCGCTGGGTTATGGGCGAAAGCTCGGCGAAGAACCTGCGTGGCGAGTCGATGACCGACGTCATCTTCAACGGCTCCAACACCCGCAAACCGGTGACCCAGGCCAGCATCGAGCTGATCTTCGACAACAGCGACAACACCCTGACCGGCGAGTACGCAGCCTTTGCGGAAATCTCCATTCGCCGCCGGGTGACCCGCGACAGCCAGAACACCTATTTCCTCAACGGCGTGAAATGCCGTCGTCGCGACATCACCGACATCTTCCTTGGCACCGGTCTGGGCCCGCGCAGTTACTCGATCATCGAGCAGGGCATGATCAGCAAGCTGATCGAGGCCAAACCCGAGGAGCTGCGCAACTTCATCGAAGAGGCGGCGGGCATTTCCAAGTACAAGGAACGCCGCCGCGAGACCGAGAGCCGCATCCGCCGCACCCAGGAAAACCTGGCGCGCCTGACCGACCTGCGTGAAGAGCTGGAGCGCCAGCTCGAGCGCCTGCACCGTCAGGCCCAGGCGGCCGAGAAGTATCAGGAATACAAGGCCGAGGAGCGTCAGCTCAAGGCGCAGCTGACCGCGCTGCGCTGGCAGACGCTGAACGAGCAGGTCGGCCAGCGCGAGGCGGTGATCGGCAATCAGGAAGTTTCCTTCGAGGCGCTGGTGGCCGAGCAGCGCAACGCCGACGCCAGCATCGAACGGCTGCGTGACGGCCACCATGAGCTGTCCGAGCGTTTCAACCTGGTGCAGGGGCGCTTCTATTCGGTGGGCGGCGATATCGCCCGGGTCGAACAGAGCATCCAGCACGGCCAGCAGCGCCTGCGCCAGCTGCAGGATGACCTGCGTGAAGCCGAGCGCGCGCGCCTGGAAACCGAATCGCATCTGGGCCATGACCGCACCCTGCTGGCCACCCTGGGCGAAGAACTGGCCATGCTCGACCCGGAGCAGGAAATCACCGCGGCGGCTGCCGAGGAATCCGCCGCTGCGCTGGAGGAAGCCGAGACCGGCATGCACGGCTGGCAGGAACAATGGGACGCATTCAATCAGCGCAGCGCCGAGCCGCGTCGTCAGGCCGAAGTGCAGCAGTCACGCATCCAGCAACTGGAGCAGAGCCTGGAGCGCCTCAGTGAACGCCAACGGCGCCTGGGCGATGAGCTGCAGCAGTTGGCCGCCGACCCGGAAGATGCGGCGATCATCGAGCTGGGCGAGGAGATCGCGGTCGGCGAGCTGGACCTGGAGCAATTGCAGGAACAGGAAGCCGAGCAGGCCGAGCGCCTGCAGCAATTGCGTGACGAACTGCAGCAAACCGGCCAGGCCCAGCAGCAGGCCCAGGGCGAGCTGCAACGCCTCAATGGTCGCCTTGCGTCACTGGAAGCCCTGCAGCAGGCCGCGCTGGATCCTGGCAAGGGCACGGCGCAATGGTTGCGCGACAACGGCCTCGAGCAGCGCCCGCGCCTGGCCGAAGGCCTGCGGGTGGAAGCTGGCTGGGAGCTGGCGGTGGAAACCGTCCTCGGTGCCGACCTGCAGGCCGTGCTGCAGGATGATTTCGGCGGGCTGGATTTCGCCGCCCTCAAGCAGGGCGAATTACGCCTGGTGTCGGCGGCCGGCGATAGCCAGCGCATCCCCGGCAGCCTGCTGGACAAGGTCGAGTCACCCGTGGACCTGGCGCCCTGGCTGGGCCGCGTGCGCCCTGTCGAAAACCTCGATCAGGCCCTGGCAGAACGCGCCACGCTGGCATCCGGCGAAAGCCTTGTCAGCCGCGATGGCTATTGGGTTGGCCGGCACTTCCTGCGTGTGCGGCGTGCCAGCGAGGCGCAGAGCGGAGTCCTGGCCCGGGCTCAGGAGCTGGAGACGCTGGGTCTGGAGCGGGACGAGCGCGAGGCCGCGCTGGCGCTGCTGGAGGAAAGCCTGCAGGCCCTGCGCGAGCGCCAGCGCCAGGAAGAAGAATTGCGCGAGCAGCAGCGCCGCCAGTTGCAGGATCAGGCGCGCCGCCTGGGCGAGCTGAAGGCGCGGCTGTCAGCCGGTCAGGCCAAGGCCGAGCAGTTGTTGCTGCGGCGTCGGCGCATCGAGGCCGAGCAGCAGGAGCTGGCCGAGCAGCGGGCCATGGAAACCGAACAGTTGGGTGAGGCACGCCTGTACCTGCAGGACGCCCTCGACAGCATGGCCCTGGATACCGAGCAGCGCGAAAGCCTGCTGGCCAGCCGCGATGCCTTGCGCGAGCGGCTTGATCGTGTCCGCCAGGAGGCCCGTCAGCACAAGGATCACGCCCACCAGTTGGCTGTACGCCTGGGTTCGCTGCGTGCTCAGCACGATTCCACTCGTCAGGCCCTGGAACGCCTCGAGCTGCAATCCGAGCGCCTCACGGAAAAGCGCGAGCAGCTCGACCTGAACCTGGAAGAGGGTGCTGCACCGCTGGAAGAGTTGCGCCTGAAACTCGAGGAGCTGCTGGAGCGGCGCATGGGCGTCGAAGAGGAGCTGCGCCTGGCGCGCCTCGCCCTGGAAGATGCCGATCGCGAACTGCGTGATGCCGAGAAGCGCCGCACCCAGGCCGAACAGCAATCGCAAATGCTGCGTGGCCAGCTGGAGCAGCAGCGCCTGGAATGGCAGTCGCTTAACGTGCGCCGCAAGGCCTTGCAAGACCAGTTGCTGGAAGAGGGCTTTGATCTGTACGGCGTGCTCGCCACCTTGCCTGAGGACGCCAGCGAGGCGGCCTGGGAGCAGGCCCTGGAACAGATGGCCGGGCGCATCCAGCGGCTCGGCGCGATCAACCTGGCGGCCATCGAGGAGTACCAGCAGCAATCCGAGCGCAAGCGCTACCTGGATGCCCAGAATGCCGACCTGGTCGAAGCACTGGATACCCTGGAAAACGTCATCCGCAAGATCGACCGGGAAACCCGCAATCGTTTCAAGGAAACCTTCGACCAGATCAACGCCGGCCTGCAGGCGCTTTTCCCGAAAGTTTTCGGCGGTGGCAGTGCATATTTGGAACTCACCGGCGAAGATCTACTCGATACCGGGGTGACCATCATGGCGCGTCCACCGGGCAAGAAGAACAGCACCATCCATTTGCTGTCCGGCGGCGAGAAGGCATTGACGGCGCTGGCGCTGGTTTTTTCGATCTTCCAGCTCAATCCGGCACCGTTCTGCATGCTCGACGAAGTGGACGCTCCGTTGGACGATGCCAACGTCGGGCGTTACGCGCGGCTGGTCAAGGAGATGTCGGAAACCGTGCAGTTCATCTACATCACCCACAACAAGATCGCCATGGAAATGGCCGACCAGTTGATGGGCGTGACGATGCACGAACCCGGTTGTTCGCGCCTGGTGGCGGTGGATGTCGAAGAGGCTTTGGCGATGGTGGACAGCTGAGAGGGCCGAACAGGGTTTTTGTCGCGTAAAAACCGGCCGCAGTGGCGGTTTTACAGCGTTTTGCCGGTGTAAAGTTGCCTTTCGTCGTGCTAGCTTAACGCCCACTTTTGTTGCACGTGGGAAAACGCCATTCAGAACATGGAGTTGGCGCCACGTTTCAAGGTCATCATTACGGGCCAGGACGCCTTTTTTCATCAATTTTTGCTTTAGGGGTCAGGACATTTCATGGAATTCGGTCTACGCGAGTGGCTGATCATCATCGGTATTATCGTCATCGCCGGCATCCTCTTCGATGGCTGGCGGCGGATGCGCGGTGGCAAGGGCAAGCTCAAGTTCCGGCTCGACCGCAACCTGTCCAATCTTCCCGATGAAGAAGGCGATCCCGACGTGCTCAGCCCGCCCCGGGTGGTCGAGCGCAACCATGAACCCTCGCTGGACGAAGATGATCTGCCGTCGATGAGCGCCCGTGACGTCAACAGCCGCCGTCGCGGCGAGCCGCGCCAGGGCGACTTGGATCTGACCGCCGATGAGCCTGTGCCGACGCTGCTCAGCCCGGTGGACGACGAAGATGACGCGCGCACCAGCGTCTCCGCCAAGCAGAGCGACAAGGATCTGCCGCCGGTCGAGGAAGTGCTGGTGATCAACGTCATCGCCCGCGACGAGCAAGGCTTCAAGGGCCCGGCGCTGCTGCAAAACATCCTGGAAAGCGGCCTGCGTTTCGGTGAGATGGACATCTTCCATCGCCACGAGAGCATGGCCGGCAACGGCGAGGTGCTGTTCTCCATGGCCAACGCCCTGAAACCTGGCACTTTCGACCTGGACGACATCGAAGGCTTCAGCACCCGTGCGGTAAGTTTCTTCCTCGGCCTGCCAGGCCCGCGCCATCCCAAGCAGGCCTTCGACGTGATGGTCGCGGCGGCGCGCAAGCTGGCCCATGAACTTAATGGTGAGCTCAAGGACGATCAGCGCAGCGTGCTGACCGCGCAAACCATCGAACATTACCGTCAGCGCATCGTCGAATACGAACGCCGCCTGTTGACGCAAAAACGCTGAAAGAAAGCGGCACCGACAAGCCTCAAGCTACAAGCCCAGCGCTTGGCTTGAGGTTTTTCGTTTCTGTGCCCTGGACGTGGCCCGCCGAGAATGACCCGCATGAAAGATTCCGCCCAACGTATCCTCGAACTTCGTAACGAACTGGACGCGCACAACTACCGCTACTACGTGCTCGACGAGCCGAGCGTGCCCGACGCCGAGTACGATCGCCTGTTCCGCGAACTGCAGGCCCTCGAAGCCGAGCACCCGGAACTGGTGACGCCCGATTCGCCGACCCAACGCGTTGGCGGTGAAGCGCTCAGCGCCTTTGGCGAAGTGCGCCACGAAGTGCCCATGCTCAGCCTTGGCAACGCCTTCGAAGAAGACGACCTGCGGGCCTTCGATCGCAGCGTGCAGAGCGGCCTCGGTGTGCAGGGCGGTGATCTGTTCGGCGGCGGTGCCGAAGTCGAGTACAGCTGTGAGCCCAAGCTCGACGGCCTGGCGGTGAGCCTGCTGTACCGTGACGGTAAGCTGGTGCGCGGCGCCACCCGCGGTGACGGCTCCACCGGCGAAGATATCAGCGTCAACGTGCGCACCATCCGCAACGTGCCGCTCAAACTCCAGGGCACCGGCTGGCCGGAGGTGCTGGAAGTGCGCGGCGAGGTGTACATGTCCCGTGCCGGTTTCGAACGCCTGAATGCCGCCCAGGCCGAGATCGGCGGCAAGACCTTCGCCAACCCGCGCAACGCCGCGGCCGGCAGCCTGCGCCAGCTGGACTCGAAGATCACCGCCAGCCGCCCGCTGGAATTCTGCTGCTACGGCCTCGGCCAGCACAGCGCCGAGCCGGCGCCGACCCAGGTCGGCATGCTGCAGCGCCTGAAAACCTGGGGCATTCCCATCAGCCCCGAACTGAAGCTGGCCAAGGGCGTGGAAGACTGCCTGGCCTACTACCGCGACATCGGCGAGCGACGCATGGGGCTGCCCTACGACATCGACGGCGTGGTGTTCAAGGTCAACAACATCGAAGACCAGCAGCAGCTCGGCTTCCGCGCCCGTACGCCGCACTGGGCCATCGCCCACAAGTTTCCCGCCATGGAAGAACTCACCGAGCTGCTCGACGTGGAGTTCCAGGTCGGCCGTACCGGCGCCGTGACGCCGGTGGCACGGCTCAAGCCGGTGAAAGTGGCGGGTGTGACGGTATCCAACGCCACGTTGCACAACATGGACGAGGTGGCGCGCCTCGGGGTGATGATCGGCGACACGGTGATCATCCGCCGCGCCGGTGACGTGATTCCCCAGGTGATGCAGGTGGTCACCGAGCGCCGCCCCGAGAACGCGCGCCCGGTGGCGGTGCCGGAGCAGTGCCCGGTGTGCGGCTCGGCGGTGGAGCGCACCCAACTGATCAAACGCAGCAAGGGCCGCGAAACCGTCAGCGAAGGCGCCGTGTATCGTTGCGTCGGCCGCCTGGCCTGCGCCGCCCAGCTCAAGCAGGCGATCATCCATTTCGTGTCGCGACGCGCCATGGACATCGAGGGTCTCGGCGAGAAGAGCGTCGAGCAGTTGGTGGACGAGGGCCTGGTCGGCTCACCAGCCGACCTTTACACCCTGGAGTTCGAACAGATCGTCGGCCTCGAAGGCTTTGCCGAAGTATCCAGCCGCAAGCTGCTCGACGCCATCGCCGACAGCAAGCGCCCGAGCCTGGCGCGCTTCATCTACGCCCTCGGCATTCCCGATGTCGGTGAAGAGACCGCCAAGGTGCTGGCGCGCTCCCTCGGTTCGCTGGAGCGCGTCACCCAGGCATTGCCGGAAGTGCTGACCTATCTGCCGGACATCGGCCTGGAAGTGGCCCACGAGATCCACAGCTTCTTCGAGGATGCGCACAACCAGACGGTGATCAGACACCTGCTCGAGCGTGGCCTCGAGCTGCAGGACCAGGGCGAGCTGGCTGCCGAATTCGCTGCCAGCACCACGCTCGGCGGGTTGCTCGACAAGTTGAACATTCCGTTCGTGGCGGCCACTGGTGCGAAGAACCTGGCCGAGCGTTTCAAGACGCTGCAGGCGGTGATCACCGCCGACTGGCTCGACCTCAGCGCCATGAAGGGCCTCAACGAAAAAGCCAAGCAGTCGGTGCGCGAGTTCTTCGCCAAGGCCGAGAACGCCGATCGCGCGCGGGCCATCGAGGCGCAACTTCGTGATTTCGGCATGCACTGGGAGAGCGAGAAGAAGGTCGTCGAAGGCCTGCCGCTGGCCGGCCAGACCTGGGTGCTGACCGGCAGCCTGGAAGTGATGAGCCGCGATGTCGCCAAGGACAAGCTGGAAAGCCTGGGTGCCAAGGTGGCCGGCTCGGTATCGGCGAAAACCACCTGCGTGGTCGCCGGCCCCGGCGCTGGCTCGAAACTGGCCAAGGCCGCCGAGCTGAACATTCCGGTGCTTGATGAGCAGACGTTTATCGCCAAGCTGGGCGATTACGGGATCGCTGCCGAATGACGGTTTAACGCCTCCAGAAACCGCGGCCTCGCGCCGAGGTCGACGCTCTTACGCAGGCGGTGGGTCGCCTGCGATTATTGTAGGAGCCGCGACCCGCGGCGAATTGGATGTACGACGCCGGTTCCGCAGCAAGGCCGCCATCGGTTCGCGCCGAGGCCGACGCTCCTACACGGATGGCGGGCCGCGTTGGTCTGAACCGTCATGTATGGCTGACTGATTCCGTTTTAACCGCCCGCCAACATCATCCAGAACGACGTGCCGACCCCGACGATGCTTTCGCCGGCCACCAGCCCAGCCGCGGCGGCGATGGTGAAACGCTCGCCGAGGCTGCGCCAGCGTGACTGAAATACCCAGGCGAGCAGGGCGCCGATCGCCATCATCAGCGAGATCGACGCCGGGATGATGAACGCCAGGCCAAAGGCCGCCGAGCTCGGCAGCAGCCGGGCGAAGGTCGACTGCACCGGCAGGCTCGCCTCCAGTACGCCAAACACCACGCCGCACAGGGCGCCGGCCAGCATGGCCCAGCGAATGCTCACGTCGAGAGAATCGAGGCCATAACCCAGCACTTCGGCGACCGCCTTCCAGGTGGCGACGGCGGGCGCCGGCCATTGTTGGGTGATCAGCATGCTTTGTGGGTCGGGGATCAGGATCTGGTAGACCAGCACGCCGACGATGCTGCCGACCAGAATGCCCAGGCACTGGGCGATCAACTGGTTGTAGGGCTTGGCGCCGATGGCGTGGCCGACCCGGAAGTCGTTGAGCAGGTCGGTGCACTGGCCGGCGGCGCCGCCGGCGGTATTGGCGGCCATCAGGTTGACGCTGACCTGCCCCGGTGCGATCACCCCGAACGTCAATTGCGACAGCTGCCCGGTGGCGCCAATTGGCGGAATGCCGGTCGCCCCGACCACCCGCGCGGCCATGCAGGCGAGCGCCACCGCCAGCGGCACGCTGAGCAGCGCCATCAGCGGGTCGATGTCGAACAGCAGCACCTGCAGCGTCAGCACCAGCAAGGACGCCAGAACCAACATCAGCAGCGGCAATTTGGCAGGGCTCTGCCGGGGCGTATCGCCAGCGGCGCGGGCGATACGCCGGCTCACCACGAAGCGCACCGCCAGCGCGGTCAGGGTGGCGCAGACCAGCAGGGTCACGCCGGGCCATAGCAGCCACTCTACCAGCGGAGCGAACTGCGGGCCGCTGGCATCATCGGCGAGCGCGACCAGGCCACTGCTCATCAACCACGGAGCTAGGCCGCCCCAGGCGATCAAGGCACCAAGCAGCAACGACAGGCCTACTCGGATGCCGATGATGCCGCCAAAGCCGATCAGCAGCGGCGACGGGTCGAGGTTGAAGGTCAGCCGTTCCAGTTGCGCACTGGGCGACCAGCGCGGCAGGTTGTATAGGAAGGTATCTGCCCATTTCACCAGCCCGCCGAGCAGCGCCGCGGCGCCGAGCACGCAGAGACGTTGCAGCGCATCGCGGCCATGGTTGTAGACCTGCTGCATGGTTTCCAGGGTGGCGACCGCCTCGGGAAAGCGCAGGCGGGTGTCCTCGACCATGCTGCGACGCAGGTACCAGGCCACCCAGATACCCAGAAAGCTCACCGAGAACACCCAGGCCACCAATGGCAGCGTCGGCAGCTGTTGCCCGGTCAGCAGGGTGTAAGCTGGTATGGGCGCCACCAGGCCGCCGGAGATGATCGAAGCGGCCGCCGAGGCGGTGGTCTGATTGATGTTGCTTTCGCGCATGCTCCAGGCGGTGTCCAGACGCCAGCGCACCAGGCTTTGCCAGATGCCGTAGCTGACCAGCAGGGCGATGATCGACATGTTGAACGACCAGCCGATTTTCAGCCCGGAATAAATGTTGGACGGCGTCAGCAGGGCGCCGAGCAATACACCGGAAAACAGGGCGCGGAAGGTGAGTTCGCGATCGGCGAGCATGGCGAGCCTGCATCTGACGAGTGTCGTCGTTTGAGGCGTCAGGCTGGCTGGGGTTCAGTCTTAAAGGAGGGCGTTCTTTGCGGGGAAGAGCAGCGGGACGCCTTGTGACGCCCCGCTGATGGATCAGTTGACCGCGTCGGTCAGTGCCTTGGCCGGTACGAACTTCACGACCTTCTTGGCAGCGATTTCGATGGCTTTGCCAGTCTGCGGGTTGCGACCGGTGCGCGCCGGGCGCTCGCTTACCTTCAGTTTGCCGATGCCCGGCAGGGTGATTTCACCACCATTTTCCAACGCATCGCTGACGATCTCGCTCAGCTGATCGAGTGCCGCGCGGACGGTGGTCTTCGGCGTGTCGATAGCTTCTGCGATGTCACCGATCAGTTGGTCTTTGGTAATGGCCATGTGATTGCTCCTTGGGGATGAAAAGTCTGGCGCTGGATACGCCGCTACTCATAGTTGATCGATCAGAGCTGCACTGCCCGATCGGTCAGGCTTCATTGTGACCTACCTGCTGCCGGTTAATTCCGCCGTACTGCTGAAATCCGTGCGCTTGCGAGCGTTTCTCGTGTTTTTCCAAGGGTGTTAAGTTCGCGTAAAGATACTGGCGGTTTGCCTTTCTGTTCCTTTAAATGGGGCTATTCTCCTGAAAACAGTCGCCAGAGCCATTCCGGTTCTGCTGGGGGAAGCCATGTTGCGCTTATTCGCCAATCTTGGGTTTCGTTCGAAGATTGCCCTGCCGATCATCTTCCTCGCACTGTTGCTGGTGCTGATGGGCAGCCTGGCTATGTGGGGCATCAGCCAGGTGGTTGGCGCCAGCAATCGACTCACTCATCAATTTCTGCCAGGCGTGAGTCTGCTTCTCAACGCCGACCGCGACCTCTATCAGGCGCTAGTCGCCGAGCGCAGCCTGCTCAGCGATGGTGCTCGAGAACATGTAGCGGATCTGCGCCAGTCCCAGGCAGAAAACGTCCAGCAGGCCGCTGACCGCGTCCGCGCCTATGGGCAGATGGCGCCGGGCGACGAGGCCATGCGCCTGGTTGGCGACTTCGAACGTGCATTCGCGACCTGGCAGCGCAGTGCCGCTCAGGTCATGCAACTGATCAACACGGATCCGGCCGCCGCCGCCCGCTTGAGCTTCGGCGACAGCGAGGCGCAATTCGATGCCATGCGCGAGGTGATCAACAAGCTTGGCGAGTTGGAGGATCAGGCTGCCAAGGATGTCGGTACAGCGGCTATTGCCCACGGCGAACGCCTTGGCTGGCAGCTCGGTGTGGCAGTGGGCAGCGGGTTGCTGGTCTGCTTGCTGCTGGTCATCGCCTTCCCCACGCTGGTCACGCGGCCGCTACACCGCTTGCTCGACCGCATTGACCAACTGGCCGATGGCGATGGCGACCTACGCGTACGCCTTGAAGTATCGTCACGCGACGAGCTCGGCCGCCTCAGTGCCAGCTTCAATCGTTTCCTCGACAAGCTGCACCCGATGATCAGCGATGTAGGTCGGGTCACCGGCGAGGTCGCCAGTGCAGCGAAAGGCCTGGCGGTGATGGCCGCCACCAATGACCGGCTGATCAACAGCGAGCACGCGGCGGTCGATCAGGTCAGTACCGCAGCCACTGAAATGAGTGCAGCGGTGCACGAGGTCGCGCGTAGTGCCCAGGGCGCAGCCGATAGCGTACGTCACGCCGAAACCCAGTCCCGTGAAGGCGCGCGGGTGGTCGGGGCGACCATTCAGACCATTCGTCATCTGGCTGGTGAAGTGGAGAGTGCTTCGCAGAGCATTCAGGCGCTGGAGCAGGAAGCCGGTCGCATTGGTGAGGTATTGGCGGTGATCCGCGGCATTGCCGAGCAGACCAATCTATTGGCCCTCAACGCCGCAATCGAGGCCGCGCGAGCGGGCGAACAGGGGCGCGGCTTCGCTGTGGTGGCCGACGAGGTGCGGGCTCTGGCAGCGCGCACCCAACAGTCGACAACCGACATTCAGGACATGATCCAGCGCCTGCAAGGCGGTGTGCAGAATGCCGTCAAAGCCACCCACTCGGGCAGTTTGAAGGCCCGGGAAAGTGTCGAGCAGGCAGCGGGTGTGGATCAGGCGCTAAGCGATACCAGTGATTCGCTGCAACGCATCAACGATATGACGGCCCAGATCGCCACCGCCTGTGAGCAGCAAAGCAGCGTCACCGAGGAGATCGCCCGTAATATCACCGATATTCGTGAGCTCTCCAACGAGGCAGCGAACACCTCGCAGCAGAGCACCGAAGCCAGTCAGCGCCTGTCCGAGCTGTCCGGGGACCTGGCGCGACTGGTCGGCCGCTTCCGCGTCTGAGGCCGCACATATACGCTAAGTGCTTGAAGCAGTTGTAAGTTCGGCACAAGCCGGTACAATGGCGCCGGCTCACTGCATGGTGAGCCGCGTTATGGTGGTCCTGCCGGTCCCCCCGCAACGATTACCCGTGAACCTGGTCAGATCCGGAAGGAAGCAGCCACAGCGGGAACATTGTGTGCCGGGGTGTGGCTGGCAGGATCGCCTCCATCTCCAGGCCCGTTCGGGTCACTCGATTTTCGAAATACAGCTTCGGCGCTCGGTACCTACCGCAGCGGCATTTTCTGCTGTCCGTCGTTTTTGTTCCGGCGAGCGCTCTTTCCCGTTGGCCATGAAAAAGCCCGTCGCAGGGACGGGCAAAGGGTGACACTGGAGAGGGTGCGCTGGCTTATAGGATCGACAGCGGGTAGTTGAAGATCAGGCGGTTCTCGTCGAACTCGTTGTTGCTGAAGTCGCGGCGGATGCTCGCGTTACGCCAGCGCACGCTCAGGTTCTTGAAGGCGCCGTCCTGGATCACGTAGGCCAGCTCGGTCTCACGGCCCCATTCCTTGCCATCGTCGGTTGCAGCGGTATGCACATTGCTGCCGCTGATGTAGCGGTTCATCAGGGTCAGGCCCGGGATACCGACACCGGCGAAGTTGAAGTCATGCCGTACCTGCCAGGATTTTTCCTTGGCATTGTCGTAGGACGAGTTGTAGCTGTCGTTAGCCAGGGTGCCGCCACTGGTGCCGTTGACGCGCATCCAGCCGGTGTCGCCGGTAACCTTCTGCAGGCCGACGTAGAAGGTGTTGCTGCCGTACCTGGCGGAGAACAGGCCCGAGTAGGTCTTGTTGTCCAGTTTGCCGGCGCGCGCGGAGCCGTCGTCTTCACCCTGGAAATAGCCGAGGTTCGCGCCGAGGGTCCAGTCTCCGATGGGCTGGCTGTGGGTCAGTTGCAGGTACTGCTGCTCGTAGACGTCCTTCAGTTCGGCGCCCCACAGGCCGATCATGGTGCGTTCGCCGTTGAACTTGTACTCGCCGCCGACGAAGTTGAAACGGTTGGAGTCATTGGCTGCGCTGTTGCCGTTCAGGAACATGTTTTCCATGCTGGCGTTGTTGCGTTCGCTGTTCTGGCGGAACTGGCCGCCGTACAGCGTCAGGCCGGCGATTTCGTTGGAGGTGACCTGCGCACCTTCGAACGTTTGCGGGAGCGAGCGGCCATCGTCGGCACGCAGGATCGGCAGCACCGGCATCCATTCGCCGACCTTCAGTTCGGTTTTGGAAATTTTCGCCTTGGCAGCCAGCGCCAGACGACCGTAATCGTCAGCCGGGCGGCCGTCGTCATGACGGGGTAGCAGGCCAGTGCCGTAGGTGCCGCGACCACCATCGAGCTTGAGCGAAAGCATGCCCAGCGCATCGACCCCGAAGCCGACCACGCCCGGCGTGTAACCGGAGCGGGCATCGAGAATGAAGCTCTGGGTCCATTCCTCGGCCTTGCTCTGTGGCGCCGCCGCGCTCGGGCCCTCGGGATTGGTGAAGTTGCGGTTGATGTAGAAGTTGCGCAGGTTCAGCGACACCTTGGCGTCGTCGACGAAGCCTTCGGCGTGGGCAGCCATCGGTAGGGCGAGGGACACGCTCAATGCCAGCAGCGACGGGGCTAGCAACAGGCGGTTACGGCCAGCAGTTGCGATCAGGTTCATGACTGTTTTCCTTTATTTCAGGACGCAGATGTCCTGCCGCCTATGCGGAAATTGTTAGTGGTCATCGATTGAAGGAAGCCCTGGCAAGGGCCTCCGAGCTTACAAGGGCTGGGCAGCTTGCCTGCCCAGCCGGGTATTAGGGCTTCGCGATGCCGACACTGTCCGGCGAGATCTCGATGGCCTTGGCCTTGTACATCGACCAGGCGGTGACCGACTGCCAGCGCTTGAGGAATTGCACGGCTTCGGCGCCATTGAGGTTCAGGCTCTGGGCGCCGTAGTTCTTCAGGAAGCCCTGGAACTCTTCATTGGCCACGGCCTTGGAGTAGGCCTCGACCAGCTTCTGCTTGATGTCGTCCGGGGTGTCCTTGTGCACGAACGCGCCCCAGAACGGGCCCCATGGCAGGTATTCGCCGATGTCCGGCAGGGCCTTGGTGATCGGTTCGACGCCCGGCAGCTCCGGCACTTCCTCGGCGGCCAGCACGGCCAGGGCCTTGAGCTTGCCGGAGCGCACCAGTTCCTGGGCGGCTGCCAGGCTCAGTGGCATGAAGTCGATGTGCTTGCCCATCAGCGCGGTGATACCCGGGCCGTCGCCGCCGAAGGTCACTTCACGCACCTTCAGCTCGCCTACGGCGTTTACCATGGCGTGGACGGTGCTCGGCAGGCCGCCAGCGCCGGTGGAGCCCATGCGCAAGGTGTCCGGCTTTTCCTTGGCGGCGGCCAACAGCTCGGCCATGGAGTTGAATGGGCTGTCGGCATTGGTCGCGATCACCACGACGTTCTGGCCGATGATGTTGACCGGATAAAAATCGCTGTAGTCGAACTTAGCCAGGCCGAGTACCGGGTAAAGCTGGGGGTTCTCCGCGCCCAGCAGGAGGGTGTAGCCGTTGGGTTGCTGCTGCATCACATAGCTGCTGCCAATTACCGCAGTGCCTCCCGGGCGATTGTTGAGAATCAGCTTGGTGCCCAGCTCTTTCTCCACATAAGGCGTCAGGCTGCGCATCACGTTATCGGTGGCGCCACCGGCGCCCCAGGGGATGACTGCCTGAATGTTGCGCTCCGGGTAGTCGGCATGGGCGGGCAGGGCGAGCGCAAGAGTACTGAGGGAAAATGCGACGCCGGTAAGTAGTTGCTTGAGCATGTTGGAGACTCTCCATTGGTTGTTTTTATATATCCGTTTCCGGGCATGCGTGACGCGGTTGTATCAGGGTTGAGTCGGGGATCCTTTGAACTTGCCCTTAAGCCAGCCGAACAGCGGCGTATTACTCAGCAGAACCAGCAGCAAAGCGGTGCTGAGAATCAGTGATACCGGGCTGTTGATCAGCTCAAGCAACAACTCCTGAGGATTGTCGCCCACCGAGGCCATGGCTTGGCGGTAGGAGGTGTCCATCAGTGGGCCGAGAATCACGCCCAGGATGATCGGCCCCATCTGGAAGCCGAAGGCCTTGAGGAAGTAGCCCAGCACGCCGAAGCCGAGCATCCAGTACACCTCGGTCATGCTGCTGTTGAGCGAGTAGGCACCGACGGTGCAGAGCACCAGAATCAGCGGAATCAGCATGGCCTTGGGCAGCTCTACGACCTTGGCGAACAGCTTGATGCCCATCAGCCCGAAGATCAGCAGGAAGATATTGGCCAGCGCCAGGTTGCCGACGGTGAACCAGAAGATGTGCGGGTTCTCGACCATTAGCATCGGGCCGGGGTTGAGGCCATGGATTACCAGCGCGCCAATGATTACCGCTGTTACGGCGTCACCGGGCATGCCCAAGGTCAGCATTGGCACATAGGCGCTGCCCACTGCTGCACTATTGGCCGTTTCCGGGGCGACCAGGCCCTCGTAGGCACCTTCGCCGAAGGGCCGGCTTGGGTTCTTCACGGTGCGTTTGGCGTGGTCGTAGGCCATCAGTGCGGCGATGTCGCCCCCCACGCCGGGCAGTGCGCCGATCACTACGCCGATGGCTGACGTGCGCAGCGACAGCGGCAGGAATTTGAGCACCATCGCCAGCGGAGGAACGATCTTGCTGACGTTCTGCCGTACCGCGGCGCTGCCGAGGTTGTGCAACTGGTAAAGAGCTTCCGCCACGCCGAACAGACCTATCATCACCACTACGTAGTGGATGCCGCCCATCAGCTCCATCTGGCCCATGGTGAAGCGGCCCTGGGCCGTTACCGGGTCCATGCCGATCAGGCCGATGATCGCCCCCAGCGCTGCGGCGAAGATACCTTTGGCAAGGCTTCCTTCGGCCAGGCTGCCCACCAGCATCAGGCCGATGGCGGCGATCAGGAAGTAGTCGCGCGGTGCGAACTTCAGCGCCAGGTCGCCCAGCACGGGCGCGGCGCAGGCCAGCACCACGGTGCCGGCGATACCGCCAATCACCGACATCACGGTGCTCAGGCCAATCGCCCGGCCCGCCTCACCACGCTTGGCCAGTGGATAACCGTCAAAGGAAGTGGCCACGGAGGAGGGCGAGCCGGGAATGTTGAGCAAAATTGCGCTTCGCGAACCGCCGTATACACCACCGATGAAGATACCGACGATCAGCGCCAGGGCGTCGTTGACGTCCCAGGAGAAGGTGAACGAGACGAGGATGGACACCGCCATGGTCACCGACAGGCCGGGAATGGCGCCGATATAAATGCCTGCGAAGGTACCCAGCGCCGTCAACATCAGCAGGTTGGGGTCCATCCAGGCCATCAGCAGGTAGGAAAAGGTATCGCTCATGGAAAATCTCGTCTCAGGGCAGGTAGACGCTGAACGCCATTGTGAACAGCAGATAGATGGCTACTAGCGAGATGCCGCTGGCCAGCAGGGCCGACAGCACCTTGCCGCGTCGCAGGTAGACGATGGCCAGCATCAGGAACACGAAGGTGCTGATGTAGAAACTGGCCCACTGGATTGCTGCCAGGTACGCCACCGAGAGCAGGGTGAACACTACGATGTGCAGGGGAAAGTGCGCCTGGCTGAAAGCTTTCGCCGCCGCAGCCCAGCCTTGCCCGGCGGTCGGCCTGCCGCGCAGTTCCCAGAGCACCCGCAAAGCGGAGATCAGCAGAACGGTCCCGACGCCCAGGGGAAAGGCGCCAGGCGAGCTGACCGAGGAGAAGCCGGCAATCAGATAGGCCTGATACAGAACGAAGAGGCTGAAGATCACCAGCAGAATGCAGAAGCTGCGTTCACCCACCGGCACTTTTTTCGATGTACTCATGATTCACTCCCGAAGCAGTCCATGCTGCCCACGTTGGCAAACAGCTCAGGTGCGCGCGCCGGGTTGGCTATTCACTGCATGCGTCAGGCGCGGGTTGTGCAGCATGAGCATGTCGAGAGCAGCTGGCGCGAATGACGAAGCGTCGTCGCTTGGCGCAGAGGCCAGGGAGCGGAGGGCGCTCAGGCAGATTTGCCGGGCGCGGGTGAACACAGTGTCGAGCTGTGGCATGTGTGTGACCTTTTTATATTTATAGGTGTGGCACTTTTGGCGAGCGGTTCCGACTGAGCAGTTCGTCTCGCGCAAGTGTTGAAATACTGTTCGCTGACTAGGGCTATTTCAATTCACTGGAACGGTTCCTGTTCGATAACCGAACAAGAACGAACTGGTTAGTACAAACAGCCGGCCGGGATTATCGCGCTCTATACGGGACCCACCAACACACAACAAGCGCATGGCGCAGCGTAATGGTTTCAGAATGTGGCTGTTCCTCTGGCGTAGCGTGTCTTTAGAATCACGGCAAATTCTTGGAGGACGAGAGCATGGCTGGCAGCCAGATAGAACGGGCACTGAATCTTCTGGAGAGCCTGGCGGGTTCCGGCGATGTGCCGATGCAGACGCTGGCCGAGCAGCTGCAGATTCCCAAAAGCGCCACGCATCGCATGCTCGCCGAGCTGGTGCGCCTGGGTTACGTGCGCCAGGACGCCGATACCAGCCGCTATCGGCTCTCGACCAAGCTGGTCGCCCTGGGTTTTCGCTACCTGTCGGCCAGCGGCGCCGACATCGTGCAGCCGATTCTCGATCGCCTGGCCCGGCAAAGTGGCGAACTGGTGCGCCTGGGGGTGATCGAAGGCGAACGGCAGACCTGGATCGCCAAATCCCAGGGCGCGCGCTCCGGCCTACGTTATGACCCCGACATGGGTCGTGACGCGCCGCTGCGCTATACCGCCTCCGGCCATGCCTGGCTGGCCAACCTGGCGGACGCCGACGCATTGGCGCTGGTGGCGCGCCAGCACATTCCCGACGACAGCGAGTTCGGCCCCAACGCGCCCCATGACGATGAGGCGTTGCTCGCTTATCTGCAGCGTGCCCGCGAGCGCGGCTATGCGACCGTGGTGGAAACTTCCTCACTGGGTACCTGCGCGCTGGCTGCGGTGGTCAGCCACCCGCAGCGAGGTGGCGTGATTGGCGTGCTAAGCATCGCCGGCCCCAGCGCGCGCATGCCCGATGAGCGCATGGAACAGCTTGCGCCCTTGCTGCTGGAAGCGGCTGCCGAGCTGTCGTCAGCGAGCCAGGCATCGGACCTGTTCGTGTGAGTGGCCGATAACGTTCGATTAACGGCCGGGCGCTCCATCCGGTGTTGATTAAATATGGAACTGAGTTCTAGATTGTTGTCGAGCGCCCTGCGCCTATAACAATCAGAAAAGGACTCATGTCTTGAACCCTTTGCGAATCGCCCTGATCGGCGCCGGCATCATGGGCCGGCAACACCTCAGTTATCTGCGCGAGCTGCCGCACGCCACTCTTTGCGCGATCGTCGACCCCACCGAGCAGGCCCGACAGCTGGCCGCCGAACACGGGGTACCGTGTTTCGATGAGCTGCAGGGCCTGCTCGACAGACGCCTGGCCCAGGCGGTGATCATCGCCAATCCCAATGCGGCCCATGTGCCCACTGCGTTGCGCTGTATCGAGGCCGGCCTGCCGGCGCTGCTCGAAAAGCCGGTTGGTGTCAGCCTGCAGGAAGTGCGCGAGCTGGTGGCTGCCGTGCAGCGCAGCGGGGTGCCGGTGCTCGTGGGTCACCACCGCCGCCACAATCCGCTGATCGGCAAGGCACGAGAGTTGATGCTGCAGGGCGTCCTGGGACAACTCACCACGGTGACGGCGCTCTGGCAACTGCAGAAGCCGGACAGTTACTACGACGTTCCATGGCGGCGCGAGCCCGGAGCAGGGATGCTGCTGACCAACCTGATCCATGATCTGGATCTGCTGCGCTACCTGTGTGGCGAGGTGGACCAGGTTCAGGCCCTCACCAGCAACGCCGTGCGCGGCTTCGCCAACGAGGACGGCGCGGCGATTATCATGCGCTTCGCCAATGGCGCGCTGGGTAGCCTGACCGGCTCAGACGCGGCGGCGGCTCCCTGGAGCTGGGAGCTCAGCGCCGGGGAAAACCCGGTGTATCCACGGCAGCCCGATCAGCCGTGCTACCTGCTGGCCGGCACCGCAGGTTCGCTGAGCATCCCGCAGCTGCGTTACTGGTCGTACGCTTCGCCAGGCGCTGGCTGGCACGAGCCCTTGCAGAGCGCGGAGCAATCGTACGAGGCTGCTCCCGCATTGCTGTTGCAGCTCAGGCACTTCATCGAGGTTGCGCGGGGTGAAGCACTGCCGCTGGTCAGTGCAGCCGATGCCGGGCGCACCCTGGCGCTGTATGACGCCATCTGCCGCGCCGCCGAGCAGGGCTGCGCCACCGTACCCGAATCCGTCTGAGCCAACGTCCATTCATGGGCCTCGGCCCGGAGAGAGATCGATGCACACCCACGAACGCCTGATGTCCCTGGCCAGCCTGACCGTCCTCGAGCTCGCGCCCCCGCAGATGGTCGAGGTGGCTGCCCGAACGGGCTACAGTCATGTCGGCCTGCGCCTGATTCCCGCCACCGAGGAGGAACACCACTTCGCGCTGGTGGCCGACGCGGATCTGCGCCGGCAGACGCTCAGGCGGCTGCGCGACACCGGCATCGGCGTACTCGACATCGAGATCCTGCGACTCAAACCCCATACACGCTGCAGCGATTTCGAGACGGTGCTGGAGGTTGGCGCCGAGTTCGGTGCGCGTGAGGTGCTGGTCGCCGGCAACGACCCGGATGAAGCGCGGCTGACCGACAATTTCGGCGAATTGTGCGACCGCGCCAGGGCGTACGGTTTGCGGCCCCATCTGGAGTTCATGCCCTGGACCAACGTTACCGATCTCGCACAGGCAGTGCGTATCGTGCGCCAGGCCGGCCGCGACAACGGCGGCGTGCTGGTCGACGCCTTTCATTTCAATCGCTCGGGGTCGCGCCTCGACGAGTTGCAGCAGGTGGAACCATCATGGCTGGGTTATGCCCAACTGTGCGACGTGGCCGGGCCGCGGCCGCACGACATGGCGGAGATTCTGCGCCAGGCGCGTAACGAGCGGCGCTTTCCCGGTGACGGTGATTGTGACTTGTCGGGGCTGTTGCGCTGTCTACCGGCCAATGTTCCGTTGAGTCTGGAAATCCCCACCCGGCAGGTGGAGGATCCGACGCAGCGGGCGCAGATGGCCATCGACAAGGCTCTGGCGCTGTTGAAACGTCTCGACCTGTCGGCATAGCCCATACTGAAATCCGCAATGGCGGCAGACCGCACATATAGTTAGTTTGCTACCGATAATGACGTCTGGATCACGAGAATTCCCATGAGTACCCCGAGTTCGCTGTCAGGCGTCAATCATCCCTTGAAGGGCATCGCCCTGGTGGTGCTGGCGACCTTTCTGTTCGCCAGCCACGACGCGCTGTCCAAGTACCTTTCCGGCATCTATCCGGTGATCATGGTGGTGTGGGCGCGCTATGTGGTGCACACGCTGCTGATGGCCGGCATCTTCCTGCCGCAGTCGGGGTTGCGCGTGCTGCGCAGCAAACGGCCGGGGTTGCAGGCGCTGCGGGCGATCTGCCTGCTGGGCTGCAGCCTGTTCTTCACCACCGGTCTTTTGTACATCCCGCTGGCCGAGGCTACGGCGGTCAACTTCCTGGCGCCGCTGCTGGTTACCGCGCTGTCGGTGCCGCTGCTCAAGGAGCGTGTCAGCCGGGGGCAATGGGCGGCGGTGCTGGTGGGCTTCGTGGGCGTACTGATCATCGTGCATCCTGGCGGCGACCTGTTCACCCCGGCCGTACTGCTGCCGCTCTGTTCGGCCAGCTGCTTCGCGGCTTACCAGATACTCACGCGCATGCTCAGCCAGTACGACACGCCGACCACCAGCAACTTCTTCACCGGCCTGCTCAATACGTTGCTGATGAGCTGCCTGGTGCCTTTCTTCTGGCAACTGCCGCAGTGGCAACACTTGCCGCTGATGCTGGCCCTCGGTGCGTGCGGCATGTTCGCTCACCTGCTGCTGACCAAGGCCTTCCGCCACGCCGCGCCGGCGCTGCTGGCGCCGTTCGGTTATTGCCAGATCGTCTTCGCAGGCCTGCTGGGGCTGATCATCTTCGGTCACGACCCCGAGGCGAGTGCCAAGGTGGGTATCGCCATTATCTGTCTCAGCGGGCTGGCAGCCGCCTATCAGCAACGCAGAAAGCGCTGAAATTTTAGCCCCCGGAAATACAAGAAGGCCCGTTGCAGGCCGTGTGAAAACTACTGCGCTCGGTCAGGCGGCGTTAAAAACCGGCTCAAAATGCTCATTTACAGCTCGTAAACTGCGCTTTTTCGCCGGTTTTTGCCTTCCCTGACCTTCGCTCGCTACGTTTTCACACGGCCTGGTTAAGGGCCTTCTCTTTTTACGTCTGCTTGGTTAGTGGCTGGCTTCGTTCACGCTGTTCTGGCGAGCGGCGTCGTACTCGGCCTTGTCCATCGGCTTGGCGCCGGGTTTGCCCAGTTCGCTCATCGGAACGCGGTAGGTTTCCGGCGCGATGAAGGCGGCTAGGGCGCACAGGCAGGTGATGCCGAATGCCAGGCCGCCGATCAGCCATGGGATGTTGTCCGAGCCGGGCGGTGCGACCAGGGCGAACAAAGCAGGCAGCATGGCGGTAAGCATGGTGCCGATGTTCTGGGCGATGGCCATGGCCGACACGCGGTAGCGGGTCTGGAACAGCTCAGGGTAGAAGCTCGGGAACACCGCGTTGTAACCCTGGTAGACCACGCCCCACATCAGCAGCGACATGATGAACGCCAGCGGCACGTTGCTGATGCTGATCGCATACAGATAACCGAACGCCAGCAGGCCAGAGCCCAGCGCGCCGGTGATCATGGTCGGGCGGCGGCCGATCTTGTCGGAGAGGTTGCCCACGAAGGGAATCACCAGCACCGCGACTATGTTGCCCACCACCGGAATCCACAGGTAGACGCTCTTGTCGAAGCCGATTCCGTAGGCCGGTTGCACGGCATAGGCGCCACCGAAGATGGTTGCCACCACCGGAATCACGTTCATCAGCGCCATGACCATGACCAGAACCATGGTGCGCCAACTGGTGCTGAATGCTTCGGAAATCGGCGACTTGGCGATCTTCTGCTTGTTCTCTTCGTTGACGAAGGCCGGCGTTTCGTGAACCTCGCGACGAATGATGAAACCCGCCAGCAGCACGAAGGCGCTGAGCAGGAACGGGATCCGCCAGCCCCAATCGTTGAACGCCTCGCTCGGCATGAAGTAGGCGAGCGGCAGGAACACCGCAGCGGCGAGCACCTGGCCGGCCTGCACGCCCTGCAGTGTGAAGCTGGCGTAGAAGCCTCGTCGTCCGAATGGCGCATGCTCGAGAATCATCGAACTGGCGCCGGAGATCTCGCCGGCTACTGCGAAGCCCTGGATCAGGCGCAGAACGACCAGCATGGCCGGAGCCAGCAGACCGATGTCGTGGTAGGTAGGCAGCAGGCCGACGGCCATGGTGGAAATGCCCATCAGGAACATGCACAGCAGCAACACGTTCTTGCGCCCGCGGGTGTCGCCCCAATGGCCGAGCACGAATGCACCTACCGGGCGCGCCAGGTAACCAACGCCGTAGGTTGCCAGCGAGGCGACGATGGCCATCTTCGGATCGGTGTTGGGAAAGAAGATCTGCGGGAAGATCAGTGCTGCGGCCTGGGCGTAGATGAAGAAATCGTAGTACTCCAGCGCTGAACCGACCCAGCCGCTGGCAGTGGCTTTCTTGGCTTGTGAACTTGAGGGCTTAGCCATCATGGTCTCCGTTGTTATTAGAGCGCCGAGCGAAGCGGCAACTGGGTGCGGCTTGGCCACGGCGTGTGGGGACCGGCCTTGTGGATGGCACCGGTCGACCCGCTTTCAGGATTATCGAGCGGAGTGTCGCGAGTCAGGGTTTGACGTGCGCAGACGCAGTTGGCCGGGTGGGTGCCAAAAAGCGTGCGAATGGTATGCGGGTATGCAGAGGCTGGGAAGTGAGCATGGGCGTACTCTTATTGAAATTGTTATGGATGGAGCCGGGTCGTTTGCTGGTCGCGGCGGAAAGGTTTCCGTCACTGCAGTGAGAAACATGGTGTTGCAAACCATGAAATAGCGTCAATTCGATAAACGGCCTAGTGTTCGATAATCGCACTAAATACTAACTGGTTCGTACACTTTGAATTGCCGCCTCGCGCGGGCGCACGAATAATCGCTGCAGGCCTCAAGAAATGGCATCAGGGGATTGAACGGCCTGGCGATTACCAGGCTCGAACGCCTTGTCGGCTACGCTTCTGGTGCCTGGCCCAGGTCATCACACGATCCGCAGAGATCGTTATCTACAAGGAGCTGAAGTATGCATCGCTCGATCGCCACCGTCTCGCTGAGCGGCACCCTGCCCGAGAAACTCGAAGCCATCGCCGCTGCAGGCTTCGACGGCGTAGAAATCTTCGAGAACGACCTGTTGTACTACGCGGGCAGCCCGCGGGACGTGCGCAAGATGTGCGCCGATCTGGGCATCGCCATCACCCTGTTTCAGCCCTTCCGTGATTTCGAAGGCTGCCGCCGCGACCGGCTGCAACGCAACCTGGACCGCGCCGAACGCAAGTTCGACCTGATGCAGGAGCTCGGCACCGACCTGGTGCTGGTATGCAGCAACGTGGCTGCCGACTCGCTCGGCGATGAAGAGATTCTCGTCGACGACCTGCGACTGCTGGGCGAGCGCGCCGGCGCACGGGGCCTGCGTATCGGTTACGAGGCACTGGCCTGGGGCCGACACGTCAATACTTACCAGCAGGTCTGGAATCTGGTTCGTCAGGCTGATCATCCTGCGGTCGGGGTGATCCTCGACAGCTTCCACACCTTGTCGCTCAAGGGGGATCCGGCAGCCATCGCCGAGATTCCCGGCGACAAGATCTTTTTCGTGCAGATGGCCGATGCGCCGATTCTGGCCATGGATGTGCTGGAATGGAGCCGCCATTTCCGCTGCTTCCCTGGCCAGGGTGAATTCGATCTGCCGGGCTTTTTGGCCCCGATCATCCGCACCGGCTACACGGGCCCGCTGTCGCTGGAAATCTTCAACGATGGCTTCCGCGCCGCGCCGCCACGTGCCAATGCGGTCGACGGTCTGCGCTCGCTTCTGTACCTGGAAGAAAAGACCCGGCAGCTGCTGGCGGCCGATGCCCAGGCACCGAACCTCGATCTGTTGTTCGATACCCCGCCAGCCAGCCGCTATCACGGCGTCGAGTTCCTCGAGTTCGCCGTCGACGAGGCCGCCGGCGCCAAACTGTCCGGCTGGTTGCAGCGCCTGGGTTTCGCCAAGGCAGGTGAGCACCGCTCCAAGGATGTCAGCCTGTTGCGTCAGGGCGACATCAACATCGTGCTCAATGCCGAACCCTATTCGTTCGCCCATGGTTTCTTCGAGGCCCACGGCCCGTCGCTGTGCGCCACCGCACTGAAGGTCAAGGACGGCACGACGGCGCTGCAGCGCGCCCTTGATTACCGTGGTCACCCGTATCGTGGCCTGGTCGGGCCGAACGAGCGCGAGATTCCGGCGATGCGCGCGCCTGATGGCAGCCTCATCTACCTGGTCGACCAGGCCGAAGCAGGGCAGACCATCTACGACAGCGACTTCAAACTGGATCCCGCTGCGCTGCCGACCGGCAGCCTGCAACGTATCGACCACATGGCGCTGGCGCTACCGGCAGACAGCCTCGACAGCTGGGTGCTGTTCTACAAGAGCCTGCTGGACTTCGGGGCCGACGACGAAGTGGTGCTGCCCGATCCCTATGGCCTGGTGAAAAGTCGGGCGCTACGCAGCCGCTGCAGTTCGGTGCGCCTGCCGCTGAACATTTCGGAGAACCGCAACACAGCCATCGCCCATGCGCTGTCCAGCTACCGGGGTTCCGGCGTGCACCACATCGCGTTCTCCTGCGAGGACATCTTCAAGGAAGTCGAGCGAGCCAAGGAGGCGGGCGTGCCGCTTTTGGACATCCCGCTCAACTACTATGACGATCTCGCCGCGCGCTTCGATTTCGACGACGAGTTCCTCAGCGAGCTGGCCTATTACAACGTGCTCTACGACCGCGATGCCCAGGGCGGTGAGCTGTTCCACGTGTACACCGAGGCGTTCGAGGAGCGCTTCTTCTTCGAGATCATTCAGCGCAAGAATGGCTACGTCGGCTACGGTGCCGCCAATGTCGCGGTGCGTCTGGCGGCCATGGCCAAGGCACGCAGTGGTGTGACGCGGCAGGCGAAGCTGTAAGCTGTACTCAGGCGGATGCGTGCCATAGGTCGCATCCGCTTTTCGTTTGCAGTGATAACAAGAACGCCATGATGAGTGATTCCATGACCGCTACCCTCGAGCCTGCGAGCCACGAGCAGGCCGCCGCGCCGCGCAAGCCACGCAAGAACAATCCGGAGAAAACCCGGGAGAATATCCTGCAGGCCGCCATCACCGAATTCGTCCGCCAGGGGCTCTCGGGGGCCCGGGTCGATGCCATCGCCGAGCGCACGGCAACGTCCAAGCGCATGATCTATTACTACTTCGGCAGCAAGGAGCAGCTTTATCTCGAAGTGCTCTCGAAGTTGTACGGTGATATCCGCAGTACCGAGCGCCGTCTGCACCTCGACGAGCTGCCAGCACCCGACGCCATTCGCCGCCTGGTGGAGTTCACCTTCGACCACCATGATCGCAACTCGGATTTCGTGCGCATCGTCAGCATCGAGAACATTCACTACGGCGAGTACGTCAAGCAGTCCCCGGAAATCCGCCGGATGAGCAACGTGGTGCTGCTGACGCTGGGCGAAACCCTCAAGCGCGGGGAGAAGGAAGGGCTGTTTCGCGAGGGGCTCGATACCCTGGACGTACACATGCTGATCAGTTCGTTCTGCTTCTACCGCGTCTCGAACCGGCATACCTTCGGAGAGATCTTCCAGATCGACCTGCCGGACGAACAGGTCAAGCAGCGCCACAAGACGATGATCTGCGAAGCGGTACTGCGCTATATCACGCGTTGAGCGTGTCATCGCCTGAACGTATCACTCACCGAGCTTAGGCCGACTCATCGCTGAGTCGGCCCGGTGGTATCAACCGTTCATGCTATGGAAGTGAGCGAGCATCCGCTGTGCATCGGCCTGGGCATCGCTGAACAGTTCGAATGCCTTCACGGCCTGGAAGACTGCCATGTTGCCGCCGTCCAGGGTTCGGCAGCCGATGGCACGCGCTTCGCGCAGCAGTTCGGTTTCCAGTGGGAAGTAGACGATCTCCGCGACCCATAATTCTTTGCGCAGCAGCGCCTTGGGTACCGGCATGCCGGGCAGTTTGGCCATGCCCATCGGTGTGGTGTTGACCAGACCATCGGCGGCGGCCATCGCCGAGCTCAGGTCGCCGCCGGCCTGGGCACGTGGCGAGCCGAAGTGCTCGTTGAGGTTGCTTGCCAGGGCCTGGGCGCGTTCGGGCTCGACGTCGAAGATGCTCAGCTGTTCGACGCCCTCACTCAACAAGGCATGAGCGACCGCGGCGCCGGCGCCTCCAGCGCCCATCTGCACCACACGCCGGCGGGCGACGTCACCCAGGCCGCGTTTGAATCCTTCGGAAAAACCGAGGCAGTCGGTGTTGTGACCGATGCGTTTGCCATCCTTGAACACGACCGTGTTGACCGCGCCGATGCCCCTGGCTTCGTCGGAGAGTTCATCGAGTAGCGGAATGATCGCCTGTTTGCAGGGAAAGGTGATGTTGAGCCCGGTAAAGTTCATGCGCTCGGCGGCGCTGAGCAGATCGGGGAGGGCGCTGATGTCGAGCTTCAGCTGATCCAGGTCGATCAGCCTATATAGGTAGCGAATCCCCTGGGCATCGCCTTCATGCTCGTGCATGGCAGGGGTACGGGACGCCTGGATGCCGGCACCGATGAGGCCGGCGAGAATGCTTTTACTGGAAGTCATGACGGCCCTATTCCTTGACCAGATGGCTGAAATGCTGGAGTGCAGCGCGATAGCCGCCGCTGCCCAAGCCACAGATCACACCAAGCGCGACAGGGGAAACGAAGGAGTGATGGCGGAAGGTCTCCCGCTTGTGAACGTTGGAGAGGTGCACTTCTATGACCGGTAGCTCGCAGGCAACCAGCGCATCACGAATGGCGACGGACGTATGCGTCCAGGCCGCCGGATTGATCACGATGCCAGCGCAGCGACCGCGGGCCTTGTGAATCCAGTCGATCAGCTCGGCTTCGTGGTTGGTCTGGCGGAATTCGGTGGTCAGGCCGAGGGCTTCAGCGGTGTTTGCGCAAAGCCTGGAAATATCGGCCAAGGTTTCGTGGCCGTAGGTGGCCGGCTCACGGGTGCCGAGCATATTCAGGTTCGGGCCGTTGAGGATCAGAATGATGGGAGCCATGGTGCTTCCTGTTGTTATTGCGGAATCAGCCTGGGGTGGCTCAGGTAAAATGTACTAACTGGTTAATTAGGTCAATCCAGCTATCTATATAAGTAGGCCAAAGCGTTCGATTATCGCGCTACAGCCGATTCCGCAAGAAAGTGAAATAAACGGTTGACCTGATTTTGTGGAGGCCTATAATGCGCACCACTTCCGGCGCAGCCTGATCTGAAAACTCCTTGTAGATCAACGAGTTAGACGAAAATAAAGGTTGCACGGACGGCGAATTCGAGTAGAATTCGCCGGCATCGACAGGGCGGTTTGAGTGGTTCTGTTGGTGGTTCGGTCAGGTTGATCGAGGGCGGTAAAAGAGGGTGTTGACAGCGGTTTGTAACGCTGTAGAATGCGCCTCCCGCTGGAGAGAAGATGATCTGGCCGGGCGCTGCAAGGTGTTGAGAAGAAAGAAAAAATTCTTCAAAAACAACTTGACAGCAAATGAGGGTGCTGTAAGATGCGCGCCTCGGTTGAGACGAAAGCCTCAGCCAAACGTTCTTTAACAACTGAATCAAGCAATTCGTGTGGGTGCTTGTGAGTTAAGACTGACTGATCGCAAGATTATCAGCATCACAAGTAACACTCG
>NZ_JAQZSI010000002.1:0-497579 GCF_028674975.1 Pseudomonas sp. CNPSo 3701 | reverse complement strand
CACGCTGACCTGGGTTTCGCTTCGCTCTACCGCAGGCTACGTAAGAGGCAGCCGTAAAGGCCGTACCGTAGCGATAAGTTGCTAGAGGTAAGTAGCCTGGGTTAGCAGAAGGCGTAACCCGGGGAGCTGGTGCGAGTTTGTCGCCATTCCCAAATGACCTACTTGGCATGGACCACGCCAGCCGAGCATATCAATGCCCAGGATGATCTTGGCTCAGAAACAACAAAAGCCCGCATAGCGCGGGCTTTGTCATTTCTGCCTTGTCTCTTCCCCAGTGAAATAGCGGAAGCAAGGTCGTTTTAGTCGCCGCGATATTCGCAACCGCTGGTGCAGGTCTCATGGATACGGATTCGCGACAGCTCCGGCAGCAACGGCTTGAGCTGTTGCCATACCCATTTGGCGAGTATTTCGCTGGTCGGGTTTTCCAGGCCGGGGATGTCGTTGAGGTAGTTGTGGTCGAGCTGCTCGTAGATCGGCTTGAAGATGGCTTTGATCTCCGAGAAATCACGAATCCAGCCGGTATACGGATCGACTTCGCCCTCGATGTAGACCGCGATGCGGAACGAATGGCCATGCAGGCGACCGCACTTGTGGCCTTCGGGGACGTGGGGCAGCCGGTGGGCGGCTTCGAAGATGAATTCTTTAAACAGTTCCAAGGCCAATCTCTTTTCTACGGGCAAACAGGCTGCGATTCTAGCAGCCTGCTGCAACCTGTAGGGGCTTACTGGCCCAGCGCAGCGTTGCGATCGTGACGATAGACACTCACGGCCTCGTACACTGCCTTGCGCAACCGGTTGATGCCACCGATCGGGCGGTGTTCGGGCAGGGCGTGCCATGGGTTGAACGACAGGTTGTCGCAGAACAGATTCTGCTCCGAACTATCGAAGTCCTGAGCTGGCAGACGTATGTCGGCGACGGTCTCGAACGGCGCGATCTTCTCGTCCCACTCTACGCTGGGGTCTTCGATCGGCATGTAGTAATCCGGGTTCTGCTGCTGCACCTGCAAGGCGAAGCAAGCCGGCATACGATCCAGGGAAAGCTGCTGATAGAGGGCGCTGCGCAGGAAGTTGGGCAGATCGGTATTGGGCTTGGGAATGGCGTAAGCCGGGCAGTTTTCCGGTGTTGGAATGACCCGATACTTGATGTTGTGCGGCCCCAGCTTGAACGGAGCGATGGAATTGTAAGTGGTTTCCACCGGGCTGGCAGGGGCGGGGGACAGGGTTTTCAGGGCGATGATCAGGTGACGAATCTCCCAGGTTCGCGGATCCCAGCTCGGAAAGAAGGCCAGGGCTTTCTTGCCGTCCGCTTGTGCGGCGAAGTTACTGCGGTACTCCGCCACGTCACGTACGAAGAACGCGGGGTGATTGAACATCACGAAGTCCTGATCGCCAGCACTGCGTTGATTGTTCATCAGCTTGGCGCCCGGCACGTCGAGTAGCTTGATGGCCATGCCCCGGGCATCGCGAGCGCGGTCGAATTGCGGATAGGCGTTGCCGTTGGACAGGCGCATCCATGCCTGCCAGGTTTTGCCTGGTTCGGCGAGCACGCCGTAGCGCAGGCTTTCATCAAGATCTGCCTTGACCGTCACTTCTGCCTTCACGCAGCCGTGGGCCTTGGCGTGGGCGTCACGCAGCACGCGAGTATTGTCACGGTGCTGCTCGACGACGCGAATGGCGTCTTCGATGATGCCAGCCGTGTAGGCGGCCTCATTGGCTGGAATCTGCTCTTCGCTGGAAACCGGGCCGGAAAACTTCCAGCTGTAATAGGCGCTGCCCACGGCCCAGCCACCCAGGCCGACGACCAGCAGGGTGACCAGCGTTCTGCTCAGTAGGCGTCCGAGCCACAGCCAGAATCGTTTAAGCATCGTTGGACTCCTTGCGATTTGCATTCACGCTGCCTTGGCAGTTCTGCCCGGGATTCCAGGGTTTGGCCGGCACGTCGCTCAACTGGTTTTCCAGCGCCGGATTACCCAGCACCTTCAGGTATTCGACCAGCGCCCAGCGCTCCTCCGGCTGCAGGCCACGGCCGATGACGCCATCGTTACGGCAGCCATCGCGGAATTCATGGCCGCCGTTGCCATTGCCCTTGATGCGTGTATCGAGCAGGAAACCGCCTGGGAACTTGTCGCTGACGAAGCCCACATGCTTTGGATCGAATTCGAAGTTGCCCACCCAGAAGCTGCTGGGCCGCTCCGATATCGGCGACAGCAGATGAAACAGCGTTGGCACCGAGCCGTTGTGCAGGAAGGGCGGCGTGGCCCAGATGCCATCCAGCGGACGGGGTTTGTAGCCGCGAATCTCCTGCACGCCAATGGGCAGGCCATAACCGTCCATGCGTTTGCGCTGCTCGGGCGTGATCCCCTTGTCGCGATAGGCACGGTCTTCAACGTAGGCGGTGACATAGGCCAGCGCCTCGGCAGTGGAGATGGCGCTGAAATCGATCTTATCGAGGCTGTTGCTGAACAGCTTCACGTCCAGCCTCGCCAGCTCGGCTTTCTTCCAGCCCAGCTTGCGGATGTCGAAACGGTGGTCGGCGATATTGTCGGCGGTGGTGGAGTCGGTACCCACGATGGACGTGTCGACGACTTGCATGTACCACTCGGGGTCGCGATCAGGTGCCATGCGATGATCTGGCGGAACCACCTTCGGTGCGTGGCAGAGGGCGCAGTTTTCTTGGAATAGGGCGCGTCCACGGCTGGCGAGCGGCAGGTCGATCTTGCCAAAGACCTTTTCCGGCCAGGTTGGCGGCTGCAGGTGTTTGAGGGCTTCTTCCAATTGATAAAGGTCGTTGATACGCACGCTGGACGCGTAGCGCTGATCGTGTGGCACCGGGCGCCCGTTTTCGTCGAGCAGTTGCAGGGTAGCGCCAACCCCCAGTGCCTCGCCGACGTTGCGGGCCATGGGCTGCATGGCCGAGCCGTTCCATTGTACCCAGTCGAACTTCCAGATATCCCACAGATGGGGATAGCTGACCGGCGCATCGGCCACGCGGTAGTTGGCAGCATCGATACTGTCGCCAAATACCGTGTTGGCGATACGGCCGAAGGCGTCGGTACGGCCAAAGCCTTCCTCGGTCGGGTAGAGGCCGCGGTGCCAGTCGTTGTAGGCGGTGCTCAACAGGCGATCGAGCACCTGCTTGAACTCCACACGCAGCCTGTCGTAGTCGCGCTCGTAATGCTCGCCCAGTACTTCATGGGCGAAGCGACGGAATTTCAGCGGGTTGTAGTAGGTGAACGCCATGCTCATACCCAGGGCCTGACCGAAGCTGCCGCCCTTGAGCGTCGGCACGGTGGAGGCCAGCGAGTGCAGCGCTGCGCCACCGTCGATACGTACCGCCTGGCCCTTATAGCGCAGCTCGCCGGTATGGCAGGCGGCGCAGGTGATGTCCAGGTACTGCACGCCGCTTTCGTCGTCCTGATGGCGGGCGAAGCCTACAGGCAGGTTGCCGGGATTCAGGGCCGTGGCCTGTTGGCCGGGTTGGGTGAGAAAGCCGAAGCGCGCGAGGTAATCGGGGTGGGCGAACTTGGCCTTGCCGAATGGCATTTCCAAGGCGGTGAACCAGTCGTAATGCAGGTCTTTTACCGTAGTGCCCTGAGGTGTGTAGTAATAGAACTGGCGCTGCTGTTCGCTCCATTGTCCCAGGTAATGGACCTTTTTCGCCGGCGTGTAAGCCGGTAGGTTGGGATTGACGATGTAATAGAGGATGACCAGCAGGGCGGTCAGCACGAGCAGAGCGATGAGTTTCAGCGCGCGGCGAATCAGGCGCATCGGGACGTCCTTGTGGCGTTCTTCCAGTCGTCCCCCTTTATGCCCATGCCGTCACTTAATGGCAAGATGCCACGCGCAACTGGCGAACAAATTCAGCTTGGGCTAGGTGCCGACGCCCAGCCAGCTGGCCACACAGCCCACTGCTGCGCGCTGGCGTTCATGCCAGCTACCGGCGATGTCCACGACGTTCTGGCCGTTGGCTTGGAGCCACTGCGCGCAGCCCTGGTGAAAGGCCAGGCGCTCCGCCAGATCCGGCTGGCAGCGCTGGCCATCGCCTACCCATTCCACGCCGCGCGGGTCGAGCAGCAGATGCAGGTGATATTCCCGGGCCAGCAGGGCGGGCTCCATCCACTCCGGGCAATCACCGAACAGCGTGCGGCTCCAAAGAATGTTGCTGAGCAGGTGGGTGTCGAGGATCAGCAGGTGAGGGCGTTGCTCGCGGGCTGCATCTTCCCAGGCGAGCTGACCGTGGGCGATGGTGGAAATATCGGCGTAGCAGGTATCGCGTTGCTGCGTGTCGATGAAGTGGCGCACGTATTCACCGACCACGATACCGCCGAAGCGCTGCTGCAGCTCGTTCGCCAGCCTGCTCTTGCCGGTCGATTCCGGGCCGGTCAGCACCAGGACGTTCATGGGCGCGCCGCGCGCAGCTCGCGCCGCCAGGTCAGCCAGCCATGACAGGCCAGCAGGGTGAACAGAGCGTACAGCACAGCGGTAAGGTACAGCGCCTGATCGATGAACAGCACGACGAACAGCACGTCGAGGACGATCCACAGCGTCCAGCACTGCAAACGCTTCTTGGCCATCCACAGTTGCGCGACGAGGCTGAAAGCGCACAGGGTCGCATCCTGCCAGGGCGCGCTGGCATCGGTGTAGCTCATCATCAGCAGGCCCAGCACGGCCGAACCGAGCACGCCCAGGGCGAGTCCTGAAAGGGTCTGGCACAGGTTCAGGCTCGATACCTGCAGGCGCTCGTCGGGGCGGTCGCCACGCGTCCAGTGCCACCAGCCGTAAAGCTGCAGGGCGGCGTAGACGCATTGCAGCAGCGTGTTGGAGTAGAGCTTGGCCTCGAAGAACACCCAAGCGTAGAGCGCCACCATGACCAGCCCGATCGGCCAGCACCAGGGGTTCTGCCGCACGGTCAGCCAGACGGCGATCAGGCCGAGCAACGAGGCGCAGACTTCGAGCGGTGACATGGAACCTCAGCTTGTGAAGGTTGGGCGGGCGCGCATTCTAGCGCTTGTGGCGCCTGGGAGATCGATCGACTGACAGGAAAGTGACAATTTCGCTTTGATAGCGTTTTGAAATTGCATGCGAGTGATTTATAACTGCCGCTTTTTTCGGCCCCGCTGGAACCTCCTCCAGCGCCTCCAGTCCGAGAAACAATCCCTTTACAGCCAGTTCATCTGGCACCTTTCCGAGGAGTTTCGATGGACAGTTGGCTCGCTTTTCAGGCGCTGATTCTGGGTATCGTTGAAGGTCTCACCGAATTTCTGCCCATTTCCAGCACCGGGCACCTGATCGTGGTCGGTGACTTGCTGGATTTCAACGGCGAGCGCGCCACGGCCTTCAAGATCATCATCCAGCTTGGCGCCATCCTTGCGGTGATGTGGGAGTTTCGTCAGCGCATCCTGTCGGTGGTTACCGGCCTGGGCAGCGATCCCATGGCCCGGCGTTTCACCGTCAACCTGATGATCGCGTTCTTTCCGGCGGTGGTGCTCGGCCTGCTGTTCGCCGATCTCATCGAGCACTGGCTGTTCAACCCGATCACGGTCAGCGCCGCGCTGGTCATCGGTGGCGTGGTCATGCTCTGGGCCGAGAAGCGTCAGCACCGCATCGTCGCCGAAACGGTCGACGACATGGACTGGAAGCTGGCTCTCAAGGTCGGCTTCGCCCAGTGCCTGGCATTGATTCCGGGCACTTCACGCTCCGGCTCGACCATCATCGGCGGCCTGCTGTTCGGCCTGTCGCGCAAGGCAGCCACCGAGTTCTCGTTCTTCCTTGCGATGCCGACCATGGTCGCCGCCACGGTGTACTCGCTCTACAAGTACCGGGATATCCTGCAACTGAGCGATCTGCCGCTATTCGCCATCGGTTTCGTCACCACCTTCATTGTCGCCATGCTGACGGTGCGTGCGCTGCTGGTATTCATCGCCAACCACAGTTACGCGGTATTCGCCTGGTACCGAATTGCCTTCGGCCTATTGATTCTGGCCACCTGGCAGTTCGGCTGGATCGACTGGATCACGGCGGAGGGCTGATCGCCCAGCCGTCAAGGACGCATATGCAGAGAAGGGAGCAGGCGGGCCGCATCAAACGCTGGGACGATGACAAGGGCTTCGGGTTCATTCAGCCCGTTGCCGGTGGAACCGACGTGTTCGCGCACATTTCGGCGATGCGTGGTGATCGTCGGCCCACTGCCGGGGACCAGGTGCTGTTCGTGGCCGGGCGCGACGACAAGGGCCGCTTGCGCGCCGAGCATGTGCGCCTGGCCGGTGAACTGGCGATCGATCAGCCGCAGATTCGCGTCAAGCCGACTACCGCCAAGCCCAACGCAGGCAGGCCAAACACGAAGGCTGCCAGGCCAACTGCGCGCGGCGCTCGTCGGCCAGCGGCCGCAGTGCGCAATCCGCTCGCCAAATGGCTGGTTTTCGCCGTGCTGTGTCTACTCCCTGTGTTCGGCGCACTGCGTTGGCTGGCTAACGGAATGGTATGGACGACGTTGGTCTATCCCGTGGTCAGCGTGCTGTGCTTCTTCCTCTACTGGCACGACAAGAACAGCGCCCAGCAGGGCCGCCAGCGCACGCCGGAAAACACCTTGCATCTGGTCGAACTGGCTGGGGGCTGGCCGGGAGCCCTAGTGGCTCAGCAAACCTTTCGGCACAAGACGCGCAAGGCGTCCTACCAGTTGGTTTTCTGGGCCATCGTGGCGCTGCACCAACTGGTCTGGATCGATCAGCTCTTGCTAGGTGGTGCCTACACCAGCGGTTGGTTGCGCAGCCTGCTATAGATCGAGCAGCAGGCCGACCTGCTGCTTGCGTGGCAGGCGCCGCACCACCAGTTGGTGGGAGCGGGTCAGCAGATCGCGCAGCTCCTCGTCACCCAGCGGCGGTTGGCTGCCATTCATGCTGATCCAGTGGGCGCGGGCGAGGTAGGGCGCCGGGCGAATACCGGGGCGATCGGTGAAACCCAGAAACAGCGCAGCATCCACCTTGAAGGCCAGGTTGTCACCGAGAAAATCGAGGATGGCGAACATCTTGTTGTGTGCGACTGAGAACACCTGGTTGCTGCCCCACTTGTAATCGACGCGCGCGCCTGGCAGTTGCAGGCAGAAGGCGATCATTTCGTCACGGGTCACGGCTGCACCGCCTTCGGCCGCTCGGCACGGCGTAGCAGTAACAGGCTCAGCCCCAGGCCAAGCAGCGACAGCAAGCCCGAGGCGAGAAACACCGCGCCATAATCGTAGGCGGTGGCGATCAGGCCCATCAGGGGGCCGGCCACGCCCAACGCCAGATCGAAGAACAGCGCGTAGGCGCCCAGTGCCGAACTGCGGCTGGCCGCTGGAATGTTGCCGATCGCCTCGACGCCAAGCGCCGGATACACCAGCGACAGGCCGAAGCCGGTCAGCGCTGCGCCACACAGGGCCAGAGCCGGGATCGGTGCGATCCACAGCAGCAACAGACCAATGGTTTCGATTGCCAGGCACACGGTCGCGACCCGATAGCCGCCGCGCCGCTCGATGGCGCCGGCGAACAACAGCCGCGCGGCGATGAAGGCCAGGCCGAAGGCGCTCAGGCAATAGGCGGCGTGTTCCCAGCCGAGGCTCGCGTAATACAGGGTGACGAAGGTCGCCAGGGTGCCGAAACCGATGGAGCCCAGGGCCAGCGCCAGCCCGTTGGGGGCGATGGCCAGAAAGACGTTGTGAAACGGCAGGCGCTTGCCCTGAATGACCGGGATGGCCGGTTTGTCCCGCGCCACCCATAGCGCACCGACGCAGAGCAGGGTGATGGCTGCGCCGATGCTCCACAGGCCCAGGGTCGAGACCATCAGCACGCCCAGTGGGGCGCCGATGGCGATGGCGCCGTAGGAGGCGATGCCGTTCCAGGAAATCACCCGTGCGGTGTTCTCGGCGCCGACCCGGCCGATGCCCCAGGTGATCGAACCGGTACCGATCAGCGCCTGGGAAATGCCCAGGGCCACACGCCCGGCCAGCAACAGGCCCAGGCCTATCGCGCTGGATGCCTCATGCAGGCTGGTCGCCGCCAGGGTCAGCACGCCGCTACCCAGGGTACCGCCCAGACCGTAGACCACCGCGCGCTTGGGGCCGATCCGGTCGATCAGCATCCCCGTGATTGGCCGTGAAACCAGGGTGACGAGGTACTGCAGGCTGATTACCAGGCCCGCCATCACCGAGCCATAACCCAGGTCGTTGAGCACGAAACCGGGTAGTACCGCCAGGGGCAGGCCCACGCAGAGAAAGCCGATGAAGGTGAAGAACACCACGGCTAGAATTCGCGCGGTCTGGCCGGGTGCCTGGGGCTTGCGGGTGGTCATCGGGTGTCCTGTGCGGTGGAGTGGGAGATAACGTTATCAGGTTGGTCTGACTCTGTGCGAGCCAGGTCCGTTCCAGGCATCAGCCAGCCCTCGCTGCTGGCCTGGATCATATGCTCGAGCCAGGCGCGCACGGCTGGCAGCATGCCGCGCCGGTGAGGGTAGACGACCTGCAGGTGCCCGCCGGGCAGGTTCCAGTCCGGGAGCAGGCGCACCAGGCGGCCTGCCTGCAGATCGGTCACGCATTTGGTGTGCGGCAGCATGGTGAAGCCCAGCCCCTGCAGAGCGGCCTCCCGGCGGATATCGAAGTCTTCAATGCTCAGGCGTGCTTCCAGCGCCACTTCACGTCGCACACCGGCTGAGTTTCTGAGCAGATGATGGATACGCCTGTCGCTGGCCGCCGCGCCCAGCGCCGGAAGCTGTTGCAAATCTTCGGGCGTGCGGATCTCCAGTCCATGCAGCAGCGCTGGCGCAGCCACCAGATAGGCAGAGGCGGGCGCCAACTGACGAGCAATCAGCGAGGGATCCTCATCGCTCTGGTCACGCACGCGCAGTGCGACGTCGATGCCTTCCTGCAACAGATCGACGCGGCGGTTGGTCAGCACCACATCGAGCTGCACCAGCGGGTACTTGACCAGAAAGCTGGTGATTACCGGATGCAGACCGGCGCGTGCCATTTCCACCGGGCAGGACATACGCACCCGCCCGCGTGGTTCGCTGCTTAGCGAAGCCACTGCCTCCTGCGCCTGCTCGGCTTCGAGCAGCATCGCCTGGCAATGGCGCAGGTAGCGCTCACCGGTTTCGGTCAGCGCCAGCTTGCGGGTGGTGCGTTGCAGCAGGCGCACGCCCAGGCGAGCCTCCAGCTCGGCCACCCGCCGTGACAGCCGCGATTTGGGAATGCCCAACTGCTGCCCGGCCGCGCTGAAGCCGCGGTGCTCGACCACCTTGGCGAAATACATCAGGTCGTTGAGGTCCTGCATGAAGGCTCCGAGTTACGCAAAATACGTTTGTCCCATTGGTGGAACGCATCATCGCATTTTTACCGCCTAATCAGCGATTGGCTCCATTGGTAGGATTAACCCATCGAACAGTCACTGACTTCTTTCAAGGAGACCTTCATGAAACTTCTGCACATCGATTCCAGCATTCTTGGCGACGCTTCCGCTTCTCGCCAGCTCAGCGCTGCCGTAACCCACGCCTGGAAAAATAGCGAGGCCAATGTCGAGGTCACTTACCGCGACCTGGCCAGCGATGCGCTAAGTCATCTGTCTGCTGCCAGCTTTGTTGCCGGCGGTACTCCGGCCGAGCTGCGCGACGCCGCCCAGGCTCACGAAGTGGCCCTGGCCGAAGCGACCCTGGAAGAATTCCTGGCGGCCGATGCCATCGTGATCGGCGCGCCGATGTACAACTTCACCGTGCCGACCCAGCTCAAGGCCTGGATCGACCGTATTGCGGTCGCCGGCAAGACCTTCTCCTACACTGAGAATGGCCCGCAAGGTCTGGCTGGCGGCAAGAAAGTGGTGATCGTTTCCACCGCCGGCGGTATCCATGCTGGGCAAGCCAGCGGCAAGGCTCACGAGGACTACCTGATTCTGGTTCTGAATTTCCTGGGCATCACCGACATCGAAGTGGTGCGTGCCGAAGGCCTGGCTTACGGCGACGAGCCTAAAGCCAATGCTCTGCGTGGCGCTCAGGCACAGATCGACGGTCTGTTCGAAGCTGCCTGACCGAGCACCTGCTGGCGGCGTCGGGTTTCCCCGGCGCCGTAAATGTGCTTCCTTGTTTGCCAGGCGCAGCATCGGCTGCAGTCACTGGATACAGACACGAGGGAGTCATGCCATGAGGAAATCACTGTTGTCGGCAGCGTTGCTGGGCCTTGCCGGGCTGGCGGAAGCGGGTGTGGTAGTCAAGAACGTCCCCTACGAGATCGACGGCCAGCCGTTCGAAGGCAAGCTGGTGTACGACGACGCGATCAGCGAACCGCGTCCCGGTTTGCTGATGGTGCCCAACTGGCTGGGTGTCACCGACGCCTCTGCCGAGAAGGCCGCCCGTGCTGCTGGCGACAAGTACGTGGTATTCGTGGCCGATATGTACGGCAAGAGTATCCGCCCCAGCAATGCCGACGAAGCCAAGCAGGCTGCCACCACCGTGCGCAGCGACCGCGCGCTGATGCGCAAGCGTGCTCAGGCGGCTGTCGAGGTGCTCAAGGCACAAACTAGCCAGGTCGCCCTGAACACCGCCAAGCTGGGCGCGATCGGCTTCTGCTTTGGCGGTGGCACGGTTCTCGAACTGGCCCGCTCGGGTGCTCCGCTGAAAGCCTTCGTGTCCTTCCATGGCAACCTGGACACACCCAACCCCGCTGACGCCAATAACATCAAGGCGCCGGTGCTGGTGCTGCATGGTGCGGATGATCCGGCCGTGCCGCCGGCTCAGGTCGATGGGTTCGAGGCGGAAATGAAGGCTGCCAAGGTGGACTGGCAACTGGTCAGCTACGGTGGTGCGGTGCATTCGTTCACCGATCCGCTGGCCAATACGCCAGGCAGCAATCAGTACCATCCATTAGTTGCAGCGCGTGCATTCAAGGCGATGAACAATCTGCTCGATGAGGTGTTCGAGTAACGCGAAACAGAGAGGGGAAGGCCGTGCGGTCTTCCCCTTTTTCGGGTTATTTGGCTGGCACAACTGCAATGTCGATGATGTCGTCGGGCAGGTTCTTGATCTCGCCCAGGGCTGTGCTCTTGCCCGTTTCCAGATCGACCTTGTGCAGCGTGGTACCGGTCAGCAAATAGGCGGTATTGCCGCCCTTGCCATCGCTCTTGATGTCCAGCGCGGCGCTGTTCAGGTTATCGGCGATCTTGCCAACCACTTGCTGGATGCCATCATTTGGCGGGTTCTGCAGCATCAGGTTGCCGGTCGCCAGGTCGACGGTGTACAGCGCAGTTTTCTCGGCGCCCTTGTAGGCGTTGGTGTAGGCACCGGCTAATACCTTGGGCGTCTTGCCAGCGTACGGACCATCCTTCGCATAGGCGACCTTGCCGTCCACTACCACCTCACCGCTCTCGACATTGACGCGCAGGCTGGTGCCATCGGCCGCCAGCAAGCGCAGGCGGTCGGCGACCGGGTTGAAGTCGACCACAGCCTGGCCCATGCCCGGTAGCGCTTGGCTGAGCGTAGCGGCCTTGGTGGCTGCGCCGCTCTTGGTATCGATGGTGTAGAGCTGGCCGGCGTCATCTACGCCATAGAGCGAGCCATTACCTGGGCGAATATCGATTCCGCGCAGACTGGAAACACCGCTTAGTTTCATATCGGAAGCGACGGTAAGGGTCTTGGTGTCGATGTGGAGCAGTTTGCCATCTGCACTCAGGGCCAGCAGATCATCGGCATTGGCAGTGGCACAGCCCAGAGCTGCGGCGGTGATGGCGATACCGAGCACTTTCTTGGAAATATTCATGAGCGTCCTCTCTATGGGTAAGGCGCGAAGGATTCTTCGCGCTGGCATCCAGGTACCGTGGTTAAGCACCTGTTATCCATACCCCCGAGATCGCCAGGCAGATGTCGCCAGACACATCTGCTTACATCAGTTCAGCGCTGCCGTCACCGCGCGACCGATATACAGCACCTCGCCAGTAGGTCTGCTCAGTGGCGAGCCACCAGCTGGCTCCAGGGTCAGCTCGAACAGCTGGCCGGCGCGTACCGCGCCAATCTGTTCAGCCGTGAGCGTCAGGCGTTCGCCCGGCTCGACCAGGCCGAGAGAGCGGGGGCCATCCTTCGGATCGACGAGCGTCCAGAACTGTACCGAGCGGTCTGCCGCAACCTGGTCGTCACGCAGAGGCTTCAGCAGCAAGGTGCCGGTCGCATCGATATGCACCACCCAGCCCGGTGCTGCGGCTTCGCCTGGCGGCTGCAGTACAGCGGTATAGATCGCCGAAGGCCCAGGCGTATCGGCCTGCCACGGCATAGGCAGCAAAGCGGCGATCAGCGCGAGTGCCAAGGCAGCACTGGTCAGGCGCCAGGCATTGAGGTTTGACCACCACTGCTGCCAGGCGCTCGTTTGTTGATTCAGATTGAGAGTCTGCTGGATGCGCGGCCAGAGTCCAGGTGAGGGCGAGCTGGGTTCGAGCCTGTCACTGAGTTCGAGAAAATGCTGCTCCCATTGCAGAGCCATCTCGGCAGCCTGGGGGTCGCGCTCGATCAGCTCGGCAATTTCGGCAGCCTGTTCCTGTTCAAGCAGGCCAAGAACGTATTCACCGATAAGTGCACGGCGTTCTGCGGGGTCAGTGCTGATCATCGTTGCAAACACTCCTGCAATGCGCGCAAGCCGCTGCGAATGCGCCCTTTGATGGTGCCCAGTGGTGTGCTCAGGCGCTCGGCGATCTGCTCGTGGGTCAGACCTCGATAGAACGCCAGCAGAACCGGATGACGCCGCGGCCGCTCAAGCTTTTGTAGGCACCCGCGCAAATGGCGCCTGTCCGACTGCTGTTCGTGCTGCTGAGCAGCCGATGGGCTGTCGTCAATCAGCTGTTCGGCGATGTCGTCGACCAGTGCCACCGTGCGGCCGCGCTGGCGCAATTGATTCAGTGCGCGATAGCGCAGAATGCTGTAGATCCAGGCTCGGCCGCCGCCCAGCGCACGCTGAAAGCGCCCCGCATTGCGCCAGATCTGCACGAAGGCATCATGCAGGCAGTCCTCGGCAGCATCGCGCTGGCCCAGCAGGCTGATGGCCAGCCCGAGCATCTGCGCCGACTCTTGGCGATACAGCGCCTGAAAGGCGCGCTCGTCACGGCGCGCGCAGGCTTCCAGGGTATGGTTGTAATCGAACATCGGGTCAGACATGCCGTCGTCCTGTGCTGGGCTGCGTCCTGAGGGTGGCAAGGGTTATACCCGAGAGCAGGCCGTTTGGATGTGCCGGCAATGAAACAATTAGTCTCGGCAACGGTGGGGCAGCGGCTGCCAATAGCCTGAACTCGAGCGAAGCGGCCACAGTCTATGCTGCTCAGTGACAGAGGAGCGTCTACATGCGTCTGATTCGCCTGGGTTTTCTATTGTCTGCGGGGCTTTTGGTCGGTTTCGCCGAGGCGCGAGACTATCGCTACAGCGACGCCCACCTGCATTACGTGGATTTCTTCCAGGAAAGCGTCGGCATGGACATGCTGCTCAAACGCATGGATGAGTCCAGGGTCGACCATGTGATGTTCTCGGGCATTCCGGTGGCCAAGAAATGGCATGAGGACGAACCCAAGCGCCCACGCTATTACGCCGGTGACGATGCCGCTGCCTATTGGTACAGCGCCACCGACGTGCTGATCGCCCACGCCTACAAACAGGTGCCCGAGGCGCAGCGTCACCGCTTTCACCCGTTCCTGTCCGGCTTCAACCCCAACGACAAGAACTCCGACTCCCATATTCGTCGCATGCTGGAGCTAGACCCTGGGCTGTGGCAGGGCATTGGCGAAGTATTTACCCGCCATGACGACCTCACCTCGCTGATCGAGGGCAGCACGCCGCGAGCCAATAACGAGGCCATGACACGTGTCTATCACCTGGCTGCCGAGTACGACCTACCGGTGATGATGCACTCCAACATCACATCCAAGCGCGAGCGCAATCCGCTGTATCTGCAGGAGATCGAGGAGCCGCTGCGCAATCATCCCCATGTGCGCTTCATCTGGGCCCACGCCGGCACCAGCATGGAAATTCACCGCCATCAGGAGAAACTGGATTTTCTCTACGACACCCTGGCGCGCATGCTGGAGAGTTACCCCAATCTGTACATCGACCTGTCGTGGACCATGCTCAGGCCCTACCTGACCGATGAGAGCGGCAAGCCGGACCCCAAATGGGTAAAGCTGGTCGAGCGCTACCCCGATCGCTTCATGGTCGGCTCCGACGTGGTCGGCCGCTTCGACAGCATGGGCGAATACATGCACGGCTTCGACCGCTTCCTCGATGCGTTGCCCGAGGAGGTCGCTCACAAGGTCGCCCGCGACAACTTCCTGTCCATCCTGCCGCGCAAGGTACAGGAGTCGCTGCCCGCTTCGCGCTGATTGTCATCAGGCTGTCATCGCCGCGTCATAGCCTCGCGCCATTCCAAAACAGGAGCGTGAGATGCAACAGTTTCGATTCGCGACGATGACGGCGTTGCTGCTGGCAGCCGGGCTAGTTCAGGCTGAGGTGAAGGTGCAGGGTCCTGTCGAGTACGGCGTCTTCATCAGCCAGCACAAGGATTTCCAGCCGGGGGAGCGGGTATTGAGCCAGTCCAACCAGCAGATCGAGCACACCAGCGTGGTGCCCGCCAAGCTCGGCACCAAGTTCGGCATGCGTTACACCCTGAGCGGCAAGACGGCTGACGGTGAGCCGTTGACGCTGCTGTATCTCACTCCGGGCGTGATCGGCGCCGATGGCCAGCGCCACGACAAGTTCGTGGTGACCCAGAAGCTGGTACCCGATGCACCTCACGATGTCATGGCCTTCGAGTTTTCCGAGAACAACGAAGTGGTGCCAGGGGAGTGGCATTTTCTGCTGTTCCAGGGCGACCGTAAGCTGGCCGAGCAGCGCTTCGACGTGCGCTGAGAACCGTCGGGCAATAAAAAACGGCGCCCTAGGGCGCCGTTTTTTATTGCAGGCAACCGATCAGTTGGCCCAGCGCTTGAGGACCAGGGTGGCGTTAGTGCCACCGAAGCCGAAGCTGTTGGACATGATGGTGTCCAGCTTGGCGTTCTCGCGAGTCTCGCGCAGGATCGGCAGGTCAGCGACCGCCGGGTCCAGCTCTTCGATGTTGGCCGAGGCGGTGATGAAGTTGCCTTCCATCATCAGCAGGCAGTAGATCGCCTCGTGCACGCCAGCGGCGCCCAGGCTGTGACCCGACAGGCTCTTGGTGGAGCTGATGGCCGGGGCGTTGCCTGCGAACACTTCACGAATACCCTTGATTTCCGCGACGTCGCCGACCGGAGTCGAGGTGCCGTGGGTGTTGAGGTAGTCGATCGGGCTGTCGACGGTGGCCAGCGCCTGCTGCATACAGCGCACCGCGCCTTCGCCGCTCGGGGCAACCATGTCGTAGCCATCGGAAGTCGCGCCATAGCCGACGATTTCCGCGTAGATCTTCGCGCCGCGAGCCAGAGCGTGCTCCAGCTCCTCGACCACGACCATGCCGCCGCCGCCAGCGATGACGAAACCGTCACGGTTGGCATCGTAGGCGCGCGAGGCTTTTTCCGGGGTGTCGTTGTACTGAGTGGAGAGGGCGCCCATGGCGTCGAACAGGCAGCTCTGGCTCCAGTGCTCTTCCTCGCCACCACCGGCAAAGACCACGTCCTGCTTGCCGAGCTGGATCTGCTCCATGGCCTGGCCGATGCAGTGGGCGCTGGTCGCGCACGCCGAGGAGATCGAGAAGTTGACGCCCTTGATCTTGAACGGAGTCGCCAGGCAGGCCGATACGGTGCTGCCCATGGTGCGGGTAACGCGGTAGGGACCAACACGCTTGACGCCTTTCTCGCGCAGGGTGTCGATGGCTTCCATCTGGTTCAGCGTGGAGGCGCCGCCGGAGCCGGCGATCAGGCCGGTACGCGGGTTCGATACCTGCTCTTCGCTGAGGCCGGAATCCTTGATCGCCTGCTCCATCGCCAGGTAGGCGTAGGCAGCGGCATCACCCATGAAGCGGAACAGCTTGCGGTCGATCAACTCTTCCAGGTTCAGGTCGACGGAGCCCGATACGTGGCTGCGCAGACCCTTCTCGGCGTATTCCGGATTGAAGCGGATACCGGGGCGGCCAGCGCGAAGGTTGGCGGAGACGGTTTCTTTGTCATTGCCCAGGCAGGAAACGATGCCTAGACCGGTAATAACGACGCGACGCATGGAAAGGATCCTTTAGAAACTGTCGGTGGAAGTGAACAGGCCGACGCGCAGGCTTTCGGCACTGTAGATCTCGCGACCATCGACACTCACGGTGCCATCGGCGATCGCCAGGATCAGCGAACGGGTGATGGTGCGTTTGATATGGATGTTGTAGGTGACCTTCTTGGCGGTCGGCAGAACCTGACCGAAGAATTTCACTTCGCCCGAACCCAGGGCGCGACCACGGCCGGGGTTACCCTGCCAGCCGAGGAAGAAGCCGACCAGCTGCCACATGGCATCGAGGCCCAGGCAGCCTGGCATCACCGGGTCACCTTCGAAGTGGCAGCCGAAGAACCACAGGTCAGGATTGATATCGAGCTCTGCGACAATTTCGCCTTTGCCGTACTTGCCGCCCGTTTCGCTGATGTGGACGATCCGGTCGATCATCAACATGTTGGGGGCGGGCAGTTGCGCATTACCCGGGCCGAACAGTTCGCCGCGGCTGCAGCGCAACAGATCTTCCTGGGTGAAGGCGTTTTGTTTGGTCATGCGAGCTCCTCAATAATCCCCACGCGCCTCGGCTGGGTAAATCGTCCTGGCCGGCTGCGCATGAGTGATGCGACTGCCAGCAGCCTAGTCATAGACTGTTGCGTTGTGGTGAAAGTCACAGTGTGGTGAGTACAGTTGTACTCTGCAGGCGGCAATGGTGTCACAGATGCCCCTTTGATGCCCACTTCAACCAACAAGCGTGCAGTATTTTCGCCTATCTGACTAGAGGTTGCGAGTATTGCGATCCCACGTGAGGTGGGATTTCGCATGACGGCGGTACAACAGCGTCAGGTCACCGATAGCCAGCGTTCGAGCACTTCCTGCAGCTCCATGCGTTTGAACGGCTTGGCGAGGTAATCGTTCATTCCGGCTTGCAGGCAGGCCTCGCGGTCACCCTGCAGGGCGTTCGCGGTGAGGGCGATGATGGGTAAACGGCCCTTGGCACCCAGGTCACGGATACGCCGAGTAGCCTCGTAGCCGTCCATGATAGGCAGGCGACAATCCATCAGCACGGCGGCGAACGTTTTGCGCTCGACCGCATTGACGGCCTGGGCGCCGTCGACCACCAGCTCGACCTGATAGCCCAGGCTACGCAGCATGGCCTCGATCACGGTCTGGTTCACCGCATTGTCTTCTACCAAAAGTACTGAGCGCTCGACCGGCGAAGAAGGCGTGCTGACGGTAGGGTGAACGGGCAACTGCGGCTGCTGGGCAGAGAAGGGCAGCGGAATTTCCAGAGTGAAGCAGGAGCCGCGGCCGAGCTCGCTTCGTGCGGTCAGCGTGCCGCCCATGCATTCGGCAAGGGTGCGCGCGATGGGCAGACCCAGGCCGGTGCCGCCGTAGCGGCGGGATATGGAGTTGTCGGCCTGCTGGAAGGCATCGAACATGGTGTCCAGGCGCTCGGCGCTGATGCCGATGCCGGTGTCGTGCACCTGGCAGGTAAACCACAGCACCTGGTTGTCCAGCGCCTGCCAATGGGCTTCGACGCGTACTTCGCCGCGCTCGGTGAATTTCAGGGCGTTGCCGATCAGGTTGACCAGAATCTGCCGCAAGCGGGTTGGGTCGCCCTGTACCTGCGGCGCCGGCAGCGCATCGTCGAGTTCCAGGCGCAACTGCAGGCCACGCTGCTGGGCGCTGTGCTGGAAAGCCTGCAGGGCGGACTTGAGCAGCGTCGGCAGGTTGAAGCTGATCAGCTCCAGCTCCAGAGCACCACGCTCGATGCGCGAGAAGTCGAGAATATCGTTGATCACCTTGAGCAGGTGCTCGGTGGACTCCATGGCCAGGGCCGCGTACTCGCGTTGCTCGTCGTTCATTTCGGTGGTGTCGAGCAATTGCAGCATGCCGAGCACGCCGTTCATGGGCGTGCGCAGCTCGTGGCTCATCATGGCCAGGAAGTCGGATTTGGCGCGATTGGCCAGGTCCGATTCCTCTCGCGCCTTGATCAGCAGGGTCATGGCCTGTTGCTGCTCCTGAGCGGCGTTCTGCAGCCCGTTGGCCAGGTCATTGATGTGGCGGGCCAGGGTCGCCAACTCGCCGCCGCCGACTTCGGGAAGACCTGCCTGGTAGTTGCCAGCCTGGATCGCGGTAACGGCTTCGCTCATTTCGCTCAGGGGTCTGGACAGCCGCCCAGCCAGGCGCCTTGCCAGGACAAAGGTTAGCAACAGGGCGAAGAGCACCAGCGCAGCGACCTTGAGAAGGATTTCCTGCTGCCGGGAATTGAAGGCATCGCTGGACATGCCCACCACCACGCGGCCCAGGTAACCGATGCCAGGTGCGTCAACAGCACGTGCCTGCTCCTCGACGAAATCACCGCCCAGGTCTACCTGCTGTTGCTGGATGGGCGCCTGGAAGATGTCCAGTTGGCCATTGCCGGTTTGCGCATGATCGGGTTGTTCGAGGTACGCGAGGATGTTCTCGTCACGATCGCGTACCTCGATGAAGCGTACGTGGGGCGTCTTGAGGGTTGCCTGCAGCAGGGATTCCAGCATACGGCGATTGCCGGAAATGACCCCGTACTCGGTGGCAGGCGCCAACTGGCTGGCGATCAACTGGCCAGTATGGTTGATCTCAGCGCGCAGATCCTGCAGGCGATTGAAGGTCAGAAATCCAGTCAGCAACAGGGTCAGCAGCAGCGCAGGCCCGACGCTGATGAGTTGGGTGTGGACGTGGATGTTCCAGCCTCGCCACAACTTCATGGCGTTTCTCCTTGAGATAGGTGCCGGGCGAGTTCCGCATCGCTAGGCAAGGTGATTCCCAGCGCGCGGGCCACCTGAGGGTTGCCGAGTACCTTGAATGTTTGCGAATAAGCCCCCGCCGGCCAACGTGCTGGCGGCTGATCCAACAATTGGTTGAGTGTGGCCAGCTGGTCGCTTTGATCGCTGTAGGTCGTGGCCAGGCTGCCCGCGCGAACGAAGCCTGCACTCGGTCCGATCAACGCGTGCTGCTGGCTGTAGCTGGTCAACAGCAGAGTCTTGGCGGTCATCGAGTTGTAGAGGTCGTCATCGGCGATAGCGAGCAGTACATCGCTTGCTCTCAGCAGATTGATCACCGCTTTGTTGTCCCGCGTATCCTGCCAACTGCTTGCGACGATCTTGAGCCCCAGTTCACTGGCCGCCTGGTGTAGTTCTTCGATCAGAAATGCGCTGTGCGGGTCGTGCAGCACGCCCACGCGTGGGGCGTTTGGCAGTAGAAGCTTGAGCAGACGCAACTGGCGGCGCGGCGCCGGATCTTGCCAGAGCACGCTGAACTCCGCTGGATGACGCTTGCCAAGGATTTCGCGTGCGTCGGTCTTGCTGACCTGAAGCACGAGTGTCGGTGGGCCTTTGGGGGTTGTGAGGCGCCAGTTCAGAGCGGGTTTGCCGAACAGGATTAGACGCGTATCGTCGCCGAGCTGGTCGAGCGGCGGCATGTCGTTCAGGGGCACGACGCGAAGGCGGTCGGCCGGGCGGCTTTTGGCCAACGCGCTTGCGAAATGCTGCAGGGTGGAGGTGTCGCCTGCTGTGCTGAGCAGCAGCTCAGCTGCTCGCACTGGTGTGTGCAGCACGCACAGCGTGACCAGCGCTCGGCATAGCCAGGTCCGGTAGCGGGCATGAACACGCGTTCTTTGAAAACTCATCCGGGCAGTGAAACCGACAGGCGACACGAGGTATGGCCAGCACAAATACAGGAGGCCACCAGCAACATAGGGTTATCAATAGTGGTGAAGGAAGTCACGCAACGGCCCTGTTCGCGTAGAGCAGGCATGTTAACCGAGCTGCGGCACCTTGCCAGCCAGCAATTGCCGAAATAGCGGCTGTCTCGCGCTTGTTCGTGGGCAATAGAGCGGCTACGCAGACTGGCCGTAACAATCGCGAGCCGTATAATGCCCGCCACTTGCATAGCACAACGGACTGGTCATGACTCAACAGCAACCTATCGCGGTATTGGGTGGCGGCAGCTTCGGAACCGCCATTGCGAACCTGCTGGCGCAGAACGGCTACCGCGTTCTGCACTGGATGCGCGACCCCGTACAGGCTGAGGCCATTCGTACACAGCGCGAAAATCCGCGTTACCTCAAGGGCGTCAAAGTGCTCGACGGTGTAGAACCGACCACCGACCTGCCGGCGGTACTCACAGCCTGTGAGTTGGCTTTCGTGGCGCTGCCGTCTTCTGCCTTGCGCCAAGTGTTGCAGCCTGTGTCGGGATTGCTGGCCGGCAAGCTATTGGTCAGCACCACCAAGGGCATCGAGGCGCAGACCTTCAAACTGATGAGCCAAATCATCGAAGAGGTCGCGCCAAAGGCGCGCATCGGCGTGCTGTCGGGGCCGAATCTGGCCAAGGAAATCGCCGCACACACCCTGACCGCCACCGTGGTTGCCAGTGAAGACGAAGAGCTTTGCCGCCGCGTGCAGGAAGTGCTACACGGACGTACGTTTAGGGTCTATGCCAGTGCCGATCGTTTCGGCGTCGAGTTGGGTGGTGCGCTGAAGAACGTCTACGCCATTATGGCCGGTATGGCGGCAGCGTTGGGCATGGGCGAGAACACCAAAAGCATGTTGATCACCCGGGCGCTAGCAGAGATGACTCGGTTCGCCGTGCACTTGGGCGCCAATCCCATGACCTTCCTGGGCCTGGCCGGGGTGGGCGATCTGATCGTTACCTGCTCTTCACCGAAAAGCCGCAACTATCAGGTCGGGTTCGCCTTGGGTGAGGGGCTGAGCCTGCAGGAGGCTGTCGATCGTCTTGGCGAGGTGGCCGAAGGCGTCAATACCATCAAGGTGCTCAAGGCCAAGGCCGAAGAGCTGCAGGTGTACATGCCGCTGGTGGCCGGGTTGCACGCCATTCTGTTCGAAGGGCGCACCCTCGACCAGGTGATCCAGGCACTGATGCGCGCCGAGCCCAAGACCGATGTCGACTTCATTTCAGCCACGGATTTCTGAGGACAATCTTATGAGTGATCACTCCAAGGGCGAGCCCATCGGCCTGCGTCTCGTCTGGATGCTGCTGTTTATGTTCGTCTGGCAACTGGCCGAGCTGCTGCTGGCCGGCGTTGTGTTGCTGCAGCTCATCTATCGCTTGATCTATGGCGCGCCGAACGCCGGCTTGCTGAGCTTCGGTGACAGCCTCAGCCAGTACTTGGCGCAGATCGGCCGCTTCGGCACCTTCAACACCGAAACCAAGCCCTGGCCGTTCGCCGACTGGCCGGCTGCCCGCCCTGCGCAAGGCGAGGCTGCCCATCGCGTGCCGCCAGCGCCACATCCGGTCCGCGACGAGGAGCCGAAACTATGAGCCAGCCGGCATGAAGCTCTGGTTGTTGCGCCACGGCCAGGCCCAGGCCCAGGCGGGTAGCGATGCTGCCCGTGAGCTGACGGCCCATGGCCGTGACGAAGTGTGCCAAGCCCTCGAACATCTGCGTGGTCGTTCGCCTGCCATTCTGGTTAGCCCCTATGTGAGGGCCCAGCAGACGGCTGCGCTGGTGCACGACGCATTGGCCTTGCAGGCGCCTGTGCAAACCGTGCCCTGGCTGACACCGGACAGCGATCCGCGTGACAGCCTTGCCAGGCTGCAGCAATTGTCCGGAACTGAATTGCTGCTGGTTTCTCACCAGCCCTTCATTGGCGCCCTGGGTGGCCTGCTGGTGCATGGCCATCGTCAGCAGCCACTGGCGATGCATACGGCCAGTCTGGCACTGCTCGAAGGCGAGGACCTGATTGCCGGGCTGATGCCCCTGCAGTTGCTGGCGCACCCTGAGCTGCATTGATCAGCCCACCCACAACAACAAGAAGGATCGACCATGAGCATCTGGCGTCAGACACCCAACCTCGACGAACTTAATGCCGCCCAGCGCAATACCATCGGTGAGCTCTTGGACATCCGTTTCGAAGCCTTCGATGACGAGTCGATCACCGCCAGCATGGCCGTCGATTCGCGGACCCATCAGCCCCACGGCCTGCTGCATGGTGGCGCCTCAGTGGTGCTGGCCGAGAGCCTGGGTTCCACGGCCAGCTACCAGTGCATCGACACCGAGAAGTTCTTCTGCGTGGGCCTGGAGGTCAATGCCAACCACCTGCGTGGGCTGCGCAGTGGGCGCGTCAAGGCGGTGGCCAAAGTTGTGCACCTGGGCCGCACCACCCATGTCTGGGATATTCGCCTGAGCGGCGGTTAAAAACAGGCTCGGACTGCTCATTTACAGCTCGTAAACTCCGCGTCCTCGCCTGTTTTCGCCTTGCATTGCTCTAGCTCGCGAGACTTTGAACAGGCTCTAAGCGCCGGAGCAGGGTTGGCCGGAGCGTCGTGCTTCCTGACCGTTACAGGCGTTGTCGGCCTGGCAAGGCTGGCTGACAATCCCAGCACTGCCTGCCACCTGTGCGATTGCCATGGATCAGCTCATCTTCTTCGCCCACGCCAACGGTTTTCCTTCGGCCACCTACCGCAAGCTGTTCGCGGCGTTGGCGCCGGAGTACCAGGTGCAGCACCTGGCGCAGCATGCCCATGACCCGCGCTTCCCAGTGAATGACAACTGGAGCAACCTGGTCGACGAGCTGATTCACCATCTCGAACAGTGCGCTGGGCCGGTGTGGGGCGTAGGCCACTCGCTGGGCGGTGTGCTGCATTATCATGCGGCGTTGCTTCGCCCGGATCTGTATCAGGGCGTGGTCATGCTCGACTCGCCGGTGCTCAGCCGCGTCGACCAGTTGGTGATTCACGCGGCCAAGCGGTTCGGCTTTATCGACCGGCTCACCCCAGCCGGGCGTACCCAGGGGCGGCGCGAGGCCTTTGTCGACGGCCATGAGGCGCGTCGTTACTTCGCTGAGCGTACGCTGTTCAGCCGCTTCGACCCTGAATGCCTGGACGCCTATGTCGAGCACGGTCTTCACCCGGGTGAAGAGGGCCTGCGCCTGCGTTTCGAGGCCGCTACCGAGATGAGCATCTATCGGAGCGTGCCGCATATCAGCCCGGGGCGGCCGCAACAACTCAAGGTGCCGCTGGCGCTTGTAAAAGGCGCCGAGAGCCGTGTTGTGCTCGCCCACCACGGGCGCATGGCACGAAGGGCGCCACGCGGCGAATTTCTGATCATGCCCGGCGGGCATATGTTCCCCCTCGAACACCCGGATGCCACTGCGCAGTTGCTTCGGCGCCTGTTCGCCCGCTGGCAGCAACCTCGCGAGACGATGCAGTGACCTGTATCCCCGAAGAAATACGCTTGCACCTACCGCATATCGAGCTGACCGCTCAAGTCTATGGGCCGCCCGATGGACATCCGGTCATCGCCCTGCATGGCTGGCTCGACAATGCGGCGACTTTCGCGCGGCTGGCTCCCAAATTGGCGGGCATGCGTATCGTCGCCGTGGATTTTGCCGGGCACGGTCATTCGGCTCATCGCCCATCGGGTACCGGTTATGCCCTGTGGGACTACGTGCACGACGTACTGCTGGTCGCCGAGCAGCTTGGTTGGCCCCGCTTCAGCCTGCTTGGGCATTCCATGGGTGCCATCGTTTCGGTGCTGCTGGCGGCCACCTTTCCCGAGCGCGTGCAGCGCCTGGCGCTGATCGACGGGCTGGTGCCGCCCACCGTCGAGGCCGATGGCGCAGTCGCTACCCTGGCGGAATCGCTGCGTGGCCGCCTGACCTTGTCCGCCAAGCGCAAGCCGGTCTATCCCGACATCGAGCGAGCTGCCCAGGTGCGCCAGCGCGGTGTCGGACACGTCAGTTTCGAGGCGGCGATGTTGTTGGCGCAGCGCGGCCTGATGTCGGTGCAGGGCGGGCTGACCTGGCGCACCGACAGCCGCCTGACCCTAGCCACGCCCCTGCGGCTGACCCAGGCCCACGCGCAGGCGTTCGTCACCGCGCTGCGCTGCCCGACCTGCCTGGTGCTGGCCGAACAAGGGCTGCTGGCGACACGGGATGGTCTGGCTGACTTGCTTGCGCAGACCGAAATCAGCGTCGAACGCCGGCCCGGCGGTCACCATCTGCATCTGGATGACGAGCAGGGTGCACAACTCGTAGCAGACTGTTTCAAAGCATTCCTTAGCGCGCCTTGACGGCCCGTGGCAACTGGGGAAAGGTGTCGGGCACTGCCATGGAGATCTGCATGACCGACCTGTTCACCGTCGCGCCGGATGCGCTGCCCACCTTGCCTGCTTACTTGCAAATGCCTGCTGCTATCGGGGGATCGGCATGCGTCTGAGCTACCTGTTCGCGCTGATGCTCGTCAGCCCTCTGGCCGGCGCCGATGTGGCTGGTAGCCGCGATCTCGATGTGTTGCCGCGTTTCGCCGGCAGTGAAATTGTCACCTTCAAGGAAGAGGCTGAGCAGGAGCGCGTGTATCCCCAGGGAACCGTACGCCGCATCAGCGGGCGCCTGCGTTACGAGCGTGAAGTGCTGGTGCAAGGCGCGCTTACCGCCGTTACCTATGAGTTGCCGGGAACCCACAGCGCCAATGAGGTGTTCACTCAGGCTCGCGAGGCATTACAGGATCAGGATGCTCAGTTGCTGTACTGGTGTCAGGGTCGCGAATGCGGCTCCAGCAGCCTGTGGGCTAACTCGGTATTCGGCAATTCCACACTCTATGGCTCGGATGACCAGCAGGCCTACGCCTTGCTGCGCCTGGCCGAGCCGCGCCATGACAGCCTGGTGGCGCTTTACAGCATCACCCGCGGCAATCGCCGTGCTTACCTGCATGCCGAGCTGCTCAAGGCCGGGCAGCCGTTGGCCAAGGTGCTGCCGACCCCGGCGACTCTTTCTCGGCAACTCAAGAGCACTGGCACGCTGCGCATGCCCGAACGGGACCAACCCAGCCCCGAGTGGGCGGAGGTGCTGGCGCGCAGCCTCAACCTCGACAGCACCTTGCGGGTCAGCCTGTCCGGGGTGAATGCCGAGGCCTGGCGTGAGGCGTTGATCGACGATCAGGTCAGGGCCGCACGCTTAGAGATCGGCGAAAGCACCGGCGACGGTTTGCGTATCGACGTGCTACGTTGAGCGCGCCTGCGTTAGGCCTGAGTCTGGTTTGCTGGAAGTTCTGAAAAATGCCGAATAACGACCGCTTGCTGGTGCAGATCCTGCTCCTGGGGCTACTGGGTGCCAGCCTTTGGGTGCTGGCGCCGTTCTGGTCCGCGCTGTTCTGGGCGGCCGTGCTGTCCTTCGCCAGCTGGCCTGTCATGCGCTGGCTGACCCGTGTATTGAAAGGCCGGCAGTCGGTTGCCGCCGCCTTGCTGACCGGCGTGTGGATCGTGCTGGTGGCGGTGCCGCTGGTGATGCTGGGCTTTAATCTCGCCGACCATATCCGTGACGCCACCGCAATGCTCAAGGACTTTCAGGTCGATGGCCTGCCGCCACCGCCAGGCTGGCTGGCCTCTGTGCCCCTGGTCGGCGACCGCCTAGTGAGTATCTGGGAAACCCTGGATCAGCAGGGATCGGCACTGTTCGCCACGGTGCAGCCCTATCTTGGGCAGGTCGGCAACTTCCTGCTGGTACGCAGCGCCAAGATCGGCGGCGGCTTCCTGGAACTGGCCTTGAGCCTGATCCTGGTGTTCTTCTTTTATCGTGACGGCCCGCGTCTGGCTGCCTTCGTCGAAAGCCTGCTTGAGCGGCTGATCGGTGAGCGCGCCCAGCATTACCTCGAGCTGGTCGCCGGTACGGTACAGCGGGTGGTCAACGGGGTGATCGGTACTGCGGTGGCGCAGGCGCTGCTGGCCTATATCGGGTTCATGATCGCGGGCATTCCTGGTGCGCTGGTGCTCGGTGTGCTGACCTTCGCCTGCAGCCTGATCATGGTGCCGCCTCTGGTCTGGGGGCCGGCGGTAGGCTGGCTGATCTGGCAGGGCGAGATCGGCATGGCGATCTTCCTGGGCATCTGGGGCTTCTTCATCATCAGCGGCGTGGACAACATCCTCAAACCCTACTTGATCAGCCGCGGCGGCAACCTGCCGCTGGTGGTGGTGCTGCTCGGCGTGTTCGGCGGCATCCTGGCCTTCGGCTTCATGGGGCTATTCCTCGGCCCGACTCTGCTGGCCGTCGCCTACAGCCTGCTCAGCGACTGGGTCGCTCACAAAGCACCGGCTGGCCTGCCGCCCCGTGAGGAGCGCCGGCCGCCGTTGTGAGGGCGAGTCGGCTCAACGGTCGCCGCGCTCGTATTTATCGAGGGTATCGCGAGCGATCTGCCGGCCCAGCATGATCAGTTCCGGCGCCTTGTAGAACTCGAAGAAGCGGCACACGCGTTTGGGCACGTTGATCAGGATATCCGGCGGATAACCGGCGATCTTGTATTGCGACAGCGACGTCTGCATCACCTCGAAACTCTGGTTGATCAACTCCAGCAGCGATGCCGGGCCTGCCATCTGTGCGACCCGCGAACCACTTGCCGATTTGGGGACGCTGTCGTCTTGTGGAGCAGCGGCCGGTTGTTGGCCGTGAGGGTTCGCCGGCTCCTGCAGCCAGAGGTCCGGCTGCTCCGGCGCTTCGGGCAGCGCAGCGCCTTGGAGAAGCAATGGATCGTCCTCACCGCCCTTGCGGCGCAGCGACGGTAGCCGTGAGCCCAGCGATGTCATCATTTGGTCGAAGCGGCCCTTCAGGGCAGCGGGGCGTTCGATGACGGGCAACTGATAGTGCTGCTGATGGGCCGAGTTGAGGTTCACGGCGATGATCAGGTCGCAGTGGCTCGAGACCACCGGCACGATGGGCAAGGGATTGAGCAGGCCGCCATCGACCAGCATGCGCTTGCCCTGAATGACCGGGGTAAACAGGCTGGGAATCGCCGCCGAGGCGCGCATCGCCTGATGCAGGCAGCCTTCCTGAAACCAGATTTCCTGCTGGTTGGTGAGGTCGGTGGCCACTGCCGTGAACGGGATGTTCAATGACTCGATGTTAATCTCGCCGACGATATCGCGAATGCGCCCGAACACCTTCTCGCCGCGGATGGCACCCAGGCGAAAGCTGACATCCAGCAGGCGCAACACATCTAGATAGTCCAGGCTCTGCGTCCAGTCGCTGTAATCCTTGAGCTTGCCGGCGGCGTAGATGCCGCCGACCACCGCCCCCATCGAGCAACCGGCAATGCAGCCGATCTCGTAGCCACGTGCTTCCAGCTCTTCGATGACGCCAATATGCGCGTAACCACGCGCGCCGCCCGAACCCAGTACCAAAGCCACTTTCTTGCTCATCCAGCTCTCCCTGATTCGTACTGCAACGGCAACGCAATTTGCGCTGTGCAGCACGCTGATAGTGGCACTTTTTCTCTAGCCTATCGTCATAAACAACACCGGTGACCTGATTGCCGGCCAACCTCTGGAGTATGCGACATGAAAGCCTGGATTCTTTTACCGATTGCGCTGTTGGCGGGCTGCTCAGCGACCACGACCTACCGCGATAGTTGTGCAACCCAACTCGATGCTGCCTGGCGTGAACTGGATCTGGCCAAGGCCGAAGGTTTTGCCGGCACGGTCAGCTACTCCAAAGCGGCCTCGTTGATGACCGCGGCGAAGACCCAGCAGCAGTTCGAAGCCTATCGTGGCTGTACCGACAAGTCCGAGAAGGCGCGTTTCTATATTCGCGAGTCCCGAGCAGGCCGTTGAGTCGTGTACTGGAGTAAGCTGGCGTCAACCTGACTGCCGGAGACCCTCATGCTGCTCGATTTCGCTGACCTGACCCCGCTGGATCGCTACCGCTGGCTCGCGTCCACCGTGACACCCAGGCCCATTGCCTGGGTGTCCAGCATTTCCAGCGAGGGGGTAACCAATCTCGCCCCCTTCAGCTTCTTTCAGGTGATCAGTGACGAGCCGGCGACGTTGATGGTCAACGTCGGCAACCGTGACGACGGCGCATTGAAAGACACCCTGCGCAATGCTCAGGAAACCGGCGAGCTGGTCATTCACCTGGTCTGTTTCGCCCAAGCAGAAGCCATGAACGCCAGCGCAGCGATCCTGCCGCGCAGCACCAGTGAGTTCGTGCATTGCGGCATCGACTCGCTGGCGAGCACGCGCGTTGCACCGCCGCGGGTGAAAGGCGCTGCGGTGGCATTCGAGTGCCGCGTCGCGCAGATCATGGGCTATCCGCAGGCGCAGCCCAATCATCATCTGATCTTCGCCGAAGTGCTGCTGGCGCATATCAGTGACGAGGTGCTCAACGAGAAAGGGCGCGTCGACCCGCAACGTCTTGATCTGGTCGGTCGCTTGGGTGGCGCTGCCTACAGCCGCACCCGCGATACCTTCGATCTGCAACGCCCGCTCTGATCTATTAGTGGAGTTCGACCCGTGAGCGCGGCGTGCGCTCATTGGCCTGGGTGCTGATTTGCGCCAGCGCCTCGCGACCCGCCTGCAGGTGAGCGTGCCGGTAACAGATGCGGTAGCCGTCGAATCAATCGCGGCTGGTCAGCAACAGCGTGTCGCGCTCGGAGCTGCTGTCGACCTAGCAGGCGATGTGCATCGTATGATTGTCCCGCCGATGCCGGCTAGCCAAGGTGCAGCCCGACTCTAGAGCCGCCGCCTTGGTGATTGCGATGTGCTGCTTTCGCCCGACCTGTTCTCCGATAACCAGCAACATTCTGAAAACGACATCTTTTTAGTCAAAACCACCTGACGCCTCGCTGCTGGCTTGTCGCCATTAGTTGCGTGCCTCACTGTTGCGAGCATGAGGGCATCCGCCCAGCACGAGAGGGTCGACAATGGTTTCTCTTCGCGGCTTGGCCAGTCTGGCGACGGCGGCCAAATTGTCCATGGGCTTCGGGGTGGTGCTGGTGCTCACCCTGGTAGTGGCGGCTACCGGGTTCTTTGCGTTGCGTGATGTTGGGGCGCGTTTTACCCTGCTCGAGCATTTCAGCGACATCAACGACAAGGTCGCGCAGATGCGCCGTACCGAGCAGGCCTTCATCATCACCGGTGATGCCGCCCAGACCCAGCACCTGCACGAGCAGGCGCAGGCGATTCGTGAGCAGGTGGCGCAGTTCAGCGAGCAGGTGGCTGGCGACGAGCGTCAGGCCTTGCAGCAGGTCGACGGTGATATCGCCGAGTACGTGCAGGTCTTCGACCGCTATGTGGAGCAGAGCGACAATATGCGCCTGTCTCTGGATGCCGCCAAATGGCTGGTGGTCGGTGCGGCCAACAGCCTGGATCTGCTCAAGGACGGTTTGGCCGAAGACGGCGTTTACTCCCTCAAGGACAGCCAGGGAACCGAAGGCGCCGACTCCATCACCCAGGCCGGCAGCATCGGCAAGGTACATGTGTTGCTTCTACAAGCCCTGGAGCAGGCCCGCGTGCTGCTGGAAAACAGCCGCAGCAGCGGCGAGGTGCCGACTACCGCCATCCAGGAAGCTGTCGATGCGCAAAAACAGGCCGCCGAGTTGCGTGATGCGTTGCGTGATCCGGGGTATCGCTCGGTGCTGGCCGAGGTGGTCGGTAATATCGACTCTTTCAACCAGCGGCTGCAGGAGTACACCGGGCTGTTGCAGCAGCAACAGCAAGAGCACGCCAAGCTGGTCGAGCGGGCCGACAAGGTGGTCGAGCTGGTCAGCCAGGCCTATGCCCAGCAGAAGGCCGCCGTGCATACCCTGGTGCGCACCAGTGCGCTGCTGATTCTGGTTGCCGCGGCGGCGGCCCTGGTGGTCGGCCTGCTGGCGACGCTGATCATTACCCGAGTGATCGTGAGGCCACTCAAGCAGGTCACTGCCGTGGCGCAGCGCATTGCTGCCGGTGATCTGAGCGCTGATATCGAGGTGCAGCGCAGCGACGAGATCGGCCAGTTGCTGCTGGCCATGCAGGGTATGTCGCGGGATCTGCGTACCATGGTCGGGCGCTTGCAGGATGGCGTGGCGCAGCTTTCCACCTCGGCGCAGACCTTGTCGTCGGTCACAGAGCAGGCGCGTCAGGGTGTCAGTGGCCAGAAGGAGGAGACCGATTTGGTGGCTACCGCGATCACGCAGATGGCGGCGACGGTTCACGAGGTGGCGCAGAATGCCGAACAGGCCGCTGTCTCCACCGCTCAGGCCGATTCGCGGGTCGATGCCGGCAGCGAAGTGGTACGGGCGACCCTGCAGCGTATCGAGCAACTGGTCGCGGCCATGGCCGTCACCCGGCAAGGCATCGAACAGCTCAGCCAGGACACCCGCAATATCGATGCGGTGCTGGAAGTCATCAAGAGCGTGGCCCAGCAGACCAACCTGCTGGCGCTCAACGCGGCCATCGAGGCGGCGCGGGCGGGTGAGCAGGGGCGTGGGTTCGCGGTGGTGGCCGACGAGGTACGTGCGCTGGCGCGGCGTACCCAGCAATCCACCGAGGAGATCGAAGGCCTGCTGGGCACGCTGCGCGCCGGCGCCATCCGTTCGGTTGCCGATATGCGCCAGAGCGATGAACTGGTCGAGCAGGTGGTGCATGACGCTCGGCATACCCAGCAGGCCCTGGCCGGGATTGCCGATTCCGTCGCAGTGATCCACGGCATGAACCAGCAGATCGCCGCCGCCGCTGAGGAGCAGACTGCGGTGGCCGAGGACATCAACCGCAGCGTCACCTCGATTCGCGATCTGGGCGAGCAATCCGCTGCGGCCATGGACGAGAACGCCGGCTCCAGCCAGCAATTGGCGGCGCTGAGCCGTGAATTGCAGGGCATGGCCGCGCACTTTCGTCTCTAGCCGCTCTGCACTGCGGCTTTCACACGATCAGTACCAGGTGTGGGCCTGGCACACAGTTTCGTCAGCAAACATTACGTAACGCTTTGCCCGCCGCCTTCCGGTCAGTAGCATCGAGCCACTTGCCTGAGGAGTGGACGATGCACACGAAACTGGATGCCTGCCTGGATACCATCAACCAGGTACTGCTCGGCAAGGAGGCGCAGGTTCGCCTGGCGCTGACCTGTCTGCTGGCCCGCGGTCACCTGCTGATCGAGGATTTGCCCGGCATGGGCAAGACTACCTTGAGCCACGCTCTGGCCAAGGTGCTTGGGCTGAGCTTTCAGCGTATCCAGTTCACTTCCGATCTGTTGCCTGGCGACATACTTGGCACCTCGGTGTTCGACAAGGACAGCGGACAGTTCCTGTTCCACCCCGGCCCGGTGTTCGCCGAGCTGGTCCTGGCGGACGAGATCAACCGCGCTACGCCGAAGAGCCAGAGCGCGCTACTGGAGGCCATGGAAGAGGGCCAGGTGACCATCGAGGGTGCGACGCGCCCGCTGCCCGATCCCTTTTTCGTCATCGCCACCCAGAACCCGATCAGCCAGAGTGGCACCTTCGCGTTGCCGGAGTCGCAGCTGGACCGCTTTCTGATGCGCCTGTCGCTGGGCTATCCAGCCCGCGCCGCGGAAAAGGCCCTGCTGTTGGGTGAGCCGCGTCGCTTGGTACTGCCGACGCTGGACGCGGTACTCGATCACGCGGAGCTGGCGAAGCTGCAAGCCGAAGTGCCCAAGGTTCGCGTCAGTGATGCCTTGGTCGATTACGTGCTGCGTCTGGTCGAGGCCACCCGCACCCAGCCGCAGTTCGCCTGGGGCCTGTCACCACGCGGCAGCCTGGCGCTGCTGGCCGCGGCACGTGCCTGGGCGCTATTGGCCGAGCGCGATTATGTGATTCCCGAGGATGTGCAGGCCGTACTGCCGTCGGTGGCCGGGCACCGCCTTCGTGACCAGGCCGACCCCGCCGGGCATGGTGGTGGCGCGCTGGTGCAGTGGCTGCTGCGCGAGGTGCCGGCGCTTTGACCGGTGCCCTCAGGCAGCGCTGGGATCGCTGGCTGGCCAGGCGCATACCGGCGGCAGGCAGTGTGCAGCTTAATCAGCGGCGCATCTTCATCCTGCCGAGCCGCGTGGGTGTGGCGTTTCTGTTCGCATTGCTGGTCATGCTGCTGGCTGCCATCAATTACCAAAGCAGCCTGGCCTACGGACTGACCTTCCTGCTCGGTTCGGTGTTCGTGGTGACCATCCTGCATACCTATCGAAACATGGCCGGGCTGGTCCTGCACGCCGGTGGCGCCGGCGCGGTATTCGCCGGCGAGGCGGCGCGGCTGCGGGTACGCCTGGAGAGCCGCGGCCGCGCCCATGAGGCCATCGCCCTGGGCTGGCCTCCGGCCGAGCTGCAGCAGCAGGACGTACCGGCGCAGGGCTCGGTCGAGTGCGAGCTGGCTCTGCAGACTCAGCGCCGTGGCTGGCTGCAGCCTGGCCGCCTGCGGGTGGAAAGCCGTTTCCCGCTGGGGTTGCTGGTTGCCTGGAGCCACGTTGATCTCGATCAGGCGGTGCTGGTCTATCCGCGGCCACTGGAGGGCGAGTTGCCAATGGCGGCTGGCGGCGGTGAGGATGACGAGCAGGCCGGACTGGTCAGCCAGGGGCAGGGCAGCGATGACTTTCAGGGGTTGCGCACCTATCAGCCCGGCGACTCACGCCGGCGGATGCACTGGAAGGCCTATTCGCGAGGTCAAGGGCTGTTGGTCAAGGATTTTGCCGCCCAGAGCGGCCGTGACCTGCTGCTGGATTTCGACGCGCTCACCGGCGACCTGGAAAGCCGTTTGTCGCTGCTCTGTCACTGGGTACTGGTGCTCTCCGAGCGTCGGCAGCCGTTCGCCCTGCAACTGCCGAACGAATCACTGCCGGTGGCCATCGGCGAACGCCACCGCGAACAATGCCTGCGTGCGCTGGCCCTGCATGGAGCGCGAGCATGAGCAGCATCGCCGGCATTCCGCGAATCAGCCTGACCTGGCTGCTGGTCGCCCAGGCGCTGGTCATCCTGCCCCATGCCTTTCACCTGCCGATCTGGGTGATCGGCCTGTGGCTGGGCTGTGCGGCGTGGCGCATCCAGATTTTCCGCATGCGCGCCGGCTACCCCAGCCTCATCGTGCGTATCGGCCTGATCGTGTTGGCGGCGGCTGGGGTGTTCCTGTCGCGCGGCACTCTGGTCGGGCTGGATGGCGGCGTCGTGCTGCTGGTCGCGGCGTTCTGCCTCAAGTTGCTGGAGATGCGCACGCGCCGCGATGCACTGGTGGTGATCTTTCTCGGCTTCTTCGTGGTGGTGACTGCTTACCTGTTCGATGACGGCATGCTCGTTGCGCTGTTCAGCCTGCTGCCGGTGTGCGCTCTGCTGGCGGCGTTGATCGGTTTGCAGCAGAGCGGCACGGCGACGCGGCCGTGGCGTACGCTGCGTCTGTCGGCCAGCTTGCTGCTGCAGGCGCTGCCGCTGATGCTGCTGCTGTTTCTGTTCTTTCCGCGGCTGGGGCCGCTGTGGTCGCTACCGGTGCCCAACGAGCGCGGCGCCGTCACCGGGTTGGCCGACAGCATGGCGCCTGGCGATATCGCCGAGCTGACCCGCTCTGGCGAACTGGCTTTTCGCGCCAGCTTCGAGGGCCGCGTGCCGGCACGCAGCGAACTGTACTGGCGCGCACTGACGCTCGATTATTTCGATGGCCGGCGCTGGTCGCAGTCGTCGCTTGAACAGTTCTCGCCGGCGCCGCAGTGGCAGCCCCGCGGCGAGGCGCTGCGCTACAGCGTGGTGATGCAGCCCACCACACGGCCCTGGCTGTTCGGCCTCGATGTGGCGCAGACCGACCTGCAAGGCACCCGGCAAATGGGCGACTTCCGCCTGCAGCGCGTTCGCCCGGTGGATCGCGCGCTGCTCTATGACGTCAGCTCCTGGCCAGATGCGTTGCGTGAGCCGCAGCTGCCGGCGAACCGTATGAAGTCGCTGCTGCGCCTGCCACCTGAGGGTAATGCCCGTAGTCGCGCCTGGGCCCAGGAATTGCGCCGCCAGTATCCGCAGGACCAGCAACTGGTCGAGGCGCTGCTCAGCCATTTCAACCGCCAGCCCTACGTCTACACCTTGACGCCAGCCACCCTGGGCGCTGACTCCATCGATGAGTTTCTGTTCGAGACGCGCAGTGGCTTCTGCGCCCATTACGCTGGCGCCATGGTCTTCGTGCTGCGCGCGGCGGGTATTCCCAGCCGCGTGGTGGCCGGTTATCAGGGCGGCGAGCTCGGTAGCAGCGGCAACTACGTGCAGGTCCGCCAGTTCGACGCCCATGCCTGGGTCGAATACTGGTTGCCGGAAACGGGCTGGACCAGCGTTGACCCGACCTTTCAGGTCGCTCCCGAGCGCATCGAGCAGGGGCTGGAGCAGGCTCTGGCGGGCGAGCAGAGCTTTCTCACCGACTCGCCGTTCTCGCCCTTGCGTTACCGCAACCTGACCTGGCTCAACGAGCTGCGCATGGCCTGGGACGAGCTCAACTACGGCTGGCAGCGCTGGGTACTCGGTTACCAGGGGGCGCAGCAGTTCGAACTTCTGCAGCGCTGGTTCGGCCAGGTCGATGCCGGTCGGCTGATTTTTGCCCTGGTCGGCGGTGGCGGTTTGCTGCTGGGGCTGTTGTCGCTGTGGTTGTTCAAACCCTGGCGCGTCGAGCGCGACCCTACGCTACGCATCTTTCAGCGCTTCGAGCAATTGTTGGCCCAGCACGGCATACGACGCCAGGCCGGCGAGGGCCCGCGGGCGTTCGCCCGGCGTGCGGCTGAAGCGCTGCCCCAACAGGCGGATGCCATTCACGCCTTTAGCGAGGCTTTCGAAGCGCAACGTTACGCGGGCCAAACTGTATCCTCCCAGGCGCTGTTACGGCAGCTGAAGACATTGCGCCGCCAATTGCCCTGGCGCTGGAGTCGATCCCCTTGAGCGGTTTTTCAGGAGTTCTGTGATGAGTGGTTTTGTCGGTACGTTGCGCAGCGAAGTGCTGCGCCTGCAGATCGCGCTCTATGCCTGTCGCGAGCGTTTACAGGCGCAGACCGATGAGGAAGCGCTGCACGATCTGCGAGTCTGCCTGCGCCGCTTGCGCAGTCTGCTCAAGCCGCTCAAGGGCGCCGCGGGTAGCGAGTCGTTGCAGCGCCGAGCCGCCGAGCTCGGGCAACTGACTGGCCCGTTACGTGACCTGGAAGTGCTGATCGCCACCCTGCGTGCCAGTGATGAGCACGCCGCCGCGGATCGACGCCTGGTGCAGCGCCGCAAGGGCGATGCGCTGGTGCTGGGTAGCCGAGCCTTGCCAGCGCTGTTTCGCGCCCTGGATGAGTGGCCGCAGGAGTTGACTGCTCAACAAGCCAGTGGAGAACTCGAGAATTTGCACAAGCAGGTATGCCGTTACCTGCGCAAGCAGCGCGCCAAGCTGGTCGAGGCCCTGGGCGATGCCGAGCATGATCCCCATCAGGTGCGGCTGCTGATCAAGCGCGTGCGTTATACCGCCGAGGCTTATCCGCAACTTTCGTCGCTCTCTGCCGCGCAATTGAAGCTGCTCAAGAAAGGCCAGGCAGCCCTCGGCGACTGGCACGACCATTTTCAGTGGCTGGCGACCGCCGAGCGCGAGCCGGATCTGCGGGCTTTCATCCCCGCCTGGAGCGAGTCGATGAAGACGGCCGAGAGCACCGCACAGGCGATCCAGGCACGCCTGCTGGCAGCGCTGCAATAAATCCAGCCGGGACAATGGCCGAACTGCCGCCTGCGAGAGGCTCGCGGTAGTGCCGCCAGTCTCTTACCATCGGCTGAACGGCAAGCGAGGTGAGCATGGATTTCGTCGAGTTACTGGAGCAGGTACAGCGCTCGCCAGAGGCGCTGACGATTGGCCCGGATTGGGCCCAGGGGCGTACGACTTTCGGTGGCCTGATGGCGGCGCTGGTGTATGCGGTTATGCGCAGCAAGGTGCCTGCCGACAGGCTGCCACGCTCGCTGGCGATCACCTTCGTGGCGCCGGCCACGCCGGGCGTGGCAGTGAGCTTCGAGGCCGAGGTGCTGCGCTCCGGTTCGGCGGTGAGCCAGGTGCTGGGGCGCGCCGTGCAGAACGGCGAGGTGGTCACCCTGATTCAGGGCAGCTTCGGAACACCGCGCCAGTCTTCGGTCAGCGTGCAGGCGTTGCCTGCGCCGGTGATCAAGGCGCCCGAACAGAGTCAGGGGTTTCCATACATCGCGAAGGTCACGCCGGAATTCACCCGGCATCTGGAGATGCGCTGGGGCCTGGGTGGTATGCCGTTCAGTGGCAATCCTTCTCGAGAGATGGGCGGCTGGGTACGTTTTCGCGATCAGGCGCCGAGCCAGATGCTCGACGAGGCGCACCTGCTGGCACTGGTCGATGCCTGGCCGCCGGCCGTGCTGTCGCTACTCAGCAAGCCGGCGCCTGGCAGTTCGCTCACCTGGACCATCGAGTTCATCCAGCCGCTGAGTTCGGTCACCGTTGATCAGTGGTGCCTCTATCGCGCCGAGATCGAACAGGCCAGCGATGGCTACGGGCACATAGCGGCGGGGCTGTGGAGCGCGGACGGCCACTTGCTGGCCATCAGCCGTCAGACGGTAACGGTTTTCGCCTGATCGCTGGCCAGCAGCGCCTGGCGCGCTAGAGTGTAGGCAGCGATGGCGCCGAGGCCGGACAGCGCCAGGGACAGGGCGCCAGCGCCACTGCCCGCTAGCACCAGTGAGACCAGCAGCAGCGGCAGGGCAATGGCCAGCATCGGCATGTCCAGCGATTCGGTTTGGCGGGCGAGGGTAGCGGCTTGGGTATTCATGGTCTGTCTCCTGCATCAGATGGAGTCAGTCTATGGCGCGGCCCGTGAGGTCGCGAATTGATCCGCGCTATACGGCAGATAGGCTTTCTACTATCTGCCAAGCGATCCTCCGTATTCAGGTTTTGAGCTGGCGGATGGCCCGCGACAGTTCGCCAGCCAGCTCCGCCAACTGGCTGCTAGTGGTGGCCGACTGCAGGGTCTGCTCGACGGTCTGTTCGGTAACGTCGCGGATACCGATCACCGAACGTGTCATTTCCTCGGCAACCTGGCTCTGTTGCTCGGCTGCAACGGCGATTTGCGTGTTGCTTTCGCGCATTTGCGCCACCGCGCCGGTGATCGCTGCCAGCGCGTCGCCGGCTTCATGGGCGGCGCGTACGCAGTCGTCGGCCTTGAGCGAACTCTCCTGCATGAACGCCACCGCATCGCGGGTGCCGATCTGCAGTGTGCCGATCATGCCGGTGATTTCGTTGGTGGAGTCCTGCACCCGCTTGGCCAGGTTGCGCACCTCATCTGCCACGACGGCGAAGCCGCGGCCCATTTCACCGGCCCGCGCCGCTTCGATGGCCGCATTGAGCGCCAGCAGGTTGGTCTGTTCGGCAATGCCGTGGATGACGCCGACCATGCTGCCGATCTTCTGGCTGTCGGCGGCCACCTGTTCGATCAGGTTCGCCGTCTGCCGCACACCGCTGGATAGCCCGGTGATGGCGTCCACCACGCCGGTGACCACGCTCTGGCCAACTCCGGCGAGCTGGTCGGCGGTCTGCGACTGGTCGCGGGTGGTGGCGGCGTGTTCGGCGATATGGTGCACGGTGGTCGACATCTCGTTGATCGCCGTGGCCGCCTGATCGGTTTCACTCTGCTGGCCGAGCATGCCTTGACGCACTGCCTGCATACCTTGCGCCAGCCGAGCGGTGCCTTCGTCGAGCTGTGATGCGGCCTGGATCACCGCGCCGACCACCCGCTGGTAGCCGTCCTGCATGGCGTTGAAGGCGCCAGCCATCTGTCCGACCTCGTCGCGGCTTTGCAGCGGTACACGAGCAGACAGGTCACCGCTCTTCTCGACGTGCAGCATTACGTCCTTGAGGGTGTTGAGGTGGGTAAGCAGAAAACGGATCAGCAGCTGCGAGGCGGCCAGCAGGGCAAGCATCAGCACGGCCACCGCCAGGGCGTAATGGCCGGCGCGCTCGGCGAACACCTGGGCCAGGCTGCGTCCGCTGGCCAGCACGGCGATACGCTGCTCGGCGCCGCGCTCGATGACTTGAGCGCCGAGCAGCGGGTCGCTGCCAAACAGGGTGTCATGTTCCAAGGCGACCCAGCCGCGAGCGGCTTTTAACGGCGTCGCATCAACGCCGTCGGGCAGTTTCGGTGCTTCACCAGTTTTGAAGGTAAGCAAACCTGCGGTCGCGGGGATTGGTTGGTCAACCGGCCAGGCAGCCAACAGTTGCGCCTGCTGCTGAGCATTGGCACGGGCGGCCTGGGTAAAGGTGTCCTGCTCCTGAAGCATGGCGAACAGCACCAGCAGCAGGGTGGTGATAAAGGCGACGGCATTGACCGCCCAGAACTTGTGTTTCAGGGAGATATCGCGGATCCAGACGGGCATGTTTTTTTGCTCTCGACATGAATGAATTGCTGGCAAGGCGCCATTATTCTTTCATGGGCAAATCAACCATCCCTTGATATGGGTCAAGAGCAGCCGGCCTGTGGGCTGTTCAACCGCCGTGATGCCGGCGCAAGCCGATCAGCGGTAATCCCAATCGCCTGATTGCTCGTCGCTCGGCTCGGCGATTGCCGGCAGGCCGAAGAACGCGCGGGCGCAGGCCGTGGTGTGCCTGGCCACTTCGTCCTGGGATTCGCAGCGATGCAGCGCCACCTCGCGTAGCACCTCGGGCAGAAACGCCGGCTCATTGCGACCACCCTTGGGTTTCGGGCGCAGGCTGCGGGGTAGCAGGTAGGGCGCATCGCTTTCCAGCATCAGGCGGCCGGCGGGAATTTCCTTCACTAGCGGGTGCAGGTGTGCTCCACGGCGCTCGTCACAGATCCAGCCGGTGATGCCGATATGCAGATCCAGATCCAGATAGTCAAATAGCGCACGCTGCTCGCCCGTAAAGCAGTGCACCACGGCGGCCGGCAGGCGGTCTCGGTAGTCGCGCAGAATCTGTACGAAGCGCGGGTGGGCGTCGCGCTCATGGAGAAATACCGGCATCTGCAGGTCGGCAGCCAGGCTCAGTTGCTCTTCCAGAGACTTTTCCTGCAGCGGGCGGGGCGAGAAGTCACGATTGAAATCCAGACCGCATTCGCCCACGGCCCGGACCTGAGGCTCGGCAAGCAGGGCGCGCAGGCGTTTGCTGTCGTCGCTGTTCCAGTGCCTGGCGTGATGGGGATGCACGCCGGCGGTGCTGAAGAGCCGCTCACCGCGCTCATCCAACTTCAGGCACAGGCTCAGCGCATGGTCGCTTTCGGCCAGGCTGGTGCCCGTCAACACCAGTTGGAAGACGCCGGCACCGGAGGCGCGTTCGAGCACGGCGACGTGCTGATCGTCGAAGCTTGCGTGAGTCAGATTGACGCCGATGTCGATGAGTTGCATGGTGTGACCCTGTGAAACGAGAGGGCGCAGCATAGCAGAGCTTTTTATCTTCAATAAAAAGCTAACAATTACAAAAACTTGTGGTCGATTCGTGAAGTTGAAAATAGCCTTTGGTGCTGACTTTGCAGCTTCTCCCGCGCTAGCACCGGTTTCCCGAATCATCGCCCCTGGCGGCCAGCCAGTTTTTCGCTATCGGAGCATCGATATTGCGCGTCCTTCTCGTTATTTGCCTGTTGCTCTCGCTGCCGCTGCCGGCAGTGGCGCGCATCGCCGGCCCGCTGGAGGTCACCAGCCCGGCTGCGCAGCGGGATCTGCCAGGCATCCGTAAGTCCGGCGAGCTGCGCGTGTTGGTCAACCAGAGCCGTAATAGCTCCGGCGAGGTGAAAGGGCAGAGCATCGGTGTCGAGTATCAGCGCCTGCGCGCGCTGGAGCAGTACCTCAATCGCAATGCCCGTGACGGGCGCACCCTGCGCCTGAAGCTGATTCCCAAAGCCAAGGATCAGCTGCTCGCCGCCCTACAGCGCGGCGAGGGCGACCTGGTTGCACCCGGCGAGCTACTCAGCGGCAAGGGAAGCAACGTACTGGCCAGCGAAGCGATACGTCGCGATGTGCCGGTGGTGATCGTGGCGCGCCAGGGCAACCGCCGCTATCAGCGGCTCGAGCAGCTATCCGGCCGCAGCCTGTCGCTGCCGGTTGGCAGCGTCGCCAAGGACGCCCTGCACGACATCAACCTCAAGCTCGCCGAGCGCAAGCTGCCGCCCATCCTGGTCGAGTGGGTGGACCCGACTCTCGCGGTGGAGGACGTGCTGGAAATGGTCCAGGCCGGCATTTTCGATTTCACCGCCGCGGAGCTGCCGATTGCCGAGCGCTGGGCCAAAGTGATGCCCAAGCTGCGTGTTGATCGCCATCTGGTGCTCGATGATCAGGGCGATATGCGCTGGTACATGCGCCGCGATGCGCCAATGCTCAGTGCCAGCGTCGATCGCTTTCTGGAAGGTTACCGGGCGCCCGATGATCAGGACACCGCCTTCCAGCGCGTCTACCGGCGTCTTTACAAAGTGCATTCGCCCATGGGCCGCGCCGAGCGTCAGCGCCTGGAACGGGTGCGACCGGTTTTGCAGCGTTACGCCGAGCAGCATGATTTCGACTGGCTCGCGCTGGCGGCGCTGGCCTTCAAGGAATCGACTCTCAACCCCACGGCCCGCGGCAGCAGCGGCGCCACCGGCCTGATGCAGATCACCCCCGCCGCGGCGCGCAGCGTGGGTATCAGCGACATCTCACTCATCGAGAACAACGTTCAGGCCAGTGCCAAGTACCTGGCCAAGATTCGCCGTGGCTTCTTCAACAGTCCGCGGCTCAACGAGCGCGAGCGCATGGCCTTTGTGCTGGCCGGCTACAACCTCGGGCCGCAGCGCGTGCAGAGCCTTCGCGCCGAGGCGCGGCGGCGCGGTCTGAACCCGGATCAGTGGTTCTTTCAGGTCGAGCGGGTGGCCATGGAGCAGCTGGGCATGGGCGTGGTCAGCTACGTCAACGCGGTGAACAAGTATTACCTGGCTTACGCGCGTGAGCGTTATTCGCTGGAGCCTGCGCAAAAGGTGAGCGCTCGCAATTAATCTAATAAATGGATCGGTTGTAGCGGTTTTATTCGCTATTCATATTTGATTGTTGAATTAATATGCCGCCATCTCACTCACCTAGCACAGGATCGTCCCACCATGAACGCCTTTATCAAATCCCTGGCAACCACCCGTGCCGGCTTCGGCTTGACCGTCCTGCGCGTGCTGGTCGGCATCACCTTTATGGCCCATGGCTCGCAGAAGCTGTTCGGCTGGTTCGGTGGCTACGGCCTGGCGGGCGTCGCCCAGTGGATGGAGAGCATCGGCCTGGCGCCGGGTTACCTGATGGCCCTGATGGCCGGGAGCGCCGAGTTCTTCGGTGGCCTGGCGCTGGTCATCGGCCTGCTGGTGCGCCCGGCGTCGGCGGTGCTGGCGTTCACCATGCTGGTGGCGATCTTCTCGGTGCATATCGGCAATGGCTTCTTCATGGCCAATAATGGCTACGAGTTCGCTCTGTCGCTGCTGGCTGCCACGCTGGCCCTGCTGATCGAGGGCGCCGGGCGTCTGTCGCTGGACAAGCGCATCGCCGGTTGATCACCGCGCCATTCGAGAAAGCCCGCTGATGCGGGCTTTTCTGCTTGTTGACAGGCTCAGCGGCAAGTCTCTAGGATTACCACTTGCGCCGATTTAGACAGCTACTTGCGGGGCGCCTCAGGGATTCTTCATCGAGTCCTGAAATTCCGCTAAAGCGCTGGTTCGGTGTTGCCTCCACCGCTGCCCAGCGGGATTTGCGAGGCGGAGACAAACACCATGAGCTGCTCCCAGGCTGCACACATTCGTATCCTTCCCATCACTACCCGACTGGTTCGCCGCAACCCGCGCATTCTCTTGGGTGGCGTTCATCAGCCGACGCTTCTGCGCTATCTGGATGGTTGGCCCGTACGCCGCGAAGGCCAGCGTGCCTTTCTCGTGCAGTTCGCCGAAGAGGGCGAGTCGCTGCAGCGCTTCGCCGATAACAGCTTCGACTTCGCCGTGCTGCAACGACCGAGTGCCGAGGCGCTCGGCCAGTTGACGCGCGTCGCCCGACAGGGGCTGATTACGCTGCGCTGAACCTGGCTTACGGATAGTCGATGGCGACGATGTACCAATACTTGTCGCCGGTCGGCGTCTGCACCCGCACTTCGGCGTCCAGACCCTTGCCGACCAGCGCGCGGGCCAGCGGCGAGTCGATGCTGATCAGGTTCTGTTTGAGGTCGAGCTCGTCGGGGCCGACGATGCGGTAGCGCGCCTCAACGCCGTCTTCGTCCTCCATGGTGACCCAGGCGCCGAAATACACCTTGTCCGGGTCGCTGGGGCGGGTATCCACCACCTTGAGCTTCTCCAGACGCTTGGTCAGAAAGCGCACGCGGCTGTCGATTTCGCGCAGCATTTTCTTGCCGTAGGTGTATTAGCACCGATACCCAAACCTACTACCTTTCTGCCGCTAGCTTGGCGCGAGTCCATAAAGGAAGGTCTAATCACCGTAAAATTCACGGCAAGCTCCGAATACTAACTACTATGTAGTATTGCTCTATGAGCGAAAATCAATCGAACACGGGTGTTCCCGCTAAAGGGGCCTAGACATGGCGTACGTAGTCCAGGTGAAGACGAGCTATCGAAGTGACAGGACTGGGGTGCGCCAGAAATTGCCTGGCACGCTGACCCAGGATGGACTGCTGATTTCTCATCTGCGCTATCTATCGATTCGGGGGAGAAGTGAATCTTGGAAGGAGAAGAGCGCGTTTGCTGTTCGTAAGCTTATCGAGTACATGAACGCGAACGAAGGCTATTTTGATAGCACAGAAGATCTTTTACGTGGTTGTGTCCGTGCTCTGATGTACGGAACCATCGACGCAGATACCCTCAGTGATCCGAGTGGGCTCTATTGGTCACCTCGTTCAGAGGAGGATTATCTTGGAATACTCGCGCACCTAACGTCTTACACTGACTGGCTTGCAGAACAACCTGAGTATAATACCCGTAGGGCAAACCCTTTTCGGAAAGCCACCCACACTGAAGAGCGCTTGAACTGGTGCGCCTACTTCAATAAGGAAAGTCATGTTTTCCTGAGCCACCTAAGTGATCGGGCGCAGGCTGTGGAGAATGCGAAGACAGTCAGGTCTATTAAATTTTCACGACAGCTGAACAGTCTTAGAAGGCCTACAAAGCGGTTTCCTGAAAGCGAAATTGATAATTTGATGGTTAACGGCTGGGTGCGGAAGCCAAAGTCCTCAGATCCCGCCAAAATCACCCATTTGTGTGCCACGTACGAAAACGTGCACATTGAAGATGGTGCTGATCTAAGAGAGAAGACGTTTCAGAACGCGACATCCGTGAAAAGTAATGCTCAACTGGTCAACGCAGGTTCACAAACTTTTACCGAGCACGATTTCATCGATTACAAGGGAAGAGCAATTACTCTTTTGCTTCATTATGGTGGTGTGCGGAAAAGTGAGGTGTTTCAGCTTTATCTTCAAGATTTCGTAATGGATTGGAAGCGTGGTGAGTTGATTGTCAGAATCTATCATCCGTCATTGGGTAAGAGCCCTGATGATAGATATAAAAATCGTCGCGAGTACTTGTTGCACGAGTTCGGAATGGTGCCTCGTACTGAAGTTCCACGCTCCCAGGCAATGCATGCAGGGTGGAAAGCTCCTCTGCTCAATGAATCTGGAGATAACTACCTCACTGTGCAGTTTTGTCCAATTGGCAAGGCTAAAGAGTTCATGGCGACGTTTTATCTTTATCTGGAACATCAGCGGGTCGAGCCACCTAAAGGCGGGAATCATCCTTATGCCTTCACCAACTCTAGCGGGAACCCCGAAACGCTCAAAAATTTTAGAGAGTTACACAGGGCTGCTGTGAATCGTATCGGTCTTCCCCACAATAAGATGTTAGGAACATCCGAGCATGGGCATCGCCACGCTTACGGATATCGCTTAGGAAAACTTCCAGGTATCACCAGGCTCGAAATCAAGAATGCTATGCACCACAGGAACATCGAGTCCAGCGCGGTTTATTTGGAGCCTACTGAGGATGATGTCCGAGAGAAAATGGAAGAGTGCGAGCGAAAGGCCGGGCGGAAATGGTGGTAAAAGGATTTTTTATGCCGATCTAAGTATCGGTGGCTTTCCTCGTCAGCTTGGTCGATGAGCGAATCTGCTCAAGTCGAGAAGGGGCTGGCAATTCACAACTATATCAGGTCATTCGAGATCAGATGCCCATCCTCGCAAATTGGTTTGACTGGGGCGAGTGATTTAGAATTATGGAACGAGGTGCCGTCAAGTACCTTTGCTTTAGATCTGGACGTCATTTGTTTTTCAATCCAGGCATTGTATCTAATTGCTGTTTTTCGAATCGATGGTATGTTGGTGACTAAACATTAGATCACCAAGCGCTGGTGTAAATTCCTCCATTCTAGCACCCTCCCGCTTGCGGTGTGCATAAGCGCGTGTCCGAATCACTCTGGAGTCACGCAGCCGGTATCGGGTGGTTCCGACATCCAATTCAGAATTGGTAGTTCCCCTAAGGTTACCGCTCGGCTTTGCAACTGCGAGCCGAGGTATGCCAGGTAGGCGCTATATCGTAGGGCTCCAACCAGCATTGCCATGAAAGGCCAAGCAATCTCAATTTGAATTAGAGCTAACCCGAAGCCGTAAACCTAGGCTGTCCGTCCGCTGACTAGAAAAAAAGTAAAAGTCGTCATGAGCGATCATTGGACATGTGGTCGAACCGCATTTCCCCCTCATCCGACGACAATCTGAGCTTTTTGGGCACCTTCGCTGGATTTGGAATTGCTCGGGCAATTCTGAATTCAACGAGGTCGGTCTCAGTGCTCCAAGCAAAATTTTCAACGCAAATCTTGCGTAAAAACAGGAGAAGGCAACTCTTAAAAAAAAGAGGGCCTGAAAATAGAGGCCTGCAGGTATGCTCGGCCGGCCAGAAAAAAAATGTTGGAAAACTAGTAGATAGTGATGTTAGGTTTGTTCCGGGTCAGCGAACTTGCTTGGCAAAAATGTCCGGTGTGCATGATTTGGTTTTAAGAAGCATGAGATCTTCGCTGCCAAATTTAGAAGTTGTTTTTTAATTTCATCCGCTCTGCTGGGCTACTTGTGCCTAGTTAGATTTTCTTAGTTCCTAATCATTAATTAATTCTCTGGTCTTTGCTGGCTGGATTAGGGTTCTTATGTCTCGTAAAAAAGTATGGTTGTCATTGGAAGATGCCATTGCTGCTGTAGCAAAGATGAAACCTAATAGTCTCGCAGATTACCGCGCAAGACGGCACGAGTATCCAGGGTTACCAGTAAGCCCATCATTGCATTATGGGGATGAGTATCCCGGCTGGGGGGCATTCACTAGTGGGTGTCGTTCGCTCTATCAGAGCGTTGAGGAAGCAAAAGCCGTCGTTCTCGCCTTGGGTGTAAAAAACTTTTCTCAGTACAGCAAGCGACGGCACGAGGATCCTAAACTGCCCGCTAATCCCAGAAAGTTTTATGGTAGCAGCTATCCAGGTCATGATGATTTTTTCGCAAGGAAGAGCGGATATTACAGCAATCTCGCCGCCGCGTCTGAGGCAGCCATTGCTCTAGGTATTTTTAACTCAAGGGTATATCGCGAGAAATACGCGCTTGACCCCAGACTGCCACGTTATCCTCATAAGATGTATAAGGATGAGTGGGGTGGATGGCCGCAGTTTCTTCGGTATGACCCTAGCCGGAAGGGCGCCGGTAAGTACCAGACTTACAAGGAGTTTGAGAAAGCATTGCGGGCGCTGGGAATTAAAGGGCAGAAAGACTTTAAGTTAAGACGTCATGAAGATCCTATGATGCCGGGCCATCCAGATGAAATCTATGGTCAAGACTGGCCTGGCTGGAAACAAGCCTGCGGCGTTAGTATTTATTTGTTGAAGTGTGATACGTGGCAAGAAGCTAGGGAAGTTGCCTCTCAATATTTTTTTTCCTCAGCGGCTGACTATAAGGAGCGCTGCGGAGTTGATGCTAGGCTTCCAAAATACCCCCACGCGCGCTACAAAAATTTCCCCGGCTGGGATAAGTACCTATTGCCCGATATTCTTGACTCGTTCATTAAGTTTAAGTGTGCCGTAAGGTATTTAAAAATAACGTCGGCTCGACATTATCGGGAAATCCTCCGGGAGTATCCGCATTATCCGAAAAAGCCATCAAAAGAATTTAAGAGCGAGTGGACGTCTTGGGAAGACGTGTTGGGTTTACCGCCACCTTATACCTTTGAAGAGCTTAGGGAAATTTCTTCTGCTCACGGGTGTAGGACGATGAAAGAATACAGATCCCTAGTGCGGGAAATAAAAGACCTGCGCATGCCGCTGCACCCGGAAACTCATTATGAGGAGTGGGTCAATTCCCACAGGTTCCTAAGCAAAGTCGAGCCCTATTCGCTCGACTTTATCGACGAGCAATTGCGTGGCTGGGTTTCAGGCATCCGTGAGTGGCTTGTTGGTACAAGGTCGGCGGTGCCAAAGGAGACTAGTCTTTGTCGTTTTTTGCGCCATTTTATTGGGCCTTATCAGCTTGGTAAGACCGCCCATGAATTTCTATTTATGACTGGCATCGATATTAAGCCATTCAAAGAGCTTCTTGATCAACAGGCATCGCAAACGGTAGGGCGAAGCCTATTGCGTCATGTAAACGAGTACTTAAACCATGTCCTAAAGACTGAGCTCACTATCGAAGATGAGGAGACTGGTGAGAATGTCAGGGTGGGCAACGCATCTAACCCTTTTGCTCACCTGGAACACGCAGTCACTATCACCGATAATGCACGTCCTAGTGAAAGCGTAAAGCCCGCGCTAGCATATCAGTATGTGGAAAATCTGAAATTATGGATCGTTCCACAAGCGGCAAAGCATTTTTCAGAATTGCGGCATATTCAGGGCTTCGACTCAGATTACATCGAGGTTGATGAGGCGATAATTGACCCGCAAGATCCAGATTGTATATATAAGGTTCGTGACGGTCGATATTTTATTTGGTGCCCCGTGTACTGGATGCATACATATGCTCTAGTGTCTATTCCAGCACGGGGGCGCCAAATTGCATATAACGATTCAGGGGAGGCTGACGATTATATTGGTGACATCGTCGAGGGGAAAGTTGTCTGGGTTAAAAACACTGGCAAGTTGGCGGGGTGGAAGCCGAATTATTTACATTCCCGTAAGTCTCTACATCGTAGAGAAGGCTTTATGCAAATGGGAGATAACGGGTGGGGTATGTATTTTACCTCTAACAAAACCGGTTTTCAAGGTGCAGGATATAAAGTTGACTGGGCTCCAGATGCCTTAGTCTACTGGATGGTTAAGCTCCGGAAGTGGCAAGAGAAGTACAACCCTATTAATGAGCCATTTCCATGGGAGAAATGCGTTCGGACTGTACTTAATCGTGCGCAACTCATTGCAAAGGGTGCAAATTGTTTTCTTTTTCGCGCGTTCGGTGAAGGAGAGCCTGCTGCATATTCAGCTAGATCAAGTGAGCGTCTAGCGGCGGCACTTTATTACAGTCAGCCCAGAGATTTAGTTCTCGCGACTTTTCTGGAGGGTGGGAGTCATAGCACTTTGAGTCGTTATGACTCCAAGTACACGCCTCACAGCATGCGTGTCAGTCTTATCAGTGCGTATGTGTTTGAGTTTGGCTTACCGATTGAAGTGGTCATGAAGTTGGCTGGACACACCTCTATCGTTATGAATATTTACTACGCAAAAATTGGTGGCGAGGCTCTCCGAAGGCGCATTGGTGAGGGAGAGAAAAAGGCACTACAGCAAGAGAGCTACGCTGCCCAAGATATGATCGAGCAGGGTAGGGTTGACGCGCTTCGCCATCAATTGATTGCTTCAAGTGAGAATGCGTTGGAGATGCTGCGCTCGGGATATGCGGGTAGTAACTTGGTGAGGGATTATGGGATTTGCCCATATGCTGCAGGACGTTGCGAAGATGGGGGCGCCCTTGTGGGGGCGACGCAGGTTCGACTCCATACTCCATACGGTTACCTAGGTATGCAGAACTGCCCACGCTGCCGACACTTCATCACTGGCCCGATGTTCCTCGGCGGATTACTCTCACAATGGAATGAGATTTCGCTGAGGATGACGTTACTTTCAGAGCGCTACGCTGACTTTGATAAGCAAATCAAAGTTCTTGAGCTGGAGGTGCAAAAGTTTGATGAGGAGGAGTATGACCTCGTGCAAGCCGGTGTAACCTTTGATGGGAAAGCGCGTAATGGAGCACGTGTGGAAATTCGTAAGCTTCAGTCGGAACAAGAAAGTACCGCAAAAAAAATGGACATGTTTCTCTGTGATCTCCAAGCTCTTACTAAACATATCAATGAGTGTCGAGAGATCATCTCTAGAAATGAAAAAAGTAATCCTCGGGATACTGAGTTGATGTTGGTTGTGCAAGAGAGTCATGAAATTGATATCGATATCGAGGATACCTCGTTGTTTCAACAGCTCCACGAGGTGTGCATTAATGCAACTATCTTCCAGTCAGCGACTGCTGATTTTGCGGTACCGCGCCGCTCACTGATGCTAGATAAGATGGCGCTTATGAATGACCTGCGTCCTGGGATGTGCAGTTTGACTGAGAAGGAGCAATTGCTGCTTGGCAATCAGGTCACTAAATTCTTGTTCGGCAGGGTTAAGAGCTGGGAGCGAGTAGATATGTTAGTTGAAGGTAAGCTGCTCCTGGCAGATCTTACCGGAGCTGAACGTATCGAAAAATCTGAGATGCAGACACTCCTTGAGTCCAAGCCAATTTTTTTGGGTACGTTGGCGCAAGCAGCTGGAATCTCAGTTCCCTACGAAGGTACGGGCTCGGCAGCTTGTTCATCTGCGCTGGAAGTACCTGACGGGCCGATTTTCAGGTTGTGCAAGGACGAGGATTTGAACGATGAGGCACTAAACTCTCAGAGCCTGAGCGCGGCGGAGCGACGTCTGTCAGAGAAAGAAGCGCAATGACTCCTGATGAATTACTTGCAGCTCTTAAGTCCAAATCGCCGCGTAAAAGCGCCACGCTGGACGCTGTGTATGCTGTGTGTCAGGAACAGGTTGATCGGGGAGCTACGGATTTTTCCTATACAACGATATCCCGATTGGGCGCCGGACGTGGTGTGCCAAAAGTGCAGAGCATCCATAATTCGAGCGGAGAGAGTTATAGAGCGCTGATCAAGTGTTTTGAGGAGAGTCCTGGCGCTCGGAAACGGCCGCCCAAACCTAGAACCGCGGATGCTTGGGTTGAAGACATTAAAGAACCTAAGACCAAGCTGATGGTGAATATCACGCTATCGAAACTCCGGGAGGCGGAAAAGCTCATTCGAGAATTTATTCCGCCAGGTACCGAGATTCGAGTAGACGATCGTCTGGCAACTGCCAATGATTTCAAGCTCACGAATCCAGAGCGCAATGCGATCGAATACCTTCTTTCGGATGAGTTCCTCAAAGCTTGGAATCTAGAGGTGGGTCAGAGAGGCACGTTAGTTGATTCTCAGGGGAAGAATGTCTTCAAGCCTGGAACGCTGGAAGCGCTCAGAAAGGTTCTCAAGTATTTTTAAGCCGGCGGCGGCAAAGGACGTGTTGCGCACTTGATTTGTTACGGTATTCAACATACCTCATTCTTTTTCAGCTCGTCGTTGCCTTGTATGACCAATGATATCGAAGTCGTCCGCTTTGTCGCCGCCAAATGGCGTGCACAAATAAGGAAGATCATTGCTGCACTGTGCTAGTTTGGAACGGTGAGTGGATGGTTGGAGGAATGAGCTGCGAGATCTAAAACCGAACGGCCCGGCGTCCACACGGTAGATACTAATGGAATGGCGTTTAGAGCTGAGGACGGAAACCGTATTACAACGGCTCCAATGCAAGGATTGCTGTTAATTCTGATGTGACTTGGTGTGGGGCAGGTTCGACTATGGCTCTCCTGATGCCGGACGAGTTCAATCCTACGCACTGATAGATTAGCTAAGTGAGCGGGAGTCGGTGGAAGTGCTCTGTTTGGCGTTCGCGGGTGGTGCGGTCTTGTTACCACGCCCATCGCCAACGGTGCTACCAGTCTAACGAGCGTGCTGCTTCGTAAAGGAACGACGTTGCTTGGTTATCGGACACCTATTTATGGCGGGTATTCTAGCCCTAAACAGGTGTCGGGAATCAGTAACTCCTACAGATCGCCAGTTATCTGCTATGTCATAGTGAGGGTTCAGCTTCCTAAATCCTGCAGATAACCCTTCTCCACGTACCGCCTGTAGTACATTTCATGAAGTTCGATATCTAACTGATAGGCCTTGAGCTGATCCTCTCCCTCCTCGTGTGGGTAGTCCTCAGGCCGAGTCTGGCGGAGGCGCTTCAGGCTCTCCCTGAGGGCTTCGGCTTCCCTGAGCTTCCGAGCTTCAATCGTATGGGCCAGCTCTTTGAATGCTGCAGAATCCGACCCGTTGTAGCAGTACCACCACTTCATGTCTTTGTAGATCTGCAGGTGGCGGCTATCGAAACCGCCACGGTGCTGATCGATGTCAAACGGGTATTGCCAGGGGTTTAGCTGGTACAGGAGGAATTCTTGCAATAGGTAGGCGGTGCCGTACTTGCCGTTGAGCAGGGTTTCGCGGTGAGTGATGTAGGGCGACTCTGTGAGCATCGCTTTTACCTTGAAGTCAAAGAAACGTGCAGCTATCAACGCGGGAACAATACGGAGAGCCTAGAAACTCATGTCAGGTGCATTGATGCGCTGACAGCCAGTCGGCAAGTGATGACGGGCGAGGGTTTAATTTTCAGATCACCATTTCGCTGATCAGACGTCATTCAGGTATCACTGATATAAAGGCATGTTGGAAACTAGCTTCAATACGGATCAGCGCGGTGCATAACCACCACGCGCCATCGCGTCCTGCAGCTTTGAGACTGCCGACCGGATTAAATAGGCCTCTTCATCACTCTCTGCGCATCCACGTAGCTCACTCCAAGTAAGACGCTTGAAGAACTGAGCAAGCGCTAAAGTTTCCCCGTGGCTCAATTCTGCATCAGTTTGGCAGCCGCCAATATTAAAAGTCACGATGACGTTCTTGTGTTGAACCTGATTACCCATGAGAAAGCACCATTTTTTTAATCGGCTCCAGCTTTTCTATTGATCAATGAAGTTGCTCAGTAGAACTGCTAATGCCTTCTAGAGCACATGGACTAAAGCAGCTGTGGGAAGGTATCTATTTAGTCCCGCACTTTCAAGTCTTGTTGTTTTTGAGTGGTTTTCATATAGTTGAAGTATTTTAAAAAAACATGAAATACGATTTAGGCATATATTGATAATGCACCATATGCGCAGCAGGATGGCTGCGGGCAATCCTAAGGCACTCGAAGCTTAGATCGTAAGGGGCGGCTAGGCGATGCATCGATCAAAGAGCCAATCACCTGGAGCACCGGCGGCACATCTCGTGAGTGTGATGAGTTGGAATGGGCAATCAGGCTTATCAGGATGCTCGCGGACGACACTGATCAATGTTTAGAGCAAAGCCTATATAGTGAGGTGTGGAGGCGGGCGCTGCCTCTTCATTTATCTGGACTCTCAGGTCTTGGATAAACCTTTCAGGCAACAAAAAGGCCGCTCTCGCGGCCTTTGATCAATCACTCACTGCACCCAGCTCTCAACAACATCAGAACCGTGCTCTTCCTTCCAGCTCTTCAGCACCTTGTGATTGCCGCCCCTGGTCTCAACCACCTCACCGGTCTTCGGGTTCTTGTAACGCTTGAGGGTGCGCTCGCGACGAGCCGGCTTAGCTGAAGCTGCTTTGCGTGCTGTGCCCGCGGAAGGATCCAGCAGGTCAATAACGTTGCGCAGCGAGTAGTTGTACTCAGCCAACAGCTTGCGCAGTTTGCTTTCAAATTCGATTTCTTTCTTTAGGCCTTCGTCACCTTGAAGGGCTGCAAGGCGCTGCTTTTGCTCTTCGATCTGGGCTTCAAGCGCTTTGAATTCTGCGAGTTTGGACATGGTGTCTCCCCAATACAATTTTGATTATGTCTAGCGATGGTTTGTTGCTGTTTGAATGGACAGTCTAAGCGAAAAGACATTCCGTTGCATTTTTTAATAGTGACCGGGAGGAGGGCAGTCCGCTTATAATCCCGCGCTTGATCCTTGGAATTAAGCTGTCGAATGAAGCAAGTTTTTCTCGTTTTCGCGCTGCTGGTTTTTAATGCAACCTCATCGTTCGCTGGTGCTCCGTCCAGTTTTAGTGCGGCAAAGGTCGTCGCAAAGCGTGAGGTTTTTTTTGATCAAGCCGATGGGCCTGTCGGTGATCTCTATTGTGGATGTCGATGGGAGTGGGTCGGTAAGTCCGGGGGTAGAATAGATGCAGAGTCATGCGGATACGAAACGAGGAAGCAGCGAGCCCGCGCCGAACGGACGGAGTGGGAGCACATTGTGCCCGCCTGGCAGTTTGGTCATCAGAGACAGTGTTGGCAGAACGGCGGGCGTAAGAACTGCGTTGCGACTGATCCTGTTTTCCGAGCGATGGAAGCTGATCTCTACAACCTGTATCCGTCAGTTGGCGAGGTCAACGGAGATCGGGCGAATTTTAACTACGGGATGGCGCCCGATGTATCGCCTCAATACGGGCAGTGCACAACGCGGGTGGATTTTGCCGCGAGGACTGCGGAGCCTCGTGACGAGGTCAAAGGACTCGTTGCTCGCACCACGTTCTATATGTTTGACCGCTACGGCTTAAACATGTCGCGCCAACAACAGCAGCTCCTGGGCGCTTGGAGTAGGCAGTACCCGCCATCCGACTGGGAAATTGAGCGCAACGAGCGGATCGCGAAAATCGTTGGATACTCGAATGCTTTTGTGACTGGCGAGCGAGTATGGAATTTGGGTTACAAGCCAACTGGTGATGGCTTGAAGAGTGGCTCGCCGGCAGCGCCTTTGCGGCAGGTGGCAAAAGCTCAAAATGCTCCAGCGGACACCAGCCACGCTCCAGGTGATGTGGTTGGGAATCGCCGCAGCAACGTATATCACTTGCCTCTTGGATGTCCCAGCTACGGCCAGGTTTCTCTGAAGAACCAGGTGACGTTTGAGTCTGAAGCAGAAGCGATTGATGCTGGGTATCGGAAGGCAGGCAACTGTAAGTGACCGCGTCCGCATTTGCTTCACCCATTACATTGGATCACTACAGCTCTGCTTCCCATGACCAAGCTTTCTGGTTTCACGCTCTCATTTCAGACTGGAGATCTCGGCGCGCGACTCCAAGGTGTATAGGTGTGGCTGGTCGGAGGCTTTGCAAGAGGGTGTAAACCAGCTTTTTATCGCGGTAAACCTGCTGAGGTTACAGTGCAAAAAAACAGGGTTACAGCGCGCTTTTGGCGCTGGCTAGACTGCCTTTGCCTGCAGGCCCTTTGTCATCCTAGATCCCTTAGGCCACGCCCAAGTGCGATGCTCAAAGTGACTCTAGTACTTCCGCCTCAACAATCATCCTTTCCCGGATCTGATTGAGAACCCTGTACAAAGCCTCTAGTTCTTCGAGCGTAAAGCCCTCACAGGGCAATGTCTCGTCGATACCGCATGACGGCTTTGTGGTTGCCGGCGGCATACACGGTGGTCGCCTCATACTCCAGCCATCTGATGGCCTGTTCCAAATGCTGGAGGGGCGCCGCGTTTTTGACCTGAGCACGGTGAACGGCACGAATGCCTTTGAGAACGCGCCTGACATCAGGCGTTTTCGTCGGATCTGGAAAACCTTGGGTGATGTATCATTGAGCCAGAGCCGCCAGGCGCTGCTTCAGGGTACTTATCGAGTGTTGGTCAGCGTACTCAGCGAGGTACCGGACGATGGCTCCTCCAGTTGCAGGAAGGTATCCGCAGGGTTTCGCAAAGCTGGCAACTGTAGGTGAGGTGTAGCGTATGGGAATATGGGATCGACTATTTGGTGGAAGCTTTAGCATGCCACCGCCCGACTCAACTGAACTTAGTGACAGTGAATGCTTTAAGGCACTGAGGCCTGGGCTGCCCGAGCAGCTTCGTGCTTTGAAGTCTTTGCTGGAGCTGCTGCTTGTCCGCTTGCCAGCAGAGGAGCGTGGCAGGCTGGAGCGGCGCATCTTGAGAAAGCTAAGAGAGGGTGACTGCCCCGAGACGGCTCTATACGAAGGATTGACCGATGATCGGCGTGGCCAGAAATTAGAGCAGCTCACGTTGCTGGTATGTGATTTTCGGGGCTTCGATAGCTTTGAGTATTTGGCACCCATTCTCGTGCGGGCTAGTGGTATTTCGGCTCCCTTTGCCTATGCGCACGACGGTAGTAAGACGATGCCTGAGGTGCTGGCCGAGTTTGATGTTTGGCTGCAAAAACATGGAATGCGGTATCTGCACATGAATACCGGTGGGGACGAATACGCAGGATTTGTCGTCGAAGCCCAGCACGTTCAACAGACTGCGGAGTTGGCTAAAGAGGCGGATATCAGGCTCAGCCTGGAAAGTTTTTGACTGCAGAATTCAGCCGATCGGACAAAGGCTAGACGGTTCTCGTTTCTTGGGAGAGCGTCACAAACCCTGCCGCATGTGCTTCGGCTTTCGGCGCCCTCAATCTCGTGTTCGCATTTGTTTCCAGGGGCAAATTTACATCACGCGTCGGTTTATCCAGCCGTGGGGGCGCGCTCAGGCCCTAATAGGTTAGGTGCATAATGAATGAGAGGAGCATCCGAGCGACCATGCGTCGACCTGGGTCGAGGTGGGACGGTGAAGCAGTTGCGCGGGTGTGGGGCGAAGACGACCGAGTCAGGCGATCTGAGGATTAAACTCAACTAATCCAGACTCGTAAGCGCCGTCTGTTACTGCAGGTCTACGCACCGTTCTCGATAACTTGTCAAAAGCCGAAGGCAGCCTATGCTGGGTAAGGCCATTCGCCATCACGCGGCTGGCCTAAGCAAGGCTGTCGTTCCCAGTGCCTTGCTCACCGAATTTTTAACCAGCTGTGGCTTGAATTGGCCACCGTCTCAACATGGAAGCGAGACATGATCGAGTCGATTTCCCTGCGCGATATTGCAACTTACAGCGCTACAACCCCCGAAACTCTCTCGAATTTAAAGGAAATTAACTTCTTCTATGGGGCTAATGGCGCGGGCAAGACAACCATCAGCCGGTTGATATTCAATCCGCAGTTATCCTCTACATCCCATGTGACTTGGTCGAAGAATAATCCGATACCTGCGCATGTGTATAACAACGACTTCATCACTGCTAATTTCACTGATTCCAAGCAATTTAAAGGGGTGTTTACTTTAGGCCAGGCGCAGCAAGAGCAGCTTGATCGCCTTGATGAACTTCAGAAAGAAAGAGTCCGTCACGAACAGCTCAGGAATAAGGCGCTTGAGGCGCTTGGCGGGCCGGATGGCAATGGGGGCAAAAATGCCGAAAAGAATGCTCTTGAGGCCGGGCTCGTAGCAAAATGCTGGGAGCAAAAACTAAAACATGATGAGGACTTCCAAGATGCATTCACGGGTGTTAGGGGCAATAAAGAGAGTTTCAAAAACAAAGTCCTACTTGAGAAGAAAAACAACACTTCTTCACTGGCTGACCTAGAGAGTCTGAAGAAAAAGGCCAAGATAGTTTATGGTGAAGCTCCCTCTCCGATGAGTGGGGTTGCTAGCCTTGATTTATCCCGCTTGATAGCCTATGAGCAAGATCCTTCACTAGCCAAGAAGATAGTGGGTAAGGAGGATGTCAATATATCGGCGATGATTCAATCCCTTGGCAGTAGCGATTGGGTTCGCCAAGGTATGAAATTCCTTGAGCACACCGATGATGATTGTCCTTTTTGCCAACAAAAGTTACCTCATGACTTCGAAAAGAATCTCGAAGATTATTTTGATGCGACTTTTGAGTCAGATACAAAAGCGCTATCGCAATTTCACACCAATTATAATGCAGCGGCAGACTCAATCTTAAGTCAGATGGGCAGTATTATAGCAACTGACTGTACTCACTTAGACAAAGAAAAACTCGATCTTGAGTTTCAAGCTCTAAGCTCGATAATTCAAGTTAATAGGCAGCGCTTGGAAAACAAGCTCGCTCGCCCAAGCTCAGTGGCTGAACTTGAAACGATTGCAGATATTCAGGTGGGAATTGCTGGGTTAATCGAAGCTGCCAACGTTAAAGTTGCTGAACATAATAATTTAGTAGCAGGATTGTCGGCTGAGCAGAAGAAGCTGGCCGGTGAAGTATGGAAATATCTTGTCGACGTGGAGCTAAAGGGCACGCTCACCGACTATGAGCAGAAGACTAATGCTCTCGATAAAGCCATAGGGGGAATCAATACGAGCCTGGGAAAAGCAAAGTCGGACATTACAGCTGCAGAAGTTGAAATTTCTGAGATTGAAAAAACCCTTACGAGTGTGAAACCTACCGTCAATGCCATTAACAAGATTCTCAAGGACTTCGGATTTAGGAGTTTTTCCCTCGATCCTGCTTGTGAGGATAATGCATATAAAATTGTTAGGGGTAATGGAAGTGATGCCAAGGCTACGCTCAGCGAGGGCGAAAAAACATTCGTCACATTCCTATATTTCTATCACCTGCTGAAGGGCAGTATAACAACGTCAGGGATAAGTAGTGACCGCATAGTAGTCATCGATGACCCTGTGTCTAGCTTGGATAGTGATGTGCTCTTTATCGTGAGCAGTCTCATTAAGCAGCTGTTTGCTGAAGTGCGTGAGAAAGGCAGTAATCTGAAACAGATTTTCGTGCTGACGCATAACGTTCACTTCCATAAGGAAATAACATTTCACCCCGAGCGTAAGGCAGACAGGGCCAGGCCTGAGGAGACGTTCTGGATCATTCGCAAGCCAGCTGATTACTCGCTCGTAGAGTCTTATGCCATAAACCCCATAAGGACGTCTTACCAGCTGCTATGGACAGAGTTAACTAAAGCGCCGGTTTCTGCGCTGACCATTCAGAATACGATGCGCAGAATTCTGGAGAATTACTTCAAAATTCTCGGCGGAATTAACACTCAGAAGCTGATTGAAAAATTTGAGGGGCATGAGAAAACGCAGTGCCAGTCACTGATTAGCTGGGTCAATGATGGATCTCATTATTCGCCTGATGAGCTCTATGTTGCGATTGGTGATGGCATGGCATCCAGCTACATGAGGATCTTCTATAAGGTCTTCAAGGCTATGGATCACATGGCCCATTATCGGATGATGATGGGGGATCACTTTGTCGACCTCGATCCCGAAGATCCGCTTGCGGATCCAGAGGGTGAAAACGCCCCGCTGCAGCCGCCTCAAGACTTTGTTGTCGCCACTGGGGCTGTTGGCGAAACAGGTGCGACTCCGATCGTTACAAGTCCGCCGCCAGCAGCACCAATAGTTATTCCTGCAGTTGCCGCCAAGGCTGACACCCGGGAAATTACGCCTGACATTCCGTTCTGACTTGGACGTCGCAAAAGCCGCCTGAGGAATAGAAATGCCGGCGGTCTAAGTCCACATTCCGCTTGGGGAGAGATGTCATGTCGATGCTTGAGAATGCCGTAGCATCCATTCGTCTTGGGGTTGAGGATTATCAGGCTGCTGCCCAGGATGATGCGCGGGCGCTTTCCGCGCTTCGCAATCTGACTTCAGGGCTTTTGTTGCTATTCAAGGTCAAGCTACAAGCATTGAGCCCACCTGATTCAAAAGAGTCGCTTCTAAAGCAGACTGTCGTTCCAGGGCTAGACGCGGATGGGAACCCCATCTGGATTGGAAGGGGTACAAAAACGGTTGATGTGCAATCCATCATCGACCGCCTCGAAGGTCTAGGAGTCAATGACATTGACTGGAAAAAACTCAAAGAGCTGACCGACCTACGTAACGCTGTTGAGCATTACTTCAGTCCCAAGCCCATTTCAGCTCTTCTTGCAGCTATGGGGGCATCATTTCACCTAATCCAGCAATTTGCCCCTCGGCATCTCGGGCAAAGTCCTGTGGAACTGCTTGGCCTTGAAGTATGGTCGTTCCTCGTCAAGCAAAACGCATTCTTCGAAGCTGAGTCGGAAGCCTGCAGGGAGGCTTTGCAAGCTATCGAGTGGCCGGTACCCATGCTGGGCGAGTTCGCCTTCGGAGCGCAGTGTGATAGCTGCAGATCAGTACTAATCAAGCCGGTGCTACCTATCGAGCAGGCTCCCGCAACTAGGTTTCAGTGCACAAGTTGTGATGCTGTTGCTACTTATGAGGAGACCGTGGAAAGCATTCTCGTTAAAAGGCATTTTCGCGACTTATATCTGACCGCAAGCCAGGGTGGAGAGCCTCCGCTGGAGCGCTGCTCCCATTGTGGGCACCGTACGTACATCGTGGATGAGTTGGTTTGTGCGCTGTGTCAGGAGAATAGCCCTGGACTGAGCTGCGTCGAATGTGGCGGGCAGCTTGATCACGACATTGACCCCGACGATGAGTTGTATAGGCTTTGCGATTTTTGCAGGAGCGTGGCCGAAATGGATTGATGTAGTCGATTTGCATGGGAGTCCAAGTTCTTTCGATTGGCATGCAATTTATATAGCAGTCGATGCGTATAATTACTTACAAGTACCGTTGTGCCCGTGTTGGCTTGTCAGAGGGGCAAGCAATTGGGCGTCACGTTCAAACTAATCTCCCAGGTAGAATCGGAGAAAAGTCGCATGGGAAGGCAAGTTCATGACACGAATCACATAGGGCAAATCGGAATTAGTTGGCTTAGATGGATCATTGAGGGGAAGTGGGCTTGTGGCATTGAGGTAATCGCTGCACACAACGACAACAGTATAGATATACTGATCCTTCCGAAGCGGAGAAAAAAAACCGCCTATGGTGGGCCCACAGGCGACGTGATTTTTGCGCAGGTTAAGACTGGATACATCAGTAAGCTGCCAGCCACTGCAACCTATAAGATCAATATTGGAAAGAAGCATTTGGAGGCGCACCGACAGCGATGGTTATCATTTCCAGGCCCTACCATCATGATCAATGTTATTCCACCCAGAGTTACTGGAGGCGAGCCCACGGCTTACTGGTCGGATCTTAAAAATCCTAAAAGCTTCGATGCTTCAGGGGGTGTGATTTTTGATCTTCGGCGCAAGCTTGACGGTTGGGAGGGAAAAGGGGAACTCTTTAACCTCTGCTGGCGATGGGCTGAGTTCAGAGCTTTACCGCGAATAGAGGCCCCCACTTCCGTCACCTGGTCATCTAGCCATCCGTGTCAGCTTTTTGCAGGCAGCCAAAGTGTCCATAAACGCAGCCGCACTTTCTACCAAGACTGGATGAATGTATCTAAAACTGATCCGCAAGCATTTGGAGGTGTAAAGGTTTCCAACAGAGGCTGGCGTCATATGACGCGCATTGGACGATCTAAGTCTCGAATGCTGCAGTCTTTGTTATTACTTCCTTGTGCAAGCAAAATTCTAGAGTCGTCTAGCGGGGTTCAGCCTAAACGATTGACTCCTAGCACGACGCATCAATTACCGAATGGTAATCAGCGTGAGCGCTTTTACGAGGGAGCTACGGCCAGGGTCACATTTTTTGACCGACAAGAGGCGGTCGTTCGGGTGGTTCTGGAAAGAAACATCATCACGTCGCTTAATTGCGTGGAAAGCGATGACAGAACCTTGTACTCGATCTATGAGGTTGCTCGGCGTCGACAGGGTATTTGAGCGAGGTTGTAAGAGCCCGTTCGAGGCAGACCTAGGACTGTCGCCGAGGCGACATGCGCTATTTCCGATTTTGGTCAGGAGCGCGACCTGAAACCGCCCCTACTAGGACTCTCACAACGGGCTTATAGTAATCCATCAAGGATACATTTAGGGAGATGGATACACCCTTTTAGCATCTATTTTTGAGGAGTTGCCGCTAGTTCCATAGTGGCTTTTGGCGGCTGTGTATTTTCGATTTTTGCTGGTTGAGTGGGTATTAGGGAATTGCTTTACGCAGGCGGCATCAGTGAAAATTCCTACTCCTCACATCCAGCCCCTCCAGCAAGTCACTCCGATCCTGAAGGTGCCCCGCGATCAAGTGCACCACACCTTCTTGATCCTCCAGTTTGCCCTTCACCTGGAGCAGCTTTGAATGCACTAGGGCTGATCGGTACTGCTCGGCCAAGTCCTTCCAAACGATCACGTTGGTCATGCCGAACTCATCTTCCAGGGTCACGAACGTCACGCCGCTCGCCGTCGAAGGCCTCTGCCTGCCGGTGACAATCCCGATCACGGTGACGTGATTACAGTCCCCCATCTCCCGCAAATCTCGCGAGCTCTTCGCACGCATCTTGTTCAGTTGAGCTCTGAGCAATGACATCGGATGCGGCCCCAATGTCGTGCCTGTCCGCGCATAATCCGCGTGCATGTTTTCCACGACGCTGGGCTCCGGAATCGCCACCGGTTTCTCGTCTGGCTCTTGTGCGAAGAGAGGAAGAGGCTGCTGCACTGCAGCGATCTCCCACCGGGCCGCATGGCGGTGCCCAGCGAGGTTTTTCAGCGCATCAGCCTCGGCAAGGAGCTCGCGCGCCTTGTGATCCAGATCCGCGCGCAGACAGAGGTCTCCGACGTCGCTAAAGGACTTTGCCTCCCTCTCGACCTCAATCCTTCTACCCACGGCTTCAGCTAATCCTCTGACCATTCGCAGGCCCATCCTCAGCGCCGGTAGCCGTCGATCCAGCGCCTCCAACGTGCAGTCCCAATCACTCACCGTCACGTCGACAGGACGGATCTCAACGCCATGCCGGCGAGCATCCTGCAGCACTTGGTCGGGGCTGTAGAAACCCATGGGCCAGCTGTTGATCAGGGCGCAGGCATAAGCCGATTGCTCATGGCATTTGAGCCAGCAACTCGCATAGGTGAGCAGGGCAAAACTCGCTGCGTGCGATTCCGGAAAACCATAGCTGCCGAAGCCCTTGATCTGCTCGAAGATGCGAGCCGCGAACTCCTCGCTGTAGCCCCGTTCGAGCATGCCCTGGCGCAGTCGAATCTGGTGCGGCTCCAGTCCACCATGGCGCTTCCAGGCGGCCATGGATCGCCGAAGCTGATCTGCCTCACCTGGTGAGTATCCCGCCGCGACAATCGCCAGGCGCATGACCTGTTCTTGGAAAAGCGGTACACCTAAGGTGCGCTCGAAAACATCCCGCAGCTCTTCGCTCGGATAGGTCACTTCTTCTTCACCATTGCGACGCCGCAGGTACGGGTGAACCATGTCGCCAACGATCGGCCCAGGCCGCACGATGGCCACCTCGATCACCAAGTCGTAGAAAGTTTTTGGCTTCAAACGCGGCAGCATCGACATCTGTGCCCGCGACTCGATTTGGAACACGCCGAGAGTGTCAGCCTTGCTGATCATCCGGTACGTCGCCGCATCCTCAGGAGGGATAGTCGCGAGCGTCAGATCCCTGCGGTCATAGCGTCGCAGGAGATCGAGACAGCGACGGATGGCACTCAACATTCCCAGTGCCAGCACGTCGACTTTCATGAGGCCCAAGGCGTCGATGTCGTCCTTGTCCCACTGGATGATTGTGCGGTCTTTCATGGCCGCATTTTCGACAGGCACGAGCGTTGAGAGCGGATGCTCGGAGATCACGAAACCACCAGGATGCTGCGACAGATGGCGAGGGAAACCAACGAGCTGTTCGGTGAGGATCAGTACCATCCTGACCTGCTTGTTTTCCGGGTCAAATCCGGCCTCTTGGAGGCGCTGAACCGGAGGAAGCTGGTCGCTCCAGCGACCGCAGCAGTTCGCTAGTGCAGTGACCTGATCTGGTTGCCAGCCAAGCGCTTTCGCCACGTCCCGGATTGCACCTGCGAAATGGTAGGTGCTGGCCACGGCAGTCAGCGCGGCGCGTTCTCGGCCATACCGGTTGAAGATGTACTGAATCACTTCCTCGCGCCGTTCGTGCTCGAAGTCGACATCGATATCTGGTGGCTCATTTCGCTCTTTCGAGATGAAGCGCTCGAACAGCATGGCCATCCTGGTCGGATCCAGTTCGGTAATGCCAAGGGCAAAACACACCGCCGAGTTGGCAGCTGACCCCCGGCCCTGGCAGAGGATGTTCTGGCTACGTGCGAAGCGGACGATGTCGTGTACGGTCAGGAAGTAGCTCTCGTACTGAAGCTCTTCAATTAAGCCAAGCTCGGCTTCGATCTGGGTCTGCGCCTTGGGCGACATACCATCCGGCCACCGCCACGCGGCACCCTCATAAGTCAGCTCTCGCAACCAGGCGGCTGCCGTTTTTCCCACAGGGACGACTTCGTGTGGGTACTCGTATTTCAACTGGCTCAAGTCAAAGGTGCAGAGCGAGGCGATACGAACTGACTCGGCTAAAAGGTCTGATGGGTAGAGGTCGGCCAGAGTGGGAAGAGGGCGGAGATGTCGTTCCCCATTCTGGAACAGGTGTCCGCCTGCTTCAGCAACGATGCAGTGGTGCCGGATGGCCGTCATGGTGTCTTGCAGAGCCCGGCGACCACGCACATGCATGTGCACGTCTCCCGTCGCCACCAGGGGCATCTGGAGGGCTTTGCCCAGGCTGATCAGCTCCCTGAGCTTCTGACCGTCGTCCGCATCCCTATGCAGCTCTACACCGACCCAGCTCCGCCCTGGAAAGCGCGCTGCCAACCATTGGCCCTGTTCCACCTCACGATTCGCGCCTGGAATCCAGATAGCCAAAACGCCATCGTTATCGCCATCGAGATCCGCCTGGTTGAGTTCGTACTGCCCCTTAGGGCTGCGTCGGCGCCCGGCTGTAATGAGTGCGCAGATCCGTTGGTATCCAGCCACGTTCTGCGCGAGAAGAACAAGCTTCGGGCCGTCAATTAGCCTCACCTCAGTCCCAGTGATCAGCCGGACGCCGGATTCCTTGGCCGCTTGCCAGGCTCGGACGATGCCAGCCAGGGAGCACTCGTCGGTGATTGCCAGTGCTTCGTAGCCCAGCTGGCCGGCCTTCTCGAAGAGCTCCTTGGCGCTTGAAGCGCCACGTTGAAAGCTGAAATTGCTGAGGCAGTGGAGCTCGGCGTACTGGGCAGGCGGACGGATGGAGGTGTTCATGACTGGCAGGTAGTACTGTATGGATATACAGTTTTGCTGCTGACCCGAAAGCGGGTCAATCTGATGCCGACGAGAGGAAATCGAGATGTGCGGACGACTCGCTCAGTACCGAGCGGTTCAAAAATATCTGGCGTCACTTGGGTTGGATGCGCGCCCGCTCAGCCGCATGGCCGGCGAGGATATTGAGCGCTACAACGTTGCTCCGCACTCACAAGTCGATCTGATTAGGCCGACTGCTGACGGCTATATCTGGACTGCGGAGAAATGGGGATGGACGCCAGCATGGGATTCCAATCCCGCGCGGCGGGACATCAACGCAACGCGGGAGAAGGCAGCCAGGAGCAAGTACTTTCGGCAGATCTGGCCACACCGAGCGCTAGTCTGCGCAGACGGTTGGTACGAGTGGTGCGTCGTAGAGGGGGATAAGGCCAAGCAACCGTACTTCATCCGCCGCGCTGATGATGAGCCACTTTTTCTGCCGGCGATCGGGCAGTTCTCAGAGCCGGGCGTGGAGCCTGGTGGGCATGAGGGCTTCAGAATCATCACCGCTGACTCTGAGGGCGGCATGCTCGATGTTCATGATAGGCGCCCCGTTGTCTTCGGCGCAGAGGACGCTAGGCAGTGGCTGTCGGATATTGGCTCAAAGGCAGCTGATCAACTACTCCTAGAGCGCGCGCTGCCGGTTGCTGAGTTCGCGTGGCACGCGGTAAGCCGTGCCGTGGGAAGCGTTCGAAATGAAGGCAGGGCACTGATTGAGCCTTCATGTTGATTGAGCGCGCCTCAGCAAGATTGGTACTTCAGACAACTGTGTAAGTGGGGTGCCAACTAAATCCCCAAGTCGTCCCGAAACTTGATATCAGAGAGGCGGGGAGTGAGATTCTCATCCGGGACACGCCTGAGGATCTCGCATGCGATCGCAAACCTAACATCTTTCAATGCTCGTAAATGCTCACGATTAAATGAACGGAAGTCATGCAAAAGTGGACGTTTACCTTGTTCGATGTCGGCCAAGATGTGGGCCGCGACTTCCGACATGCCCTCAGCGCTCGCAAACCGAGGGACATCACATTCAGGCTTGCCACCATGAATGTACTCGATGCTCTTCAGCACAAAGCTTTGTAGGACGGGCAGTGAAAATAATTCCAACGCACATGCCCATACCAGACGTTCCTCTTTGCGAGTCATTCGCCTACCCATTTCCCTTCTGCAGATCTGCTCGTGTGGCGATCCAGCAATACGCTGAGGCGCTGCACGTCTACGGCATTTTACCATGGCAGAGACACCATCCTCTGGATTTCAGGAAGGAGTTAGGTAAGCCGCAATTGAGTAATCCCGTATATATGTATATAGTCATTTGTGCGGGTGGCGCGCCTTTGTGTTGATCGAGCGCGCGCCGTCGGAGTGCCACGCATCAATATATGGCTAATTCGCGATTTGAAAATGGCCTGAAGAAAAAACATGAGAATATTGATTTACTCCGACCTTCATCTTGAGTTTGGCGTTGGTTTCGAGCCACCCCACTGTGATGCCGACATCGCAGTGTTGGCCGGCGACATCGGGAAGGGTGTGAAGGCCGTAGGGTGGGCAAACGACGCGTTCAAATGTCACGCAGTGTTCGTGGCGGGAAATCACGAGTTTTATAGCGGGCACATTGATCGCACCTGGGAAAAAATGCAGGTAGCGGCGGCCCCACACTTACACCTGTTGGAAAACCAAGCATTTGTCTGGGAAGGAGTACGTTTCCTCGGCACCACGGCTTGGACGGATTTTGCGCTATCAGGGGATCCGTTGACCGCAGCTCACGTAGCTCAAAGTGAGATGAACGATTACAAGCGGATCCGGGCTGGCGACAGCTTTCGGAAGCTGCGACCCGCAGACGTGATTAAGCGAAATCGTATTGCCTATGATTGGCTGAAAGGCGAGCTGGAGAAGCCATTTGACGGTAGAACCATAGTGGTCACTCATCACTGCCCACTGATGCAATTGATAGGGGGCGAGCACCAAGATCACCTCAGTGCGGCGTATTCGAACAATTGGCCGGAACTCGTGAGCAAGGCTGACGTTTGGATTTTTGGACACACGCATGAAGCAGTCGACGATAAGTTTTACGGGTGTCGTCTGATCTCAAATCCAAGGGGCTATCCAGATGAGGACACGGGCTTCAGCCCTACATTTGCAATTGATCTTTAAGTTTTGCCAGGAATTGATGTGGTGGATGAAAAAAACATACCGGCTGATGTCGAGAGGGCCTCGCGCATCAACTGGGGCGTGCTTATCGATGCCTACCTGACGAACGCCGCGAGGGTGGGCAGTCGTTACGCCGGTACACTCTTTTTGGACTGCGCGGGATCGATCAGCAATGGCGAGACTGTAGTGACACCACCTGTGCGTAAGCTCACTTCACGTGGAGGTTTCTGCTTAGTACAGAGCGCTTGTGGCAAAGATCACTACATCATTGTCTCCGAAAATGTGCCCACGCACCTTCGATCGGTGTGAGCACATCACGTATCTACGTATAGATGACCCCTGTCAGGCTTAAGTGCTGATGGCCAAACGTTTAGGTATCTGACTGATGTTGGATGTGTTGAATGCGTTTAGAGCGATGCAGACTTTATCTTCGCAACATCAGGTAACTGCGGTCATGAGCCAGGTTTATCTTTGGAATGGACATCTATGCGGTGAGGTTCATGGCGACAAAGAAAAGCGCTTTCGCGATGGCGCTCGCATGATGAGCTCAAGAATCAATTTTGGTTTCGTGATCACCGGCCACCAACTTTTTCTCACCCAGTCGGGGAGCTTGTATCTCATAGCCAGCTGGAGAGCATTTGATGAAGCTATGGATGGCCTGGATTTTTCAGATGGCATCAGCCCCGTCGATCTCATGTTTCGTAGTGATCCTGACCGCCAACCGGACTTCTCGAATGATGTCGAGCTTGCCAATGAAGATGAGGTGAAGCTGATCAAAGTCGGACTTCCGAATCAGCGCAGCAGAAGGACGATCGCAACAGTGGACGAGAGAGATCATACAGGTGACAGGGTAGAAGCTGAGCGCAACTCAACGATTTTCCAGCTTGCCCACCTGATGGATCCTGATGAGCTCAAAAGCACGCTTGAACAAGCGCGAGACGACTTCATGGCATTGGAGAAAACACAGGTTCTCATCGAATGCACCAGACGCCGTCCTGACCCGTTTTTTCTTCCGCTGCTATCGCTGGGATACCTCCCTGAGTGGCAGGCTGTCCTCGTTTTGGATGGGCAATTCAACGTCTCCGCGAAAGCGACACATCATGCTGCTATCCGTTTGCTACTCGCGCTCCCAGTCAGCGCGATCAGTGATGAGCTTCGCGACCTTAGGTTTCACGCTGACGTCGGCGTTTAGGGCGCTCGCTGCATCAGTAATCAGTCCGCAGCTGCGTAGGCGCCCCCAGGAGTCTCGATGAAGACCACAGCAGTTATTTTTGATGTCTTCGGAACTGTCATCAGCATCGAGGACAGGCGCAACCCGCACCTGCAACTTCTGCGTTTGGGCCGGGAGCACGGGCGCCGGCCAAGGCCCGGTGATATGCAGATGATCATGACGTATGAGCTCGGGTGGGAGGAGTTAGCGCGCTGTCTCGACATTCGAGTCAGCCACGAGCAGCTGCAGCACCTAGCTGAGGAGCTCGAAGCAGAGGTTTCGAGTATGCAGGTCTGCTCGGATGCGGCGCAGGCGATTGCGCTTCTGCAGTCGGCAGGCGTCAAAGTAGGTTTGTGCTCAAACTTGGCTTCGGGCTACGGCCCTGCTGTACGAGAGTTGTTACCGGGGCTGGATGCCTACGGGTTTAGCTACGAAATCGGCGCGATGAAGCCTAATCCAATCATCTACCACTCGGTCTGTCGTGACTTAGGCGTACAGCCGGGGCAGCAGCTCCTAGGCAATCGGGTAGTCATGATTGGTGACTCGATTAAATGCGATCGCGATGGGGCTAGGGCTGCGGGGATTGCTGGGCTTCACCTAAGCCGCACTGGCAAAGCGGACTTTACAGATCTCGTAAAATTCGCAGAGTCAGTGGTTCAGGCATGAGGAGCTGTTTCGGATATCAGCCAGCCGCTGCGAGTCAGAGGCTGGCGGCCTGGAGAGGTAGCTCCAGGTGAACGTCATGACTCACCTGGGAGGCCGCTACGCTGACTTCCAAGGCGTTGAAGACCTTTGCTTTTCACTACTGCAATCCAAGTTTCGTCGTCCGGATTCAGCTCCGGAAATGCCGCAATCGCCTTATTAATAATTTCCTCAGTGACAGCGCCCATGAGCCGGCCTGTCACGAGTTTAATATCTGCATGTTGCTCTGCAGGGAGATATTTCAGGGTCTGGATCAGCATCTGATCTAGGGCAGCCATGGCGTCAATACCACCATCTCTTAACGCTCGTGCGGCGTTCAGTGTTAGTTCCATTAGCACTCATTCCTTTGGGGCGCTTCGTAAGCGACGAGCGGCTTTACTAACACCTTATGCCGCCCGAAAGCTACATTTTCAGGTGTCCGCTTCCGGCCAAAAACAGTCACTCGCAAATAAGTTAAATCGGGCTTAAGGAAAGTGGTCGATTCCGACAATGGCCGCCACTGTCCGCAGCACGCTGATCAGCGTCGTATCTCGCCGACGTTACGAATTTGCTCTCGTTTCGCTCAAGATCCTCGCCGCATCCCGCGCAGGAGGCAGGCCGAACACCCGTGCATAATCCCGCGTGAATTGCGTGGCGCTTTCATAGCCCACCTCGAATGCGGCAGCCGTGACGCTTTTGGCGCTGGCGACCATGAGCATTCGGGCCTGGAGCAGGCGAACCCGTTTCTGGTACTGCAATGGGCTTAGCGTAGTGACGGTTTTGAAATGCCGGTGAAACGCCGAGACGCTCATGGCCGCTTTCTGCGCGAGGGTTTCCACTCTGATGGGTTCGGCAAAGTCTCTTCGGATCCACTGAATGGCCAGGTTCACGCGGGCCATGGCGGTGTCTGGTGCGGCGATCTCTCGCAACATCCAGCCATGCGGGCCTTGTAGAACGCGAAACAGTATCTCGCGCTCGTACGCAGGAGCGAGCGCGGCAATAGCATCTGGGTTGCCCATGAGTCGAAGCATGCGCACCCAGGCATCCATTAGTTCTGGCGTAACGGCAGCCACCGAAAAGCCTGGGTCGTTTTCATACCTCCCCAAAGGTTTCGGAAGGTCAGCCAACAATGTAGCGAGCACTGTCGGGTCGAGGGTCAGGCTAACGGCTAGATAGGGCTCGCCGGTTTCTGCGGCGTGGACAGCCCCTACCGCTGGCAGGTCGATGGACATCACGAAATACGTCGCTGGGTCATACCGAAGGGTGCGGTCGCCCACCGTCATCGTTTTGCTGCCTTGCAGGATCAGATTGATCATCGGGTCATAGACGGCAGCGAGCATGTGTTCGGGAATCTTGCCCTGAACCATGGCGACTCGCGGGATGCCCGTTTCGGTGCGGCGATTTTCAGCCATGGCAGTTAAGGCGCGCAGTTCATTCAGTTGATTTTTCATGATTGGAATGTTGACCGTTAACCGATGAACTTCACAAGCGAAAAGCAGAAACAGGCAAATTTTGAGTAGGAACGGCTGCGTTGACGAAACGGTGCGGCGCTACTGTGGTGACTCATTTCATCGACAGCGGAGCACCACATGAGCGTGATCGTTATCACCGGCGGCAGCCGTGGGATCGGTGCCAGTACGGCGCGGCACATTGCCCAGCGTGGCACGGGTGTCATCCTGACTTACAACAGCAATGCTCAAGCGGCGGCGGAGGTCGTAGACAGTATCGAGCAGGTCGGCGGTAAAGCCGCTGCGCTCGAACTCGATGTCGGCCAAGTGGGCAGTTTCGACGCTTTTCGAGAAGCGGTCTTGATGACCTTGAGGGACGTCTGGGGCATCAGCACGCTCACAGGCTTGGTCAACAATGCGGGCTATGGATTGTTCAATCCACTGCAATCGGTCAGCGAAGCGCAGTTCGACGGGTTGTTCAATGTTCACCTCAAGGGGCCGTTTTTCCTGACGCAGAGGCTTCTTTCACTATTCGAAAAGAACGCCAGTATCGTCAACCTGACCAGCGCTACAACCCGCGTGGCCACCCCGGGTGTCGCTCCTTACGCGGCTTTCAAGGGCGGTCTTGAAGTGCTTACCCGCTACATGGCGAAGGAGTTCGGCGAGCGAGGCATACGGGTGAACGCCGTTTCTCCGGGAGCCATTCGTACCGAACTGGGCGGCGGTCTGAATGAAGAGTTTGAAACAATGCTGGCTGCGCAAACGGCGCTCGGCAGGGTCGGTGAGCCCGAAGATGTCGCACGTGTAATTGCAATGCTGTTATCCGCAGACGGCGCTTGGATCAACGCCCAGACCATCGAAGTCGCCGGCGGCTACAACATCTGAACAATTGAGGATTTGAGATGCTGGATCATATTTTCCTGTCCGTGAGCGATATCGAGCGATCCATCCGTTTCTATGAAGCGGCGCTAGTGCCACTTGGCATCACCACACGCCTGGACTACGACGGTAAGGACGGCCCTCCTGGCCATCCTGATCTGAAAGGCTTCGGCGCCAAGGGCCGAATGTTCTTCTGGTTGCGCCAAGGCGCCGTGGAGGAGCGAGCGGTACACATCGGTTTTGTGGCTAGCAGCAAGGCGGAGGTAGAGGCGGCTTATGCAGCCGCGATTAGCCAGGGAGCTGTCGACAACGGCGCACCGGGAGCACGTTTGCATTACGACCCGGACTACTACGCCGCAAATGTTCTGGATGTCGACGGGCACAGCCTGGAATTTGTTTACAAGAACTGGCAGCACGCCCAATGAAGAAATTGATGATCTACGGCGCAACCGGCTACATGGGGAGAATGGCTGCCAAGTATGCAGCGGCGCAGGGGCTGGACATTGTCGTTGCCGGGCGCAATCAGGACAGGCTGCGCACTCTGGCTGCCCAGTTGAATGTTCCGTATCGAATCTTCACGCCTGATGCCTTGACGCCAGAAACCCTTAATGGCGTTGCGGTACTGCTGAACTTTGCCGGGCCCTTCGCGCAGACAGCCAAGGCGTTAATGCAGAGCTGTATCAACGCTGGCGTTGACTATCTTGATATCACGGCTGAAATCAAGGTCTATGAACTGGCTGAGCAATTGGGCGCTGAGGCAGCCGAGTCGGGCGTCATGCTTATCCCTGGGGTCGGATGGGATGTAGTGCCCACAGACTGCCTGGCAGTGCATGCTGCCCATCGAGTGCATGCCCCTCAGTCGATTAAAATCGCCCTGCAGGTCGCAGGCACAATATCGCGTGGCTCGGCGCTTAGTATCAGCGAGATTGTCAGTGCGGGGCTGCTGGCGCGGATTGACGGGTCGTTGGTTGCAACTCCCGCTGCGCAACCAAAATCCTTCGATTTTGGTGACGGCCCGAAACTGTGTGCGCCGCTATCTTTCGGTGATCTGATCACGACCTGGCACTCCACCGGCATCCCCAACATTTCCATGTTTGTGCATTTCTCTGGCGATCCCATCCCTGAAGGAGATATTTCAATGCTTCCTGAGGGCCCGGATGCGCAACAGCGCGAAGCACATCGAGCACGGGCAGTAGCCGAAGTCACCGGCGGTGACGGCACTGTTGCACGTTCAATAATCGAGACCGTAAACGGCTACACCTACACACCGCTTGCTGCCGTGGAGGCTGCGCGCAGGGTATTGGCTGGCGAGCGACGGCTAGGCTTTGAGACGCCTGCGAAGCTGCTGGGGACTGGGTTCGCCGAGAGTATCGCCGGTACGACCATCACTGATCTGTAAATCGCCAAGACGTAAAGGAGTGTTGATTTGCTCAGGAGTCAGCGGCGGTGTCTGCCTCTAACTCGCTAGATATCGCTTTGCCGGCAATTTGCGCTACTTCTATCAAACGCTCGTGGGACATGCCACTGCATGCTGCAGCGGAGAGCCCGCGCAAAGTAACCAATAGGTAGTCAGCCAGCGCTTGCGCGCCTCGTGGACAAACCTGATCAAGGTAATTGCGGATGGTCTGAACTGCGGCTTCGCCCATCTTCTCGGCCATGTTGCGGGCAACTGGATCATCCGCGCGCAAGCCCTCTGTGACCAGGCAACCACGCAGAGCCGTATCTCTGCCGTACTGCTTCGCAGCAGCTACAAGCAGCGACGTCAGCGCTGCTGCGGGTGGCAAATCGGGCGCTAGCAGCTTGTCCAGAGGCAACGCATTTTCGCCAGCGTAGCGATGCATCGCACGCTCGAACAGCTCGGCCTTGCTGCCATAAGCGGCGTAAAAGCTCGGGGGCTTGATGTTCATGGCCTCCGTAAGGTCGGTCAGGCTGACCGCATCAAAGCCGCGCTGATGAAACAGCGCCTGGGCGATGGCTATCCCTTGCTCGCGGTCAAAGGCTGGGCGGCGTTGCCGGGGTTTTTCGCTCATAGCAATCTCGTACAGTCGATTTGAGTACTGTAGCGATCACTACAATCCATTTCAATCACGTATCTCCAGACAGGCTTTTGTAGCAGTCACTAAATAACTTGCGCCTGGCAGCTCATTTATATAGTGTTCACTACATGGTCACATTCGGAGGTACTTCTCATGCAGTTTGAAAACAAGGTCGTTCTGGTCACTGGTGGCTCTTCGGGACTCGGTTTTGCCATCGCTGAAGCCTTCTCCAGCCAGGGCGCCAAACTGGTCATCACCGGGCGTCGCCAGCCTCAGCTCGACCAAGCCGCTAAAAGCCTCGGCGAGAACGCCTCCGCCGTCTGCGCAGACATTTCAAACCCTGTCGACCTAGCCGGGCTATTCAGCCACATCAGCGCGGTGCATGGCCGTATCGATGTACTGATCGCCAATGCCGGGACGGGAGAAATCGAGCCTTTGGGTGCAATCACCGAAGCAGGCTTCGATCGGTTATTCACGACCAATGTCAAAGGCACGATCTTCACAGTACAAGGTGCGCTGCCGTTGATGGGGAAGGGAAGCAGCGTCGTCGTCATTGGCTCGACCGCCTCGATAAACCCCGGGCCCGGTCTGAGTGTCTACGGAGCCACCAAGGCCGCGCTCCGTTCGCTGGTGCGTAGCTGGATTCTGGATATAAAAGGTTCTGGTATACGCATCAACCTGCTGAGCCCCGGCCCCGTGGACACCCCGTCCCTGCGCAACGTGCTGGGTGAAAACGCGCAGGAGGTGATCGATGCCCTTAGCGAGAAGAGCACGCTCGGTCGGATCGGCCAGGCAGATGAGATCGGTCAGGCCGCGCTCTTCCTAGCGAGCGATGCGTCAAGCTATGTAAATGGGGCTGAGCTGTTCGCCGACGGTGGGGCATCTCAGGTTTAAAACGGGCACTAGCGACCACGCGCTGTTAATGACGCGCTCTACCAGTCTGCCAATCAAGCGGCATTTTATGGAGATACCTGATGAGGAATTTCGCTGGGTCGGTAATCGACCATGTGGGTCTCGGTGTTTCGGACATTTCGGATGCTCAAGTCTTCTACGAAGCCGCGCTCAGTCCACTTGGGATCGAGTTGCTGATGAGCATCGAGGCCGATCCGCCAGGTTCGATACCTCGACGGCTAGGTTTTGGTTCTGAAGGAAAGCCGTTTTTATGGTTGCATGCTGCGCTTGTGCCCAGTCACGGGGCGCACATTGCTCTTATCGCGCAGAGCCGTGAGGCGGTCGATGCGTTCTATGCGGCGGCCATTGCAGCTGGCGGACAAGATAACGGAGCTCCTGGCATCAGGCCGCGCTACCACGCCGATTATTATGCCGCTTATATATTGGCCCCTGATCAAGTAAATCTGGAAGCCGTTTGCCAGCAAACGGCTTAGTGCTGAGCCTCGCACTAGTTTGAATCGAGTCACTGCTGGGACGGCCCGTGATCAATATGCCGTCCCCTTGTTTCACTTGGGACATGTAGAAGGGCTTCAGACTTCGGACGGCTTCTTCCCCCTACGGACAGGTTTGGCTCGGATACCGCTACCGCCGACCGGCTGCTTCTGGCCGATTTCTGCCTGTCGCCAACCGGCAGAAGTAGACCTAGAACTGCCGTCGTTATCGCTTTTCCCGATCAAATGCTGCGCTAAAGATAGCGGTTCGTTCGGTGGCGAAGGGTGGTAAAAGCGCCGCATTTTGCAAATCGCCATGACCTATGCAAAAGCCTTAAAATAAGCAAGAAAATCTCTTACTTTGGAGCTCATATGCTGGATCTCGCATCCACCAGTCATATGACCGGTCGCTGACTGAGTTAATGAATCTCCGTTTGTACCGCTTCCTCTTGAGGGCCGCATTCTGAAAAGCCTTACCCGTGAGCAGCTCGAATCCGAAAACGAGCGACTGCGCGCTGCCCTTAGGCGAGCCGGCGTAGAGCCCGATAGTCTGGATGAAAGCCCTTGCCAAGACCAAGCGGGCTCTGTTGAGGACGTAGCACGTCAGAAGGCTGTTTTTGATAGCGCTGTCGACTTCGCGATTATCTTGACCGACCTTGCCGGCACTATCACCGGATGGAACTCCGCAGCTGTTCATGTAATGGGCTGGAGCGCGGAGGAGATGTTCGGCCAGAGCGTCGCACGAATTTATACAGCTCAAGATCGGGACGATGGCCTCGTTGAGACTGGGATGCGGCACGCGGTCGAATTCGGATATGCCTCGAATGAGCGTTGGCACTTGCGCAAGGACGGTCAGTCGATCTGGGCATCAGGCGAAACGATGCCGCTTTACTCAGAAAAGCATGCGCACCTCGGGTTCATGACGATTCTGCGTGACCGTACTGAGGAACATCTCGATACCCGAGCCATGCAAGAAACCAAAGAGCGCTATCGATTGGCCGCCAAAGCGACGAACGATGCCATTTGGGATTGGGATCTCACAGCCAATCACGTTCTTTGGAACGACGCGCTCACCGACGCATATGGCCAATCCGTATCGGGTTTGGAGTCCACCGGTGATTGGTGGCTGGAGCACATTCACCCTGATGACAGGGATCGTATCTACCACTCCATCCACGGCGTGATCGATGGCGAAGGTAGTTCCTGGAGTGATGAGTACCGCTTTCAACGCCACGATGGCTCTTACGCCGAAGTGTTCGACCGAGGTCATGTAATCCGGGATGCTGAAGGCAAAGCCCAACGCATGATTGGGGCCATGCTCGACCTCACATCCAGGCGAAAATCAGAAACGGCGCTTCGCAAAAGCGAAGAGCGCTTTAGAACAATCGTCGAAACAATCGAAACCGCGTTTGCCATCGTTGAGGTCAAGTTCGATGCTCAAGATCGTCCTGTAGATTACCGATTTATCGAGGTTAACCCGGCGTTTGAGCGTGAGTCAGGCGTCGACTTGCGTGGCAAGTGGGTGACTGAGTATGCACCAGAACTAGAGCAGTTCTGGTTTGATACCTACGGCCATGTCGCTAAAACGCGTGAGCCGCTGGCCTTCGAAAATTACGCAAATACGTTTGAGCGTTGGTTTGAAGTAAAGGCTGTTCCAGTAGGTGATCCCGCTGAGAGACAGATCGGCGTCTTCTTCAATGATGTGACTGCTAGACGTAATGCTCAAGATCGCTTGCAAGCCAGTGAGGCAGTTGCTCGCGAGAATATCGAGCGTGTCCAGCTTGCTCTTGCCGCCGGTGCGATCATCGGTACCTGGCATTGGCATGTACCCACTGACCGCTTCACGGTAGACAAGGCATTTGCAGAGGCTTTCGGACTTGATCCAGCACTTGGATTTCAGGGGCTCAGCCTCGAACAAATTATCGCCACCGTTCATCCCAATGATCGAGAAGGGCTCATCTCTGCCATCGACGAGGTGAGTGTCCGTGGCGGGGCTTTTTCCCACCAGTACCGTGTGAAGCGCACAGACGAGAGGTACTACTGGATTGAGGCGAACGGGCGTGTCGAACTCGCTGCTGATGGCGGTGCCCTGAACTTCCCGGGTGTGCTGATCGATGTCGAGGAGCGTCGCGCTCTTATGGATGAGCGAGACCACGCAACGGCTGCGTTGAGAGCGCTTAACGACACCTTGGAGCAGCGAGTCGCGGAACGCACAGCAGACCTTATGCAGGCTGAGGAAAAGCTGCGCCAGTCGCAGAAAATGGAAGCAGTTGGTCAGCTCACAGGTGGCTTGGCTCACGACTTCAACAACCTGCTGGCAGGCATTTCCGGCTCGCTGGAGATGATGGGCATACGTATTGCTCAAGGCCGAGTGAACGAACTAGAGAAGTACATTCTCACCGCTCAGGGAGCCTCTAGAAGAGCGGCTGCCCTGACACACCGGCTCCTGGCATTTTCGCGGCGACAGACGCTTGATCCACGTCCTACTGACGTGAATGCGTTGTTGCTGGGGATGACCGAACTCATACAGCGTACTGTGGGCCCCAGCATCAGTCTCGAAACAGTCGCAGCCGCTGAGCTCTGGCCTGTGAAGGTAGACAGTAGCCAGCTTGAAAACGCGCTACTCAACCTATGCATCAACGCGAGGGATGCCATGCCTAACGGGGGCCGGATCATAATCGAAGTGTCTAACCGTTGGATGGATCGCGACGCTGCTCGAACTTACGACCTCACTGAGGGCCAGTACCTTGCCGTAAGCGTCTCGGATACGGGCACCGGCATGACTCCAGACGTCGTAGCCAAGGCGTTTGATCCGTTCTTCACCACGAAACCGATAGGGCATGGCACCGGACTCGGGTTGTCGATGATCTATGGCTTTGCGAAACAGTCAGGTGGGCAGGCACGTATCAAATCCGAAGTGGGGGTAGGTACGACCCTTACCATTTATCTTCCACGCTACTTCGGCAGTGTGGACGCAGAGCGGGAGGAGCTTTACGCCAGCGCCATCGCGCTATCTGAAATTGGGGAAACGATCCTTGTCGTTGATGACGAGCCGACGATTCGCATGCTGTTGGTAGAAGCGTTGAGAGAAAGTGGCTATTCGGTCATTGAAGCAGCCGATAGCGTCGCGGGCCTCAAGGTGCTGCGCTCCGATGTGCACATCGATTTGCTGATCAGCGATGTAGGGCTTCCAGGTGGAATGAATGGACGTCAGATGGCTGATGCTGGCAGAGAGCTTCGACCAGGGCTGAAGACGTTGTTTATCACGGGGTACGCTGCCAATGCCGCTATCGGTGATGGGCATTTGCAGCCAGGTATGCAGGTGATAACAAAGCCGTTTTCAGTGGACTCCCTCACCGCGAGAGTTCAGGAGTTGATGGCGACCGAGTAGGCGTGCTCGAAAATATGTGAGTTGACGGCGACCGCTGAGTGGAGAGGTTTAGGCATTCCAGTGCAGCGTTTGGCTGCTGAGATTGAGCTTTTCGGCCTCAGTTTTGGAGGCCGCTCCGAGCCGCAAGTGCAGACGAGACTCTTCATCATGCAAAGCCGACGCATTGTCCGTCAGTCCTGTAGGCCACCGACCACTTGAAAACGATCAGCACACGACCGACGGCAGCGCGATAGTTTAAACGTTCGCCGCTTACGACTGTTCACACTCTCATGGGCTATCAGGAGGGGTTATGGACAGTCGTGTTGAAAATCTTAGAGCCTCTACGGCTGGGCGTTACAAAATCTTCACGGAAGAGACGGAGGAGGGCATGGAAATTATATGCCTTGATCAGGAGTACAACCTCGTCACCAACCGGCGGATGTCCAAGGCGCAGATGCAAAATAGTGCATTAATGACGGCGGTCTACGGTGACCTAAAGCTCAAACTAGGCTGTTCGTAGTCGCTTGGCACCCGTCCGGCTAACCCGGCTGCCCGGCCATTTTCGGTTAATATTTTCTTGGCTAGGTGCGCGAATTTTAAAAAAATCTTGGCGCCGTTAAAAAAATCTCGCCAGTGACCGGGAAATAATGAAACACCGTCATTCTGCGTCGGCAGTCTTTTCAGCACAGCCTTGAGATGCGCATACGGGGCATGCCCGTTGAGGCTAGTCCAATGGATCAGGCTCATGATCGCCACGACGCATTTGCCTCTGTGTCGCTTCCCGATTTTGGTTAGGTCGAACGGTACCGCGTCCTTAAGGTCACATATCTATAACCGCTGCCTAAGGCGCTGGGATGCAGAACTCGATATTGCTGGTTGAAGACGATCCACGTGAATTGGAATTGACGCTGATTGCGCTAAAGCGCAACGACTTCGGCGACGATGTGGCAGTAGTCCAAGACGGAGAACAAGCCTTGGACTATCTATTTCGACGCTGCGGCTTTGCTAATCGCGACGCCGGAAATCCCTCGCTCATCATCTTGGATGTGAAAACGCCCAATCTTACCGGCCTTCAAGTGCTGGAGGTGATACGCGAATCCGAGATGACGCGCACTATTCCGGTGGTTATTCTGACCAATTCCCAGAGCGTTTCAGATTTGCAAAAAGCCTACGATCTGCACGTCAACTCGTTCATCATTAAGCCGTTCGGCCTCGATGATTTCGTTGAGGCAGTGTCGAAGCTGGGAATTTTCTGGGGGGAATTGAATAACCCACCAATTGGCTCCATTCCAATTTCCGCACACGTTAGATAGTACGCCGGGTGTAGCTGGTGTTATCTCACTGCAGATGATGCATGTTCGCTTCAATGATCGTATGGCTAGCTAGTCTCAGGTTGTCTGCACCTACACCAGCTGAAGAACTCGCTTACACCACCCGAACCTTCTTCTGTGATCGCTGGTGATGTGTGCTCGATAGCTGGGCCAGCTCCGTACAACGCTACCGTTCGTCGGTAAACCAAGTTTTTTCACTCCCCCCCCTTAAAAAATTTTAAACGAGACGGAGTTTATATATTTGAGGGCAAAGAAAAAGCAGCAATGGGTCAGTCCAGTTGTCTGCAGAATTCTTCCGATTTCTACAGCGTTGTTACGGGCTTTTGCGGTGAGCTTTTTTGCGATTTCGAGGCGGTGATGCGGGAGGGCGGACTCTACTGAACAGCCCGACAGGGCGTTCATAGGGAATCGTTATTTCGCAGCCTTTGGCTGCGACTTTTCTTTTGATCTCAAATAACTCGGAAAATAGGGCAATTTTTTTGAGATACCACTATATGTTGTGTTTTTCGCTTTGCCTGTCCTCCCAATCCGATGCTTCGCCGGAATCTGGCGAATAGGTACCTATGGCTACTGAAAGTATTTTCTTATAGGTGCCGACGTCCTCATCTCTTGGATCTAATCTCGTCGCGTCGTTCGAAAATGGAAGATGATCCAGTGAAAAACTATGAGAAAGCAGTGGCCGAGTGCGAGTCCTTCCTGAAGGCAGATTTTGCATACAATAGTGAGCGCGGAATCTGGCCTAGCACTAATCGTGTCATCACGCGCATGCTCGGAACACGTCACGATCTCGGTAAAGCGTACCAAGAACTCTACGAGCAGCTGCACAGCCATCCTCGGGCGCTGGAGTCCTTCTTGGACATGCTCGTATTTCTGCCTGTAGGCTGGAGTCCCGAAAAGGCTGTTAAAGCCCGGCAGGATCGGGAAGAGTTGGTCTTGATAAATAGCCAGATCGCCTCGCTGGCAAGCCAGCTTGCTGGGCTCCTTTCTAGGCGCGCTGAACTCCAAGAGACCTCAGGCTTTAGCAGCGAGACGCACTATCACGTCCTCGACGTGCTTAAAGATGCGGCGGAGCACAACCACCACTTCAGCTTGTATGTAGAGGATGAGCTGGATGTCCTGCATAACGAGTACGATCTAAAATACTGGCCAACCTTGAGCGATTACGTCGAGGCGCTCGCCGCCGACGCGCTACGCGCAAAGGTGTTTGCGGACAATCCGGTAACGGCTGCTGCGACAGACAGCCGAAAACCTGGACTCTCAGATTTTCTAAGGGCCTATTACTCGAAGATGGAAGAGCATTCCGTAGCGCGTGGAGGCCTGATTCCAGCAACCTTCAGATTGTCTGACTCCGCCCTGGCTTCCTTGCTCAACTGTGTCCTGGACTTGGGCCCAGATAGGTTGATGACTGCAGAGTCAGTTAAGCGCTTCCGCCAAGGCGAGCGGAGCAGAAAATTGCAATGATACTGCACCATCCAGGATCACCGGCGCGATGGCTCATATCTATAGGGCCATGCTGCAAGAGATCGTTGTCGACACTGCTCTCCACTCAAAAGGGCGCAGACTTCACAAATCTGGTTGGATTATGCACCACGTATTGCCGAGCGAGGTCATTGGGAGCGCGCTATGACGACGGCCACTAGGGCCGTCATCCCTCGCGTTCGTTACTTCAGGCGAGCGTTCTCCGCGTGGCGCTGTGCTTTCACAGTTTCGGGCGTGGTGCGGTTGTCGATGGCCTGTTGCTTCGTTTTCTCGTCGCCACCGACTACGTGGTCAATATCGTTCATCAACGCCTCGAATCCCTGTCTGGCGACCTCGGTCTTATCGTTTTTCTTCGACTCACCGATTTTGCTGTTCCCCATGCCGGCGTTTTTGTGGAACTCGCTATCCGTGGCACCTGGAAGCAGAGCTGTGACGGTGACGCCTGTTTCTCGCAGCTCTTCACGCAGCGATTCGGCAAAGGAAAACCCAAACGCTTTAGATGGCCCGTAAACCGTTTCGTAAGGAGTCGGTTGCGTCGCAGATATCGAAGAGGTAATCAGGATACGACCGCATTTGTTAGCGACCATATGGATTGCGACCCGCTTGGCCATATGTACCGTACCGGTGATGTTGATGGCGATGAGCTTGAAGTCATCCTCAAGCTTGTTGTCGATGAACGCTCCGCCTTGACCAATCCCGACGTTAAGAGCCGCTGCTTCAAGAGGGCGCCCGAGGGATAGCACGTGGTTCCAGAGCCCCTCAACGCCTTCATATGTGGACGCGTCCGCTTGGTACGGATAGCACTCCACCCCCATCGACTGGATGGCCTCGGCAGATTTGTTCACTTTGTCGCTGGAGCCAGAAATGACTAGGTCGAACCCGTTCTGGGCGAACTGTTTAGCTAGCTCAAAACCGATTCCCGAAGAGCCTCCGGTGACCAATGCAAGAGGACGGCTGGAAGTCATGTATTTTCTCCTAATTTAACAAGAAAGCCCCACGCCGCACTCGATTGGGGGCGGGGACGCCTATTCATCGGAGAGTGTGTATCCCGCTTTTGATTCATGAGCTTTATTCATTGCTCCGTGTCGCTGGATGCAAGGTCAAGCACGATTTTGGGAAGTCCGAATTTGGGCAAGCTTTTCCCAATCAGGAGTGGATATGTCCAAATTGAAAGGTGCTGTCACGGTAATCACAGGCGCGTCATCAGGTATCGGAGCGGCGACAGCGATCAAGATCGCAAGCCTTGGCGGGGTTGTCGTGCTGGCAGCTCGAAACGAAGAGAAGCTTCAGGCTATCGTCACTCAGATCAAGGAGGCTGGCGGAGAGGCGTCTTATCACATTACTGACGTGTCAAAACGCGAAAGCCTGCAGAGCTTGGTGCAATTTGCCGAGGCCACATATGGCAAGGTCGACGCACTGGTCAATAACGCGGGGCTGATGCTGTTTTCAGATTGGAAAGATGTCGCCATCGACGATTGGGAAAAAATGATCAGCACCAACATCCAGGGTTACTTGAATGCGATCGCAGCTGTGCTTCCTAAAATGCTCGATCAGGGGCATGGCAAGATCCTGAACATGTCCTCAGTAGCGGGTTTACATGTCGGCGCTTCAAGCGGGGTTTACAGCGCGACGAAGTTCTTTATTCGCGGCATCACCGAGAGCTTGAGAAAAGAGGTGGGCGTCCAAAACGGGATTCAAGTCTCCATGATTAGTCCTGGTGTTATTGATACTGGCTGGGCCGACAAGGTGAATGATGAGGCAGGCCGCGAGGCTGCCCAAAAGCTGAATGAAATTGCGATTACACCCGAGCAAATTGCTGACGCTGTCGCCTATGCACTTGACCAGCCGGCTAATCTCACCGTCAACGATATCGTCATTCATCCGACCAAGCAGGATTGGTAAGCATGGTTGGCGGCCTTTGGATAAGGCCGCCATTTGCTCGCTGTCACCCTTGTTAACTCATCGATGACAGGGCAACTGCCGTAGCTACCATGGGCGCAGAAAGGTAGGCGGACAGAGTTCTCTGCCCGCAGCTACCTCTCTGTTGTGGTGTTTTTAGTTTTACGACTACTGAGCCGGCTCTAAGTGGGGCACAGCAGGAAGCGAAGACTGATACCCATCTTTATCAGTTAGAAGCAATCGTGCCTGGGTTCCCCAACCTCCGACCAGAACATCGGTCTTTCCGTCACCGTCGAGATCGCCTTGCCCCATGCTCCAGCTGCGCCCAACCGTTATCCCTGGCACAGCTTCAAGGGTTACATCTTTGAAATGACCCTTGCCGTCGTTTTGCCACGCCTGCAGCTGCAAGGGAACGAACCCAGGAACCTGAATAGCTCCGACGAGCAGATCTGGAGCACCATCGCCGTTGAAGTCTACGATGGTGCCCGCCCAGCTTGAGAAACGATGAGATGGAAGGCGTTCCTTGGTCTCATCTCGAAAACGACCATTGCCGTCATTTACCAGAAGCCTTGTTTGTGGATCTTTATCCCAACCGAAGTTGTTGCTAGTGATGTTGAAAAACACGATGTCATTGTGGCCGTCCTGATTGACGTCTAAGACATGTACCTCGCGAGTTTCCATCGGCACCAGCAGTTCGAGGCGATCGGAGGCATCAGTGAATCGGCCTTTGCCATCGTTGAGCAGCAACCGATTTGGATGCGCTGGGCTAGCTAGAACCATGTCGAGATCGCCGTCTCCATCCATATCAGCTAACGCGACACTCTCAGTCTGATCATCCGCCTTGGGCAGGTGTGTCTCGGTCGCATTGATGAAATGGCCTGGCCGCTTGGCGTCGTTGATGAATAGCAAATTGCGCGCAGGCTTTATCCCAGCGTCTGGCCCGTAGCCGAGCTCGCCAGTGCTTCCTATGACGATGTCCGGTAGCCTGTCTCCATTCACATCGCCGATGGCCAGCCCGTTGCCCTGGCTGGTTGCTGGTAGGCGGTCGGTCGCATCAGTGAAGCCGCCTTTGCCATCGCCTAGAAACAACTGATGGTACTCATCCGATTCAGCGACAAATACTACATCCATGTTGCCGTCACCATTGAGATCAGCAGCACGTACATGTTCGCTGTCGTGCATCTGTGTGCCGAAGGCGTCGGGCTCATAGGTCAATCTCCCGCTTCCATCATTCAGATAAAGACGATTCACCCCGAGCTCGACAGACACTACGACGTCCAGGTCTCCATCCTTGTCGACATCGATGAACACTGAGTCGGTTGCATGCAGGCTCGGCGCTAACGGGACGTGTGTCGCCGTCGCATCAACGAAGAACGCTGATGGCTTTTCAGGTATGAGCGCAAACGCATCTCTTGCGGGATCCCGAGCAGCCTCTTGAGCCGAGACAGCAACCGCCCCAAGACAGCCTGACGCCATCAGTGCGAATTTCCTTTTGAAGTGATGAATCATTGTGATCTACCTCCATCAGAGACATAGCCATCGATGACGGCTTATTGAGAATCGCTGCAAATGCTGATCGGCTCATTGAGCCCGGTTCAGCCGCGCGAAAATAGGGTGGGAATTTCCCAGCTTCCGGGAGTCACGATGATGTGACGAAACAAGCCGCAAAGCTGTGCCGCAAACTATCTCGCTGCCCAGATTGCGATATGGCGCCACCCAGCCCGAAGTGATCCGCCATCTCTGAATGCTGGTCAGCCCACGCACGCTTCCAAAGGCGTGCATGGCAATAGTCGGGCGCTGTTGCCGCGAAGTGGGATATCAGTTTAGGCAGATCACTATTGCTGCTCCTTGAGAGCGTCCAGCCAGGAATAAACGGGTTTGAATCCAAGTACGCGCTTTGCTTTCTCGTTGGAAAGCAGGACTTCGTTCCCAGTGATCTCCTTACGGCGTTCGATACCTGGGTAGTGAAGGTCAAGCAACTCGCTGCTCGGAGTTCGCATTACCGTTTCATCGTTCGTGATGAAGAACTCATCCTTGCCCCGCACATCGTATTTCAGGGCGAGCTCGATGCTCTGCGCGACGTCGCGGTTGTCGACATACGTCCAGAAGTTCCAGAGGCGAACAGTAGGGTCATCCTGCCAGGACTCAAACTTCGCGTACTCGTCCTGGTTCATGACGTTGGACAGGCGCAGGCACGTGATTCGCAGCGATGGGTCATTGAGGCAGAACTGCCTAGCCATTTCCTCACCGAGCACCTTGGTCAAGGAGTAGACGTTGTACCCACGCATTGGGTAGTCCTCGTCCACCGGTACATACGGTGCATCGGTTTTGTCGTAGGGAACTCCTGTTGCCACCTCACTGGCAGACCAGACGATATTTTTGATCCCAAGGCGCCGGCAGGACTCAAAAACGTTATAGGTCGTGATCATGTTCACTCGGAACTCATCGCTGTCTGGAATCATGCGTGGATGCGGCATGCTCGCCAGGTGTACGACGGCGTCGAATGCCTGAGGCTCTGCCCGGGCATAGACGTCATTGCCTACCGATGACAAAGCATCCAGCGTCTGGCCAAAATCCTCCAGATCCGCAGTCATCATGGTCTCGTCTGGATCAACCGGGCCATCCTTGTCGATTACGAAAACGTCATACCCGCGCTCACGCAGGTAGGGCACCAGTACCGCACCTACCTTCCCATGGCCTCCGGTAACAGCGACGCGTTTGATTGGTTTAGACATTTGATCCTCCAGGGATAAGGCGAACATTCGCCGGTACCTAGAACTGACCGTGGCGGGGCTACTACGACCCTTCGTTCTCCCTCAACGCGCGGTTGAAACCAGCTCAATGATCTAGCTGCGTTCAGCCATGTCGAATGACCTAGCGTAGTTCTCACGTGAAAAGCGACTCAACGAATGGTGCGAAGCAGATGAGGAGGAAGCGAATATGAAGTTCACCAAACTCGGGAGCACGGGCCTGGATATCTCTAGGCTGTGCTTGGGATGCATGACCTTCGGAGATCCTGAGGCAGGTACCCACCCGTGGACGCTGGGTGAGGATGACAGCCGGCCAATCATCAAGCATGCCGTCGAGAAGGGGATTAATTTCTTCGACACAGCAAACAGCTACTCTGCCGGCACTTCTGAAGTAATTGTGGGTAGGTTGCTCAAGGAGATGACCCGGCGCGACGAGGTCGTCATCGCCACCAAGGTTTTTCATTCGCAAAGCATGCTGGACGATGCCCAAAAACCGAACGATAGAGGCTTGTCGCGCAAAGCCATCATGACTGCTATAGACCAAAGCCTGACCCGGCTTGGCACGGACTACGTCGATCTATACCAGATTCATCGCTGGGACTATCACACACCGATCGAGGAGACCATGGAGGCGCTGCATGACGTCGTCAAATCTGGAAAAGCTCGCTATATCGGTGCGTCGTCCATGTATGCCTGGCAATTCGCAAAAGCTCAGCACGTGGCGGCATCAAATGGATGGAGCCGCTTCGTCTCGATGCAAAATCACCTCAATCTGGTTTATCGGGAGGAGGAGCGGGAGATGATTCCGCTGTGCATCGACCAGGGCGTCGGCATCATTCCGTGGAGCCCAATGGCGCGCGGTAGGCTGACTCGCCCTCACGGACAGCAGACTGAGCGAACGAAGACCGATGTCGCAGGGCAGTCGTTTTACCAACGCACCGAAGCAGAAGATAGTCGAGTCATCGACGTCGTCGAGCAGATTGCTCGTGAGCGAAGCGTGCCTATGGCGCAGATTGCGTTGGCCTGGGTATTAGCGAGACAGGGCGTGTCAGCCCCCATCGTCGGAGCTAGCAAGAAGGGCCAGCTCGACGATTTGATCGCTGCGTTGAAGATAGAGCTGAGCGAAGATGAGGTCAGCCGACTAGAAGCTCCCTACGTTCCTCACGCCGTGAGCGGTTTTTCCTGAGCCGAGCGAGCGCGCTCAATGAGATGAGGAAGGTACGCCGGCACGCGACTTTTGCCGGCGTCATCCCACTTCTAAGACGTAAGAATCGGGCTACCCGAAAGATGCCGGATCCGGGCCGAGCCGCGTTCCAGTATTCATTTTCTCAATCGAAGCAAGGTCAGCCGCATCGAGGGAGAAGTTGAATACATCCAGGTTTTCACGGATGCGCGAGGGCGTGATGGATTTGGGGATCGCGATGAGCCCCAATTCCATATGCCACCGAATGATCACCTGTGCTGGAGTTCGGCCATGCTTTTGGGCGATGCCGACTATTCCCGAGTGCGTCAGCGCGCTCCCCTGACCCAGTGGACTCCATGATTGAGTCGCGATACCTAACGACGCATGGTGCTTTCGCAAGTACTGCTGCTGTAGGAACGGGTGCAGTTCCACCTGATTCAGAACCGGTGATACACCTGTCTCACCAATCAGCCGATGCAGGTGTTCAGGATTGAAATTGGAGACCCCAATTGATCGAGCTTTTCCTGCCTGCTGGGCTGCGATTAACGCCTTCCAGGTTTCAACGTACTTGTCCTTCGAAGGTGCTGGCCAGTGTATGAGGAGCAGGTCAACGTAATCGACCTTGAGGCGGGTCAGGCTAGCGTCAATTGCTTTGGCCGTATTCTCCCGGCCCTGGGCATCGTTCCAGATCTTGGTAGTCAGAAAAACCTGCTCGCGGGGCACGCTCGCATTGCGGATGCCTTCACCAACGCCTTCCTCGTTCCCGTAGATCGATGCGGTATCGACGTGGCGATAGCCTGTCTCGATGGCTAGTTCGACGGCATGACGCGCTTCGTACTGGCTAGCTTGCCAGACGCCTAAGCCGAGCTGTGGAATTCGATGCCCGTCTGAAAGCTGTACGGTCAGCTGTGGCGTTACCATGTCACTATCTCCTCTCACTGAGATTGTTCTGTGGCCGGCTGCGAGCGGGCAATGTCACTGCGCCTACCGAGCGATTCATGCGTTCAGGCTGCGACTGCTTTAGCTTTGGCGCGTTTCTCAAGGCTGATCGAGATGGCGAAGAAGACGGTGCCTAGCGCCGCAAGAGCAGCGCCCACCCAGCCAGTCGACGCCCAACCAAAGCCGCCTGCGATCGAGAGACCACCGAGCGTCGCGCCAACTGCGTTAGAGATGTTGAACGCGCTGTGATTGAGCGCTGCAGCCAAGGTTTGCGCCTCACCGGCGACGTCCATCAGGCGTACCTGCAGGGCAGGTACAAGGGCAAATCCGCAGCCTACAAGAAAGAGTACGGCCAAGGTACCAACGCTTGAAGAAGCCAGCATCGAGAAGAGAGCTAGGAAGACAGCGTTCCAAATCATGATGTAGAAGATCGCCGGCACCAGAGAACGGTCTGCTAACCAGCCCCCAATCAAGTTACCCACGATCATGCCCACGCCCCAGAGCACCAGAACCAATGGCACTTGTCCGGATGTGAAGCCAGTTACCTCAGTAAGTGTCGGTGTGATGTAGCTGTACACCGAGAACATCCCGCCGAAGCCGATAGATGCCGTAGCTAATGTGAGCCAAAGCTGAGGCCTTTTGAGGCCTGACAGCTCAGATTTGGGGCTTGCTTTCTCATCCTTGGGAATCGAAGGAATGAGCCACCAGAACAGTACGATTGCTAGTGCACCACCGGCAGCCAGGCCGGAAAAGGCGCCCCTCCATCCGAACAACTGACCAATCCATGTTGCAGTTGGAACCCCAACAACATTGGCTGCTGCCAAACCTGCCATAACGTACCCAGCAGCTTGTGCCTTACGGTTATCAGCAACCATCGTGGCCGCAACGAGGCACGCTACCCCGTAGTAAGCGCCATGCGGCAGTCCGGCCAAGAAGCGGGCGCCGAGCAAGCTTGCATGGTTCCAGGCGACTGCACTCGCACCATACCCTATTGCAAACAGCGCAAGCAGTGCGATCAACAGTGCCTTGCGAGGCCAGCGTGCCGCGAGGATGGCGATCATCGGAGCGCCAATTACCACGCCCAGTGCGTAGGCTGTGATGTATCCCCCAGCCACGGGAATTGATACGCCGGTGCTGGACGCAAGCCCCGGCAGCAGGCTCATTGATGCGAACTCGCCGGTGCCAATGAAGAGGCCCCCTAGGCTCAACATCGCGATAGCAATACCGACGCCATGAGGCACTTCGATTTTTGGAGCAGGGGTCGCAGATGTTTCTGTGTTCGAGTGGCTTTTCATTCAGTACGCCTTAAGCCAAACGGTGCCAACAGCACCGCCCGGTGAAGCAAAAGGAGATTGTCTTTAAGGGCGCAGATGCCAGGCATGCCGTGGCATCTCACCAAGACAGGTGTCAGGACAGGGATTTCACTGCGGGGCTATGTCTGCAACATAGGCAGAGAATTGATCAGCGTAATCCTCATGCCAGCGAGACAGGGCAGGGCGCTTCAAGATGAGGTCATCGGCAGCCCATTGCATGCGGCGCTGGTCGAGCTCCCAACTTGCCTCATTGTCTTCACAGAAAATGTAGAACTCTCCTTTAGCCATTTGCGCCACCAGCCGATCGGCTACTTGATCCGCAGTCCAAGGGGCATCCGGTTTGTGGGTGGACGAGGTCATGTCGGGAAAATTCATCGGCGTGAAGGTGTATCCCGGGATCAATAGGTGCGCAGTGATTCGGTCACCAACCCTTTCACGCAACTCGTGAGCTAACTGCTCAGTAAGTACCTTTATCGCGGCCTTCGAGACTGAATAGGCCGCATTGCCAGGTCGTGTAGTTATCCCTTCCTTCGATCCGACGTTTACGATTGCCGCATTCCCTTCCTGAGAGAACATCGTTTCTATGAACAGCTGCTGGAGAGTAAGAGCGCTCCAGAAATTAACCTCCATGAGCGTCCTCCACTTAGACATTCCATCCCAAGGGCCAGCCCCTGTGATGATCGCCGCGTTGTTAACCAGCAGGGACACGCGACCGAACTCACATGCCTGTTCGTAGAGTCCGTGTAGATCCGCTTGCGACGTGACGTCCCCTTCGATTGCGAGGACATTCACGTCGGGTGCATCTCTACGAATCGAGCTAGCTGCAGATTTGAGCGCCACAGAATTTTTGTCGAAAAGCACGACATCCATTCCCTCTTTGGCAACCTTATGGGCGATGGCGTAGCCAATGCCCAACGCTGCTCCGGTGACGACGGCGACCGAGTTTTTGCAGATGGCTGGATGATTCATTAGGAATTCTCCTCGCTAGGTTTCAGTTGGGAAGCGGGGCTTGCTCGCAACACGATTTCAGTGATTTCAGCTGGAACGCCCAATCGAATAGGGAAGCCGTTCCAGAGGGCTGTGCCGTTGCTGACATAGAGCGTCAACCTCCCGACCTCGTACTTGCCTGACACGAACCCTCTGTTGGCGTATTGGGCGATTAGATCGAGCCCTTTGATCATTCCGCCGTGGGTGTGCCCAGATAGCTGGAGACTCACTCCTTCAGTTGCGGAGAGGGCCGCCCCTTCAGGGCGATGCTTTAGAAGAATGACGGGTGACTCTCGGTCAGCGCCCTTAAGTGCTCGATCGAGGTTTGGGCCTTCCAAGCCGAAGGCAGGAGCCGCCTCGTCCGTTACGCCGGCAATCAGCAACGAGCTTTGATCACGCATAAGCGCGACATGGCTGTTAACCAGAACCCGCATTCCGAGTCGGTTAAGCTCGGCGATCCAGCGATCGGCTCCAAAGTAATATTCGTGGTTGCCAGGGATCGCGATGATCCCCAGCGGGGCTTTCAGGTTAGCGAGGGGGCCCACGTCTTCGCGTCGTGCCTCGACCGTCCCGTCGATGACGTCTCCAGTGACGAGGATGAGGTCGGGGTTAAGCGCATTCGTGCGCTCCACCACCTTCTCGACCCATTCGCGTTGAAAGGCTTTGCTGATATGCAGGTCTGTGAGCTGTACCACCCGCAGGCCATCAAAAGCTGCGGGCAGGCCTTTCACGTCAACGTCAAGGCGCTGCACATCCGGGAGCTGAGCCGCTTGGTAAACCCCAATGCCGGACAGGGTCAGCGCCAGCGAAGCAATGACCAGCCTGAACTTGCTTCCCAGGACTTTCGCAATTGACCTTCTGGTGACGAGCGCGACGATCCCGCCAACCAGGTCACCCAGGATCACCAGAGCGAACAGCAGCACGAACGTGCAAAACAGCCAGCCAGCTAACAGCACTGCTGCTCGCGGAAACTCTGGCGAAAACATCGTGCCGTAGAGGCCGATCAGTATCAGGTGGTACTTCGAAATGATGAGTAGCGATAGTCCGATCACGGCACGCCAGATTCGGGTGATGGGTAGCGGAACGACGAAGCGCCATAGCACGTATAGATAGGCAATCGTGAGGTAGATATGGAACACGCAGATGAACCCTATAGAAGTGTAATTTCCATCAATTGTTGAATTAAATTGATGGTACTTTATGATTTATCAATGATTGTCGAGCGCCATTGCATCAAGCATTGAATCTAAATCAACAGTGAGTTTCTGCAGATGCCTGTATTACCGACAGCACGCCTTTCTCGGGCGGACTTGGCTGACTTGAATTCGTTTCTCGCAGTGGAAAGGCTCAGGAGCTTCACTCAGGCAGCAGTGGAGCTTGGCATCACCACGTCTGCGCTGAGCCATGCCGTGCGTAATCTTGAGGAGCGACTTGGGGTAAGGCTGCTTAATCGCACCAGCCGCACCGTGTCGCCTACCGATGCCGGAGCGGCCTTGGCGAAGCGCCTCACAATCGGATTCACAGAAATCAGCGGGGCTCTGGCGGCGCTAGATCGCCACCGTGATAGGCCTTCGGGCAGGCTGCGTCTGAACGTTTTGAGTGACGGTGCTCGATTGCTGTTTACGAAATATCTGCCTCCCTTTTTGGAGGCCTACCCTGAGGTTTCCGTAGAAGTCGCGGTAGATGATCGTATGGTGGACATCGTAGCTGCCGGGTTCGATGCCGGCGTTCGCTTCGGCGATACGATTCCCGAGGACTTCATCGCGGTAAGGATCAGCGAGGAGCTTCGTTGGGTCGCGGTTGCCTCTCCGAGGTACCTGAATAGCAATCCCAGGATCGTCGAGCCCGAAGATTTAAAGCACCAGAACTGCATTCAGATTCGAATGGGCAACGGTGTCATCTACCGCTGGGATTTCGAGAAGGATGGTGAGCACCGCTGCATTGAAGTACCTGGACAGCTTTGCGTAAACGAAACAGCTTTCGGCATTGAGATGGCATTGGCTGATCGCGGAATCATGTACTGCCTGGAGGAACGAGTTGGGGGGTACATTGCCAGAGGCGAGCTACAGATCGTGCTTCCCGATTGGGCTCCGATTGAGCCTCCTTTTCATATCTACTATCCAGGTCGTCGGCAGATGCCGCCCGGGTTACGTGAGCTGGTTGATTCTTTTCGGTTAGGGCTTGGAGAATCATCGGCCTCACGCCTTTGATGAGAAGAGGGGCCTGGCGGCAAGGCTTCGGCTTGCAAGGCTAGCCACTGAAGAGGCGTGGCAGGCTTGCGTGAGTTTGCCAAACTGCTGGGATAACTGACTATTTTTAAGCCAAATATTGGCCGCGCCTAACCCCATTCTGGTCAAGCAGATCCTTGCCTAGGCTCATCGTTGTCACCGAGATCAATCAGGGGCGTAAATATTGGACTTAGTCGCGTCGCACTCCGCAAGTGCCTCCTGAAGCGCCGCAAGCGCATCCGCCAGGCGCGCGTCTTCTCTAGGATCTCCAGTCGCCGGTTGGAATGACTGGCAGTGACGAAGAAGGGCGTCGCGGTCGTTATGGTTGAGGTCAAATTCGACTAGCACGGCAGGGGCTCCGATCAGGCTGTGATCCCCGCAAATCTACCCATTGCGATGCAAGTTTCCAACTGCCCCGTCGATCTACATACCTATTGCTGAGGATTTCGTCTGTACCAGTGACGCCCCACTGTCGAGGTCGAAAGATTTAGAGCGCGAGCAACCTCCAACTGGCTAAGGCCCTTAGCTTTGAGCGTCAGAACCGCCTTGGTTGTTTCAATTCCCTTGGCAGCTTGTGGGTGCGTCAGCTCTGCCTGTTCAGCGTCCAATCGCACATCGAAAAGCTCCAGCTCTCTGAGCTCTCGGACGGCCTCTTCAAGCACTTCTCTGGCTGACCCCCCGCGCTGCGCGCCGTGTGCGAGAGCTAAGAGGGTGAGCGGGGCAATCTGAAGGCCCCGCGCAACAGAATCGTTGGCTTCGATCGTTACCGCTCGCTCACCTCGCTCCAATCGGCTGACGTAGGACGCGTCAACGCCGGCCGAAACATCCTGCTGTTTGAACCCCTTGTTTTTCCGCAGCAAGCGGAGCGTCAAGGCGTAGGCATCGCGAAGCAACATACACGTGTCCTGCAAAAGGAGACGGTATGCCGTGTTTGTTATGGCCCTCACAAATGTATATAGTCATGTGTGCGGGATTTCGATTTTCACACCGATTTCAGGCGCATGCCTGGATGGCTCGCGTGCCTCCTACCAGCTCCAAAAAATGGGCGAGCGGAGGCAGTGGTCGATGACTAGCTGCGGTGCGCAACCTTTCCATATTCCAGGGCTGTCGGCGTTATGGCGGAAGGGGGCGAGTTGGTCACTGCCTGCTCACGGAATCCAGATAAATTGATAAAGGGATTGCTGTATGTCGCAAATGCGCAAAATCGTCGTGACTGTTAGAAACCATAAAGACAGCGAAACTGGCAATTCTTCGACGCTCTACCAGCGAGTAAGGGCCGAAGATGAATCGGGAAATACTATTTACTTTAAAGCTTTGCTGATCCCGGACTACATCAGAAAAAAAGGCGCCTATGATAAGGACGTTCCGCGGACTTGGTTCGTGAAGGAGACCTCTAAAAAGATTACGGTCGTCGTAGGTTTTGAAAACAGCAGGGGAGAGTTTTTCTTTGATGCCGATGAGCTCCGGGAAGTTACTCGCGGAGCGAGGGTGCAGGGGTTAATCTTCGCTGTTGCTGCGGTGCCAGCGTCTGTAATTATTGCAATAGCAACTTATGGCTTAGGTCTTCTCCTATTGCCTGTTTTTTTCTTTTATGCCTACCGATTCTTTTTCAAGATTCCAGCCGTGCTGAGCCATAAAACTCTGCAGCGGGATTTTCAGGAATTTGGGATCAAAATTTAGCGCTTATGACTGTTCAATTCGGATAGGCTTGCACGTGACGAAGCTATGAATCGCAAAGTACTCACTACAGCGAAATGCCAAGATCCTGGCGATGGTAGCGGTGATGTCATAATTGACCTTCCGCCAGAGATGCTTGCGGCTATGGGCGTTGGCATCGGAGATTTATTAGGTGTTGAGCTAGTTGATGATTTGATAGTTCTCAAAAAAGTGCGCGATGCCGAAAGGAAGTCATGAGAGTTGGCCAGATGTGGACGTTTTTAAAGCGAATGTCGGTTCGTCGCTTAAGCAGATTTCAACTAAAAGGGGTCTTGAGGGGGTTGGGATCAAAATTTAGCGTTGTTGTCGGGTGGTATTAGTCGAGCAGGGTAGGAAAATGAACTGGAAAGTGGCTATCGAAAACTGGGATGGGGAGGGTGCTATCCGCATTCCGGATGAAGCGATGCGAAAGCTGGACGTCGCTGTTGGCGATAACGTCTACGTGTTGGTTGAGTACGTCGGCAATGCCCAATGCCTTGTGCTCAGCAAAACTTCGGAGATCCCTGATCGTACTGACGGGCTGGTTTCGCACTGGAACAGATGCGGGGAGGAGTAGCAGTGCTCACGCTGGGCTACTCGTGGTCACAGGGAGCGATCTATGAGGTCGTTGATAGACATCTACCGGGGTTTGGGAGCCTTAGTGAAACTGGCCGACTCAGACGATGGAAACGACTCATATGAGTGTTGATTGTGACGAGCCTGATTCGTCGCGCGAGGTTGACGAACAAGCAGGTCACTACGACGTGCCTCTGTGTCCAAATCGTCTAATTTTGGCTGTCGAGGCTGCGCGTGGGCCGGGCATGGCGCTCGCGTTGCTTCGTGAGCACCTGCAGCTGCGCGAGACCGCGACGATGGTATTTTCGGCCTATAGCGATAGCTACTTTCTGCGGCTGGATGAGATCGACCGCTTTCAGAACCGGTGTGTCGGCGGGCTGGAGGCAGTGACAACTATGCCGTTCAAGGCAGGCGAGTTCTTCAAGCGCGAGATTTCGACCTGGACAGATTGAGATGTTGCTGGAGTTGAAGGCGTTGAGGGGGTTAAGGCGCTTACAGAGCTCGGGGTGATTTCCCCTATACCTTAAGCGATTTCGGGGCTTTCGATTCAACAAGCGATATGACTCGCCAATCTTTTCATAGCTACATTGTTTGCCTGTGTAGCTAAGCCGATCGGTTCGCCGAGGCTTCGTTCGGTCTGATTCATCAAGGTAAAGGAGGATGGTTCCAGCTAGGGCTATACGGACTGTCTCACAAGCTCTTTCAAGAGCCTCCGGCGTCACATGGCAACAGCATTATCATGTTGCACCGCGCGACGGAGAGTATTGAGGGACGGGTGTTGCTGATAGCTGCGTCCACAGCAGCGTGTGGACGATAGCTGGAAGAAGCGCTCTTTCGGATTGGCCCCAAGCTGACCACGTAACGAGGGAGGCCGGCTTTAGCCACGATGGCGCTTGGCTATGCTCGGCCCTGCCTTGCAGTCGATCCGGGCTGCGCTTGGGCATAACGATACCTGTTGGTGCCTGTGCGGATTTTGGGGTATGAGCAGCATCGACTGGCTCCGCCCTGAAGATCCAGGCGTCGACTTTGAAGATCAATATCCTGTAACGACCAAATGCTAATTACGGGTGGCGACAGAAAAGCTATCATCTCGCCATCAGCTCAAAAGGGGCCTTCTCGCCGGCCAATTCCGGCACTCCTTTGGGCGCTACGACAGGGACGGTTGCGCATGGACGACGAAGTTCAGCCCCTCACGCTTGAAGAAGAAACCCCGCCTAAAGAAGTGAAGATTCTCGCCACCTTGGTTGCGAAGCTGAATCTTGCGGACTTTCAGAACGCCATTCCTGTAATTAGAGAGCTTCGCATCTCGAACGAGACCGAAGATCGCTTCGTCAATGCAACCCTTTCGCTGTCCTCTGTGCCCGAGGTGTTCAAGCCCAAGGTCTGGCGGATCGATGAAATCGCTGCGGATAGCTTTCGGGTCATTCCTGGGCTTGACTTGGTGCTAGACGGCCCCTTGTTGACTCGCTTGACCGAAGCTGAGCTGTCGACTTTCACCTTCGTCCTTGAGGCTGATGACAGGGACGCAGATGGTGGCCGGAAAGTGCTGGCCCGCCATGAGCAGGTTGTAGATCTTCTTCCTCGAAATCAATGGGGTGGCCTACGCCACATCCCGGACATGACGGCAGCGTTCGTTCAGCCGAATGATCCGGCAGTTGAGCGCTTGCTGAAGCAAACCGCTGAGCTGCTCCGTCTGAGCGAGAAATCGTCGTCGCTTGATGGCTATGAGGGTGGCTCCAAGCGAGCTTGGCAATTAGCTTCTGCTGTCTGGGGAGCTGTGGCGCGGATGAAGCTAGATTACGCGTTGCCGCCCGCAAGCTTTGAGTATTGCGGGCAAAAGGTACGTAGCCCCAGCCAGATTGCTGATACAGGCTTAGCCACGTGCATGGATCTCACGCTGCTTTTCTGCGCTGCTCTGGAGCAGATCGGACTAAACCCTGTAATTGTGTTCACCAAAGGGCATGCTTTTGCGGGCCTTTGGTTGAAGCCCGAAGAGTTTACGACTGCGCTGGTGGATGATGTAACAGCCGTGCGCAAACGGGTGAAGCTGCAGGAATTGGTGCTTTTTGAAACCACACTCGTCACGCAAAACCCGATTCCGCCATTCTCATATGCGGCTGAACGAGGTGCTAAGCAAATCGCTGAAGACGCTGAGAGCGACTTCGAAATGCTGCTGGATATTCGTCGGGCTCGATTGCAGCGCATCAAACCACTAGCAAGCGCTGAGGCTCAAATTGCGCGGGTCGCTGCTGAGGTATTGGATGATGTGCCCCTCATCCTGGTTGAAGACGGCGCCGACATTCCTGACGAAACCCATGAGGTGGAGGTCGAAGATCTTTCGAAACTTGACCCCAAAGATCGCCTTGGTCGTTGGCAGCGCAAGCTTCTAGACCTGTCGCTTCGTAACAACCTGCTCAACTTCAAGATGGGTAAGCGAGCACTGAAGCTTGAGTCTCCAGATCCAAGTGCGCTTGAGGACATTCTGTCTAGTGGTCAGTCCTTAAAGCTGCTGACCCGGCCTGATCTCATGGACGGTGCTGATCCACGTGAGCGCGCTCTTTATGAGCAACGTGAACGTGAGGATGTTCGTCGCCGCCACGCTGAGGACGCGTTGAGGCGTAGAGAGGTCTTCGTCGCTTTAACCTCCAACGAGATGGACGCTCGGCTGACCGAACTGTATCGGGGTGCCCGCACTGCACTTCAGGAAGGCGGGTCTAATACGCTGTTCCTGGCCATAGGTTTTCTGAGCTGGACGCGTGAGGACAGAGCAGGGCAAAAGTACAAAGCACCACTAGTGCTGGTACCGGTCACCCTAGAGCGCAGGAGCGCGCGCTCCGGGTTCACCATGGTGCTACACGATGACGAACCGCGCTTCAATCCAACGCTAATTGAAATGCTGCGCCAAGACTTCGAGCTTGGCCTGGGCTCTCTTGAACACGATCTGCCCCGAGACGATTCTGGTCTGGACATTGCCAGCATCTGGAAAAAAGTCGGCCATGCCATCAAGGACATCCCGAGTTGGGAGTTGAACGAAGACGTCGTGCTGTCGATGTTCTCGTTTGCCAAGTACCTCATGTGGAAGGATCTGTCCGAGAACGCCGAGCATCTTCGAAAAAGCCCGGTAGTCCAGCACCTTCTGGAGACGCCACGTGACTCGTTCGTTTCAGATACTCCTTTCCCGGAGCCAGAGTCACTGGATCGTATCTATGGCCCGACAGATGTCTTCTGTCCATTGCCATCTGACTCATCCCAACTTGCTGCGGTGATGGCGGCAGCCAAAGGAAAGGATTTCGTTCTCATTGGGCCGCCTGGCACAGGTAAGAGCCAGACGATTTCCAACATGATCGCTCAGTCGATTGCCCAAGGGCGCCGTGTACTGTTCGTCTCGGAAAAGATCGCGGCATTGGATGTGGTTTACCGGCGACTGCGTGAGATCGGTCTGGGTGAGTTCTGCTTGGAGCTGCATTCGAGCAAAGCTCGAAAAACAGATGTACTTGCTCAGCTGCAATCAGCCTGGGAAGCCAAAGGGCACGTAGATTCCGCTGCATGGGAAGTTGAGGCACAGCGCCTCGCGACCCTGCGTGACAGCCTGAACATCTACGTTGAACGTCTCCATCGGCGCCATCGCAATGGCTACACTATTTACGATGCAATCGGTACGGTTACCTCAGGTGGTGAAGAGGCGGTCGCACCTGTTGCTTGGGGGGCGCCTGACACTCACGACCAGAAGGCGATAATCGAGCTTCGTGAGTTGTGCGACCGTCTCGAAGTGAACGCCCAGGCTGTGGACTATGCCCAGCTTGCTGGCCATGCCCTACATGCAGTTGGTCAGACCGAATGGTCACCCCATTGGCAACAACAGTTCGTCCAGGCCGCACGTGAAGTCTTGCCTGCGGTTCTTGAGGTGCAACGAGCTGCAGATCGATTCGTTGAGCTGGCAGGGCTTCCGGCTACGGAATACAGCCCAACGGCCCTTGAGGGCTTATCCGTTCTTTCCTTGGCGCTTTCAGCTGCAGCAGGACAAGACTGGCGATTCTCGCTTCGCCCAGATGCACGTGCCATCTCCCTTAGGCTGAGTGAAGGTTGCATATGGGTCGAAAAGCATCGGGATCTCAATGCCAAGCTGTCTGACCTATGGTCTTCGCGCGCAGTTACCGATGCGAAACAGGGTATCGAACTGCTGCTGCAGCGCCGTGCAACGCACTCTGAGCTTGGCCCAGCCTGGCCGGAAAGAGCCACGGTTGTGCTGGCTCACGCAGTGGCGCTATTGGGGCAGATATCTGATCTCAAGCGACAGTTAAGCGTCACTTACAGTGAAGCGATTGAGTCACTAGACGTTGATCTTTTGTTGCGTGAGTGGCAAGAGGCTGAGCAATCATTCTGGCCTAAATCGTGGTTCGCAAAGCGCCGTATCGCAGCGCTCTTGGCTCCCTCTCAAGAGAACCCGAGTGAAGCAAATTGTGGTGAAGACTTGGCGGTGTGGACGCAGATCCGATCGATACGCCGTACTGTCGATGAGCTTGAGCCAGGGCAGGAGTGCTTCGCTATTTGGCAGGGCCCGAAATCAGAAGCTGAACACCTTGCGACAGCGATCAAGCTCCAGGAAGCAATTCGACTTCAAAAAGCTGAATCGCAGTGGGCGGATGATGGACTGGAGTTGGTCGAGCAGGGCCTGCTTGGCGATGGTTTGAAAGAAGAGCTGAAACGGCTTCGTTTGCTGAGGCGCCTCGATGCTGATATAGCGGCACTTTCCGATCTTTGCGCAAGCACCCATGATCTTTGGAGAGGGCAGGCCACAAACGTTGAAAACCTAAATGCGGCGTTGCGCTTTCAAGCAGAACGCCGAGCAATCGAAGAGCGCGGTCGACTCACCGATGACCACCCGGAGATTGAAGAGGGGCGCTGCGGGAAAACGCTGAAAGACGATTTCGCTCTGCTTAAACAGCGGGCGGCGGTTGAGCGTGATCTGTCTGATCTAGTTGACTTGCGAGAGTTGGTGCCAGTTTGGAGTGATCTCAAAACCAACCTGGAGCTCGCACGCAAGGCTCTGGCATTTCAAGGGCAGATAGCGACTGCTATCGCCAAGCTTGCACTGAATCCGGAGCAGATCGCTGCCTACAAAGCGCCCCTACAAACGCTTCTGGGAGATGGTAATGCTTTGCTGGAGCATGAAGGGGCCATCGCTCTGGCCGGCGCTGCAATGCGTGACAAGCTCAGGCTGCTTCAGGAGCGCTCGTCGAATCTGACGTCGGTAGGCAACTTTACCGAAACGGGTGTTGTTGAGACTGCTCACCTGTCATTGAATGACCTGAAGAAGAACTGCGAAACGGTGGTGTCGTCTGCAGCGAGGCTCAAAGCGTGGTGTGCATGGCGCAAGGTGAGAGATGAGGCCTTCGCGGTCGGCCTTGCTCCGATTGTGCAAGCCATGGAGAGTGGAGTAATCACCTCTGGAAAAGTCCGTCGTGTCTTTGAGGTGAACTACGCTCGCTGGTGGTTGAATACCACCGTCGATAACGAAGCAGTGATTCGTACTTTCGTCAGCGTCGAGCATGAGCAGCGTATTCGCGACTTCCGGGCGTTGGATGACAAGTTCACCGAGCTTACGAAGGACTGGCTCCGTGCTCGACTGTGCGCTGACCTACCAAGCCAGGAGAGTGTTAGCCGCTCATCTGAGTGGGGGCTACTGCGTCATGAGATGGGTAAGAAGACCAAGCACATCCCTTTGAGGGAGCTAATGAGCCGAGCACCTGAGGCGCTGACAAAACTAACGCCATGCTTGCTGATGAGTCCTCTTTCGATCGCTCAATACCTGCCACCAGCCTCGACGCCATTCGACCTGGTCATCTTCGATGAGGCTTCGCAGATTCCTGTGTGGGACGCGATCGGTGCAATGGCGCGTGGCAGGCAAGTCGTGATGGTGGGCGACCCGAAACAGCTACCGCCTACCTCGTTCTTTGATCGTGCTGAGTCCACGGCTGACGATGAGGATGTCGAGGCTGATCTTGAGAGCATTTTGGATGAATGCATCAGCGCGAATTTGCCGATGCGTAACCTGAATTGGCACTATCGTAGCCGGCACGAAAGCCTAATCGCATTCTCGAATCAGCGTTACTACCACTCGAAACTGGTGACTTTTCCATCGCCGTTCACCGCCGATAAAGCTGTGCGTTTGTGCCCCGTGGCGGGTGTCTACGATAAGGGCGGTTCACGCACCAATCTGATTGAGGCGAGAGCGTTGGTCGCTGACCTTGTGGCTCGCCTTCAATCACCAGATTTCCGCCAAAGCGGCCGTACCGTTGGTGTAGTGACGTTCAACGGTGAACAGCAGAAACTCATCATGGACATGCTTGATGAGGCTTGCCGGAAAGATCCGTCGCTTGATCCGTATTTCGCCGAGTCTGAACTTGAGCCTGTGTTCGTCAAGAATCTGGAAAGCGTCCAGGGGGATGAGCGTGACATCATCTATTTCTCGACCACATACGGTAAAGATGCTACCGGTGTGATGTCGATGAACTTCGGGCCGATGAACCGCCCGGGAGGCGAGCGCCGGCTTAACGTTGCCATCACACGTGCTCGTCAGGAGTTGGTGCTGTTCTCGACTCTGCGCCCAGAGCACATCGATCTTGCCCGTACCCAAGCTGTAGGCGTTCGTGACCTTAAACACTTCCTCGAATTTGCCGAGCGTGGGCCACGTGCATTGGTAGAGGCGAACCTCGGTAGCGTTGGTGGATTCGATAGCCCGTTCGAAGAAGCGGTCGCTGCCGCTTTGAGCAAGAAGGGCTGGCAGGTTCATACCCAAATTGGTGTCTCTTCGTTCCGAATAGATCTGGGTGTCGTGCACCCTGATGCTCCAGGGCGATTCCTTGCAGGCGTTGAATGTGATGGTGCTACCTACCACCGCAGCGCAACCGCGCGAGACCGCGACAAGCTCAGGGAATTTGTTCTGCGGGGGCTTGGGTGGGATATCGTCCGGATTTGGTCGACAGACTGGTGGGTGGACGCCGCTGGGACTGCTGAGAAGGTTCATCAGCAGCTTACCGAGCTGCTTAATGCTTCCAGGGCCAAACAAGCGGTCATTGATGCGTCGCAAGAGTCTGAGCGCTTGAAGATCGATACTGCTGTGGCGGAGTTGATTGATGTGGTGGATCAAGTTTCTCTCGTTGCCTCAGCGAACGCTGTCGAAGCCAATGACCCTACAGGTGGCTTGCCTGAGTTGAAGTACGCCAGAGCGGCATCTGCTCCACCTGCTGATGGAACGGACGATGCCTATACACCAACGCACTACCTGGTTTACAGAGAGGCAGACCCTACCTCGGCCGTGGAGGGGGTAGATCCTGACCGGTTCTTTGATGAGAGCTACACAGCAACGTTGCAGAAGATGGTAGCTCATGTGGTGGCAGAAGAAGGGCCCGTGCTCGATACCGCGCTTTCACGTCGTATTGCGCGAGCTCATGGCTGGGTGAGAACTGGCTCACGCATCCGTGATCGCGTCGACCAAATTGCCCGTGCTCATTTCAGGTCACACGAAGAGGAGCAGACTGGTACATTCTTCTGGCCTGCCCACATCGAATCTGACAAGAATGTGGTGTTTCGCAGGCCCGGTGATGATGATTCGACGCGTCCGCTTGCTGAAATCTGTATCCCAGAACTAGGGGCTCTTGTAGATGAGATGTCTAAGCGTGGTCACGTCGGGGAGGCGCTTGTGTATGCCGTGGCGAAAGAGTCGGGGGTCAGCAAGCTTGCTCATGCCGGACGTCAGCGTATTGAACGAGCCATAAATCTAAACGCTGACTGATCGTGCTAGGGCGCCTTTAAGGCGCCTTTTAACCCACAGAGGGGTCTGTAAACCTACTTTTTGACCCATAAACTGAGTGGGTTTACAGGTCAAATTTCTAGGTTACAGCCGCAGTCTGAAGACAGCTCATGCACCAGCACTTTCATCCGGTTGGCACGGCGATTGGCGAATAGATAAGCGCAGAGCGGCTTCGCCGCACCGAACACCGCGAGCACACGAGCCAGCGCCGTATCGTTGCCGGTACGCATTTCCATGAGCTCGGTGGCGAGCCAGATGGCGTCGATGCGGATCATTGCGATAGGCTGCGGATGAAGCGGGCACAGCCTTCGGGATCGAGGCTGGCCATTTTACGGTCAGCGTTTGCTGACCAAGCGGTAGCTCGATGATCACCGCTGCCATGGGCGTAGACTTCAGCTCAGTGTGTAGCGCAATGAAGGCAGGCAATGCCGTCGCCGGCTGACCACGGCATAGCGGCAGCCATTTGCGGACGACGTTGGCGTTGATGCCGTGGCTCAAGGCGAAACTGGCCACCGGGCTGGAGGCATTCCTGGACAACCTGGGATTTGAACGGCTTGGGATAAGAGTTTCGTTTGCGCATGGCGATCCGCGTGCAGGAGATAAAAATCCTGTCCACTCAAATAGGTGGACACCATCGCCCTTAATACAGGGATCAGGTAGTTGTCTTTGCGGAACGCTTACACTTCACTATCTAGCATCGCTATGTGCCCGCACGCCTCGCTCAGCTACGCCCCTTCAGTTTGCTGATATCGACAATCGCTTTTGCCAGCCCAGCAGTGCGCCCCACACAAGAGATCTGTATACGCTCCAGTAGGCCCGTATTGCTCGAAAACTGAACCTCTTCGTAGCGCACCACCGGCAACTGCCGGTTATTCTTGAAGCGCCGATCTGGCCCACCTTTTTTGTTCACAAATTTCCAGGTGGTACTGACGATTTGGGAGTCCTTCGGTACCGCACCGTCTTCGATGAAATTGGTGGCCGAGATATCGATTCTCAGGTTTTCGTAGGTCACAGCGCCGACGCCATTGGCCTCAAACACCAATACCTTGTCTGGGAAAAAATAGAGGGTCTGCCGGCCTACGGGAATGCTGGGCGTTGCGATATTGGTTCTGACGTAGGGCGGAGTTTTGAGGGTGAGCGCGATGGAGCGCCGGGTGACTAGATGACTCGCACCTGCATGGTACTTTCGATCTAACACCTTGCCTTGCGCCTGGAGGTGCCAGGTTGATTGACAGCTACGCACCGCCTCGAACGCAGTGTGCATCTGCTCAACGTCGGCGGCTAACTGCGGCTCGATGTCGTAGAGTATGACGGTCGTTTTGCGCAACAGATCCCAGTAGTAAATTGCCGCTGTGAGCAGAAGGCCTGCGATCAGAATTGAATTGGTCAGCCAGGCATCGAGCTGCTTGTTGCTACCGAGCAAAAATGCCCCGACGGTTAAGGCAAGGGCGAACGGCCACAGACGCAGGCGTTTACGCTTGTCGTTCAACTCCTCAACAAGCGCTTGAGATGAGGAGTCGACCATCGATCCAATCTCACCGCTGTCGATCTCCTGTAGCGCCTCATGAGTAGCCGACAGAGGTTCAGGGGCCGTGGAGGAAGGGCGCATCGGGCGCGAAGGAGCAATCGTTGGCGCGGGACGTGTTGAGGAAAGCGTGTGGCGGTAGTTAAAGCCGCCAAGCCCCATGTGGATGTAGTTGCCCCTAGGGCCAGTCCCGACCCGAAGGCCTTTGATGCCTGCCGAAACACCGATTCCGGAGTTCGACAAGTTGAACCTGAACGGGCCAACGCGAACTGATTTGCGAACAGATAACCCCATGCTCCCTCCTGGTGCGGTGCTTGGCTAACTTCCTTGCGCCGTCGTCGTCGCGCTTACTATTCGTCCAGCGTCAAGCACGGCCTTCGTAGGTCGCTTTGCTGGATGGCAAAATGATCTCACGCCAGTTAGGCTGATGCAAAGGCGCAGGACGATGATCCCGCCTACATCGAGCTTTCTTGCTTTGCCAGAGGCTGTTTAGGCGGAGCGCTGGGTCTCAATGCACTGACTTCCATCCCGCCCGGTTGGACGGGTAAAGACGAACCTTCTGGTTACTAGCGCTACCTGACTGCGACCTTCCCCGGTGCACCCAATCTAGTTTTGCGGCAAATGCGCGTCCTCACATGCCTGCATGGATGGCCGTTTTTAGAGATCAAGACGAATCACTCAATCACGCTCACAAATGGAGGTGAGATTGTGGAGCAAATGGTTACTTCTGCTATGCCGTTTTTGGATTTTCTACATAAGGTATGGCCGATTATTTCTGCTGTCCTGATAGCGGTAGTTATTTATTCTAGAACCAAGTCGCTGTATTTTTTGTTTTATCGAGTCTTTAGCCTGCTGGGCTTGGAGGGTAAGTACTCAAATCCTGATGATCAAAAAGCCTCTGATGAACTGCTAGATTTGAATAGATTCAACCTCAAGACCGGGCTGCGATTGGAGTCTGTTAGAGCAAAGTCTAATCTGCATGAGTGGATGAGATCCAATGATGTGGAGCTTTCAGAGCTGCGCTTAGCTGGAAGTTATTTTAAAGCAAACGAGCTTCGATTCGATATAAATCAGAGCTTGGCTATGAGGACGGCGCGAGTTATTGCTCCAATCGTGGGATTGCTTTTTCTTGTGTGTGCGCAGTTATTGATTACCCCAGATAAGGCGCTGCTGAAGGTTACTGCAACTGGAACTTGGTTTTGGGCGGGTCAACATTATGAGGCTAATAGTTTTTCTTATGACGCGTGGGAGCTGTTCAGAGATAAAGAATGGAAGATAAAACCGTATCACTGTAAGTATGTTGATGGTGCTGGCCCTGCTGGAAGTTCATGGGACAAAAATGTAATTTGCACAGTGGTTCTTGGGTTTTATGGAGACTACGTCGCTGAAACGATCAGGTCTCAGAAAAATCTAGGGGGCGTATTGGCTATTCTAGGTTTCATTATTTTGGTTTTCTGGGCTTTGCGTACAAAATGGCAGAATCATGCTGTGAAGTTGAATAAACGCCTGTCTATTAAGCAGGGCGAGGCGGTTTTGAATAAGCATGAAACAGTTCGGCCTCAACTTGATAGTTATATGCTTCCTGAATGGAGTGGGAATCAGTTCAGTGAGTCTTACGGGGCAGTGAGTCGAAGTATGAAATGTGCGGTTAACTTTGAAAAAACAAATCAATCTGAAAGTTAGAGAGAGTTGACCTGCGCCGGTTAGCTGATCTCAGGAGTACGATTGGCCCTACCTTAGATTCATCAGTGAGGTCTGTGCATTGGCGTATGTCATATTCTGCCGTTTTCAAACGCGCCCTGGAGCGGCCAATTTCGTCCTCTAGCGTCATTGGGTATTTGAGGCTGTTTCCGTCAGGGCTTACAAGTAAAATACGACGCCGGCTTCAGTTAACGGCACGGCTGCTTATTCGAGTTTTTGAAGAGTACGGTATAAAGGAAATATATGCATTCTGACGGGGATTCTGTGCAAGAGCCTCACCAAGTCAATGATGGCCTTGCCTTTGGTGATAACAGCCAGCCTGTCGCTCCGCGCACTTCAGGGGTAGGGCGTCGGGTGAGTCGCAAGCGTGCTACCCCGGGAGAATCCATTCACCTCAAGCGATTTATTCGCCGACTAGGAACAGACAACGTCTTCGCCGCATTGATGTTCGACAGTGACCGGGACGATCATGCCGACTTCCTGATCTGGGAGCTTGCGTGCGAGGTGTACAGTGCTGACCAGCTTGCAGCGATCTTCGAAGAACTGGTCGCGTCAGGGGGCTATTCAATGGGAAGGTTGGTTGAGGAGCTGGAGTCCTCGTACGACGGGCTGCGAGATCCGTCAGCCGACATACACTTTCCTTCTGTCGCTGCCGCATCCGCTGCTGTGAAGCGAGAGGCCAAAGCGCGCTTGGTCGTAGGTGATTATCACTGGGCGATACTCGATCCGATGACAGGCCGCTCTCCAGAGCGCAACGGCTGTGGCTGGGCTAACATGACTGATGAGCTGCTTGAGCGGATGATCAGCGATCGTAATTCGAAGGCGATAGACATGAGATTCGCCCGTGATCTTGGTTTGTGAGTGTCCGCTTAAGTGAACTGTCCGAGGCCATACATGTTGGGCTAGCCCCTCGCTGAGTGAGCGGCCCCCATTCATCGTCTTAGTATTACCCTGCAGAGGTAGAGGCAAGCGGAGCGCGCCAGGCGTGAGGATGGACGCCCGAAGGGCCAAGACAGCCTCGCGCAGCAGGGGCGGCTTGGTTCACGACAGCCGGCCCGGCAGGGCACGCACAAAAACTCCACGCAAACCGCTCGATCTCAATCCCTTCAAGCGTCTCATGCTGAGCCTGCGCAGCGCCTCCTCAATACCTTGTGCTCGAAGCGCAAGGCCAAGCCTAGCTGATCAGCTTACAGGGCCGATTAAAGGCGCCGTGATTTCAGTTACCATTTAGGTCGAAAGCCGGGCCAGGCAGACGCGAATTGTGCCTATCTGCGCGTGGATACCTGGTTCTGCGACTGTTCAGTCTGTTGGAGATGAGTGCTTGCCCACGAACATAATCACCCGCGCCGGCCACGAGAAGCTCAAGGGTGAGTTGGATCATCTGTGGCGTGTTTACCGCCCTGAAATTACCCAAAAGGTCACCTGGGCAGCCTCGCTCGGGGACAGGAGTGAAAACGCGGACTACCAGTACAACAAGAAGCTCCTGCGTGAGATTGATCGGCGCGTCAGGTATCTGCGCAAGCGCTTGGAGGATGTGAAGGTCGTCGACTATTCGCCCGAGCAGGAGGGTAAGGTGTTCTTCGGAGCCTGGGTCGAGATTGAGAACGATGACGGTGAACAGAAAAAATTCCGGATCGTGGGTTACGACGAGATCTACGGTCGCAATGACTACATTTCCATCGACTCGCCGATGGCCAGGGCGCTACTCAAGAAGCAGGTCGGTGACGAGTGTGTGGTGCAGACCCCAGCAGGCGAGGCTTCCTGGTACGTTGAGAAAATCACCTACGAGGTCTGATCATCTTTCCAGCGGTGGAGCTGGGCATCCTATCGACCTATGCATGGGGCGTCAGGGAGAGGCAAGCGGAGCGCGCCAGGCGTGAGGATGGAAGCCCGAAGGGCCAAGACAGGTCTGCTCAGCAGGCCGGCTTGGTTCACGACAGCCCGGCCCGGTAGGGCACGCACATCTGTTGTGTGAATGGCCCAATATCCCTCGTTATCACTTACTCGTCCACTCGCTCCCAAAGCGGATTATCCATCAATTCCCGTGATTTCTGGCTTTTGGCTGCCCTGTCTTGCTCCCAATGAGTCACGTCTTCGACCTCATTCGTACCACCGCAAGAAATCATCAATCTCTGACGGCGAAAGAGGGATAGCAAGTCCGGCACCCGGGAAAAATACTCCACCGTTTCAGCCACCTCGTAGCTGTCCTCGAACGGGTAGTAATTCACGGCGTGCACGAGCACGCCAAGTACCGTCGTTTCAGAGGCGTCATAGTCCGAAATGTTGAACATATTCTTGTCCCTACGCAGCTGCTCGACATCAATCCCGTCACGAGTCTCGTACAGAACATGCACAACGCCAGGTAGGTCAGGAGGGATTTGCTTCACCCCATCGTTGACCAAACTTTTGAAGTGTTTTGAGCGTGAGTCCAGCGAGACCTCATGGTCGCAGCGCCATTGAGCCCCCACGCACTTAGCAACGTCGTGGATGAACATGTTGAGAACGTTGTTTTGAGTGCCAGGCCAGATCACCCTCTTGGCGACAGTAGCGATGCTTCTTTTCTCATTGCTGTCGACGTCCCCAAATACCAGTAACTCCTGTTGAGGGCTGTTGGGCCTGACGGAATTGGCTCGGTAGTGGAGCTTGAGCCTTTTCTTGTCGATGGCGCTTACCTGACCAGTGATCGCGCCGGCTCGTACCTTCTGGCCATTCGCCTTGAGAGCTAGGTTGGTGATCTGAATTACCTCCTCAGCGGAGGCTTCAGCTACTTGGCTATGGAACGTAAGATCGACTGTGCTCCAGGGGGCTGCCCTTAGCATGTGATGGCTGAGCTTGGCCCAAATTTCTGCCCACGCCGCCTCTTCTGATTGCGAGTACTTCGTCTGCTTATTTGATCGCTTGCACTCGACGTACATTTGCTCGTCATCCAATTTGACGAGCAGATCGGGAGACTTCTTCTTCCCATCAGGCCAGGTGAGGCTGTTCTCTGGAATGAAGGAAACCTCGTAGCCGTTCTTTAGGTAGAACGCCGCCGTCAGCAGCTCGAAAAGCTGGGTCTCAGGTTTGCTTTTGTTCGCCAGCATCTTATCGAGTACGGGATTGACGTTGGGGACGTTCCGAAGCTCTTCGGCCACCGCGCCGATCGCCATGGCATAGGTGTACACGCGTCTGCTGCTGTAGGCGGAGTCACTGAGAGGGGAGTCGAATGCCAGGTGGGACGCAAGGATGTACCAGTCGATGTCATCTTCCGGTGGCGTGAAGAGCTGCGGCTCCACCGGTAGCCTGATGTCGAACTTCGACTCTTTCTCTCGGATGCGGGCCTCGTAGGCGGCTTGGCGCTCCGCCCAGGCATCTTTCCCGTCCTTCCCCAGCCTATCTACGAGTAACTTGTAGAAGGCTTTTATGCGGGCGCGCTCGATTCGGCTCTGTGCATCCATGCTGTCTCTCCTTGGTGTTTTTAGAGAGTAGCGTGGGAAGATGACACGTTGCTATCAGTTTGGCGCCGTTCTTTCGTGGTACCCGGCTGTATGGTCTTGGCTCACCGGAAAGTGGGGGGAGTGGGGATGCAGCTTCCTCGGAAGCAATGCCGGGTTTGGGCGCACAGCAGAGCGCAACCGGTTCTCGGAATATTAGCGGTTCGAGTGGTGAATGTCTGTCGCCGGCTCCGGGCTCCATCCGGGGCAATTTGGGCAGCTGACCGTAAGAAATTTCTGGGCGAATCGCTGTTCTCGACATCCGGAGTACGGATTAAGGCGGCTGTCGATAGGAGGTGGTGATGAATCAGGCGAGAAGGCGCCAGCTTACGGAAGGGATGGAAGATAGTAGGTTGGAAATGAGTAGACTACTCAGGTCTCTGGCCAGTGTTCGCGGAGCGTTCAGGCGAAATAGTAGGAGAACCTCGGATCCTGTTTATACTCCGCGTTCTCCGAGCGATCGCCCTGGGCCGCCGCCTCACTGACCGAGCGGGTCACCTCGGGCCGGCGCACGTGCCAGAGCTCATGCAGTTCGGCGCGCAGGCGCGCCTCGCCTTGTGGGGTGATGAGGGGCGTTCCCGCGGCGCGGGGAGGTCGGTATCGGCTCATGCTGGGCTCGGTCGGTAGCGGATGCGCAGTTTATCAACCCTCGCGCAGAACGGTGAGCGGGCTGGCGTTGAGCGCGCGGCGCGTGCCGAGTACACCGGCGAGGCCGACCAGCAGTGCACCGATCAGTGGCAGCAACAGCAGCCAGGGGTGCGGTTGCCAGGCTATCTGGAAGGCGTAGCGATAGATCAGAAAGCTCACCAGCTCGCAGCCCAGGGCGGCCAGCAGGCCACTGGCTGCGCCGAGCAGGCCGAATTCGGCACGCCTGGCCTGCACCAGCAAGCGGCGCTCAGCGCCCAGGGCGCGCAGCAGTGCGCCCTGGCGGATGCGCTCGTCCAGCGTCGATTGCAGGCCGGCGAACAGCACCGCAAGACCTGCGGCCAGCACGAACAGCAGTACGAACTCGATGGCGATGGTGACCTGGGCCAGGATGCTGCGCAGCTGGTTGAGGATCGCCTCGACCTGCAGCAGTGATACCGACGGGAAGGCCCGCGACAGCTCCACCAGTTGCTGCTCGTGCTGCGGCGGCAGGTAGAAGCTGGTCAGGTAGGTCACCGGCAGGTCCTTGAGGGTGCCGGGCTCGAAGATCATGAAGAAGTTGGGCTGGAAGTTGTTCCAGTCCACGGTGCGCAGGTTGCTGACTACGGCATCGCGGTCGACGCCGCCGACGTTGAAGGTCAGCCGGTCGCCGAGCTTGATGTGCAGGCTCTGCGCCAGTTCGTCTTCTACCGACACGCCAGGCAGCTCACGCGATTGGTCGCCCGTCCACCACTGGCCGGCCGTCAGGGTATTGCCGTCCGGTAGATCGGCGCTCCAGGTCAGGCTCAAGTCGCGGCGCACTGCACGCTCGCCACGCGAGTCCTCGGTGACGTACTGGCGAACCGGCTCGCCATTGACCTGGGTCAGGCGGCCCGGCACCACGGGATACAGCGGCGCGGGATGGGGAGAAAGCTGAGCCAGGCGCTCGGCGAAAGCATCGCGCTCGGCTGGCAGGATGTTGAGAGCGAAATGATTGGGTGCGTCGGCCGGCAGCTGCTCCTGCCAGTTGTCCAGCAGTTCGCCGCGCAGCAGGGCGATCAGCGCCATGGCCAGGAGAATCAGGCCGAAGGCCAGGGCTTGGCCGGCCGCGGCCAGCGGGCGACGCAGCAACTGGCCAAGGCCCAGGCGCCACGGCAGCGCGGCACGTGCCAGCAGGCGCCGCAGGCTCTGCAGGCCCAGCAGCATCAGACCGCCCAGCAGCAGGGCAGTGACCAACCCGCCGCCGAGCAGGGCGAGCGTCAACGTCAGATCCAGGCTCAGGCGCCACATGATCAGCCCCAGGGCGAGCAACGCGGTGCCGTAGACCAGCCAGGAGCTGGCCGGCACCGGCAGCATGTCGCGGCGCAGCACGCGCAGTGGAGGCACGCGGCCCAGCGCAGCCAGCGGCGGCAGGGCGAAGCCGGCCAGGGCTACCAAGCCGGTGGCGATACCAGCTAGTGCCGGGGTTATGCCGCCGGCGGGAATTTGTGCCGGCAGTAGGCCTTGTAGCAGGTGGAACAGGGTCTGCTGGGCGAGCCAGCCAAGCAGGGCGCCGGCGAGGCTGGCGACTAAACCCAGGATCGCCAGTTGCAGGCCGAACAGGCTCAATGCTTGACGACGCGATAGACCCAGGCAGCGCAGTAGGGCGCTGGCGTCGAAGCGGCGGCTGGCAAAGCGCGCGGCCGACAGGGCGACTGCCACGCCGGCCAGCAGCACGGCCGCCAGGCTGGCCAGGTTCAGATAACGCTCGGCGCGATCCAGCGCGCCGCCAACGCGGCGGCTGCCATCGCGGGCGTCATCGAAGCGCTGGTTGGCGGCCAGTCCGGGTTCAGTAGCCTGCCGATAGCTGGTCAGGGCATCGCTCGGCCCGTTCCATTGCTCGATATAGCGCACTCGACTGCCCGGCTGCACTACACGGGTGGCCGGCAGGTCGTCGAGGTGCATCAGCACGTGGGGCGTCAGGCTGTAGAAGTCGCCGGCTTCATCCGGTAGGTAGGTCAGCACCCGGGTGAGGCGCAGCTTCTTGGCGCCGACTTCGATCTCGTCGCCCACCTTCAAATTCAGTGCCACCAAAAGGCGCGATTCGGCCCACACTTCGCCAGGCCCGGGGCCAGCGCTGACGGTCTCCTCGTCATAGGGGGCGGCAGCGCTCTTCAACTCACCGCGCAGCGGGTAGCCGTTGCCGGCGGCCTTGACGCTGGCCAGCTGGATGCCGGCGTCGCTGGCGATCACGCTGGAGAACTCGACCACTTGGGCGTGCTGCAGACCACGCCCGGTGCCGGCCTTGATCTGCTCGGGTTCGGCCGGGGCGCTACCTCTGAGAATCAGGTCAGCGCCCAGAAACTCGGTGGCGCGCAGGCTCATGCCTTCATTCAGTCGCGCGCCGAAATAGCCGATGGCGGTGCTGGAGGCCACGGCGATCAATAGTGCGAAGAACAGCACGCGCAACTCACCCGAGCGCGCATTGCGCAGCAACTGGCGGCCCGCCAGTGACAGCAGGCTTGCAAAGGACAGGTTGCGCATCAGGCGTTCACCGCTGCCACCAGGTGGCCGGCCTCCAGGCGGATGACGCGCTGGCAGCGCGCGGCCAGGCGTTCGTCGTGGGTGACCAGTACCAGAGTGGCGCCGCGCTCCTGGTTGAGCTCGAAGAGCAGATCACTGATGCGCTCGCCAGTGTGGGTGTCCAGGTTGCCGGTCGGCTCGTCGGCGAACAGCACGTCGGGATCGGCGGCAAAGGCCCGGGCGATGGCGACGCGTTGCTGCTCGCCACCGGAGAGCTGGCGCGGTGTGTGGCTCAGGCGCGCGCCCAGGCCGACGCGTTCGAGCAGTTCGGTAGCACGCTGGCGGGCATCGCTGCGACCTTCGAGCTCCAGTGGCAGCATGACGTTCTCCAGCGCATTGAGGCTGTCGAGCAGCTGGAAGGACTGAAACACGAACCCGACGTGCTCGGCGCGGACCCGGGCGCGGGCGTCTTCATCCAGGCTGCCCAGGTCATTGCCGGCCAGCAGGATACGTCCGGTGCTGGGCAGGTCGAGGCCGGCCAGCAAGCCGAGTAGGGTGGACTTGCCGGATCCCGAGCTGCCGACGATGGCCAGGCTGCCGCCTTTTTCCAGTTCCAGTGACAGGTCGTGCAGGATGGTCAACTCGCCTTCCGCGCTGGAAACCACTTTGTTAAGGTTCTGCGCAGACAGAATGCTTGAGCTCATGAGGAATCCGATGCGTGCGATAGTGAAGGGGGCCATGCTCGGCCTGCTGCTGATAGGGCAGATGGCGCAGGCGGGGACCATATTGGTCGTCGGCGATAGTATCAGCGCCGCTTTTGGCATGGATACCCAGCAGGGCTGGGTTCATCTGCTCGACGAGCGCATGCGCCAGGAGGGCTTCGAGCATCAGGTGGTGAATGCGTCGATCAGCGGCGACACCAGCGCTGGCGGCGCGGCGCGGCTGCCGGCGCTGCTCACCGAGCACAAGCCGCAACTGGTGGTTGTCGAGCTGGGTGGCAACGATGGGCTGCGCGGTTTGCCACCGAGCCAATTGCAACAGAATCTTGCCTCGATGATCGATGCCTCCCGCAATGCTGGTGCCAAGGTGCTGCTGCTGGGCATGCGCATTCCGCCCAATTATGGCGAGCGCTACACCACTGCCTTCGCCAAGGTTTACGTCGATCTTGCTGCCGAGAAAAAGGTGCCGCTGGTGCCCTTTCTTCTCGAGGGGGTCGGCGGCGTTGCCAACCTGATGCAGGATGACGGCGTACATCCAGCCGTGGCGGCCCAGCCGCAGCTGCTGGAGAATGTCTGGCCGACCCTCAAGCCATTGCTGTAACGGGCTTTTCCACTGACGGTGTTTCCGCTAATGTGGCGCCCCCGCTCTGGAGCCCCCAATGTTGCGACCCGTCTGGTCCCTGTATGCCTACCAACTGATCGAGCCGGACGAACAGCTGGACCTGTTCGCCTGCCGTGAAGTGAAGGTGCACCTGGTCGCTCGTCAGCTGGAGCTTGGCGGGTACGCCGATCGCACCCTGTGCGGCGGCCTGCTGCCCGCGCAGCCGCTATGGCGCGACCTGGAAAGGCCGATGTTGCAGGACCGTCGTCTGTGCCGCGCCTGCCTGGCCACGCTCGAGGCTCAGCGCCGTGGTGATCGGCCCGCGTGGCCGGGGCGCTGATCGGCGCCAAGGTATACAATCACCTCCCATATCCCCTTACCACCTCGAAGGTTTTCTGCATGTCGCCGCGCGTTTCAGCTGTTGCCCGCTGTGTGTCGTTGTGTGCCGTCTTTGTGGCCGGCTCCGCTGCCGCACTTGAATTGCCCCTGCCGCCTCCTGGTGAGGATATCGTCGGCGAGATCAAGGTGATCAAGGCGCGCTACGAGGACACCTTCGCCGACATCGGCACAGCCAACGATCTGGGCTATCTGGAGATGGTCGCTGCCAACCCGGGCGTCGATGCCTGGCTGCCGGGTGAGGGCACCGATATCGTGCTGCCGACGCGCTACATCCTGCCTTCGGGCCCTCGCGAAGGCATCGTGATCAACCTGGCCGAGTACCGGCTGTACTACTTCCCGAAAGGGCAGAACGTCGTTTACACCTATCCGCTGGGGATCGGTCGTGAAGGCTGGAGCTCGCCGGTAACCCAGGCGCGCATCACCGCCAAGACGCCGAACCCGGCCTGGTACCCACCGCAGTCGATTCGCGAGGAGCATGCCGCCGATGGCGATCCGCTGCCGAGCGTCGTTCCACCAGGCCCGGACAATCCGCTGGGGCCCTTCAAGATGTCGCTGTCGGTACCGGGTTACCTGATCCATGGCTCGAACAAGAAGTTCGGCATCGGTATGCGCGTGAGCCATGGTTGTTTCCGCATGCTCAACAACAATGTGCTTGAGCTGGCCGACATGGTGCCGGTGGGCACGTCGGTGCGTATCGTCAATGAGCCGTACAAGTTCGGTGTGAGCGGCGGCAAGGTTTATCTGGAAGCGCATACGCCGCTGGGCGAGGAGAATGAGCCGGCCGTGGATCATCACACCGAGGTAGTCAATGCGCTGATCCGCCGTAGCGACCTGAGCGCCGATACCCTGGACTGGGATGTGGTGCGCGAAGTGGTGGCGGCCCACGATGGCCTGCCGGTGGAAATCGCTTCGCCGCGCGAGACGGTCATTCAGGCGCAATCGCCAAGTCTCTGATGATCAGTTGCACGGGCGCTTGCGAGAGCGCCTGTACAACCTTTCAGGCAGACATAAAAAAGCCGGCTTAAGAGCCGGCTTTTTTATTGCCCGGGGGCTATTACTTGCGGCTGGCTTTTTCCAGCATACGCAGAGCACGCTCGTTGGCTTCGTCAGCAGTTTGCTGAGCCTTCTGAGCAGCTGCCAGAGCTTCGTCAGCCTTGCGGTAGGCTTCGTCAGCGCGAGCTTGAGCGCGAGCTGCTGCGTCTTCGGTAGCAGTCAGGCGAGCTTCGGTTTCTTTGGTGACGCTGCTGCAACCGGTAGCCAGAACTGCGGCCAGAGCCAGAGCAGAGAATTTCAGAACGTTGTTCATCGTGTTCCCCTTAGGGTCAGTTTTTTGCTTATTGAAGCCCTTTCCCGAACCTGGAAAATGGCCGGCGTACATACTACCTGTAACTTTTAGTAAGTAAACGGACGACAGGCAAGGGTTCCGCATTTTTTTCACTGAAATTAGTACGCTAGCGGCAAAAGCTGTACAAAATTCGATCATGTATGCGGCCATTTGACAGGATTTTCACCTAGCGACCGGCAAGATTGCTTGCAATGTTGAAAGCTCAGGATTTTGCCTTGCCCTTTGCCGCTTACAGTGGCTTTATATCCTATTGTTACCGGATGTACGCAGGCCCTGCCGGGGATGTCGTGTCTGGCCCAGCCGAGAGGAGCAGTAATGAGCGAACCACTGTCCATTCATCATGACCTAGCCGGTCACCAGTTCGAGACCACAGTGGATGGGGATCGCGCTTACCTTTCTTATATGGATCTGGGCAAGCAGACCCTGGATATCTACCGTACCTTCGTGCCCAATTCGCTGCGTGGTCGCGGCATCGCCGCCGCCCTGACCAAAACGGCGCTGGAGTATGCCGACAGCATGGGCTACACGGTGATTGCTTCGTGCTCCTATGTGGAGCGCTACATGGAGCGCAGCGAAGGCTCGCCCGATCAGGACTGAGCCAAGCACTAGATATGAAAACGCCGAGCAATTGCTCGGCGTTTTTCATGGTGCCGGCGTTAGTCGCGCTGGCGCTTGGGCAGCACGTCCCTGAGCTTGGCGTGCATGGCGCGCAGGGTCTTCTCGGTACTTTCCCAGTCGATGCAGGCATCGGTGATCGAGACGCCGTACTTGAGTTGATCGAGATCCTTGGGAATAGACTGGTTGCCCCAGCCCAGGTGGCTTTCGACCATCAGGCCGACGATCGACTGGTTGCCTTCCAGGATCTGGTTGGCGACGTTGTCCATCACCAGCGGTTGCAGCGCTGGATCCTTGTTGGAGTTGGCGTGGCTGCAATCGACCATGATGTTCGGCTTGATTGATGCCTTTTTCAGTTCCTGTTCGCAGATGGCCACGCTCACCGAGTCGTAGTTCGGCTTGCCGTTGCCGCCGCGCAGTACTACGTGCCCGTAGGCATTGCCCTTGGTGGTGACGATGGAGACGCCACCTTGCTGGTTGATACCCAGAAAGCGGTGCGGGCTGGAAACCGACTGCAGGGCGTTGATCGCGACGGTAAGGCCGCCATCGGTACCGTTCTTGAAGCCGACTGCCGAAGACAGACCCGAGGCCATTTCCCGGTGTGTCTGGGATTCGGTGGTGCGCGCGCCGATGGCTGACCAGCTGATCAGATCCTGCAGGTACTGCGGGGAAATCGGATCCAGGGCTTCGGTGGCGGTGGGCAGGCCCATTTCGGCGAGGTCCAGCAGCAACTTGCGGCCGATGTGCAGGCCATCCTGGATTTTGAAGGAGTCGTCCAGGTACGGGTCGTTGATCAGGCCTTTCCAGCCGACGGTAGTGCGCGGCTTTTCGAAGTAGACGCGCATGACCAGATACAACGTGTCGGACACTTCCTCGGCGAGCACTTTCAGGCGCTCAGCGTATTCGTGGGCAGCCTTGATGTCGTGAATGGAGCAGGGGCCGACCACGACGAACAGGCGGTGATCCTTGCCATCGAGAATGTCGCGTACCACTTGCCGGCCGGCTGAAACGGTGCGCTGGGCAAGCTCGGTCAGCGGAATCTCGAGCTTGATCTGCTCGGGGGTGATCAGGGTTTCGTTGGAGGCGACGTTCAGGTCGTTAATCGGTAAATCAGCTATCGTGCTTTTCATCGGGTGTGTCATCGGGTCACGGGAGCCGGCCGCCAGCGATCCCCGTGCAGCGGGCACAGCAGTATGGGCACAGCGGGGAAGCCGAACCTTAGCGCGTTAGCGCCGGTCGAGACAATGGAATTTAGGGATTGGCGGGCTTAAAGACAGTCAGGCGCTGCTCGCGCCATTCCTCGGCGATCAGCTCCAGGGGCAGTGCCTGACCAGCCTGTTGTTCGCGATGGCGACGATACTGTTCGAGGTGGCAGACTTCCTCGACCATATGCGCGCGCAGCTCCGGTGCGTGTTCGCTGAAAGCCACGCCGAGCAGATAATTGTTTGTTTGCTTTGTGCACCAGGCCACCTCACCGGGGTAGGCTGCCTGGTCGCCCAGCAAGGGAATGTGCAGCGTGATCGGCGTGCCCAGGGCAAGCGGGTGGCTTGAATGGCAGGCCGCACCGCCCAGGCTGATATTATCCAAACGTTGGCTAGCGCTGGGCGAGTGGCGACGTAGCCTCAACTCCACCGGCAAATTGCTGCTATGACGAAGAAAGCGACGCATGAACGGGCACTCCGATTGCCGGCAATATGATATTGTCCTGCCGAGTATAGCCACACAACTGGAATTGACCGATTTCGATGCCGATCGGCAATTACTCGATCTCTCAGGCACCTCATTGGTGATCTTTACCAGCCAGGGCTGCGCTGCCTGCCGCTATGCGCGCCAGCAACTGCCACGCCTGGGGTTGCCGGTCGAGCGGCTCGTATGGATCGATGCTCAGGAGAATTTCGGCCTGGTGCAGCGCTACGAGGTTTTCCAGTTACCGGCGCTGTTCCTGGTACAGAACGGCGAGTTTTTCGGAGCGCTGCACACCAGCCTTACGCCTGCCGATCTACGCCAGGCATTGACCGAGGCTCTTGCCAGAGCGCCCGAAGAACTACCTTGAGTGCCGTTGCGCTGGTCGCTTTATGCCAGCTCCCGCGTTTTCCGGTGGCTTTGCCAAGGCGCTGCTAAGCTCTAGCCACAGGCCCCGCCGTACCGGCAATCGAGGAGGCCGCATGATCCGTTCGATTCTCTACGCCACCGATCTTGGTCTGTATGCGCCCTATGTGCTGCAACACGCGCTGGCATTGGCGCGCAGTTTCAAGGCGCGCCTGCATGTCGTACACGTCGTGGAGCCCATGGGGTTGTTCGCCGAATCCGTGCTGCAGACCTACGTCGATGAAGACCGTCTCAAGGAACTGCGCAGCACGGGCTTGGAGACCGTGATGAGCAATATCGAATTGCGCGTGCTCGAGGGCTTTCGTGACGAGCTGGGTGACAGCCAGGACGATCTCGAACTGATCGGCTCGGTCAGCGTCCTGCGTGGCGATCCGCCGATTTCCATTCTCGAGCACGCCCATAAACTCGCCGTGGATTTGCTGGTCGTAGGCAGTCATAGCCATGGCGCTGCGCTCGAGGTGCCGATGGGCCGCACTGCTGCCAGGCTGCTGCAGTTATGCGATGTGCCGGTTTACCTGGTGCCCATGCTGCAGCATCGATCTCGCCACGAGTAAGCGGCTCGACCCAGATAAAAAATCTATATATACCGCCTTTACCATTAATATGGTTATATAGCTGATCGACGATCAGGCGGCGGCCTATCCGCTTTGAGGGATTTATATGAAGCTTCAGCAACTGCGCTACATCTGGGAAGTCGCGCACCATGACCTCAACGTTTCCGCCACGGCGCAGAGCCTGTATACCTCGCAGCCGGGGATCAGCAAGCAAATCCGCCTGCTCGAAGACGAGCTCGGCGTCGAAGTCTTCGCCCGCAGCGGCAAGCACCTGACCCGCGTCACGCCGGCCGGCGAGCGCATCATCACTACCGCAGGGGAAATCCTGCGCAAGGTCGAGAGCATCAAGCAGATCGCCCAGGAGTTCTCCAACGAGAAGAAGGGCACGCTGTCCATCGCCACCACGCACACCCAGGCGCGCTATGCATTGCCGCCGGTGATCAGCAGCTTCATCAAACAGTACCCGGAAGTCGCTCTGCACATGCATCAGGGCACGCCGACGCAGATCGCCGAAATGGCCGCTGACGGCACCGTCGATTTCGCCATCGCCACCGAAGGTCTGGAACTCTATAACGACCTGGTGATGATGCCCTGCTACCGCTGGAACCGCTGCGTGATCGTTCCCCAGGGTCATCCGCTGAGCAAACTGCCGAAGCTGACCCTCGAGGCCTTGGCTGAGCACGAGATCGTCACCTACACCTTCGGCTTCACCGGTCGCTCCAAACTCGATGAAGCCTTCAGTCATCGCGGGCTGACGCCAAAGGTGGTGTTCACCGCCGTCGATGCCGACGTGATCAAGACCTATGTGCGCCTCGGCCTGGGTGTCGGTATCGTGGCCGGCATGGCGGTCGACCCGAAGCTAGATCCGGACCTGGTGGTGCTTGATGCCAGCGAGCTGTTCGAATCCAGCGTCACGCGCATCGGTTTTCGCCGTGGCACCTTCCTGCGCGGTTTCATGTGTGATTTCATCGAGACCTTCGCTCCTCACCTGACCCGCGACATGCTGGCCAAGGCCGTGCAGTGCCACAACAAGGTCGAGCTCGAAGAGCTGTTCAAGGACGTCAAGTTGCCGCTGCACTGATCGCTGCGGCATAAACGAAAAATGGCGCCAAGAGGCGCCATTTTTTCGTCCCGAGATCAGTGGCTCAGGTGCAGGCCGCACTCGCGGTTGTCTTCGCCCTTGGTCGGGTCGAAGTAATCGAAGTTGTTCGGCAGACTGTGGGCGGTCAGGTACTGGTACAGATCCTTGGAGGACCAGTGCAGCAGCGGGGCGACCTTGATCAGGCCGTCCGGATTGATGCTTACCGGCTGCATCTGGGCACGTACCGCCGTGTCGGTGGCGCGCAGTGCGGTGAACCAGACGCTCGGCGCCGTCTCGCGCAGGGCGCGGGCGAAGGGCTCGAGCTTCACTTCTTCGGTGAATGCGGCGTGACGCGGATCGTCCAGTGCTGGCGTCGGGCCGTCGATGGCCTCGCGGTGGGCACGGCTGCGTTTGGGCAGGTAGGTGATCAGGTTGAGGTTCAGTTGCTTGGTGACCTCATCGGCGAACTGGTAGGTCGCCTCTGTGTTGTAGCCGCTGTCCATCCACACGATCGGGATATCGGCTTTAGCCTGGCTGACCATGTGCAGGATCACCGCTTCGAACGGACGGAAGTTGGTGGTGCAGATCGCCGGTTTGCCCAGGCCGATTGCCCACTCGATCAGCTTTTGCGGCTGATTGGCGAATTCGGCGTTGAGTCTGTCCAGGTCGAGATCCATTGCGGGCTCCGAGGCATGTGGGTGAAAAGGGCGATGGTAACAAATCCGTGCGGCCGCCGGGCGGGCCGGGCAAATCCGCTGCCGAGGTCGGCAGCGGGTGACGCGCTCAGATTTCTGCGGGTGGGATGTGGCCAAATAGTTCCTGGGAGAAGCGGGTGCGCTCCTCGGCGTTCTCTTGGATGCCCTTGGCGGCCAATTCTTCAAGACGCGCTTCCACGGCATGGGCGCGGTGGGTGAGGCCACAATCGTTGGCGATCTGGATGTTCAGGCCGGGGCGGGCGTTGAGTTCGAGAATCAGCGGGCCCTTGTCCTGGTCCAGCACCATGTCGACGCCGATGTAGCCCAGGCCGCACAGCTCATAGCAGCCGGCTGCAAGCTTCATGAAGCCATCCCAGTTGGGCAACTGCACGCCGTCCACCGCGTTGGTGGTGTCCGGATGCTTGCTGATCTTGTTGTTCAGCCAGGTACCGCGCAGGGTCACGCCGGTGGCCAGGTCCACGCCGACGCCGATGGCGCCCTGGTGCAGGTTGGCCTTGCCGCCGGACTGGCGGGTCGGCAGGCGCAGCATGGCCATCACCGGATAGCCCATCAGCACGATGATGCGGATGTCCGGCACGCCTTCGTAGCTGATGCTCTTGAAGATGCTGTCCGGCGTTACCCGGTATTCGATCAGCGCGCGGTCGCGGTGGCCGCCAAGCGAGTAGAGGCCCGAGAGAATGCTGGAGATCTGCTGCTCGATTTCCGAGTGGCTGACGATCTTGCCCGATACCGTCTTGAAGCGATCCTCGAAGCGGTCGGCGATCACCAGGATGCCGTCGCCGCCGGCGCCCTGGGCCGGCTTGACGACGAAGTCGCTGCGCTCACCGATGATCTTGTCGAGGTTGTCGATCTCCTTTTCGGTGGAGATCACCCCGTACATTTCCGGCACATGGATGCCGGCTTCGATGGCCCGTTCCTTGGTGATGATCTTGTCATCGACGATCGGATACAGGTGGCGTTTGTTGTACTTGAGCACGTAGTCCGCGTTGCGGCGGTTGATGCCCATGATGCCCTTGGCCTCAAGGGCTTTCCACGTCTTGATCAGGCCGAACATGGTCTTAGTCCTTCAGGAAGGCTTTGAAGCGGAACAGTTCGGTCAGGCGGTAGCCGCGGTAACGCCCCATCGCCAGCATGAAACCCACCAGGATCAGCAGGATCGCCGGGAAGGTGAACACGAAGTACACCAGCTCCGGTACGGTCATCAGCAGATGCGCGACGGTGGCGGCGAACAGCGTGCCGAGAGCAACCTTGAAGGCATGGCTGCCGCCGCGCTCTTCCCAGGTGATCGACAGGCGCTCGATGGTCATGGTCAGAATCACCATCGGGAACAGGGCGACCGACAGGCCGCGTTCCAGGCCCAGCTTGTGGCTGAACAGGCTGATGGTGGCGATCAGCACCACCACGAAGGTCAGAACCACCGACAGGCGCGGCAGCATCTGCAGCTTCAGGTGTTCCAGGTAGGAGCGCAGTGACAGGCCCAGCGCGGTGATCACCGTGAACAGGAAGATCCCGAAGCCCAGCTGGGTCTCGCGGAAAGCCAGGGCGATCAGCACCGGGGTGAAGGTGCCCAGGGTCTGCAGGCCGCCGAGGTTGCGCAGGATCAGGATCACCAGCACGCCGATGGGTATCATCACCATGATCATGAAGGTCTGCTGGGTCTGCAGCGGCAGGCCGTACAGCGAGTACTCGAGGAAGTCGGCGTCGGTGTTTTCGTCGGTCAGCTGGGCGAGGCGAATGGCATTCATCTCGCTGTTGTTGAGCGTGAAGGTGGTGGTGGCCTGACGGCCGCCATCGAGGGTGACCAGCGGCTCGTCACCGGTCCACCAGACCAGGCGATCAGCCGGCAGGCCCTGCTCGCCGGTTTCCGGGTTGAAGTACAGCCAGCGGTCGCCGTTGAAGCTGCGCAGCCACAGTTCCGGGCTCTGCTGGATGTCGGCCGCCAGGCGAATGGTGTGTACGCGCTCCATCGGCACGTGTGCGATGGACAGCAGCAGCTCCACGGCCTGGGCTTTTTTGGTGGTCGAGGCATCGCCGCCGAGCAGCAACTTGGCGTTGTCGTCGTTGGTGTTGTTGACGCGCTTGATGGTCTCGCTGATAAAGGTCTCGACGTCCGCCGAGTGCTGGCGGATCGGCGCCAGCAGCGCCTCGGCGGCAATCTTCTCGGGGCCTTCGACCGGGATGCTGTCACGGAAGATCGGGCCCTTGGGCTTGGCCTGCTCGCCGCTGTAGCGCTTGGTCAGCACCAGGCGGTAGTACAGGGTCTGCTTGCCGTTGGCGCGGCGTGCCGACCAAGTCACCTTGCGGTTGCCATCGGCACGGTTGACGCTCACGCCATAGTTGTTGGAGATGAAGCTCTCGTTGAGGCTGACATAGTCCTGGTTCAGCGGCGGTACGAACATCTGCAGTTTGATCGGGTCGCGGCCGTTGGCCTGGAATTCGACCCGGGTGTCGATGTTCCAGAGGTCGTCGGTTTCGTCACTGCTGACCGGAATGCCGAGAATGAAAATCTGATAGGCCGTAATCAGAACGCCCAGGGTCACCAGCACGGTGATCAGGATTTTCAGATGCAGGGTAAGAGAGCGCATGGGGATTACTCGCCGGATTTTGCGTTGGAGCAGTCAGGCTTGCCTGCTGCGTATTTTAGGCTTGGGTCGACCAGGGCATCAAAGCGCTTGAGCGCGTCGGAGCCGATCAAAAGCGGATATTGGAAGGCGCTCCGATCGGTAAGGTTCACTTCGATCTGGCGTTTGACGTTACCCATGCATACGTCCAGCTCGATGACCGGACGTGCGGTGTAGGTCTTCTCGTCGTCTTCTTCGATATCACCGGCGCGGCGCTTGATCTTGCTGATGCGCGCCAGAGGCCGCTCGATGGGGTGCGCGTGGGCATCGTCGATCGCCAGGTAAAAGCGCACCCAGCGTTCACCGTCACGCTTGAAACGTTCGATATCGCGGGCGCTGAGCGAGGCGGTCTGGGCGCCGGTGTCGAGTTTGGCGGCCACTTGCACGTCGAGGTCGAGGCTGACGTATTCGTTCAGACCGTAGATGGTCTTGTCCGCGGCGATGGCCTGGCAGGACAGCGCCAGCAGGCAGGGCAGGGTAGTCAGGAAATGAAGTCTCATGGGTCCTTGAGTCGATGAAGCGATGGGACAATCCATGCGCCATTGAAGACGGCCCCTGGCGCCAGTGCAGCAGCGGCCCGTGGGCGAAATGAGGCGAAGTCTAGCATGGGCGGCGAGCGTGCTGACAATCGCTTGTGCGGCGCGGCCAAGGCGGCCTGCCCCCGCTGATACGTTGCTGCATGTGGTTGTTTGCTAAGTCTTTCGGCATTGAGGTGGCGCTTGAGGATTAGCAGGACTGCGCTGCCTAAACACCTGCGCAATGCTGGGGTGCGCGCGGCGCCATGCGCGGCACGTTGGCAGCTGGGTGCCTAGGCTGATAAGAAGGCTGGGTGCCAGCCGCACTGATTTTTTGTCTAATTGTCGACACCTTGTGCTTGAGTAAACTCAATTTATCGAGTTATCTAGGTGTATTGATTCTTGAGTGTCGACAATATGCTGGATGCCATCGAAGTGCAAAGTGCTCAGGAGGATTCCGGCACGCTCGCGGAAAACGTCTTTCGCCAAATTCAGTTGGCCATCGTGCGTGGCGAGATTGCGCCGGGCTCGAAAATTTCCGAACCAGAGCTGGCGCGTACCTACGGCATCAGCCGTGGGCCGTTGCGTGAGGCTATTCACCGGCTGGAAGGGCAGAAGCTTCTGGTGCGCGTGCCCCATATCGGCGCACGTGTGGTATCGCTCAGCCATGCCGAGCTGATCGAGCTGTACGAGATCCGCGAATCTCTGGAAGGCATGGCCTGTCGACAGGCGGCCGAGCGCATGAGCCAAACCGAGATCGGCGACTTGCGCCGGGTGCTCGACTTGCACGAGCAGGACGCGGCGTTCCAGGCCGGTGTCGGCTACTACCAGCAGGAAGGCGACTTCGACTTCCACTACAGGATCATCCAAGGCAGCGGCAACCGCACCCTGGCCAAGTTGCTATGCGACGAGCTGTATCAGCTGGTGCGTATGTACCGCCTGCAGTTCTCCGCCACGCCCAATCGGCCGCACCAGGCTTTCGCCGAACACCACCGCATTCTCGACGCCATTGCCGACCGTGACGGCGAGCTGGCCGAGCTGCTGATGCGTCGCCATATCGGCGCCTCCAAACGCAATATCGAGCGCCACTATAAAGAGGCGCTTGCCACTTCATCCAAGATCCGAGGTGATTCATGACCCAGCTATCCGCCGGCCAGCGTTTCCGCCAGGCCCTCGCCGAAGAGCAACCGCTGCAGGTGATTGGCGCGATCAACGCCAACCATGCGCTGCTGGCCCAACGTGCCGGTTTCAAGACGATCTACCTGTCCGGTGGCGGCGTGGCGGCCGGCTCCCTGGGCTTGCCGGATCTGGGCATCAATACCCTGGAAGATGTGCTGATCGACGTGCGGCGCATCACCGATGTGTGCGACCTGCCGCTGATGGTCGACATCGACACCGGCTTCGGGCCGAGTGCTTTCAATATCGAGCGCACCATCAAGAGCCTGATCAAGGCGGGCGCCGCGGCGGCTCATATCGAGGATCAGGTCGGCGCCAAGCGCTGTGGTCATCGGCCGGGCAAGGAGATCGTCTCCTGCGAGGAAATGGTCGACCGCGTCAAGGCTGCCGCCGATGCCAAGACCGACCCGAATTTCTTCCTGATCGCCCGCACCGACGCCATCCAGGCCGAGGGCGTTGACGCCGCCATAGCGCGTTGCCAGCGCTATGTGGAGGCGGGCGCCGACGGCATCTTCGCCGAGGCGGCCTATGACCTGCCGACCTATCAGCGCTTCGTCGAGGCGCTAAAGGTGCCGGTGCTGGCCAACATCACCGAATTCGGCGCCACGCCGCTGTTCACCCGTGACGAGCTGGCCTCGGTCGGCGTGGCCATCCAGCTGTATCCGTTGTCCGCGTTCCGCGCTGCCAACAAGGCAGCGGAAAGTGTCTACACCTCGATCCGCCAGAACGGCCACCAGAAAGACGTGGTCGAGCAGATGCAGAGCCGCGCCGAGCTCTATGACCGCATCGGCTATCACGCTTTCGAGCAGAAGCTCGACGCGTTGTTCGCCGCCGGCAAGAAGTAAAACAAGAACAAAATCTTGAGGAGATCACCATGAGCGCCACCGAAACCACGCCAGGCTTCAAACCGAAGAAGTCCGTCGCCCTTTCCGGCACCGCCGCCGGCAACACCGCGCTTTGCACCGTGGGCCGTACCGGCAACGACCTCCATTACCGCGGTTATGACGTGCTGGATTTCGCCAACCGCTGCGAGTTCGAGGAGATCGCCCACCTGTTGGTGCACGGCAAGCTGCCAAACGTCGCCGAGCTGGCCGGTTACAAGGCCAAGCTCAAGGCCCTGCGCGGCCTGCCGGCTGGGGTCAAGGCCGCACTGGAGCAACTGCCACCTTCGGCGCACCCGATGGATGTGATGCGTACCGCGGTGTCCGTGCTCGGCTGCCTGGCGCCAGAGAAGGACGACCACAACCATCCGGGTGCCCGTGATATCGCCGACAAGCTGATGGCTTCCCTCGGGTCGGCGCTGCTGTACTGGTACCACTACAGCCATAACGGTAAGCGCATCGAGGTGAACACCGACGACGATTCCATCGGCGGCCACTTCCTGCATCTGCTGCATGGCGAGAAACCGCGCGAGTCCTGGGTGCGCGCCATGCACACCTCGCTGAACTTGTATGCCGAGCACGAATTCAATGCCTCGACCTTCACCTCGCGGGTGATCGCCGGCACCGGCTCAGACCTGTTCTCCTGCATCGCCGGCGCCATCGGCGCGCTGCGCGGCCCCAAGCACGGCGGCGCCAACGAAGTGGCCTTCGAGGTGCAGAAACGCTACGACAGCCCGGACGAGGCCGAGGCCGATATCCGCGAGCGCGTAGGGCGCAAGGAAGTGGTAATCGGCTTCGGTCACCCGGTCTATACCGTTGCCGACCCGCGCAACAAGGTGATCAAGGAAGTGGCTCGCGAGCTGTCGACCGAGCAGGGCAACAACAAGATGTTCGACATCGCCGAGCGCCTGGAGAGCGTCATGTGGGACATCAAGAAGATGTTCCCCAACCTCGACTGGTTCAGCGCCGTGAGCTACCACATGATGGGCGTGCCCACCGCCATGTTCACCCCGCTGTTCGTCATCGCCCGCACCGCTGGTTGGTCAGCCCACGTCATCGAGCAGCGCATCGACGGCAAGATCATCCGCCCGAGCGCCAACTACACAGGCCCAGAAGACCTGCAGTTCGTGCCGCTCAAGGATCGCCCCTGATAATTATGAAAAGCCAAATGAACGACACCGTGAACAGCCAATTCCGCAAGCGCCTGCCTGGCACTGTGCTGGATTACTTCGACGCCCGCGAGGCGGTCGAGGCGATCCAGGCCGGCGCCTGGGCGAAGCTGCCCTACACCTCGCGGGTACTCGCCGAGCAGCTGGTGCGCCGTTGCGAGCCGCAGGACCTGACCGCGTCGCTGGAGCAGCTGGTCTACCGCAAGCGCGACCTGGACTTTCCCTGGTATCCGGCGCGGGTGGTCTGCCATGACATTCTCGGCCAGACCGCGCTGGTCGACCTGGCCGGCCTGCGTGATGCCATCGCCGAGCAGGGCGGTGACCCGGCCAAGGTCAACCCGGTGGTGCCGACCCAGTTGATCGTCGATCACTCGCTGGCCGTTGAGGCGCCGGGGTTTGACCCGGACGCCTTCGAGAAGAACCGCGCCATCGAGGATCGCCGCAACGAGGATCGCTTCCACTTCATCGACTGGACGAAAACCGCGTTCAAGAACGTCGACGTGATTCCGGCCGGCAACGGCATCATGCACCAGATCAACCTGGAGAAAATGAGCCCAGTGATCCAGGCGCGCGGCGGCATCGCCTTTCCCGATACCTGCGTGGGCACCGACTCGCACACCCCGCACGTCGATGCCCTGGGCGTGATCGCCATCGGTGTCGGCGGCCTGGAGGCCGAGACGGTGATGCTCGGCCATCCGTCGATGATGCGCCTGCCGGATATCGTCGGCGTCGAGCTGAGCGGCAAGCGTCAGCCGGCCATCACCGCCACCGATATCGTTCTGGCGCTGACCGAGTTTCTGCGCAAGGAGCGCGTGGTGGGCGCCTGGGTCGAGTTCTTTGGTGAAGGGGCGGACAGCCTGTCCATCGGCGATCGCGCGACCATCTCCAACATGTGCCCGGAATATGGCGCCACCGCCTCGATGTTCTATATCGACGGCCAGACCATCGACTACCTCAAGCTCACCGGCCGCGAGCCGGAGCAGGTGGCGCTGGTAGAAAACTATGCCAGGACTCTCGGGCTGTGGAGCGACGCGCTGACCAGCGCCGAGTATGAGCGTGTGCTGCGCTTCGACCTGGGCAGCGTGGGCCGCAATATGGCCGGCCCGAGCAACCCGCATCGGCGCCTGCCGACCTCGGCCTTGGCCGAGCGCGGCATCGCCGACGAAGCCAAACTGCAAGCCGGCAAGGGCGAAGAAGCCCAGGGGCTGATGCCCGATGGCGCGGTGATCATCGCGGCGATCACCAGCTGTACCAACACGTCCAACCCGCGCAACGTAGTGGCTGCCGGCCTAGTCGCCAAGAAGGCCAACGCTCTGGGTCTGGTGCGCAAGCCTTGGGTGAAGACGTCGTTCGCGCCAGGCTCCAAGGTCGCCAAGCTGTATCTGCAAGAGGCCGGCCTGCTGCCGGAGCTGGAAAAGCTCGGTTTCGGCATCGTCGCCTACGCCTGCACCACCTGTAACGGCATGTCCGGCGCGCTGGATCCGGTGATCCAGAAGGAAATCATCGACCGCGATCTGTACGCCACCGCCGTGCTTTCGGGGAACCGCAACTTCGACGGGCGCATCCATCCCTACGCCAAACAGGCGTTCCTGGCGTCGCCGCCGCTGGTGGTGGCTTACGCCATCGCCGGCACTGTGCGTTTCGACATCGAGCAGGATGCGCTGGGCCGCGATGCGCAGGGCAATCCGATCACCCTCAAGGATCTGTGGCCGAGCGACGAGGAAATCGATGCCATCGTCGCCGCGTCGGTAAAGCCCGAGCAGTTCAAGCAGATCTACATCCCGATGTTCGACCTGGGCAGCGTGCAGGAGGCCGAAAGCCCGTTGTACGACTGGCGGCCGATGTCCACCTATATCCGCCGCCCGCCGTACTGGGAGGGTGCATTGGCCGGTGAGCGCACGCTCAAGGGCATGCTGCCCCTGGCGATCCTGCCGGACAACATCACCACCGATCACCTGTCGCCGTCCAACGCCATCCTGGCGGACTCGGCTGCCGGCGAGTATCTAGCGAAAATGGGCTTGCCGGAGGAGGACTTCAACTCCTACGCGACTCACCGGGGCGACCACCTGACCGCCCAACGTGCCACCTTCGCCAACCCGCAACTGGTCAATGAAATGGTCGTGATCGATGGGCAGGTGAGAAAGGGCTCGCTGGCCCGCGTCGAGCCCGAGGGCAAGGTGATGCGCATGTGGGAGGCCATCGAGACCTACATGAACCGCAAGCAGAACCTGATCATCGTGGCCGGTGCCGACTACGGCCAGGGTTCGTCCCGCGACTGGGCGGCCAAGGGCGTGCGCCTGGCGGGTGTGGAGGTGATCGTCGCCGAAGGCTTCGAGCGCATTCACCGCACCAATCTGGTGGGCATGGGCGTGCTGCCGGTGGAGTTCAAACCGGGCACCACGCGCCTGACCCTCGGGCTGGATGGCACCGAGCGCTATGACATCGAAGGCGATATTGCGCCCCGTTGTGAGTTGACGCTGGTGATCCATCGCCGCGATGGCGAGGTGGTATGGGTGCCAGTGACCTGCCGCCTGGATACGGCGGCGGATGTCAGCGTGTACAAGGCCGGCGGCGTGCTGCAGCGCTTCGCCAAGGACTTCCTCGAAGGCGCGGTGGCTTGATCGAGTAGGGTGTATGGCGCTTTACCGACCCACCAGGGGGGCTCTCCCCGGTGGATGGAAAGCGCCAGCTACGCGTGCCGACCCACCCTGTAGCCAACCCGGGAAAACCAGTATCAACTTGCCCGGATCGCATCCGGGCCATTTTTCAGGACTGCACCCATGGCTCATCTGCCTCAAGTGAAAATCCCCGCCACCTATATGCGTGGCGGCACCAGCAAGGGCGTGTTCTTTCGCCTGCAGGACCTGCCCGAACCTTGCCAGGTGCCGGGTGAGGCCCGTGACAAGCTGTTCATGCGGGTGATCGGCAGCCCGGATCCTTACGGGGCGCATATCGATGGCATGGGCGGGGCGACGTCGAGCACCTCCAAGTGCGTGATCCTGTCGAAAAGCACGCAGCTGGATCACGATGTCGACTACCTCTACGGTCAGGTATCCATCGACAAGGCTTTTGTCGACTGGAGCGGCAACTGCGGCAATCTCTCGACCGCAGCAGGTGCCTTCGCCATTCACGCCGGCCTGGTCGACCCCGCGCGGATTCCCGACAACGGCACCTGCGTGGTGCGCATCTGGCAGGCCAACATCCACAAGACCATCATCGCCCACGTGCCGGTCAGCAATGGCCAGGTGCGGGAAACCGGCGACTTCGAACTGGACGGCGTGACCTTTCCGGCGGCGGAGATCGTGCTGGAGTTTCTCGATCCGTCGGACGATGGCGAGCAGGGCGGCTCGATGTTCCCGACCGGCAACCTGGTCGATGACCTCGACGTGCCCGCCGATGTTGTAGAAGGCGGCACCCTGAAGGTGACGCTGATCGCGGCTGGCATTCCGACCATCTTCGTCAATGCGGAGGATATCGGCTACCAGGGCACCGAGTTGCGCGAGGACATCAATTCGGACCCGGCGCAGCTGGCGCGTTTCGAGCAGATTCGCGTGGCCGGCGCCCTGCGCATGGGGCTGATCAAGACCCCTGAAGAAGCGCTGACCCGCCAGCATACGCCCAAGGTTGCCTTCGTCAGCCCGCCGAAAAGCTACCTGGCATCGAGTGGCAAGACGGTCGAAGCCGGTGAGGTCGACCTGCTGGTGCGGGCGCTGTCTATGGGCAAGCTTCATCACGCCATGATGGGCACCTGCGCGGTGGCCATCGGCGCGGCGGCGGCGGTGCCGGGCACGCTGGTCAACCTGGCGGCGGGCGGTGGCGAGCGTCAGGCGGTGCGCTTCGGGCACCCGTCCGGCACCTTGCGCGTTGGTGCCGAAGCGGGGCAGGTCGACGGCAGCTGGGTGGTCACCAAGGCGATCATGAGCCGCAGTGCGCGGATTCTCATGGAGGGCTGGGTGCGGGTGCCGGCCTAGCACCCGCGGCCGCTCAATGCTGGGTAGCGCTGATCAGCAGGCCACCCGCACCCATGAAGAAGGCGCCTGTGGTGCGGTTCAGGCGCTGCGCGCCTTGCCGGGTGCGAATGAAGCGGCGGATCTGCCGGCCGAACAGGGCGTAGACCAGCGAGGCCGCGTACTCGGCCAGCAGGTAGGTGGCGCCCAGGTAGATGAACTGCTCGGTCGCCGGCTCGCCCGGCTTGATGAATTGCGGGAACACTGCCGCGAACAGCAGAATGGCCTTGGGGTTGCTGATGCCGATCAGAAACTCCTGCAGCATCAGTCGCGACACTCGCCGCTGCGGCTGCACGGCCGGCACGGCGCCTTCCAGATCCAGGCCGTTGAACTCCCGGCTGCGCCAGGCGCTGATGCCCAGATACAGCAGGTACAGTGCGCCGACCCACTTGATCACCGTGAACGCGGTTTCCGAGGCCAGCAGCATGGCGCCCAGGCCCACCGCGGAAATGCTCAGGAAGATGATGAACGCCGCCACGCGCCCGGTAGTGGCCACCAGGGCCGCGCCGATGCCATGGCGGATGCCGTTGTTCATCGCGCAGAAGTTGTTGGGGCCTGGCGTCAACGCGATCAGAAAGGCGAGCGGGGCGAATAGCACGGCATCGAACAGCGTCATGGCAGGTCCCTCAGGACGGTTATTTGAAGCGTCGTTCGACGCCTTTTTCCACCAGGATCTTGGCGGAGATCTCTTCGACCGAGAAATGGGTAGAGTCGATGAAGTTGATCGATTCCCGGCGGAACAGGCTTTCCACTTCGCGCACCTCGAATTCGCACTGAGCATAGCTGGCGTAACGGCTGTTTGGCTTGCGCTCGTTGCGAATCGCCGCCAGGCGGTCGGGGTCGATGGTCAGGCCGAACAGCTTGTCGCGGTGTTTCTTTAGCGAGGCAGGCAGTTGCAGGCGTTCCATGTCGTCTTCGGTGAGCGGGTAGTTGGCGGCGCGGATGCCGTATTGCATGGCCATATAAAGGCAGGTCGGGGTCTTGCCGCAACGCGACACGCCCACGAGGATCAGGTCGGCTTTGTCGTAGTAGTGGGTGCGCGCGCCGTCGTCGTTGTCGAGGGCGAAGTTGACCGCCTCGATACGCTCCATGTAGTTGGTGTTGCCGCTTATCGAGTGCGACTTGCCTACCGAGTAAGAGGAGTGGGAATCGAGTTCCTGCTCCAAGGGCGCGAGAAAGGTCGAGAAGATGTCGATCATGAAGCCGCGGGACTCGACCAGGATGTCGTGGATTTCCTGGTTGACGATGGTGGCGAAGACGATCGGGTTGGCGCCGTCTCTGTCGGCGGCATTATTGATTTGTTGTACCATGGCGCGCGCTTTTTCGACGCTGTCGACATAAGGCCGCGTGAGCTTGGTGAAGCCGATGGTGTCGAACTGGGCCAGCAGGCTTTGCCCCAACGCTTCTGCGGTGATACCGGTGCCGTCGGAGATGAAGTACGCGGTTCGAGTCATTGCGCAAATGGCCTATAAGCTGGGAACGAATCTTGGCTATGATAGGTCGGTTTTTTGCCGGCCCTGATGGGTTTGCATTGTTACTTATTTTCCAGGGCCAGGCCATTGCCCACCCGGCGCATGCCGACGGCGTTTCCAGCCCATGAGCTTTTCCAACACTGAAGTGGAGAGATCACCTTGGCAGAGTACGTAGTTTCCCTCGATAAGCTCGGCAATCATGACGTCGAGCATGTAGGGGGCAAGAACGCCTCCCTCGGCGAGATGATCAGCAACCTGGCGGGCGCTGGTGTTTCGGTTCCCGGTGGTTTCGCCACGACGGCCCAGGCCTACCGCGACTTTCTCGAGCAGAGCGGCCTGAATGCGCAGATCCACGAAGCGCTGGACGCCCTGGATGTCGACGATGTCAACGCCCTGGCCAAGACCGGCGCGCAGATTCGCCAGTGGGTGATGGACGCCGAGTTCCCGGCCGAGCTCAACGAGCAGATTCGCACCGCCTTCGCCGCCATGGCGAACGGCAATGACAACATGGCCGTCGCCGTGCGCTCTTCAGCCACCGCCGAAGACCTGCCCGACGCCTCTTTTGCCGGCCAGCAGGAAACCTTCCTGAACATCCGCGGTGTGGAGAACGTCATTCGCGCGGCCAAGGAAGTCTTCGCTTCGCTGTTCAACGACCGCGCCATCGCCTACCGCGTGCACCAGGGCTTCGACCACAAGCTGGTCGCCCTGTCCGCGGGCGTACAGCGCATGGTGCGCTCGGAAACCGGCACCGCCGGCGTGATGTTCACCCTGGATACCGAATCGGGCTTCCGCGATGTGGTGTTCATCACCGGCGCCTACGGGCTGGGTGAGACCGTGGTGCAAGGCGCGGTGAACCCCGACGAATTCTACGTCCACAAGCAGACCCTGGAAGCCGGCCGCCCGGCGATCCTGCGTCGCAACCTGGGCAGCAAGGCTATCAAGATGATCTACGGCGACGAAGCCAAGGCCGGCAAGTCGGTCAAGGTGGTCGACGTCGACCGCGCCGACCGCGCGCGTTTCTGCCTGACCGACGCCGAGGTCAGCGAGCTGGCCAAGCAGGCCATGATCATCGAGAAACACTATGGCCGCCCGATGGATATCGAGTGGGCCAAGGACGGTGACGACGGCAAGCTGTACATCGTTCAGGCCCGCCCGGAAACCGTGAAGAGCCGCGCCAGCGCTACCGTGATGGAGCGCTACCTGCTCAAGGAAAAAGGCACCGTGCTGGTCGAAGGACGCGCCATCGGCCAGAAGATCGGCGCCGGCAAGGTCCGCGTGATCAACGATGTGTCCGAGATGGACAAGGTTCAGCCCGGCGACGTGCTGGTTTCCGACATGACCGACCCGGACTGGGAACCGGTCATGAAGCGCGCCAGCGCCATCGTCACCAACCGCGGCGGGCGCACCTGCCACGCGGCAATCATCGCCCGCGAGCTTGGCATTCCGGCCGTGGTCGGTTGCGGTAACGCCACCCACGCGCTGCGTGACGGCCAGGGTGTGACGGTTTCCTGCGCCGAAGGCGACACCGGTTTCATCTTCGAGGGCGAGCTGGGCTTCGACGTACGCCAGAACTCCATCGATGCCATGCCCGAACTGCCGTTCAAGATCATGATGAACGTCGGCAACCCCGACCGCGCTTTCGATTTCGCCCAGCTGCCCAACGCCGGTATCGGCCTGGCGCGCCTGGAGTTCATCATCAATCGCATGATCGGCGTGCACCCCAAGGCGCTGCTGAACATGGACGGCCTGCCGCCGGAAATTCAGGAAAGCGTCGAGAAGCGCATCGCCGGCTACGCCGACCCGGTGGGTTTCTACGTCGAGAAGTTGGTCGAGGGCATCAGCACCCTCGCAGCCGCGTTCTGGCCGAAGAAGGTCATCGTGCGCCTGTCGGACTTCAAGTCCAACGAATACGCCAACCTGATCGGTGGCAAGCTCTACGAGCCGGAAGAAGAAAACCCGATGCTGGGCTTTCGTGGCGCCTCGCGCTACATCAGCGAGTCGTTCCGTGACTGCTTCGAGCTCGAGTGCCGGGCGCTGAAGAAGGTCCGCAACGAGATGGGCCTGACCAACGTCGAGATCATGGTGCCGTTCGTGCGTACCCTGGGCGAAGCCAAGCAGGTGGTCGATCTGCTCGCTGAAAACGGCCTGGCGCGCGGTCAGGATGGCCTGAAGGTCATCATGATGTGCGAGCTGCCCTCCAACGCCATCCTCGCCGAAGAATTCCTCGAGTATTTCGACGGCTTCTCCATCGGTTCCAACGACCTGACCCAGCTGACCCTGGGGCTGGATCGCGATTCCGGGATCGTCGCGCACCTGTTCGACGAGCGTAACCCGGCGGTCAAAAAACTGCTATCGAACGCCATCCAGGCCTGCAACAAGGCCGGTAAGTACATCGGCATCTGCGGCCAGGGGCCGTCGGACCACCCGGATCTGGCGCGCTGGTTGATGGAGCAGGGTATCGAGAGCGTGTCCCTTAATCCTGACTCGGTATTGGAAACCTGGTTTTTCCTGGCCGAAGGTCAGCCAAGCTGATCGATTCGCGTTGAGGTGACCCGAGGGCAGGTTCTACCTGCCCTTTTTTGTGCCAGCAGGCCCGTAAGCCGTTTCACCCGGTTTTGAATATTGATGCCTGCCGCAGAGCGTCTGCGGCAGGCAATTTGTTGTGTCAGAGCGAAGAAGATGCAAAGCAGCAGTGAGTTGTTTCCCGTAGCGCTGATGAGTGCCGAGCTACGTGGCGATTTGAGTGAAGATGTCTACCGCCTCAAGCCGGGCAACAGTCCGGATTTCAGCGTCGAACTGGCCCTGACCCGTCTTGGGCTCGCCGGGCAGGAAGAGGCCCGTGGCGAGCCGGTAATTCTGCTGCATGGCAGTTTTTCCAACCGGCGCTTCTGGTACTCGGCTGGTGGTGTTGGCCTTGGGCCTTATTTGGTGCGCGCCGGTTTCGATGTGTGGATCGCCGAGATGCGCGGCCATGGTCTGTCGCCGCGCAACCTGGCCTACCGGGACAACTGCGTGGCGGACTACGCCCGTTACGATCTGCCGGCGATCGCCGCCTTCGTCGCCGAGCAGAACCCGGCACCTATTCACTGGCTAGGGCATTCCCTGGGCGGCCTGACCCTGGCGGCGGCGCTGGGCGGCGGTTATCTGCCGCAGGTTGGTGTCGCCAGTGTCGGGCTGTTCGGCGCCGAGGTCAGCCGCCGCTACTGGATGCTCAAGGTGCCGCCTGTTGAATGGATCGCCCGTTTGCTGCTCAAGCGTTTCCCGGTGCTTTCGGGCGCACGGTTCAAGCGCGGGCCGGAGGACGAGCCGATCGGTATTGCCCTGGAAACCTTGCGCTGGCATCGCCTGTTCGGCCGTTTCGGCGATGCCGAGCGCGACTGGTGGGCCGGGCTGCAGGAGGTGAGGGTGCCGCTGCTGGCGGTGGCGAGCGACGCGGATGTGCAATGCCCACCCGAAGCCTGCCGGGAGCTGTTCGCGCAGTTCGCCTCGGCCGATCGCGAGTTAGTCGTGCTGGGGCGCGGCCATGGCTTTGCCCATGAGTACGATCATGTGCAGATGCTGGTCAGCAAACCTGCTCAGGACGAAGTCTGGCCGCTGGTGCGTCGCTGGCTTGCCGGCGAACGCCAGGCGCCGGCTCTTGAGGTGGATGAACAGGGTGGGACGGCGATTTCTGCCACGCTCTGATACAGCCAGGGGGATGCGCCTGCGAGAGTGTCCGAGGCGTACCGGATAAGGCTATGCTGCAGGCTTCGAACACTCACCAGGAGCTTCGCCATGCACTACAGCACGCCCGATCTGTGTGATGCCAACCCGGAACTGGTCAGCGTCGTGGAACCGATGTTCAGCAACTTTGGCGGCCGCGACTCGTTCGGTGGTGAAATCGTCACCGTCAAATGTTTCGAGGACAATTCCCTGGTCAAGTCCCAGGCCGAGCAGCCAGGCGCTGGCAAGGTGCTGGTGGTCGACGGCGGGGCGTCGCTGCGTTGCGCGCTGCTGGGCGACATGATCGCCGAGAAGGCCGCGAGTAACGGTTGGGAAGGCATGGTGATCTACGGCTGCGTGCGTGACGTCGACGTGCTGGCGCAGACCAATCTTGGCGTGCAGGCACTCGGAAGCCATCCGATGAAAACCGAGAAGCGCGGCCTAGGCGACCTCAATGTGGCGCTCAACTTCGGTGGGGTCACCTTCCGCCCGGGCGAATACCTGTATGCCGACAACAACGGCATCATCGTTTCACCGCAGGCGCTGCAAAGCGAATAACCAGGCGCTTACGCCGCCTGGCAGCAAGCAAGGGGTATGGATGTACGAGGAAGACAATGCCCAGTGGGGCCTGGTGCACGGCTTCGTGCTGGACGGCAAGGGCGGCGCTCAGGCGGTGGCCCGCGAGCAACTTGATGACTTGCAGCTTGAGGACGGGCAGAGCCTCTGGCTGCACTGGGATCGCAGCCACCCGCAGACCCAGAGCTGGCTGCGCCGTGACAGCGGATTGAGCGAGTTCGCCTGCGACCTGCTGCTCGAGGAAAACACGCGGCCGCGTGCCTTGCCGCTACCTGACGACGAGCTGCTGCTGTTCCTGCGCGGCGTCAACCTCAACCCAGGCGCCGAGCCTGAGGACATGGTTTCAGTGCGCATTTCTGCGGGTGCGCGACGGGTGATCTCACTGCGCTTGCGTCCGCTGCGTGCTACCGAAGACCTGATCGAGCGCCTGCAGGCGGGCAAGGGGCCGAAAAATCCTTCTGAGCTGATTCTGCAACTCAGCGACTATCTGACCGACAAGATCGAGGACCTGGTGACCGGGCTGTCCGACCTGGTCGATGAGCAGGAAGAGCAGGTCGATGGCAACGAACGCACCTTGCCCGATCACGGTCTGCTGCTGCATATCCGCCGCCGCGCCGCGGGCCTGCGCCGCTTCCTGTCGCCGCAGCGTGATATCTACGCACAGCTCACGCGCAGCCAGTTGCCCTGGTTGAGCCACGAAGACAGCTTGTACTGGAACGAGCTGAACAACCGACTGCTGCGTTATCTCGAGGAACTGGAGCTGACCCGCGAGCGTATCGGCCTGTTGCTGGAAACCGAGAACCGCCGGCTGGACGTGCGCATGAACCACATCATGTTCCGCTTCGGCATCATCACCTGCATCTTCCTGCCCATGAGCTTCGTCACTGGTCTCTTGGGTATCAACGTGGGCGGCATTCCTGGCGCCGAGAGTCCTTACGGGTTTCTGGTCGCCTGTTTGCTGATGGTGCTGATTGGCGTGGGGCAGTGGCTGCTGTTTCGACGTCTGCGCTGGGTGTGATGTGACTCACTCGGCAAGCGCTTCGTCTAGCGGAGACGTTCTGTGAGGTCTGCCATGCACGATCCATTTGAAGAATCTCTGCGTGATTTGTTGAAAGCCTCGTCCTCGCCTGCGCGAGACGACGATGCCTGCCTGAACCGGGTACTGAAAACCGCCAACCGCCAGGTGGGCGCGGGTGACCTGTTCGGCCTGATGGGGCACTGGGCCGGCGCCCTGATGATCGCCCTCAACAATGGCTCTTCCCATGTCGCACCGGTATCACGCCGTCGTGCTTCTGCTCGTTCTTCCGATAAGGCTCAATGAAAATGGAACTCGATCCTTGGACTCATAGCCTGGTCGCCGCGATGACGGCGCTGTGGACTAAAGTCGCCAGCTTCATTCCCAATCTGTTCGTGGCGCTGGTGCTGGTGCTGCTGGGCTTCATCGTCGCCAAGCTGCTCGATACGCTGCTTTCCAAATTGCTAGGCAAAGTCGGCCTCGACCGCCTGATGGCCGGTACCGGGCTGACCAAGATCCTCGGTCGCGCCGGCTTCCAGGTGCCGGTCTCCACCTTGATCGGCAAGATCGTCTACTGGTTCGTACTGCTGGTGTTTCTGGTTTCCGCCGCCGAGTCGCTGGGCCTGGAACGGGTCTCTGCCACCCTGGATGTGCTGGCGCTGTACCTGCCCAAGGTGTTTGGCGCAGCTCTGATCCTGCTCGCCGGTGTGCTGCTGGGTCATCTGCTCAGCGGCCTGGTACGCGGCGCCGCCGAAGGCGTTGGCCTGGATTACGCCCATGGTCTGGCACGTCTTGCCCAGGGGCTGGTGATCATCATCAGCATCTCCGTGGCCATCGGCCAGCTGGAGGTCAAGACCGACCTGCTCAACAACGTCATCGCCATCGTGCTGATTTCCGTCGGCCTGGCCGTGGCGCTGGCCCTTGGCCTGGGCAGCCGCGGGCTAGCCAGCCAGATTCTGGCGGGCATTTATGTACGTGAGTTGTACCAGGTGGGGCAGGAAATCGAAGTGGACGGCGTGCAGGGGCAGATCGAGGAGATCGGCACGGTCAAAACCACCGTGCTGACGGACTCCGGCGAGCTGGTTTCGCTCGCCAATCGGGTATTGCTCGAGCAACGGGTGAGCAGCCGCTGAAGGGCATTTCTGCTACGCTATGCGCCCAGCCAGTGGCCTGCTCGACAGGCGCTGGCTGCTTTCGTCCTGACCGTTGGCCCAATCTGCTTTGAACGCACCCCAAACACCGTCACTGCGCTATGACCCACGCGAGCTCTCCGACGAGGAGCTGGTGGCACGTGCCCATGACGAGCTGTTCCATATCACCCGTGCGTACGAAGAACTGATGCGACGTTACCAACGCACCCTGTTCAATGTATGTGCGCGATATTTAGGGAACGATCGAGATGCCGACGATGTCTGTCAGGAGGTGATGCTCAAGGTTCTATATGGGCTCAAGAACTTCGAGGGTAAATCGAAGTTCAAGACCTGGCTGTACAGCATTACTTACAACGAATGCATCACTCAGTACCGCAAGGAGCGTCGCAAACGTCGTTTGATGGATGCACTGAGTTTGGATCCTCTGGAAGAGGCGTCGGAAGAAAAGGCGCCAAAGATAGAGGACAAAGGCGGACTGGATCGCTGGCTCGTGCATGTGAACCCGATTGACCGGGAAATTCTGGTGCTGCGTTTTGTCGCGGAACTCGAGTTCCAGGAGATCGCCGATATCATGCATATGGGACTCAGTGCTACCAAGATGCGTTACAAGCGAGCGTTGGACCGATTGCGGGAAAAGTTTGCAGGTATTACCGAAAGTTAGTTCGGGGCAAGCTTTAACTGGCAAAGGTGAGTTTTAGTAAACTTACCGCAGACTCGCATGTCTACCTGCATGCGGATCAATCACTCATAGATGGGGATTTAACGGATGAAACTGAAAAACACCTTAGGCGTAGTCATTGGCTCCTTGGTAGCCGCTACCTCCATGGGCGTGCTGGCCCAAGGCCAAGGCGCTGTCGAGGTGGAAGGCTTTGCCAACCGCTACTTCACCGACAGCCAGCGTGATTTCGCTCACGACGAAGGCAACCAGTTCGGCGCAAGCGTTGGCTACTACCTGACCGACGATGTCGAGCTGGCACTGTCCTACGGCGAATACCACGACCTGCGTGGCGAAGGCGCTGCTGGCAGCAAGAACATCAAGGGCAACCTGACTGATCTGAAAGCCCTCTACCACTTCGGCCAGCCGGGTGTAGGTCTGCGTCCTTACGTTTCCGGCGGCGTTGGCCACCAGAGCATCGGCGACGCCAACAAAGGCGGCCGTGATACTTCGACTCTGGCCATCGTTGGTGGCGGTGCCAAGTACTACTTCACCGAAATGTTCTATGCCCGTGCAGGCGTTGAAGCACTGTACAACATCGACAAAGGTGACACCGAGTGGCAAGCCGGCGTTGGTGTCGGTCTGAACTTCGGTGGCAGCACCCGTCAGGTCGCTCAGGTAACTGAGCCGGCTCCAGAGCCGACCCCGGCTCCGGCTCCGGTCGTTGAAGAAGCTCCGCAAGTCGTTCGCGTCGAACTGGACGTGAAATTCGACTTCGACAAAGCTGCTGTGAAGCAAGAAAGCTACGGTGACATCAAGAACCTGGCTGACTTCATGAACCAGTACCCGCAGACCACCACCACTGTTGAAGGTCACACTGACTCCGTCGGTACTGACGCTTACAACCAGAAGCTGTCCGAGCGTCGTGCAAACGCTGTTCGTGAAGTGCTGGTCAACCAGTACGGCGTAGGCGCTGACCGCGTCAACTCGGTTGGTTACGGCGAGTCCCGCCCGGTTGCTGACAACGCTACCGAAGAAGGCCGTGCCATCAACCGTCGCGTTGAAGCTGAAGTAGAAGCCCAAGCCAAGTAATAGGCTCAGGCATCATGAAAAACCCGGCTCAGGCCGGGTTTTTCTTTGCCCGTAAAAAAGTGCGATACAAATAAAAACGGCATCTACCAGAACACCCGATGGGGGAAGGTGGTCTGGCAGATGCCGTGTGCGTTACCCAGCTTCCCATTCAAGGGCTGCCAGGCTATGTGGTTCTCGTTAAAGCAAACATCGCGCCAAGGTACTAGGGCGCAGTCGATGCCGGCGCAATATGACCAGGCACCGGCCTGTATCGAGCCATTAGCGAGCATCGGCGCCCATCGCTGCTTCATCAGGAGGCAGGGCAGGCCCTGGCTTCTTCAACGTAATCCCTTAGCCAGTGCAGCACCTCGACGGCCTCCCAGCGATTCGGGTCGAACATCGCATAGGCCAGCCCCTGATAACCCACCACGTCGAGCTGGCGGTGATAGCCGGCGCGCTGCAGCAACGCTTCGATCTCGGCGAAGCAAGTGTTGAAGTGCAGACGATTGAAGGGCGTTTTACCTTCGGTAACGATTCCTTCCAAGTGCAGTTCCTCAACGATGAGGCGCACCTTATCCAGCGGCATCTGGTTGATCGTGTGTTTGAGTTGCAATACGTCCAGCATCGTTAGGCTCCCGCTTAGGCCTGAGTTCGCCGGAAAATATCCGGGTCGGCGATCGTGTGATGACGGCTGCTAGGGTAATTCAAAAGTACTGTACAAATAAACAGTGTTCGGTGATAGTGAGCCCCGACGCTTGCTGACTCCCCTGTCTGGTGGCCCTGTAAGGCGCCGCTGATCAATGCCGAGGACTCCCTGTAATGCACCAGATGCTCATGACAATTGTGCTGTTGGTAACACTGACCGGCTGCGTACAGCCTCAGGTCGAGCAACCGAAGGTCAATGCCAATTACTTGGTCATCGAAGACGATCAGGCCTGGGCGGTACTGGTTTCCGATGGCAAGCGGGTCGAGGAACATGGCGTGGTGGTCGATGCCATCAAGCTCGACAGCAAGCAGGCGCCGGTTGCGGCGAGCTATGTGATCGACACACCCAATTGCGGCAAGCTCCAGTGGCTGGTCGAACGCCAGGACGCCGCCGATGGCGTTACTACCCGCATGACCCTGCACGACAACAAGCAACTGAGCGCGTCGAACTGCGTTATCGGCGAGGGCCTGACGCGGGTTTGGACGGTGCTGGACTATTCCAGCTGATCTTTCCTCAGTCGACCTCAGGCGCTGGCCGACGCTTTGCGTTCCTCGGCGGTGATACGCTGGCAGATCTCGATGATCTGTTCGCGCATCCAGCGGTTGGCGGGATCCTGATCGGTACTTTCATGCCAGTACAGGTGGGTTTCCAGCGAGGGGATGCCTGCTACTGGCAATTCACTGAAGTGCAGGTCGTTGTCGCGAGCGAAACGTTCCGGCACGGTGATCGCCATGTCGGTATCGCGCATCACCCGGCAGGCCATCAGATAGTGCTGCGAACGCAACGCAATACGCCGCTGAATGCCCATCTTGCCCAGCGCCAAATCGACATAGCCCAGCCCACTGCGGCGGCTGGAGATCTGAATGTGGGTCAGTGACAGATAGGCTTCCAGGCTAAGCTTCTCCTTGGCCAGCGGATGCCCATGGCGCATGGCGCAGACGTAGCGGTCTTCCATCAATTTGACGTGACGTACCTGCGGGTCGATGTTCAGCGGCGCATCCACGGCGAAGTCCAGGCGGCCGGCGGCCAGCTCCTTGGTGGTCTCACGACGTTTCACCAGCATGCTTTCGATGGTCACGCTCGGTGCCTGGCGACGTAGGCGCTGGAACAGCGGCGGCAACACCACCGCCTCGGTCAGGTCGGTCATGCTGATGCGAAAACTCTTGGTAGCCTGTGCCGGGTTGAAGGTGCGGCTTTCCTGTACCGAGATGCGCAGCTGCTGCAAGGCGTTGCGCACCGGGGTGATGATGTTCTGCGCCATAGGCGTGGGCACCATGCCCTGCGCGGTGCGCACGAACAGCGGGTCGTTGAAGGTCTCGCGCAGGCGGGCGAGGGCGTTGGACACCGCCGGTTGGGTGATGCCGACGATCTGCCCGGCGCGGGTGAGATTGGCTTCGGTGTAGATGGCGTCGAAGACCACAAAAAGATTGAGATCGACCTTGTTCAGGTTCATGCCTGAGCGACTCCAGAGTTGTTCTTGTGCGCCGATCTTATATCGGTGATGAATGTTAATACACGCCGAAAATAGCGTCGATTTATGACTCGCCGTCCACTAGCATCCCTGGCACACAGAAACGCAGCCGAGGTGTGCCGTGGATTTCGCCTATTCCCCCAAGGTTCAGCAACTGCGCGAGCGCGTTACCGCGTTCATGCAGGAGCATGTCTATCCGGCCGAGGCCGAGTTCGAGCGCCAGGTCGCCCAGGGTGATCGCTGGCAGCCCACCGTGATCATGGAACAGCTCAAGGATCGCGCCAGAGGAGAGGGGCTGTGGAACTTGTTCCTGCCCGATTCCGAGCTGGGCGCGGGGCTCACCAATACCGAATACGCGCCGCTGGCCGAGATCATGGGCAGCTCGCTGATCGGCCCTGAGCCGTTCAACTGTGCGGCCCCCGACACCGGCAACATGGAAGTGCTGGTGCGTTACGGCAGCGAAGAGCAGAAACGCCAGTGGCTTGAGCCGCTACTCAATGGCGATATCCGTTCGGCCTTCGCGATGACCGAACCGGGTGTTGCCTCATCGGACGCCACCAACATGCAGGCCACCGCCGTGCGTGATGGTGATCAATGGGTGATCAATGGCCGCAAGTGGTGGACCTCGGGCGCCTGCGATCCACGCTGCAAGATCATGATCTTCATGGGCCTGAGCAACCCCGATGGCCCACGGCACCAGCAGCATTCGATGATTCTGGTGCCCATGGACACGCCTGGCGTGAAGGTGCTGCGCCCGCTGCCGGTGTTCGGCTATGACGATGCGCCTCATGGTCACGCCGAAGTGCTGTTCGAGGACGTGCGCGTGCCGTACAGCAACGTGCTACTCGGTGAGGGTCGCGGCTTCGAGATTGCCCAGGGCCGCCTCGGGCCGGGTCGCATTCACCATTGCATGCGCTCCATCGGCATGGCCGAGCGGGCCCTGAAACTGATGTGCGAGCGCGCGCTCGATCGCACCGCCTTTGGTAAGTCGCTGGCCCGGCTGGGCGGCAATATCGACCTCATCGCCGAGTCGCGCATGGAGATCAATATGGCGCGCCTGCTGACCCTCAACGCGGCGTACATGATGGATACCGTCGGCAACAAGGTGGCAGCCAGCGAGATCGCGCAGATCAAAGTGGTAGCGCCGAATGTAGCGTTGAAGGTGATCGATCGCGCCATCCAGATCCATGGCGGGGCCGGGGTCAGTGGAGATTTTCCGCTGGCCTACTGGTACGCCATGCAGCGTACCCTGCGCCTGGCCGACGGCCCGGACGAGGTGCATCGTGCGGCCATCGGCAAATACGAACTGGGCAAGTATCAGCAAAAAACCTGATGACCTAGCTGCCCGGCTCCTTGCCGGTGTCGGGCACCAGGCTCAGCCGTTCGCCGTTCAGACGCATATGCAGTTGGGCCGCGACGGCGCGAGCGGCGCCTTCATCGTCGAACATCAGTGTGCGTTTGCCCAGGCGCACACACCAGCGCACGCCGTCGGGCTTTTCCAGTCGCTCAAGCTGCACCTCTTGTTCGTTCACGTCGTCTCGGCAGGTTGCTTGTTTCGGGTTTTCAGCAGCGACAGGATGACGCCGCCGAACAGCACGCCCATGGTAACGCCGAGCGAAAGCAAAGCGGGAACCTTGATGAAACCGTGCAGGAAAATCTTGCAGCCGATGAACATCAGCACGATGGCCAGCGCGTACTTCAGGTACACGAAGCGATGCATCAGCGCGGCCAGGGCGAAGTACAGCGCGCGCAGGCCGAGAATGGCGAAGATGTTCGAGGTGTAGACGATGAACGGATCCTGGGTGATGGCGAACACCGCTGGCACGCTGTCCACCGCGAACACCAGATCGGCCAGCTCAATCAGTACTAGAGCGAGCAGCAGCGGCGTGGCGAACAGCAGCATCTTGCCGCTGGCCGGATCTCTCTGCCGCACCAGAAATTTGCCGCCGTGCATATCGTCGGTCATACGGATGTGTTTGCGTAGAAAGATGAGCAGCTTGTTTTGCGACAGATCCGGATGCTCGTCATGGTCCTTGCTGAACAGCATCTTGATGCCGGTGAACAGCAGGAAGGCGCCGAATAGATAGAGGATCCAGTCGGACTGCTGCACCAGGGCGGTTCCCAGGCCGATCATGATCGCCCGCAGCACCACCACGCCGAGAATGCCCCAGAACAGCACGCGGTGCTGGTATTTGCGGGGAATGCCAAAGAAGCCGAGGATCATCGCCATGACGAACACGTTGTCCATCGACAGCGACTGTTCGACCAGAAAGCCCGTGTAGAACTCCAGCGCCTTGGTGGCGCCAAGCTCCCACCAGACCCAGCCGCCAAAGGCCACGCCCACGCTGAAATAGCCCGAGTAGAGCAGCAGGCTCTCGCGCATTTCGATTTCGTGTTGGTCGCGGTGCAGAACGCCCAGGTCGAAGACCAGCAGAGCGATGACGATGACCACGAAGGCCAGCCAGAAGTAGTACGGGGTGCCGAGAAACGGCGTGAGCATAAAGGCATGTAGAGCTGTCATGGGCCCTCCCTGTCGATGCCTAAGTTGAGATTCAACTTGGTGACTCCGACATCACGATGAGAGCAGCTCATCGCCAGAGGGGCCCGGCGTCACTTGCTTGAGAGGCTAGGCCGGATCACGCGGCCGAGCAAGTTTTAGCCGCGCCTCGAAAGGGTCAGTAGACCCAGACTTCCACGCGGCGATTCTTCAGCCTGCCGCTGTCGCCCTCGTTGTCGGCAACCGGCAGCTCGTCACCCAGGCCGGTGACTTCGCGCATCACCACGCCTTCGCGAACCAGCTCGCGGCGTACCGCCATGGCGCGCAATTTGGAGAGCAGCTCGGCCCTTGCGGGCAAGGCCTTGGGGTCGCCAAAGCCGACCAGCACCACTTTGTCCTGCAGCTTGTCGTGCTCGCGCAGGTAGTCGAACACGCGGTACAGGTCCTGCTGCGCTTTGTTGTCCAGGCTGGCGCTGCCTTCCTGAAAGCGGAAGTTGACCGACAGACGCTGGGCGTTGCGGGCCAGCTCCTGATAGGCCGGCGGCATGTCCGCGGTGGTTGGGATCTTCACCGGCTCGATGCTCTGGGCGATAAAACCGTGCTGGGCGACGATGGCCTGACCGTGAGGGCTTTGCGCGAACTTGAGCAGTGCCTCGGCCCATGGATTGCTGCGTTTGGGTGGCGCGTAGATGAACAGTCGGCGCGACAGCGGGTAGTCCTCGGTAGCGATCAACGTCACGCTGGGCGCCATTGGCTGCGAGTCGCCGGCAGCGATAGCCACCGCCTTGGCATTGCGCACATAGGGTAGGCCGATAAAGCCGATGCCGTTGATATCACCCACCACCGAGTCGGACAGCTGTTCGCTGGACTCGAAACGCTTGGCCTTGGCAGAAAGCTGCTTGCCGTTGGCGCTCAGCACCAGTTCCTTGAAGGTGTCGAAGGTGCCGGAGTTGTCGTCGCGGGCATACAGGTCGATGGCGCCGGGGCGGCCGCCCAGTTGTGACCAGTCGCTGATCTCGCCGGAGAAGATTTGCGCCAGTTGCAGGGTGCTCAAGGCAGCGATGGGATTTTTGGGGTGCAGCACGATAGCCAGGCCGTCGATGGCGATGACCTGCTCGGCGTCTCGGCTCTTCATGTTGCCCAGCGAAGCCAGGCTGGCATTTTCACTGTCCTTGATGGGGCGTGAGGAGGCGGCAAGCTCGGCGTTGCCCTGGCCGAGGGCGGTGAAGCCTGTGCTTGAGCCGTGGGCGGCGATGGTCACGCTGACCTTGCGACCGGCCGCGTTCAGCGCGCTGACCGTCTGCTCGTTTTCCTGGGTGGCGCTGGTGCGTATGTCATTGAACCCCTGTTCCTGCAGCAGGCCTCTGACCAGCGCCGGGCCGAGCTTGGCGCCAATGGTGTTGGAGCCCTGGATGCGCAGCACGGGCTGATTGCCGGGCGGAACGGGAAGTGCGGCGAAGGCTGTCCAGGGGCTCAGGTAGAAGACGAAACCGAGCAGCAGAAAGGTCGCCGTTCGGCTCCAGGTCTCGTGGTCACAACGGGTTGAGGCGCGCAGCATGCGGCAATCACCTTGCAAGGGATGGCGAAAGTGCTGCGACGATAAGACAGAAAAATGACTACACGATGACGAAGGGTCAGCCCAGGTGCAGCCAGATCGGCGCGTGATCGGAGGGCTTTTCCATGCCGCGCAGTTCGTAGTCGATACCCGCGTCCTTGAGGCGGTCCTGCAGGGCACGTGAGGCGAGGATCACGTCGATGCGCAGACCACGCTTGGGTTCGTCCTCGAAGCCACGGCTGCGGTAGTCGAACCAGCTGAAACGGTCATCGACTTCCGGGTGCAGCTGGCGGAAGCTGTCGACCAAACCCCAGTTCTTCAGGGTCGCCAGCCACTCGCGCTCTTCGGGCAGGAAACTACATTTGCCGGTTTTGAGCCAGCGCTTGCGGTTCACCTCGCCGATGCCGATGTCGCAATCCTCGGGGGAGATATTGATGTCGCCCATGACGATCAGCGGCTGATCGTGGGCGAAGCGGCTGCTCAGCAGCGTCTGCAGGTCGGCGTAGAAGCGCTGCTTGGCGGGAAACTTGGTGGGGTGGTCACGGCTTTCGCCCTGGGGAAAGTAGCCATTCATCACGGTCACAGGGTTGCCGTTGGCATCGGCATAGGTGCCGTAGATGAAGCGGCGCTGCGAGTCTTCGTCGTCGTCCGGAAAGCCCTTGGCGATGTCCAACGGTGCCTGGCGCGACAGCAACGCCACGCCGTAATGACCCTTCTGGCCGTGGTAGTGCACGTGGTAGCCCAGGGCGCGAATCTCCGCCTCGGGGAACTGGTCGTCGCTGACCTTGGTTTCCTGCAGGCCGATCACATCCGGCTGGTGCTTCTCGATCAGTGCCGCGAGTTGATGCGGGCGGGCGCGCAAGCCATTGATGTTGAAGGAAACGAGTTTCATGTCGGCGATCCTGAGCGTAGCTGGCGGTAAAACCGCGATGCTAGCTGATCGCGTCGCCAGGCGGCCAGCGCAGCGGGAAATCGTTTCGATACGTACAGGCATAAAAATGGTGCGTTCGCCGTGATAGCATCGCCGCCATGAGAGTACTTTCGACCCTCGGCGCGGGATGCGCGCTCATGCTGTTCAGTGCCACGTTGCTCGCCGAGGATGCTCGCCTGGTGGTCAGCGTGCAGCCGGCCAACAATGCCCTGAAGAGTAACGTCGAAGGTTATATCGGCAACCTGGGCGAACGTGATGCTGAAGCTCTGCAGCGTCTGCGTCGGGTGGTCGAGGGCCAGGCCGAAAAAGCCGCCCAGGCGCTGGGCTACTACCAGGCGCAGATCAGCACTGAAGTGATCGAGCAGACGCCGCCGCGCCTCAACGTGCGCGTCGTGCCCGGCGAGCCGGTGCGCCTCGGCAACGTCACCGTGCGCGTCGATGGCCCTGCTTCGCAAATGCGCGCCTTCCAGCTACCGAAGGACGCCGAGCTCAAACCGGGGGCGCGGCTCAATCACGGCCGATATGAGGCCGCCAAACGGCATATCCAGAATCAGGCATCGCGTTACGGCTTCTTTCGCGGGCGCTTCACCCAGCAGAGCTTGCGCATCAATCCCCAGGCTGGGGTGGCCGACATCGAGCTGGTCTACGACAGCGGCCCGCGCTACACCCTGGGCCAGGTCAGTTTCGATGGCGACATGCCCTTCGATGACGAACTGCTGCAGCGCATGGTGCCGTTCCCGGCAGACACGCCCTACGACTCCGAGCGGATCGCCGAGCTGTATGAGGCGCTGCGCTCCAGTGGTTACTTCGAGTCGGTGCGCGTCGATGCCAGTCCCACGGTAGCCGAGCAGCAGGTGATTCCGGTCAAGGTCCATCTGCAGACCCGCCTGCCGCGCACCATGGGGATGGGTCTGGGTTTTTCCACCGACGTCGGCCCGCGCGGTCGTATCCAGTGGGAGCGCCACTGGGCCAACCCGCAGGGCCACAGTTACGGCGCGGAAATGGAGCTGTCGGCGCCGCGGCAGAACGTCGGTTTGTGGTACGACATTCCCGGCAATCCGCCGATGACCGACAAGCTGCGGATCGCCGGCGGCTACCAATACGAGGAGCTTGCCAACACTGACAGCCTCAGCCGCCTGCTGACCGTCGGCCCGGAATGGCACAGCAAGCTCGACAGCGGTTGGCAGCGGGTGATTTCCCTGAAGTGGCAGCGTGAGGAATACCGCCTCGGTGATGATTCGGGGCTCAGCACGTTGTTGATGCCGGGTATCAGCTATTCGTACCTGCACAGCGACAGCCGTATCGACCCCAACAACGGCTATCGCCTGCAGTTCGATGCCTCGGTTGCCAAGGAAGGATTGCTGTCCGATTCCGATGTGGTGCACGGCAACGTGCTGGTCAAGGGCCTGACCACCCTCTGGCAGAAGCACCGTTTTCTCGCCCGGGCGCAATTCGGCGGTACAGAATCCAAGGGCTTCAATTCCTCGGTGCCACCGTCGCTGCGCTTCTTCGCCGGTGGCGACCAAAGCGTGCGCGGCTACGACTACCAGAGCCTGTCGCCAGAGAACAGCGACGGTGACCGCATCGGCGGGCGCTATATGGTCGCGGCCAGTGCCGAGTACCAGTACAGCATCCTCGATAAATGGCGCGTGGCGACCTTCTACGACACAGGCAACGCTTTCAACTCCCTGCAGATGCCGTCGCTCAAGAGCGCCGTGGGCATCGGCGTGCGCTGGGTCTCGCCGGTCGGCCCGCTGCGCCTGGATCTGGCCCATCCGCTGGATGACGAAGGCGGCGTGCGCCTGCACTTTTCCATGGGGCCGGAACTGTGAGGCGTGCGCTGAAATACACCGGCTTGAGCTTGGCCGGACTGCTGGCTTTGCTCGTGGTGGTACTCCTCTGGATGCTGATCACAGCCGCCGGCAGCCGCTTTACGCTGGGCCTGGTGCCGGGGCTTGCGGTCGACGGATTTCAGGGGCGCCTGGGCGGGCACTGGACGGCCGAACGATTGCTTTGGCAGCAGGGTGACGATCAAGTGTTGGTCAATCAGGTGCAATTCGACTGGTCGCCATCCTGTCTGCTGCGTCTGACGCTGTGCATCGACACGCTGCGCAGCGAACATATCGAGCTGAATTTCGCGCCCAGCGACGCGCCGCCAAGCGACGAGCCTTTCAGTCTGCCGCAGCTGAATCTGCCGCTTGCGCTCGAGGTCGGCGAGGTGTGGCTCGGCAACCTGCAGCTCAATGGCGCCGATCAGCTGCAGGGCCTGGAACTTGCTGCGGACTGGGCCAGCGAGGGGCTGAACATCAGTCACCTGCATGTGCAGCGCGATGAGCTGGTCGTCGACTTACAGGGCCATGTGCAACCCAGTGGCGAATGGCCGTTGAAGCTCAAGGGTAGCGCTGTGCTGCCGGCACCCGGCGACAAGCCCTGGAATCTGGCGCTAGAGATAGAAGGTGAGCTACGCCAGGGCCTGGCGCTGATGATCGACAGCTCCGGCTATCTGGCGGGCCGCCTGAGCGGCGAGGTGCAGCCACTGGCCGAGCACATTCCGGCGCGCCTGTCCTTCAGGGCCGACGATTTCAAGGCTGTCGATTCGTTGCCCGAAACCCTGCGCCTCAAGGGTGTGGCACTGCGGGCCGGTGGCAACCTGCAGGACGGCTACCAGTTTCACGGTGTCGGCTTGCTGCCTGCCGATGGCGCCGTGGTGGCGCTGTCGCTGGACGGCCGCGTCGACGCCAAGGGTGCGGATATCGAGAATTTGAGCCTGTCAGCCGGTCCAGGCGAACGCTTAGCCGTCAACGGACGCCTCGACTGGCAGGACGGCTTCAGCGCTGATACCCACATCGATTGGGAAAACTTCCCCTGGCAGCGCCTCTATCCCATGGACGATGCACCCCCAGTGACCCTGAAGACGCTGACCGGTGATCTGGCCTACGACAATGGCAATTACCTCGGCAACCTGTCCGCGGCACTGGATGGCCCGGCCGGCGCCTTCGAAGTGCAGACGCCATTGAGCGGCGACCTGCAACAGATCCATCTGCCGCAGCTACAGGTGCGTGCCGGGCAGGGCAAGATCGAGGGCCAGCTCACTGTGGGTTTTGCCGAGGCGATCCGCTGGGATGCGCAATTGCAGGTCAGCGACTTCGATCCGGCCTACTGGGTCGCCGAGTTGCCGGGGCGCATCGCTGGACCGATTTGCAGCAAAGGTCAGCTGCTCGACGGCCGCCTGGAACTCACTGGCGACCTCGACTTGCAGGGACGCCTGCGGGGTCAGCCGGCTCAATTGCAAATCCAGGTGGCTGGCGCTGGCGAGCGCTGGGATGTGAGTACGCTCAGCCTGCGCCTGGGTGACAACCGCATTGATGGCAGCGGCCAGCTGGATCAGCGCCTGCAGGGCCAGTTACGGATCGCTCTCAACCGTCTCGGCCAGTTGTGGCCCGGTTTGCAAGGTCAGGCTAGCGGTCGCCTGGATCTGGCCGGCAGCCTGCAGGCCCCGCAAGGCACCTTCAGCTTGAGCGGTCAGTCCTTGGCCTTCGAGGAAACCCGCCTGAGGCAGCTGGGTCTGGACGCCACCCTGGATGGCAACGGCCAGGCCAAGCTGCAACTGCGTGGGCAGGGCATCGCCAGTGGCGATAGCCAGTTTGGGAACCTGACGGTCAATGGCGCCGGCAACCAGCGCCAGCAGCAGATGGACCTGAGCCTGCAGGGGCCGCAGCTGCAAACCAGCCTGGCGCTGGACGGTACTCTGGACAAGGGTGACTGGCGGGGACGCCTGAGCCGCGTCGAGATCCAGGCCGACGGGCAGGACTGGCGCTTGCAGGCACCGGCCTCCCTGGTGCGGCTGGCCAGTGGCGAGATCGACCTTGGTGCCCATTGCCTGCGGTCCGGTGGGGCCAGCCTGTGCGGCGAGAACCAGCGCCTGCAGCCGGAGCCGAAGATCCGTTATCGCCTGGTTGACTTCCCGCTCGATAGCCTGTCGCCGTGGTTTCCGAAGGATTTCGCCTGGCAGGGCACCCTCGATGCCGACGTGCATCTGGATCTGCCAGCGGCCGGCCCCAATGGCCGCGTGGTGGTGGATGCCGGCAGCGGTACCTGGCGTGTGCGCGACAACGAACAGTGGGTCGACTTCACCTACGACAGCCTGCGCCTGAGCAGCGAGCTGCGGCCTCAGCGCATCGACAGCGAGCTGAGCCTGCGTGGCCCGCGCATCGGCGAGCTGTCGGTGCAGGCGCAGTTGGACCCGCGGCCGGATAACAAGCCGCTGTCCGGCCAGTTCCGCTTGAGCGGTCTCGACCTGGCCATCGCGCGGCCGTTCGTGCCCATGGTCGAGCGCCTGACTGGGCAACTGAATGGCAGCGGCACGCTGTCTGGCGATCTGCTCAAGCCCCTGGTCAACGGCCAGTTGGCGCTCAGCAATGGCGAAGTGTCCGGCGGCGAGTTGCCGACCAGCTTCGAGGATCTGCAGGTGCGCGTGCTGATCGCTGGTGAAAGCCTGCAGCTCAACGGCGGCTGGCGCAGTGGCGAGCAGGGCCAGGGCACGCTCAACGGAGCGCTGGCCTGGGGCGGCCCGCTCAGCGGCAGCCTGAACGTGCAGGGCAATCGCCTGCCGGTGAATGTCGAGCCGTACGCCAATCTGGAAGTGGCGCCGGATATGCAGGTGCGCCTGGCCGATGATCAATTGTCGGTCAGCGGCAAAGTATCAATTCCCCGCGGCAAGATCGTCGTACGCGAGCTGCCGCCGTCCACGGTGAAAGTCTCGGATGATGCTGTGATCGTTGGCGACGAAACCCGGGAAAAGCAGCCGGTGGCGATCAGCATGGACATCGACGTGGACGTCGGCAGTGACAAGCTGACCTTCAGCGGTTTTGGACTCAACGCCGAACTGGTCGGACGGGTGCACATCGGCGATGACCTCGATACCCGCGGCGAGCTGAACCTCAACAAGGGCAACTTCCGCGGCTACGGTCAGCGTCTGACCATCCGACGTGCGCGTCTGCTGTTCGCTGGGCCTATCGACCAGCCGTTCCTGGATATTGAAGCGATTCGCAAGGTCGACGACGTGGTGGCCGGACTGCGCCTGACCGGCAGCGCCGATCAGCCACGCACCGAGGTGTTCTCCGAGCCGGCCATGAGCCAGGAACAGGCGCTGTCCTATCTGGTGCTAGGGCGCCCGCTGTCGAGCGGCAGCGAGGACAACAACATGCTTGCCCAGGCGGCATTGGCTCTCGGCGTGGCCGGCAGTTCCGGGGTCACCGGCTCGGTCGCCGAGAGCCTGGGCATTCAGGACTTCCAGCTGGACACCGACGGCAGCGGCCGCAGCACCAGCGTGGTGGCCAGTGGCAACTTGTCCGAGCGCTTGAGCCTGCGTTACGGCGTCGGCGTGTTCGAGCCGGTCAACACCGTGGCGCTGCGTTACGCGCTGACGCGACGCCTGTATCTGGAGGCTGCCAGCGGCCTGGCCAGCTCTCTTGACCTGTTCTACAAGCGCGATTTCTAGGCCGGTAGCCGGCGGCTCACGGCGCCAAGATAAGCGTTTGCGGGCCGCTGTTACTGGCGTAGGATGACCGCTCCTGCGTGTTTCCAACCATCAAGAGAAGGATCGTTTCATGGCACAAGTAACCCTGCGCGGTAACCCGGTTGAAGTCGCTGGCCAGTTGCCGCAAGTCGGTCAGCAAGCGCCGGCATTCACCCTGGTTGGCGCTGGCCTGGCTGACGTCAGCCTGAGCAGCCTGGCGGGCAAGCGCAAAGTGCTGAACATTTTTCCAAGCGTCGACACCCCGACCTGCGCCACCTCGGTACGCAAGTTCAACGCCGAGGCCAGCAAGCTGGAGAACACTGCGGTGCTGTGCATCTCGGCCGACCTGCCGTTCGCCCAGGCGCGCTTCTGCGGTGCCGAAGGCCTGGAAAACGTCCAGAATCTGTCGACCATGCGCGGCGCCGAGTTCCTCAAGGACTACGGCGTAGCCCTGAGCTCCGGCCCGCTGGCTGGCGTGGCAGCCCGCGCCGTGGTGGTGCTCGATGAGAACGACAAGGTGCTGCACAGTGAGCTGGTCGGCGAAATCGCTGACGAACCAAACTATGACGCGGCCCTGGCTGCGCTGAAGTAAGCCAACCGCGTTACCCGAAACGGCCTGCCTTGCGCAGGCCGTTTTCGTTTCAGAGGTTCAGCGTCTGCATTGACCCTGGCGTGTAGCGTTCACCGGCGACAGCCTGAGCAGGAAAGATATCGTCCAGCGCCGCCACCTCGTTCATGCTCAACTCGATCTCCAGTGCTGCCAGATTTTCATCCAGGTAGCGGCGGCGCTTGGTGCCGGGGATCGGCACGATGTCCTCGCCCTTGGCCAATACCCAGGCGAGCGCCAGTTGTGCAGCGCTGATGCCCTTGTCGGCAGCCATGCTCTGCACCTTGGCAACCAGTTGCAGGTTTCTGGCGAAGTTCTCGCCCTGAAAGCGCGGATTGTGGCGACGGAAATCGTCGGCCTCAAAATCGTCAGGGCTCTGCAGCGCACCGGTCAAGAAGCCTCGGCCAAGTGGGCTGTAAGGCACGAAGGCGATGCCCAGTTCCCGGCAGGTTGCCAGAACGCCGTTTTCCTCGGGGTCGCGGGTCCACAGCGAATACTCGGTTTGTACTGCTGTGATGGGGTGTACCGCGTGGGCGCGACGCAGGGTGGCCGGTGCCACTTCGCTGAGGCCGATATGGCGGATTTTGCCCTGAGCGACCAGCTCGGCAAGCGCACCGACAGTCTCTTCGATGGGGACAGCGGGATCGATGCGATGCTGGTAGTACAGATCCAGATAATCCGTGCCCAGGCGTTTCAGGCTGCCCTCGATGGATTGGCGCACATAATCGGGATGACCGCTGACGCCACGTTTGTGCGGGTCTTTGGCGTCGCGAAGGATGCCGAACTTGCTGGCTACGAAGGCCTGCTCGCGACGGCCGGCCAGGGCGCGGGCCAGTAGCTGTTCATTGGTGTGCGGGCCGTACATATCGGCGGTGTCGAGGAAGTTCAGGCCGCGCTCGAGGGCATGGTGAATGGTGGCGATGGACTCACGGTCGTCACGGCCGGCCGTGTAGAAGTCGCTCATGCCCATGCAGCCCAGACCAATGGCGGAAACCTGAGGGCCGTTGTGGCCTAGTTGGCGGGTTTTCATCGTCAGCTCCTGTAAATGAGTGGAGCCAAGAGTTTGGCTGTTGAAGTTTTGCAGATAAACCGGCTAAAAGTGCATGCACTATTCGGTTTTGGAAAATAATCAATTATGGATCGCTTGCTCGCCATGCAGGTTTTCACGCGCATCGTCGAACTCGGTGGTTTTGGCAAGGCGGCCGACAGCCTGGGGCTACCCCGGGCTTCGGTGACGCAACTGATCAAACAGCTTGAGAAGCACCTGGGCGCGCAGCTGCTGCAGCGTACCACCCGACATGTCAGCCCTACGCTCGATGGCAGCGCCTACTACGAGCGCTGCCTGGCCGTGCTGGCGGAGATTGACGACGCCGAGTCGCTGTTCTCCGATGCCCGCGCCAACCCGCAAGGTCGTTTGTGCGTTGATCTGCCGGCCTCGATCAGCCACCGCGTGGTGATACCTGCGTTACCCGCGTTCTTTACGCGCTACCCGCGTATCGAGCTGCAGATTGGCGCCAGTGACAGGCCGGTCGATCTGGTCCGTGAGGGCATCGACTGCGTGGTGCGCGCCGGTGCTGTGCATGATGTCAGCCTGGTCGCTCGGCCGCTGGCGCGATTGCCGCAGGTTACCTGTGCAAGCAGCGCCTATATCGAGCGGCATGGCTCACCGCGGGACCTGGACGAACTGTTAAGTAAGCACCAGGCGGTCAACTATGTGTCGCCGCTTACTGGCCGGCATTTTCCCTTCGATTTCATGGTGGCCGGCGAGCGTCGGGAATTGCAGATGCCCGGCTATATGGCGATCAGCAGCTCGGAAGGCTACGTGGCCGCCTGTGAGGCTGGTATGGGCATCATCCAAGCGCCGCTGTACCACGTGCGCGAGCAATTGCGCGCCGGCACGCTGCTCGAGGTGCTGCCCGAGTACCTGCCCGCGCCGATTGAGTTGGCGGCTCTGTATCCACCGCATCGCCAGCTGTCGCGGCGGGTGCGGGTGTTCGTCGATTGGCTGGTCGAGCTGTTCGGGCAGGCCGATCTGCATCGCCAATAGGGCAAGCGGCCTAGGGTCTGTTGCCGTTTCACGCACGGCCGCGCCGGTGCCCGTTTTGTCGCGAGGCAAGGCACGAGCCGCGAAGTTTAGTTAGCTAAATGAGCCGGCGAGAAACGCCGCATCGCGACAGAACGGGCCCGGCCCTTCGGATTGTGCGGGAAATCTCGCCATGCGTCGTTGGAGGACTTGGCAAGGGAAACGCGGACGGCTAGTCCATTCCCTGCGTCCTCCGCCTAGCGGATCGCCGCCCGGCCTGGCGAGATTTCTCGCGACAACGCGGCTCGCGTTGAAACGGCAACAGACCCTAGCTCAATGCGCCTTGTTCAGCGCGGCAGTGACCAGCCGGCGCAGACGGTTGGCCACCGGCGACAGCTCGCGACCTTTGACCAGCAGCAGGTAGTAGGGCGACATCTCGATAGTCATGTTCAGCGGCAGCACCTTGAGTTTGGCGCCGACCTGATCGCCGAGCAGCAGGTCCGGCACTTCACTGGCCAGCGGCGCGATGGCCGATGACGACACCAGGATGGCAATCATCGCCAGGAGCGAAGTGGTGTTGGTGATGTTGGTCGGCACCGGCGCGCCGGCGCTGAGAAAGGCGGTTTCCATCGCCTCGCGGATCGGCGCGCGGTGGCTCTGCATGACCCATTCGTAGGGCGACAGGTCGCGCAGCGTCACCTGGTCGACGTTGGCCAGTGGGTGATCCTGACGCACGATCAATTTGAGGGTTTCGGTGCGCGCCGGGTAGATCTCGAAATCCGCCGGGTTGACGCCACGGGGCAGACGGGCCAGCACGAAATCGTTCTTGCCGCTGGCCAGGTCATGCACCAGCTCGTCACTGGCGGCGACGTTGACGTGCACGTCGGCGCGCGGCGAGATGGCCTTGAGCTGGCGAATCGCCGGGATCACGAAACCCACCGCTGCACCGGTCACCGCGCCGACCGTGGTCATGCCGCCTTCACCGCGTTTGAGCTCTTCAACATCCTGGGCCAGGTCGCGCAGCTCCACCAGCATGTTGTGTGCGCGACGGGCCAGGGCTCGGCCGATCAGCGTTGGCACCATGCCTTTGGCGTGGCGCTCGAACAGCCGCGCGCCGAGGGTGTGTTCGATGTCGGCGAGCATGCGCGAGGCTGCCGGCTGGGTGACGGTCAGCTCATCGGCGGCCAGGCCGAGCTGGCCGTGCTCGGCAATCGCGGCGATCAGCCGCAGTTGCGGGATCTTCAGATGGCGGGCAATTCCGATATCCATGGTGGTGCTCGTTGTTGTCGTTGTGGGAGCGAGTGTGCGCCCGAGCGTCAGTACTGTCGATCAGCTGCATAACAATTTTGGTATGCAGTTGAGCGAAATATGAATTTGCCTGATATGCGGTGTGCTTCTATCGTCAGCTCTGCTTTGAGCTCTTCGTTGCCCCAACAACAATAAATCGCGATGTCGCGCGTCCCTGAGCGCGCCAGGCGTCGCCAGGAGAAGCTGAATGAACACCATCCGTAAACTCGTGGCCGCCATGGCCATGGGCGCCACTCTGGTCAGCGCTGCATCGGTTGGCGCTGCCGAAAAGGGCTTCGTGGGTATCGCGATGCCGACCAAGTCGTCCGCGCGCTGGATCGACGACGGCAACAACATGGTCAAGCAGCTGGAGAAAGCCGGCTACAAGGCTGACCTGCAGTACGCCGAAGACGACATTCCCACCCAGGTTTCGCAGATCGAAAACATGATGGTCAAGGGCGTCAACGTCTTGGTCATCGCCGCTATCGACGGCACCACGCTGACCAACGCCCTGGAAAACGCCGACGCTGCCGGCATCAAGGTGATCGCCTATGACCGCCTGATCCGTGACAGCGAATACGTCGACTACTACGCCACCTTCGACAACACCAAGGTTGGCGTGCTGCAGGCCGAATCCCTGGTCAAGGGCATGCAGGCGCGCGGCAAGGGTCCGTACAATGTCGAGCTGTTCGGCGGCTCGCCGGACGACAACAACGCCTACTTCTTCTACAACGGTGCCATGTCGGTGCTGCAGCCGCTGATCGACAAGGGCGAGATCAAGATCCTCTCCGGGCAGACCGGCATGGGCAAGGTCGGCACCCTGCGTTGGGACGGCGCCACCGCCCAGGCGCGTATGGATAACCTGCTGTCCGCCAACTACACCAAGGAGCGCCTCGACGGCGTGCTGTCGCCTTATGACGGCATCTCCATTGGCGTGCTGTCGTCGCTGAAAGGTGTTGGTTACGGCTCGGGCGACATGCCGATGCCGATCGTCACCGGTCAGGATTCGGAAGTGCCGTCGGTGAAGTCGATTCTGGCTGGCGAGCAGTATTCGTCGATCTTCAAGGACACCCGCCAGCTCGCCGAAGTGACCGTCGGTATGGTCAAGGCGCTGCTCGAGGGCAGCGAGCCGCAGATCAATGACACCAAGACCTACGATAACGGCAAGAAGGTCGTACCGGCCTACCTGTTGCAACCTGTCACCGTCGACAAGAGCAACTGGGAAAAGGTGTTGATCGACAGCGGTTACTACACCAAAGACCAGGTCCAGTAAGCGTCACCCCGCCGGCAGCCAGGCGCTGCCGGCCCTCCACCTCTTTGTTTACCTGAGCATGGCGTGCCCGCTGCGGTTGGCGCGTGCCTTGCGGACGGATAAAACCATGCAGCAAGACATCATTCTGGAAATGCGCGGCATCACCAAGACGTTCCCAGGCGTGAAGGCGCTCAACAACGTCAACCTCAAGGTGCGGCGCGGCGAAATTCATGCACTGTGCGGTGAAAATGGCGCGGGCAAATCGACGCTGATGAAAGTGCTCAGTGGTGTTTACCCCCACGGCAGCTACGAAGGCGAGATCATCTACGAAGGTAAGCCGCTGGCCTGCAGCGGCATTCGCGACAGCGAGCGCGAAGGCATCATCATCATTCACCAGGAGCTGGCATTGGTGCCGCTGCTGTCGATTGCCGAGAACCTGTTTCTCGGCAACGAGATCGCCAGCAACGGGGTGATCGACTGGCCGGAGGTGTATCAGCGTACCGAAGGGCTGCTCAAGAAGGTTGGCCTCGACGAGGTCGCCACCACGCCGGTCGAGAAGCTTGGCGTCGGCAAGCAGCAACTGGTGGAAATCGCCAAGGCGCTGGCCAAGCACGTCAAGTTGCTGATTCTCGACGAACCCACCGCGGCGCTGCAGGAGAACGACAGCCAGAAGCTGCTCGACCTGCTGCTGGAATTCCGCGCCCAGGGCATTTCCTCGATTCTGATTTCCCACAAGCTCAACGAAGTCAGCCGCGTCGCCGACAGCATCACGGTGCTGCGCGACGGCGCCTCGGTGAGCAGCATGGATTGCCATACCGAAGCGGTCAGTGAAGAAACCATCATCCGCGGCATGGTCGGCCGCGATATGGAAAACCGCTACCCGGAGCGCACGCCGCGGATCGGCGGAACCCTGTTGGAGATTCGCGACTGGAACGTCTGGCACCCCGAGTCGGCGTCCCGGCAGATGATCCGCAACGTCAACCTGCGCGTGGCGGCAGGTGAAGTGGTCGGTATCGCCGGGCTGATGGGGGCAGGGCGCACCGAGCTGGCGATGAGCGTGTTCGGCAAGAGCTACGGGCGCAACATCTCCGGCTCCGTCCACCTGCGCGGCCAGCCGATCGACGTGTCGACCGTGCGCCGTGCGGTGGATAACGGCATCGCCTACGTCACCGAAGACCGCAAGGCCCTGGGCCTGGTGCTCGATGAAAGCATCCAGTGCAACACCACCCTGGCCAACCTGCCGGGTGTGTCGAAGCACGGGGTGATCGACGAGCACGAGGAGCGCCGGGTCGCCGAGCAGTACCGCGAAGCCATGCACATCCGCACCCCGGGGGTGTTCCAGAAGGTGCTCAACCTGTCTGGCGGCAACCAGCAGAAGGTGGTGCTCAGTAAATGGCTGTTCGCCAAACCCGAGGTGCTGATTCTCGACGAGCCCACCCGCGGCATCGACGTCGGTGCCAAGTTCGAGATCTACAGCCTGATCAACCAGCTCGCCGCCGATGGCAAGGGCGTGATCATCATCTCGTCGGAGATGCCTGAGCTTTTGGGCATGTGCGACCGCATCTACGTAATGAACGAAGGCGCCTTCCTGGGCGAACTGGCACGTGAAGAGGCGAGCCAGGAAAAGATCATGTCGATGATCGTCAAGGCGTGAGCGAGGACAACCCAATGGATAACAACAACCAAACCGCACAAACCCAGCAGGCCCAGCCGGCGCGCCCCTCGCTGCTGGGCCACATGAAGAGCCACATCCGCGACTACGGCATGCTGCTGACCCTGGTGGTCATCATGGCGCTGTTCGAGGTGCTCACCGACGGCACGCTGATGCGCCCGGTCAACCTCACCAACCTGCTGCTGCAGAACAGCTACATCATCATCATGGCCCTGGGCATGCTGCTGGTGATCGTCTCGGGGCATATCGACCTGTCGGTCGGCTCGGTGGTCGGCTTCGTCGGCGCCGCCGCGGCGGTGATGATGGTGCAGTGGGGCTGGTCCACCTCGCTGGTGGTGCCGGTGTGCCTGTTGATGGGCTGTCTGATCGGCGCGGCTCAGGGGTACTGGATCGCCTATTGGCAAATCCCCTCGTTCATTGTGACGCTCGCCGGCATGCTGGTGTTTCGCGGCCTGACCCTTGCGGTACTCGACGGCCAATCGATCGGCCCGTTCTCCAGCAGCTTCCAACTGATGAGCAACGGCTTCATTCCGGACATCTTCGGCGTCAAGCGCCCGAACGTCACCGCTCTGGTGCTCGGTGTGTTCGCTGCCGCGCTGATCATTTACCTGGCGGTGCGTGGCCGTCGTCGCGCCAAGCGCTACGGCATCGTCGACGAGCCCGGCGTGTTCTTCATCGCCAAGAACCTGCTGATCGCCGGCGCTATCGTCTATATCGCGTATCTCTTGGCCACCTATCGCGGCCTGCCGAATGTGCTGATCATCATGGCCATGCTGATCAGCGCCTACACCTTCCTGACCAACCGCACCACGCTGGGCCGACGCATCTATGCCATCGGCGGCAACGTCAAGGCGGCCAAGCTGTCGGGCATCAACACCGAGCGGCTGACCTTCCTGGCCTTCGTCAACATGGGCATGCTCGCCGCCCTGGCCGGTTTGATTTTCGCTGCGCGGCTCAACACCGCCACGCCCAAGGCTGGCGTGTCGTTCGAGCTGGACGTGATCGCTGCGGTATTCATCGGCGGTGCGTCGATGTCCGGCGGCGTCGGCAAGATCATCGGTGCGGTGATCGGCGCCCTGATCATGGGCGTGATGAACAACGGCATGTCGATCCTCGGCATCGGCATCGAATGGCAACAGGTGATCAAGGGCCTGGTGCTGCTTGCCGCGGTGATCTTCGACGTGGTCAACAAGAGCAAATCGCGCTGAAGCGCCACCCACCTATTTCCGCAGTACCGCGGGCGCCAGGCAAAGCCGGGCGCCGCGGGATGAACACGAGGTAACAGGCCATGAATAGCCACAATCAACCATCAGGCAAGGCGGTGTACGCCGACCTAGCCGGGCGCACCGTGCTGATTTCCGGGGGCGCCACCGGTATCGGTCGCGCGCTGGTCACTGCGTTTGCCAAGCAGGGTGCGCGCACCGCCTTCGTCGACATCGACGACAAGCACGGCAAGGCGCTGGCCAGTGAGCTGACGGAAGCAGGGCACCAGATGCTGTTCCTGCGTTGCGACATCACTGACGTGAAAGCCTACCAGGCCGCTATTCACAAGGTCGCCGAGCAGTTCGGGCCGATCACCGCGCTGCTCAACAACGCTGCCAATGACGTGCGCCACGCCCTGGATTCGATCAGCGTGGAGCGCTTTGACGAGCTGATCGCCGTCAACCTGCGCCACGCCACCTTCGCCACCCAGGCGGTGGTGCCGATGATGCGCCAGGCCGGTGGCGGCGCGATCATCAATTTCGGCTCGGTGGGCTGGATGATGGCCTCGGCCGGCTACCCGGTGTATGCCGCCAGCAAGGCCGCCACTCACGGTTTGACCCGTGGCCTGGCGCGGGACTTGGGCAAGGACCGGATTCGCGTCAACACCCTGGTGCCGGGCTGGGTGATGACCGAGAAGCAGTTGGCCATGTGGGTCGACGAAGCGGCCAAGGAACAGATTCGCCAGAACCAGTGCATGCCCGGCCAATTGCTGCCCGAGCATATCGCCGATATGGCGCTGTTTCTGGCATCCGACGCGGCGGCGATGTGCACCGCGCAGAATTTCATCGTTGATGGGGGTTGGGTATGAGCACCTTCAAACCGGCAGTCTGGCCGCGCAAGCTGCGCTCCACCGAATGGTTCGGCGGCAACTCGCGGGACCACATCTACCACCGCAGCTGGATGAAGAACCAGGGCTTGCCGGCCGACCTGTTCGACGGCCGCCCGGTGATCGGCATCTGCAACACTTGGTCGCAGCTCACCCCCTGCAACGCCCACCTGCGTGATCTGGCCGAACGGGTCAAGCACGGCATCTACGAAGCCGGCGGCCTGCCACTGGAGTTCCCGGTGTTCTCGCCGGGTGAGAGCTCGCTGCGCCCGACCGCGATGATGTACCGCAACATGGCGGCGATGGACGTCGAGGAGGCGCTGCGCGCCAATCCGCTGGACGGCGTGGTGCTGCTGGCCGGTTGCGACAAGACCACCCCGGCGCTGCTGATGGGCGCCGCCAGCGTGGACATCCCGGCCATCCTGGTGTCCGGCGGGCCGATGCTCAACGGCTGGTTCCGTGGCGAGCGGGTCGGCTCGGGCACCGCGCTGTGGCAGATGTCCGAAGACATCAAGGCCGGCAAGATGAGCCGCGAGGACTTCCTCGAGGCCGAGCAGTCGATGTCTCGCTCGCCGGGCTCGTGTAACACCATGGGCACCGCCAGCACCATGGCCAGCATGGCCGAGGCGCTGGGCATGGCGCTGTCCGGCAACGCGGCGATTCCCGCGGTGGACAGCCGCCGTCGGGTGATGGCGCACCTGACCGGGCGGCGCATCGTGCAGATGGTCAAGGACGACCTGAAACCCTCCGACATCATGACCCGTCAGGCTTTCGAGAACGCCATCCGCGTAAACGGCGCGATTGGCGGCTCGACCAACGCGGTGATTCACCTCCTGGCTATCGCCGGGCGCGTCGGCGTCGATCTGACCCTGGACGACTGGGACCGCCTGGGCCAGGACATCTCGACCATCGTCAACCTGATGCCCTCGGGCAAATACCTGATGGAAGAGTTCTTCTACGCCGGTGGCCTGCCGGTGGTGATCCGCATGCTCGGCGAGGGCGGCAAGCTGCACAAGGGCGCGCTGACCGTCTCCGGCGAAACCCTCTGGGAAGAGGTCAAGGACGTTCGCAACTGGAACGAGGACGTCATCCGCCCCGTCGACAAGGCGCTCACCGCCAAAGGCGGCATCGCCGTGCTGCGCGGCAACCTGGCGCCCCGCGGCGCGGTGCTCAAGCCTTCGGCGGCATCACCGCACCTGATGCAGCACCGCGGCCGCGCCGTTGTGTTCGAGGACATCGACGACTACAAGGCGAAGATCAACGACGAGAGCCTGGATATCGACGAAAACTGCGTGATGGTGCTGAAGAACTGTGGCCCGCGCGGTTATCCGGGCATGGCTGAAGTGGGCAACATGGGCCTGCCGCCCAAGGTGCTGCGCAAGGGCATCACCGACATGGTGCGCATTTCCGATGCACGCATGTCCGGCACGGCCTACGGCACCGTGGTGCTGCACACCACACCGGAAGCGGCGGCCGGCGGCCCGTTGGCGGTGGTGCGCGATGGCGACATGATCGAACTCGACGTAGACGCCCGACGCATCCATCTGGATATCACCGATGAAGAACTGCGCCAGCGCCTGGCCGAGTGGAAACCCACCGTCGAGGCACCAACCAGTGGCTACATCAAGCTGTTCCACGATCACGTCCAGGGTGCCGACAGCGGCGCGGACTTCGACTTCCTCAAGGGCTGCCGTGGCGCCGGCATTCCCAAAGACAGCCATTGAGAAGGAGAGGGCGGCGCACATGAGCGAGGTCAGCTGGATCGCCGTCGACTGGGGCACCACGCAATTGCGCGCCTGGGCGCTGTCGGCTGACGGTGAGGTGCTGCAGCACGCTGCGTCGGCGCGGGGCATGGGCAGTCTGGCAGTGGATCAGTTCGAAGGTGCGCTGCTCGAGCTGATCGACGGCTGGCTGCCGGTCGACCGCGTCACCGAGGTGGTCGCCTGCGGCATGGTCGGCGCCCGCCAGGGCTGGCGTGAGGCGCCCTATGCCGAGGTGCCCTGTGCGCCCCAGTCCATGGTGCGCGTGATCAACCCTGAGGTCATCGATGCACGTATTCGCGTGTCGATCATCCCCGGCCTGTGTCAGCGTTCGCCGGCCGATGTGCTGCGCGGCGAGGAAACCCAGATCGCTGGTCTGCTGGTCGAGTGGCCGGATTATCACGGGCTGGTCTGCCTTCCCGGCACCCACAGCAAGTGGGCCGAGGTGCGGGGTGGCAAGGTGCTGAGCTTCCAGACCTTCATGACCGGCGAGCTGTTCGCGCTGCTCAGCGGCCAATCGGTGCTGCGCCACGGCATGCAGGGCGATCATCCCTTGGATCGTTCGGCTTTCGACGTGGGGCTGCATGCCGCGGCCGAGCGTCCGCTGCTCGGCGCGCTATTCGGCCTGCGTGCCGAAAGCCTGCTCGAAGGGCTGGCCCCGGCTGCGGCGCGCTCGCGCCTGTCCGGTTTGCTGATCGGTCAGGAGCTGGCGGGATTGCCTGAACACTGGCAGGGCCTGCCGGTCTGTGTAATCGGCGATGGCGAGGCAGCCGAGCGCTATCGTCACGCCCTGGCGGTTCAAGGTATCAGCGCCCGCACCCTGGGCGCCGAACAGGTCACCCTGGCCGGCTTGGCGGCCGCCCACCAGCATATTCGAGGAGGCATCTAGACATGGCTGCGACCCCCCCCGTCAGCAATACCGCCCGTATCGCCGATTCCCGGGTCTGCACCCTGGGCGAGGGCGTGTTCTGGCATCCGCGGCGCGAGCAGCTGTTTTGGTTCGATATCCTCGGCAAGCGTCTGCTTAGCCAGCAGGATGGGCAGCCACTGGAATGGGCGCTCGACGAGAGGGCGTCGGCCGCCGGCTGGATCGACAGCGATCGCCTGCTGATGGCCAGCGAAACGGCGCTATCGATCTTCGATCTGCGCAGCGGCGCCCGCGAGCGGATCTGCGCTCTGGAAGCGGACAACCCGCTGACCCGCTCCAACGATGGCCGCGCCGACCCCTGGGGCGGTTTCTGGATCGGCACCATGGGCCTCGAAGCCCAGCCCCAGGCCGGCGCCATCTATCGCTATTACCGTGGCGAGCTGCGCCAGCTGTTCGCTGATATCACCATCAGCAACGCCATCTGTTTCTCGCCGGACCGGCGTTTCGGCTATTTCGCCGATACCGAACGCCAGCGCATCTGGCGCCAGGCGCTGGACAAACAGCATGGCTGGCCGAGCGGTGAGCCACAGCTGTTCATCGATGGCCGCGTCGCTGGCTTGAACCCTGATGGCGCGGTGGTAGATGCCTTGGGCCGGCTGTGGAACGCCCAGTGGGGCGCCTCGCGGGTCGCCTGTTACGACAGCAACGGTCAGTTCCTGCAGGCCGTGGCCTTTCCCGCCTCGCAGATCTCCTGCCCGGCATTTACGGGTCCGGATCTGTCGACCCTGGTCGCCACGTCCGCGCGCGAAGGCATGGAAGACGATCAGCTTGCCGCCGAACCCCACGCTGGCAAGTTGTTCGCCGTCGATATGCCGGCTCAGGGGCAGGCTGAGCATCAGGTCGTGCTGTAAGCGCAGGCCGCCTTTCAGGCAACACCAGGCAACATATCCGTAATGCCTGACGAGCCCGAAACAGAGGGGTTATCGGCAGCTGAGTAATGCATTTATCACTTAAATTCAGGTGTGAAGGTAAATAGCCGGTAAAGAGGCTTTGCTTCATGTCGAGGAGTGCTTATCGTTCACGCTCCTCACCCGAAGCGATTGGCCCATGTCTGAAGTAAATGCAGCGTCGAGAACCCCATCCTCCAAACGTCAGTGGCTTATCGGCCTGTTGTTGCTGGCATTGGTCATCGTGCTGATCTGGTGGTTCTGGCCGAGCAAACAGGAACCCAAGGGTATGACTGGCTGGGGCTTCGACAACGTACCGGTGCGCATCGCCCAGGTTGAGTCCCGTGATTTTCCCATCGTGCTCAAGGCCCTGGGTACGGTGACCGCCTACAACACCGCCAATGTACGTGCCCGCGTCGACGGTCAGCTGACCAAGGTGCTGTTCAAGGATGGCCAGCCGGTCAAGGCCGGTGACGTACTGGTACAGATCGACCCGCGCCCCTACGAGATCGCCCTGCAGCAGGCCCAGGGCACCCTGGCCGAGAACCAGGCCCAGCTGCGCGCCGCCGAGAAGGACCTGGCGCTGTACCGCGGGCTGTTCAAGGAAGACTCCATCGCCCGCCAGACCCTGGACACCCAGGACGCGCTGGTCAACCAGTACCGCGGCACCCTGCAGAACAACCAGGCGGCCGTGGCCAACGCCAAGCTGAACCTTGATTTCACCAAGGTGCGCGCGCCCATCGACGGCCGCCTGGGCATCCGCCAGGTCGACCTGGGCAACCTGGTGGCGTCCGGCGATACCGACCCCATCGTGGTGATCACCCAGACGCGGCCGATTTCGGTGATGTTCACCCTGCCCGAAGGCGAGCTGCCGAGCGTGCTCAAGCAGGTGCGCGCGGAGCAGAAACTGGTGGTGCAGGCCTGGGACCGCAGCGAGAAGCAGCAGCTGGCCGAAGGCGAGCTGGAGAGCCTGGACAACCAGATCGACACCGCCACTGGTACGGTCAAGCTCAAGGCACGCTTCGAGAACGCCGACGAGATGCTGTTCCCCAACCAGTTCATCAACACCCGCTTGCAGGTCTCGGTGCGCAACGACGCCCTGGTGGTGCCAATAGCCGCCGTGCAGTTCGGCGCCAGCGGCACCTTCGCCTACGTGATCGATGGCGAGGATAAGGTACAGGTGCGCAAGATCAAGGTCGGCCCCAGCGATGGCGAGTTCACGGTGATCGAGGATGGCGTCGCGGCGGGCGAGCGCGTGGTGGTCGAAGGTACCGACCGCCTGCGTGAAGGCAACAAGGTCGAAGTGATCGGCGAGGGTGCCAGCGAGCCACCCGCCACCGGGGAAGCCGCTCCGCGGGTGCGCAGCGCTCCATGAACGTCTCACGCCTGTTCATCCTGCGACCGGTCGCTACCACGCTGATCATGCTGGCGATCTTCTTGAGCGGTGTGATCGCCTACCGTTTGTTGCCCGTTTCGGCGCTACCCGAGGTGGACTACCCGACCATCCGGGTGATGACTCTGTATCCCGGCGCTAGCCCCGACGTGATGACCAGCGCCGTAACCGCGCCGCTGGAGCGCCAGTTCGGGCAGATGGCCGGCTTGCAGCAGATGTCTTCGACCAGCTCCGGTGGCGCCTCGGTGATCACCCTGCGCTTCAACCTGGAAGTGCAGCTGGATGTCGCCGAGCAAGAGGTGCAGGCGGCCATCAATGGTGCCACCAATCTGCTGCCGGGCGACCTGCCGGCGCCGCCGGTGTACAGCAAGGTCAACCCGGCGGACACGCCAGTGCTGACCCTGGCGGTGACGTCCAAGGAAATGCCGCTGCCCAAGGTCAATGACCTGGTTGACACGCGCCTTGCACAGAAACTGGCGCAAACCACCGGCGTCGGCCTGGTATCGCTGGCCGGTGGTCAGCGCCCGGCCGTGCGCATCCGTGTCAATCCCGAGGCCCTGGCGGCCTATGGTCTGAATCTTTCCGACGTGCGCACGCTGATCAACGCAAGCAACGTCAATCAGCCCAAGGGCAACTTCGACGGTCCGACGCGGGTGTCCCAGCTCGACGCCAACGACCAGCTGCGTTCGGCCGACGAATACCGCGACCTGATCCTCTCCTACGCCAACGGCGCGGCGCTGCGCCTGCGCGACGTGGCGGATATCGTCGACGGCGCCGAGAACCAGCGCCTGGCCGCTTGGGCCAACCAGAACAGCGCGGTTCTGGTCAACGTACAGCGCCAGCCGGGCGCCAACGTCATCGATGTGGTCGATCGCATCCAGGCCCTGCTGCCCAACCTGACCCAGGGTTTGCCGGCCAGCGTCGAGGTGACGGTGCTCACCGACCGCACCCAGACCATCCGCGCCGCCGTGCGTGACGTGCAGCACGAGCTGATGCTGGCCATTGCCCTGGTGGTTATGGTCACTTTCCTGTTCCTGCGCAAGGTATCGGCCACCCTGATTCCGTCGGTTGTGGTGCCGCTGTCGCTGATCGGCACCTTTGGCGTCATGTACCTGGCCGGTTTCACGGTCAACAACCTGACGCTGATGGCGCTGACCATCGCCACCGGTTTTGTGGTCGACGACGCCATCGTCATGCTGGAGAACATCGCCCGTCATCTGGAAGATGGCGAGACGCCGCTCAACGCCGCGCTCAAGGGGGCCAAACAGATCGGCTTCACCCTGGTATCGCTGACCCTGTCGCTGATCGCCGTGCTGATCCCACTGCTGTTCATGGCCGATGTAGTGGGGCGGCTGTTCCGCGAGTTCGCCATCACCCTGGCGGTGGCCATCCTGATTTCCCTGGTAATTTCCCTGACGCTGACGCCGATGATGTGCGCACGCCTGCTCAGGCACGAGCCGGAAGCGGAGCAGGGGCGCTTCTACCGCGGTGCTGGGGCCGTTATCGACCGCATGATCGAGCGCTATTCAGTGGGCCTGCGCTGGGTGCTGCGGCACCAGCCGCTTACCCTGCTGGTGGCCATCGGCACTATGGCACTGACCGTGGTGCTGTACCTGGCGGTGCCCAAGGGCTTCTTTCCGGTGCAGGACACCGGCGTGATCCAGGGTATTTCCGAGGCGCCGCAGTCGATTTCCTTCAGCGCCATGAGCGAGCGTCAGCAGCGCCTGGCCGACGTGATCCTCAAGGATCCGGCGGTGGCCAGCCTGTCGTCCTATATCGGTGTGGATGGCGACAACCCGACGCTCAATAGCGGGCGCATGCTGATCAACCTCAAGCCCCACGCCGAGCGTGACGTCAATGCCAGTCAGGTGATCGAGCGGCTGCGCCCGGAACTCGCCAAGCTGCCGGGTATCGAGCTGTTCCTGCAGCCGGTTCAGGATCTGTCCATCGAGGATCGGGTCAGCCGTACCCAGTTCCAGTTCAGTCTGGAGTCGCCGGATCCGGCGCTGCTGGAAACCTGGTCGACCAAGATGGTCGAGGCACTGCGTCAGCAGCCCGAACTCAGCGACGTGACCAGCGATCTGCAGAGCCGCGGCCTGCAGGTGTACCTGAACATCGACCGCGACATGGCCGGTCGCCTGGGCGTGAGCGTGGCGAACATCGACGACGCGCTATACGACGCCTTCGGTCAGCGGCAGATCTCCACCATCTACACCCAGGCCAGCCAGTACCGCGTGGTGCTGGAGAGCGCCAACGCCGGTAGCATCGGCCCGGCCGCGCTGCGCCAGATCCATGTGGCCACCGCTGATGGCGAGCAAGTGCCGCTGTCGTCCCTGGCCCATGTCGAGGAGCGCGCCGCGAGCCTGTTGATTAACCATATCGGCCAGTTCCCGGCGGCGACGCTGTCGTTCAACCTCAGCCCCGGCGTTGCTCTGGGCGACGCAGTGGCGGTGATCGAGCGGGTGCAGCAGGAAATCGACATGCCGGTCAGCTTACAGGTCAATTTCCAGGGCGCCGCCGAGGCGTTCCGCGCCTCGCTGTCGTCGACGCTGTTGCTGATCCTGGCAGCGGTGGTGACCATGTACATCGTGCTCGGCGTGCTCTACGAGAGCTACATCCACCCGATCACCATCCTCTCGACCCTGCCGTCGGCCGGCGTCGGCGCCTTGCTGGCGCTGCTGCTGACCGGTAACGACCTGGGGCTGATCGCGATCATCGGCATCATCCTGTTGATTGGCATCGTCAAGAAGAACGCCATCATGATGATCGACTTTGCCCTGGACGCCGAGCGCCACCAAGGCATGACGCCCCATGACGCGATCTACCAGGCGGCGCTGCTGCGCTTCCGGCCGATCCTGATGACCACCCTGGCAGCGTTGTTCGGCGCTATCCCGCTGATGCTCGCCTCGGGCTCTGGCGCCGAGCTGCGCCAGCCCCTGGGCCTGGTGATGGTAGGTGGCTTGCTGCTCAGCCAGGTCCTCACCCTGTTCACCACTCCGGTGATCTACCTGTACTTTGATCGCCTGGCCCGGCGTTTCAGCGGCCGCAGTGCGGCGGGCGTGTCAAGCGCATGAATCTCTCGGCACCTTTCATCCGCCGCCCGGTGGCCACGTTGCTGCTGAGCCTGGCGATCATGCTGCTCGGTGGTGTCAGTTTCGGCTTGTTGCCGGTGGCGCCGCTGCCGAACATGGACTTTCCGGTGATCACCGTGCAGGCCAGCCTGCCCGGTGCCAGCCCCCAGGTGATGGCCGCCACCGTGGCCACGCCGCTGGAGCGTTCGCTGGGCGCCATCGCCGGCGTCAGCCAGATGAACAGCAACAGCAGCCAGGGCAACACGCGGATCATGATCGAGTTCGATCTTGACCGTGACATCAACGCTGCGGCCCGCGAGGTACAAGCAGCCATCAACGCCTCGCGCGAGCTGTTGCCCAGCGGCATGCGCAGCATGCCCACCTACCGCAAGATCAATCCGTCCCAAGCACCGATCATGGTGCTGTCGCTGACCTCCAGCGTGCTCGACAAGGGCCAGCTGTACGACGTCGCCTCGACCATCGTCGGCCAGAAGCTGTCCCAGGTCACTGGCGTTGGTGAAGTGCAGATCGGTGGCAGTTCCCTGCCGGCCGTACGCGTGGCCCTGGAGCCGCGCCTGCTCGAGCAGTACGGCGTGGCCCTGGACGACGTGCGTTCGACCATCGCTGCCGCCAACGCCAAGCGACCCAAGGGCGCGGTTGAGGATGCCGGGCGTCACTGGCAGGTGCAGGCCAGCGACCAGCTGGAGCGCGCCGCCGACTACGTGCCGATGATTATCCGCTACCAGGACGGCGCGGCGATTCGCCTGGGCGATGTCGCCCAGGTCACCGACGGCGTGCAGGATCGCTACAACAGCGGTTTCTACAACGACAAGCAGGCCGTGCTGGTGGTGGTCAACCGGCAGAGCGGGGCGAACATCATCGAGACCGTCGCCGGCATCCGCGCCTTGCTGCCCGAGCTGCGCAGCGTGATCCCGGCCAGTGCCGATCTGGAAGTGGCCATGGACCGCTCGCCGGTGATCCGCGCCACCCTCAAGGAGGCCGAGCACACCCTGCTGATCGCCGTGGTGCTGGTGATTCTGGTGGTCTTTGCATTTCTGCGCCGCTGGCGCGCGGCGCTGATTCCCGCCTTGGCGGTGCCGGTGTCGCTGGTCGGCTCGTTCGCCGCCATGTATCTGCTCGGCTTCTCGCTGAACAACCTGTCGCTGATGGCGCTGATCATCGCCACCGGCCTGGTGGTGGACGACGCCATCGTGGTGCTGGAGAACATCAGCCGGCATATCGAGGCGGGGGAAACGCCAATGGCGGCAGCCTTCAAGGGCGCCCGCGAGGTGGGTTTCACGCTCTTGTCGATGAACGTCTCGCTGGTGGCGGTGTTCCTTTCCATATTGTTTATGGGCGGGCTGGTGGAGCGCTTGTTCCGCGAGTTCTCCATCACCCTGGCGGTGGCCATCGTCATTTCCCTGCTGGTGTCGCTGACCCTCACGCCAATGCTTTGCGCTCGTTGGCTCAAGCCCGAGCCTAAACATGAAGCCCGTGAACCCGGGCGGTTGGAGCGTATCGGCGCGCGCATCGTGCGCGGCTACGAACGTAGCCTGGACTGGGCGCTGCGCCACTCGCTGCTGATGCTGATCAGCCTGTTCGCGACCATCGCTCTGAACGTGTTCCTGTTCGTCATCGTGCCCAAGACCTTCATGCCCCAGCAGGACACCGGTCAGCTGATGGGCTTTATCCGCGGCGACAACGGCCTGTCGTTCCAGGTCATGCAGCCGAAGATGGAGGCCTACCGCCGGGCGATCCTCGCCGATCCGGCGGTGGAGAGCGTGGCGGGCTTTATCGGCGGTAATAGCGGCATCAACAACGCGATCATCATCGTGCGCCTGAAGCCCATCAAGGAGCGCGACATCTCGGCGCAGCAGGTGATCGACCGCCTGCGCAAGGAAGTGCCGAAGATTCCCGGTGGCCGGATGTTCCTGATGCCTGACCAGGACCTTCAGGTCGGCGGCCGCCAGGGGCGCAGTTCGGAAAACGAATACATGCTGATGTCCGACGACCTGGACGCGCTGCGCGAGTGGCTGCCCAAGGTGCGCGAGGCGTTACGCGCGTTGCCCGAGCTGACCGATATCGACGCCACCGAGGACGGCGGCGCACCACAGATTCGCCTGGTGGTCGACCGCGACGAGGCCAAGCGTCTGGGCGTGGACATGAGTCTGGTCACCGGCGTGCTCAACAACGCCTTCAGCCAGCGGCAGATCTCCACCATCTATGACGCCCTCAATCAGTACAGCGTGGTGATGGAGATCAACCCGCGCTATGCCCAGAGCCCTGAGTCCCTGGCGCAGATTCAGTTGATCACCGCCGACGGTGCGCGGGTGCCGCTGTCGGCCATTGCCCACTGGGAAAACAGTCTGGAAGATGACCGCATCAGCCACCAGGGTCAGTTCGCCGTGGAGAATATCGGCTTCTCCCTGGCCGAAGGCGTCAGCCTCGACCAGGCGACCCGCGCCATCAACCTCGCCGTGGCGCGTATCGCGTTGCCGACTGATGTGCAAGGCACCCTGGGCGGCACGGGCGGCGCATTCCAGCAGACCCAGAAGAACCAGCCGTGGATGATCCTGATGTCGCTGGTGGTGGTGTACATTGTGCTCGGCGTGCTTTACGAGAGCTACGTGCACCCGCTGACCATTCTCTCCACGCTACCCTCGGCGGGTGTCGGTGCGCTGCTCGCGCTGAAGCTGCTCAATACCGAGTTCAGCCTGATCTCGCTGCTGGGGCTGTTCCTGCTGATCGGCGTGGTGAAGAAGAACGCCATTCTGATGATCGACCTGGCGCTGCAGCTCGAGCGTCACGAGCATCTGAGCCCGGCCGAATCGATCCGCCGCGCCTGTTTGCTGCGCTTCCGGCCGATCATGATGACCACCCTGGCAGCGCTGCTCGGCGCCTTGCCGCTGATGCTCGGCAGCGCCGAAGGCTCCGAGATGCGCCAACCGCTGGGCATCACCATTGTCGGCGGGCTGATTCTCAGCCAGATCCTCACGCTTTACACCACGCCTGTGGTCTACCTCTATCTCGACCGCTTGCGCCACCGGGTCAACCGCTGGCGCGGCGTGCGTACTGATGCCGCTCTGGAAACGCCTCTATGACCTTTGCCCCTCGAACCCTCTGTCTGCTGGCGCTCAGCATCGCCCTGGCCGGTTGCGCCGTCGGCCCGGACTACCAGCGCCCGGATATCGACACGCCTGTCGCCTTCAAGCAGGCCGAAGGCTGGAAGGCCGCCGTGCCGGCCGACGCCCTGGCACGGGGCGCCTGGTGGGAGCTGTATGGCGATGGCGAGCTGAATGCGCTGGTCGGTCGCCTGAACGTTTCCAATCAGAATCTGGCCGCCTCCGAAGCCCAGTACCGTCAGGCCCGCGCCTTGCTGCGCAGCGGCCGTGCAGCGTTCTTCCCGACTCTGTCGACCAGCGCTGGGATGACCCGGGCCGGGCAGGGCGGCGGTGACAGCACGCTGCGGACTTCGGACGGCATCGCCATTGGCGGCGGCAGCTCGTCGAGCATCAGCAAGAACTACGATCTGAGCCTCAACGCCAGCTGGGAGCTGGATGTGTGGGGCAATCTGCGCCGTGGACTGGAATCCAACCGCGCCGCCTTCGAAGCCAGCGCGGCCGACCTCGCCGCTGTGCGTTTGAGCCTGCAGTCCGAACTGGTGCAGAGCTATCTGCAATTGCGTGTACTGGACGAGCAGCAGCGCCTGCTCGACGCTACGGTCGCGGCTTACCAGCGCTCGCTACGGCTGACCGAAAACCAGTATCGGGCCGGCATCGTGCCGCGCTCGGACGTCGCCCAGGCCATGACCCAGCTGCGCAGCACCGAAGCCCAGGCCATCGACCTGCAGTGGCAGCGCGCGCAACTCGAACATGCCATTGCCGTGCTGATCGGCGTGCCGCCGAGCGAGGTCAGCATCGCCCGCCGCGATAGCCTGCCGACACTGCCTGAGGTGCCGGCCAGCGTGCCTTCGCAATTGCTGGAGCGTCGCCCGGACGTAGCCGCTGCCGAGCGCCGGGTGATCGCCGCCAACGCCGAAATCGGCGTGGCCAAGGCTGCCTGGTTTCCTGACCTGACCATTTCTGCCACGGGCGGCTACCGCGGCAGCAGCTTCGCCGACTGGATCAACCTGCCTAACCGTTTCTGGTCGGTGGGCCCGCAACTGGCCCTGACCCTATTCGACGGCGGCCGGCGCAGCGCCGAGAGCGAACGGGTCGAAGCGGCTTACGACCAGACCGTCGCCCAGTACCGCCAGGCGGTGCTCGACAGCTTCCGCGAGGTCGAGGACTACCTGGTGCAGCAGCGGGTTTTGAGCCGCGAAGCCGAGGTGCAGGGCCAGGCGCTGGAGTCAGCGCGCGAATCGCTGCGCCTGATCGAAAACCAATACCGTGCAGGCACCGTGGACTACAACAGCGTGGTCAACGTGCAGGCCACGGCGTTGAGCAACGAGCGTAACGCCCTGACCCTGCTCGGCAGCCGCCTGACCGCCAGCGTGCAACTGATCGCCGCGCTTGGCGGCGGCTGGGATGTGCAGCAGCTCGAGGAAGTTGAGAAGTCAGAGTGAACCGTAGCCTGGGTTAGCCGCAGGCGTAACCTGGGATCATTGCTCAATCGTGGGGAAGAGCCCGGGTGTCGCTGCGCTCGACCCGGGCTACGTCTTTGATCAAGTGTGGCGATAGACGCCTTTGCCCGGCAGGCGCTCGCGGTCGTGGGGCGCGTCGAAGTCCAGTGCCGGGCCCTTGGGCACGATGCCGGTCGGGTTGATGGTCTGGTGGCTGGCGTAGTAGTGGTGCTGGATGTGCCGCATGTCCACGGTCGCCGCCACCCCGGGCCACTGGTAGAGTTCGCGCAGCCAATTGCTGAGGTTCGGGTAATCGGCGATGCGCCGCAGATTGCACTTGAAGTGGCCGTGGTACACGGCGTCGAAACGCACCAGGGTGGTGAACAGCCGCCAGTCGGCTTCGGTCAGGTGCTCGCCAGCCAGATAGCGCGATTGCCCCAGGCGGGTTTCCAACACCGTCAGCTCATCGAACACTTCATCGAAGGCTTCTTCATAGGCCTCCTGGGTGGTGGCAAAGCCGGCTCGGTATACGCCGTTGTTGACTGCCGGGTAGATGCGCTCATTGAGCGCGTCGATTTCACCGCGCAGATGCTCGGGGTAGAAGTCCAGGCGGTTGCCGGTAATGCCGTCGAACGCAGAGTTGAACATGCGGATGATTTCCGCCGATTCGTTGCTGACAATACGTTGCTGTTGTTTGTCCCACAGCAGCGGCACGGTGACGCGGCCTGTGTAGTCCGGGTCATCTTGGGTGTAGCGCTGGTGCAGGAAGGCAAAGTCGTCCAGAGCGTCGCCACTGGAGCCGTGTTCGCGGTCGAAGGTCCAACCGTTCTCGCGCATCAGCCAGCTGACCACCGACACGTCGATCAGTGGCTCGAGGCCCTTGAGGCTGCGCAAAATCAGCGTACGGTGCGCCCAAGGGCAGGCCAGCGAAACATAAAGGTGATAGCGACCGGCTTCGGCGGCGAAGCCACTCTCTCCGGACGGCCCGGCCGAACCGTCGGCGGTGATCCAGTTGCGGCGTTGGGCGTTTTCGCGCTTGAAGCGCCCGCCCGCGCCCGTGTCATACCACTGGTCGTGCCATTGGCCTTCGATCAGCAAGCCCATGTCGTTTTCCCCCGTTTCAGTCGATGCCTGGAGTCTACTCAGTCAGCTATCGACACAAGCCTTAAAAACCGGGTTCAACGAATCGGCTGACTCGATAGGTGGCGCGCCTGCCAGCGTTTTTCCGCCTCCGCAAACGCGGCTTCGCGCTGCAGGCCAAGCCCGCGCAGGGCCAGCGCCATGGTGGCGATGATCGCCAACTGGCCATAGGCATCTTCGGCTTCGCCGCGCCACACGGCTTGCAGATGAGCCGGATCGAGACGCTCGGGTTTTACGTGGCGGCGCTCGGAGAGCATCGGCCAGTCTTCGTCCCAGTTCTCGCCGTTCTCGGTGCCATACAGATGGCAGACGGCATCCGGGTTCAGCTCGATCTCACCACCGTCACCCTTGACCACGATGGCGTGATCGCCGAGCAACTGGCTGGCCTCGCGGTGCACGGCCTGATAACCGGGGTGGAAGATGCTCTGCAGGCCGCAACGCGCCGCCAGCGGATTGAGAATGCGCGCCAGCGAGTGGATTGGTGAGCGCAGGCCCAGTACGTTGCGCAGGTCGATCATGCGCTGCAGGGCCGGCATCCAGTCGCCCAGCGGCATGAAAGCCAGGTTGCGGTGCTCCAGATTGCGCGAAACCTCGTCCCAGTTGCGACACAGCGGGATCTCCAGCTCGCCAAGCAGTTGCTCGCTGTACAGCCGCCCGGCGGTGTGCGCGCCGCCGCCATGCATGAAGATGCGCAGGCCGCTGTTCGCCAGGGCTTTGCCGGCGAGCAGGAACCAGGGCAGATGGCGCTTCTTGCCGGCGTAGGTCGGCCAGTCGAAATCGACCTGGATGGCGGGCGCAGCCAGGCGGGCACGCACCGCTTCGGTAAAGCCGGCCATTTCCTCGGCGCTTTCCTCCTTGTGGCGCAGGAGCATCAGAAAAGCGCCGAGCTGGGCGTCCTCGACCTTGCCGTCGAGGATCATGCCCATGGCCTCCCGGGCTTCTTCGCGGGTCAGGTTGCGCGCGCCGCGCTTGCCCTTGCCGAGGATGCGCACGAAGGCGGCGAACGGGTGTTCTTCGGGTGTGACGAGGTTCATAGGCAATTGGTCGGCTTGGGCAGGCCCGCCAGCTTGGCGGCGAGTTTGGCGGGTGCGCCGTTGAATAGGCGATTGAGGTGCAGACTGTTGCCCTTGTCCGGCCCCAGCTTGAGGGCGACGTACTTGATTAGCGGGCGATTGGCCGGCGACAGCTGAAACTCGGCGTAGAAAGCGCGCAACAGCTCGAGGATTTCCCAGTGTTCAGCGCTCAAGTCCAGCTGCTCACGGGCAGCCAGCGCGGCGGCCACCTCGCCGGACCAGTCCTGCAGTTCGAGCAGGTAGCCGTCCTTGTCCAGTTCGATGCTGCGGTCGTTGACGATCAGGGCGCTCATAACCAGGTGTTCACCTTGCTGAACTGGCAGGCGAGGGCGACAAAGCCCGGATAGTCGACCTGCTGGATATCTACCGCAGGCTTGAGCCCGCGGGCCTGGATGTCTTCGGCCAGGGCATACAGCGCGACGCCCTGCAGCGCTGCCAGCGCTTCGGCGTGGTGGGTGCCCGGTCGTGCGGCGTAGGTAGCGTCGCCGCACAGCAGCAGGCCATCGCCATTGCCCAGCAGGCGCAGGCAACTGCTCAGGCTGTCGTCGCTGAACGGGGAGCTGGAGATAACGTGCAGCGTCTTCATCACAGGGTGATCACCTGGTCGTAGCGGTCGATAAGGGCGCGCAGACCGTCGGTGTCCAGGCGCTCGACGGCCAGCGAGGTGTCGCTCAGGCCGCGCTGCGCCAGGCTATGGGCACAGGCATACAGCGCTTCGACGCCGAACATCGGCAGGGCCTGCAGATTGGCGGTCAGATCTTTCTGCTGCACGGCCTGAGGCGCTTGCCCGACAGCCAGTTGCAGCACGCCGTCATCGAGAAACAGCAGGCCGATGGGCAGGTCGAAGGCGCCACCGGCCAGGGCGATATCCAAGGCTTCGCGGGCGCCGGTGCCGTTCCAGGGCGCCTGGCGGCTGATGATCAGCAGGGATTGACTCATCTCAGTCACCTCCGAAACAGATCAGCCGGTCAGCCTCTTGCGCCGCTTCGTGCAGCTGGCCCAAACCGGAAAGTACCCAGGGCGCGGGCAGGTTGGCGGCTTCGCGTTCGTAGCGACGCGCCTCCTGCTCATCCAGCACGCCACGGCGCAGTGCAGCAGCTATGCATACCACACCGTCGAGCCCGTTGCTGGCGACGAGTTCGCGCCACTGGCGCGCGACGTCGGTTTCATCCTGAGGGCTGACGATGTTGCCGGAAGCGCTGTACACGCCGTCGGCGTAGAAGAACAGGCGCGAGATCTCATGTCCGCTCTGCAACGCGGCTTCTGCGAAGCGCAGGGCGCGGCGGGAGGAGGGCGCCGAAGGCGGCGAAAACAGGGCAATGGCGAATTTCATGAACGGCCTGGTGCTGGAAACAGGGCGCCATGATAAAGCCTGGGCGAGGGGGACAGAAATGAAAAAGCCCATATCCGTGGATATGGGCTTTCGGTAACGCAGCGCGAGCGGATTAGCGCTTGATGTCGCGCTGGGTCGGGCCGGTGTACAGCTGGCGCGGGCGGCCGATCTTGTACGGACCGGAGAGCATTTCCTTCCAGTGCGAAATCCAGCCGACGGTACGCGCCAGGGCGAAGATCACGGTGAACATGCTGGTTGGAATGCCGATCGCCTTGAGGATGATCCCCGAGTAGAAGTCGACGTTCGGGTACAGGTTGCGCTCCTTGAAGTACGGATCGTTACGGGCGATCTCGTCGAGCTTCATGGCCAGTTCCAGCTGCGGGTCGTTGATGCCCAGCTCGGCCAGAACCTCGTCGCAGGTCTGCTTCATGACCTGGGCGCGCGGGTCGAAGTTCTTGTAGACGCGGTGACCGAAGCCCATGAGCTTGAACGGATCGTCCTTGTCCTTGGCCTTGGCGATGAACTTGTCGATGTTCGACACGTCGCCGATTTCGTCCAGCATGGCCAGTACGGCTTCGTTCGCACCGCCGTGGGCCGGGCCCCAGAGCGCGGCGATACCGGCAGCAATACAGGCGAACGGGTTGGCACCCGAGGAGCCCGCCAGGCGCACGGTGGAAGTGGAAGCATTCTGCTCGTGGTCGGCGTGCAGGATGAAAATGCGGTCCATGGCCTTGGCCAGCACAGGGCTGATCGGCTTGGTCTCGCACGGGGTGTTGAACATCATGTGCAGGAAGTTTTCCGCGTAGTTCAGGTCGTTACGCGGGTACATCATCGGCTCGCCCTTGGAGTACTTGTACACCATGGCAGCGATGGTCGGCATCTTGGCGACCAGGCGCATCGCGGAAATGTCGCGGTGCTGCGGGTTCTTGATGTCCAGGGAGTCGTGATAGAAGGCGGAGAGGGCGCCAACCACACCACACATGACGGCCATCGGGTGGGCGTCACGACGGAAACCGTTGAAGAAGGTCTTCAGTTGCTCGTGAACCATGGTGTGGTTCTTGATGGTGCTGACGAACTGGGCCTTCTGGTCTTCGTTCGGCAGTTCGCCGTTGAGCAGCAGGTAGCAGGTATCCAGGTAGTCGGCTTTTTCAGCCAGCTGTTCGATGGGGTAGCCGCGATGCAGCAGTACGCCCTTGTCACCGTCAATATAGGTGATCTTCGACTCGCATGAAGCGGTCGACATGAAACCGGGGTCGAAGGTGAAGTTGCCCGTGGCAGTCAGGCTCCGCACGTCGATCACATCTGGGCCAACGGTGCCGGATAAAACGGGCAGCTCTACGGGGGCTGCGCCCTCGATGATCAACTGCGCTTTTTTGTCAGCCATGTGTGGCCTCCTAGTTATGCTTGGAATCATCAGTCGGCCCCCCACGCAGGGCCCGCATCACTATAGTGTTATGAATCTGAAAGTCAATTTGCGAAAACCCAGGCAATAGAAGGGTTTGAGTGGCCTGTCTGCGACAAAAAGGCGCGCCCTTTTACGGCATTTCCAGGCTTGACGCAATCGCTATTAGGTAGGGGTATTCGCGTTGTCATTAGCGACCTAACTGTCTATACTCTGCGCCCGACCGCCAAGGGCTTTGAGCCCGGTTTCTGGTGGTTGTCACTCCTTGGGTGATGGGTACCTGACCAGTGCGCTTCCCGACAACTCAGCCCTGATAGCTGGGGCTCTCAGTGTGATAATAAAGCCGTGAATAGCCAACGACCTGTAAACTTAGACCTTCGGACGATAAAGCTCCCAGTCACCGCTTACACGTCCATTCTTCACCGTATTTCTGGTGTGATCCTTTTCCTCGGCATTGCCGTGCTGCTTTACGGGCTCGACAAGTCGCTGTCTTCGGAAGAGGGCTTCGCTCAGGTGAAAGAATGCTTGACCAGCCCGCTGGCCAAGTTCGTGATCTGGGGACTGCTGTCCGCTCTGCTGTACCACCTGGTGGCCGGTGTGCGCCACTTGATCATGGATGCTGGAGTCGGTGAGACGCTGGAAGGCGGCAAGCTGGGTTCCAAAATCGTTCTCGTCGTAGCGGTAATCCTGATCGTGCTGCTGGGGGTGTGGATATGGTAACTAATGTCACGAATTTCTCGCGCTCGGGCCTCTATGACTGGATGGCCCAGCGTGTTTCTGCAGTCGTGCTCGCGGCTTATGTCCTCTTCCTGCTGGGCTACGTCGTTCTGAACCCAGGCATGGGCTACGCCCAATGGCACGGCCTGTTCTCCAATAATGCAATGCGCATCTTCAGTCTGTTGACCCTCGTCGCGCTGGGCGTTCACGCCTGGGTAGGCATGTGGACCATTTCCACCGACTACCTGACGCAAACCGCGCTGGGCAAGTGGGCAACAGCCGTGCGTTTTCTGTTCCAGGCCGCGTGTGGCATCGCCATGTTCGTGTTCTTCGTCTGGGGCGTGCAGATTCTTTGGGGTTTCTGATTCATGACTAGCATTCGTACTCTTTCCTATGACGCCATCATTGTCGGTGGTGGCGGTGCCGGTATGCGCGCTGCTCTGCAGTTGGCGCAAGGCGGTCACAAGACAGCAGTGGTCACCAAGGTCTTCCCGACCCGTTCGCACACCGTATCCGCCCAGGGCGGTATCACCTGTGCCATCGCTTCGAACGATCCGAACGACGACTGGCGCTGGCACATGTACGACACCGTCAAGGGTTCCGATTACATCGGTGACCAGGACGCGATCGAATACATGTGTTCCGTAGGCCCCGAAGCCGTGTTCGAACTCGAGCACATGGGCCTGCCGTTCTCCCGCACCGAGCAGGGCCGCATCTATCAGCGTCCGTTCGGTGGCCAGTCCAAGGGGCCGGATAACCCGACTCAGGCTGCCCGTACTTGCGCCGCGGCCGACCGTACCGGTCACGCACTGCTGCACACCCTATATCAGGCCAACCTGAAAGCGGGTACCTCGTTCCTCAACGAGTGGTACGCGGTCGATCTGGTCAAGAATCAGGACGGCGCCATCGTCGGCGTCATCGCCATCTGCATCGAGACCGGCGAAACCGTTTATATCCGTTCCAAGGCTGTAGTTCTGGCCACTGGCGGTGCCGGCCGTATCTACGCCTCCACCACCAATGCCCTGATCAACACCGGTGACGGCGTGGGCATGGCCCTGCGTGCCGGCGTGCCGGTGCAAGACATCGAAATGTGGCAGTTCCACCCGACCGGTATCGCCGGTGCTGGTGTGCTGGTTACCGAAGGCTGCCGTGGTGAGGGTGGTTACCTGATCAACGCCCATGGCGAGCGCTTCATGGAGCGCTATGCGCCCAACGCCAAGGACCTCGCCGGTCGTGACGTCGTGGCCCGTTCCATGGTCAAGGAAGTCATCGCCGGCAACGGCTGTGGCCCGAACAAGGACCATGTACTGCTGAAGCTCGATCACCTGGGCGAAGAAGTACTGCACAGCCGCCTGCCAGGCATCTGCGAGCTGTCCAAAACCTTCGCGCACGTCGATCCGGTTGTCGCGCCGGTTCCGGTCATCCCGACCTGCCACTATATGATGGGCGGCGTTGCCACCAACATTCATGGTCAGGCCATCACCCAGGATGCCAACGGCAACGACAAGATCATCGAAGGTCTGTTCGCCGTGGGCGAAGTGGCTTGCGTTTCGGTTCACGGTGCCAACCGCCTGGGCGGCAACTCGCTGCTCGACCTGGTGGTGTTCGGTCGCGCCGCTGGCCTGCACCTGGAAAAAGCGCTGAAAGAAGGCGTGGAAGTCCGTGGTGCCAGCGAAACCGACATCGAGCTGTCGCTGGGCCGTCTGGCCGGCGTCAACGAGCGTAGCAGCGGCGAAGACGTTGCCACCCTCAAGCGCGAGCTGCAGTCGTGCATGCAGAACTACTTCGGCGTATTCCGCACCGGCGAATACATGAAGAAGGGCATCGCTCAGTTGGCCGACCTGCGCGAGCGTATCGCCAAGGTCAAGATCAACGACAAGAGCCAGGCCTTCAACACCGCGCGTATCGAAGCGCTGGAGCTGCAGAACCTGCTGGAAGTCGCCGAAGCCACTGCTATCGCAGCCGACACCCGTACCGAGTCTCGCGGCGCCCACGCCCGTGAAGACTTCGAAGACCGTGACGACACCAACTGGTTGTGCCACAGCCTGTACTTCCCAGGTGAGAAACGCGTCGCCAAGCGCGATGTCAACTTCTCTCCGAAGACCGTACCGGCATTTGAACCCAAAGTTCGTACTTATTAAGGGTGGCTACCATGTCTCTTGGCAAAAGCTTGAAAGTCAGCGTTTATCGCTACAACCCGGAAGCGGACAAAGCGCCGTTCATGCAGGACTTCGACATCACCATCGACGGCAAAGACCTGATGGTGCTCGACATCCTGGCCCTGATCAAAGAGCAGGACGAAGGCTTCTCGTATCGTCGCTCCTGCCGTGAGGGCGTGTGCGGTTCCGACGGCATGAACATCAGCGGCAAGAACGGCCTGGCCTGCATCACGCCGATCTCCAGCGTGGTCAAGGGCAACAAGCTGGTAATTCGCCCGCTGCCCGGCCTGCCGGTCATTCGTGACCTGGTCGTCGATATGAGCATCTTCTACAAGCAGTACGAGAAGGTGCAGCCGTTCCTGCAGAACGACACCCCGGCTCCGGCCATCGAGCGCCTGCAGTCGCCGGAGGAGCGCGAGAAGCTCGACGGTCTGTACGAGTGCATCCTGTGCGCGTGCTGTTCGACCAGCTGTCCGTCCTTCTGGTGGAACCCGGACAAGTTCCTGGGTCCGGCTGCACTGCTGCAGGCCTACCGTTTCCTGGCTGACAGCCGTGATACCAAGACGGCGGAACGATTGGCATCGCTCGACGATCCATTCAGTGTGTTCCGCTGCCGCGGCATCATGAACTGCGTGAACGTGTGCCCCAAGGGTCTGAACCCAACCAAGGCCATCGGTCACGTACGCAACATGTTGCTGCAAAGCGGTACCTGATTCATCGCTCTTTAGCTCGACCCGTAACACCTGCCGCACCGACGTCATGTCGGTGTTGCAGTATCGCCAGGGCGTTGGCCTAGCCGCCAGCGCCCTTATACGAAAAATATGACGACCAGCAGGGGCATTCGGGCTGGTGCCCGGACTATCTGCGGGATTATTGGTGGCTTTGCTGAAGTCGCTGCAACCTGACTTCGAAAGCCTACGGTGTCCTCGCCGGTGGTGTCCCCTTACCGAGGGTGACCAAGCATGCAAGAAAGCGTGATGCAGCGCATGTGGGACAGTGCCCACCTATCCGGTGGTAACGCTGCCTACGTGGAGGAGCTCTACGAGCTCTACCTGCACGATCCCAACGCCGTGCCGGAAGAGTGGCGCACTTATTTCGATAAGTTGCCTTCTGAAGGCAGCACCGCCAATGACGTATCGCACTCGACGATTCGTGATCATTTCGTGTTGCTGGCCAAGAACCAGCGTCGCGCTCAACCGGCGTCTGCCGGCACCGTGAGCAGCGAACACGAGAAGAAGCAGGTCGAAGTGTTGCGGATGATTCAGGCATTTCGCATGCGTGGCCACCAGGCAGCACAGCTCGATCCGCTCGGGCTGTGGCAGCGTCCTGTTCCTGCTGATCTGTCGATCAGTCATTACAGCCTTACCGACGCGGATCTGGATACCACCTTCCGCACGGGTGGCCTGGCAATCGGCAAAGAAGAAGCAACTTTGCGGGAAATCCGCGATGCGTTGCATCAGACATATTGTCGCACCATTGGCTCCGAGTTCACCCACATCACCGATTCCGAGCAGCGCAGCTGGTTCCAGCAGCGTCTGGAAAGCGTGCGCGGCCGCCCGCAGGTTTCTGCCGACGTGCAGAGCCACCTGCTCGAGCGCCTGACCGCTGCCGAGGGCCTGGAGAAGTACCTGGGCACGAAGTATCCGGGCACCAAGCGCTTCGGTCTGGAAGGCGGTGAAAGCCTGATCCCGATGCTCGATGAAATCATCCAGCGCAGCGGCTCCTACGGCACCAAGGAAATCGTCATCGGCATGGCCCACCGTGGCCGTCTGAACGTGCTGGTCAACACCTTCGGCAAGAACCCGCGCGACCTGTTCGACGAGTTCGAAGGCAAGAAGGTCGAAGGCCTGAGCTCCGGTGACGTGAAATACCACCAGGGCTTCTCCTCGAACGTGATGACCCGTGGCGGCGAGGTGCACCTGGCACTGGCGTTCAACCCGTCGCACCTGGAGATCGTCTCTCCGGTGGTCGAGGGTTCGGTACGTGCTCGCCAGGATCGTCGCAGCGACTTCTCCGGTGACAAGGTGGTGCCGATTTCCATCCACGGTGACGCGGCATTCGCCGGTCAGGGCGTGGTCATGGAAACCTTCCAGATGTCGCAGACCCGTGCTTACAAGACGGGCGGCACCATCCACATCGTGATCAACAACCAGGTTGGCTTCACCACCAACCGTGCCGACGACGCGCGCTCCACCGAGTACGCCACCGACGTCGCCAAGATGATTCAGGCGCCGATCTTCCATGTGAATGGCGATGATCCGGAAGCCGTGCTGTTCGTCACTCAGCTGGCCGTCGATTACCGCATGCAGTACAAGCGTGACGTGGTCATCGACCTGGTTTGCTACCGCCGTCGCGGCCACAACGAGGCCGACGAGCCGAGCGGCACCCAGCCGCTGATGTACCAGCAGATCGCCAAGCAGCGCACCACTCGTGAGCTGTATGCCGAAGCCCTGAGCAACGCCGGTAGCCTTAACGTCGATGCCATTCAGGCTCAGGTCGATGACTACCGCACCGCGCTGGACAACGGTCAGCATGTGGTCAAGAGCCTGGTCAAGGAGCCCAACAAGGAACTGTTCGTCGACTGGCGTCCGTACCTGGGCCACGCCTGGACCGCACGTCACGACACGCGTTTCGATCTCAAGACCCTGCAGGAGCTGTCCAACAAGCTGCTGGAAACGCCGGACGGTTTCGTCGTACAGCGTCAGGTCACCAAGATCTACGAAGACCGTGCCAAGATGGGCGCTGGCGGCCTGCCGCTGAACTGGGGCTACGCCGAGACCATGGCCTACGCGACTCTGCTGGTCGAAGGTCATCCGATCCGTATCACCGGTCAGGACGTTGGCCGCGGGACCTTCTCGCACCGCCACGCACAACTGCACAACCAGAAGGACGGTTCGTCCTACCTGCCGCTGCAGCACCTGTACGAAGGTCAGCCGCGTTTCGACCTGTACGACTCCTTCCTCTCGGAAGAAGCTGTGCTGGCCTTCGAGTACGGCTACGCCACCACCACGCCGAATGCGCTGGTGATCTGGGAAGCCCAGTTCGGCGACTTCGCCAACGGCGCCCAGGTGGTGTTCGACCAGTTCATCTCCAGTGGCGAAACCAAGTGGGGCCGTCTGTGCGGCCTGACCATGCTGCTGCCGCACGGTTATGAAGGGCAGGGCCCGGAGCACTCGTCGGCACGTCTGGAGCGTTACCTGCAGTTGTGCGCCGAGCACAACATCCAGGTGGCGGTACCGACCACGCCTGCGCAGATCTACCACCTGCTGCGTCGTCAGGTCATTCGCCCGCTGCGCAAGCCGCTGGTGGTGCTGACGCCCAAGTCGTTGCTGCGCCACAAGCTGGCCGTGTCGACCCTGGAAGATCTGGCCGAAGGCTCGTTCCAGACCGTCATTCCGGAAATCGATTCGATCGATCCGAAGAAGGTCGAGCGTCTGGTGCTGTGCAGCGGCAAGGTCTACTACGATTTGCTGGAAAAGCGCCGCGCCGAAGGCCGCGAGGACATCGCCATCGTGCGCCTCGAGCAGCTGTATCCGTTCCCGGAAGATGACCTGGCCGAGGTTCTTGCCCCGTACAAGAATCTCAAGCACATCGTCTGGTGCCAGGAAGAGCCGATGAACCAGGGCGCCTGGTACTGCAGCCAGCACCACATGCGTCGTGCCGCTGCGGCGCACAAGAAGTCGCTGGTGCTCGAGTATGCCGGCCGTGACGCTTCGGCAGCCCCGGCTTGTGGTTACGCGTCCATGCACGCCGAGCAGCAGGAAAAACTGCTGCAGGATGCCTTCACCGTTTAACGCCATCGCGAAGGAGGCGGCCTAGAGGCCGCCTCCTCGAATAACCGAATTTAAGGAAAAGAGCACAATGGCTATCGAGATCAAAGCCCCTACATTCCCCGAATCGGTCGCCGACGGCACCGTTGCGACCTGGCACAAGAAGCCGGGCGAAGCGGTCAAGCGCGATGAGCTGATCGTCGACATCGAAACCGACAAGGTGGTGATCGAAGTTCTGGCCGAGGCCGATGGCGTGGTTGCCGAGATCATCAAGAACGAAGGCGATACCGTCCTCTCCAACGAAGTGTTGGGCAAGCTGACCGAAGGTGGCGCTGCTGCTGCCGCTCCGGCCGCTGCTCCTGCTCAGGCTGCTGCACCGGCGCAAGCCGCCGCTGCACCTGCCGCTGCTGGCGACGATCAGATCCTGTCGCCGGCCGCTCGCAAGCTGGCTGAAGAGAATGGCATCGACCCGAACAGCATCAGTGGCTCGGGTAAAGGTGGCCGCGTGACCAAGGAAGACGTGGTCGCTGCCGTTGAAGCCAAGAAGAACGCTCCGGCTGCCAAGCCGGCTGCCGCCGCTGCCGCCGCTCCTGTGGTTGCCGCTGCTGGCGATCGCACCGAGAAGCGCGTGCCGATGACCCGCGTTCGTGCCACCGTTGCCCGTCGACTGGTCGAAGCTCAGTCGAACATGGCGATGCTGACTACCTTCAACGAAGTCGACATGTCCGAGATCATGGCGCTGCGTTCGAAGTACAAAGACCAGTTCGAGAAAGCCCACAACGGTACCCGCCTGGGCTTCATGTCCTTCTTCGTAAAAGCGGCTACCGAAGCGCTGAAGCGCCTGCCAGCGGTCAATGCCTCGATCGATGGCAACGACATCGTCTACCACGGCTACCAGGACATCGGCGTAGCCGTTTCCAGCGACCGTGGTCTGGTGGTTCCGGTGCTGCGCAACGCCGAGCTGATGGGCCTGGCCGACATCGAAGCCGGCATCGCTGCCTACGGTAAGAAAGCCCGTGACGGCAAGCTGTCCATCGAAGAGATGACTGGCGGCACCTTCACCATCACCAACGGTGGTACCTTCGGTTCGATGATGTCGACGCCGATCGTCAACCCGCCGCAGGCCGCGATCCTAGGCATGCACAACATCATCCAGCGCCCGGTTGCCGTGAACGGCCAAGTGGTCATTCGCCCGATGATGTACCTGGCGCTGTCCTACGATCACCGTCTGATCGATGGTAAAGAAGCCGTGACCTTCCTGGTGACCATCAAGAACCTGCTGGAAGACCCAGCGCGTCTGCTGCTGGACATCTAAACGCAGCTGCGGGTCGTGGACGCTGCGCCCTACAGGGCCTTCGTCCGCGGCTTGAGCTCGAAGCTATACGCTAAAAGGAATCTTTTATGAGCCAGAAATTCGACGTGGTAGTCATCGGTGCCGGCCCTGGCGGCTATGTAGCCGCCATCAAGGCCGCTCAACTCGGTCTCAAGACCGCGTGCATCGAGAAGTACCAGGACAAGGACGGTAAGACCGCACTGGGCGGCACCTGCCTGAACGTCGGTTGCATTCCCTCCAAGGCGCTGCTGGACAGCTCCTGGAAATTTCACGAAGCCCAGGACGGTTTTGCCGTTCACGGCATCAGCGCCAAGGGCGTGAGCATCGACGTACCGGCCATGGTCGGTCGCAAGAACACCATCATCAAGAACCTGACCGGCGGCGTTGCCGGCCTGTTCAAGGCTAACGGTGTGACCCTGCTCGAAGGCCACGGCAAGCTGCTGGCTGGCAAGAAAGTCGAAGTTACCGATAAAGACGGCAAGACCTCCGTCGTCGAAGCCGAGAACGTGATCCTGGCCTCCGGCTCGCGTCCGATCGACATTCCGCCGGCTCCGGTCGACCAGGACGTGATCGTCGACTCCACCGGCGCCCTGGAATTCCAGGCCGTACCGAAGAAGCTGGGCGTTATCGGCGCTGGCGTCATCGGTCTGGAATTGGGTTCGGTCTGGGCTCGCTTGGGCGCAGAAGTGACCGTTCTCGAAGCGCTGGACAAGTTCCTGCCGGCCGCTGACGAAGCCGTTGCCAAGGAAGCCTTCAAGACCCTCACCAAGCAGGGTCTGGACATCAAGTTGGGCGCTCGCGTCACCGGCTCCGAAGTCAAGAAGAAGCAAGTTACCGTCAACTACACCGATGCCGCTGGCGAACAGAAGATCGTTTTCGACAAGCTGATCGTTGCGGTCGGCCGTCGCCCGGTAACCACCGACCTGCTGGCTTCGGACAGCGGCGTGGACCTGGACGAGCGTGGCTACATCTTCGTCGACGACCATTGCGCCACCAGCGTTCCGGGCGTTTATGCCATCGGTGACGTGGTACGCGGCATGATGCTGGCCCACAAGGCCTCGGAAGAGGGCGTGATGGTTGCCGAGCGCATCGCCGGTCACAAGGCGCAGATGAACTACGACCTGATCCCGTCGGTCATCTATACCCACCCGGAAATCGCATGGGTCGGCAAGACTGAGCAGCAGCTCAAGGGCGAAGGCGTGGCCATCAATGTCGGCACCTTCCCGTTCGCGGCCAGCGGCCGTGCCATGGCGGCCAACGACACCGGCGGTTTCGTCAAGGTCATCGCTGACGCCAACACCGACCGCGTGCTGGGCGTTCACGTCATCGGCCCAAGCGCGGCCGAGCTGGTACAGCAGGGCGCCATCGGCATGGAATTCGGCACCAGTGCCGAAGACCTGGGCATGATGGTGTTCTCGCACCCAACACTGTCCGAGGCGCTCCACGAAGCCGCCCTGGCAGTCAACGGTGGCGCGATTCACATCGCCAACCGCAAGAAACGCTAAAAAGTCATCTGTCTGATGCCGGCCTACGGGCCGGCGTCGTTCAGACGATTTTTCGCGAAGCAGAACCACGGCGCATGGCCCGTGCGAGGCCCCAGGGCCTATCGCGGAATGTGCGCCGGGCTGCCAAGAGGCAGCCACAGGTGGTGCGGCACGTGAGTGCAGCACCGATGCGCAATACCTAAACGAAGACGGTAGACAAGCATGAATCTTCACGAGTATCAGGGTAAGCAGCTGTTCGCTGAGTACGGCCTGCCCGTATCCAAGGGCTTTGCCGTAGACACCCCGGAAGAGGCCGCAGCGGCCTGTGAAAAAATCGGCGGGACCGAGTGGGTCGTCAAGGCTCAGGTACACGCTGGTGGCCGCGGTAAAGCGGGCGGTGTGAAACTGGTCAAGAGCAAGGAAGACGCCAAGGCTTTCGCTGCCAACTGGCTGGGCAAGCGCCTGGTGACCTATCAGACTGACGCCAATGGCCAGCCTGTCACCAAGATTCTGGTCGAGTCCTGCACCGACATCGCCAAGGAACTGTACCTGGGTGCGGTCGTTGACCGTTCCAGCCGTCGCATCGTGTTCATGGCTTCCACCGAAGGTGGCGTGGACATCGAGAAGATCGCTCACGACACCCCTGAGAAGATCCTCAAGGCGACCATCGATCCGCTGGTCGGCGCTCAGCCGTTCCAGGGCCGCGAGCTGGCATTCCAGCTGGGTCTGGAAGGCAAGCAAGTCGCTCAGTTCGCCAAGATTTTCGTAGGTCTGGCCAAGCTGTTCCAGGACCACGATCTGGCCCTGCTCGAAGTCAACCCGCTGGTCATCAAGGCCGACGGTGACCTGCACTGCCTGGACGCGAAGATCAATATCGACGCCAACGCCATGTACCGTCAGCCGAAGCTGAAGACCTTCCACGACCCGTCGCAAGACGACGCCCGTGAAGCCCACGCTGCCAAGTTCGAACTGAACTACGTCGCGCTGGAAGGCAACATCGGCTGCATGGTCAACGGTGCTGGCCTGGCCATGGGCACCATGGACATCGTCAACCTGCACGGCGGCAAGCCGGCCAACTTCCTGGACGTTGGCGGCGGCGCGACCAAAGAGCGCGTGACCGAAGCATTCAAGATCATCCTGTCCGACAGCAACGTCGCTGCCGTTCTGGTGAACATCTTCGGCGGTATCGTTCGTTGCGACATGATTGCCGAAGGCATCATCGGTGCAGTCAAAGAAGTTGGCGTGAAGGTTCCGGTTGTCGTCCGTCTGGAAGGCAACAACGCTGAACTGGGTGCCAAGGTACTGGCCGACAGCGGCCTGAACATCATCGCGGCAACCAGCCTGACCGACGCTGCTCAGCAAGTCGTCAAAGCTGCGGAGGGCAAGTAATGAGCGTCCTGATCAATAAAGACACCAAGGTTATCTGCCAGGGTTTCACTGGCTCGCAAGGTACCTTCCACTCCGAACAAGCCATCGCCTACGGCACCAAGATGGTTGGCGGCGTGACCCCGGGCAAGGGCGGCACCACTCACCTGGGCCTGCCAGTGTTCAACACCGTGAAAGAAGCCGTTGAAGCCACTGGCGCCGACGCTTCGGTCATCTACGTTCCGGCTCCGTTCTGCAAGGACTCGATCCTGGAAGCGGCTTTCGGCGGCATCAAGCTGATCGTCTGCATCACCGAAGGCATCCCGACCCTCGACATGCTCGACGCCAAGGTCAAGTGTGACGAGCTGGGCGTTCGCCTGATCGGCCCGAACTGCCCGGGCGTGATCACTCCCGGCGAGTGCAAGATCGGCATCATGCCGGGTCACATCCACCTGCCAGGCAAAGTAGGCATCGTGTCGCGTTCCGGCACCCTGACCTATGAAGCTGTCAAGCAGACCACTGACGCCGGTTTCGGCCAGTCCACCTGCGTGGGCATCGGTGGTGACCCCATCCCGGGCTCCAACTTCATCGACATCCTGAAGCTGTTCCAGGAAGACCCGAAGACCGAAGCGATCGTCATGATCGGCGAGATCGGCGGTTCGGCTGAAGAAGAAGCGGCTGCCTATATCAAGGCCAACGTCACCAAGCCTGTAGTTTCCTACATCGCTGGCGTGACCGCTCCGCCCGGCAAGCGCATGGGCCACGCTGGCGCCATCATCTCCGGCGGCAAAGGCACTGCAGACGAGAAATTCGCTGCACTGCAGGACGCTGGTGTGAAGACCGTGCGTTCCCTGGCTGACATCGGCAAGGCCCTGGCCGAGCTGACCGGTTGGGAAGTGAAGAAGGCGTAAGCCATTCTGAGCTGAGAAAAAGGCCACCTTCGGGTGGCCTTTTTCGTTGAGGCGACGCAGACGTTCAGTCAGTCGACACCGCGGCCGGCAATTTCGAGATGCTGGCGGTTTTTCGATACCATTGCCGCCCCGGTGCAAGCATTGCCACAAGCAGATGCCTGTACCTCCATTGGCCTGGCCCACGAGCCCGGGCGACGTTTCCCTGACCCTCGATGGAAACCCTCCGGAACATTTTGATCTTCTGCCTGTGGTATTTCCCTCTATGACTCGCTTGAAAAGCCTGGACATCCTGGCTCTCGGTTTCATGACGTTCGCGCTTTTTCTGGGCGCGGGCAACATCATCTTCCCACCCAGCGCAGGCCTGTCCGCCGGTGAAAATATCGGTGCGGCTGCCACGGGCTTTCTGCTTACTGGCGTCGGCCTGCCGCTGCTCACTGTGGTGGCCCTGGCGCGCGTGGGTGGTGGTCTGCCCACCCTGACCACGCCGATTGGCCGTTGGGCGGGTATCGCCCTGGCAGTGGCCGTATATCTGGCGATCGGTCCGCTGTTCGCCACACCACGTACCGCCGTGGCGTCGTTCGAGATCGGTATGCAGCCTTTCGTTGGCAACAGCGCAACGGCGTTGTTCGTCTATACGCTGGCGTACTTCGCCGTGGTGCTGTTCCTGTCTCTGACCCCCGGGCGCCTGGTCGACCGGGTCGGTAAGTTCATCACCCCGGTGCTGATCATCGCGTTGGTGATCCTCGGCGGCGTTGCGGTATTCGCACCGGCCGGTGAGGTAGGCGAGGCTACGGGTGCCTATCGCAGCGAGCCGCTGGTGCAGGGCTTCCTGCAGGGTTACCTGACCATGGATGCGCTGGGCGCTCTGGTGTTCGGCATCGTGATCGCCAATGCAGTGCGGGCTCGCGGCATCACCGATAGCGGGTTGATCACCCGTTACTGCGTGATCGCCGGTGTCATCGCCGCGCTGGCGTTGTCGCTGGTGTATCTGTCGCTGTTCTACCTCGGCGCCACCAGCCACGAGCTGGCGGCCGGTGCGGAGAATGGTGGGCAGATCCTCACCACCTATGTGAACCAGACTTTCGGCTCAGCCGGTTCCCTGCTGCTGGCCGTGGTGATCATCCTGGCCTGCCTGACCACCGGCGTCGGTCTGCTGACCGCCTGCGGCGAGTTCTTCGGTGATTTGCTCAAGGTGCCGTATCGCGTGGTGGTCATCGTGCTTGCGGTGTTCAGCATGGCCGTTTCCAATCAGGGTCTGACCCAACTGATCAGCGTCTCGGTACCTGTGCTGGTTGGCCTTTATCCATTGGCCATCGTGCTGGTGGCGTTGAGCCTGATGAACCGCCTGTGGGTGTCGCAGCCGCGGGTATTCATTCCGGTCATGGCCGTGACGCTGATCTTCGGCGTGGCCGACGGTATGGCCGCCGCGGGTTGGGGCGCCTACGTTCCCCAGGCATTGACCAAGCTGCCGCTGGCCGCCCAGAGCCTGGGTTGGCTGGTTCCGGTGCTGGTCACCCTGGCGATCAGCTGTGTGCTCGACCGGGTTTGCGCAGCGAAGCGTCAGGTCAGCGTCTGACCGCCATTTCTGCTGCGTAAGAGCCGCTCTCAGGAGCGGCTTTTTATTGCCTGCCGCGGCTATAATCGCTCCAGCCTACAAGGAGCCTGCATGTCCCTCAGCGAAGACTATCTGCACCATCTGATTGCCGCCTGCTGGTTCGTTCTGTGCTGGGCAGGCTACACCCGTTACGCACATGCCAAAGGTCGCACCACGCCGTGCCTGGCCAGCGTGCTGCACCTGTATCGCGAAGACTGGATGCGCCGCATGCTGTTGCGCGAGAACCGAATTGCCGATGCCAATGTGATCGGCAACCTGGAGCGCAACGCCTCGTTCTTCGCCTCCAGTACGCTGATCATTCTGGCCGGTATTCTCACCGTACTTGGCGCCTCGGATCGCGCGGTGTCGCTACTCGCCGACCTGCCATTCGTACAGTCGGCCAGCCGTGGCATCTCCGAGGTCAAGCTGCTGTGCCTGGGCGTGGTGTTCGTCTACGCCTTCTTCACGTTCAGCTGGTGCATGCGCCAGTACAACTTTGCTGCCGTACTGGTGGGTTCGGCACCGATGATCGGTGAGCGTCACGTCACTGAACAGGAGCGCAAGGCCTTTGCCGAACGTACCGCGCGGGTCATCTCGATGGCGGCCAACCAGTTCAACTACGGTTTGCGTGCCTACTATTTCGGCATGGCGACCCTGTCGTGGTTCATCAACCCCTGGTTCTTCATGCTGGTGACCGCAGGCGTCGTGGTGGTGCTATACCGCCGCGAATTTCACTCGGATGTTCTCGAGGTCATGGTGTACACACAAACGCCGACGTTCGAGCCGGCCAAGGAGAAAGGCGAATGAGCATTCCATTCTGGTGCATCTTTATCAGCGCCTTGCTGATCTTCATAGCCAAGGCGCCACTGGCCAAGGCGATGAAGGAGGAGGGTGGCACCTATGACAACCATCACCCGCGTGCCCAGCAGGCACGCCTGACGGGATTCGGCGCGCGAGCGCTGGCTGCCCACCACAACAGCTTCGAGGCCTTTCCGCTGTTTGCCGTGGCCGTGTTGATGGCGCACGTTACTCAAAGCAGCGGCTGGCTAGTCGATTGGCTGGCGGTGATCTTCGTGATCGCGAGGGTGCTGTATCTGGTGTTCTACTGGGCTGATCTGCACTGGCAGCGCAGTCTGGTATGGGCGGTGGGGATGGTATGTACGCTGCTGATCATGCTGACACCAGCGATGCGTTGAAGCGGGAGAGGATTTAGCGAACGTTACCCGCAGTAAGCTGCGGGTAACGCGAAGAGATCAGCTTATTGCTGTTTTGGCGCTGCCGGATCTGCAGGCGCTGCCGGAGCTGCTGGCTCGGCGGGAGCAGGGTTGGTAGCCGGAGTCTGGGCTTCTTCCTGTTGCTCTTTGGCGGCTTCTTGAGCGGCTTCGGCTTCTTTCTGAGCAGCTTCGTTGCTCTCTTTAGCCGCGTCGTTCATGGATTCTTGAGCTTCGGTACGGGCTTCCTGAGCTTCTTGAGCTTTGTTTTCGGAAGGCTTGTCACAGGCCGCAAGGCCCAGCGTGGCAGCCAGCATGAAGGCGTAAGCGACTGATTTTTGCATGGTGGTGTTTCTCCTTTGGGTGAATGCCATTACCGTTTTTCGAGGCGTCGAGGACGCGATAAGTTCACTGACTTTGCGTCGATGCGCTTTTTTGCTTCACCCAAGCAGGCGAAAGCACCAATCCAGGGCCTATCACGAAAAGCCAAAAGTCTCGACGCGTCGATGGAACCCAAGTGCGACGATCATTATCGTTGCGCTCTTCGCGCGATTGATCGGCGCCAGTTACTGATCTAAGGAAATCGAATGGATGCGCTGTTGATCCTGAGCGGCCTGCTCCTGATCCTCGTCGGTTTGGTAATGCTGGTGATGCGCGGCTTCGCCACCAGCCTGCTGTGGGGCTGGGCGTGCTTGCTGCCGCCTTTGACGCTGCTGTTTATCGTGGCGCACTGGCACCGTGCCAAGCAGGCGCTGGCGTGCTGCGCCCTGGGCATGATTCCGGTGGTTGTCGGGCTGGCGGTGATGGCCGGGCAGGATCCGCAACGCCTGGACGGCATCATCAGCCTGCAGTGGCTACACCCCGAGCCGGCGGCTGCCGGCGGCTTGAATATCCAGCTGCATGGCCAGCTCAATGGCGAGCCCTTCGCGCCCCAGGAAGGCGAGCTTATCGACGGTGTGCTCAGCCTGCGCGAAGGTCAGGATTTTTTTGCTCGTCGTGAACTGAGCATTCGTGGTCTGCCAGTGGGTGCTGATGGCTTGCGCCTGGATGTGCTGCCCGATGATCCCGGGCAACTCCCGGAGATCGAGCTGAGCTGGTTGCTGCCCGAGCAGGACCTGCCAGAGGCCCGGCAGCTCAAAGGCGGCTACACGCTGCACCTGGATCTGAGGCCTGAAGAGCCGAACCGCCTGGTCGGCGAATTCCATCTGGTGCTGCCGGCGCAATTCCAGACCACCCTGACCGGCAAGGTCGAGCTGTTTCGTAACGGCCTGCGCTACCAGCAGGGCCATGTGGATCGCACCGTTGATTCGCGCGATACCCTCGCTTACCTGATCACCGATTACTTGCAGCGACGCTTCGCCACCCGCGACGTGCAGCTCGCACCGCTGCCCTTGCATGACATGAGCTCCAGCAGCCTGGCGCTCGACGTGCAGGCGCAGGTGGCCGGTCAGTCGCAGCGCGTGCCGGTGCGCCTGAGCAAGCATCCGCAGCTTGGCTGGCGGGTTGAGGATGATCATTTTCCCGCATTGGCTAAAACCGCGGAGCCTGCGCCGAGCACTGTCGCCATCAAGCCGGCACCAAGAGAGCCAGCAAGCCCGCAGGATACGCGTCAAGAGCTGACCCTGGCGCGCCTGCTCGCCGAGCCGCAGCGCTACATCAATCAGCAGCTGCGCCTGTTCAGCGAGAAGGGCACCGCAGTGCAGGGCCAGTTCGCCGGTATCGACGAGCAGGGCCAGTTGGTGCTGCGCCAGCGTCTCAATGGTTCGGGCGAAGCACGTTTCACATTGGCGCCGACCGATGTGGTGCATGTCGAACGCATCGACGACTGACTTGAAGTTTTCCCATCGCGTCCCCACCTGATGGTCATCCGCCGTACCACGGCTTAGCCATCAATGTGGAGTTAGATGACCATGAGTGTGGAAACTCAAAAAGAAACCCTGGGCTTCCAGACAGAGGTGAAGCAGCTGCTGCACCTCATGATTCACTCGCTGTATTCCAACAAGGAAATCTTCCTACGCGAGCTGATCTCCAATGCCTCCGACGCCGTCGACAAGCTGCGTTTCGAAGCGCTGGCCAAGCCCGAGCTGCTCGAGGACGGTGCCGAGCTGAAGATCCGTGTGAGCTTCGACAAGGACGCCAAGACCGTCACCCTCGAAGACAACGGCATCGGCATGAGTCGCGAAGAGACCATTGCGCACCTGGGCACCATCGCCAAGTCCGGCACCGCCGACTTCCTGAAGAACCTCTCTGGTGACCAGAAAAAGGATTCGAACCTGATCGGCCAGTTCGGTGTGGGCTTCTATTCGGCGTTCATCGTCGCTGACAAGGTGGAAGTGTTCACCCGTCGCGCTGGCCTGGCCGCCGGTGAAGGCGTGCACTGGGCGTCGAAGGGCGAGGGCGAGTTCGAGATCGCTACCGTCGAGAAAGCCGAGCGCGGTACCCGCATCGTGCTGCACCTGAAGAGCGGCGAAGAAGAGTTCGCCGATGGCTGGCGTCTGCGCAACGTCATCAAAAAATACTCCGACCATATCGGTCTGCCGATCGAGCTGCCGAAGGAATTCCACGGCGAAGAGAAGGACAAGCCCGCCGAGCCGGAGTGGGAAGTGGTCAACCGCGCCAGCGCGCTGTGGACGCGCCCACGTACCGAGGTCACCGACGAGCAGTACCAGGAATTCTATAAACATGTCTCCCACGACTACGACAACCCGCTGAGCTGGAGCCACAACAAGGTCGAAGGCAAGCTGGAGTACACCTCGCTGCTGTACGTGCCGGGCCGTGCGCCGTTCGACCTGTACCAGCGCGAAGCGCCGCGAGGCCTGAAGCTGTACGTGCAGCGCGTGTTCATCATGGACCAGGCCGACGAGTTCCTGCCGCTGTACCTGCGCTTCATCAAGGGCGTGGTCGACTCCAACGACCTGTCGCTGAACGTATCGCGCGAAATCCTGCAAAAGGATCCGGTGATCGACTCCATGAAGTCGGCGCTGACCAAACGCGTGCTCGACATGCTGGAAAAACTCGCCAAGAACGAGCCCGAGCAGTACAAGACCTTCTGGAAGAACTTCGGTCAGGTCCTCAAGGAAGGCCCGGCGGAAGACTTCGCCAACAAGGAGAAGATCGCCGGGCTGCTGCGTTTCGCCTCGACCGCCGAAGGCGAGGGCGAGCAAGTGGTTTCTCTGGGCGATTACGTCAGCCGCCTGAAAGAAGGCCAGGACAAGATCTACTTCCTCACCGGCGAATCCTACGCGCAGGTCAAGAACAGCCCGCACCTGGAAGTCTTCCGCAAGAAAGGCATCGAAGTGCTTCTGCTGACCGACCGCATCGATGAGTGGCTGATGAGTTACCTGACCGAGTTCGACGGCAAGAGCTTCGTCGACGTGGCCCGCGGTGATCTGGACCTGGGCTCGCTGGACTCCGAAGAGGACAAGAAGGCCCAAGAAGAAGTCGCCAAGAGCAAGGAAGGCCTGGTCGAGCGCCTGAAGACCGCGCTGGGCGAGCAGGTTGCCGAGGTTCGCGTGTCTCACCGTCTGACCGACTCGCCAGCCATCCTGGCCATCGGCGAACAGGATCTGGGTCTGCAGATGCGCCAGATCCTCGAAGCCAGTGGGCAGAAGGTGCCGGATTCGAAGCCGATCTTCGAATTCAACCCGAGCCACCCGCTGATCGAGAAGCTGGACGCCGAGCCGGACGAAGATCGTTTCGGCGATCTGTCGCACATCCTCTTCGACCAGGCCGCCCTGGCTGCCGGCGACAGCCTGAAGGATCCAGCTGCTTACGTGCAGCGCCTGAACAAGCTGCTGATCGAGCTCTCTGCCTGATTAGTTAGCCGCTACACAAAACGCCGCTCGATTGAGCGGCGTTTTTGTATCTGCAATCTGTTTTTTGATTTGGTAACCCGGGTCGAGCGCAGCGATACCCATGAAAATCCCTGGGTATCGCGATGCCCAATCCAGGTTATGTCCTCAGGCGCGATGCCCATGCCGTCAAACACGATGCAAAGAGATGTGGGAGCGGCTTCAGCCGCGAGAAGTCTTGCGGTCGCCGATAGCATCGCGGCTAAAGCCGCTCCCACAATTGAATCCGCTATCAGCTCTCGCCGGGCTCCTGCTGGTTTGAGTCGAGATCAGATCCGTAGGGTGGACGTCGCTTTATCCGTCCACCGCTCGTTGCCTGGATGGTGGATGAAAAAAAGCGTCAGCTACGCGCCCCGATCCACTCTACGAACCTATAAATAAGGCCGCGCGGCGATCCTGATGAAAGATTACGAATGTGAGAAAGCGCCATGCGCGCAAAAAAATCGCGGCCATGGACTAGGCGCCCCCAACCCGCTCTCACAGCCCGTAGCTGGGGGCGAGCGCAGCGACACCCGGGGAGGTTTGCTGGGTATCGCTGCGCTCAACCCAGGCTACGAGGCCAGCGTCCGCCCACAAAAAAGCCCCGAAATCCAACAGATGACGGGGCTTCTGGTCACGCCGGCTCAGCTGATCAAACGATGATGCCCTGGCTACGCAGGTAGTCGTCATAGGTGCCGCTGAAGTCGGTGACGCCGTTGTCCGACAGCTCGATGATGCGGGTGGCCAGAGAGCCGACGAACTCGCGGTCATGGCTGACGAAGATCAGCGTGCCCGGGTAGTTCTCCAGCGCCAGGTTGAGCGCCTCGATGGATTCCATGTCCAGGTGGTTGGTCGGTTCGTCCATCACCAGTACGTTGGGCTTTTGCAGGATCAGCTTGCCGAACAGCATGCGACCCTGTTCACCACCGGAGATGACCTTGACCGACTTGAGGATCTCGTCGTTGGAGAACAGCATGCGGCCCAGGGTGCCGCGAATGACTTGCTCGCCGGTGGTCCACTGGCCCATCCAGTCGAACAGGGTCACGTCGTCTTCGAAATCGTGAGCGTGGTCCTGGGCGTAGTAGCCGACCTCGGCGCTCTCTGTCCACTTCACTGCGCCGGCATCCGGCTTCAGCTCGCTGACCAGGGTGCGTAGCAGGGTGGTCTTGCCGATCCCGTTGGGACCGATGATCGCCACGCGCTCGCCAGCTTCGACGGTGAAGCTGAAGTTCTTGAACAGCACCTTGTCATCGAACGCCTTGCTGAGGTTCTCGATGGTCACGGCCTGGCGGTGCAGTTTCTTGGTCTGCTCGAAGCGAATGAACGGGCTGACGCGGCTCGACGGCTTGACCTCGGCCAGCTGGATCTTGTCGATCTGCTTGGCGCGGCTGGTCGCCTGCTTGGCTTTCGAGGCGTTGGCCGAGAAGCGGCTGACGAAGCTCTGCAGCTCGGAGATCTGCGCCTTCTTCTTGGCGTTGTCGGCCAGCAGCTGCTCGCGCGACTGGGTCGCAGCGGTCATGTACTCGTCGTAGTTGCCCGGGAACAGGCGCAGCTCGCCGTAATCCAGGTCGGCCATGTGGGTGCAGACCGAATTCAGGAAGTGGCGGTCGTGGGAAATGATGATCATGGTGCTGTTACGCGCCGTGAGGATCGTTTCCAGCCAGCGGATGGTGTTGATATCCAGGTGGTTGGTCGGCTCGTCTAGCAACAGCACGTCCGGATCGGCGAACAGTGCCTGGGCCAGCAGCACGCGCAGTTTCCAGCCGGGCGCAACTTCGCTCATCGGGCCAAAATGCTGCTCCAGCGGAATGCCCAGACCGAGCAGCAGCTCGCCGGCGCGGGACTCGGCGGTGTAGCCGTCCATCTCGGCGAACTCGCCTTCGAGCTCACCGACCTTCATGCCGTCTTCTTCGCTCATTTCCGGCAGTGAGTAGATGCGATCGCGCTCGGCCTTGACCCTCCACAGCTCCTGGTGGCCCATGATCACGGTGTCGATCACGTCGAATTGCTCGTAGGCGAACTGATCCTGGCGCAGTTTGCCCAGGCGCACGTTCGGCTCGAGCATGACCTGGCCGCCCGACGGCTCCAGATCGCCGCCGAGGATCTTAATGAAGGTCGACTTGCCGCAGCCGTTGGCGCCGATCAGGCCGTAGCGGTTGCCGTTGTTGAACTTGACGGAAACGTTCTCGAACAGCGGCTTGGCGCCAAACTGCATGGTGATATTAGCGGTGGAAATCAAAGTGCTCTAACTCGCATGTTTCAGAGTGTGGATTGAGTCTTGGGGCAGATTTGGAGCGAGCCTGGGTTGGCTCATTTCAGCCCAGTCGCCTTTGCCAGCGATCCATCTGGCCTAGCGAGAAAGCAGAATCTGCACCGCGTGGCCCGATTGCCTGGCGATAGAGGCCTGAGCATTTTCGCCATCGGGCATAGGGTTGCGTATGTGAGGCGCGCATTGTACGGATGACTGCGGCGAATACCCAGCGCTTTCACGGCCGGGCGTGATCGAATAGGCCACCCACTGGTCGGCGAAGCGGCGAACGAGCCTCTTCATATCCAGGTTCTCGCTGGAGAGCCTGCGGCTGTTGGGGAAGCCAGCCGAGAAGTTGCGCACGGCTATCTCATCTAGGAGATAGCACTTCTGCTAGTGCTTTAAGCCGCTTACACCGCTTTTGATCTGGGATAACTGGAGAGGTAGCGAGAAAGCTCGTCCCGACCCGGTGCACGGTGGGGTGTACCGGGACCGTCATTGGGAATGTAGAACTTGTCGCTGCGCGGGTGCTTCTGTTCAGCGAGGGAAACGGTCTGCAACGGTACCCAGGGCAACACAATGGCGCCGTCTTCGAAACCATAGCAGCCGGAAAGCGAGGCCAAATGAATGGTTTTCTTGGTGCCGTTTGGCAGGGAGAGGGTGGCTTGGCGCTCGCTCAGCAAGCGCTGGGCGAATGCAGGGCCTAGGAGCTTTTCGATATGCTCGCTCAGGCCGGTTATGTTGCCAGGCACGAGCATGATGTCGTCATGCTTGCTCATGGCCAAACCGAGAACGCGGGAGAATTCCTGCCGGCACGCGCCGTACTTGAGGGTGTGGTGCATCATGGATAGTGTCCTTACTTGAATTGCTTCCTGGCAGATGCCCAATCGATGGGCATCAGACTTTATAGCTACATGCACTCAAAATCGCCAACCGTACAGTATTAGCCGCTTAATTTGGCTGCTTGTACCGCGCCTGTAGCGGCACCGGTGCTTAAAGTTGACGCCAATTTTCGGCCTTAGCGAATCGCCTGTGAAGCGCCGTTCGGCTAAAAACCGCAAAACTTTCCTGAATCCCCGTCACAGAGCCTCTGTCACTACTTACAGACGCGGTATTTCCCAAGCATGTCGACGAGGTGACAGTAGTGAGATGCTTTATCTGTGGTGACGACGCCTGGCTGATTTCCAAAACCGGTACCTACGCGGCATGCGACTGCCGAACCTGTGGTTTGTATCGAGTCGAAGGCGCCTGGTTCCAGCGCAGCGCAGCGCCGATACCGACCGAGCAATTTCGCGCCTTCCTGCAGCTACAACGGGAAGAGAGCCCGGATGACACGCCGGTGATCAGTAGCGAGTCGGCCAGGTCGCTGCTGACCTTGAGCCAGCTCAATACCTCCCAGGCTACCTGATGCATCCGGCGTCCTTCTGGTGCCGGGGCGCCGGTTCGGGTAGATGTAGCGCTTCGGAACTTATGGCGCCCCGGGCGTCTACAGTGCTGGGATTCCCCGCTATTGAAAGGAACATCGAAATGGCTAATTCACGTCTGCTTACCAGCGCAGTGGTTTCGATCGCCATGGCTTTGGCGCCGTGCCTTGTCTCGGCCGATCCGGGTAACGGCAAGGGGCACGGGCAGGGCAATGGCAAGGGGCAGCATCATCAGGGGCAAGGTAACCAGGGTGGTGGGCCGAACGATGCTCGATATGGTGGACCTTCGATCGATCGCGGCGGCATCCTCAGCATTGTGCAGGGCAATCGATCCTACTGGTCGCCAGGCCCCTCGCTGCCACCGGGTATTCAAAAGAACCTGGCGCGCGGCAAGCCGCTTCCACCTGGTATCGCCAAGAAGCTCGACGGCCGGCTGCTCGGGCAACTGCCTCGCTATGACGGCTACGAGTGGATGCAGGCAGGCGTTGACCTGATCCTGGTTGCGGTGGCCACTGGCATCATCTACGAAGTGCTCAATGGCGCACTGGACTGAAAAGCAGCGACTTTCAGGAAAGCGGCTCAGCCTGCCCAGGCTGGGCCGTTTCTGTTTTTGGCCGTTGCTGGCCGTGAAACTGCTCAGGCTTTGGAACGTACGATCCGCCCGGCTTTGATCTCGCCGGCGTACTTGTTGAGCCGGTCCTCATCGTTGGTCAGCACGCCGACCATACGCAGAATGGCCCAGGCATCGGCCTCGTTTTCGGTGCCGCGAAGCTTCTCTGCCACCTTGAGCAGGTCGACGGATACCCACCGAAGGTCTTCGGCGACGGCTTTCAGGTCTTGCTTCAATATCTGGGTTTGGCGCTGGCCCATAGATCCTCTTCGTTTAGCTATTTTGTCTTGCCGCTGCCACTTGCTGGCGCGCTGAGAGTAATGGATTGACCCATTATCCCGTTTTACGATCCCCATCGGATCGACTTTCTTGCCTGCGTTGTCATAGCGACTGCATTTACCGCTAGCTTCTCACTACGACCTGCAATATCAAATGGCTATACTGGCGAGGCTGCTAGCGCCCAGGGCCTTAGGAATCGCGCTGTGCTGCCCGACATCTGGCTCAAATTGCACCTTCTACCAGCGCGAAAGTTATGATCACCACCGTCATCCTCGGCATGCTCTGCGTGTACCTGCTGTGTTTCAGCTTGATGTTCCTGCTGATCAGCACGCGGCTCGCCGACAAGAAATGGGCATGGACGTGTTCGCGCTCGGCAATCTGCTGCTCGGCCTTGCCTACATCATGCAACTGGTCGACGGCCCGCCGGACTTTGGATTGATGAGTGTCGCCAATCACATCTTGACGCTCAGCGCTCCGGTTACCTATCTGCTGGGCGCGCTGCGCTTTTTTGGCCGACCCACACCCATCGTTCGCCCGTTGCTGCTACTGGCGGCGATATACGCCGCCCTGCAACTGCTGGTGCAAGCGCTACTCGGCGACGAAGCGCGCCATGCGTTGCTGGCAGGCGCCTGCGTACTGCTGTTCCTAGGCATGATCATCGCGCTACTGGTAGGCAGCCAAACTTTCGCCAAGGATCTACGCGTCGAGATGCTCGTGTTCGCCGTATTGATTAGCGGTATCTGCGCGTTGAACGCCGCCAAGTTGGTGATGATCCTCAGCGGCGGCATGGCGGCGCTGGATATGAGCAGTGGCTTCCAGAGGATTTTCTACCTGTACATGTCGTTCCTGGCGACCGTGCTGCCGCCCTGTGCCGTGTGGCTGGTATTGCGCCGCCTGACCGATGAACTGCGCACGCTCGCGGCCCATGACCCGCTTACCCAACTGCTGAATCGGCGCGGGTTGATCGATGCACTGGAGGTACATTTCAACTCCCGCACCGCCGCGCCGGCCTATGTGTTGATCGTGGACATCGACCACTTCAAACGCATCAATGACACCCACGGCCACAAAGTCGGCGACCTCGTGCTCTGCCACGTCGCAGATGCCCTCAAAGTCAACGCTCGCCAGGGCGACCTGATCTGCCGGTTAGGCGGAGAAGAATTCGTGGTGATCGCTCTGGAAGCGGAGAAAACCGGCGTTCTGCAACTGGCAGAACGCATGCGTAAGGCGATAGAGCGCATTGACGTGTCAGGCAGCAACCAACCGATCCGTTGCACCGGGACCATTGGTGTGTCCGAGCATTTCACCAGCGCGCAGGCATTCGATGACTTCCTGCAACAGGCGGATGCGGCGCTATATCGGGGGAAAGCGGCGGGGCGTAATCGGGTTGAGTGGGTCCAGCAGGAAGTTAATAGATGCAGCACAATCAGCTGCTAGTGGCTTTCTGTGAGATTAACGCTGCCGTTCAGTGGCAAACTCCTGAACATTCCAATCGGCCGCGTACTGCTGAGACTTGTTAAAACTGAACCTTGTGCCCTATTTTTGCCAATTGCGACTTGAGTTGATTTAGGTTTTCAGGCTGGTGGCTGTGCTTTCGAAGCAACATATCTCGCCACCGCAACCAGTTTTCATTTATGCCTTCAACAGCTTGAGCGGAGGCAGCGGGTTCATCATCGAACCCAAACTCAAAGCCACAGCTACACATTTCGAACGACGCACCGTCATCTGTTCGCGGCTGGCATCTCAACTCCAGAGAGCCACATACCGGGCAATACCAAAGGTTATTGCTTTCCTTGTGCAGAGTAAGGTGCTCTCCCTCTCGAGTTGTTACCGTGATCTTTCTCATAAAGTTTTAATGTTTGGCTAAGGGGCGGGCTTTAGCCCGTCCCAGAGAGCGAAGCGAACGATTTGAACCACAAGTTAGGCATCATGGCTAACTGATTGTAAGAGCCTAGCTTGAAAATTTGTTGCCAACATTCGATCTACTGCGCTCAGAGACTCTATTGCTTGTTGAGGATCAAATATGTGCCCTTGCAGGATGGCGTCAGCTTGATTATGGAGAGCATATGCCAAATGGGCTGCAGCTTTTACCGCCGGATCAGGAGTGTCGTCGCTACCTAAATGATGGGCGAGCAATTGCCGGATTTCGTAAACGGCGAAAGCCAACAATTGATTTTGCGTAACGTCCATGCAAATGTATCTCCATGGTGCCTAACGTTTGGTTAAGGGGCGGGCTTTAGCCCGTCCCAGTGAGCGAAGCGAACGGTTTGAACCAATTGTTATACGCGCTTCACCGCAGAAGCCACTTCAGTTTCAAGTGCTTTAGCAGCGGCAATAAGCTTATCTATCTCAACTAGATACTCCGCAGCCGTTTTCTCGTCTTTATGCAGTCCTGAGTTGTATTTGTGCTTGTATTTATCTCTAAAGCTCAAGACTTCACCATTCAAGCTAACAAGTGATTTTATATGCTCGGAAAGCTCTGGGAAGTATATATCAGCGATCATGTACATACGGTTGGGGTCGTAGCTTTGCTTTTCTCCAGTCTTAATGGTCATGTCTAGGGCGTCGTTATAGCTAAAGTGCCCTTTCATCACCCTGACTATGGAAAATGATCTGAGATCATGGCGCTGCAAAACTTTTTGACAGCTACATAAAGCTCTTCGGCTCTCTCTCTTAAAATCTCATCTTTTCTTAATTGTCGTTCGTGCTCATGCTGAGACTTCATTCTTTTTAAATTTTCTTTATCGCTATAGGAGATTCCCAGGAAAGCAATGGTTGAAGTTAGTATTGCAGAAGCTAGTGCGCTCCATGCTGTTGCTGGTATCGATGTTAAAAATGTTATTAATGCGTCCATGGCTTCTTCTGCTGCGTATAACTATAAATAGACACCAACTGGTGCATAACTTCCCGGACGGGCGTGGTGTATAACATTCCTTGTCCCTCTCACGATGCGTGTCTAGGCTAGGGCTTTCAGCGTATCGATGAGCGTATAAGGGGGTTATACACCATGGATAGGCAGCTTCGATTGCTCGACCAAGTGCGGGAACCGACTGGTTTGAGACGCTACTCGATTCGTACAACAACTGTCTATTGCGGCTGAGCGAAGCGCATTGCTCGTAACGCATTTCTGCGACATAGGCACAAAAAGAGCCCCGGAAATCCGGGGCTTTGCATTTGCAGTGACAACCTGTTTCCTTACCGCTTGTTCAACCGCTGTGCCAGCCGATCACCACCAAACTGAATAAAGCTCACCATCACCACCAGCACGACGATCACCGTCAGCATCACCTGGGTATCGAAGCGCTGATAGCCGTAGCGGTAGGCCAGATCGCCCAGGCCGCCTGCACCGATGGCGCCGGCCATGGCGGAGGAGTTGATCATGGTGACCAGGGTGATGGTGAAGCCGCCGACGATGCCGGGCAGGGCTTCGGGCAGTAGCACGTGCCAGACGATATGCCGGCGGCGGCAGCCCATGGCCTGGGCGGCTTCGATCAGGCCGTGATCCACTTCGCGCAGGCTGACTTCGGCGATGCGCGCGAAGAACGGCGTCGCGGCGATGGTCAGCGGTACCACGGCGGCCCACACGCCATAGGTGGTGCCGACTACCAGGCGAGTAAAGGGAATCAGCGCGACCATCAGGATCAGGAACGGGATGGAACGGAACAGGTTGACGATGGCGCCGAGCACGCGGTTCAGCCGCGGCGCCTCGAAGATGCCGCCCTTGCTGCTGGTGACCAGAAATACTGCCAGCGGAATGCCGGCCAGCAGGGCGAGCAGGGATGACACGCCGACCATCAGCAGGGTGTCGAGCAGGCCTTGCCAGAGGCGTTCAAACAGCAGCGACATAACCCAGTACCTCCACATGGTCGGCCAGCGTGCGGGCGTTTTCGACCAGCGCTGCATGGCCGAGGGCTGACGGGCCGACGGACAGAATAAGGTGGCCCACGGCGTGCCCCTGGATCTGTTCCAGGCTGGCGTCGAGCAGGGTGGCGCGGCCGCCCAGGGCAGCGCCCAGTGCCGGCAAATCCGGCTCAAGGCCCGTACCGGCGAAGTGCAGGCGCAGCACCAGATCGTCGCGCTCGCTGGGCGAGTCGTGCAGGCGCTGCTGCAGGTTCGTCGGCAGGGCATGCTGCAGCGGTGTCAGCAGAGTGCGGGTGACTTCATGGCGTGGCGTGCCGAACACCTGCCACACCGGGCCTTGTTCGACCACTTCACCGCGCTCCAGCACCACCACGCGGTCGCAGATCTCGCGGATCACTGCCATCTCGTGGGTGATCAGCACCACGGTCAGGCCCAGGCGCCGGTTGATCTCGCGCAGCAGGCCGAGGATCGCCTGGGTGGTCTCCGGATCCAGAGCACTGGTGGCTTCGTCGCAGAGCAGAATCTGCGGGTCGTGCACCAGGGCGCGGGCAATGCCCACCCGCTGTTTCTGGCCACCCGAGAGCTGCGCTGGGTAGGCGCCGTGCTTGTCCTCGAGGCCCACCAGTTCGAGCAATTCGCGCACCTTGCCCTGGCGGGCTTCGCGCGGCACGCCAGCAACCTTGAGCGGCAGTTCGACGTTCTGCCACACGGTTTTGGCGGACATCAGGTTGAAGTGCTGGAAGATCATGCCGATGCGCCGGCGCAGCGCCACCAGGGCATCATCGTCATAGCCGGCGATGTCGCTGCCGTCGATCAACACGCGACCGCTACTGGGCCGCTCCAGCCGGTTGATGGTGCGCAGCAGCGAGGATTTGCCCGCGCCGCTGCGGCCGATGATGCCGAACACTTCGCCGCGTTCGATCGACAACTCGATGTCGTGCAGCGCCTGCACCGGGCCCTGGGCGCCCTCGTAGGTCTTGCCCAGGCGCTCGAAGCGCAGGTGCGCCTGGGCGCTGCGGCTGGCTGCGGCGGCCTGCTGCAGGTGGGGGTCGAAGCCGCTCATGTCAACTCTCCCAGCCGGCCTGGTAGAGGTTGCCATGGGCCTTGTCGAGCGCGGCGCGCACCGCCGGGGAGTGTTGATAGATGTCGATGAACTTGAGCAGGCGCGCGTCCTGCGCCTTCGCCGGTTGGGTGACGAACTGGATGATGTACTCGGGATGGTCAACGCCGTCGAACAGCAGGGCCGAGGCCGGATCGAAGGTTTTGGCCAGGCGGATGTAGGCCGGATAGCCCTGCACCAGATCGACCTCGTCATAGGCGCGCACCAACTGCACGGCTTCCAGTTCGATGATGCGGATGTTTTTCGGGTTGGCGGTGATGTCCTGCTGGGTCGCCTTGTAACCGACGCCGGGCTTGAGTTCGATCAGCCCGGCTTTTTGCAGCAGTTGCAGGCCGCGCCCGCCATTGACCGGGTCGTTGGCGATCGCCACCTTGGCGCCGTCCGGCAGGCTGGCGAAATCCTTGTGTGTCTTGGAGTAGAGGCCGACGTTGTTGATCACCCCGCGCGCCACCGGCACCAGGTCGTAGCCGCCCTCGGCCTTGGCATTTTCCAGGAAGGGGATGTGCTGGAAGTAGTTCACGTCGATGTCGCCATTGGCGAGGCTGACATTGGGCGCGATCCAGTCGGTGAACTCGACCAGTTCCACGTCCAGCCCCTGTTTCTTGGCTTCGGCCACGGCCACTTCCAGCGGTGGGGCAAAGGCCGCGGTGGTGCCGAGTTTGAGGGCGGGCGCGGCCTGGGCCAGGGTGCTGGCGCTGAACAGGGCGGCGAGGGTCAGGGTTTTCAATGGTTTGAGCATGGCGGCGTCCTTGTGGGGTCAGAGCAGGTTCAGCGCGTGGGCGCTGAGGTTTCGCAGTTCGTGGGGGAAGGCATTGGCGTGTTGCAGGCGGGCAGGGTCGCGCCAGGCGGCAGCCGGGTGATCGGCCGGCAGCCTTGGGCCCTGGCCGAACAGCTTGTGGCGCAGGGCGCCGTCTGCGTAGGCGGTCTTGTAGCGGCCGCGCTGTTGCAGCTCGGGAATCACCAGGTCGATGAAGTCGGCGTAGCTTTGCGGAGTGACGATTCGCGTGAGGTTGAAGCCGTCCAGGCCGGTGGCGTCGATCCACTCGATCAGCTGATCGGCCACCTGGCCTGGCGAGCCGATCAGCACCGGATAGCGTCCGCCCAGGGCGTGCTGTTCGAGCAGGCGACGCTTGGTCCAGCCGGTGAAGGTCTTGACCACCGATTCGATGGCGTTGGTCTTGCGCTCCAGGATCGGTTCGTCGAGGCCGAAGGCCGCCAGGTCGATACCGGTGGAGCTGGAGAAGTGGGCGATGCCGGCTTCCGGGCTGGCGTAGCGCAGGTACCCGGCGTGCTTGTCACGGGCCTCGGCTTCGGTGGGCGCGACGATCACAGCGATACCCATGAACACCTTGATCGCGTCGCCCTTGCGCCCGGCCGTCACGGCGCTGGCGCGCACCTGCTCGACCTGGGCGCGCACCGCATCGAAGCCATTACCGCCAATGAACACGCATTCGGCGTGCTGGCCGGCGAAGCGCGAGCCGCGTGCTGACGAACCGGCCTGGAACAGCAGCGGCGTACGCTGTGGCGACGGCTGGCTGAGGTGGTAACCCTCGACCTGATAGAACTCGCCGTGGTGGCGCACCTTGTGCACCTTGCCGGGCTGGGCGTAGATGCGGCGCTCGCGGTCGGCGAGCACGGCGTCGTCCTGCCAGCTGCCTTCGAGCAGCTTGTAGAGCACTTCCAGATATTCGTCTGCCTGGTCGTAGCGGCGGTCGTGCTCGACCTGCTGGCTCAGGCCCATGGCCTTGGCCGCGCTTTCCAAGTAACCGGTGACGATGTTCCAGCCGATGCGGCCATTGCTCAGGTGATCGAGGGTGGAGAGCCTGCGGGCGAAGGTGTACGGCGCCTCGTAGCTGAGGTTGGCGGTAACCCCGAAGCCCAGGTGCTGGGTGACGCCGGCCATGGCGGAGACCAGCAGCAGCGGGTCGTTGACCGGCAGCTGGATGGCTTCCTGCAGTGGCAGGTCGATGCCGTTCTGGTACACGTCGTAAACGCCTAGGATGTCGGCGATAAACAGACCGTCGAACAGCCCGCGCTCGAGTAATTGGGCCAGATCGGTCCAGTAGCTCAGCTGGTTGAAGTTCACCGACTGATCGTCGGGGTGCGTCCACAGGCCGTGATGGATGTGCCCGACGCAGTTCATGTTGAAGGCGTTGAGAAGAATCTGCTTGCCCATCAGATGGTCCCCCGGCGCGGCGGCAGGCGATCGTTGAGGTAGAAGTCGCCGATGGCGTGGTACTTCCAGCGCACCGGGCCGTGCAGGGTGTGGGTGCGGGCGTTGCGCCAGTGGCGGTCGAGGCCGTGTTCGGCCAGGGTGGCGCGGCTGCCGGCCAGTTCCAGCAGCTTGCTGCCGAGCAGCAGCGAGGTTTCCGTGCTGATGGCCCGAGCCTCGGCTACGGCAATCGATGCGGCGGCCACGCTGTCCGCATCTGGCGCGGCCTGGGCGCGGTCTACGAATTCGCCAGCGCGCTCCAGCAGCGCTTCGGTAGCGGCCAGGCGCACGCGCAGCTTGCCGATTTCCTGCTGGGTCAGTGGGTCGTCACTGGCCTTTTCGATGCCGGCGTCGATCCACGGCCGCGACTTGTGTCGCACGAACTGCAGCAGGTCCTCGTAGGCGCCACGGGCGATGCCGGTGTCGATGGCGGCGTGCAGCAACTGGGCGAAGGGGCCGACCGTGGTCGGGCGCTCGAAGGCACTCTGGAATGGCAGCACGTCCTCGGCGTCCACCGCCACGCCGTCGAACACCACGCTGCCACTGCCGGTGGTGCGCTGGCCAAAGCCGCTCCAGTCGTCGATCACCTGCAGGCCGCTGGCGTCACGCGGCACGAAGGCGAGAAAGCCGACGCCGTCTTCGTCGATGGCCAGGGTCGGAATGCGCTGGGCGAACAGCGCGCCGGTGCAGTAGAACTTGCGCCCGTCGATACGGTAGCCGTCGGCGGTACGGGTCAGGCGGGTGGTGCGATCCAGCGCGGTCTTGGTGCCCAACTCGGCCAGGGCATTGCCGAAGCGCTGGCCGGCCAGCACCTCGGCATACAGACGGCGCTGCTGCGCCTGGCTGCCGTTTACCCGTAGCACCTCCAGGGCGTAGAAATGGTTTTGCGGAATCTGCCCGAGCGAGCCATCGGCCTGGGCGATGCGGGCGATGACCCTGGCGACGGTGACGCTGGCCAGGCCCGGCCCGCCAAAGGCAATGGGCACGCTGATGCCCCACAGGCCGGAGTGAGAGAACTGCGCCAGTTCGGCGTGGGGCAATTGCCGCTCGCGGTCACGTTCGGCGGCGCCGGCGGAGAAACTTTCAGCCAGGCGTTCGGCGACGGCAAGGGCTTGGGCGTCGTCGCGCAGCAGCGGCACGCCAGGTTGGGTATGGGCGTTCATGGGCTCAGATCCAGGAATGGCGGTTGGGGCGGGTGCCGTTGAGGTGCCAGGCGCCGATGGCGTGGTATTTCCAGCGCACCGGATCGTGCAGGGTGTGGGTGCGGGCATTGCGCCAATGGCGGTCAAGGCCGAACTCGGCCAGGGTGGCGCGGCTGCCAGCCAGCTCCAGCAGCTTTTCACTGGCCTGCAGGCTGAGCTCGGTGCTCAGCGCCTTGGCTTCGGCTACCGCAATCGAGGCCCGCGCCGCGCCGTCGGCGTCGATGGGCGCGGCGGCCACTTCATCGAGCACCCGCCCGGCCTTGTGCAGCAGCGCTTCGGCGGCATGCAGTTCGATATGCAGGCGCCCGACGTCGGCGATCACGTATGGGTCGTCACCGGCGCGTTCGACCTTGGCGTCGATCCACGGCCGGGATTTCTCGCGCACGAAGGCAATGGCGTCACGTACCGCGCCATCGGCAATGCCGAGATCGATGGCCGCCTGAATCAGCTGGGAAAACGCGCCCTGAATGCTTGGCTTGTCGGCCAAAGGCCACAGCGGCACGAGGTCGTTCTCATAGACCTCCACCTCATTGAGCAGCAAGGTGCCGCTGGCGGTGGTGCGCTGACCAAAACCGGACCAGTCGTTGACGATGCGCAGGCCCGGTCGGCCGCGTTGGATGAAGGCCAACCACGGGCGGCCCTGATCATCCAGCGCCTTGGCGGTGACCCAGTGGGCGAACAGGGCGCCGGTGGAGTAGAACTTCTCGCCACTGAGCCGCCAGCGACCATCCCGCTGAGTCAGGCGTGCGCGCAGATCCAGGATGTGCTTGCTGCCGCGCTCGGGGCCGCCGTTGCCGATGCGCCAGCCGGCCAGCACGCTGGCGAACAGGCGTTGCTGTTGCTCTGGATTGGCAGCGGCGTGCAGCAGGCCGAGCAGGCCGAAGTGGTTTTGCGGAATTTGCCCCAGCGCAGGGTCGACGGCGCTGATGATGCGGAACACCTCGGCGATGGTCACGTATGACAGCTGCGGGCCACCAAAAGCGCGCGGCACCGCGATGCTGCCGAGGCCGCTGGCGGTGAAACGCTCCACCAGCTCCCACGGCAAGCGCCGCTCCCGGTCACGCTGGATGGCGCCTGCTTCGGCTGCATTGGCCAGGGCGTGGGCGGCCTCCAGCGCATCGGCATCGCTGGCCAGAATGGCGGCGGGGTGTAGCGGCGGGGCGACGTCCTGGTCGGATGTGCTGTCCTCAAGGGTAATCGGACGTGTCATGTGCACCTCATCGTGTGGATATACTGCAGCAGCGCGGGGGTGGGCGCGCTGCGGCAGGGAATCGAGGCTCCGGTGGTCCGGTGGCGAACGGCGTGTGTAACGAGCGCGATCAGCTGTACAGCGAGGGCTGCGGGCCCTGGCCGCTGAGCAGCCAGTGACCGAGGTCGCGCACCTTGTAGTCGATGGGGTCGTGCAGGCTGTGCACCCGCACGTTGCGCCAGAAGCGATCGAAGCCGTAGCGCGAGCTGGTGGCGCGGGCGCCCATGTTCTCGAAGATCTGGCTGGTGATATCCAGCGCTGCGCGTACTGCCACCACCTTCGCCTCGCTGATCGCCAGGGCGACCTCGGCGCGTTCGGCGGCGGTGAGTGCGGACGTTTCCCAGGCGCTCTGCAAGCGTTGTGCGGCCTGTTCGGCCAACGGCAGCGCGGCGCGATAACGCAGCCACAGCTCGCCGTAGCGTTGCTGGATGAACGGGTCATCACTGGCCTGGGCCACACCGGAGGCCGGCCAGGGGCGGCTCTGCTCGCGGGTGTAGCGCAGCGCAGCGTCCAGCGCGCCCTGGGCGTTGCCCAGGTAGAGCTGGGTGAGGATCAGCTGCGACAGGCACGAGCGCAAGGTAGTGCGTGGGCTGGGGCCGACGGGACCGAGCAATTCGCTGCTGTCCACGAATACCTGCTCGAACTGCACGGTGCCGCTGTCGGTCTGGCGCTGGCCGAAGCCGTCCCAGTCCTGATTCACCGCCAGGCCTTCGCGCTGGCTGGGCAACACGATGAACACCCGGTCATCGGGCTTCTTGCTGCGCTGTACGCCGATCACCAGTGCATCGGCGCCCAGGGCACCGGAGCAGAACGACTTGCTGCCGTTTAGCTCGAAATGCTCCTCGCGCTGGGTAAGATGCAGCCCGACGTCACGGCCATTGGTGGCATTGCCCCAGAACCAGTTTTCCTGCACGGTGCGGGTCAGCCAGTGGCGTTGCTGCTCGGGGCTGGCGAACAGCTGGATGGTCGCCACCTGCAGATGCTGGAAGGCGAAAAGATGGGCGAGCGAGCTGTCGGCGGCGGCGAGGTAGCGCACGATGCGGTAGATCTCCGGCCAGGCCACGCCCTGGCCGCCGTACTGTTGCGGCACGGCGAGGGTCAGCAGTCCGCTGCTGCGCAGCAGTTCACGTTCGGCCTGTGCACTGCCGCCGGCGCGGTCACGCTCCACGGCGCTGGCGGCCAACTGCCGGGCCAGGCGTTCGACGGTGGCGCTGCGGCTGCCGAAATCCGCCGGGAACAGATGGGCGGCGAACAGTGGTTCTTCCGGCTTGCTGGGGTAGGCGAGGGCTTGGCTGCTCATGGTGCCGGGCTCCAGATGTTCACCTGGCGGGCGTCCACGGCCTTGGGCAACAGCCCGGCCGCGAGGAAGGCATCGGCGATCTTCTGTTGCTCGGCAAGGCTGTCAGGCTTGACCAGGCGCACCTGGTAGCTGCGTTTGGCGTTGGCCTTCTCGACGATGGCGGGATCCAGATTGCCCCACAGCGGGCTGAGCACCTCGGCGCCCTGGCGCGGGTTGGCGCGCAGCCAGTCGCCGGTTTTCACCAGCTCGGCGAAGACGATCTGCAGCACCTGCGGGTGATTTCTGGCGAAGCTGGCGCTGGTCAGGTAATAGCGCTGGTAGTCGGCCAGACCTTCGCCATCCGCGAGGATGCGCGTGGGCAGTTGCTGCTGGGCGCCACTGAGAAAGGGCTCCCAGGTCACCCAGGCATCGACCTTGCGATTCTCGAAAGCGGCGCGACCGTCGGCGGGCGTCAGGTAGGCCGGCTCGATGTCGCTGAATTTCAGGCCTGCCTTGGCGAGCGCGGCGATCAGCAGGTAGTGCACGCCGGCCGCTTTGGTGACGGCGACCTTCTTGCCCTTGAGGTCCGCCAGGCTTTTGATCGGAGAATCCTCGCGCACCACGATGGCCTGGGCGTGAGGCGAGGGCGCCTCCTGGGCAAAGTAGGCGAGGTCGGCGCCGGCTGCCTGGGCGAACACCGGTACGGTATCGGCGACATCCGCGGACAGGTCGATATTGCCCACATTGAGCGATTCCAGCAGCGGCTGACCGCTGGGAAACTCGTGCCAGCTGATGGTGACGTCCTGATCGGCCAGCGCTTTTTCCAGAGTGCCCTGGCTCTTCAGCAGGCTGATCAGGGTCGATGATTTCTGGTAGCCGATGCGCAGCTGTTCGCCGGCATTGGCAAGTGGCGCAGCGGCCAAGCCAAGGATCAGTAACACGGCAGTGATGGGGCGGTGCAGGGAATGCGGCAATGACATGGCAGGGCCTCGACAAAAACGCGTGGCGGCCATACGGGGACGATCACACGTACTTCATGAATGAGCGATTGAAGTCCGGTGGTCCGGTGTCGAGAAGCTAATCGATATAAAAAATGATTAATAAATAATTTTTAGATATTAGCTTAGGTCGACGAATCTGCTTTTCTTATTATGCAAAATAGTTACTACAAAGTGAAAAATAATTCTTTTTAGGGATTATCAAGGCTCTCGTAAATTAACCACCAGCCGACAGCGGACCACCGCATCGGGCCCGAACCAGGGGCTCTCTGCCAACGTCTTCGTGTCGGTGATGTCGAGCTCCTGCGCCGTGCCCGTTCATAACAGCACACCCTGCACTGGAGCATCGAGCATGAACAAGTCCACCCTGGCATTGGCCGTCGCCCTTGCCGCTCTGGCCACCGAAGCGAGCGCTGCTGGCTTCATCGAAGACAGCAAGGCCAGCATCGGCCTGCGCAATTTCTATTACGACCTCAACACCAAGAACACCGCCAACAACAATGGCGAGGCGCAGGAGTGGGGGCAGGGTTTCATTTTCAACTACGCCTCAGGATTCACCCAGGGCACCGTCGGCTTTGGCCTCGACGCCATTGGCCTGCTCGGCGTGAAACTCGATTCCGGCGGCAAGGCGGGCAAGGCCGGGCGTGATCGCACCCCGGGCCAGCTATTTCCGCTCGATAGCGACGGCAGCGCGGTGGACGACTACAGCAAGGCCGGCGTAACCGCCAAACTGCGGCTGTCCAAGACCGAGGCGCGTATCGGCACGCTGCAGCCCAAGCTGCCGGTGGTGACCTTCAACGATGGTCGTCTGTTGCCGCAAATCTTCCAGGGCGGGCAGATTACCTCCAGTGAAATCGATGGCCTGACGCTCACTGCGGGACAGCTGGAAAGCACCAAGACCCGCAGCTCCACCGACGACATCGCCTTGCGTATCGCTGGCGCCTCGGGCGATGCCGACACCAACAAGTTCTATTTCGCTGGCGGCGACTGGAAGGCTACCAAGGACCTGACGCTGCAGTACTACTACGGCAACCTGGAAGACTTCTACAAACAGCATTTCCTCGGGCTGGTGCATAACTGGGCCATCGGACCGGGCTCGCTTAAGAGTGACCTGCGCTATTTCGACAGCAATTCCGACGGCAAGAATGGCAACGCGGCTGGTCGCGCTCAGGGCTATACCAGTACCGGCTATTACGGTAACGGCGTGACCACCGGCGAGGTCGACAACCAGACCTGGAGCGCCTTGTTCACCTACACCCTGGGCAGCCATTCCGCCGGCCTTGGCTATCAGCAGGTCGAAGGCGACAGTGCTTTCCCCTTCCTCAACCAGGGCGGCGGCTCGTCGTCCTACCTGATCACCGACCGCCAGCTCGGCAGATTCGCCAGCGCCGGCGAGCGTACTTGGGTCGCCGAGTACGCCTATGACTTCGCCAAGCTCGGCGTGCCGGGCCTGAAGGCCAGCGTCGCCTACCTGAAGGGCGACAACGTCGACTCCGCCAATGGCGACCTCAAGGAGTGGGAGCGTGATCTGCGCCTGGATTACACCCTGCTCGACGGGCCGCTCAAGGGGCTGGGCGTGTCCTGGCGCAACGCGACCCAGCGCGGCAACGTCGCTACCGATGCCGACGAGAATCGCCTGATTCTGAGTTACACCCTGACGCTGCTCTGATCGTCCGTTATCGCCATTGGCCTGGCGGCCGGCAGTGGCTCGCCAGTGTCATCTATAAGGAACAGAATCATGAACAAAACCACTTTGCGTGTCGGGCTTGCCGCCCTGTTTGCCGTCTGGCTGCCGACTGCTGTGCAGGCTGCTCCGCCCAAGGAAGTACGCCTCGATTACGCCTACTACGCCCCCACCAGCCTGGTGCTCAAGCAGCAACGCTTGCTGGAAAAGGCGCTCGAGCCCCAGGGTATCAGCGTCAAATGGGTATTCAGCCAGGGCAGCAACCGCTCGCTGGAATACCTCAACGGTGGCAGCACCGATTTCGCTTCTACTGCCGGCCTGGCCGCGGTGCTGAGCCGCGCCAATGGCGCGCCGATCAAGACCGTCTACGTGGCCAGCCGCCCGGAATGGACGGCGCTGGTGGTACCCAAGGATTCTCCGATCCAGACCGTGGCTGACCTCAAGGGCAAGAAGGTGGCAGCTACCAAGGGCACCGATCCCTTCCTGTTCCTGTTGCAGAGCCTGCAGAAAGCCGGGCTGAACAAGAACGACGTGGAGATCGTCCACCTGCAGCACCCCGATGGTCGTGTGGCCCTGGAACGGGGCGACGTACAGGCCTGGGCCGGGCTCGACCCGCTGATGGCGTCGAGCGAGTTGCAGGCCGGCTCGCGCCTGCTGTATCGCAACCGCGACTTCAACAGCTACAGCGTGCTCAGCGTGACCGAAACCTTCGCCAAGCAGCAGCCGGCGCTGATCGAACAGGTCATCGCGGCCTACGAGCAGGCGCGCCAGTGGGCCATTGCCAACCCGGATGCATTGGCCCAGCTGCTCGCCGATGAAGCCAAGCTGCCACTGGAAGTGGCCAAGCTGCAGCTGTCGCGTACCGACTTCAGCAACTCGCAGCCCGGCGCCGAACATATCAATGCGCTGAAGGCGGCGGCTCCGATCCTGCTTGAAGAGGGCCTGGTACGCCCGGGCACCGACGTTGCTCAGGTGGTCGATCAGCTGATCACGCCGCAGCTGGCGGCCAAGGCGATCGGTCAGTCCGTAGCCAAGGCAGGACAGTAACCATGAAAGCCCTGAGCTTCGCCATCAGCCGCGGTCTGCCCATCTGGCGGCTCAGACTCAACGACCTGCGTGGCTGGGTGGTGCCGCTGCTGTTGCTGGCGCTGCTGGAAACCCTGGTGCGCACGGGCCTGTTGCCTAGCCACCAGATGCCGGCGCCCAGCCAAGTGGCGCAAACGCTGTACCTGCTGGCGCAGAGCGGTGAGCTGTGGCGGCATCTGAGTGCCAGCCTGCTGCGGGTCGGGGCTGGCTTCGTGATCGGTGCGGCGCTGGCCATCGTCATCGGCACCTGGGTCGGGCTGAGCCGGCGCGCCGAGGCGTATCTGGAGCCGACGTTCCAGGCGCTGCGGGCGATTCCCAGTCTGGCCTGGGTACCCTTGTTGCTGCTCTGGCTGGGCATCGATGAAACGCCGAAGATCGTGCTGATCGCCCTGGGGGCCTTCTTTCCGGTGTACCTGGCGCTGCTGGCCGGTATCCGCAATATCGACCGCAAGTTGGTGGAAGTGGGGCAGCTTTATGGCCTGCCGCCACTGACGCTGGTACGCCGCATTCTCCTGCCGGCCGCACTGCCAAGCCTGTTCACGGGCCTGCGTGGCTCGCTGAGCCTGAGCTGGATGTTCCTGGTCGCCGCCGAACTGATCGCCGCCACCCGCGGCCTCGGTTACCTGCTCAGCGATGGTCGGGAAACCTCGCGACCGGATCTGGTGATCGCCGCCATTCTGTTGTTGGCGCTGCTCGGCAAACTCAGCGACAGCCTGCTCAAGGCCTGGGAAAACCGTGCCCTGCGCTGGCGCGACAGCTATCAGGGTGGGGAGGGTGGAGCATGAATGCGCTTCTGCAATTACAGAACATTCATAAGGCCTTCGCCGATGTGCGGGTGCTCGAAGACGTCAGCCTGAGCCTCGCTACCGGCGAGGTGGTCAGCCTGCTCGGCCCCAGCGGCTGCGGCAAGAGCACCTTGCTGCGAATCGCCGCTGGGCTGGACCGCGAATACCAGGGCGATTTGCAGCTCGGCGCGCACCTGCCGCGCGGGCGCGGCAACGGCATCGGCGTGGTGTTCCAGGAGCCGCGGCTGATGCCCTGGTTGAGCGTGGCGCACAATGTCGGTTTTGCCGACGGCTGGATCGCCGAGGACAAGTGGGTGCAACAGCTGCTGCGTGACGTCGGCCTGCAGGGGCGCGGTGACGCCTTGCCCAAGCAGTTGTCCGGCGGCCAGGCGCAGCGTGTGGCGATTGCCCGAGCGCTGTACGGAAAACCCCAGGTGCTGCTGCTCGATGAGCCGTTCAGCGCGGTGGATGCCTTCACGCGGATGAAGCTGCAGGACCTGGTGGCCGAGCTGGCTGCCCGCTACGGGATTGCCGTGCTGCTGGTCACCCATGACCTGGACGAGGCGTTCTACCTGAGCGATCGCGTGCTGATTCTCGGTGGCGCTCCTAGCCGTTTGCAGCGTGAGCTAGCGGTGCCGTTACCGCGTCCCCGAGATCGTCGCTCGCCACAGCTGGCGCAGTTGCGCGGTGAGGCGCTGACGGAGCTGTATCAGTCCCATGCGCTATAAGCGCCTGTTCGCATCTTTCTATGCATGCGTTCGAATACAAGGCTAGAGCAGACGTTATTGGTTTGCCGATGGGAGCGGGCCGGAGCGCCTACTCCATTCCCGGGATTTTCGCGGGCATGGCCCGTTCCCCACAGATAATGCGCCGATGACCGCTCTGGCGCTTACATGGCCTATCGGGCTGACAGGGTTTGTCACGCTGGCCATGATCCTGTCAGGCCGCTGCGCGTCGATTCCATGGCATGACGCGCAACAGGTTGGCCATCCCGCACCAGCCTGTCACACCCGCAAACATCAGTCCGGCACCGACAAACGCCGATAGGCCGAAGAAGGCGGGTGTGACCACCAGACCCAGCAGAACGCCGGTCAGCACCAGCGCACCGGCAGTGATCTGAACCTGGCGCATGATTTCCAGCGGCTGCGAGCGGTCGGTCACCGTCGGCTGTCCAGCCTGCCGCCACGCATCGATGCCGCCGTCGAGGATATAGACGGGTACATCGCCTGCCGCTGCGCCGAGCTGGGTTTTATTGGCGGCGGTACGCATCCCCGACTTGCAATGGAAGATGATCGCGCCGCCGTCATGGGGTAGATCATTGAGCCGCTCGAGCGGTACGTTGATTGGGCCTGGAATATGCTCGCGCGCATGTTCGTCAGCGCTGCGAATGTCGATCAGCCGGGCACCGGCGTCGATAGCCGCTTGTGTTTCAGCAGGGGAAAGGGTCTTGAGTGTCATGGCATCAATCCTTGCAGTACAGCTGATAGAGGGTGGCGAGCAAGGTTTCTATACGGGCGTCTGCGATGGCGTACCAGATCGTCTGTCTCTCACGCCGGTAAGTCACGAGACCTTCGTCGCGCATCTTGGCAAGGTGCTGGGAACAGGCCGATTGCGACAGACCGATATCGCGGGCCAGGTCGCCGACCGTCATCTCGCCATGCTCAACCAACTTGCAAAGCAGCATCAGTCGTCGTGTATTGCCGATCGCCTTCAGCGTACCGGCCACCTGTTCGGCTTTCGTCTCGAAAGTCGCCAGATCCATAGGTGCTTTGAGCATCGCTCACCTCTAAATTAGATATTGCTTATTTAGCATTGTCTAAAATATATTCGCAAGCGCTAGCGGAGGAAATCATGAGCCAACCCTTCATCGAGGCGTTTTTCGACGAGCCGACCAACACGATCAGCTACCTTGTCGGTGATCCCGCGACGCGGACAGCAGCGGTGATCGATCCAGTGCTCGACTTCGATATGGCCAGTGGCGTCGCGGACACTCGCTCGGCCGAGCGGATCGTTACCTTCGCCAGCGACCATGACTGGCGGATTGCGATGGTGCTGGAAACACACGCGCACGCCGACCACCTGTCGGCGGCTCCATTCATCGCCGCGCATACCGGTGCCTGGATCGGTATCGGTGCACATATTCGTGACGTGCAGAAAATTTTCCGGCCCGTGTTCGCGATGGACGATCTCAAGACCGATGGTTCGGACTTCGACAGACTATTCGAAGATGGCGATCGCTTCGCTATCGGCGCCCTGCAGGTGGAGGTGCTCCATGTTCCGGGCCATACGCCTGCCGATGTTGCCTATCGCATTGGCGATACAGCCTTCGTCGGCGACACGCTGTTCATGCCTGACTACGGCACCGCCCGTGCCGACTTCCCCGGCGGGAGTGCGCGTACGCTCTATCGCTCGATTCGTCGCCTGCTGGCGCTGCCTGACTCGACGCGCCTTTTCTTGTGCCACGACTACAAGGCCCCGGGCCGCGATGACTATCGTTGGCAGACGACGGTGGGCGAGCAGCGCCGGTCGAGCGTGCATGTCCATGACGGCGTGAGCGAGGACGAGTTCGTTGCGCTGCGCGAGCAGCGCGACGCTCGCCTCTCAGTACCGAAGCTGCTGCTGCCCTCGATCCAGGTCAACATCCGCGCCGGGCATTTCGTCGAAGCCGAGGCAAACGGCGTGAGCTATTTGCGTATTCCAGTCAAATGGAAAGCGGGGCACAGGTAGTCAATCCCAAGCGGCGTTAGCGCCTACCAAGAAAGGCGGCGTTAACGCGTTAGACCACGCCGGTGGCCTTTGGTGTGTCGGTGCGACTGCCCCACTCGGTCCAGGAACCGTCGTACAGCGCACCCTCCGGCAGACCGGCCACTTCCATGCCGAGCAGCAGCACTGCCGCGGTAACGCCGCTGCCGCAGCTGGTGATCACCGGCTTCTTGCCATCGACCCCTGCTGCGCTGAACAGGGTGCGCAGGGTCTCCGCGGGCTGCAGGGTGTGGTCACTACGCAACAGGCGGCTATACGGCAGATTCTGGCTGCCCGGAATATGCCCGGAGGCGACACCTGGGCGTGCTTCGGCGGTGCTGCCGTCGAAGCGGTTGGCGGCGCGGGCGTCGAGAATCAGCGTGTCTTCACGCTCGATGGCCTCAAGCACGTCACCCAGGCCGCGTACCTTGCGGGCGTGCACATTGACCTGGAAGCTTCGCGGCTGGGCAGCCGCCGGCTCGCCGGTTTCGGTGGCGCGCTGTTCGACCAGCCACTTGGGCAAGCCGCCATCGAGCACTGCGACGTTCTGGTGGCCGAAGTAGCGAAACAGCCACCAGGCGCGCGCGGCGGAGAACAGCCCCTTTTGGTCGTACACCACCACGCGGGTGTCGTTGCCCACGCCTTCGGCGCCGGCCAGCCGCGCAAAGCGGCCCTGGGAGGGCAGGGTGTGGGGAAGCGGGGTGTCGGGGTCGGAAAAGGCGTCGATATCGAAGAAGCGGGCACCGGGAATATGCGCCTTGAGGAATTCTTCGCGGCCATTTTTTCCTTCGTTGGGCAGGTAGGTACTGGCGTCGAACAGCACCAAGTCCGCGGTATTACTTTCGCGCGCCAGCCAGTCGGTTGTTACCAGAGGGCCAAATGTCATGCTTCGTCTCCTTGCGTAGCGTTGGCGTTCATCCTGCCAGCTTGGCGGGCGCGGTGCAGCCTTTGGCGACCGGCTGAACAGACCGATTTTGTCTATACATGTAAGGCAGCCGCGTTCAAGCCAGCAGCTCTTCGAGAATGCTGAGGTTGAAATGCCGCTGCAGGGTAACGGCGAAGAACTGCTCGGCGATCTCGGGAATCTCGGCATACAGCTGCAGCACGCCGGCCTGCAGCTCGTCCTGCACCACCACCGCCGGCAGCAGGGCCATGTCGCCGGAGTCGCGGGCCAACAGGCGCAGCATGGCCATGTCGTCGACTTCCGCGCAGATGTCGGGGCGCAGGCTGTGACTGTCGCAGAACAAATCGAACTGACTGCGGATGTCGCTGCTGCGCCCCGGTACGATCAGCCGGGCCTGCTGCAGATCGCGCTGCAAGTCGAAGCCATCAGCGCGCGGCGGGCCGACCAGGCAAACGCTCTGCCGATCCAGCAGGCGACAGCGCCAGGAACGCTGAGCGTCGCTGCTCACCGCCTGGTTGGTCAGCACCACGTCCAGTTTGTGCAGCGCCAGCCGCTCCAGCAGGTCGTTCAGACCGCCGGACTCCAGCACGATGCGCAGCTTGCCACGGCCCAGGAAGGGACGCAGCAGGTTCTCCTGAAAGTTACGCGACAGCGTTGCCACCGCGCCGATGCGCAGTTGCTGATTGGCCTGCAAGGCACCCTGCAGCGTCATCTGCAGCTCGCTGCCCAAGGCGAAGATGCTGTCGGCGTAATCCAGCACCAGTTGGCCGGCCTCGGTCAGCAGCAGGTTGCGCCCGGAGCGAATGAACAGGGCGTGGCCGAGCTGCTCCTCGAGTGCGCGGATCTGCGTCGACAGCGCCGACTGCGCCACGTGCAGGGTCTGGGCGGCGCGGGTCAGGTTGCCTTCCTTGGCCACGGCCCAGAAGTAGTGCAGGTGATGAAAATTCAGGCGACGCATACGATGTTTTCTAAAAGCGAATGTTTGGTTCTTATCAATCTATTTTAATTAAGTAAAGCGCTCCCGGAGACTACCGCCATTATCTAGCTCTGGAGATCGCTCATGTACCCCACACTCTCTTATTTAGCCAACTGGCTGCCGTGGCTGTACGCCCTGGCGCTGGTGCCTGTCGCCCTGTGGCCTGCGCGCCTGACCAAAAGCCTGTGGTGCGCGGGTCGCCTGGCGGCTATAGCTGGTGTGGCGCTGGTGCTGGCGGCGCTGCTACAGGCTGGTCTGGACGACCAACCCGCTGACCGCCTGGGGCTGGCCATGGCCAGCCTGGTCAGCCTGCTGGCGCTGGTGATCGTCGAGTTCTCCGCGCGCTACCTGCAGGGCGAGTCGGGCCAGCGCCGATATTTGCTAGCTTTGCTCGGCACCCTGGCGGCGGTGGCGCTGGTGGTCACCAGCCGCGACCTGTACGCCCTGGTGGCCGCCTGGATCGTTTCCAGCCTGTGCCTGCACCAACTGCTGACCTTCTACCCCGACCGGCCCATGGCCCTGGTGGTGGCGCACAAGAAATTCATCGCCAGTCGCCTGGCCGATGTCTGCCTACTGGTAGCCAGTGTGCTCCTGGTACGCGCGGCCGGTAGCAGCGAGCTGGCGTTGATTACCGAGCAGGTGACGCTGCGCCTGCAGCAGGGCAGCGCTCTGGGTTGGGATCTGCACCTGGCGGCGGTGCTGCTGGTGCTGGCGGTGATACTCAAGTCGGCGCAGCTGCCGGTGCACGGCTGGTTGATTCAGGTGATGGAAGCGCCGACGCCGGTCTCCGCGCTGCTGCATGCCGGGCTGGTCAATCTCGGTGGTTTCGTGCTGCTGCGTTTCGCGCCGTTGCTGTCTGCCGCGCCGGTCGCGCAGACGCTGCTGGTGGTGATTGGTGGGCTGACCGCGGTGCTCGCCGCGTTGGTGATGATGACCCGCATCAGCATCAAGGTACGCCTGGCCTGGTCGACCTGCGCGCAGATGGGCTTCATGCTGCTCGAAATCGGCCTTAGCCTATACGAGCTAGCGCTGGTGCACCTGCTGGCGCACTCGTTGTACAAGGCCCATGCCTTCCTGGCCTCCGGCGAAACGGTGCTACAGGTGCGTCACCACGCCCTGCAGCCGGCGCGCCCGGCACCGAATCTCGCGGCCTTGCTGCTGGCGCTGTTGCTGGCGGCGCTGGCCGTGGTTCTGCTCGACCAACTGTGGCGCCATTTCGTGCCGGCTCAGCCGCTGCCGCTGGAGGCACTGGCCATTCTCGCCGTGGGGCTGGCGCCCTGGTGCCTGCGCCGCGGCCAGCCGTTCTACGCCGCTGCCACGCTGGCGGCGCTGCTGAGTCTGTATCTGCTCTGGCACCTGGCCGCGAGCTGGATTCTCGCCAGCCACGAGCCGCTGCCTGACGCTCCGCTGGCCCTGAGCGTGCTCGCTCTGGGCCTGTTCCTCGCGCTCTACCTGCTGCAGGCGTGGATCGTCGCGCGGCCGCAAGATGCGTTGGCGCGGCGCCTGTATCCGGCGGCCTTCGCCGGCTTCTTTCTCGATGAACACTTCACCCGCCTGACCTTCCGCCTGTGGCCGGTACGGCCGCTGCCGCAACGCCCGCAGCAAGCCACCTTGACCGTTATCGGAGAGCGCCCATGAATGCCATCGAATACTTCTTCGTGCTCGACCGCGACACCCTGCATGCCGCCGCCGCGAGGGCCTGCGAGCGCATCGCACCGACCTGGCCGCCGGATCGCCTGATCGCCGTCAACCCGTTGTGGGAGCGCCGCCAGCAGAGCTGGGCCGAGGTGGCCGAGCAACTCTGGCGCCGCGCCGGCAGCCGGCTGACCCTGAACGCCGAGGACTATCGCCAGGCCTGGACCAGCGGTGCGATTGGTGAGCGTCACCTGCAGCAGGCGCTGGCGGAGAACTCCCTTGGCTGGACGTCGCAGCATCTGCTGCAGGCCATGCAAGGCGCCGATGAAAAGTCCCGTGGCTTGCCGCTGCTGGAGGACATGGTCGACGCCGATATCGCGCTACCGGGCTGGCCGACCCTGATCACCCAGCAGATCGGCCAGTGTTGCGCCGCCTGGTTCGATGAAAGCCAGGCCGACTGGCATGTGAATCGTCAGGGCGGCCTGTACCAGGCCTGGCGCCAGGCCATGCAGGATGATCGCGGGCTGAGCGTACTCAGCGCCTGCCCCGAACTGAGCGCGCGCATCGCCGAGCTGCCGCCGCAGGCCGAAGTGGCCCTGGAGCTGGCGGTTCAGCGTTTGGGCCTCGGCGCCGATGAGCTGGAGGAGTGGTTCGATTGCCTGTTGCTGCGCAACCTGGGATGGGCATCTTGGTGCGCCTACCGGAGCTGGCAGGCTCGGCAGGGCGGTGGCGACGATGCGACGCTGTTCGACCTGTTGGCCATTCGTGCCGCCTGGGAATGGCTGGTGGATGACCGCCGGCGCGAGGCGGGCAGCCGCTGGGACAACTGGCGCCGTGCCTGGCAGGCCGCCCGCGCGCAGCAGCCCTCATCAAGCTGGCAGGCGCTGCAGCTGTGGCACCGTGCCGAGGAGCTGGCCTGGCAGGAGCGGTTGCAGCTGCTGTTGTGTAATCAGCAACCGCAACCGTCACCAGGTGTGCCACTGGCCAAGCTGTACTTCTGCATCGATGTGCGCTCCGAGCCGCTGCGCCGCGCGCTGGAAACGGTTTGCCCAGAGGTCGAGACCGGCGGCTTCGCCGGTTTCTTCGGCCTGCCCATCGCCTACACACCGCTGGGTACCTGTGCCTCGCGGCCGCAATTGCCAGGCTTGCTGGCCCCACAGTTGATGGTCGGCGACAGCAGCGGCGATACCCGCCATGACGCCGAGCTGGCCGCACGCCGCCAGAGGCGGCTGACGCGCCAGGGGCGTTGGCGGCTGTTCGAGCGCTTGCCGGCTTCCGGCTTCAGCCTGGTCGAGTCGCTTGGTTTGGGTTATGCCGCCAGCCTGCTGGGGCGCACCTGTGGCCTGCTGGGCGCCGGCCATTCGGCCGAGCGGGTGGCCTGGAAACCTGCCGAGTGGCAGCGCTTGCGTCCGGTGCTGGCACTTGACTCGGCCTCGCAGCGGGTCGAGATGGCCGCGCGTATTCTGCGGGCCATGGGCCTGACGCAGAACTTCCCGCCACTGATCCTGCTGCTCGGCCATGGCAGCCAGAGCGCCAACAACCCCCAGGCTGCCGGCCTGGACTGCGGTGCCTGTTGCGGGCAGAGCGGCGAGATCAACGCCCGGGTGCTGGCCGATCTGCTCAACGACCCACAAGTGCGCAAAGGGTTGATTGGGCAAGGCATCGTGCTGCCTACCGAGTGCCGCGTGCTGGCCGGGCTGCACAACACCACCACAGACGAGGTAGAGGTGTTCGATACTGAGGCTCTGCCGCCTGCACTTGCGCCAAGCTGGCAGCGCCTGCGCGAGGCACTGGATGGCGCGGCGCGGCGGGTACGTCAGGAGCGTGCGCCGAGTCTGGGCCTGGAGCATCTGGCCGATAATCCCAGGCGGCTGCTGAAGGCGCTGCTCCGGCGCGCCAACGACTGGTCCCAGACCCGCCCGGAATGGGGCCTGGCCGGCAACGCGGCCTTTATCGCCGCGCCACGTTCGCGCAGCCGTGGGCTCAATCTGCAGGGCCGTGCCTTTCTGCACGACTACAGCTGGCGCCTGGACGAAGACGGCAAGGTGCTGGAGCAGATCATGACCGCGCCCATGGTGGTGGCGCACTGGATCAACCTGCAGTACCTGACCTCGACCACCGACAACGGGCGTTTCGGCAGTGGCAACAAGGTGCTGCACAACGTGGTGGGTGGTCATATCGGCGTGTTCGAGGGCAACGGCGGCGACCTGCGCATCGGCCTGGCGCGGCAATCGCTGCACGACGGTCAGCGCTGGATGCACCGCCCGCTGCGCCTGAGCGTGGTGATCGCCGCACCATGCGCGATGATCGATCAGGTCATCGCCAATCATCAGGTGGTGCGGGAACTGGTGGAGAACGGTTGGTTGCACCTGCTGCGCCTGGATAATCAGCCAGGTGCGCCGTTGCAGATCCGCGATGGCCGCGGCTGGCGGCCGCTGAACTGAGCCGCCGTGTGGGTTACTGGGTGGTGGCGCGCTGCAGGCGCTCGTGTACCGCTGCCCAGGCGGCGCCTTGTGGCGGCAGGGCGATATGCAGGTGGCGCAGCTGCAAAGCATCGAGCTGGTAGAGGGCTGCATACAGGCCCGCGGCATAGCGTTCGGGGTCGGCGCTCAGGTCGATGGCCGGGCCGCGGGTCGGACGGGCCTGGCCGCACCAGATCCAGCCGCAGTCCGGCGTATCCAGCGCAGCGTTGGGTACCTCGACAAAGGTGCTGGCTAGGGTGCCTGGCGCGTAGTGACGGCGGTGTTGGCCGGGCGCGCGCAGGCCGCCGGCCTGGGTGTCCAGCGCCTGGCCGAGCACCTGCTGCAGGCGCTCTTGATCGAGCATGCCATGGCGCAGCAGGCGCGGGCTGTCGCCGGGTAGCAGGGCGACGATGCTCGACTCCAGGCCGACCTGGCAGGCGCCGCCGTCGAGGATCAGCAGCTCGCTATCGGCGAACTGATGGGCGACGTGGGCGGCGCTGGTCGGGCTGATCGACATGTAGCGGTTGGCCGACGGCGCCACCAGCCCGCCACCGAAGGTCTGCAGCAAGGCGCGGGCGCCCGGATGAGCCGGTACGCGCAGGGCGACGCTGTCTTGCCCGGCGGTAACGCTGCGCAGGACATCGTCACGGGCCGGCAGCACCAGGGTCAGCGGCCCCGGCCAGAAGGCGTCCATCAACATCTGCGCTTCGGGCGAGATCTCGCGGACCCAGTCGGCCGCCTGGCTGGCATCGGCCAGATGAACGATCAGTGGGTTGCTGCCCGGGCGTCCCTTGAGCTGGAACACCTTGGCCACGGCGTCGCCGTTGCGGGCATCGGCCGCCAGGCCGTAGACGGTTTCGGTGGGCATCGCGACCAGTTCGCCGCTCTGCAGTTGGCGGGCGCAGCGCTCGATGTCGAGGGTGATGGTGGGCATGGCTGACAAGGTAACTCGTGGTATTCGGGTGAAAGCGGGCAATTCTAAGATCTTTCGCAGCCGGTGACAGGCGCTTTGCACCTGGTGCCAATCAATCGCGGAAGAACACCTGCACCAGGTGATAGCCGAACTGGCTCTTGATCGGGCCGTGCACTTCGCGCAGCGGCTTCTTGAAAATCACCTGATCGATCACCCGCACCATCTGCCCCGGGCGGACTTCGCCCAGGTCGCCGCCTTTCTTGCCGGACGGACAGGTCGAATGTTTGCGCGCCAGCACGTCGAAGGCTTCGCCGCCGGCGATGCGCTTCTTCAGAGCAGCGGCTTCCGCTTCGGTCTTGACCAGGATGTGGCGGGCCATTGCCTTTGCCATGACAGGTTCCTCAGTTATCGGGCGCGTATTGTGCCAGTATTCGCGGCGCCAGCTAAATGGCGCCATTTATTCGGCCTTTCAAGGTCGTCTATTTTTCAATCTTGGCTAACGTAATAGCTTCAGTCGACGGGAACGCTGCTCATGGATCTCCACGCAATGCTGAAAATCCTTTCCAGCCAGGACGGCTCGGACCTGTACCTGTCGACCGGTGCGCCGCCCTGCGCCAAGTTCAACGGCGTGCTCAAGGCCCTGAGCAGCGAGCCGCTGAAGGCCGGCGCCGTGGCGGAAATCGCTGATGCGGTGATGGATAGCGCCCAGCGCGAAGAGTTCGAGCGCGAGCTGGAGATGAACCTGGCGATCTCGCTCAATGGCGTCGGGCGTTTTCGCATCAACATCTTCAAGCAGCGCAACGAGGTGTCCATCGTCGCGCGCAACATCAAGCTCGACATTCCGCGTTTCGAGGATCTGAAACTGCCCGAAGTGCTGCTCAAGACGGTGATGGAGAAACGCGGGCTGGTGCTGTTCGTAGGCGGTACGGGGTCGGGCAAATCGACCTCGCTGGCCGCGCTGATCGACTACCGCAATCGCAACAGCGGCGGCCACATCATCACTATCGAAGATCCGGTGGAATACGTGCACCGGCACAAGAAATCGATCATCAACCAGCGCGAAGTCGGTGTGGACACCCGCAGCTTCCACGCGGCGCTGAAGAACACCCTGCGCCAGGCGCCGGACGTGATTCTGATCGGCGAGATCCGCGACCGGGAAACCATGGAGCATGCCCTGGCCTTCGCCGACACCGGTCACTTGGCGATTTCCACACTGCACGCCAACAACGCCAACCAGGCGCTGGATCGCATCATCAATTTCTTCCCCGAAGACCGTCGCCCGCAGCTGCTCAACGACCTGGGCAACAACCTCAAAGCCTTCGTGTCTCAGCGCCTGGTCAAGACCGTCGATGGCAAGCGCCGCGCCGCCGTCGAGGTGCTGCTGGGCACGCCGACCATCCGTGACCTGATCAAACGTAACGAGTTTTCCGAGATCAAGGAGATCATGGAAAAGTCCAAGAACCTCGGCATGCAGACCTTCGATCAGGCGCTGATCGACCTGGTCAACGAGGGCGCCATCGACGAGGAGGAGGCGGTAAAGAACGCCGACTCGGCCAACAACGTGCGCCTCAAGCTAAAGCTATACCGCGAAACGTCCACGACGCCGGCACCCGCTGCGGCGCCGGTGGCACCAGCGGCCAGCGCACCCAAGGTCGCCGCCCCGGCCGATTGGGGGCTGGAACTCAAGCTGGAAGAGATCGAGCAGGACACGCCTCCCGAAGACCCGGGCCGTCAGGGCATCTGAGTTCGCCTCTGACTGTACCGGCAAGATGGCGCTGCGCTGTGCGTGGCGTCTATGGGGCGAGCCCCTTAGATTGGCGGCTCAACCCATTTGCCGGGAGAAGGCTATGCGCGTGGCGGTTCTGACATTCGATGGTTTCAATGAGCTCGACTCGTTCGTTGCCAGTGCGCTGTTCAATCGTCTGCGCGAGCATGGCTGGCAGGCGGCGATCACCTGCCCGAGTGCGGAGGTCAGCTCCATGAACGGCGTGCGTATCCACGCTCAGCAGCCGCTGGAGTATGCCCGAGAGGCAGACGTGGTGCTGTTTGGCAGCGGCATCAAGACCCGTGAGATCGCAACAGACGCCGGCACTCTTGAGCGCCTGCAGCTCAACCCGCAGCGCCAACTGATCGGTGCCCAGTGCTCGGGCACCTTGCTGATGGCCCGCCTGGGGTTGTTGCAGGGCATGCCGGCCTGCACGGACCTCACCACAAAGCCCTGGGTTATCGACGCAGGCCTCGAGGTGCTTGACCAACCTTTCTTCGCTCGCGGCAATCTGGCTACCGCCGGCGGCTGCCTGTCGGCGCCGTATCTGGCGGCTTGGGCCATCGCCCGGCTGGCGGGCGAGCAGGCCTGTGCCGAGGTGCTGCATTACGTGGCGCCGGTGGGTGAGAAGCAGGCGTTTGTCGACCGTGCCATGGGTGTGATCCGGCCCTATCTGCCGTAACGAGTCAGCACTGTGGGTGAGTTTCGTGGGCTTCGATGATCGCCAGCACTTCAGTAATCGTGCTTTGCAGATAACGCCCGGCGCGGTAGTCGATCTTGGCTGCCTCACCGCCGTCGACTACCGCCTGGGGCTGTTCGACGAAACGGCCGATGGGTTCGAACCCATCGTCGAGTACCAGCACCAGCGGAATCGAGATACGCTCCAGTTCCAGTTGCGCTTTCAACGCGTGCTCGGCGCGGGCCTTGGAGATAATCGCCAAGCTCACTTTGGGCTGCAGACGCTGTAGGTGGTCCATCGCCGCGAGATTCAACTGGCAGTCCGGGCACCACATTTCGCCGGCGGCGAGCAGGTGGTAGCGGCCCTGAATGGCGGCCAGGCGTTGATGGATTTTGCCGCTCAGGGTGTCGGCCTGGCCGAGCAGCGCCTGGGCGGTTCGTACTGTCTCGATTTCGGCTGGCAGACCGCGGCTGGCGAAGGCATCGAAGCATTCACCGATGGCGATAAGGTCCCGATAGCTGGGCATGGGGTGTTCCTGTGAAGCGGTACAGCATTCCAGCAGTAAAGCCCGAGTGGGGCAACTGCCTTATAGGCTGTTCACGATCCTTATGCGTTTGAAGCGGCAACTACAAGGCAGAAGCTGCCGTTCATTCGTGGGAGAGGCTTTAGCCTCGAGCTCTTTATTTACCTTGATAAAAACTCGCGGCTAAAACCGCTCCCACAAGGTCGCACACGTCCGTTCCCGGCCCTTAGCGGCAAAAATCGGCGAGCCTAGGCTCAAGATTATGAACAGATTTTTAGAGGTGGCCTTTAGCGGTTGGGCACATAGTGTTCGATGATGCGCTGCAGGCTGCCATCGGCGCGCATGCCCTCCAGCGCGTCATGGACCGATTTGACCAGCTGTGGGTCGCACTGCAGGGAGCAGGCAATGAACATGTCTTGGGGCGCGAGCAGGGCGCTCATGGCCAGGGCCGGGCCGTCATCCCACTGGTGGCGGCCCTCCAGGTCGGTGGTGAACCAGGCGTCCACCCTGCCACGTCTGACCAGCTGAATCGGCCGGTCGCCGAGCTTCAGAGCATACAGTTGTTCACGGGTGAAACCGGCGCGCCTGAGGATTTCTTCCTGGGCAGAACCCAGGCCAACGGCCACCATGCGGTAGCGCTGACGTGCCTCTTCGAGGCTGGCAACCGAATCGTCGAGGGTGAAGAAGGCGCGGTACAGCGGCTGGATATTGACCACCCAGGTGTAGAGGCCCTCGCGTTCCGTGGTTCTGGACAGGGGCACGATCAACGCATCACGCAGTTCCTGGGTGCGTTTCTGCGCCCTTGGCCAGGGCATGTTCTGCACCGCCACGCGATAACCGGCGCGCTGCAACGCCATGATGGCGGCATCACCGGTGATGCCATGGCCATCCTCGCCTTGCAACGCCAAGGGCGGGGCATCCGGCATGAACAGCTGGATGGTGCGTGGTTCGGCGGCTGCCGAGCAGCAAAGCAGCAATGGCAACAGGCAGGTGAGAAGGCGCAACGTGGGCATTCCTTGGCGTTATGCCATGAGTATAGGAACTGCCCGGCGAGATATCTGTGAACCGCTGATTATTAGCGAGCAAAAGCGACGAGCTGCCGTCGGTGGTAGGCCATCGCCCAGGTGGTGAACCCGGGCGATGGGGGATCACTGCTGCAGTTGCGGCAGGTTGCGGAACAGCTCCAGCGCCTGTGGGTTGGCCAGGGCATCGGTATTCTTCACCGGCTTGCCGTGCACCACGTTGCGCACCGCCAATTCGACGATCTTGCCGCTGATGGTGCGTGGAATGTCGGCCACCGCAACGATGCGCGCCGGCACGTGACGCAGCGTGGTGTTGGCGCGGATCACCTGGCAGATCTGTTTCTGCAGCGCTTCGTCGAGCGTTACGCCGTCGCGCAGGCGCACGAACAGCACCACGCGCACGTCGCCGTCCCACTCCTGGCCGATGGCGATGGATTCGAGCACTTGCTCGACCTTTTCCACCTGGCGGTAGATCTCGGCGGTACCGATGCGCACGCCACCGGGGTTGAGCACGGCGTCGGAGCGGCCATGGATGATCAGCCCGCCGGTAGGCGTTTGTTCTGCGTAGTCACCGTGGGCCCAGACGCCGGGAAAGGTCTCGAAGTAGGCGCTGCGGAATTTCTCGCCGTCGGCGTCGTTCCAGAAACTCACCGGCATGGAGGTGAAGTGCCTGGCGCAGACCAGCTCGCCTTTTTCGCCGATCACCGCCTTGCCGGCGTCGTCCCACACCTGCACGTCCATGCCCAGGCCCTTGCACTGGATTTCGCCGCGGTACACCGGCGAAACCGGGTTGCCAAGGGCGAAGCAGGAGACGATGTCGGTGCCGCCGGAAATGGACGAGAGGCAGACATCAGTCTTGATGTCGCGGTACACGTAATCGAAGCTTTCGTGGGCCAGGGGTGAGCCGGTAGAGAGGATCGCCTTGAGGCGGCTCAGTTCATGAGTTTTGCGCGGCTTGGCACCGGCCTTCTCCAGGGCGGCGATGAACTTGGCGCTGGTGCCGAACACGCTGATGTCTTCGGCGTCGATCAGGTCGATCAGTCGCGTGGGTTCGGGGTGGAACGGCGAGCCGTCGTACAGCACCAGGGTGGCGCCCAGGGCCAGGCCGGAAACCAGCCAGTTCCACATCATCCAGCCGCAGGTTGTGTAGTAGAACAGGGTGTCCTCGGCCGTCACGTCGCTGTGCAGGCCGAGCTCCTTGACGTGTTGCAGCAGCGTGCCGCCGGCGCCATGGACGATGCACTTGGGCACGCCGGTGGTGCCGCTGGAGTAGAGGATGTACAGCGGCTGCTCGAAGGGCACGGCGATGAACTGCGGCTCGCCCTCGGCCTGGTAGAAGTCGTCCCAGCAGGCGACCGTCGCCTGGGTCCTGAAATCGTCGGCTTTGCAGCCGGTGTTGGCGTAAGGCACCACCACCAGCTGCTGCAGCGTCGGCAGGTGGGTGAGGATTTCGTTGAGCTTGTCGGTCAGGTCGAGGTTCTTGCCGGCATAGCGATAGCCGGCGCAGGCGATCAGCACCTTGGGTTCGATCTGTCCGAACCGGTCGATCACGCCTTGAGTGCCGAAGTCCGGCGAGCAGCTCGACCAGGTGGCGCCGAGGCTCGCGGTGGCGAGCATGCCGACCAGGGTTTGCCAGGTATTGGGCATGAACGCCGCGACCCGGTCGCCAATGCCCACGCCAGCCGCACGCAAGCTGCGCTGCAAGCCGGCGACATGGGTGGCCAGTTGCGCGTAGCTGAGTTGCTCGCGGCTGCCGTCTTCGCCGATGGCGACGATGGCCGGGTGGTCGTCACGACGGCGCAGCAAATGTTCGGCGAAATTCAGCGTAGCGCCCGGGAACCAATGGGCGCTGGGCATCGCCGGTCCTTCTTCGAGCACCGCCCGCGGCGCCTGGTCGAAGCGCACGTCGAAGACCTCGACGATGGCCTGCCAGAACGCCTCTCGCTCGCTCACGCTCCAGGCGTGCAGCGCCGGGTAGTCAGCCAGGTCCAGGCCGTGGCGCTGGTTGATGAAGCGGCGAAAGCCATCCATGCGGGTGGTGGCGACGCGAGAAGCGGAGGGTGTCCAGAGTGGTGTGTTCATCAATACATCCAGTCAGGCGAGAAAATAGAAGCAGCCGGCAATAACCAGGCCGGAGTAGATCAGGGCGATTAGGCAGTAGCCCATGATGTCGCGGGCGCCCAGGCCGACGATGCCGAGCAGCGGCAGCGCCCAGAAGGGCTGAATCATGTTGGTCCAGGCGTCGCCCCAGGCGATGGCCATGGCGGTGACTGCCGGCTCGACGCCCAATGCCTGCCCGGCGGGCAGCATGATCGGGCCCTGCACGGCCCACTGGCCGCCGCCCGAGGGCACGAAGACGTTGACCACCCCGGCGCTGAGAAACGCCAGCAGGGGGAAGCTCTGCGCCGATGAACCATCGATGAACAGCTGGCTGATCTGCCCAGCCAGCGAGACGCCGCCCGCACTGGCGCCAGTCATCATGCCCATGATGCCGGCATAGAAGGGAAACAGCAGCACGATGCCGCCGATACCGCGCACGCTGATGTCCACCGCGCGCATGTAGCGTTCCGGGCTGCCGTGCAGCAGCAGGCCGAGAAACAGGAACAGACCGATCACGGTGTTCAGGTCCAGCGCCAGGCCCTTGTCCATGAAGTGGCCTACGTAGAACAACGCGGCCATGGCCACCAGGGCCAGGCCCAGCAGGCGGCTGTCGTCCAGGCGCTGGGCCGGGGTCTCGCGCTCGGGCACTTCGGCCTGGGGCTCACGCAGCAGCTCGGGGTCGGCCACCTTGGTCTGCGCAGGCGCCGGGTGCATGGCGCGGTTGAGCAGCGGCAGGCCGACCACCAGAAAAGCGATGATGGTCAGGTTGAGGGGGGTGAACAGGGTCAGCGCTACGCCGATCGGTGCATCGATCACGCCGCCGCTGACCTTGGCCACATCGGGGCCGCCTCCGGCCAGGGCCAAAGGAATGGAGCCGGACAGGCCGCCGTGCCAGACCAGAAAACCCGAATAAGCCGAAGCCACCAGCAGTGGATAATCCACGCCCTTGACCTGACGGGCCAGGGCGCGGGCCATCACCGCGCCGATCACCAGGCCGAAGCCCCAGTTGATCCAGCAGCCGGCCAGGGCGATCAGGCTGACCGTCACGATGGCCTGGGTAGGCGTGCGCGGAATGGCCGCCAGCCGGTCCAGCAGGCGCCGCACCGGCGGCGCACTGGCCAGCGCATGGCCCGTGACGAACACCAGAGCCATCTGCATGGCGAAAGCCAGCAAGGCCCAGAAACCGACGTTCCAGTGGCGCACCATGGCCGGCAGGCTCTGCTCGGTGCTGTACATGGCCAGCGCCAGAACGAACAGGGTGAGCAGGGCGGAAAACACGAACGACGAGGGCAGGTAGCGCTGGACCAGCTGCACGCTCCAATGGGTGATTCGATTGAACATCGGGTGACCTCTTATTGTTGTTGTGCGGCGCCTGCTGGCGCCGATTCCTGCAGTCTATCGCGATTACTGGGCCAACCAGCCGCCATCCATGTTCCAGGCCGCGCCGCGCACTTGAGCAGCGGCGTCGCTGCACAGGAACAACGCCAGCTCACCGAGCTGCCGGGGTGTGACGAACTCCAGCGAGGGCTGTTTTTCGGCCAGCAGATTGCGCCGTTCACCCTCGCTGTCACCGCTTTCGGCGGCGCGCGCATCGATCTGCGCCTGCACCAGGGGCGTCAGCACCCAGCCGGGGCAGATGGCGTTGCAAGTGATACCGGTGGTGGCGGTTTCCAGTGCCACCGATTTGCTCAAACCGACCAGCCCATGCTTTGCCGCCACGTAGGCGCTCTTGCCGGCAGAGGCGGCCAGGCCATGGGCCGAGGCGATATTGATGATGCGCCCCCAATTGCGCTGACGCATGCCAGGCAGCACCAGGCGGGTGGTGTGGAAGGCCGAGGACAGGTTGATGGCGATGATCGCGTCCCAGCGTTCGGGGGCGAAATCCTCCACCGGCGAGACGTGCTGGATGCCGGCGTTGTTGACCAGAATGTCGATGGCGCCGAACTCGCGTTCGGCGTAGGCGATCATCGCCTCGATCTGCTCCGGGTCGCTCATGTCCGCGGTGTGGTGAAGCACCTTGCCGCCAGATGCGGCCACGCTGTCGATGGCCGCCTGGGCGTCGCCGAAACCGTTGAGCAGCAGATCGGCGCCGGCCTCGGCCAGCACCTGGGCGATACCCAGGCCGATGCCGCTGGTGGAGCCGGTGACCAGTGCGGTCTTGCCTTTGAGGTTCATAACAACTCCTTGGGTGCGCAGCGAGGCGCACCTGTCACGAAAACTAGACGATGCCAGTGGTGTAGAAGACGCCAATCACGAAGAACACCGCCAGGGTCTTGATCAGGGTGATGCCGAAAATATCCTTATAAGCCTCGCGATGGGTCAGCCCGGTGACCGCCAGCAGGGTGATCACCGCGCCGTTGTGGGGCAGGGTGTCCATGCCGCCGCTGGCCATGGAGGCGACGCGGTGCATGACTTCCAGCGGAATGTTGGCGGCGTTGGCCGCGGCGATGAAGGTGTCGGACATGGCCGCCAGGGCGATGCTCATGCCACCCGAGGCCGAGCCGGTGATGCCGGCCAGCAAGGTGACCGTCACCGCCTCGTTGACCAGCGGATCGGGGATGCCCTTGAGCGCATCGGCAAGGATCAGGAAGCCCGGCAGCGAGGCGATCACCGCACCAAAGCCGTATTCCGATGCAGTGTTCATCGCTGCCAGCAGCGAGCCGCCGACAGCGCTCTTGGTGCCTTCGGCGAGCTTTTCGCGGATCACCCCGAAGGCGCTGACCAGCACCATCAGGATGCCCAGCAGCAGCGCGGCCTGTACGGCCCAGATGGCGGTGAGCTTGCTGACGTCGGTTTGCAGCGGCGCGGCCATACCGGCCAGTTGCAAGCTGTGAGTCGGCCCGTAGACCTGGGGAATCCAGTGAGTGAACAACAGGTTGGCCACGCCCACCAGGATCAGCGGCGCGATGGCCAGCCAGGGGCTTGGCAGTTTGATGTCATCCGGGGTTTCCGGCTCGTTGCGCAGCTCGGTGCCGTAGCCTTCGCCAGCGCGCACCGCCTTGTTCAACTGGCGGCGCAGATAGAGCATGCCCATACCCAGCACGAACAGGCTGCCGATCAGGCCCAGCCAGGGCGCGGCCCAGGCGGTGGTATTGAAGAAGGTGGTGGGGATGATGTTCTGGATCTGCGGGGTGCCGGGCAGGGCGTCCATGGTGAAGCTGAACGCGCCGAGGGCGATGGTCGCCGGAATCAGCCGCTTGGGAATGTTGCTCTGGCGGAACATCTCGGCGGCGAACGGGTAGACCGCGAACACCACGACGAACAGCGATACGCCACCGTAGGTGAGCAGGGCGCACACCAGCACGATCACCAGCATCGCCTGGCCTGTGCCCAGCAGGTGAATGGCGGCGGCGACGATCGAGCGCGAGAAGCCGGACAGCTCGATCAGCTTGCCGAACACGGCGCCGAGCAGGAACACCGGGAAGTAGAGCTTGATGAAACCGACCATCTTTTCCATGAACACCCCGGTGAACGCGGGCGCCACGGCGCTGGGATCGGTGAGCAGTACCGCGCCGAGCGCAGCGATGGGGGCGAAGAGGATGACGCTGTAGCCCCGGTAGGCAGCCAGCATCAGTAAAGCCAGTGCAGCGAGGGCGATGATGACACTCATCGACGATCTCCTGACCCTGCAACGCGGCGAATCGACAGGCTGCCGTTAGCCTTCGAGTAACTCGCTCAGGCGCTGTGGGCGCTTTTGTTTTTGTTGTCGGCGGCGGGTGAGCCCGCAGCCTGGCTATAGCGAGTTCTGTGCCATATTTTTAAGCGATTGAATCTGAAGGGTTTTATTTTATTCCTGGCCTCGCGCCGTGGCGCTCGTCCCAAATTTGGGACGATGATGGAGGATTGCCCCTTCCAGCATGGCCTGTGCGCCAATCCCGAAAGTGGGATGCGTCCCGGAATCAGGACGAGAGACCCAACTCAAGCATCTTTCGGTACAGGGTTGAGCGCCCCAAGCCCAGGCGCTGCGCGGCTTGCGGCACATCGCCGGTGGTGGCGGCCAGCGCCTTGCGGATCAACTCGCGTTCGAAGTTGGCGCGGGCCTGATGGAAGTCTTCGACTTCATCGGTTTGCGCAACGATGTCCTGCGTCTCGGGCAAAGGATGCAAGGTGCCGATCGCGGTGGCGACCGCCTTGCAGTCGAGCACGCTGTCATCGCTGAGCAGGCAGGCCCGTTCCAGCACGTTGTGCAGCTCACGCACGTTGCCCGGCCAGGCATGGCGACCGAGCAGGGCCATGGCCTCGGGGTGCAGTTCGTGACGGCCCTGCAGCGCATCGAAGATCGCCTCGCACAGCGCCGGCAAATCCTCCAGGCGCTCGCGCAATGGCGGCACGGCGAGGGTCAGCACGTTGAGCCGGTAATACAGGTCGGCGCGAAAGGTGCCCTTGCGCACCGCCGCTTCCAGGTCGATGGAGGTGGCGGCAATCAGCCGAACGTCGCTGCGCAGCACCTCGTTGGAGCCCACCGGCTCGAACTCCTTTTCCTGCAGCACCCGCAAGAGTTTGCTTTGCAAGGGCAGCGGCATGTCACCTATCTCGTCGAGAAACAGCGTGCCGCCATGGGCGATCTGCAGCTTGCCGGCGCGGCCCTTGCGGTCGGCACCGGTGAAGGCGCCCGGCGCGGTGCCGAAGAACTCGGCTTCCAGCAGGGTTTCCGGGATCGCCGCCGTGTTCAGGCTGACGAAGGGCTTGCTGGCTCGCGGCGAGGCATTGTGAATGGCGTGGGCCAGCAGCTCCTTGCCGGTACCCGTCTCGCCCAGCAGCAACACCGCCGAGTCGCTGGTCGCGCTGCGCCGCGCCAGGCGCTTGACCTCCAGGCTGCGGGCGCTGGTACCGATGAACTGGGCGAAGCTGTATTTCGCCTGACGCGACTTGAGCTGCGAGCGGGTCGAGGCCAGCTCCTGCTGCATGCGCTGATAGCGGGCCAGCAGCGGTGACAGCGATTGCAGTTCGTCGAACAGGGCGAAGCCGATGGCGCCGATCACCTGGCCGGCGTCGTCATGGATGGGCAGGCGCATGACCACCAGCGGTTCGCGGGGCGTGTCCATCATGTCCAGCAGGATCGGCCGGCCGCTGTTCACCACATCGCGCAACAGGCTGCCGGGGATCACGCTTTCGCACGGGCGGCCGATGGCTTCGCTGGCGCTTTGCAGGCCGAAGCGCTGGGCGTAGCGCTCGTTCATCCAGACGATATGGGCGTCGCGGTCGACGATGATGGTGCCTTCGCTGGATTGCTCGAAGATCTCGAACAGCGAACGGATGGCCGACTGGCGAATGTGGGGGTAGTTGCCGAGGTCCTGCATAGCGCGCTCGTCTGCGGGGTGAGCGGCGATCATAACGCGGCGCGGCACCCTTGCGGTGCCGCGCCGTGGCGGTCAACCTGCTTCGCTGGCCTTGCGCGATGTTTTCGCGGCAGGCGCGTCGATCAGCCCGTCGGCGCGGAACATAGCCTTGATGCCGCGCACCGCCTGGCGGATACGATCCTGGTTCTCGATCAGCGCGAAGCGTACGTGATCGTCACCATAGTCACCGAAGCCGATGCCCGGCGACACGCAGACCTTGGCCTCGGCCAGCAGCTTCTTGGCGAATTCCAGGGAGCCGAGATGGGCATAGGCATCGGGAATCTTCGCCCACACGTACATCGAGGCTTTGGGATTCTCGACCATCCAGCCCAGCTCGTGCAGGCCCTTGACCAGCACGTTGCGGCGCTGGCGGTATTGTTCGGCGATGTCGCGCACGCATTGCTGGTCGCCTTCCAGCGCGGCGATGGCCGCGACCTGCAGCGGGGTGAAGGTGCCGTAGTCGTGGTAGCTCTTGATCCGCGCCAGGGCGCCGACCAGCTCCGGGTTGCCGACCATGAAGCCGATCCGCCAGCCGGCCATGTTGTAGCTCTTGGACAGGGTGAAGAACTCCACGGCGATGTCCTTGGCGCCCGGCACCTGCATGATCGACGGGGCTTTCCAACCGTCGTAGACGATGTCGGCGTAGGCCAGGTCGTGGATCACCAGCACGTTGTACTGCTTGGCCAGGGCCACCACGCGCTCGAAGAAGTCCAGTTCCACGCACTGCGCGGTCGGGTTGGATGGAAAGCCGAGGATCATCATCTTCGGCTTGGGGATGCTCTCGCGGATCGCCCGTTCCAGCTCGATGAAGAAATCCACGCCCGGCACCAGCGGCACCGAACGCACCTGGGCGCCAGCGATCACTGCGCCGTAGATGTGGATCGGGTAGCTGGGGTTGGGCACCAGCACCGTGTCGCCGTGATCCAGGGTGGCCAGCATCAGGTGCGCCAGGCCTTCCTTGGAGCCGATGGTGACGATGGCTTCGCTTTCCGGGTCGATGTCGACCTCGTAGCGATCCTTGTACCAGTGCGAAATGGCCCGGCGCAGGCGCGGAATACCGCGGGAAGTGGAGTAACCATGGGTGTCTTCTCGCTGGGCGACCTGCACCAGCTTTTCCACGATGTGCGGCGGTGTGGCGCCATCGGGGTTGCCCATGCTCAGGTCGATGATGTCCTCGCCACGGCGGCGGGCGGCCATCTTCAGTTCAGCGGTGATGTTGAAAACGTAAGGGGGGAGACGATCGATGCGCGCAAAGCGGCGCGAAGCCTGGTCAGCCATGCTTTCCTCGAGAGACGTAAGCGCCCGGAACCGTCCGAGCGACGTTGGCCACATGGGGTGGCCTGGCCGGACAATAAGGCCCGGCGAGGGCTTTGTCGAGTGCCTGCAAGCGCTTTTCCCGCAGTGCCTGCTGGCCGCCTCGAACGATATGCTTGGCCGCGACTCGAATCCTGACCCATCCTCCAGGCAGCGCTCGTTCCGCTGCCGCCCTACAACAAGATAGAGAACATACCCGATGACTCACCGCACTATCGCCCTGGGCCTGCTGGCCGCCGGCCTCACCGTGACGCTGCCGGCCGCGGCCATGACCGAGCAGCAGTTTCGAGCCGAGGCCGACACGCTCTTCACGCCATTGATGGCCGAGTACGACATCCCTGGCCTCGCAGTGGGCGTGACCTGGCAAGGCAAGCACTACGTGTTCACCAAGGGGCTGGCGAACCGTGAGGCGGCCAGGGCGGTTTCCCGCGAGACGCTGTTCGAGCTGGGCTCGCTGAGCAAGACCTTCAACGTCACCCTGGCGGCGCTGGCTCAGCAGCGCTCGCTGCTGTCGCTCGATGACCCGCTCGCTGCCCGCATGCCGTTGCTGCAGGGAAGCTCCGCAGGTGAGCTGAGCCTAATTGATCTGGCCACCCACCAGAGCAGCGGCATGCCCTTGCAGGTGCCGGATCAGGTCAAGGATGACAACGGCCTGCTGAACTGGCTGCGGCAATGGAAACCGACCACGGGCGCCGGTCATGAGCGCTCCTATTCCAATGTCAGCATCGGCCTGCTCGGGCGGGTGTCCGCCCAGGCGTTCGGCGAGGCCTATGCCAAGGCGCTGCATGATCAGGTGCTCGTTCCGCTAGCGCTGAACCATACCCATGTTCAGGTGCCAGCGGCGCAGATGCCGAATTACGCCTACGGCTATGCGCGGCAGAACAACAAGGCCATTCGCGTCAGCCCTGGCGTGCTGGATGCCGAGGCTTATGGCCTGAAGTCCAACATCGACGACATGTTGCGTTTCGTCGATATCAACCTGGGCGAAACCCGGGCACCGGCGCCACTGGCTGCCGCGATCAAGACGACGCACCAGGGCGTGACCCGCACCGAGCGCTTCACCCAGGCGATGGTGTGGGAGCGATACCCATGGCCCGTTTCCCGCGAGCAACTGCTGGCGGGCAACGCGCCGTCGATGGCTGTTGAAGCGCAACCGGCTACCCGTCTGCCCGAGCCTGAAACGAGCGAGCAGGGCGTGCTGTTCGGCAAGACCGGTTCGACCAACGGCTTTGGCGGTTACGCCGCCTTCGTGCCGGACGAGCGCATCGGCGTGGTGCTGCTGGCCAACCGCAACGTGCCGCTCGAGGCCCGGGTCGATGCGTCCTTCAAGCTGCTGCAGCAGGTCTTGAAAGCTGACCGTTGAGATTCAGGCGTCTTTCAGGCGTAGGAGCAGGGCGATCAAGGCGTCGATATCGGCGTCCGTGGTGCGCCAGGAACTGACGCTCAGGCGAAAGGCCGGCTGCCCCTGCCAGACGGTTGACCCGAACCAGGCTTCGCCAGACGCCTGGGCGGCCTTGAGAATCGCGGCGGTCTGTTCGTCCGAGTCGGCGCGTACCAGTACCTGGTTGAGGCGCACCCGGTTGAGCACCTGGTAGCCGCCGGCACGAAGCGCCTCGGCGAGGTGCCCGGCCTGGCGGATGTGCCGGTCGATCATCTCGGCCAGGCCATCGCGGCCCAGGTTGGCCAGCGCTGCCCAGATCGCGACGCCCCTCGCGCGGCGCGAGAACTCCAGGGTCAGGTTCTTTTGCGAGTCCTTCGAGGCCATGGCGTAGGCGGCGTCGCTGTTCATCGCGGCGGCCAGGGCGTCACCGTCACGGCAGATGGCCATGGCGCTGTCGTAGGGGGTGTTCAGCCACTTGTGGCCATCGGTGGTCCAGCTGTCCGCCAGCTCCACGCCGTCGGCCAGCCCGGCCGAGGACGACGCCCGTGCCCACAGCCCAAAGGCGCCATCGACGTGCACCCAGGCGCCGGCGGCCTTGGCCCTGGGGATCAGTTCGGCGAAGCGGTCGAACTCGCCGGTATTGACCTCGCCAGCCTGCAGAATCAGCACGGTGCGTTCGTCCAGTTCGGGAAGCCGGGCCGGATCGATGCGGCCGTGCTGATCCACCGGAGCCAGAAGCAGCCGGCGCATGCCGAAACCCAGCACGCGCAGCGCCTTCTTCACGGTGATATGGGCTGTTTCGGAAATCACCACACGAATTTCCGGGGCGCCGGTCAAGCCGTCCTGATCGAAATCCCAACCCTGCCTGGCCAGCAACGTGCGACGTGCGGCTGCCAGGCAGGCGAGGGTGCAGGCAGTGGCGCTGGTGCCGAAGCCGACGGCACTTTCGCCTGGCAGGCCGAGTGCCTCGCAGACCCAGCGGGCGGCGACCTTTTCCAGTTTGTCGGCGATGGGCGAGCCGTCCGCGGATGACGCGCACTGATCCCAGGCCAGCACCATCCGTTCGGCGGCTGCGGCGGCAGGCAGGGTGGCGCCGATCACGAAGCCGAAATAGCGCGGCCCGTTGCTGGTGACGGTGGCGGGGGAACCGAGTTCATCGAGTGCGTGCAGCACTTGTCCGGCATCCTGCCCCGTGGTTGGCAGGGGCTGGTCGAAGGCATCCAGGGCGGCGATGGCGCTCTCAACGGGATAGACCCGGCGCTGCTCGAGCGAGTCGTTATAGGCGATGGCGCGGCGGTCGGCGTCGTTCAGCAGGGCGTGTTCGGCAGTGCGCATTGGGTGGGTCTCGGCAGTTAGCGGCGATGTGCAACCCTAACCGAGGGCCATGGCGACCTGTCAGATACAGCCCACGGCTGCTTGTCCGCTACAGCGAAGCGGCCAGCACAGCTGTATCCGGTACAGTTCGCGGCAATTCTCGGGCGAACGGTGTCTTCGTGGGGAGGGGGCCAGGGATCCGCGACAGCTTGTGAAGGGCTCGCGGCTGAAGTGCGAAGAAGCATAAAAAAGCCCCGCACTGGGCGGGGCTCCTTTGGACGCGGGTGACGCCTTAGGCTTGAACGACCGGGATGTTCGCGCTGGCCGCGGCTTCGCGGAACTCGGCGATCTGGTCGAAGCTCAGGTAGCGGTAAACGTCGGCAGCCATGCTGTCGATGTTCTTCGCGTACTCCATGTACTCCTCGACGGTCGGCAGCTTGCCGATGATCGAGGCGACAGCGGCCAGTTCGGCCGATGCCAGGTACACGTTGGCGCCATCGCCCAGACGGTTCGGGAAGTTACGCGTCGAGGTCGATACCACGGTGGAGTTCGCCGCCACACGTGCCTGGTTACCCATGCACAGCGAGCAACCCGGCATTTCCATGCGTGCACCGGCCTTGCCGTAGATGCCGTAGTAGCCTTCTTCGGTCAGCTGGTGAGCGTCCATCTTGGTCGGCGGCGACAGCCACAGACGGGTCGGGATGGAACCCTTGACCTTGTCGAGCAGCTTGCCGGCAGCGCGGAAGTGACCGATGTTGGTCATGCAGGAACCGATGAACACTTCGTCGATCTTCTCGCCCTGAACGGTCGACAGCAGACGCGCGTCGTCCGGGTCGTTCGGCGCACAGAGCACAGGCTCCTTGACGTCGGCCAGGTCGATTTCGATGATTTCGGCGTACTCGGCATCGGCGTCGGCGGACAGCAGTTCCGGGTTGGCCAGCCAGGCTTCCATGGCCTGAGCGCGACGCTCCATGGTGCGTGCATCGCCGTAGCCTTCGCTGATCATCCAGCGCAGCAGGGTGATGTTCGACTTCAGGTACTCGGCGATGGCCTTTTCCGGCAGCTTGATGGTGCAACCGGCAGCGGAGCGCTCGGCCGAGGCGTCGGAGAGTTCAAACGCCTGCTCGACGGTCAGCTCGTCCAGGCCTTCGATTTCCAGGATGCGGCCGGAGAAGGCGTTCTTCTTGCCTTTCTTCTCGACGGTCAGCAGGCCCTTCTGGATGGCGTAGTAAGGGATGGCATGAACCAGGTCACGCAGGGTGATGCCAGGCTGCAGCTTGCCCTTGAAACGAACCAGGATCGACTCGGGCATGTCCAGCGGCATGACGCCGGTGGCAGCGGCGAAGGCGACCAGGCCGGAACCGGCCGGGAAGCTGATGCCGATCGGGAAACGAGTGTGCGAGTCGCCACCGGTGCCGACGGTGTCGGGCAGCAGCATGCGGTTCAGCCAGCTGTGGATGATGCCGTCGCCAGGACGCAGGGACACGCCGCCACGGGTGCGGATGAAATCCGGCAGGGTGTGGTGGGTGGTGACGTCGATCGGCTTCGGATAGGCCGCGGTGTGGCAGAACGACTGCATGACCAGGTCAGCGGAGAAGCCCAGGCATGCCAGGTCTTTCAGCTCGTCGCGGGTCATCGGGCCTGTGGTGTCCTGGGAGCCGACGGTGGTCATCTTCGGTTCGCAGTAGGTGCCCGGACGAACGCCTTTGCCTTCCGGCAGGCCGCAGGCCTTGCCGACCATCTTCTGCGCCAGGGTGTAGCCCTTGCCAGTGTCGACCGGCGCTTCCGGCAGTGCGAACAGGTCGGTCGGGCCCATGCCCAGCTCGGCACGTGCCTTGTCGGTCAGGCCACGGCCGACAATCAGCGGAATACGGCCGCCAGCGCGAACTTCATCGAGCAGAACCGGCGTCTTCAGTTCGAAGGTGGTGATAACTTCGTCGGTGCCGTGCTTGCAGACCTTGCCAGCGTGCGGGTAGACGTCGATCACGTCGCCCATTTCGATGTTCGACACGTCGAACTCGATCGGCAGGGCGCCGGCATCTTCCATGGTGTTGTAGAAGATCGGAGCGATCTTGGAGCCGAAGCAGAAGCCACCGGCGCGCTTGTTCGGCACATAAGGAATGTCGTCGCCGAAGAACCACAGCACCGAGTTGGTGGCGGACTTACGCGAGGAACCGGTACCGACCACGTCACCGACGTAGGCGACCGGGAAACCTTTGGCGCGTACTTCTTCGATCTGCTTCAGCGGGCCGATGGCGCCAGGCTGCTCGGGAACGATGCCGTCGCGGGCCATTTTCAGCATGGCCAGAGCGTGCAGCGGGATGTCAGGGCGCGACCAGGCGTCCGGAGCCGGCGACAGGTCGTCGGTGTTGGTTTCGCCCGGTACCTTGAAGACGCTCAGGCTGTACTTCTCGGCAATCGCCGGACGCTTGGTGAACCACTCACCGGCAGCCCAAGATTCCAGCACGGCCTTGGCATTGGCGTTATCGGCCTTGGCTTTTTCTGCCACGTCGTGGAAGGCGTCGAACATCAGCAGGGTGTGCTTGAGCTGTTCGGCGGCAATGGCGCCCAGTTCGGCGCTATCGAGCAGCTCGACCAGGGTGGCGATATTGTAGCCGCCCTGCATGGTGCCGAGCAGTTCGGTGGCGCGCTTTTTGTCGAGCAGTGGGGAAGTGGCTTCACCTTTGGCGATGGCGGACAGGAAGCCGGCCTTCACGTAAGCCGCTTCGTCGACGCCTGGCGGCACGCGATTGGTGATCAGATCGAGGAGGAATTCTTCTTCGCCGGCCGGCGGGTTCTTCAGCAGGTCGACGAGACCGGCAGTTTGTTCGGCGTTTAGCGGCTGGGGCACGATACCCTGGGCGGCACGCTCTGCTACGTGTTTGCGGTAGGCTTCAAGCACAGTTATTACCCTCATCAGTGGTCCCAAATGGGAAGTCCGGGACGCATGCAGGAATGCATCAAACACATCCGTCGCGCAGCCTCATGGGCTGAGCACGATGGTTTCGATACTTCCATCCGGAAGCTGCTTTCAAAGTTTTACGCCTGCAGAACGGGGTCTGATGAGGGCTGGCATGGCCTGAGGGTGACCACGCCAACTATCGTGCTGCAGGATCGACTGTGCTCGTGACGCTTTGAAAACAGCTTCCAACGGACATTGGCGCCTTTCGCAAGGCGCGCTGATTCTAGCCGAATCTTCTGGCGAAGTTAAGTGAAAGACCCATCGGCCTCTGGGGTGATCCCTATTAGACAAAGGGCTAAGATGCACGCCTTATTGTTCTGTGTGTCGATTCAACGCATGCCCAATCAACGTATCAAGACGCCTTGCATAGGCCTTTGCTCCACGGTTTTCGGCGATACTGTATGCCGCGGCTGCAAGCGCTTCCATCATGAGGTGATCAACTGGAATGGCTACAGCGACGAGGAAAAACAGTCGGTGTGGACGCGCCTGGAAATGTTGCTGGTGCAGGTGATGACCGCCAAGCTTGAGGTGTTCGATGAGGCTTTGCTACTCAAGCAACTGCAGCAGCGACAGATTCGCTTCCTGCCCCAGCAATCACCTTATTGCTGGGCTTATCAGTTGCTGGCCCGCGGCGCCCGGGTGATCACCCAGCTGGAAGCTTACGGCATCGTACTTCTGCCGGAATTTCGCGACTGGGAGCTACCAGACCTGCGTGACGCCATCGACCGCGAATTCTTCCTGCTCTCCGAAGCGCATTTCGAGCGCTATATAGCGCCGCGTTTTCTCAAGGAAGGTATGGAGTTGCGCGTCTGAGTGGATAGCCCGACGGATAGATGCAAAAAAGCCCGGCACTTGGCCGGGCTTTTTTCATGCCGCGAGACCTGTCAGCGGTATTCGCACAGGTAGGCGGTGTCCTGCTCGACCTTGAGCTGGAACTTGCTGTCTGCCGGCACGGTGAAGCGGCTACCGGCAGTGAAGGTTTCCCAGCTGTCGCTGCCAGGCAGTTTGACGGTCAGGGCGCCTGCGATCACGTGCATGACCTCCAGTTGGCTGGTGCCAAACTCGTATTCGCCTGCTGCCATCACGCCAATCGTGGCCGGGCCTTCTGCCATGCCGAACGCGATGGATTTGACGGTACCGTCGAAATACTCGTTGACCTTGAACATGTGCATCCTCGTGAGCGGCAGAATAAAGGGCTGGCAAGTATGCCCAAGGCGTTCGGCGGCGTCACGTATTGCGCGTGCTGCCGCGTTCGGTGATCACCAGAGGCAGCAGGCGGGCGGTATTGCGCGCGTCATTGAGGGCGCGATGCTGCTGGCCAGTGAAACTGATGCCTGCCAGTTGCAGCGCCGCATTCAGCCCGACCGGCCGTGCCAATTGGCGGGCCTTGGCGAATCGCTGTTTCAGATTCATGTGTGGCAGGGTTTGCAGGTGGCTGGCCAGGTCGTGCTGGTGCCAGTCCTGCTCCAGTTGCTGGCGATCGTAGTCGCCCCAGCTGCACCAGCCTCGTAGACGTGCGTGGTAGGGATCCAGCCAGCGCTCGAATTGCGGCCACAGCACTGGCAGCGTGACGGCGCTGTCCACATCCGCCTGGCTGATATGGGTCAGCTGTCGGCAGAACCGGGTCAGCTTGGGGCGACGCAGCGGGCGCACGAAGCGCTGAAAATGATCGATTTCGTGTCCGCCGGCGTCCACCAGGCTGGCACCGATCTCGATGATCTCCATATGTTCGACTGGCCAGCCGCCTTCTTCGGTCGTGGCCTCTAGGTCGATGACCAGCCAGTACGCCATTGCCTCTCCTTGCCTGCTGCCGTTCGCTTCACCTTGCTCAGACCGACAGGTGGTGCGATTCGTGCCATTACTAAATGCCATCATGGACATTGTGTCTTTCTGCCGATGGCTATACTTGCGCACGGCAGGCCGTGCTTCTTCATACCTAATGAAAGGTGAGTGTGGTTCATGGATGATTCCGTGGTGTTTTCAGATGACGAGCCGGTGGCTGACAGCGCTCACCCGGCGTGGCGCATTCTGACCGTTGATGATGACCCGGACTTCCAGCGCGCGACCGCCTTCGCGATCGGCGAAATGGACATCCTTGGGCGGCGTGTCGAGATACAGCAGGCATTCAGCAACCGCGAGGCGGCCATGCTGCTGGCCGAGCAGCAGGATTTCGCCCTGGTCCTGCTCGATGTGGTGATGGAAACCGAAGACGCAGGCCTGCGCCTGGTCAAGACTCTGCGCGAGGTCATCGGCAATGCCGAGATCCGCATCGTGCTGCTGACCGGCGAACCCGGCATGGCGCCGGTGCAGAGCGTGATGCGTGACTACGACATCAACGACTACTGGTCCAAGAACGAACTCAGCTCGGAGCGTTTACGCACGGTGCTCACCGCCGGGCTGCGCAGCTATTCACAGCTCAAGGCCATGGCCCGAGCGCGCCGCGGCCTGCAGATGATCGTCGAGTCCAGCAATGCGCTGTTCTGCTCGAAGAACACCCGGGAGTTGTCGGCCAAGATTCTTTCCGAAATCGCCTCGCTGCTCGATCTGCAGGCTGAAGGGATTGTCTGCGTCAAAGCCCATGATTCCGTTCCGGGTGAACTGCCCGATGCGCACGTGATCAGCGCCAGTGGGCGTTTCTATGGCTCCATCGACGGTAACCTCAGTAGTCTGGGAGATGAAGCGGTGGCCAGTGCGCTGCGCTGCAGCCTGCAAAAGCAGAGCACCTTGCGCTTTGACGATTGCACCGTATTGTTCTTTCCGCGCTTCCAGGCTGGCGCCGATTACGCCTGCTACGTGGCCACCGAACGGACGCTGGACGACACCGAACTGGAACTGCTCGAAGTGTTCAGCGCCAGTATCAGCCGCGGCCTTTACAACGTTGCGTTGTTCAGCCGCCTGGAAGAGATGGCCTACCAGGACGACTTGCTGAAGATCCCCAACCGCAACGCCTTGATTCGCATGCTAGACATGACGCTGAGTAGCCCAAACAAGGCTGATCGTGTGCTGGTGCTGCTCGATATCGACAATTTCTCCGGGGCCAATACCGCTTTCGGCACCGGCTACGGTGATTTCATTCTCGGCCTGGTAGCCAACCGTCTGCGCGATGCCTTCGATGGCAATGTGCTGATCGCACGGATTCGCGACGACCTGTTCGCAGTGCTAGGCCCTGAGGAGCAGGTGCGTGCCGAGGACATAGTGGCACTATTCCGGAGGCCCAACCGGCCTTATGAGTTGGGGCAGGTGCATAGCCTGAGCACTGTCACGCTCTATCTGCGCGATTTCGACGACACCGCCAGCGTGGCCCTGCAGGACGCACGGCTGACCCTCAAGCAGGCCAAACAGCTGGGCCACGACCAGCATGTGGTACACGACCGTCGGTTGCAGAGCGCCCACGCCGAATCGTTTCGCCTTTTGCTGGCGCTACGTGACGCCGTGGCCAGCGACTTGATCAGCATCGAGTTGCAACCCCAGGTAGATATGCGCAGCGGGGTGGTCACTGGCGTCGAGGCTCTTGCACGCTGGTACCAGCCCGACGGCAAGGCGATACCGCCACTGGAGTTCATTCCGCTGGCCGAGGCCACCGGTTACATCCTGCCCTTGGGCGACCTGCTCATGCGTCTGGCCTTACAGGCGGCGCGGCGCCTGGACGAGGCGGGGTTCGGTCATGTCAGAGTGGCAATCAACGTGTCGGCCAGCCAGTTGCTGCAGCGCGATTTCATCGCGCGCTTCACGCTGCACCTGGAGGCCGCCGGGGTAAGTGCAAGCCAGGTCGAGCTCGAAATCACCGAATCGGTGGCCATGCGCTCGTTCGAACAGGTCTGCGAGCAACTGCTGGCGTTGCGCGCCATGGGCGTCAAGGTCGCCATCGACGATTTCGGCACCGGCTTTTCCTCGCTCAGTTACCTGCGCCAGTTGCCGGCTGATCGCCTGAAGATCGATCGCAGTTTTGTCGAAGAGCTGCGCGCAGAGGATGAGGGCCAGGCGATCGCCGAAGCGATCATCCAGATTGCGCGGCGCGTTGGTATGACGGTGATCGCCGAGGGTGTTGAGAACCAGCACCAGGTCCAATGGTTGAAACGTCATGATTGCCTGGAGGCCCAGGGATATCTATTCGCCAGGCCAATGTCGCTCGAGCGGCTGTTGAGCTGGCTGGGCGAGCATTCGTCGCGGTGATGGGGCGCATCGCCGACTGGCGAAATGCGCTCGCCAAACCGCTGCCGCGCAACCTGCTGGTGCTGTTTCTGCCTTGGTCGCTGCTCATCATCGTGCTCAGCCTGCTGCTCTATGACCGCATGCTCAATGACCGGCTGGAACCACTGCTCGAGGCGCAGACCGATAGCCTTAACGAGGGTGTGGCGGTGCTGGAGCGTCATCTGTCCAGCTTGCGTGGTGATCTGCAGTTTCTCAGCCAGCAGCCCTTGCTCGATCAGCTCTTGAGGCAAGAATCGGCCGAAAGTTTGGCGTCGCTGAGCGAGCTGTTCGCTGAATTTTCCGATAGCCGCGGTACCTATCAGCATATTCGCTGGCTCGACGAGAAGGGCCTGGAGCGGGTCCGCGTCGACAGTGTCTCTGGTGAGGCGCAGCAGGTTGCCGAGGCAGATCTGCAGAATGACTCTGCCGCCTATTACTTCGTGGAAACCATGCACCTCTACAAAGGTGAATCGTATCTGTCGCGCTTCGATGTGGAGCGCCGTTATCGACCTGACGGTTCCGTAGAATCCATAGAGCCGATCCTGCGTGCAGCAGTGCCGGTTTTCAGCGAGCGTGGCGAGCGGCGCGGTGTGCTGATCCTAGACTATCGTGCCGAGCGGCTGCTCCAGCGTCTGCGTGAAACCTCGGTAGCCTATGGCGGCTCCCTGCAACTGCTCGATCATGAAGGTTACTGGATGCTTGGCGAGCGTCCCGAACACGCCTGGGGCTTTCTACTGGGCAAGCCCGAACTGACCCTCGCCAGTCAGCAGCCTTCGAGCTGGAGACGCTTGCAGGAGGAGCAGCGCGGCTCGTTCATCGACCCAGCTGGGTTCTGGGCCTACAGCCATTTTCGGCCCGGCGATGCCGGTTCGGCGACCTCCAACGACGCGGATCATTGGTTACTGCTGTCTCATCTACCTGCTCTTAATCTCAGCGAGTTGCGTTGGGGCGTACTATGGCGTGTCCTGCTGTTCTTTTGCGTGCTGCAGGGCGTGGGGCTGTTGATCAGCGTGCGCCGTGCGATCGACGAGGCAGAGCGGCTGCGGGCTGAGCACGATTTGCATGTGAGCAGCCGAGCGCTGAGCGCTAGCAACGAGCAATTGCAACGCACCGTCGAGCAATTGCAGCGTACCCGCCGTGCGCTATTGCAGGCGGAAAAACTGTCGTCGCTCGGCACCATGGTAGCCGGCGTCGCCCATGAGCTGAATACGCCGATTGGCGCTGCCAGCGTGGCTGCTTCGACCCTGGAGAGAGCCAGTCAGGAATTTCAGATCGCGATGCGCGAGGGTCTTAAACGCACCACTCTGGAGCGTTTCGTTCAGCGCACTGACGACGGCCTGAGCATCATTCTCATCAGCCTTGAGCGCATGTCGCAGTTGACCCGCGCCTTCAAGCAACTGGCCACCGACCGTGCCAGTACCGAGCGGCGACGTTTCGATCTGCGCGAGCTGGTGGATGAGGTGGTGTTGCTGTTACAGCCAAAGCTGCGCCAGGGCGAGCACCGAGTCGTGGTGCAGGTGGCGCCGAATCAGCTACTGGACAGCTACCCGGGGCCCCTCGGGCAGATCGTACAGAATCTCGTCGACAATGCGCTGGTTCACGCCTTCGGCCCTGGCGTGAAAGGCGTGGTTACCGTTCGTGCTCAGATCGATGAGGCGCAAGGGCAGTGCGCCATCGAGGTAATCGACGACGGCCGGGGTATGGATGAAGAGTTGCAGGCCAAGATATTCGACCCTTTCTTCACTACACGCCGAGGCCAGGGTGGTACTGGTTTGGGCCTGCACATCACGCATCAGCTGGCGGTTGATGTGCTGGGCGCCGAACTGGAAGTCGCAAGCCAGCCGGGAAAAGGGTCGCGCTTTAGCATTCGCTTCGAGCTGAACTGATTACAGGGGCTGCCGGTCGGCAAAACGGCAAGCTAGAATCGCCGCGTTTCTGCGTGCCCCTGTTCGAGGTCCTTTCCATGCAATGCCGTCCTGGTTGTGGCGCCTGCTGTATTTCCCCGTCGATCAGTTCATTTATTCCCGGTATGCCCAATGGCAAGGCTGCCGGCGAGCGCTGCGTGAATCTGGCTGCGGATAACCTTTGCTCGATTTTTGGCCGGCATGACCGACCTACCGTATGCGCCGCATTTTCAGCCGATTCCGCTGTCTGCGGTAATAGCCGTGAAGAAGCCATCCGCCTGCTGGCCTGGCTGGAAGATGTCACGGCGACCACCGTCTGAAGCTATACAGACCTACCCCGGAGAACAAAAATGTCGTTGACCCGTTTGTTGCTAGCAAGTGCGGCGCTGTGTATTGCGTCTGCCGCCCATGCCGAAGACTGGCGCCTGGCCAAAGACGAGGAGGGCATCAAGGTCTACCTCAGCGAAGTGGCCGGCTCTCCTTACAAGGCTTACCGCGGTGTCACGCTGATCAAGAGCGATGTGGCCAAGCTCAGAGCGCTGCAGGAAGATGTGGTGGGGGCATGCGCGTGGATCCACGAGTGCCAGGAGCAGCGACTGATCAAGCACGAAGGTGACAAGAGCTGGACCTACACCCGCTTCAACACGCCATGGCCGGTGACGCCGCGGGATTCGATCATCGAAGTCACCACCGAGCAGGGTGCCGATGGCAGCGTGACCCGTACCCTGCACGGCGTGCCGAATTATCAGCCTGAGGAAAAAGGCTACGTGCGCGTTGCCAGTGTGGAAGGTCGCTGGACCATGACGCCCAAGCCCGACGGCATGGTCGAGGTGGTGTACGAAGCGCACACCGACCCAGGTGGCAGCGTGCCTTCCTGGCTGTCCAACAAGTTCGTGGTCGAAGCGCCCTTCAACACGCTCAAGGGCATGCGCCAAAAGGCTCAGCAGTAATTTTTCCTGATCATAAAAAAACCGCCATCAAGGCGGTTTTTTTGTGGGCGGTGACGATCAGTCATCGCCGCCCATGATGCCGAAGATCTGCAGCAGGCTGACGAACAGGTTGTAGATCGATACGTACAGGCTGATGGTCGCCATGATGTAGTTACGCTCACCGCCATGGATGATCGCGCTGGTCTGGAACAGGATGCAGGCCGAGGAGAACAGCACGAAGCCGGCGCTGATTGCCAGTTGCAGGCCGCTGATCTGGAAGAAGAAGCTGGCCAGTACCGCGCCCAGCAGAACGAAGAAGCCAGCGGTGATGAAACCGCTCAGGAAGCTCATGTCCTTGCGGGTGGTCAGCACGTAAGCCGACAGGCCGCAGAACACCAACGCGGTCATCATGAACGCCGAGCTGACGACTTCAGCGCCGTTGGCCATACCCAAGTAACGGTTGAGGATCGGGCCCAGGGTGTAACCCATGAAGCCGGTGAGGGCGAATGTCGACAGGATGCCCCAGCCGGAGTCACGCAGCTTGGCGGTAAGGAAGAACAGGCCGTAGAAGCCGATCAGCACCACGAAGATATTCGGGTAAGGAACGTTGGCGCGTTGCGCCATGAACGCTACGATGCCACTGAATGCCAGGGTGAGAGCCAGCAAACCGTATGTGTTGCGCAGAACGCTGCTGACTGCGGTTTGTTCAACCCGTGTAGGGCTATGTGCGTAATCTTGTTCGCGCATGGCGACACTCCTAGTGAATGCTATTGGTCAGTGACCAAGGGTCGAGAAGCATCTTAACAGAGCCTTAGGTGCTGCCAAGTCAGAGTGTTTGACAGTGTGTTGCGTTCCGGTAAGATGCCGCCCGCAGCCTGCAAGGTTGCAAAGGAATGTTTCGGCGAGCCGAGGCATTTCGTGTCGACCTGGAGGGTTGGCAGAGCGGTTGAATGCACCGGTCTTGAAAACCGGCGAACGTTAATAGCGTTCCCAGGGTTCGAATCCCTGGCCCTCCACCATCTTTAAAAAAGCCCGGCTTCTGCCGGGCTTTTTTTCGCCTGCTGTTTGGCTTGCAGCGAACGTCCAGAGTCGCTGCCGCTGTGATTTTCAGTTCTGACTGAATTCGCCAAGGATTTGCAGAAGCGAATAGATGCCTGCGCCCAGTAATGAGGCGATAGAAAGGGCAATGCCGAGTGTTATCCAGATCATGGTCATGTCATTCCTATATCTATTCAGAGCGCATCGCTGCAGCGACACAAACGCTGTGCATGATCTGAATAGAATCGGCGATTTTCAGCTTCGTTCAGGCTATTTGTGCGACCGTTCAGTCACGTTTGCACGGCGACCAAAGGGCACCACAATCGGTGTGGCTACAAGTGACGAAGCGCTTGTCAGGCAAATAGAGGGGATAAGGCGAGGAGGGCGGTTGCGTGAAAGTTAGCGGCTTAAGCGCGGCTCTAATGCATGGGGCCGCGCTTGAAAGCGCTGAATCGTTGCCTCAATAGCCCAGCGTGCCCTTCAAATCGGCATACACCGCGGTCATCAGAATCTTGTTTTGCAGCTGGGCCGCTGTCAGGCGACGCGTTGCCACCAGGTTGCATTGGAGGTCTAGGCAGTCGACCTGCAGTCCCTCGGCAGAGGTTTCGGTAACGATGTGATAACGCCCGGCGGTTACGGTCTTCAGCTGCTTGATAAGCATATCCATTGTAAAGCCCTCGGTGTGGTGCACTGTCTGTAAATTCAGAGCGGTGCTTGTGCTGGGGCGTTCCGAATAAATTATCGAGCAGTGATGCGTTATTTCTCTTCTGTTGCGCAGCTCAATGAGGAACATGATTTGACGATGTGGTTATGGGCACGAGATGCATGATGTAGGTTGGTGAGCATAGGAGAGCGAGTAGCACTTTCAATGAGCGGCAGCTTGTTTGGCGCTTGTAATTTGGCGCGTACCGCTAACTCACCTGCCAGGTTTTTTGTTATTGTGCATTTCTCTCAGTTAGTCGCGGTGCGGCGCTCGCGCAGGTACGAGGTGTTCGTTTGATTAAGGTATTGGTTGTCGATGATCACGACCTCGTTCGTACGGGTATCTCGCGCATGCTGGCCGACATTGAGGGCCTGCAGGTCATTGGCCAAGCAAGCTCTGGCGAAGAGGCGCTGAAAAAGGTCCGCGAACTCAAGCCCGATGTCGTGTTAATGGACGTGAAGATGCCCGGCATCGGCGGCCTTGAAGCGACCCGCAAGCTGATGCGCAGCCATCCTGATCTCAAGGTTGTTGCCGTTACCGTGTGCGAAGAGGATCCTTTCCCCACTCGGTTGCTACAGGCTGGGGCCGCCGGCTACCTGACCAAGGGGGCCGGCCTTGAAGAAATGGTCCAGGCGATTCGCATGGTATTTGCCGGGCAGCGTTTCATCAGTCCGCAGATCGCCCAGCAACTGGCGCTGAAATCCTTTCAGCCGCAGAGCAGCAACTCGCCATTCGACCTGCTTTCCGAACGTGAAATCCAGATCGCACTTATGATTGCCGGCTGCCAGAAGGTACAGAGCATCTCCGATAAGCTATGCCTGTCGCCCAAGACGGTGAATACCTACCGCTACCGGATCTTCGAGAAGCTTGCGATCACCAGCGATGTAGAGCTGGCGCTGCTCGCCGTCCGTCATGGCATGGTCGATGCCACCAGCTGAAGTGACCCCAGTGTTCGATTCCAGTGCCTTCCTTGCCACCTGCAGTGGGCGCCCGGGCGTCTACCGCATGTTCGACGCGAGCGGCAATCTGCTGTACGTCGGTAAGGCGAAAAACCTCAAGAAACGACTCTCCAGCTACTTTCGTAAGACCGGTTTGGCGACCAAGACCATGGCGCTGGTGGGCAAGATCGCCCAAGTGGAAACCACCATTACCGGCAACGAAACCGAAGCGCTATTGCTCGAGCAGACGCTGATCAAGGAATGGCGCCCGCCGTACAACATCCTGCTGCGTGACGATAAATCCTACCCCTACGTGTTCCTGTCTGACGGCGATTACCCGCGCCTGGACATCCACCGTGGCGCGAAGAATCGCAAAGGTCGCTATTTCGGCCCCTATCCCAGTGCTGGCGCGATCCGCGAAAGCCTGGCGTTGTTGCAGAAGACCTTTCTGGTCCGTCAGTGTGAGGACAGCTATTACCGCAATCGCACACGCCCGTGCCTGCAGTATCAGATCAAGCGCTGCAAGGCACCGTGCGTAGGCCTGGTCGAGCCGGCTGAATATGCTGAGGACGTGCGTCACTCGGTGATGTTTCTGGAAGGGCGCAGCAATGCCCTGAATGCCGAGCTATCCGCCAGCATGCAGCAGGCGTCCGCCGCGCTGGATTTCGAAAAGGCCGCCGAGCTGCGTGATCAGATGGCCTTGCTGCGCCGCGTCCAGGACCAGCAGAGCATGGAGGGCGGTAGCGGCGATGTCGACATCATCGCCGCAATGGTCAACCCAGGCGGCGCCTGCGTGCACCTGATCAGCGTGCGTGGCGGGCGGGTGCTGGGCAGCAAGAATTTCTTCCCCCAGGTAGCGATCGAAGAGGAGGCGCAGGACGTACTCGTCGCCTTTCTCGGCCAATATTACCTCGGCAGTCACGAGCGGGACTTGCCGAGCGAACTGATCGTCAATGCGCCTCATGAAGACTATCCCGTGTTGATTGCGGCCATTCAGGAGCTACGCGGTCGTGAGCTGGCCATCAGCTACCGGGTTCGTGGTACGCGTGCACGATGGCAGGCACTGGCGGTCACCAATGCCGAGCAGGCACTGGGAGCCAGACTGGCCAACCGCGAGCACATGGCCGGGCGTTTCGATGCGTTGGCCGAAGCGCTGGATATGGGTGAGGTGCCGCAGCGCCTGGAGTGCTTCGATATCAGCCATTCCAGCGGTGAGGCGACAGTCGCCTCCTGCGTGGTGTTCGGCCCTGAAGGCCCGATCAAGTCGGACTACCGGCGCTACAACATTGAAGGCGTGACCGGCGGTGATGACTACGCGGCCATGCATCAGGCGTTGACCCGGCGCTTCAGCAAGGTCAAGCAGAACGAGGGCAAGCTGCCGGATATCCTGCTGGTCGACGGCGGCAAGGGCCAACTGGCAATGGCGCGAGAGGTGCTTACCGAGCTTGAGGTCCCGCCGCTGATACTGCTGGGTGTGGCCAAAGGCACCACCCGCAAACCCGGTCTGGAAACCCTTTACCTGAATGACGCCGAGCATGAATTCACCCTGCCGGGTAATTCACCAGCCCTGCATCTGATCCAGCAGATTCGCGACGAATCGCACCGCTTTGCCATTACCGGGCACCGGGCGCGTCGAGGCAAGGCGCGCCGTACTTCGAGCCTGGAGGAGGTAGCAGGAGTAGGGCCAAAAAGACGTCGTGAACTGCTCAATCATTTCGGTGGTCTGCAAGAGTTGTCCCGAGCCAGCACGGAAGAAATCGCCAAAGCACCCGGCATCAGTAAAAAGCTAGCCGGTTTGATTTATGCGGCACTGCACAGCGAGTAGAATGCCGCCTCACCTAACCGTCCAGTTGAGCCGATGAATATCCCCAACCTCCTCACGGTGCTCCGCGTTCTGCTGATCCCGATCTTTATCCTGTTGTTCTACATGCCTTTTTCTTGGAGCTACTGGGCTGCCAGTGCGGTTTTTGCGTTCGCGGCAGTGACCGACTGGCTGGATGGTTACCTGGCGCGCCGCTGGGAGCAGAGCACACCGTTTGGCGCCTTCTTAGACCCTGTTGCCGACAAGCTGATGGTCGCCACCGCGCTGGTACTGCTGGTGGCCGAGCACGCGAACCTGTGGCTGACATTGCCGGCGACCATCATCATCGGGCGGGAGATCGTCGTATCTGCGCTGCGCGAATGGATGGCCGAGCTCGGGGCCAGGGCCCATGTAGCAGTATCCAACCTCGGTAAATGGAAGACCGCCGCGCAGATGCTCGCGCTGGTCATCCTCCTTGGCAACCCGCCAGTGTTCGGTTTGTGGGTGCTGGTCGGCTACGTGTTGTTGCTCGTTGCAGCAGCACTTACGCTGTGGTCGATGGCTCAGTATCTGCTTGCTGCCTGGCCGCATCTGAGTGTCACTGCCGAAAAGAAATAACTTTTTTGAATCAAGGGCTTGACTGGACGTTGTGAAGCTATAGAATGGCGCCCGTCGACAAGACAAGCGGGAATAGCTCAGTTGGTAGAGCACGACCTTGCCAAGGTCGGGGTCGCGAGTTCGAGTCTCGTTTCCCGCTCCAGTTTCAACGGGCCGTCACGTACGGCCCGTTCAGTTTAAGGCTGAGTAGCAGAGTGGTTATGCACCGGATTGCAAATCCGTGAACGCCGGTTCGATTCCGACCTCAGCCTCCAAACGCAAAGCCCCGTAGCCATTGGCTACGGGGCTTTTTTTGTGCCTGCAGAAAAGTGATGCGTTCCGATACTTTCGGGCATGAATTCCGAAGCTTGCGCGGCGAGAAGGCTCTGCAATAGAGCCTAGGCGACACTAGACGCGTCGTGTGATGTCCTGTTCAGAGTGGTCGAGTAGGCAGTGATAACCATATAAACAAAAGCCCCGGCAGGACGGGGCTTGAAAACAGCTGTGCGAACGGCATCGAGTAGATCAGCGCGTGCCAGTCTTGAGACCGTCGAGGTAGTCGATATTGGCTTCCTGAGCTTTCTTGCCAGGCTTTGCCGCGGTTTGCAGTTCGCTTTTCAGCTTGGCTTCCAGCGCATCGATCAGCAGGGTCTGTCTGGCCTGGCCTTCCAGGTGGGCCTCAATGGCGCGGATGATTTCGGTGTTCATGCTCGTGTAGTTGTCATTGGCCAGATCCTCAATGCGCTTGCGCATTCCATCTGGCAGACGAACAACGAACTTGTCCGCGGTGCGGGCGTTGAAAATGGGTTTGCTCACGATTGGTTCCTCCATATCGAGTAATACTAGCTATTTGATGGTAGCTACGGCGATAGTTCAGTCGGGCAGACGATTGGTAGCGAATTAATAGGCCACGGTCTGCGCCACCTCGGCAAAAAGCAGCTCTTTGCTGCAGCTCCAAAAAATAATGATTATACGCGCTCTAATGTGGCATAGTGATATTGCCTGTCAACCCAGGCCCGGCATGGAAGTCCGGCAGCGTGATGTATGCATCACTATCTGAATGATCGAGAAGGAACTCGTGATGACTGTTCATATTCCCCTGTTGAAAATTGCCACCGATATCGGCCTCTGCGAGAGCGTGGTTTCGAATTGGGTGACCCATTCGTGGCCTTATCCGGATGGCAGCGGCTACCGGGTATTCTTCAAGATCGATACGCCCAGCCATGTTCGGCAACTGCTGCCGCAGATTACTCCCACCAACATGCTGATCGTGCTCGCTCACTAGGGCGTTGTGCCCAAGGTACGATCGGGCCGCTGGCGGTAAAAAAGTTTCTTCTAGTGCACTTTCCACGTGGCGTTCCTCGTCCAGCGTTGGATTTCCGTGCGTGAGTGCGTCGCCTGATGTTCGGCTGGTGGTTAATTTGCAGGCGCCAGCTGAGGTTGAGTTGGCAGTTCCCGGTCAGCCCGCGCTTGGTCAGCATGGTAGAGGAGTCGACCTTGAGTAGGCGACTACACAGCCTTGTCTGACGTCACTCGGCATTCCCATCGTTTCCATCGCCAATTAGGGTATGCGTTCAGGGCCTGAGACCTTCTGTGCCATGGTTCATATCGTCGATTATCAGCAGCCCGGAATGGGCGCTGAACGGTGGGAGAGGGTGGCGCAGTGGGTTCACAGCAGCTCGCTACTGGTAATTCACGCTCAGCTATGGCCAACCGATGGACGGGACAACATGTCTCATGCTGGTTTTTGTGAGCCAGCTAGACTCCATTCGTCATCAATGTGAGGAAGGAGTATTCAGGATGATGTCCGTTCTCGAGCAGCGTCACATAGTCGAGTGTGCCTTTCTGCCGTTGGCATGCAGTTGCTACATCGATGGCAATGAGTCGGTGACCATTCAGATCAGGGACCCGGTCACCGCCCAGGTCTATCTCAATGTCACCGGCATTTCCCGCGCCGAGCTGTCCACGTCACGGCAGATTTCGCAATTGGTCATGCAGCTTCGACAGGATCTGCGCACGCTCAATTCCGGCACCGCCGAGCAGCGGGCCTGAGCAATTGGTCAAGACTGGTGGAACTGTCGACTCATCTGGGCGGCCTCAGTTAGCAACACCGAACTGAGGAGGGCGAGGATATGGACGGCGGAAAATTCGATGGCTACGATCTCGAGCGTTTCAATGCACTGCTGGCTCAGGAGCTCGGCCTGACGGAGGACGAGCTGCAGACCTGGATGCAGGAAGAACGCGAGCGGGTAGACGAAAATGGTCAGTTGATCGGGCATGCAGTCACCTTCCGATCGGACATGCCCTTTGATCTGCGTGCGCGGGTACGCGGCATGGCAGGCGACTATGTGGCCCATACCGGTATTATTCCGCTCGATGCCTGAGTGCGTGAGCTGGATTAAGGGTAAAAAGCCTGAACTCTGCCGTTTGGCTGTGCCTCCTAGATAGTGTCAATCACTGTTATGGAGCACTTGCCAATGGCACGTAAAACTTCGCTTGAAAGCGGCCTGGATCAGTTTCAACAGGAAAGCGCCAAGGAACTGAAGAAGCTTCTCGACCAAGCCAGCAAAGCACTGGGTGATGCCGAGTCGTTTTCCGGCGACAAGGCTCATGAGGCTCGTGAGAAAGTGATCGCGTTGCTGAACGAGGCCAAAGGCACCATCACCGACAAGGGGCGTGAGGCTGTAGAGCTGGGCCGTGAAACCATCGGCAATGCTCAGGACCGTATCGAAAGCAATCCTTGGACCTCGGTCGCCGTTGCCTCCGGTTTCGGTCTGCTGATTGGTCTGCTAGTGGGTCGCAGCAGCAAGTAACCGCTTGCGCAGATCGTATCAAGCATCGGCAAGCTTGCCGTAAGAACCTCGTAGATCACTGATTTACGAGGTTTTTTATTGCATGCTTTAAAGTTGCGGCGCTGCGTGGGGGCGTATATAGTCCTGCCCTCGCATATTTCGCCGCCCCGATGGTGAAATTGGTAAACACAGCAGACTTAAAATCTGCCGGCCGCAAGGCCTTGCCGGTTCGATTCCGGCTCGGGGCACCACTTCAAGCGTCGGCTCATGCGAAGCCCACGCATCTTTATCTCCTCATACGCACTATGCGGTGCAAGCAGTGAAGCATGGATAGCTCGACTACCGCATTTCCCGAATTCTCGTTTGCTGGCTACAGATTGCGGCGCATTCTCCCGGGTGATATCAAGCAGGTTTACGCGGGGTTATCGCACCCGCAGGTCATCGCCCATTACGGTGTTTCCTATCCGAGCCTGGCCGCTGCTGGCGAGCAGATGCAGTGGTATGAGCAGTTGCTGGCAGACGAAGCGGGCATCTGGTGGGCGCTGGCGAATGATCGGAATGTGCTGATTGGCGCCTGTGGCTTCAATAATTGGAGTCATGAGCATCAGGGCATTGAGATGGGTTATTGGCTGCTGCCGGATCACTGGCAGCGTGGTCTTATGCAGCAGGCCTTGCCGCACATTCTTCGCCACGCTCTGGTGGTCATGAATGTTCACCGCATCCACCTTGATATCGAGCCGGAGAACGTGGCGAGCTGGCGACTGGCCGAGAAGCTGGGCTTCAGCTTTGAGGGCACATTGCGCGATGTCGAATACAAGGACGGTCGCTACTTGAGTCTTCATCAATACAGCCTACTGGCCACCGATCAGGCCGCTCGGGTATTGCTGGAAGGCTGACCGCCGCAACGGCGACGGCCAGCTCGGCGCATCAGAAGTGCGCCTTGACCAGCAGGCTGATGGCGCTCTGGTTGGTGCCACCGAGCACGTCATCACCGAGCGGGCTGTCGTTGTCGATGCCGTACTTGTGCTTCCAGTAGTCGTACTCGACGCCAACGTAGAATTTCTGCCCCCAACCCATGGCCTTGGCCAGGTCATATTTGATCTGCGGGTTGATGTGCAGGTTGGCATGGTAGGTGTCGTCGTTGTCCACCACCCAGTCGATGAAACCGTCGATCACCAGGTCGGAGCGGCCGACCGGGATTGTGTAGCTCCACACCGGCGTGATCTGCCACACGTTGCGGCCGTCGCGCTTGCCGTCCGGGCGGCGCAGGTAGGTATTGAGCTGGAAGTAGTCGAAGCCGGGAATCGCCAGATCCACCGCCGGGCCCAGCAGATAGGCGTCGACATCGTCCTCGCCGAACTCGTAGGTAGCGGACAGCAGCACATCCTTGACCGGACCGAAGGACAGGTCTGCACCGCTGAGTTTGCCGAATGACAAGCGCGGACTGATCTCGCCGTAGAAGGTGTGGCCGTCACCGGCACCGTTGGTAGCGTCGGTGTTGTACTTGATGCCGTCGACGAAGAGGAACAGGTCACCGAAGCTCCAGCCGCTGGCGTGCTCGAAGGTCAGCGCCTGCTGGCGAGGTGGATCGACCTTGAAGTCGATGCCGTTGAGGTAGGTCAGGCTGTTGTCCTGCCACAGCAGCAGATCGGCCATGGCCTGGACAGGCGCCAGCAGGCTGCCCGCCAGCAACAGGGAGGTTGCGGTGTGTTTCATCGAGAGGTGTTCCGGCAAGTGTTGAATAGTCGCTACGCAGCGCCGCGCTGGTTGCCCAAGGCGTTGGCGCAGACAGGCGAGGGCTCTGCAATGGCCATCCCGGCTGCGCGCGGCGCGGGAGTTTACAGGATTTGCCGGTATTCGATACGGCGTCTCTCGAGCGAGCCTCAGAAACAGCTGCGCCGCTGCCCCTTGAAGGGGAAACGGCGCAAATTGAACGGAGTGCGGGGCGGATCAGGCGTCGAGTTGCTTGGCCGTCTCGACGCCGGATGAGCTGAGCTTGATGGGGTAATGGATGGACAGTTCGCCGTCCGATTCGGATAGGTTGCCATCGTGGATCAGGCCGCCTTTGTGCAGATGCCTGAGCACGTCCACGACCGCGTACTCGCCGCGGAAATTGTCCAGCACCTCTTTGCCCAGGCCTGCCGGATGCGCGTGCAGTAGACGAGTGAGAACTTCTTTCTTCAGGTCATTGTCGATGGACATGCGAACCTCGCGTTGCGGTGGGTTTCACCTGTTGTGACTGCCCGCTGCCGCAAACGTTTGAGCTGTTTGCATTGCTCCCGTTGTAAGCCTTGCGCGTCCTGCTAGACTGCTGCGGCGTCGATAACCCTCTCTCATTCAGGGACTTCCATGATCAAGAAATGCTTGTTTCCTGCCGCTGGCTACGGCACTCGTTTTCTCCCGGCAACCAAGGCCATGCCCAAGGAAATGCTGCCAATCGTGAACAAGCCGTTGATCCAGTACGGTGTGGAGGAAGCGCTGTCCGCCGGCCTTACCGAAATCGCCATGGTGACCGGTCGTGGCAAGCGTTCGCTGGAAGATCATTTCGACATCAGTTACGAGCTGGAAGAGCAGATCCGCAACACCGACAAGGAAAAGTACCTGGTCGGTATCCGTCGCCTGATCGACAACTGCACCTTTTCCTACACCCGCCAGGTTGAAATGAAGGGCCTGGGCCACGCCATTCTCAGCGGCCGTCCGCTGATCGGAGACGAGCCGTTCGCCGTTGTCCTGGCCGATGACCTGTGCCTGAACCTCGATGGCGACAGCGTGCTGACCCAGATGGTCAAGCTGTACAACCAGTTCCGCTGCTCGATCGTGGCGGTGCAGGAAGTGCCGATGGACGAGATCCACAAGTACGGCGTGATTGCCGGCGAGATGATCCGCGACGACATCTTCCGCGTGAACAGCATGGTCGAGAAGCCCAAGGCCGAAGATGCGCCGTCCAACCTGGCGATCATCGGCCGCTACATCCTGACCCCGGACATCTTCGAGCTGATCGAGAAGACCGAGCCGGGCAAAGGCGGCGAGATCCAGATCACCGATGCGCTGATGAAACAGGCGCAGGACGGTTGTGTGCTGGCGTACAAGTTCAAGGGCCAGCGCTTCGATTGCGGCGGCGCCGAGGGTTACATCGAGGCGACCAACTTCTGCTTCGAGAATCTGTACAAGACCGGTAAAGGCTGAGCCTCGCCTGCCTCGTGCTTGGAAAAACCGCCTTTGGGCGGTTTTTTTATGCCTGCGGTATTTAACTAGGGCCAGTTCAGCTGGCGTTGATCGGCGTCGCACCGGGGCCCAGTGGCTGGCCATAGCTGAACTCGATCTGATGACCTGCCGGGTCGCGGACGCCGCAGTAATAGCCCACCGGGTAAGGCTCGTCGCGTTGCGCCCAGAGCAGGCATCCGGCGGCTTCGGCCTTGGCCACCACAGCGTCGATATCGTCACGGCTCTGCAGGGCGAAGCCGAAGTGGCTGTAATCGCTTGGGGCCAACTGGCGAGGCACGCCTCCGGGCATGATTACGAAGATGAAGTCACTCTCACGGCCTGGCTCGGCCATCCACACGATCTGCGACCCCTTGCCAGGGCGCCGGTGGATGACCCGCATGCCGCAGAAGTCTCTGTAGAAGTCGATGCATGCCTGCAGATCCGGTACGTGCAGGGCGAGATGGGTGAGAATCGGGCGCATGGTTTGGTTCCTCCTCTCGGCTCTAGACCCAATGTGGCGATGACAAGTTTGCCCCATGTGCCAGGCGGGCAGTGCGCTGCGTTTACGGTATGCTCTGCGTCTGTTCAGGAGGCTTCTATGACCTACGATTTCGATCTGTTTGTAATCGGCGCCGGCTCCGGCGGTGTACGCGCGGCACGCTTCGCGGCGGGCTATGGCGCCCGGGTGGCCGTGGCGGAAAGCCGTTATCTGGGCGGTACCTGCGTCAACGTTGGCTGCGTGCCGAAAAAGCTGCTGGTCTATGGGGCGCAATTCGCCGATGAGTTCGAACACGCCGAAGGCTTCGGCTGGACGCCCGGCCAGGCCAGCTTCAGCTGGCCGACGCTGATCGCCAACAAGAACCGCGAGATCGAACGCCTCAACGGCATCTACCGCAAACTGCTGGTGGGCAGTGGCGTTGCCCTGGTCGAGGGCCATGCGCGTTTGCTCGACGAGCATGGGGTGGAAGTCGACGGCAAGACCTACAGTGCCGAGCGGATTCTGATCGCCACCGGCGGCTGGCCCCATGTGCCCGAGATCCCGGGCCATGAGCATGCGATCAACTCCAACCAGGCGTTTTTCCTGGAAGAGCTGCCCAAGCGCATTCTGGTGGTGGGCGGTGGCTACATCGCGGTGGAGTTCGCCTCGATCTTCAACGGCCTCGGCGCGCAAACTTCGCTGCTGTACCGTGGCGATCTGTTCCTGCGTGGCTTCGACAATTCCCTGCGGACCCACCTGCATGAAGAGCTCGGCAAGCGCGGCCTGGACGTGCAATTCAACACCGACATCGCGCGCATCGACAAACAAGCCGACGGCAGCCTCAAGGCCACCCTCAAGGATGGTCGGACGCTTGAGGCCGACTGCATCTTCTACGCCACCGGCCGCCGCCCGATGCTCGACAACTTGGGTCTGGAAAACACCTCGGTCAGCCTGGACGACAAGGGCTACATCGAGGTCGATGACGAATACCAGACCAGCGCACCGTCGATTCTGGCCATCGGCGACGTGATCGGTCGCGTGCAGCTCACCCCCGTGGCGCTGGCCGAAGGCATGGCGGTGGCACGACGCCTGTTCAAGCCGGACGAATACCGCAAGGTCGACTATCGGATGATCCCGACGGCGGTGTTCAGCCTGCCGAACATCGGCACCGTGGGGCTCAGCGAAGAACAGGCGCGCGAAGCGGGGCACGAAGTGAAGATCTTCGAGAGCCGCTTCCGGCCGATGAAGCTGACCCTGACCGAGAGCGACGAGCGCACGCTGATGAAGCTGGTGGTCGATGCCAAGACCGATCGCGTGCTGGGTTGCCACATGGTCGGGCCCGATGCCGGCGAAATCGTCCAGGGCCTGGCGGTCGCGCTCAAGGCCGGGGCGACCAAGCAGGTATTCGATGAAACCATCGGTGTGCACCCCAGCGCTGCCGAAGAGTTCGTGACCTTGCGTACACCGGTGAACTGACTTGTCGATGAACCAGCTGTTCTATTTCGCGGATCTGTTCGGGGTGGCGGTGTTCGCCATCACCGGCGCGCTGATGGCCGGACGCAAGTCCATGGACCTGTTCGGCGTGCTGGTGATCGCCATCATCACCGCCCTGGGCGGCGGCACCCTGCGTGACGTGATTCTGGACAACCACCCGGTCAGCTGGATTCGCAACGACACCTACATCCTGGTCGCTACCCTGGCAGCCCTGGGCACGGTGATCTGGGTGCGCATGACCCGGCCGATCCACGAGAAGGGCTTGCTGATCGCCGACGCCTTCGGGCTGGCCGTGTTCACCGTGATCGGCACCGAGGTCGCGCTGCAATACGCGATGCCCTCCAGCACAGCGGTGATCATGGGCATCATGACCGGCGTAGCCGGTGGCGTGATGCGCGACGTGATCTGCAACGAGATACCGCTGATCTTCAAGAAGGAAATCTACGCCACCGCCTGCCTGGCCGGCGCAGTGACCTTCGTGTTGCTGCGCATGCTGGAAACCCCGCACTGGCTGGATACCGGCGTGGCCATGCTGGTGGTGCTGGGCATTCGCCTGGCCGCCATCCGCTGGCGGTTTTCGCTGCCGAGTTTTCATCTGCTCGACCGCGAATAAAAACGCGCCAGGAATGGCGCGTTTCATTTGGCTGCGTCGAGGTTCGCTTCAGGGACGTGCGGGCTCGTTACCGAGAAACTTGCTGAGAAACTGCTGGGTGCGTGCCTGTTTGGGCGCGCTGAACAGTTCGCGGGCGTCGCCCTGTTCGACGATCACGCCGCCGTCGATGAAGATGGCTCGGTTGGCCACGTCACGGGCGAAGCTCATCTCGTGGGTGACGATCACCAGGGTGCGGTTCTCTTCGGCCAGCGCGCGGATGGTCGCCAGCACTTCACCGACCAGCTCCGGGTCCAGGGCCGAGGTGGGTTCGTCGAACAGGATCACGTCCGGCTCCATCGCCAACGCCCGGGCGATGGCCACGCGCTGTTGCTGGCCGCCGGACAGGCGCTTGGGGTAGGCGTCTTCCTTGCCGGCCAGGCCGACCTTGGTCAGTAGCTTCCGGCCCAGCTCGATGGCCTGGTCGCGCGGCTGCTTCCTGACCACCACCGGGCCTTCGATGACGTTCTCCAGGGCGCTGCGATGGGGGAACAGGTTGAAGTTCTGGAACACGAAACCCACGTGTTGGCGCAGCTTGCGGATCAGCCCCTGTTGCTGGCCGATCGGCTTGCCGGCATCGATTTCGATGTCGCCGACGCGAATGCTGCCGCCATCGGGCGTTTCCAGCAGGTTGAGACAGCGCAGCAGGGTGGTCTTGCCCGAGCCGCTGGGGCCGATGATGGCGACGACCTCGCCGGGAGCGATATCCAGGTCGATACCCTTGAGTACGCTCTGGCCCTTGAAGGATTTGCTCAGGTTGCGAACGGTGATCATGCTCGAAGCCATCAGTTGTCCGCCTCGTGACGGTTGACGCGTGCTTCCAGGCGGTTCTGCAAGTGGGCGAGCAGGCTGGAGAGAATCCAGTAGATCACCGTTGCCGCCAGGTACATGGCGAACACCTCGTAAGTGCGCGCGGTGATCAGCTGGGCCTGACGGAACAACTCCGGCACCTGGATGGTGGCCGCCAGGGCGGTGTCCTTGACCAGCGAGATGAAGCTGTTGCCCAGCGGCGGCAGGGCAGTGCGCATCGCTTGCGGCAGGATGGCGCGCAGCATCGTTTGGCTCTTGCTCATGCCGATGCTGGCAGCTGCTTCCCACTGACCACGGTCGATGGAGGCGATGGCCGCCCGCATGATCTCGGCGACATAGGCCGCCATGTTCAGGGAGAAGCCGATCAGCGCCGCGGTCAGGGGCTCGAGCTGCAGCCCCAGTTCAGGCAGGCCGAAGTAGATGACGAACAGCTGTACCAGCAGCGGCGTACCGCGGAAGAACGAAATGTAGACCCTGGCCAGCCAGCCCAGTGGGGCGATGGCGTAGAGCCTGACGAGGGCAAGGCCGAAGCCAAGCAGCATGCCGAAGAACATGCCGCCAAGGCTCAGAACGATGGTCCAAATCGCGCCCTTGAGGAGAAAGGGCAGGGAGTCCAGCACCAGCTGGAAGGTGTCCGGCATCATTGAGTGACGTCAGCCTTGAACCATTTCTCGGAGAGCTGTTTCAGGGTGCCGTCGCTGCGCAGCTTGGCAAGGGCCTTGTCGATAGCCGCGAGCAGTTGCGGGTTGCCTTTGCGCATCGCGATGCCCGATTCCTGACGGGAGAAGGCGTTACCGGCAACGGCCATGCGCTCACCGGTCTTGGCGACCATTTCGAATGCGGCCAGGCGGTCGACCAGTACCACGTCGATGCGGCCCACGTTGAGGTCCTGGAACTTGGTCGGATCATCGTCGTAGGTACGGATGTCAGCCTGCGGCACGTTTTCCTTCAGCCACTGCTCATAGTTGGTGCCCAGGCCCACACCGACCTTCTTGCCGGCCAGGTCCGCGGCGGTTTTCACGCTGTCCGCTTCGCTCTTGCGGGTCAGCGCCTGGATGCCGGAGACGGTATAGGGCGTGGAGAAATCGTACTTCTTCTTGCGCTCGTCGGAGATGGTGACCTGATTGATCACCACATCGATGCGGCCCGATTCGAGGGAGGCGAGAATGCCGTCCCATTTGGTCGGCTGGAAGCTCGCGGTCACGCCCAGCTCCTTGGCCAATGCATTGGCCAGGTCCACTTCGAAGCCGGCGAGCTTGCCGCTTTCGTCCTGAAAGTTGAAGGGTGGATAAGTGCCTTCCAGGCCTACCTTGATGCTGCCGCTGTCCTTGATCTTCTGCAGGTCATCGGCTGCATGAGCCTGGCCACCGAAGCCGGCGAACAGCGCCAGACCGAGGCTGCCAATAAGGAAATTTCGACGCAGGGTGGCGATTATCATGATCGAGCCTCGGTGGGTGGTTTGTCAGGTGCGTTCGGGACGCGGCACTCTACGGTTGCCTGAGTAGTCGAGAAAATAATAAAAAATTATTTGTATATGCCGTTCAGAGAGTCAAGGACTGATACGCGAACAACGCCGGCGCACCGCCGGTATGCAGGAACACGATCGGCTTGCCTTCCTCGAACGCGCCTTTGTGCACCCCGTCGAGCAGGCCTGCGAACGCCTTGCCGGTATAGACCGGGTCGAGCAGCAGGCCTTGGCTGCTCGCCAGCAGACGGATGGCATCCAGCGTACCGGTGTTCGGCTCGCCATAACGCGGCCCGTAGTACTCGTCCCACAGTTCGATGGTCAGCGCTTGCGGCACGTTGACGCCGAGCAGTTCCGCGGTCCGTTGCACCAGGCCCATTACCTTGGGGCGTTGCAGATCGGCAGGGCGCGATACGGTGATGCCGAGCACGCGCCACTCGGGCAGCACGTGAGCCAGCGCCAGCGCCAGGCCAGCATGGGTCGCGCCGCTACCCGAAGCCAGCACCAGGGTGCCGCTGTCTAGGCCCTTGTCAGCGACCTGTTCGGCGAACTCCAGGCCCGCCTTGACGTAACCCAAGGTGCCTAGCGCGTTGGAGCCGCCGATCGGGATTACGTAGGGGCTCTTGCCGGTGGCGCGCAGGCGGTCGGCCTTGGCCATCAGCATCAGGTCTGGCTCCTCGAGGTTGTCGACGTGCTCGACGCGCGTGCCGAACAGGTCCAGCAGCAGGCGGTTGCCGTTGTGCAGGTAGTTCTGCTCCTGCGTATCGATGGGGTTTTCCAGCAGGGCCACGCAGGCCAGGCCCATCTTGGCGGCCAGCGCGGCGGTCTGGCGTACGTGATTGGACTGGATGGCGCCCGCGGTGATCAGCGTATCGGCGTGCTGTGCCAGTGCGTCGGAACCCAGGTATTCCAGTTTGCGGGCCTTGTTGCCACCGAGGGCGAACAGGGTCAGGTCATCGCGTTTGACATAGATGTCGCGGCCCACATGGTGCGACAGGCGCAACAGGTGTTGCAGCGGGGTGGCATGGGGAACCAGTTCCAGGCGTTCGAAACGGCTCAGGGCTTCGCTGATCATGTTCATCAATCCGCAATAGGGGTGTCTTCACTTTAGAAGTGACCGCCCGAAACACAACAAGTGCGCCGACCTCTGCTTATTCTGATAAGAAATATGAGAATGAATTAAAAGTATTTTCCACGTATAACTGAGGGCCGTATTGTCAGTGCGCCGACCCTATCCGGTCCGGCCAATCATCCCCATGCCGCTGTCGATCCAACGGCAACTACCGAGAATAAACATGAAAAAAACGCTTCTGTTGGCTGCATTGGCCTCTGTCCTGACCACCCAGGCATTCGCTGCGGAAAAACTCACCGTGGCCGCTACGCCGGTTCCTCATGCTGAAATCCTCGAGCTGATCAAGCCGAAGCTGGCGCAGCAGGGCGTCGACCTGGAGATCAAGGTGTTCACCGATTACGTGCAGCCGAACCTGCAGGTCGAGCAGAAGCAACTCGATGCCAACTACTTCCAGACCAAGCCTTATCTGGACAGCTTCAACGAAAGCCGTGGCACTCACCTGGTGATCGTCAAAGGCGTGCACGTCGAGCCTTTCGGCGGCTACTCGCGCAAATACAAGAGCCTCGACGAGCTGCCGGACGGCGCCACCATCGCCATCCCCAACGAAGCGAGCAACAGCGGTCGTGCCTTGCAGCTGCTGCAACATGCCGGCCTGCTGACCCTGAAGGACCCGGCCAATATTCAGGCCAGTCCGAAGGACCTGGCTACCAACCCGCACAATTTCAAGTTCAAGCAGCTCGAGGCGGCCATGCTGCCGCGCGTGCTGGATCAGGTCGACCTGGCGCTGATCAACACCAACTACGCGCTGGAAGCCAAGCTCAATCCGAACAAGGATGCGCTGGTGCTGGAGAACAAGGATTCGCCGTACGTGAACTACCTGGTTGCCCGCCCGGATAACCAGAACAGCGAAACCATCAAGAAGCTCGCCGATGCGCTGACCAGCCCGGACGTGAAAGCCTTCATCGAGAAGAAGTACTCGGGCGCCGTGTTGCCCGCGTTCTAAGGCCCTTTCCACGATCTTTTTCGGCGACATGAAGAGGCGGCTGCAAGGCAAAAGCGGCCGGTCGCCGATCCATTGTGGGGCGCCTCACTGCCACTCTCGCGGCGTTGCAGTCAAGGCGCTGGGGTGGAGCCGAAAGGTCATGAGCGGGCTCTGGGGTTCAGGCTTGCTGTACCAGACGCTGACAGGGCTGAACCCTGTCGGCGTTTTCATTTATGCAGGCGAATGCGGATCGCCATAAGCAAATGCTAAAAAGGTATTTAAATTAATTTTTTTATATCGATATAGTTCGCCCATGCGTACCCGCTGGCTAACCGGCGCGCCGCACGACTGAATACAGGTGCCGAACACCTGCTTCTGAGACGCGCCCAGTTGGCGCCCTTACCGTGTGGAGTTACGCAAATGCCCGCCGTGTCGTTGAGTTCTGCCAATCACCAGCCAACGCAGAATTTTGAAGTACGCCCCTTTTCCGCTGCAGTCGGTGCCGAGATCGTCGGCCTCGACCTCAGCCGCCCGCTGAACGACGCCGATTTCGCCCGCGTTCATCAGGCGCACCTCGACTACAACGTAGTGGTGTTCCGCGATCAACGCATCACGCCACAGCAGCAGATCGATTTCAGCCGCCGCTTCGGCGTATTGCAGATCCACGTGCTCAAGCAGTTCCTGCTGGAAGGCCACCCGGAAATCTTCATCATCTCCAACATCAAGGAGAACGGTCAGCCGATCGGCCTGGGCGATGCCGGCAAGTTCTGGCACTCGGATCTCTCCTACAAGGAGTTTCCCAGCCTGGGCTCCATGCTTTACGCCCAGGAGCTGCCGGAAGAGGGCGGCGATACCCTGTTCGCCAGCCAGCAGCTGGCCTTCGAGACGCTACCGGCCGAACTGCGCCAGGCCATCGCTGGCAAGCGCGCTGCCCATTCCTATACCGCTCGTTACGCCGATGAGGTGTTCGCCGGCATTCGCCGCCCGACGCTTACCGAAACGCAGCTCGCCGAGGTCAAGGCCGTGGTTCATCCGGTGGTGCGCACCCACCCGGAAACCGGCCGCCGGGGCCTGTTCGTTAACGAGAACTTCACCACCCACATTCTCGATGTGCCCGAGGACGAAAGCCGGCAGATCCTCGCCGAGCTATATGCCCACAGCGCCAAACCGGAATTCATCTACCGCCACCAGTGGCAGGACGGCGACATGGTGTTCTGGGACAACCGCGCACTGATCCACCTGGCCACGGGCTGCCCGAGCCATCTGCGGCGGCGCATGCACCGCACGACTATCCAGGGCGATGTGCCGTTCTAGGCAACAGCCCGCTACACCCCATTTCCGCACTTTTTTGACTGGAGCCTCGATATGTCGGCAGGCAAGCGCTTTCCCTTCGTTCCACGTTTTGCCCGGGTGGCTGGCGGCATCGCCCTGAGTCTGAGCCTGTTGGCAGGCAGCCTCGCGGCGCCGAAAGTCGCCCATGCCGAAGGGCAGATCCGTATCGCCGAGCAGTTCGGCATCGTCTATTTGCTGCTCAATGTGGTGCGCGACCAACAGCTGATCGAGAAGCACGGCAAGGCCGAGGGCCTGGATATCAAGGTCGACTGGCAGCAGCTTTCCGGTGGCTCGGCGGTCAACGATGCGCTGCTGTCCGGCGCCATCGACATTGCCGGTGCCGGCGTTGGCCCACTGCTGACCGTGTGGGATCGCACCCAGGGCAAGCAGAACGTCAAGGGTGTCGCTTCGCTTGGCAACTTCCCGTACTACCTGCTCAGCAACAACCCCAAGGTCAAGACCATCGCCGATTTCACCGAGAAGGATCGTATCGCCGTGCCTGCCGTAGGCGTGTCGGTGCAGTCGCGTTTCCTGCAATACGCCGCGGCCAAGCAGTGGGGCGACACGGAATTCGACCGCCTCGACAAATACACCGTGGCGCTGCCGCACCCGGATGCCACGGCGTCCCTGAAAGCCGGTGGCACCGAGCTGAGCGGTCATTTCTCGAACCCGCCGTTCCAGAACCAAGCCCTGGAAAACCCTGACGTGCATGTGGTGCTCGACACCTACGAGCTGCTCGGCCCGAACTCGCCGACGGTGCTGTACGCCACCGAGAAATTCCGTCGCGACAATCCCAAGACCTACAAGGCCTTCGTCAGCGCCCTGGCCGAAGCGGCGGATTTCGCCCAGAAGGACAAAGGCGCCGCGGCGGATACCTACATTCGCGTCACCGGCGCCAAGATCAGTCGCGAAGAACTGCTGACGATCATCGACAACGAGCAGTTCCAGTTCACCGTCACCCCCACCAACACCTACCCGCTGGCCGATTTCCTGCACCGCGTCGGCGCCATCAAACACAAACCGGCCAGCTGGCAGGACTACTTCTTCGAAGACGCCGCCATCGGTCAGGGAAGCTGATAACCCATGAATGCCCCTCTGCAAGGCCACACGGCCAGCACGCTGAATCCAGGCGCCTTCGACACCGTTCTTCAGGTGGACAAGGTCAGCCTCGAATACCGCACCCCGCAGCGCGTGGTGCGCGCCACCCACGAAGTCAGCTTCGAGGTGGATCGCTCCGACCGTTTCGTGCTGCTCGGCCCTTCGGGTTGCGGTAAATCCACCTTGCTCAAAGCGGTGGCCGGTTTCATCGAACCGGTCGCCGGCAGCATCCGCCTTGACGGCGCCGAGGTGCATGAGCCGGGGCCGGATCGCATCGTGGTGTTTCAGGAGTTCGACCAGTTGCCGCCGTGGAAGACGGTCAAGCAGAACGTCATGTTCCCGCTGCTGGCCTCACGCACGCAGGGCCGTAAAGAGGCCGAGGAGCGCGCCTTGCATTACCTGGAGAAGGTCGGCCTGGCCGCTTTTGCCGATGCCTATCCGCACACCTTGTCCGGCGGCATGAAGGCGAGGGTGGCGATTGCCCGGGCGCTGGCCATGCAGCCGAAGATCCTGCTGATGGACGAGCCTTTCGCCGCCCTGGACGCCCTGACCCGCCGCAAGATGCAAGAGGAATTGCTGGAACTGTGGGAGGAGGTGCGTTTCACCCTGCTGTTCGTCACTCACTCCATCGAAGAGGCGCTGATCGTCGGCAATCGCATCCTGCTGCTGTCGCCACACCCCGGCCGCGTGCGGGCGGAAATCAACAGCCACCAGTTCGACCTGCACAGCCTCGGTGGTGTGGGTTTCCAGCACACCGCGCAGCGGATTCACCGCCTGCTGTTCGACGAAGACGTCGACGGCGGTTCGGCCGCCGAACTGGGTTTCCAGGATATCCGCATCGCCTACTGAGGAGTATCGATCATGAGTCTTTCTCCCGCACGGCGTGAGGAATACGAAATTCCCCTGCAGCCGCTGCCCGGCCTCAAGCTGGAGCGCGAGCTGTCCCTCGGTCAGCGCCTGTGGCAACAGGGCTGGCTGCGCAAATCGCTGATCTTGCTGGCCCTGGCACTGATCTGGGAGGCGGCGGCCCGCTACCAGGCCAACGACCTGCTGCTGCCCAGTTTCCTGCAGACGGCCAAGGCATTCGTCGAGGGCATCGGCAGCGGTGAGTTGCTGGAAAAGGTAGCGATCTCGCTGTCGGTGCTGGTCAAGGGGTACCTGATCGGCATCGTTCTGGCCTTTCTACTGACCAGCCTTGCGGTCTCGACCCAGCTCGGCCGCGACCTGCTGTCGACGCTGACCTCGATGTTCAACCCGCTGCCGGCCATTGCGCTGCTGCCACTGTCGCTGCTGTGGTTCGGGCTGGGCGAGAACAGCCTGATCTTCGTGCTGGTGCACTCGGTGCTCTGGGCCCTGGCGCTGAATACCTATGCCGGCTTTCTCGGCGTTTCCGAGACCCAGCGCATGGCTGGGCGCAACTACGGCCTCAAGGGCCTGCGCTTCGTGCTGTTCATCCTGATCCCGGCGGCGCTGCCGTCGATCCTCTCGGGGCTGAAGATCGGCTGGGCCTTTGCCTGGCGCACGCTGATCGCCGCCGAACTGGTGTTCGGCGCCTCCAGCGGCAAGGGCGGCCTGGGCTGGTACATCTTCCAGAACCGTAACGAGCTGTACACCGACAAGGTGTTCGCCGGGCTGGTGGCGGTGATCCTGATCGGCCTGCTGGTGGAGAACCTGATCTTCGCCAGCATCGAGCGGGTGACGGTCAAGCGCTGGGGGATGCAGCGCTAGGGCCCAGCAGGGTGGATCACGCTTCACCAATCCACCGTTTCGCAATCGCAATGGTGGATGAAAAGAGCGTCATCCACCCTACGTAACCAACTTACTGATCACATAACGAGAACGACCATGACCAACATGTTCAAATTCGGCCGCCTGGCCACCGCACTGGGCTTGCTTGGCGCCCTGGCGACTCCACTGGCCGCCCAGGCCGAAGGCAAGATCAGCATCGCCCAGCAGTTCGGCATCGGTTACCTGGTGCTGCACGTGGTCAAGGACCAGCAACTGATCGAGAAGCACGCCAAGGCCCAGGGCCTGGACAAGATCGACGTCGAGTGGCGCACCATTTCCGGCGCCACGGCGATGAACGAAGCGCTGCTGGCAGGTGCCATCGACGTGGTTTCGGCTGGCGTGCCGCCGATGCTCACCGTGTGGGACCGCACCCACGGCCGGCAGAACGTCAAGGCCGTGGCCTCGCTGGGCTCGCTGCCCAATTACCTGCTGAGTAATCGCGATGAGGTGAAGACCCTCGACGATCTCGGCGAGAAGGACCGCATCGCGGTGCCGGCCGCCGGCGTCGGCTTCCAGTCGCGCACCCTGCAGATCGAGACCGCCAAGCGTTACGGCAATGCCGACTTCCAGCGTTTCGACAAGATTTCCGTCAGCCTGCCGCACCCGGATGCCACCGCGGCATTGACCAAGGGCGGCTCGGAAATCACCGCGCATTTCTCCAGCCCGCCGTTCCAGTACCAGGCGCTGGAAAATCCCAAGGTGCACAAGCTGATCAGCAGCTACGACATCCTCGGCGGCCAGGCCACCTTCAACGTGCTCTACGCCACCGAGAAATTCCACGACGCCAACCCGAAGACCTACAAGGCCTTCTACGATGCGCTGGTCGAGGCCTCGCAGATCATCAAGGCCAACAAGGCCGCTGCGGCCGAGACCTACATCCGCGTGGAGAACTCCAAGCTGCCGCTGGAGTTCGTGAAGAAAATCATCGAGGACCCGGAAAACGACTTCACCGTGTCGCCGCAGCGCACCTTCATCTACGCCGAGAAGCTGCATGAGCTGGGCGTGCTGAAGAACAAGGCAAGCTCCTGGAAGGATTACTTCTTCGAAGAAGCCTACGCCAATCCGGGTAGCTGATCAGCGTTGAACGGGATAGCGCCCGCTACTGGGCGCTTGACTCCTGGCAGCGTAGCGACTCGATTGACGCGTGATATCGAATGGGAACAGCGCTCTGCTGAAGAACGCGCCACTGACGTTGACCAGGCGTTGCTGGTGCGCGCCGGCATCGTTGCGACGCCTTCGAGAAAGGCGGCCACCGAGGCCTTGAGGCCTTTGGCGATCTTGGACAGTCAGTCCTTGCGACTGCGGCGCAACTCCTCCAGCAACTTGTGCTTGTCGCGCTCGCGCTTGGCAATCACGTCACGCTCGCTGCGGATCTGGGCATGGCTGAGCAGGGCAAAGATAAAGCTGCCGCCAATGATATTTCCGGCCAGGGTCGGCCCCGCAAACAACAGCCAGAAATCGCTCCAGCTCACTTCACCGGCATACACCAGATAAGACACCTCTACCGAGCCGACCACGATGTGGGTGAAGTCACCCAGTGCCATCAGGTAAGTGATCAGCACGATAATGGCGATCTTGGCGCTTTCCATCGAGGCGATCATCCACACCATGGTGGCGATCATCCAGCCTGAGATGATGCCTTTGGCAAGCATCTTGGACACGTCGTTTTCCATCACCTTGCGGCCGATTTCCAGAAACGCCAGGTCGGTCTGGGTATCGAAAATCGGCAGGCGCAGCATCACCCAAGCCACCAGCAGGGTGCCGGCCAGGTTTCCGCATAGCACCACGCCCCAGAGACGCAAGAGTCGCCCGACATTGTTCAGGGTCAGCTTGGTCATCACCGGCAGCACGGCGGTCAGCGTGTTTTCCGTAAACAGTTGCTGACGGGCGAGGATCACCGCCAGAAAGCCTGCCGAATAACCGAGGCTGGCGATCACATGACTTTCATCGCTGGGGCCCAACCGAGAGCGGAACAAACCCATGGCCATCAGCGACAGGCCCATGGTCAGCCCGGCGGCCAGCGCCGACCACCATAATGCTGCGATGCTGCGTTCCAGCTCATGGTCGCCCTGGATCCTGATGGTTTCATGCAACACCGCCGCCCGCGGCGGCAGTTTCTCATCGATCTCGCGCTCTTCTTCGGCTGACAGGCCGGGAGTTTTGCCGTCTGCTTGCTCTTGCATACCGGTTACCTTCATGGGGGGAACAGCGGAGACCCGTCTGTCTGAGGATTCAGACCTGCAGCGCCCGGCGTTGTTCTGCCGTGATGAGGCGTTCCTTGCCTCCCTGCAAAATGGGCTATGGCGCAGCCATGCATGAAACGTCAACAGCCTCTAGTGCGTAGTGGAATATAGTTATGATAAAAAGGTTCTTTTAAGGCATAAGGCCATCAGGCACGCTACCGGCCTTATCTGCGCTCTCGTAAGGAAACCCTGGATCATGCTGAAAAAACTCCTGCTGGCGACTGCCGTCACCACGTCGCTGCTTGGCAGCGCTGTCGCATCGGCGGCGGACAAGCCGATTCTCAACGCTTCCTACGACGTTGCCCGCGAGCTGTTCGCCGAGATCAACCCCAAGTTCCAGGCCCATTGGAAGGCCGAGACCGGCAAGGATCTGAAGATCGACCAGTCGTTCGCCGGTACGTCACGCCAAGCTCAGGACATCATCCAGGGCAAGAAGGTCGACACCGTGACCTTCAACCAGGTCACCGACGTGGACATCCTCGCCAAGCGTGGCCTGGTGCGTAAGGACTGGGCCGAGCAGTTCCCCAACCACAGCTCGCCGTACTACAGCACCACCGCATTCCTGGTGCGCAAGGGCAATCCCAAGGGCATCAAGAACTGGGACGACCTGGCCCGTTCCGATGTGAAGCTGGTGTTCCCCAACCCGAAAACCTCCGGCAACGCCCGCTACAGCTACCTGGGCGCCTGGCTGTACGCCAACGAAGCGTTCAAGGGTGATGAAGCGAAGATCAAGGAATTCGTCGGCAAGGTGCTGCGCAATGTCGAGAACTTCCCCACCGGCGGCCGCGGCGCCACCGTGGCCTTCGCACAGAACGGGCAGGGCGACGTGCTGCTGAGCTTCGAATCGGAAGTGGTGAATATCGCCAAGGGCGAGGAATTCAAGTCCGGCGAGTTCGAGGTGATCGTGCCGCCGGTGAGCGTGCTGGCCGAATTCCCGGTCGCCATCGTCGACAAGGTGGTGGACGAGAAGGGCACCCGCGACGTGGCCAAGGCCTATTTGGACTTCCAGTACAGCAAGGACATCCAGAAGCTGCTGACCACCTACCACTATCGCGTGCAGGACAAGGAAGTGGCCGCCGAAACCGCCGGCCAGTTCCAGGAACTGCGCCTGCTCAACCCGACCGATGTGCTGGGCACCTGGGACGAGATCACTGCCAAGCATTTCGACGGCAATGGTATTCTTGACCAGCTTCTGGCCGAAGGCCGTTGATGGCTTAGAGTCGATCTGCTGCGCGTCGGCCTTGCGGCTCGGGCGATCATGATGATTGCCAGGCGCTGAGCCGCATCAGCTGTATTTCACAAACCGCCGACTTCCGGCGGTTTGTGCATTCAAGGATTTCCGAGTGAGCAAGTCCCCCGTTTTCTTTCTGCAGAATCCGCTGCTGCCGGGTTTTGGCCTGAGCTTCGGTTTCAGCGTTTTCTATCTGTCGCTGGTCATTCTGTTTCCGCTGTCAGCCCTGTTGCTGTACGTCAGCGACATGAGCTGGGCGCAGTACTGGCAGGCGATCAGCGATCCGCGTGTGGTGCAGAGTTACAAGGTGACCATCAGCGGCGCCTTCTACTCGACCGTGATCGTGCTGCTGATCGGTTTGCTGATCGCCTGGATCATCACCCGTTACGACTTTCCGGGCCGCCGCCTGGTCGATGCCCTGGTGGACCTGCCATTCGCGCTGCCGACCTCGGTGGCCGGCTTGACCCTGGCGACCTTGCTGGTGCCCGGCGGTTGGCTCGGCCAGTACTTCGAGGCCGCCGGCATCAAGATCGCCTATGCCTACCCGGGCCTGCTGATCGCCATGGTGTTCACCAGCCTGCCGTTCGTGGTGCGCACCGTGCAGCCGGTGCTGCAGAGCCTGGGCAATGAATACGAGGAAGCGGCCCGTACCCTGGGCGCCAAGAAATGGCAGAGCTTTGCTTACGTGGTGCTGCCGAGCCTGGCGCCGGCGCTGATCACCGGTGCGTCGCAGTCGTTCGTGCGCAGCCTGGGCGAGTTCGGCGCGGTGATCATGATCGCCGGCAACATTCCCTATAAGACCGAAGTGTCGTCGCTGATGATTTTTGTGCGCCTGCAGGAATTCAACTACCCGGCAGCGGCGGCGATCGCCTCGGTGATTCTCCTTGCGTCGCTGTTCCTGCTGTTCACCTTGCAGGTGGTGCAGGGCCGACTGTTCAAATGGCAGAGGCAGGGTCGATGAAGAAGCCCCAACACTGGCACCAATGGGTGCTCATCGGTCTGGGTCTCGGCGCGGTCTCGCTGATGCTGCTGGTGCCCCTGGCGCTGATTTTCACCCGGGCTCTCAGCGGTGGCTGGGCGATGCTGGTCGACAACCTGTCCCAGGATTACATGCAGCACGCCATCGGCCTGACCCTGCTGGTCGCCGCACTCACCGTGCCGCTGAACCTGTGCTTCGGCATCCTGCTGGCCTGGTGCGTGACCCACTACGATTTCCGCGGCCGCAAGCTGCTCACCACCCTGGTGGACATTCCCTATGCGGTGTCGCCGGTGGTCGCCGGCCTCTGCTATCTGGTCGTCTACGGGCTGGAAAGCGCCCTGGGCCAGTGGTTCTACGATAACGACATGCAACTGATGTTCGCCTGGCCGGGCATCGTCATGGTCACGGTGTTCGTCACCGCTCCGTACGTGGCGCGTATCCTGATTCCGGTGATGCAGTCCCAGGGCAATGACGAGGAGACCTCGGCGCTGTGCCTGGGTGCCAATGGCTGGCAGATCTTCCGTCACATCACGCTGCCGAATATCAAGTGGGCGCTGCTGTATGGCGTGGTGGTCACCAATGCACGAGCGGTCGGCGAGTTCGGTGCGGTGTCGGTGGTCTCCGGCACCATTCTCAACCAGACCCTGACGCTGCCGTTGCTGGTCGACCAGCTCAACAACGACTACAAGCCAGTCGCCGCCTTCACCGCGGCAGCGCTGCTGGCCTGCATGGCGCTGATCACCCTGTTGCTGAAGACCTACATGGAATGGCGGCAGCGGGTAAATATGCAGCGCGCCGCCGACAGCTGACTAGCGCGCAATCTGGGTCAGGTGCCGGGCCAGCGCCGCCTTGATCGGTGGTAGGTTCTGCGCCAAGCGCAGGCCTGCATTGCGCAGCAGGCGGGTAGGGGCGCGATCATCGGTGTACAGGCGCACCAGCAGGCTGGTGGCCTGGTAGAGCGGCCAGCTGGCTCGCTGCTGGGCACCGGCGTAGCGCTGCAGAACGCCTGGCTCACCGATGTCCCGGCCCTGGCGCAATGCGCAGAGTAGGGTGTCGGCCAGGCGCTTCTGGCTTTGCAGGCCGAAGTTGAAACCATGGGCCGTGACCGGATGCATGCCCACCGCGGCGTCGCCGATCAGTGCGCTACGCAGACCGGCGAAGCGCTCCGCATACACGCCTACCAGCGGGTAGGTGATGCGCTCGCCCAGTAGCTCCATGCGCCCCAGGCGACGGTCGAAGCGCCGCTCCATCTCGCGGGCGAAGGCCTGGTCATCGAGGCTCATCACCCGATTCATTTCCGTGGGCTCTAGGGTCAGTACCGCCGAGGCGCAGTTGCCGTTCAACGGCAGCAGGGCGAGGGTCTGCCCGTAGCCGAACCACTCCCAGGCCACTTGCTCATAGCTGCGCTCATGGGCCATGCGGCATACCAGCATGGTCTTGCCGAAGTCCTCCATGCGCGCACCGATACCGAGGCGCCTGCGGGTTTCGGAAAAGCGGCTGTCGGCCGCGACGATCAACCCGGACTCGAGTGTTTGGCCGTCGCTCAGCCGCATCGATACACCGCGAGCCGAGCAGCTCAGCTCGGTAATCGTCCGCTCGTAAAGCACTTCGATATCCGCACACTCGCTGGCAGCGCCATAGGCGGCACGGCGAATCGCCTGGTTGGGCACCAGGCAGCCGAGAAGTTCCTTGCCGGCCGCAGCAGCGGCAATGCGCAAAGCATAAGGAGACGGACCGTTAAGGACATGGGCGTCACGCAGTGGCGAGATTTCGTCAGGGGTGAATTGCTGCCAGATACCCAGTTTTTCGAGAATATGCTGGGAGGCATGGGTCAGAGCGATCTCGCGGCCGTCGAACGGTGGTGCAGCCAGCTCAGCCTCGGTCTGACGCTCCATAAGGCGGATCGACAATCCCTGACCGGACAACGAGCGCGCCAGGCATAGGCCGGTAGGCCCGGCGCCCACGATGACGACATCGGCTTTCATGGCGTTCCCCTCGCAAATTGACCAGCCGGCAGTCTAGGTCGGCACCAGCCGTCAAGCCTTGCTCAGGATCAGCCAAATCGCGGTATCACCAGAAACCGATGGGGTGGCGTTCGTTGATGTAATCCAGAGGGAGGGCGAAGCCCTTGCGAAAGAAGTTGGCCAGGCGCGTATCGATGACCTTTTCATTGACCGAGGCCAGCGGCGACTCCTGGCGATGGATATCGCCGCTGTCGGCGTAGAACTCTTCATGCAACATGCGCTGCGCCGCCAGGTTGGCGACCAGGCTGTAGCTGCTCACGGCGTCTTCGTCAGGCCGGCTGACGGCCAGGATCAGCCGCGGACTGTCGTGCTCCAGTACCAGATCGACCACCACGTCCAGATCATGATTGCGCGCGTAACTGGCTGCTTCCTCGAACAAGGGGCGGGCCTTTTCGCTGAGCGCCTGGACGAACGCCTGACGGCGCGAGTCATTGCCGACGTCATTCAGCTCATGGCTATCTTGCAGTTTGCGCAGAGTATTCATCTGTCGTTCCCCTCGATTTTCGGCTCTCGCAAATGGGAAAACCGGCTTGCCCGTTGAGTTCAGCCGTCAGGATCAGCGGTCTGCGGTAAATGCTTCGGAACTTGTAGGCCTCGGCCACTGCCATAGGCACACGGTAACGATCGAGTAGGAGACATTCGCGGGCATGCAAAACATCGAGCAGGCGGTTCATTTCCTGGAAAAGTACAACCTGGTGCTGAGCACCGCGGAGTCGGCCACGGCCGGTCTGCTGGCCGCTACGGTGGCTGCCGTGCCGGGTTGCGATGGCGTGCTCGAAGGCGGTTTCGTGGTCTATTCCAAGCGCGCCATGCAGGCTTCTCTGGGCGTCAAACCGGAGACCATCGAAACCTACGGCATGAACAGTGAAGAAGTCGCCCGCGAAATGGCCCTGGGTGTGCTGATGACCAGCAGCGCCGACATCATTCTGGCCATTACTGGCGCTCCGACCGCCGACGACAAGCGTGGTCAGGAAGTCTACGACGGCGCCATGTGCTTTGCCTGCGCTACGCGCCTGGCCGAGCACCAGGGCGTGACCAGCGAGACGGTGACCTTTCCCGGAGACAACAACGAACGGCGTGCGGCCGCCGCACGCCATGCCTTGCTACGCCTGCCTTACTACTACGAGCGCCTGCGCCAGACTTCCTGACGTGGGTGTATCAGCGACTTGAGCAACATTGACCATTCAAGGAAACCACATGATCAAGAAATGCCTGTTCCCTGCCGCCGGTTACGGCACTCGCTTCCTCCCGGCGACCAAGGCCATGCCCAAGGAAATGCTGCCTGTGGTCAACACGCCGCTGATCCAGTACGGCGTTGAAGAGGCGCTCGATGCGGGCCTGAACGAGATCGCCATGGTCACCGGCCGCGGCAAGCGCTCGCTGGAAGACCACTTCGACATCAGCTACGAACTCGAGCACCAGATCCGTAACACCGACAAGGAAAAGTACTTGGTCGGTATCCGTCGCCTGATCGATAACTGCACGTTCTCCTACACCCGTCAGGTGGAAATGAAAGGCCTGGGCCACGCCATTCTCAGCGGCCGTCCGCTGATCGGTGACGAGCCGTTCGCCGTGGTACTGGCCGATGACCTGTGCCTGAACGTAGGCGGTGACGGCGTGCTGACCCAGATGGTCAAGCTGTACAACCAGTTCCGTTGCTCCATCGTGGCGGTGCAGGAAGTGCCGATGGACGAGATCCACAAGTACGGTGTGATTGCCGGCGAAACCATCCGCGACGACATCTTCCGCGTTAGCCACATGGTCGAGAAACCCAAGGCCGAAGACGCGCCGTCGAACCTGGCCATCATCGGTCGCTACATCCTGACCCCGGACATCTTCGACCTGATCGCGAACACCGAGCCGGGCAAAGGCGGTGAAATCCAGATCACCGACGCGCTGATGAAGCAGGCCCAGGACGGTTGTGTGCTGGCTTACAAGTTCAAGGGGCAGCGTTTCGACTGCGGTGGCGCCGAGGGTTATATCCAGGCAACCAACTTCTGCTTCGAGCACCTGTACCGCGAAGGCCGCGGCTGATACGCGACACTGATCGAGAAAACCGGGCCAGGCGCCCGGTTTTTTATTGCCTGCGCTTTGTTGACCTAGGCCATACGGCGATCACCCTCTGCGGCTACAATCGCCGCAGCACTTGCAGTTCCAAACAGATGGATTGGATGGCTTGGCCTGGGGTCCGATAGCAGAGCCGTATGCGCGGCGATCTTGCTTGGTCATTGCCCTGCAAGTTGGCAAACTGCCTTTTTACCTTTTCAGCGCTCTTGCGCCGGTTACCCGATGATCATCAACGCTCTGGTTTTTCTCGCCACCCTGACCGCCATGGAAGGCGTTGCTTATTACGCTCACAAATACGTGATGCACGGCTGGGGCTGGGGCTGGCATCGCTCGCACCACGAGCCGCGCGAAGGCTGGTTCGAGAAGAACGACCTGTACGCCGTGGTCTTCGCCGGGCTGGCCATCGTGCTGATCGCCCTGGGCACCCAGGGTTGGCACCCGCTGGAGTGGATCGGCGCCGGCATGACCGCTTACGGTTTCCTGTATTTCGTCGTTCACGATGGCCTGGTGCATCACCGCTGGCCGTTTCGATTCGTGCCGCGCAGCGGCTACCTCAAGCGTCTGTACCAGGCGCATTTGATGCACCACGCTGTGGAGGGCAAGGAGCGCTGCGTGTCCTTCGGCTTTCTCTACGCGCCGACTACGGCGCGTCTGAAGGCCCAGCTGCGGGCAATGCATGATGGTCCGCTGCGCAAGACGGATGGGGACGCTGCCACAGCTCAGCGGAGCGAGCCGGCCAGCGTGCGAAACGACTCGTGATTGCCTGCCACAGGCCGATCAGCACCGCACCGATCTTCTCCGCCTTGGAGGTGGAAATACGCTCGTCCCAGGCGTGATCGCCAGCGTCCAGCACTTTCATGCCGATCTGCCGATACACCGCCGCCGCCGTCGCCACCGCCCAGGCCGAACGCCAGGGCAGGGCACTAAGGCCTGCCTGAGCGCTGGCATAGTAGGGCTCGGCCAGCTCGACCAGGCGTTGGCCGAGCACGGCGACCGCCGGGCGATGCAGGATATCGGCGACCCGATCTCGAGGGATGGCGTGCTCTTCCAGCCACTGCTCGGGCAGGTAGCAGCGGCCTACAGCGGCGTCATCGATGATGTCGCGGGCGATATTGGTCAGCTGGAACGCCAGGCCCAGGTCGCAGGCGCGATCCAGAGTGGCCTCGTCGCGGGCACCCATCACCCTGGCCATCATCAGGCCCACCACGCCGGCAACGTGGTAGCAATATTCGAGGGTGTCATCGATGCTCAGGTAGCGGCGCTCCAGCACATCCATCTCGAAACCAGCCAGGTGCTCGAGGGCATGCTGCTGCGGGATGTCATGGGCCAGCACCACCTGGCGAAAGGCGGCGAATGCCGGGTCGTCCAATTCGACGCCGCTGTAGGCCGCGTGGGTCTGTGCCTTGAGATGCGCCAGGCGACGTTCGGCTTCCTCGCGGCTGATGCATACGGCGTCGTGGCCAGCTTCCTGGCCATCGATCACGTCGTCACAGTGGCGGCACCAGGCATAAAGCATCACGGCGCCGCGACGGGTTCGTTCGTCGAACAGTTTAGAAGCCGCCGCGAAGCTCTTCGAGCCCACGGCGATGCTCTGGTTGGCATGTTCGATCAGCGCATCGTCCTGCACCGCACCAGTCATGCCTGCAGATCCTCGATCATCAGACTGGCGGTGGCCTTGGCCGAGCCGATCACGCCGGGTACCCCCGCGCCTGGGTGCGTGCCGGCGCCAACGAGATAGACATTACTCAGCTGAGCATCGCGGTTGTGCGGGCGGAACCAGGCACTCTGCTGCAGCACCGGCTCAAGCGAGAACGCCGAGCCCTGATACGCGTAAAGCTCGTCGCGGAAATCATCCGGGGTGAAGATCCGGCAGGTCACCAGATCCTCACGCAGCCCCGGCATGTAGTGTTCTTCGAGATAAGCAAGAATACGGTCGCGGTAGCGCGGGCCTTCGACGCTCCAGTCGATGGGTGCATTGCCCAGATGCGGCACCGGCGACAGCACGTAATGGCTGGAGCAGCCTTCAGGCGCGAGGCTCGGGTCGGTCACGCAAGGCGCATGCAGATAGAGCGAGAAATCCTCGGCCAGGGTCTGGCCCTTGAAGATCTCCTCGATCAGTTCGCGGTAGCGCGGTCCGAAGCACACCGTGTGGTGCTGCAACTGCGGCTGCGGACGCTTGAGCCCGAAATGAATCACGAATAGCGAGTTACTGAAGCGCTTGCCCTTCAGGCGCTTGCCTTCCTGGCGACCGCGAGAATGGCCGGCCAGCAGTTTGTCGTAGGTGTGCACCACGTCGCCATTGGAGGCCACGCTGTCGGCTTTGAAGTGCCGGCCATCCTGCAGGCGCACGCCGGTGGCACGGTTGCCTTGGGTGTCGATGGCCACCACGTCGGCATTGAGTTCCAGCTTGCCGCCAAGGTCCTCGAACAGCCTGACCATGCCTTGCACCAGCGCGCCGGTGCCGCCTTTGGGAAACCACACGCCCCATTCGCGCTCCAGGGCGTGAATCAGTGTATAGATCGACGAGGTGGCGAACGGATTGCCGCCCACCAGCAGCGAGTGAAAGGAGAACGCCTGGCGCAGTTTGTCGTGCTCGACGAAGCTCGACACCATCGAATAAACGCTGCGCCACGCCTGCAGGCGGGCCAGCTGTGGGCCGACCTTGAGCATGTCGCCAACCGACAGGAACGGCACCGCGCCAAGCTTCAGGTAGCCTTCTTTGAACACGGCCTTGGAGTAGGCGAGGAACCGCTGGTAGCCGGCCACGTCCGCCGGGTTCAAGGCGGCGATCTGGCGGTCCAACTCGGCCTGATCGTTGGCATAGTCGAACTGCGTGCCGTCTTCCCAGCACAGCCGGTAAAACGGTGTGACCGGCAGCATCTCGACGTAATCGGCGAGCTTGCGGCCGCTCAGGGCGTACAGCTCCTCGATGGCGCTCGGGTCGGTGATCACCGTGGGGCCGGCATCAAAGGTGAAGCCCTGGTCGCGATAGACGTAGGCGCGGCCGCCGGGCAGGTCACGCTTTTCCAGCAGCGTGGTCTGGATACCTGCGCTCTGCAGGCGGATGGCCAGAGCCAGCCCGCCGAAACCCGCGCCGATGACGATGGCTGTTTTCGCTTGGTTCATGAACGCGTCTCGAAATGCCGAGGCGAGTGGCGCAGGGCCGCCCGCATGGCTTGATCAACGGGGACCGGCGGTTTGCCGATGAGAATTCGTGCGCGGTCGTACCAGGGGTTGCTGGCGGCGTAGAAACGCTCGATCAACCCGGCTGGCAGGCCGTAGAAACGTTGCATCACCTGCCAGCGATCCTGTGGCCGACCGGCCAGGAACAGCATGCGGTTGAGCAGGCGATAGAAGCCCTGGTTGCGCCATTCGCAACGGGCGTGTTCGCGCAGATCACGGGCCAGGGTGGCGGCATCACGCAACTGATAGCTCACCAGCCAGTCGGCCAGGCGCACGGCATGGGGCAGGGAATAGCCGGTGGTGCAGTGAAACAGCCCGGCACGCAGGCCGGATAACGGCTGGCCGGCGGCCTCGTTCCAGAAAGCGTCGAAATCACCGGCCAGGGTGATTGGCAGCACGCCCTGTTCCTCGCGCAGGCACTCAGCCACCTGCCAGCCATGCTGCCTCGCATAGACGGCGATATGCTCGCGAAGCTGCTCGGTGGTGGCGCGATGGTTATCGACGTAATGGGTGTCTTCGATCAGCAGCGTGTCCGCCGAGAAGGGCAGCACATAGACGAAACGATAGCCCTCGCCCTGGGGCACCCGGGCGTCCATGATGATCGGCGCGGTCAGGCCGTGGGGCCGCTCCAGACGCAGCAGCTGGCCGACGAAGGCCTGCTGGCCAAGCACAAGATGATCGCTTTGCCGAGCACCGCGGCCGTCGATTACAGCGCGAGCCTCGAGGCGCTCGCCGCTGTCCAACAGCACGTGGGTCGGGCTGATTTCGCTGATGGCGCTATTCAAACGTAGCATCGAGCCCAACGCCGGAGTCAGCACCTCGGCGAAGCGTTCGCCGGTGATGCTCGCGTAACCGCTGTTCAACGAGCGCGACAAATAGGGGAACTGCACCTGATAGCTGGCCCAGCGCTTTACCACCAGCGGTTCCAGCCAACGATGCTGAGCCTCGCTCAGGTCGCCGTCATGGAACGACCAGGTGTGGTTGCCGCCCAGCCTTGCCTGTTCCTCGATGCACAGCACCTTGAGATCCGGGCGTTGCTGGTGCAGGCGCCAGGCGATCAGGCCGTTGGCAAGACCGCCGCCGGCAAGAATCAAATCGTAGGTCATAAGGTGTGCGCCTGTGCAGTGGCGTGGCTGACCACGGCGGCCTCGACGATATCAGCTGCGCGCTTTACGCCGCCGGCCTGCTGCAGTTCCTCGATCAGTGGATCGAAACCGGGCAAGGGTTTGGCGAGCAGTTCGCGCAGCGCCGCCTCGATACGTGCGGCGCTGGCCCGCCGGCTGAGCTGGCTGCCGACGTTGCGGTAGGCGACTCGTGCGGCAACGCCCGGCTGATCGAAAGCAATTGGCATCACCAGCATCGGCGTACGCGCGACGATGGCATCCATCACCGTGTTCAGGCCGCCGTGGGTGATCACCGCATCGGCCTTTTCCAGCGCCCACTGTTGCGGCGCGAAATCGGTGACCCAGGTGGCGCCGCAATCGATCAGCCGGCGTTCCTGGACAGCATCGAGCTTGCCGCAATGGGCGATCAGCAACTGACCATCGAGACGCTTGCAGGCTTTGGCGATGCGCTCGAACAGCTTGAGACGGTCGCCCTGCAAGGTGCCCAGGCTGGCGAAAAAGAACGGGCGCGACTCGTCGATTGGCCACTGGCCCTGCTGCGGTGTGGACGGGCTGCGCAGGGGACCGACCGCATGAAAATGCGCCGGCAGTTGGCTGCGCGGGAAATCGAAGCCAGCCAGGGTCTGGCTGATCTGCGCCAGCGGCGACAGGCATTCGTGCAGCGCGGTGCGTGGTGGCACGCTGAGGCGCACGGCCGAGGACTGAATCACTTTGCCGAGCGGTTTCATCAGCCAGTCGTAGACCTGGGTGCTACCGCGGTACATGTGCTGGCTGCGCTCGTCGGTGCCGTAGGCGAAGGGCATCACCGGCAGCGGCAGGCCCGGTTCGCGGTTGACCGGCAGTGCGCAGGCCACTGATACGAAGGGCAGATTCAGGCTTTCAGCGACCAGTCCGCCAGCCGGCTCCATCTGGTCGCAGAGCAGGGCGTCGACTTCGTTGTCTGCCAGCGCCTGGGGCAGCTCATTGCAGAGCATCGCGCTGGTGGCACCCATCTGTTTGATGATGCGCCGTAGCCCCCAGGGCGTATCCGGATGCGCGGCCTGGTGCAGGGTGCGCTCCAGGCTGCCCGGCGGATGACTGCCGACGCCCACCGCACGGAAGGTCACCCGCGGATCGCTGAGCCAGTGGGCGGCGTCGGACTGGTGAAAGAAAGTCACCCGGTGGCCACGTTCGATCAGTTCGCCGGCGAGGGCCTGCAGAGCCTGGAAATGGCTGTAGTAGGGCGGTGCGATAACCGCGAAGTGGGTCATGCCTGGCTCGCCAGCAAGGGCGCGTGACGCAGTGCAGCCAGGCTGGCCGAGCCGGTGCAGAAGCAGGCAGTGCGCAGTTGGCGGATGACGATCTGGAAATGCTCGATCACCGCTTCGGTCGACAGCGTCGCACCGGGCAGTGCGCTGGCCGCCTGGCCGACGATATCGGCGCCCAGGCGAATGGCCTTGGCGGCATCCACGCCGTCGCGCACGCCGCCGGAGGCAATCAATGCAACATCCGGTAACGCATTGCGAATCGCCTGCACGGCGCTGGCGGTGGGAATACCCCAGTCGGCAAACGCCATGGCCACGGCGCGGTCCGCTGCATTGGCCGCGCGCTCGCCTTCCACAGCCGCCCAGCTGGTGCCGCCAGCGCCGGCGACGTCGATGACCTGCACGCCGGCTTCGACCAGCGAACGAGCCACGCTGGCGGACAAACCGGCGCCGACCTCCTTGACGACTACCGGCACTTCAAGACGTTCGACCACCCGGGCGATCTGCGTCAGCACACCGCGCCAGTTGCGGTCGCCCTCGGCCTGCACCGCCTCCTGCAGGGGATTGAGGTGAATGATCAGGCCATTGGCCTGCAGGGCATCGACGGCGCGGCGCGCCAGTTCGAGGCCGTCTTTTTCCAGCAGTTGGGCGGCACCGATATTCGAGAGCAGCACGATATCCGGCGCGAGGCGGCGCAGCTCGCGGGTCAGGCCCTGGTCATTGCCGGTCTGCAGGCTGACACGCTGGGAACCGACACCCATGGCAATGCCCAGCTCCTGCGCTGCTTCGGCCAGATGTCGATTGATGGCCTCGGAGCGGTTGGCACCGCCGGTCATGGAGCTGATCAGCAGCGGCGCCTGCAATTCGACGCCAAGCAGGGCGGCGCGCAGGTCGATGGCCCCGTGGTCCAGTTCAGGCAGTGCGCAATGTTCGAACTGCAACCGTGCCCAGCCGGCACTGATCCGCGACGTTGCCTTGTGCCGATCCAGAACGATATCCAGATGATCGTCCTTACGCCGACTAAGGTCGCTATTCTTCATGCAGGCTCCATTTCCATTGCGCCGGAATCATTTTGGGGGGCACGCGGTCTTTCCAGAACGGAATATTCGAATAGCATGTATATATCCGCCTGGCCCTTTCGGGCAGCTTATCAGGCAACCGCAGGCACTGGACGTTCCAACATTACGAATCGGCTTTGGTTACGCTCATTTCGGTGTCAGTATCGTACCGCGTCGTGACCCTCAGTACGTATCTCGTGCTCACGTACTGCAGGCATATAGAAGAAGAGAGTGAACGATGACAGCCTATGCGACCGCAGCGATCGATAGCGGATTTACCGAACACCTGATGCAGTTGCGCGCCGCCATCGATGGCCGGCTTGACGAGCTGCTGCCAGCGGCCAGCAACGAGCGCGATCTGGTCGCCGCGGCGATTCGCGATGGCGCCCTGGCGCCGGGCAAACGCATGCGCCCGCTGCTGCTGCTGCTGGCTGCTGACGGCCTGGGTGCCGATCAGTGCCAGGCACTGGATTTGGCCTGCGCCATCGAGATGGTGCATGCCGCGTCTCTGATTCTCGACGACATGCCCTGCATGGATAATGCCCAGCTGCGCCGCGGCAAGCCCACCGTACACCTGACCTTTGGTGAAGATATCGCCATCCTTGCCGCCGTGGCACTGCTGTCGCGGGCCTTTGGCGTGGTGGCGTCAATCGACGGGCTGCGCCCGCTGGTGCGCACGCAACTGGTGGAAGTGCTCGCCAATACCATCGGCTCCCAAGGGCTGGTGAAGGGGCAGCTGCAAGACTTGCGCGACGGCAAGCATGCCCGTAGCGAAGAGGAAATCGCTGCGACCAACAACCTCAAGACCGGGGTGCTGTTCAGTGCGATCATGGACATGGCGTATCTGCTCAGCGATGCACCCAAACCGGTGCGCGGCGTGCTGCAGCGTTTTGCCGTGGAGCTGGGGCATGCGGTGCAGCTCTTCGACGACCTGCAGGACATCAACCCCAACAGCGACAAGGATCAGGGCAAGGACGACGGCAAGTCGACGCTCCTGGCCCTGTGTGGCGAACAGAAGGTTCGCGAACGCCTCGACGGGCACCTGGCCCGTGCGCAGATCTGCCTCGACGAGGCCTACCGCGGCGATGTCTACATCGGCCGCTTTCTGCGCATGCTGTTCGGCTGATTACTGGGGCAGGGCTTCCAGCGCGGCCTGCAGGGCCGCGGCGTCGGTAAAGCGCTGTTCACGCACCACCTTGCCATCCTCGACTTCCAGCCACTGCACGGTTTCCCGATCCCCGTCGTAGCGGTTGGCCACCCGGCCAGTCTGGTCGAGCATTATGCGGTACTTTGCCGAGCGCATGGCTGGCACTGCGACCAGCTTGGCGAACGACGGCATCTTTTCGATATCCGCCACGTAAACCACGTGGCGCGCATCCAGATAACCCTCCGGTTTCTCTTCCAATGCGCCGTTCACTAGCCGGGCCGTGGACATGCTACGCGCCACCAATACCACCCGGGCGGCGTCGTCCAGGGTGTAGGCCTTCTCGAACTGATCCAGCAGCGTCCAGCGAGTTGGAGCCGGGGCATCCGTCGCCCAGGCAGTGGAACAGACAACACTGAACAACAGGATGCAGAGTCGTTTCATGGCAAGCCGCTCGGTCGAAAAATTGGCAGCACAATAGAGCGCCGCGGCCACGCTTGCCAAATATTTTGCATCGCACCATGGGCAAGGGTACCTGGCAGTGCCGAAGGGTTTGAGGGTTGCCAGGCAAATCAGAAGGCAAGGCTACCTTTCTGCTTAATTGTTAATTAGAATCGATCTCGTTATTGATCTTCATAACGGGTGCTTGCATGGGTGGTCTGGCCGTATCCAGTGAACGGGCGTTCAACGATCTGTACCGGGAACATCGCAGCTGGCTGGAGCAGTGGCTCAGCCGCCGCATGGGCAATGGCTGGGACGCCGCCGACCTCAGCCAGGACGCCTTCATGCGTGTGCTGGCCGGCTCCCAGGCGATCAGCGAGCTGCAGGAACCCCGGGCCTACCTGAAAACCATTGGCAAGCGCCTGCTGATCAACCTCTATAAACGCCGCAGCCTGGAGCAGGCTTATATCGATGCGCTCGCACAACTGCCCGAAAGCTGCGCGCCGTCGCCGGAAGAACGTTGGCTGGTGCTGGAAACCCTGCAGGCACTGGACGAACTACTCGACGGGCTGCCCCATGTGGTACGCCGTGCCTTTCTGCTCAGCCAGCTCGAAGGCCTGGGTTACCGGGATATCGCCGAACGCCTGGATGTCTCCGAACGCAGCGTCAAACGCTATATGGTGCAGGCCTACGAGCATTGCCTGCTGGTCGAGCTGTGCTGAAGCGCGAGATCAGTGACGACACCCGCCGTGTCGCCCACTCGGCCGCGCGCTGGCTGACGCTGATCGAATCCGGCGAGGCCCGCGAAAGCGATCACGCGGCCCTGCAGCGCTGGCGTGACGCCCATACCAGTCATGAACACGCCTGGCAGAAGATCCAGGCCCTGCGCTCGCGCTTTGGCGGTGTGCCGCCCGAGCTGGCGATGGCCAGTCTGGATCGGCCCGATCAAAAGCGCCGGCGCGTGCTCAAGGGGCTATTGGGCGTCGCTACCCTGGCGCCGGCCGCCTGGCTGGTCAGTCATGAATTGCCTATCTGGCGCGCTGACCTGGTGACCCGGGTTGGCGAGCAGCGCCGGCTAACCTTGATCGACGGCAGCGTGCTGGATATCAATACCGATAGCGCATTGAACCTCGACGTCGCTCAGCGTCGGCTGATTCTGCTGCGTGGCGAGGTCGCGTTAAGGCTCGCGGCGGGCTCGCCTTTCGTCATTGAAACCGATCAGGGCAAAGCGACGCTAAGCACGGGCGAAATCTGCGTGCGACAACAGGGTGACAGTTGCCAGTTTTCGATGTTCACGGGCGTCGGGCAGTTGCAGCCAAATGCCTACGACACCCTGGCGCTGCAGGCAGGGCAGCGGCTGACGCTACGCGGCGGTCGCGTGGAGTCCACCCAGGTCTTCGATATGCGGCAGCTGGGCTGGCGTGACGGTGTATTGATGGCCAACAACCAGCCCCTGGGTGATTTTCTGCGCGAGCTGGAGCGCTATCGCCCCGGTGTACTGCGCTGGTCGCCGTCCCTGGAGCGTTTGCGGGTGACCGGCAGTTTCCGCCTGGCCGACACCGATCAGGTTCTCGATCTGCTGGCTGCCAGCCTACCGCTGAACGTGCAGAAACGCACGCGTTACTGGGTCACTTTGGTGCCCCGCGAAAAAATTGCCTGAAGGCTGTCCCTTTTTTTCTGCTCGCCTGTCATGGGTAGTAGTGAATTAAAAAGAGAGCGTCTGCCATGCCATCACTGACACGTCATCGGCCTCGTCTGGTGTCTTCGATTTCCTACTCCACCTTTTGCCTGAGCCTGATGCTTGGTCTGGGCAGCATCGCGCCACTGAGCGCCGAGGCACAAACTGCCGAGCGCAGCTACAGCGTACCGAGCAGCAGCCTTGGCGAGGCCCTGAGCCGTTTCGCCAGCCAGGCCGGGGTGAGCCTGTCGGTAGATCCGGTGCTGGTCGCCGGGCGCAGTAGCCCGGGGCTGTCCGGCACCTTCAGCGTCGATGAAGGGTTTACTCGCCTGTTGCAGGGCAGCGGTCTGCGTCTGCAGCCGGTAGGTGACTCGGCCTATACCATCGCGCCCGCTGCCGACAGCGCCGATACCCTGGAAATCGCCCCCACAGCGATTACCGGCGTGACCATCCCGTCGGAAAGTCTGGAAGGCGAGCGCTATGCCGGCGGCCAGGTCGCCCGTCGCAGCTCCCAGGGGCTGCTGGGCTCGCGGGACTTCATGGAATCGCCGCTGAGCATGACCACCTACACCAGCGAGGCGGTGAAGAACACGCAATCGCGCACCCTGGCCGACCTGACCGCCAGCGACCCGGCGGTACGTTCCACCAACCCGGCGGGTGGGCGCTTCGAGCAGTTCACCATTCGCGGTTTCAGCCTGTTCAACAGCGACGTGTCCTACGGCGGCCTCTACGGCATCATGCCGACGTACTCCATCGACATGGAAATGGCTGACCGCGTTGATATCCTTCGCGGCCCGACCCAGCTGGTCAACGGTATCTCTCCGCGCGGTAGCGTCGGCGGCGGCATCAACATCGTGCCCAAGCGCGCCACCGACAAGCCGATCACCGAATTCACAGGCAGCTACGCATCGGACAGCCAGGTTGGCGGCGCGGTGGACGTAGGTCGCCGCTTCGGCGAGGACAACCGCTTCGGCATCCGCTTCAACGGCGTCAAGCAGTCTGGCGATACCGAGTGGGATCACCAGAAGGTCGACCGTGAGATGGCGGTTCTGGGCCTGGACTTCCGCGATGAGCGCCTGCGCCTGTCGATGGATGTAGGGCACACCGAGCGCAATACCGATGCGCCGCAGGAGCGGGTGTTGGTTGGTAGAAACGTGCCTATCCCGAAAGCGGACGATGTGCGGCATAACTACGCCCAAGCCTGGAGCAAGGCCGAGACCAGTGACACCTTTGGTGCCCTGCGCGGCGAATATGATATCGATGATTCGCTGATGGTTTACGGTGCTGTAGGTGTACGCAAGAGTCGTCACGATTTTCTACGTCACAACGTATCGGTGACCAATGCGGCCGGCGATTTTGCCGTGGCACCTCGAGGCTTCAGCAGGGATGAGGATGTATGGACCGTCAACGCAGGCGTGCGGAAATGGTTCAACACCGGAGCAGTCAGCCATGAAGTGAATCTGGCCGCCGACTATTTCTCCATGGACTTCGAAAACGGCGACACACGCTACGCTGGCGGCACCAGTAACTTGTACAACCCTCGACCGACGCCTGAACCTGGTTTGCCTACGCGCCCGTCAACCAAGGACAACACCGAAAATCGTTTCAGCGGGATAGCTCTTTCGGACACGCTTGGCTTTATGGAAGACCGGCTTTTGGTAACTGTAGGGGGGCGCTGGCAACGAATTATCGTGGATGACTGGTCAGATGGGGTGAAGCAACCAACTGCTTATGATGAAGAGAAATTCTCGCCTTCTGCAGGCGTGCTTTTCAAAGCGACCGATCAGTTGTCTTTGTACGCCAACTACATGGAAGGCCTGAGCCAGGGCAAAATCGCTCCCAGTGGCACTGCCAATGAAAACGACATATTCCCGCCTTTTGTCAGCCGTCAGGCCGAAGCCGGCGCCAAATATGACATGGGCAAATTCGCGCTGACCGCAGCGGTATTTCGCATCAAGCAACCTGCCTATGACACTGCAGACGATGGCAACTTCGGTCCCAACGGCAAACGTGTCAATGATGGTGTCGAACTCAACGTATTCGGCGAGCCCGTTGATGGGATCAGACTGCTCGGTGGTGTGATGTACATCGATAGCGAGTTGAAAGACACCAACAACGGCGGTGCCAACGATGGTAACCGTGCACCGGCCACACCCAAGCTCAATGCCAACTTCGGTGCCGAGTGGGATCTGCCAGGCATCCAGGGCCTGACGGTGACAGGCCGTGGCATCTACAGCAGTTCGCAGTATCTGGATCAGGCCAACAACCAGGAAATTGGCTCTTGGACGCGCTATGACCTCGGCGCGCGCTACGCCTTTAAAGTCAACGAGACTGACGTGACCCTGCGCGGCACCGTCGAAAACGTCGCCAATTCCCGTGACTGGATTTCCGCTGGAGCTTCGGACGACAGCGCTGCTGGTTTGACCCTTTCAACTCCACGCACTTTCGTGCTGTCGGCCACCCTCGGCTTCTGATTTTTCCGTTGCACCTCCACAGCGAACGCCTGGTAACGGGCGTTCGCTGAACACAATAAAACCAACCATTCAGGGATGAAGCGGGACGCCTCGAAGAAGGTGCCCCCGCATTCGGCATGACCTGCCGTTACTGACCGCCTTACTGATGAGTGCAGTGCTGACGACTTTCAACGGCTCCACCCGGAGCCTCGAACAGATAGAGGCGAGCACCATGTTGAGTGAACGTACCCTGCCGCTGGAGCGATCCGATCGCCAGGCGGTACACAGCAACAACGCGGATTACCTGGCACGCCAGGACCGCTTCGAATCCAATGTGCGCAGCTACCCGCGCAAGCTGCCCCTGGCCATCGCCAAGGCGCAGGGTGTGTGGGTGACGGATGTCGAGGGGCGCCGCTACCTCGATTGCCTGGCCGGGGCCGGAACCCTGGCGCTGGGCCACAACCATCCGGCCATCGTCGACAGCTTGTCGAGCTTCCTGGCCTCCGGGGTACCGATGCATACCCTGGACCTGACCACGCCGCTGAAGGACGCCTTCAGTGAAACCCTGCTGGGTGTGCTGCCGGCCAACGGCTATTGCCTGCAGTTCTGCGGGCCGTCCGGCGCCGATGCCGTGGAAGCCGCGCTCAAGCTGGCCAAGACGGTGACCCGGCGCAGCAACGTGATCGCCTTTTCCGGCGGCTACCACGGCATGACCCATGGCGCCCTGGCGGTGACCGGCAATACCGGCCCGAAGGATGCCGTGGCCTCGCTGATGCCCGGCGTGCAATTCATGCCGTACCCCCATGAATACCGTTGCCCGCTGGGCATCGGTGGCGAGGCGGGCGTGCAGGCGTTGTCCCATTACTTCACCCAGTTCATCGAGGATGTCGAAAGCGGCGTCAGCCTGCCGGCGGCGGTGATCGTCGAGGCGGTGCAGGGCGAGGGCGGTGCCAACCCGGCGCCCAATGCCTGGCTGCGCACCTTGCGTGAGGTGACCCAACGCCACGGCATCCTCTTGATCGTCGATGAAGTGCAGGCCGGCTTCGGCCGCACCGGGCGGATGTTCGCCTTCGAGCACGCCGGTATCGAGCCCGACATCATCGTCATGTCCAAGGCGGTCGGCGGCGGCCTGCCTCTGGCGGTGCTGGCCATCAAGCGCGAGTTCGACGCCTGGCAGCCAGGAGCCCACACCGGCACCTTCCGCGGCAACCAGATGGCAATGGCCAGCGGCATGACCACCCTGCAGATCATCCAGCGTGACGAATTGGCCGAGCAGGCCCGTGTGCGCGGCGACTGGCTGAAGGCGCGTCTGAATGCTCTGCGCGAGCGTTATCCGGCGATCGGCCAGGTGCGTGGCCGCGGGCTGATGCTGGGGCTGGAAATCGTCGACGAGCGCCAGAGCGCTGATGCAAAAGGCGCCCATCCCATGGACGCCGCGCTGTCGGCGGCCATCCAGAGCGAATGCTTCAAGCAGGGCCTGCTGCTCGAGCGCGGCGGGCGACATGGCAGCGTGATTCGCCTGCTGCCGCCGTTGATCATCGATGAGGCGCAGTGCGCCGAGGTGGTCGCCCGTTTCGAGCGCGCACTGGTCGCAGCGCTGGGAGGTGCCCGTGGCTGAGCAAACCGCACGCGCCACGCGTGCCTACCCGACCGCTTTCGAGGAAGCGGCCAGCGTAACCCGCATCGATTCGGTGCGCGGCAGCATGGCCCGGGTGATCAGCGAAATGGCCGCCACCCATGCCTTGCTCAACTGCCTGATCAAGGAATTCGCGCTGCCGGAAAACCGCGCCCGTTATTCCTGGCCGGCCCATGTGCGCGGCATCGCGCCGGCCAATTACCTGCGCGCGATGCAGGGCAAGGGCCTGCCTCTGCTGATCGACCTGCCGGGTAACTGCCAGTTTCTGGTGCTGGTGGATCGTCGCGACCCGCTCGGCAGCCAGCGTTACCTCAGCGACCTGTATAAGCGCGAGGGAGATGGCGACTGGTATTGCCCGCCGTTCGCCGAGTTTGCCGCGCACCTGCTCGAGGCCTGCCAGCAACTGACCGGCTCGCGTAACGAGGAATTGCTCGAACAGGTGATGCAGAGCCAGGGCGTGACCGCCGCCATCGTCGATCACGCCTTGCAGAGCGAGGGCAACGACCCGCTGCGTGACTATCTGGCGAGCGAGCAGGGCCTGTGGTTCGGCCACCCCAACCACCCGGCGCCCAAGGCCCGATTGTGGCCCGAGCACCTGGGGCAGCAAACCTACGCGCCGGAATTCCGCGCACGGGTACCGCTGCATGTGCTCGAGGTCCCGCGTGACGGCTTGCAGCTGCGCGGCAATGGCCTGAGCGACGAGCAGGTGCTGGCCGGTTTCGCCGACCAGCGCCTGGCCCGCAGCGGGCGGGTGGTGATCGGCCTGCACCCGGTACAGGCCGAGCTGTTCCTGGCCGATCCGCGGGTCAAGGAACTGGTCGCCAGCGGCGAGATCGTCGACCTCGGTCAGAAAGGCCCACTGGCCAGCCCGACCGCGTCGATGCGGACCTGGTACGGCGAAGGCCGCGACTACTTCCTCAAGGGCTCGCTCAATGTGCGCATCACCAATTGCGTGCGCAAGAACGCCTGGTACGAGCTGGACAGCGCGCTGTTCATCGACCGCCTGTTCAGCCGCCTGCAACGTGAGCATCAGGCGACCATCGGTGGCGCCACCCTGGTCAGCGAACCGGGAGCGTTGAGCTGGGCGCCGGCAGGCAGCAGCTTTGAGGATGCGCACTGGTTCCGCGAGCAGACCGGCGCCATCCTGCGCGAGAACTTCTGTCGCCACGCCGCGCCGCAGTCCTGCCTGATGGCCGGCACGCTGTTCGCGCGCAACCTGCAGCTGCGCCCCCTGATTCACGGCTTCCTGCAACAACCGGGCGCTCGCAAGCCCAGCGACGATTACCTGTTGGACTGGTTGGAGGCCTACCAGGCGTTGTTGCTGTGCCCGGTGCTGGCGCTGTTCTTCAACCATGGCGTGGTGCTCGAACCGCACCTGCAGAACGCTGTGCTGGTGCACGACAACGGCTGGCCGGCGCAACTGCTGCTGCGCGACTTCGAAGGCGTGAAGCTCACCGACGACCTCGGTGTGAATCACCTGGAAACAGGCATTGCCGAGCGCGTTCGCCAGTCGCTGACCTACACCCGCGAGCAGGGCTGGAAGCGCATCAGCTACTGCCTGTTCGTCAACAACCTGTCCGAGGCCATCCTGGCGCTGAGTTGGGAGCGGCCGCACCTGGCCGCCGCCATGTGGCAGCGGGTCGAACGGCAGCTGCAGGCGCTGCGCCGCGAGCTGGTGCGCCCGGCGCCGGAGCTGGATGCCTTGCTGGCCGGCGAACCGATCGCCTGCAAGACCAATCTCAAGGTGCGCCTGTCGGCCCAGGCCGACCGGCATGCCGGTTACGTCTGGCTGGCGTGCCCGTGGGCGGAGGAGGTGAGCCATGGATAAGCTGCCCGCCAGCGTACTGGATGCCATCGAACAGGCCCGCAGCCGCGCGGCCGATCCGCTGGCGGTGTTCGTCTACGACCTCGACGCCCTGGCCCAGCACGTGCGCGAGGTGATGGCCGCGCTGCCGGCCGGTGTCGAGCTGTTCTACGCGATCAAGGCCAACAGCGAAGCGCCGATTCTGCGCACCCTGGCGCCGCTGGTGGATGGCTTCGAGATTTCCTCCGGTGGCGAGATCGAACGGCTGCAGGCGGCGTCCAGCGACCGGCCCTTCGTGTTTTCCGGGCCCGGCAAGCTGGCCTCGGACTTTCGCGCTGCATTGAGCCAGGGTGTGGCGGCCATTCACGTGGAAAGCCTGGGCGAAATCGAGCGTTTGCAGCGCATCGTCGCCGAGCTGGGCAAGGTGCAGGCGGTGTTCGTCCGCATCAACCCGGAGTTGCCGGCCACGCTGTCCAGCCGGCTTGCCATGGCCGGCACGGCGACGCCGTTCGGTCTGGACGAAGCCGAGGTGCCAGAGGCGGTCAAGCGGGTGGAGGCCAGCAGCCACCTGCGCCTGCAGGGTTTCCACGTGCACGCGATGTCCCACCAGCAGCAAGTCGAGCGCCATGAGCAGCTGCTCGATCTGTACCTGGAGCGCTGGGCACAGTGGAAGGCTCTGGCCAACCGGCCCGAGAGCGTGACCCACTTGAACGTCGGCGGCGGTATTGGCGTCGACTACCTGAGCGGCGAGCGCTTCGACTGGCCACGCCTGTGTCGCCATCTGGAGCGCCGGCTCGGGGCGTTGGCGGATGCACCGGTGGTGCGCTTCGAGCCGGGGCGCTTCATCAGTGCGTACTGCGGCTATTACGCCATCGAGGTGCTGGACAGCAAATCCAGCCACGGCCAGCACTTTCTGATCTGTCGCGGCGGTACCCACCAGTTCCGCCTGCCGGTCGCCCAGGGCCACGATCACCCGGTGATCCATCTGCCGGCGGCAGGGCGCGAACCGAGCGGCGTGTCGCGGCCCTTCAGCGTGGTCGGCCAGCTGTGCACGCCCAAGGACGTGCTCAGCCGTGGTCGCCAACTGGTCGATCCGGCCGTTGGCGACCTGCTGGTGCTGCCCATGGCCGGCGCGTACGGCTACAACATCTCCCACGCCGACTTCCTCTGTCATCCGCGCCCGGAGCAGGTGTTCGTCGGCCGAGGTGATGGCTGATGCTGGCGTCACGTCGCCTGGTGGTCGTGGCGGTGATTCTCGGCACCACCACCGTGAGCCTCAACAACACCTCGCTGAACCCGGCATTGCCGGCCTTCATCGAGGCGTTCGCGCTGGGCCCGGTGATGGCCACGTGGATCGTCGCGGCGTTCATGGTGAGCATGGGCATGACCATGCCGCTGACCAGCTACCTGGCCCAGCGTGCAGGCCGCAAGCCGCTGTATCTCGCCGGCCTGGGGCTGTTCATCGGTGGCTCGCTGCTGGGCGCCATGGCCGACTCGATCGCCTGGGTGATCGCTGCCCGGGTGGTGCAGGGCGTCGCCAGCGGGCTGATGATTCCGCTGTCGCTGGCGATCATCTTTTCGGTTTACCCGAAAGGTGAGCGCGGTGCGGTGACCGGCTTGTGGGGCGCTGCCGTGATGCTCGCCCCGGCGGTCGGGCCATTGTGCGGCAGCCTGGTGCTGCAGTGGTACGACTGGCGCGCGCTGTTCCTGGTCAACGTGCCTATCGGCTTGTTGGCCCTGGGCCTGGGCGTCAACGTGCTGCCGAAAAGCGAGGCGGGCGCTGCCAAGGCGTTCGACCTGAGCGGCTACCTGCTGGTCGCGATCGGTATCGGCGTGCTGATGATCACCGTGGGGCGGTTGCACGACCTGCAAGCGTTGCAGGATCCGTTCAACCTGCTCGGCCTGCTGCTGGCGGCGTTCTGCCTGGCGGCGTTCGTGCGGCACCAGTTGCGCCACCCGGCGCCCTTGCTGGAGCTGCGCATCTTCGCGCTGAAGGGCTATCGCTCCAGCGTGGTGATCGCCGTGGTGCAGTCCATCGGCATGTTCGAGTGCCTGGTGCTGGTGCCGCTGCTGGTGCAGATGGTCATGGGTCACAGCGCCATCTGGACCGGTATCGCGCTGCTCTGTACCGCCTTGTCGGCCAGCCTGTTCGGCCACTTCGGCGGCCAGTTGCTGGATCGTCACGGGCCGCGCGGCATCGTCTCTACCGGTTTGCTGTTGACCGGACTGGCGACCTTCGCCCTGGGCACCATCGACCACGATGTCGGCATGCTCGCCATCTGCCTGCTGATGGTGGTGCGCGGCGCCGGCCTGGGGCTGTCCTACATGCCGGTGACCACCGCCGGGCTGGACGTGCTGCCCGAGGCGCTGATCACTCAGGGCGCGGCGATGAACAACATCTCCCGGCGTCTGCTGTCGTCCCTGGCCATCGTGCTGGCGTCGCTGTGGCTGCAGGTTCGCCTGGGCGATAGCTGGGGGGCGGCCCACGCGGGTACCGCCAGCGCCGTCGGTGAAGTGTTCATCGCCACCGCCGTGCTGATCCTCCTCGCCCTGCCGTTCGCCTGGCGTTTTCCCCTTTCCAACGACGGCGCCGAGCCCGGCTCGGCCCTGTCCGAACACCGTTCATGAGGTGTCTATCAATGTCTTCGTTTTCTCCCCTTCGTATGCCCGAACTGATCGCCCATGCCCACGCATGGCTGACCCCGGCCAACCCGCAACGCTACCGCCAGGTGTCGCAACGGGTGGTCGGGCAACTGTTGCAAACCCTGCTTTACGAGGACGTGCTGAGCTATCGCCAGGAGCCCCTGGACGATGGTCGCCAACGCTTTATCGTCGCCGGCACTGACGAGCAGGGCGCAGCGGTCGAGTACCGCTGCCAGGGCCTGCTCAGCGACAGCTTCGCCATCATCCGCCTCGACTCGGCCACCCTGGAGCGTATCGACGCCCTTGGCCAGGCCACTCAGCCGGATCTGCACCAGGCCATCGCCGAGCTGCTCGGCGACCTGGCCGACGGCCCGCACATGCCGCGCTTCATCCAGGAACTGGAGCAGACGCTGCTCAAGGACCTGCAGTCGCGCAGCCAGGACTACCGGCCCGCTGCAGCGCCGCACACCCTGGATGCCGACAGCCTGGAGCGGCACTTCATGGATGCCCACAGCTACCACCCGTGCTACAAGTCGCGCATCGGCTTTTCCCTGGACGACAACCGTCGTTATGGCCCGGAGTTCGGTCAGCCGCTGGCGGTGGTCTGGCTGGGCATCGCCCGCAGGCTGGGCTCGGTGAACCAGTCGCACGGCATCGACCTGCAGCGCTTTCTCGAGGATGAATTCGGCGCCGGGCGCTGGGCCGAGATCGACCGGGCACTGGCCGAGCAGGGCCGCGCGCTCGCCGACTACTGGCCGATTCCCGTGCACCCCTGGCAGTGGGAGCAGGTCATCGTGCCGAACTTCCAGGCCGAGCTGGCCGGCGGCGAGCTGCTGTACCTGGGCACGTCCGGCCCGGATTACCGCCCTCAGCAGTCGATCCGCACCCTGGCCAACGTCGAACAGCCCACCCGGCCGTACGTGAAGCTCGCCTTGAGCATGACCAACACCTCGAGCACGCGCATCCTGGCGCGGCACACGGTGCTCAACGGGCCGATCATCAACGACTGGCTGCAACGGCTGATCGCCAGCGACGCCACCGCCCAGAAACTGGGTTTCGTGGTTCTCGGTGAAGTCGCCGGGGTCAGCTTCGACTACGCCCAGTTGCCCGCCATCCGCCAGAGCCAGACTTACGGCACCCTGGGCGCGATCTGGCGGGAAAACCTCAACCGCTACCTGAAGCCGGGCGAGCAGGGCGTGCCGTTCAACGGCCTCAGCCATGTCGAGAACCGCTATGGCGAGGGCGAGCAGCGCCCGTTCATCGATGCCTGGATCGCCGGATACGGCCTGCACGCCTGGGTGCAGCAGTTGCTGCGCGTCAGCGTGGCGCCCATCGTGCACATGCTGTATGCCGAGGGCATCGGCATGGAATCCCACGGCCAGAACATCGTGCTGATCCACCGTGACGGCTGGCCCGAGCGTATCGCCCTGAAGGACTTCCACGACGGTGTGCGTTATTCGCCGGCGCACCTGGCTCGCTCGGAACTGGCGCCCGAGCTGGTACCGTTGCCGGCGAGCCACGCCAAGCTGAACCGCAATTCGTTCATCCTCACCGATGACCTGAACGCGGTGCGCGACTTCTCCTGCGACGCCTTCTTCTTCATCTGCCTGGCCGAGATGGCGATCTTCCTGCGACAGCACTACGGCCTGGACGAGGGCGAGTTCTGGCGCATGACCGCAGACGTGGTGCTCGACTATCAGCACGAGCACCCGCAGCACGCCGCGCGCTTTGAAGCATTCGACGTGTTCGCCGCCGAATACGAGGTGGAAGAGCTGACCAAGCGCCGGCTGCTGGGCGATGGCGAGCGGCGCTTCAAGCACGTAGCCAATCCCATGCACCGCCACGGGCCACGTCCATGCTGAGAACCAACCGACTCAAGCAGCAATTGGCTGCCGGTGAGGCGGTGCGCGGATTGATCGCCTCGATTCCGTCGGCGGCGTCCATCGAGCTGATTGCCGAGGCCGGCTACGACTTCGTGATCATCGACATGGAGCACGTGCTGATCAACCCGGAAACCGTCGAGCACATGATCCGCACGGCCGAGAGCTATGCGCTCACGCCGCTGGTGCGGGTGCCGGACTTCGCGCCCAAACGCATGCTGCGCCTGCTCGACGGCGGCGCCCAGGGCATAGTCATGCCGCAGGTCGAGCGCCCCGAGGAGCTGAGTGCGGCGATCCGTGCCTGCAAGTATCACCCGCTGGGTGAGCGCAGCCTGAATGCGGGGCGCCCCGGCGCCTTCGGCAAGGCCAGCCTGGCCGAGTACGTCAGCGAGGCCAACGCGCAGATCATGGTCGTGGCCATGGTCGAGAGCGTCGAGGGCGTGCGCCGCGCCGCCGAGCTGGCCGCCGTGCCGGGGCTGGACATGATTCTCGAAGGCGCTGCCGACCTGTCCCAGTCGTTCGGCACGCCCTGGCGGATCGACCAGCCGACGGTGCAGCAAGCACTGCTCGATACCTGGCGCGCCGCCCAGGCAGCCGGCATTCCGTACTGCGCCATTCCACGCCAGCCCGACGACCACCTGCGGTGGCTCGAACGCGGCGTCAACACTTTCGTGCTGGGTGACGAACGCGGCATCGCGTTTCGCGCCCTCCAGGCCAAGCTGGCCGCCACCTCGACGCGAGGAAACTGATCCCATGATTCATACCAACCACTCGATTGCCGCTGACCTGGTGATGCAGGACCTGGTCGACTGCCTGCTGGCCGAAGATTTCTTCGGCGCCCTCGACGCCCACCTGATCGAGCCCGCCACCTGGCGCGCCGCGCACCCGGATTCGCCATTAGCCGATCTGCAGGTGCCGCACAGGATCTGGCACTGGCACTACGACGCCGCCGAGCAACGCGGTCTGGCGGTCGCCCTGCGCGCCGGCATCACCCAGGCCTGGGAAAAGGTGCCCGGCACGCCGGTACTGGACGTGCAGGGGCAGAGCACCCGGCAACTCACCCCGGATGCCTTCATGGCCCTGGCCCTGAAAGGCGTGAAAGTCGATGCGGTCGACAACGACAAGGGCATCGAGCTGTTCATGGACGTGCTGCGCACCAGCGTCGGGCAGACCGCGCTGTCCCTCGACCACCAGGTGCCGACCGAAGGCCTGCTGGAAAAGGACGGCGCCGCGTTCTTCCTGGCCATGGAACAGTGGGGTTCGCTGCGCGACCGGCCGTTCCATCCCCTGGCCAAGGCCAAGCAGGGCCTGGATGACGAGCAGTACCGCCAGTACCAGGCCGAGTTCGACCAGCCCTTGGCCCTCAACTGGGTCGCGGTGGCCAAGAGCTGCCTGACCTTCGGTGCCGGTATCGAGGCACTGGCGCGCTGCCAGCCGGCCCAGTTCATTCTCGAGCCTGAGCAGCACGCGCAGCTCGACGCCGAGCTGCGCACCCTGGGCATTGCCGATAGCCACGTCGCCCTGCCGGTGCATCCCTGGCAACTTGAGCAGGTGCTGCCTGCGCAGCTCGGCGCGGCTTTCGAGCGGGGCGAGTGCCGGCGCCTGAGCTTCCAGGAAGGCCGCTTCAATCCCACCTCGTCGCTGCGTTCGCTGGCCTGCGCCGCGGCGCCGGCCGATCACATCAAGCTGCCGATGGCGGTGTATTCCCTCGGCGCCTCTCGCTACCTGCCGGCGGTGAAGATGATCAACGGCGGGCTGAGCGAGGCGCTGTTGCGCCAGGGCCGCGAGCGCGACGAGGTGCTGCGCGAGACGCTGCACATCTGTGACGAGAGCAAATGGTGGGGCTACATGCCCGACGGCGGCACCTTGTTCGACGAGGCGCCGCGGCATCTCTCGGCCATGGTCCGCGGCTACCCGCCAGCGCTGCTCGCAGACCCTGCCAAGCGCCTGCTGCCCATGGCCGCGCTGGGGACGCCATTGCCCGACAGCGACCGGCATTTCTTCGACGACTGCATTCGCCAGCGCGGCCTGCCTGTCGGCCCTGCGTCGGTGCTGCAACTGTTCGGCGAGCTGTGCACCTTGTTCTTCGACGTCAACCTGCGCATGTTCCGCCTCGGCATGCTCGGCGAAGTGCACGGCCAGAACGCCGTGCTGGTGTACGACGCCGGCACGGTCAGTGGGCTGCTCCTGCGTGATCACGACTCGCTGCGCCTGTACGTGCCCTGGCTGGAGCGCAACGGCATGCTCGATCCGCAGTACCGAATCAAGAAAGGTCATGCCCAGACGCTGTACCATGAGCGCCCCGAAGACTTGCTGTTCTGGCTGCAGACCCTGGGCATCCAGGTCAACCTGCGCGGTATCATCGATACCCTGGAGCGCGTTTACGAAATACCGGCCGTGCAGGCCTGGCGGGTGTTGCGTGATGCCCTGAGCGAGCGGATCGCCGCTGTGCCATTCGACGACGACGCGCGCGCCGTGCTGCGTGGCCAGTTGTTCGAGTCCGACACCTGGCCGCAGAAACTCCTGCTGCGCCCGATGATCGAACGGGCCGGTGGGCCGGGCAGCATGCCGTTCGGCAAGGGGTTAGTCGTCAATCCATTACAAAGGATCGAGTTTGCAACCTAGTGGATCGTTGTCCAGGCGCACGTTGATGCGCCTTTCCCTGGGCGTTATCGCTGCCGGTGCAATGCCCCTGGCCAAGGCCGGGCCTGCACCGCAGCGCGTCATCACCTTGTTTCAAGGCGCCACCGACACTGCGGTGGCGCTTGGCATTCGGCCGGCCGGCGTGGTCGATTCGTGGAGCGAGAAGCCCATGTATCGCTACCTGCGCCCGGCGCTGGCAGGCGTGCCCCATGTCGGCCTGGAAACCCAGCCGAGCCTGGAGGACATCGCCTTGCTCACTCCGGACCTGATCGTCGCCTCGCGCTTTCGCCACGAGCGGGTCAAGGGGTTGCTCGAACAGCTGTGCCCGGTGGTGATGCTCGACGAGGTATTCGAATTCCGCCACACCCTGCGCGTGATGGGCGCCGCCACGGCGCGCGACGTCGAAGCGCAGGCTTTGCAAGCACGCTGGGATGCACGCATCAGCGCCTTGCGCACGCGCCTGGCCAGCAAGTTCGGCGCGCGCTGGCCGCTCAGCGTATCGGTGCTGGACGTGCGTGAAGACCACGTGCGCAGCTACCTGCACGACAGCTTCGCCGGCAGCGTGCTGGCCGAACTGGGCTTCGTGTGGAACCGCCAGAGCCGCGATGCCACCGGGGTGTCCATCAAGTTGCGCAGCCGCGAAAGCCTGCCGGTGGCCGATGCCGACGTGTTCTTCGTGTTCGGCCGTGCCGACAGCCCGGCGGTGCAGCGCTATTATCAGGCGATTACCCATCACCCGCTGTGGCAGCGCATGAGCGCGCCCAAAGCCGGGCAGGTGTGGTGGGTGGATGGTGTGGCCTGGATATTTTCCGGCGGCATCCTCAGCGCCAATCGCGTTCTCGACGATATCGAACGCACCCTGCTGCAGGACGCCGCGGCATGATGGCGTGGAGCAAACTGATCATCGCTTCGCTCGTGCTGCTGGCTTGCTGCGTGCTGAGTCTGTCCACCGGCCCCAGCTGGATCGCCCCGCACACGGTGTTCAACGCCTTGCTGCATGCGGATCCCTCGAACGTCGATCACCTGCTGGTCAACACCACCCGGCTGTCGCGCACGCTGATGGCGGTGGTGGTCGGTGCCAGCCTGGCGGTGGCCGGCGCGCTGATGCAGGCCATGACCCGCAACCCGCTGGCCTCGCCGGGGTTGTTCGGCATCAACGCCGGGGCGACCTTCGCGCTGATCGTCAGCCTGTCGCTGTTCTCCCTGAATGCGCCTGAGCAATGGCTGTGGAGCGCCTTCTGCGGTGCCGCCATGGCCGGTGCGCTGGTCTGGACGGTGGGCAACAGCGGGCAGGGCGCGCTCAACCCGTTGCGCATGGTGCTTGCCGGGGCGGCGATCACCGCGCTGTTCACGGCGTTCAGCCAGGCGCTGCTGGTGATCGATCAACAAGGTCTGGATACCGTGCTGTTCTGGCTGGCCGGTTCGCTCAGCGAGCGCAGCCTGGCCACCGCCGTGCCGCTGTTGATCTGCGCGCTGGTGGCGCTGCTGGTGGCCTGCCTGCTCGGCGCCCAGGTCAACGTGCTCAATGCCGGCGTGCAGATCGCCATCGGCCTGGGCCAGCGCACCGGCCTGATCCGCCTGCAACTCGGCGTGCTGGTGGTGATGCTGGCCGGCAGCGCGGTGGCCCTGGCGGGCAGCATCGGTTTCATCGGTCTGATCGTGCCGCACATAGTGCGTCGCCTGGTCGGCATCGACCACCGGGTGATGTTGCCTGGCTGCGCGCTGCTCGGCGCCACGCTGCTGCTGGTCGCCGACATGCTCGCCCGGGTGGTGATCCTGCCCCAGGAAGTGCCGGTCGGGGTGATGACCGCGCTGTTCGGCGCGCCGTTTTTCATTGCCCTAGCACGCCGTGGAGGTCGCAATGCCTAGACCTCGCATCCTGCGCTGGGGCTGGTTCTCTCGGCGTATCGAAGGCACCGGCGCACTGCGCCTGCTGCTGGCCGTGCTGTTCAGCCTTTTCGTGCTGGTTCTCGGCCTGTGTCTGGGCAAAGTCATGCTCTCGCCGCAGCGAGTCGCTGCCGTGCTGATGGGCGAGGGCGGGGCAGGGCTGAGCTTCATCGTCGAGCAATTGCGCCTGCCGCGTCTGCTGCTCGGCGGGCTGATCGGCGGGGCCCTGGCGGTGTCCGGGTTGATCCTGCAGGCCATCGTGCGCAATCCCCTGGCCTCGCCGGATCTGCTTGGCCTGTCCAGCGGCGCCAGTGCGGCGGCGGTGCTGTACCTGTCGGCCTTCGCGGCGACCTGGGGCATGGGCGGCTTGCCGCTGGCGGCGATGCTCGGCGCCGGCAGTGCCGCGCTGGCAGTCTACGGCCTGGCCTGGAAGCAAGGCACGTCACCGCTGCGGCTGGTGCTGATCGGCGTCGGTGTGTCGGCCATGCTGGCGGCGACCACCACCTTCATGCTGGTGTTCAGCCCGCTGAGCACCACCTTGTCGGCCTATGTATGGCTGACCGGCAGCGTGTACGGCGCGGGCTGGCGAGAGGTCAAGGCGCTGGCGGGCGTGCTGCTGTGCCTGCTGCCGGTTCTGGTCCTGCTGTCGCGCCACGTGGTGGTTCAGCAACTGGACGAGGGCCTGGCCCGCGGCATCGGCGTGCGCGTGCAGTGGCTGCGCGCCGCGCTTCTTGCCGTCAGCGTGGCCCTGGCCGGCTCGTCCATCGCCTGGGGCGGCGCCATGGCCTTCGTCGGCTTGATCGCGCCGCATATCGCTCGCCAGCTGATCCCCATCGGTTTCGCCGCCCAGGCCTGCATGGCGGCGCTGGTCGGCGCCAACCTGGTGATGCTTGCCGACCTGGCCGGGCGCACCCTGTTCCTGCCGCTGGACCTGCCCGCCGGCATTTTCGTCGCCGTGTTCGGCACCCCGTATTTTCTGTACCTGCTGATCAAGCAGCGGCAGTGAGGACTCTTGAAATGACCGCCATCGCCAGCCGCAACCTGACCCTGGCCTACCAGCGCCAGCCGATCATCGACAACCTCGACCTGGCGCTGCCGCGCGGCCAGGTGACGGTGCTGATCGGCAGCAACGGCTGCGGCAAGAGCACGCTGCTGAAATCCTTCGCCCGGCTGCTCAAGCCGCAGGCCGGTACGGTGATCCTCAACGGCGCCGACATCCAGCGCAAACCGACCGCCGCCGTGGCGCGGGAGCTGGCGATCCTGCCGCAGATGCCGGTAGCGCCCGAGGGCATCAGCGTGCGGCAGCTGGTCGCTCTGGGGCGCTACCCGTACCAGAGCTGGATGCAGCAGTGGTCGGCCGAGGACGAAGCCGTGGTGGCCCGCGCACTGACCCGCACCGGCCTCGATGAGCTGGCCGAACGGCCGGTCGATGCGCTGTCCGGCGGTCAGCGGCAGCGCGCCTGGATCGCCATGACCCTGGCCCAGGAGACCGAGTTGGTGCTGCTCGACGAGCCGACCACCTTTCTCGACCTGGCCCATCAGATCGAGGTGCTGGACCTGCTGCGCGAACTCAATCGCCAGGAGGGCAAGACCATCGTCATGGTGCTGCACGACCTCAACCTGGCCTGTCGATACGCCGACCACATGGTCGCCGTGCACCAGCGCACCGCCTACGCCCAAGGCAAGCCGGCGGACATCCTCAGCGAAGAACTGGTCAAGACGGTGTTCGACCTGGATTGCCGGATCATCCCCGACCCGTTCTTCCACACGCCGCTGTGTATTCCCTTCGGTCGGGACATTCCCCGATGAGTTTCAGCGACGCCGAATGGGCCAACCTGTGCGGCGCGCTGCGCCTGCGCCGCGAAAGCGAGCGCGACCTCGCGCGCAGCCTACCGGCCAGGGAATTGCTCGACGAAACCACCTGCACGGCGCTGCTGGACAGGCTCGGCCCGGTGATTCTCTCGCCGTCGCGGCGCATCACCGCCTCGCTGCTGGGCAAGCGTCAGTCGTTCCTGCTCACCGGCGCCTGCCTGTACGCCATGTCCGCCTACGACAAAGGGCTGGAGCTGTCGCTGGACAACACCTTCATCGAGTACGGCCACGATGATGGCCTGTGGACCTCGTCGCTGCCGCTGCGCAGCCTGGCGGTCTCGCGGCCCGAACCCGGCGCGCGCGATGCCTGGCGCGAGGCGGTGGCCGGGCAGCTGTTCGCCGGCTTGCTGCAGCCGTTGTGGGAGAGCTTCTACCGGCTCACCGGTGTGTCGCGGCGCATCCTCTGGGAGAACACCGCGGTGCGCGTCTACTCGCTGTACGAGCGACGCCTGGCCAAGCTCGAATGCGCCGCGACGCGGCAGCGCTGCGCCGAAGACTTTCGCTGGCTGACCGAGCAGGCACCCGGCAGCCTGTTCGGTCTCGACTACAACCCGCTGCAGCATTTCAACCGGCCGCTGACCCTGCTCGATGACGGCGCGCGCGCCGTACGGTTCCGCCGCACCTGCTGCTTCTACTACCAGGCCAGCGACCCGGTGGAATATTGCTCAACCTGCCCATTGATCCGACCCAAGGCCCCGCGATGACTACCGAATCCGTTCCCGCTGCATTGATCGACGCCTATCGCGGCATCGCCGCGTCGACCATCGGCCACGTGCTGCAGGAAGGACACATTCACGGTCTGCCACCGCTGGTGGCCGATGTACACATCGTCGGCCGCGTTACCACCGCGCAGATCCACGCGCCGGATGGCAGCGTGCTGCGCGATGCGCTGATCGCCAGCCAACCGGGCGACGTGCTGGTGGTCGCCAACAGCGGCGAGGCGAACTGCGCCTGCTGGGGCGAGCTGCGCACCCTCGCGGCGCGCATCAAGGGCCTGGCCGGCGTGGTGATCGACGGGCCGGTGACTGACGTACGCGCGCTGCGAACGCTGGGCCTGCCGATCTTCTGCAGCGGCGTCAGCGCCTACACCACGCGCCCGCTTGGCGAGCAGGGCGCGGTGAACGTTCCAGTGATAATACGCGGCGTGCGGGTGCAGCCCGGTGATCTGCTGGTCGCCGATGACGATGGCATCTACGTGCTGTCGCCCCAGCAGGCCGGCGAATTGCTGGAGCGCCTGCAGAGCAAAGAGGCCGCCGATGCGGCTCGGCGTGTTGAGTTGCAGGCGCGGCTGGGCCATTTGGTGGGCAGCTAGCGCCCACCCGAACCGATCAATGAGACCGCGCGGTGGTCCTGATGAAAGATTACGAATGTGGGAGCGCGCCATGCGCGCGAAAAAATCGCGGGCATGGCCCGCTCCCACACTATTGAATTGCTGGTTCCTCAGCTGATCGCTTCAGCCCTGCGACTCGCCAGATAACTACCCGGCGGCGGGCTCGCTACGAAGTGCGTCTGCAAGCCATCGAAAATCGCCTGAGCCACGCGTTTTTGGTGCAGCGGGTCGCACAGCTTGCGGCAGTCGCCGGAGTTCGAGATAAAGCCGGTCTCCACCAGAATCGACGGGATATCCGGAGACTTGAGCACCGCAAAGCCCGCTTGCTCGACGCGCTTCTGATGCACGCCAGCCACCTTGCCGACGTTGTCGAGAACCGTCTTGCCCAGCCCCAGGCTGGTGGTGATGGTGGAATTCAGCGACATGTCCAGCAGCACGCCAGCGAGCATCGGGTCCTTGTTCTTGAGCGACAGCAATTCGCGGGCGCCGAGGATATCGGCGCTGTTTTCCCGCTCCGCCATCCAGCGGGCGGTGGTCGAGGTGGCGCCGCTTTCCGAAAGGGCGAACACCGAAGCGCCCGAGGCGTTGCGCCGCGGCGCGGCGTCGGCATGCACGGAGATGAACAGGTCGGCGTTGTAGCGGCGGGCGACTTCCACGCGTTTGCGCAGCGGTATGAAAACGTCCTGATTGCGTACCAGCTGCGCCTTGAAGCCACGCTGGCGATTGAGCTTGTCGGCCAGCAGTCGGGCGATGGCCAGGGCCACGATCTTCTCCTGCTCGCCGTTGCCACCCACCGCACCCGGGTCCTTGCCGCCGTGCCCGGCATCGATCACCACGACCACATCACGTTGCCCGGCTGTCTTGTTGCTAGCGGCAGCAACGGCCGCTGCCGGCGGCGCCTTGGCAATCGGCGTCGCCATTGCCGCACTGTGCAGGTCGACCACCAGGCGATGGCCCTCACTGCCGGAGGGGCCAAGCAGGAAGCTTTCCACCCGAGCCGGCTGCTTCAGGTCGAGCACGATACGCGTGCCGCCAGCCTGAGGGCCGCTGCGTACGGCGCCGAGCAGGCGGTTGCCAGCCGGAATTTCATTGAGGCCGGCAAAGGCGCTGGTGCTTGCCAAGTCGACGACCAGTCGATCAGGCGCTTTCAACGTGAAAATCTGATATTTCGCCGGGCCGCTCAGCTCGAACACCAGCCTCAGCTTGTCGCCGTCATCCCAGGCGCGGGCATGCACGATTTTCTGTGTGGCGTAAGCGTCGAAGGCCCAGGGCAGGGCGATACCTGCCAGGGCCAGGTGCAGGAGGTGACGTCTGTGCATGGTGCTACGCTACCGAAGCAATAGATATTGGATGTTATATTATTTCATAATATGTCGTGATGTAAGTGCCCCTATATCCGCTGGCGATCGGGCAAATTTTGCTCATGCACAAGCACGAACGCCACCCGAAGGTGGCGTTTTTCGTTGGAGAACGCGTCACAACATGCGTTTCAGCACATCGTTGCGCTTGTCCTTGTCGAAGAACCGATGCTTCAGCGAACCGATGACGTGCAGGACGATCAGGGCGAGCAGGGTGTAGGCCAGCGTTTTGTGCAGCCACTGGAAGACCACGAACCAGTCATCGTTCTTGGCCAGCAGCTCCGGCAGGTTGACGCCGAAGAAGTACACGCCGTCGCTCATGGTGTAGGTGCTCGACATCGAATAGCCCATCAGCGGCACCAGCACCAACAGCACGTACATGGAACGTTGCACCAGCTGCGCAAGAAAACGTTCGTGCCTGGCTAAGGTCAGCGGTGGCTTTGGCAGTACGGGGGTTTTCAAGCGAATGATGAGCTGAGTCACCACCACCAGAAAGGCCAGCACGCCGAAGGATTTGTGCCAGGGGTAATAGAGCACGAATTTGCTCTCGACATCGTCGCTCATTCCGGTCATGTGCCAGCCGGCCCATAGCAGGCCGAGAACCAGCACGGCGCGGACCCAGTGCAGCACCAGCAAGGATCGCGGGTAGTGGTCGACTGGTTCTTTTCTTATCGTATTCATCGCAGTCTCTTTTTAATGATCATCAAGGCCTGGGAATTACGGGCGGCCCGCGAAACTACGGGTCGCCCGGGTGACACACTCAGTTGGGTAGCAAAACGGTAACCACCTTTTCCTCGGTGTAGGCAACGGCGCCGCCAAAGCCGCCTTCACGGCCGATCCCGCTGGTCTTCACGCCGCCCCAGGGCAGGTTGGCATCCAGCGGGCTCCAGCAGTTGACGCCTACCGCGCCGGTTTTCAGGGCCGCTGCCACGCGATGTGCGCGCGCCAGGTTGGTGGTCCATACGGTAGCCGCCAGGCCATAGCTGGAATCGTTGGCCAGGGCGATGGCTTCTTCTTCGGTGTCGAAGGTGATCACGGTGCCGACCGGACCGAAGATCTCGTCGCGGGCGATGGCCATGTCATTGCTGGCGTTGGCGAAAATAGTCGGGCGCACGAAGAAGCCCTGGTCGGGGTTGGACACGCCGCCGGCCAGCAGCGTGGCGCCCTGGTCGATGCCCAGCTGGATGTAACGGTTGACGCGGTCGAACTGCGCCTTCTTGGCCACCGGGCCCATCTGGGTGTCCGGCTGGCGCGGGTCGCCGACCTTCACGGAGCTGGCCGCCTGAGCCAGTGCCGCCGCGAAACGCTCGGCCACGCCGCGCTGCACCAGAATGCGCGAACCGGCGGCGCAGACCTGGCCCTGGTTGGCGAACAGGCCCAGTGAGCAGCCGAACAGGGCATCTTCGAATGACGCGTCGTCGAAGACGATCTGCGGGCTCTTGCCGCCCAGTTCCAGGGCCACGCGCTTGAACAGCACGCCAGCGGTGCGCTGAATCTCGCGGCCCGCTTCGGGGCTGCCGGTGAAGCTGATCTTGGCGATGACCGGGTGTTCGCACAGGGCGCGGCCCACTTCGGCGCCGAAGCCGGTGACGATGTTGATCACGCCATCGGGGAAGCCCGCTTCCTTGGCCAGCGCGGCCAGATGCAGGGCCGATTGCGGGGTTTCTTCCGAGGGTTTGACCACCACCGTGCAGCCGGCAGCCAGCAGGGCGGCCAGTTTCCACACGGTGATCATCAGCGGCGAGTTCCACGGCACGATGGCGCCGACCACGCCGATCGGCTCGCGCACGGTGTACGACAGGGTCTTGGTACCGAAATAACCACCGCTTGGAATGGTGCGACCTTCTAGCTGGTTGGCCCAGCCAGCGGCGGCGCGCAGGTTGACGATGGCGTTGGGCAGGTCCATGCGCCGTGGCTCCATCGGCGAGCGGCCGATGGCATTGGCGTCCATGTCCGCGAGCTGCTCGCTGTCGCGCTCCACCAGATCGGCCAGTTTGTTGAGCAGACGAGCCCGCTCCGAGCCGGTGAGCTGACTCCAGGCGCCGCCTTCCAGCTGACTACGCGCCGCTTCCACGGCGCGGTTGACGTCCTCGGTGGTGCCGCGGGCGGAGCTGCCGTAGATCTTCTCGGTCACCGGGTCGATAAGGTCGAAACGGCGGCCATCGGAGGAGTCTGCGGCGGCGCCGGCAATGAAATGTTGCAGATGCTGAGTCATGTTCGTGTCTACCAATGAGAGAGTCGGTTAAGCCTTGAGCGACGCCAGAGCGTCACCGAAGATGTCCAGCGCCTTGAAGAACAGCGCACGTGAAATGGTCAGCGACGGCATGATGCGCATCACGTTGCTGTAGCGCCCGCACGGGATCATCAGCACGCCGTGGTTCATCAGGTAGCCCATCAACTGGCCGATCTTGTCGCGCGACAGCGGCTCCTTGGTGGCCGGATCCTCGACCAGCTCGATGCCGATCATCAGGCCACGACCGCGTACTTCGCCCAGGAACGGACTGTTGAAGCCGCGGATACGCTCTTGAGCTTCCAGGCCGAGGGTGTGGGCGCGGTTGAGCAGGTCGAGTTCCGGGTCCTGAAGAATGGCGATGTTGGTCAGCGCCACCACGGCGGACAGGGAGTTGGCGGCGAAGGTATTGGGCATCGAGCCGTCGGGGATCTGCGCGGCGAGGTCCGAGCGCATCATCAGGCCGGCCATTGGCAAATCGCTGCCGATTCCCTTGCCGAAGGTCAGCATGTCCGGCTTGACGCCAGAATGCTCGACGGCCCACATCTTGCCGGTACGCCCGGCGCCGGCCTGAACTTCGTCGACGATCAGCAGCGTGCCGCTACGGTCGCAGGCCTTGCGCAGCAGTTGCAGGAATTCGGGTGAAGGCGGCACGTAACCGCCTTCACCCTGTACGGGCTCGACGATCACCGCGGCCACGTCGTCGGCGGCGGTGTAGGGCGTGTTGAGCAGGTAGTCCACGTACTCACCGGCGATCTGCTCGGCACTCTTGTGGGTAGTGTCGAACGGAAAACGGTAGGCGTAAGGGTAGGGCGCGTGAATCACGCCGCCCATCTGCGCGCCAAAGCCCTTGCGGTAGGCGTTGCCGGTAGTCAGCGCGCCTGAGGCATGCCAGACACCGTGGTAACCGCCATGAAAGGCGAGGATCTGGTGACGACCGGTGACGCGCTTGGCGAACTTGATCGCCGCTTCCAGCGCGTCGCTGCCGCTCTGGGTGAAGAAGGTCACGCAGTCGCCACGCAGCCCGGGCGGCGCGATTTCAGAGAGTTTGGCGGCCAGCTCGGTGCGCCGCGTGCTGTTGATCTCCAGGGCGTGCATCAGCACTTCGGACTGCTCACGAATGGCTTCGACGACCTTGGGATGACAGCGACCGACGCTGCTCACGCCTACGCCGGCGGACAGGTCGATGTAGGTATTGCCGTCCGGATCCTTGAAGGTCGCCCCGAAGGCGCGATCCATGGCGATGGGCATGCGGCCGCCACCACGGGCCATCGACTCGGTGCGCGCCGACAGGGCCAGGGCTTCGCTGGTTTTCGGGCCTGGCAGGGTGCTGGAGACGATGTGCGGGGCGTCCGCAAAGTGCAGGGATTCGAGTTTGGCTTCGCTCATGACGGCCTCTACGGGATGTCGGTTCAGGTAAGCCGATCATCTGCTCAGTGGGCGTAGAGCCGGTATCCCAAATCGGCAACCGGCGTGTCCAGGACGGGTGCAGCGATCAATCAAACCATGCATGCCACGAAAGGGGCCTGGCACCGCTGCGCCTTGCCACCCATCATTCTTTGGCATCGACAGCCCCTAAAGCCGGTCATAAGCAGAACATGAACATCCCGGAAACGGCCGATGAAACGTCTGCGTATCGCCACCTTCAATATCAATGGCATCAACGCCCGCCTGCCTAACCTGCTTAGCTGGCTGGAGCGCGAGCAACCGGATGTGGTGTGTCTGCAGGAGCTGAAAACAGCGGACAAATCATTCCCGGCCCGTGATATCGAAGCGGCCGGTTATGGCGTGGTGTATCAGGGGCAGACGTCGTGGAACGGCGTGGCGATTCTCGGCCGTGATACCCAACCGCTGGAGATTCGTCGCGGCCTGCCAGGCGCTGAGTGGGACGTCCAGGCTCGCTATATCGAGGCCGCAGTGCAGGGCGTGGTGGTGGCCTGCCTGTACCTGCCCAACGGCAATCCGCAGCCTGGGCCGAAATTCGATTACAAGCTCAAATGGTTCGAGCATCTGATCGCGCACGCGCAGACGTTACAGGCCAGCGAACATCCGGTGGTGCTGGCTGGCGACTTCAACGTGGTACCGACCGATTTCGACATCTACAACACCCGTTCCTGGCTCAAGGACGCATTACTGCAGCCCGAAAGCCGCGCCTGCTTTCAACGGTTGCTCGAGCAGGGCTGGGTGGACGCACTGCGCACACTTCACCCGAACGAGCAGCTGTTCACCTTCTGGGATTACTTTCGCCGCCACTGGCAGAGCAATTCCGGGCTGCGAATCGACCACCTGCTACTCAACCCGGCGCTGGCTCCTTACCTGCAGAGCGCCGGTGTAGACACCTGGGTGCGCGGCGAGGATCACCCCAGCGACCACGCGCCTGCTTGGATCGAGCTGAGCAGCCGCAAGCGCAAACGCCATTAGCGGACAGCTGCTGGCGGGATTCGCCTGATGCAGGCTACACGTAGGCTTGGCGAGCTGCGCGCGCATTGTGCCAAGCGCATCTGGATACAGATGCTCGGCTCCTGTTTCAAACCTTTAACAGTTCATCCATTACCACGCGGCACCTGTTGCCACGCAGGTTGCGCGGCAATTGCTGCCTGACCCCGGCACGCGCAGGTGTCTCACCAGCGTTACAAATAGCGGTGGGGGCTTGTCCGCTATAAAACTTATCCCTTTGTTTTATATGAAAAAATAGCTAGTGGCACAGTGCATGCTCAAGGCTCGATAACGCTCACATGGATCGAGCCTGGGGATGTAAGTCATGAAGCGCCTGGTTATCTTCAACTATTGCATATTGGCGCTGGCCTGCGTGCTGCAGGCCAGCGTTCAGGCTGCCGATGGCGACGTGATCATCACCCGTGACGTACAACCGCGTGTCGCTACCCGGGCAGCGCTGGTACCGGATCCGAACCCACTTTCCGTGAACCCTGGTCGCTCGGTGGTCGATGCCACTGCCGAACTGGCCGATGGCGACTTCGCCAACGTTTCCAGTGGGCTGGCTTTGCCTGCGCAACTGCTCGGCAACTCGCTTGGCCACCAGGTGCAAGCGCCGCTGCAGCAATCGATGCCGGGACTCGGCGCGTCCCATAGCGGCAGCGGTGGCAACGGTGTGGCCTCGCAGGTCAACCGCAGCGTGCAGCAGGGCCTGCGGCCTCTGCAGATGCTGGGGGATCGCTGATATGCGCTCGTGCATTCTGCTCATAAGTCTGGCCCTGAGCGGGCTGGTTCAGGCTGACGATGACGCGCGTATCGACGCAGCCGGATCCGCTTATCAGGGCAACCTCAGCGTCAACCAGGCTGCCGGCGATCTGCAGCAGCAGGCCAATGTGCGGGTCATCAGCGTGGGCGGGACAGGGGTTTCAGCCAGCACTGTGCGCCAGAGCATCGACCAACTACCCGCTGGCAGCGCTGCCCGTAACACCCAGGCAAATATCGACGGCAACGCCTTCAGCGGCGGTAACGGCGTGGTCGGCGTCACCCAGGCAGCCGGTGTCGGCAACCAGCAGGTCAACGTACTCAGCGTGACGTTACTAGCCGCACCGCAAAGCCTGGACGACAGCGTGCTGGCGCAGAGCGTGACTCGCGCCGACGAATCCTTTTCAGCGACACCCGTCGGCGAGCGCCGGGCGCAGATGAGCAACGAGGCCTTCTCGGGAAGCCGTGGCGTCGTGCAGCTGAACCAGAGTTCCGGGATTGGCAACCGAACCGCCAATCACCTGAGCATCAGGGTTGTGGATTGACCCTAATCGAGCAAGGCCAACACTAAACCGCATGGAGAAACACGTCATGAAACCTTCAGTACTGCTCAGCCCTCTGGCATTCGCACTGGCTGCTGTTCTGGCCACCTCCGCCCACGCAACCCAACCAAGCAGCGGTGCTTCCAGCAGCGCCAGCGGCGCCACGGCAAAGATTTCCGACACCCAGCTCAACTTCGGTAACCGTGTCACCAACCACGAGACCAAGAACAACGCCAGCGTCGACGGTTCGCTGCGTAATGCCTCCGGTAACGTAGGCGTCAACGTCGCGGCCGGCGACAACAACCAGCAAGCCAACGCGGCCGCCATTGCCACCGCCGACACCGCCTTCGTATTCGGTGTCGCGGTCGCCGGCTCCGGCGCCAATGCCACCACTGGTGTCGAGCAGCGGGCGTACTCCAACAACCTGACCAACTACGGCAACCCCAACAATGCGTCGGTCAATAACAGCGCCAACGGCGCAACCGGCAACCTGGGCGTCAACGTGGCGGCGGGTAACTACAACCAGCAGAAGAACGACACCACCATCGCTTCGTCTGAAACCGCCTACGTGGCCAACGCCTCGGCCACCGTGCTGCAGGCTTCCAACGGCAACGTGACCGATAACAACCAGGGCACTGTCTTCGAAGACGAGTCCGCCCTTGCCATGCAAACCAGCAGCTACGGCGGTTCCTGGTGGCCTCAGCCACAGCAGGAGAAAACGCCAAGCGTCAACAACGCCAGCCTGAGCGGTTCGCTGGCCGGCGTATCGGGCAATGTCGGCGTCAACATCGCAGCCGGTGGCGGCAACCAGCAAAGCAACAGCCTGACCATTGCCGCTGGTTGTAATGCCTGCGTAGCACGTTAAGGCCTGAAGCAGTCGACGATGCCGGGACCGCCCGGCATCGTTTTATCGGGGAACCACCATGGCTGGATTTCTTGCCAGGCGACTGCTGGGCTTGAGCTGCGTGACGCTATGTCTGGCCGCGACAGCTGCCGAGATGCGCATGGCTGTGTTGCCCGGCGGGGCGCTCGCCACCGTGCAGGTCGAGAGCATGCGCGAGCGGCGTTTCGCCAATCTGGTCGAGCAGAAGACCGACTTCAGCTGTGGCGCCGCTGCCATGGCGACGATTCTCAATCAGGCCTATGGCATGCAGCTGCAGGAGGAAGAGGTGATTCGCGGCATGTTGGCCAGCGCCGACGCCGAACAGGTACGCACCCAGGGCTTTTCCATGCTCGACATGAAGAATTACGCCAGCACCCTGGGCCTGCGCGCGCGGGGTTACCGGGTCGATGCCGAGCAACTGCAGAACCTTAAGATTCCCAGCATCGTGTTGCTCAACGTGCGCGGCTACAAACACTTCGTGGTGCTACAGCGCATCTACCGCGGCTACGCCTATGTCGGTGATCCGGTGCTGGGGCACAAGAAGATGCCGCTCAGCGAACTCAGCCAGGGCTGGAACGGGATTGTCTTCGCGCTGATCGGCCCGGGCTACAACCGCGCCAACGCGTTGCTGACACCGCCGGAGCCACTGACCGCCAAGACGCGCATCGATGGCTTCAGCCCGGTGAAAGATGCCGAGCTGATGGAGTTCGGCTTCATCCAGAGTGATTTTTTCTAACTGCCAGGGGAAGGGTCATGAACAGCAAGCTATGGCTGGCCGCGAGCATTCTTGCTGCGAGCCTGCCGGTGAGCGCCGCCAATCCGTTCCAACCTATAGAGGTCGCCGATCAGGAGCTCGCTCAGTTGCGCGGGCGCTACATATTGCCCGACCGCATCATCAGCTTCGGCGTAGTGATGAGCTCGACCTGGCAAAACAGCGCAGGGCAGGTGATCGGTGCCGAGGTGGCGGTGAGCGTCGCTAACGGGCAGGTGCTGCCGTCGCTGCAGGTTCGCGAGATCAGTTCGCTGGGTACCGGCGCAAACGTCACGGCCGGAACCGGGGTGATTACTGGTGGCAATGGCCTGGATTCGGTCAACGGCATCGTGCAGAGCGTGCGCACCGCGGGGGACCTGAATAGCGGCCTGAACGATCTGCGTGTGCAGATCAGCACCGGTGGCAGTACTACGGCTAGCAGCGAAGGCCAGGCGTGGACGGGTAGCCAGGCGTTCGCCAACGCTGCCGGTACGGTGAATGTCAGCAGCCGCAACGGCGGCATCAATATCGCGTTGCAGGCCGGGCAAGGGCAGGGCTTCAGTAGCCAGCAGATCGGTGGCGGGGTGGCCCAGCACGCCAACATCTCCGGCTCGCTGAACGAGGTGCGCAACCTGGCGACTCTCAACGTGGCGCTGCGTGACAACCCGCGCAACCTCAATCTGGACAGCTGTATCGAGCAACTTCGGGCCCTGCGCCCCCATGGCTATTGAGCAGTGCCAAGGTGGCACAAAGGATTACGACTATGCGCCAGATGATCAGCGTCGCCATGCTGTTCGGTGTCGGCTTCAACACGGCTTTCGCGGCTGATCCGTCTCAGGTCGAGGCGCTGCAGCAGGAGCTGCAAGCGCTCAGGACCCAATACGAAACGCAGCAGAATGCCCTCAAGGTGCTGGAACAGCGCCTGCGCCAGGTCGAAAGCCGCGCGCCACAGTCCACCAGCGGCCCGGCGCCACTAACCCGCAGTGGTAACCAGCAGGTGGCCAGCAACGGCAGCGGCTCGTCCGCTGGCTACGGGACGGCATTGAAGGATGACGCCGCGCCACCGGCCAGCGTTGAGCATCTCTACCAAGAAGCCAGCGGCTTCTTCGGCAGCGGTACCTTCAGCCTGGAGCCGGGCATCACCTACAGCCATTACGACTCGCGCCAGTTGTTTCTCAACGGTTTTCTAGCCCTGGATGCGATCTTTCTCGGCAATATCGGCGTCGATCAGATCAATGCCGACACCTTCACCTTCGACCTGACCGGACGCTACAACTGGGCGCAACGCTGGCAGCTCGATGTCAACGCGCCGTGGGTCTACCGCGAGAGCACCTACCAGTCCGCCGGTGCCGGCGGCTCCAGCACCTCGATCAGCGAGGCCAGCGTGAGCAGTGATGCGCGGCTCGGCGATGTCAGCGTGGGGCTTGCCTACAAGTTGTTCGATGAAGGCGAAGGCACACCCGATGTGGTGCTGAACATGCGCGTCAAGGCGCCTACTGGCGTCGAGCCATATGGCATCAAGCTCGACAAAGTAGCCGGCAACGACAACTTGAGCATTCCCGAGGACCTACCCACGGGCAACGGTGTATGGTCGGTCACTTCGGGCGTGGCGTTGGTCAAGACCCTTGACCCGGCGGTGGTGTTTGGCAACTTCTCCTACACCTACAACCTGGAAGACAGTTTCGACGACATCAGCCCTCAGCGCGGCGTGAAGGTGCCAGGCAAGGTAGACCTGGGCAACTGGTTTCAATTCGGCCTCGGCGTCGCCTTCGCCCTCAACGAGCGGGCCAGCATGTCGATGTCGTTCAGCGAGCTGATCAGCCAGAAGAGTCGCATCAGGGCCGAGGGGCAGAGCTGGCAGACCGTCTCCGGCAGCGATGCCAACACCGCCTACTTCAATATCGGTATGACGTTCGCCGCCACCGACAAACTCACCGTGGTGCCCAACCTGTCGATCGGCCTGACGCCGGACGCGCCGGACTTCACCTTTAGCATCAAATTCCCTTACTACTTCTAGGCTCCGTACAGAGCCTAGTCGCCTTGGGCCACACGACTATTGCGCAGATTGTGTTTCTGCAGCAGCCGGTAAAAAGTCGGCCGCGACACGCCCAGGGAGCGGGCGGCGTGGCTCATGTTGCTGGCGAAGTGCAGCAGGGCGTCTTCCAGTGCCTTGCGTTCGGCGTTGAGCAGGTATTCATCGAGGGGGCGACAGAGCGGGGTAACGGGCGCTGCCAGACCGATATCGTGCAGCTCGATCTCCCGCCCTTCGGCGAGCACCTGGCCGAGGCGGACGCGATTGGCCAGCTCGCGCACGTTCCCCGGCCAGTGGTGGGCGAGCAGGGCTGCGGTGGCTTCGCGGCTGAAGCGGCGCGGGCGCCGGCCAATCTCAGCGGCATAGAGTTGCGAGAAGTGTTCGGCGAACAGGGCGATATCTTCCTTGCGCTCGCGCAGCGGCGTGGTGCGCACCTGCAGCACGTTCAGCCGATAATAAAGATCCTCTCGGAAGCGACCTTTCTCGATGGCGTCTTCCAGGTTGATATGGGTCGCAGCCAACACCCGGACATTGGCAGTAATCGGCTTGCTTGAGCCCACGCGTTCGAAGGTCATTTCCTGCATGAAACGCAGCAGATTGGCCTGCATTTCCAGGGGGAGGTCGCCAATCTCGTCGAGGAACAGCGTGCCGCCTTCGGCGGATTCTATACGGCCGATCTTGCGCTGATGCGCGCCGGTGAAAGCGCCTTTCTCATGGCCGAACAGCTCCGAGTGGATCAAGTGTTCGGAGATCGCCCCGCAGTTGATGGTCACGAAGGGGCCTTTGTTACGCCTCGATTGACGCTGGAGGCTGCGCGCCACTACTTCCTTCCCAGTGCCGCTTTCTCCGGTGATCAGCACCGGCGAGTCGCTGATTGCGAGTTTTCCGATCAGCTTGCATAGCGCCTGAGTAGCTGGGCTTTGCCCGACCATCAGCACATCGTCGATGGCGCTAGGCTTGGTATCCGGGTGGCGCAAGCGGCCCATGCCGAACGCGCGGCCCAGGGTGCAGTGCATGCGAGCGATGTCGATGGGCAGGGTATGAAAGTCGAAAAACCATTCGTAGATAAAGTTGGCCAGCCCGGTGTTATGGCGCAGGTCTCCACTCATCACGGCGATCCATTCACTTCGGCTGTGATGAATCAGCTGTTTGATATGTTCAAGTTGGTTCAGATGGTGAGGTTGCAGGCAAATAACACAAACATCGTAACCGGGCTCGATCTTATTGTTCAGGCCGCTGCGTTCGACCAGCCAGCGTTCGCGCTGCAGTTCCTGAATAAGCGGTTCACAGTCGCTAACGGAGTCAACCATCAGCAAACGCCTGTGCGAATAATCCAGCGAACCTAGCATACGAACTCCTTGCCAGTATGGGCCGTGTTACAGCACTCACACCCGTAGTCCTTGCTCGCGACGTCGTTTCGCCAGCGGGCTGCAGGCCTGGGCTGGCAAAGGCATCAAGGATTTCAGTGTGTAGTGCCGGTGCAGCGGGAGACTACACCGAAAGTGTTTTATTGAACGTCCTTCAAGGGGCGTTTCTTATCTTTTGGCCATTCGGTTATCGCTACCGGCATGGCTATCCAAGTGTACAGACGAACTTAGATTATCCGATGAGTATGACGGGTGGAATATGGGGAGGCATGGGCTAGATAATTAAATTCTTCTTTTAAATCATCAGTTGTCTTATCTGTTTATTATTTGGCGCCAAATTCAGATCAATTAACTAAGTTGGCAAGGTGCCAATAGTAGGTTTTCTCAAACGTCATGTTTTTGGCTGCAGCCTATTGGTGCGCGTGCCGACGGGTAGCTGCCTCGCGCAGTTAGAGGCGAGCAAGGCAGCATTGCTTACTGAATCAGAAAGTGGGCGGGTATGACTCAGTATCTGGCAGCTTATCGATCAGTGCCGGTGTGAACCGCCTGCAGAAATTCCGCCGCCAGATAATGGGCCCAGGGGCGGGCGCTGAGTCCGGACAGATAAGCGCAGTGGCTGCCGCGGGAGGTGACTGCCAGCAAGGTTTTCGGCATCCTCGCCATGGCGTCCTGGTGTTCGCGCACATTGTCGGCCACGCAGACGGGATCGTCCTCGGCGTTGAGCACCAGCAGCGGCACGCTGATCCGCTCCATCAGCGCCACCGGGTTGCAGCCGTCCAGGTAGGCCTGCCAGCTGGGGTAGCCGGCGCATTCGTAGAGGTGCTGATGAAATTCATCCAGGCTTTGCGCGCCTTCCAGTTGTGCCAGGCTGGGCCAGGTCGACAGCGCTTCGCGGTTCGGCGTCACGAACTGGCGCACCAGCCTTCTCGCCATCACCCGGCTGTATGGAGCCCGCGACCGGGCGAAGGCGACTTGAATATCGTAGCCGGGGCAGTAGGCGAAGGCGCCCCTTAGCGGCGTGTCTTCGCCTTGCTCGCCCAGGTAACGCACCAGCAGGCCAGTGCCGGCCGAAACGCCCGCAGCGTAGAGCGGGGAGTGTGGGTAACGCTCGCTGATTAACTCCAGTTGCTCGCGCAGATCTTCGGTGTCGCCCATGGTATTGAAGCGCGGGCTGGTCAACGGCAATTCACCATGGCCGCGACGCTCGCACAGCACCACCCGCCAACCGGCCAGGCGCCGCATGTCGCGCATGAACACGCGCATGCTTTGCGGCGAGCCGGTGATGGTGTGCAGCACCACCAGAGTCGGCACCTGCTCCGGCAATTCGGTGCCCAGCCAATGCAGCGCGGTGGTGCCGCCATCGCTCATGCGCAGCGTCTCGGCGTGGTCGTAAACCAGGCGAGGAGAGAGCGCTTCCTGAATGCCGGCTACAAGAATCTGCAGATGGCCGTTGATCAGCCAGGGCGTTACCCAGTAGCGCTGGGTCAGTCGCGGCACCTTGGCCAGCAGGTCGGCGTTATGCGCGTTGGCCTGGTAAATCAGCTGCGGCCGGCGTGCGGCGGTGGCCAGGTAGTAGGCGGTAAAACAGGCCAGAACCAGGCACAGCGCGGCCATCGCGATGGTCATTCAATCGACTCGTAAAGGTTTATCGGCCGCGCATCTTAACGAGCACGGCGTTAAAGCAGCACTTCTATATCGCTGGTGGCGAAGGCCACGCAGCTATAAATCCAGCCGAAATCGCGGTCGGAGGCGCGTAGGTGCGCTTCCTGCGGGTTGAACACGGAGCCGGACACCAGCTTGACCCGGCACAGGCTGCACTCGCCTGAGCGGCAGGCGTTTTCGACGAAGTAACCGTTGCGTTCCAGGGCGTTGAGCAGTGGCTCACCGACCCGGCTGCGGAAGCTGCCGCGGCCCTGCACGGTGATCTGCACTTCGTCGTCCATGGCCACCGATTCAGGCCAGCCGGCCTGGGCGTTAGGCCACTTGGGCGCGCCGTTGGCTTCCACACGTAGGCGCCGGCGTGGTACGCCCAGCTCACCGAGCAGCGCCACGCAACTGTCGTTGAAGGGCGTCGGCCCGCAGATGTAGAACATCTTGCCGTCGGGCACATCCAGCAGTTCAGCGAGCATCTCGCGGTTAAGTCGGCCGCTGCGCCCCGTGTAGCCGACAGGCGGGCGGGTGATGACTTCGCTCAGGGTGAGGTTGTCATGCTGCGCCGCCAACTCGCGCAGTTGCTCGGCGTAGATCACGTCATCGGTGTGGCTGTTCACGTAGATCATGTGAAAGCGCTGCGTCAGGCCGCGTTCGAGGATGTTCAGCAGCATGCTGCGCGCCGGCGCCGAACCCGAGCCGCCGGCGAGAAACACCAGATCGTCGCCATGAAACAGCGGGTTGTGATGAAAGGTGCCCATCGGCCCGGAACTGGTCAGGCGTTGGCCGACCGTCACCTGATCCAGCAGATAGCCCGAGACGAAGCCCCCCTCGGCGCGCTTGATGGTCAGGTCGTAATGCAGGCGCTGCAGCGGCGAAGACGACATGGCGTACGGCCGGGCCGTGCGCACACCGTTGATGTCGACGAACATGTTGACGTACTGGCCGGCCTGGAACGGTGGCAGCGGCTGGCGATCGATCGATACCAGGCGCAGCGTGCGGGTGCTCGGCGTTTCCTCGATGATCTCGGCCACTTCCAGTTGCAGGCGCTTGGGATGCAGCTGCACCACGGCGTTGCCTACTTCGCCGCGTACCTCCTGAAAATCACTGCCACTACGCTCCAGCGCCTGTTTGGCGGCAGCCGCGGCGGAGTAACCGGCGATCAGATTCAGCGCGTTGTGCTCAGACATGTGCCACCTCGTTCGCCTTGTGGGCCTTCAATTGCTTGAGCACGGCCCTGGCGGTGGATTCGCCGGCCATGTAGGTCGGCTGGAAGCCGCCGATGGTCGTCCAGGAACCGGCGCTATAGAGGCCGGGCACCGCGTCCAGGCGCTCGCGCAGCAGGCTGGAATCCTGGGCGCTCTGCTGGAAACCGTAGATGGCGCCGCCCGGGGTGTTGAGGTAGCGCATCATGGTCAGCGGCGTGGCCACTTCGACTTCCACGATGTACTGGCGCACTTTGGGGTAGACCTTCTCGATCAGCGCGATGAGCTTCTCGGCGAAGGCATATTTGGTCTGCGCGTAGTCCTCGGGTTTTACCGCCTTCCACACGTCGCCGTACTGCAGGCACACCAGCACCACCTGGCTCTTGCCAGGCGGCGCAGCGCTCGGGTCTTCGAGGTTGTAGCAGGTCAGCATGCCACCCAGCGGCGGTTCCAAGCTGCCCATGCGGGCGTGGATCTGCTCTTCGTCGGGCGTCTCGTAGATAAAGCTCGACGCCGTGGTGACGCCCAGCTCCTGGGGCGTGCAGTCCAGGCCGAGGTAGATCACGAACGCCGAGGTGCCCATGCGCCGCGATTTGAAATCCTCACGGATCGGCAGCGGCGGCTGCTCCAGATCGAGCAGCTCGTTGAAGGTGATCAGCGGGCTGGCATTGGAAACCACTGCCGTGCAGCTCACGGTTTCGCCGCCTTCCAGGCTGACGGCGCTGACCCGGCCGTCACGGGTATGGATCTTCTGCACGGCGCAGTTGAAGCGCACCTCGCCGCCGGCTTCGATGAACGACTCGACCAGCGCGTTGGACATCGCCTGGGAGCCGCCCCTGATATGCCAGGGCTTGAACACCGCGTAGGCGTAGAGCATCACCGCCAGGTCGGAAAACGGCAACATGCTTGGCGCCACGCCTAGATAAAGCCAGTAGGTGGCGAGCACGTGCTTGAGTTTGGCGTCGCTGAAGAATTCGTCCAGCACCTCACGCGCCGGGCGAAAGCCGTACTTCACGAAGTAGGGGCACATCGAGTTGAGAGCCGCCTCGCTATTGGCGCGGCGCGCTTGAGGCAGGGTCATGAAGCTTTCCAGGCTGACCTTCTCGCACACCAGCATGAAGCGCTCGATGGCTTCGCTTTCGGCCGGGTACAGCTCCTGCAGCAGACGGCGGATGCCTGACCAACTGGCGGGCAGGGTGGCGTCCAGCTCGCCCGGCACCACCAGGCGATACAGCGCGTGTTCCTGAATGAACTGCACCTTGTCGAGAACGCCCAGATTAGCGAAGAACTTGCGCATCACGAAGGGTTTGTCTTCGGTGCCCAGGCCGCTGAGCTGATGCAGGGCCACCTCGAACTCGAAGTTGCCACGCACGAAGGAGGTCGCGCAGCCGCCCGGAATATTGTGGCGCTCGACCAGCAGTGTGCGGCTGCCACCGCGCTGCAGAGCGGTGGCAGCGGTCAGCCCGGCGTTGCCGGCGCCGATGACCACGGCGTCGTAATGCTTCATCACTCACCTCAAACTTATCAGCGATAAGATTTGGTTAAAAAGAATGCGTCAGAAGGTCTTTGGCAATTCGAGTAGATCGGCAAATTCTGCCGACGCGCCGGTGGCCCGCGCCTGCACCGAACGCAGAATGTCCTGGCCGCTGAGGATCGAACTCTGCAACAGCACCGTGTGCTGCAGGGACTCGTAAACACCGTGATCACGGCTGTAGAGCATCGCGCGCTTGATGCCGTTGATGGCGATGGGCGGGCGCTCGGCAATCCGCCTGGCCGCGGCGAAGGCGCCGTCGAGCAGTTCTTCGGGCGTGGCGAACAGCTTGGCGAGCAGGCCCATGCTGTACGCATCGGCCGCGTTCAGCGTGTCGCCGGTCAGGGCCAGGTAGCGGGCGACACCGGCCGGAATCAGCCGTGGCAGGCGCTGCAGCACGCCGAGATCGGCCATCATGCCGACGTTGGTTTCCTCGATACGAAACTTCGCGCCGTCACTGGCGAAGCAGAAGTCGCAGGCGGCGATCAGGTCGAAACCGGCGCCGACACAGGTGCCTTGCACCGCCGCGATCACCGGGAAGCGGGCCTTCTCCAGCTCATTGAGCGCATCCTGCATGCGCTCCAGATTGAGCTGCAGCATCTCCCGTTCCTGGGCGCTGGCGGCGTGAAACTCCTTTGCCGAGGAAAACATCTGTATGTCCAGGCCGCCGCAGAACACCTTGCCCTGGGCGGAAATCACCATGGCGCGCACCTGGCCAGAGCGGCTCAGCTCATCGACCGCGGCCGGCAGCTCGCTCCAGAAAGCCCAGGTCAGGCTGTTGGCCTTGTCAGGGCGGTTCAATTGCAGGTGGGCGATACCGGCTTCGACGCTTAAGGCGAAACATTCGTAGGTTGCGATCATGGTGCACCTCTCGATGACGATTTGAGCGATGCCAAGATTGCAATCTTATCAGCGTCAAGATATTTATGAATGGTAAGATCCAAGCCTTTCCTGTCCGTCCAGTCAGAGCCTTTCCATGAGCAAGCGACCTCAGCGTTCTCGCGACACCTACCACGTGGGTAACCTGGCGCCTCAGCTGCTCAGCGCAGCGCGCGAGATGCTCGAGGAAGTCGGGCCGACCAAGTTGTCGCTGCGTGGGGTGTCCGAACGCGTTGGGGTGAGCTCCACGGCGGCTTACCATCACTACGCCAACCGCGCCGAGCTGATCGGCCACCTGGCGGGCAAGGGTTTTCGCGAACTGGCGGTTGCGCTGCGCGCGGCGGAGCAGGGCAGCAGTGGCCTGCTCAAGCTGCGCGACGCAAGCCTGGCCTATTTCAGCTTCGCACGCGCCAATCCTGCGTTGTATCAACTGATGTTCGGCCCCGAACTGGGCAGCGAGGACATGCCGGTCGAATACCGTGAAGCCCGCGATGAGGCTTTCGGTGAACTCAAACGGATCATCGCCGAGATCCTCAATCAGCGCATCGACAGTCCGGAAGTGCGTCGCGCAGCCCTGGCTGGCTGGTCCTACACCCACGGCCTGGCCTCACTGGTGATCCACGGCGTGCTGCAATTGCCGAGTTCCACCAGCGACAGTCGCTTCGTGGACAGCACGCTGCGCGGCTTCGAGCATCTGTTCAAGGCGGGAGAGGGCGATGAGGCGCAGCGGGGCGCTCAATAAGCGAGCCAAGCCAAACGCGCAGAAGGGTCGGAATCACACGCCTGATGCTTTAAACTAGCGGGTTGCCGAAAGAACCGTCATGGCCATAGCCATGAAGGGCTTTAAATCCTCAAATCTGTGTGGTGAAGATGAACAAGCCTTTCATTTCGCTGTGCCCTGAAATTACTCGGGCACATGCGCTGAAGCTGATGGACTGGTTGGAAGATGATCGCGTTACCTGCTACCTGAGCGATTCACGCGACGTTTCCCGCACCATCGAACACACCATCGAGCGGACTCAACTGCCGATCCTGACCCATTTGTTCAACCGCGATGGCCGTTTCTTCATGGCCTATGACCGGTACGACGAGCCGGTGGGCTTCGTCCGTCTGATCAAGACCGGCAAGGAATGCGAGATCGTCCTGGCCATCGGTGACAGTGAAAAATGGGGCCGCAGCCTCGGTACTCGCACCATCCGCGAAGGCATGAAACTGGCCTTTCTCGACATGCGCGCCGAGAAACTCATCGCCAATATTCATCCGCAAAACCTGCGCTCGCAGAAGGCCTTTGAGCGCAGCGGCTTCGAGCTTGAGAGCGAAACGCCGACCATGACGTCATGGACGATGACCGCCGCGCGATATCTGCAGCTGCTCCGTGAAGACGCTTTTCGCGATGCGCCGGGGATCTACATAACCGAGATGGACAAGGCCAAGCTCGATAACCTGATCGCGCTGGAGGAAGGCCCGGTCGTCCAACTTGAACACGAGCTCGAACGCGCCGTGGTCGTCGAGCCGGATCAGGTGCCGGGCACTGTCATCACCATGAATTCCAGAGCCCTGGTGCAACTGGACGATGAAGAGATCGAAGTGGCCGTGGTTTACCCCGAAGACGCCAACAGCAGCGCCGGCAAGCACTCAGTGTGCTCCGACCTCGGCGCCGCCATCCTGGGCTATCAGGAAGGCGACGCCATCGACTGGCGCATCGCAGGCCGCACGCGGCAGATCGAGATCAGGAAGGTGCTTTATCAGCCGGAGGCGGCGGGCGACTATCACTTGTAGCGTCAGATGGAAGTCCGTGTCGCTGGATAACAGGTGAATAGAGAGCCGCAGGGAAGTTGCTCAATTGGAAGGCAGAGTGAGGAGCAAGGTGAATGAGCGTGAACGTTTGTCATACATAATTTAACATAATATACATTATGCGAAGTTTTGCTCTGAGCTTTGCCAGGCTTCCCCAGTCAGTTTTCAACGCTCAAAACCAACGTTTCCTCACCAGGGCGTTCGCATCTCCATTCACAAGCTCAGCAGTCGTAAATCATGCACCCATCAGAATGCCGACGGCGATGAATACGAACAGACAGGCGCAAAAGAATCCGCCGACGATAATGGTCGCCTTTACCGCTCTTACCAAACGGTTGCGCATTGAAAACCTCTGCCGGCTGGTTGTGTGAGTTGAAGTCATTCGACCACCGTGGCGACGATCCGGGTTCAGTCTTTTAGCGACCGTGTTCTTTACGAGATCAGTCCCAGCCGTCAGGCCCTTCAATGTGGCCGCTGCCCGCGTCGATTAATCGAAAAGTGACTCTCGATGCGGTGCATGAGGTGGGCGCGCAATGGGCAATAGTCGAGCCTGAATGTTGTGCCAAGGATCTCATCGCAGGCTGCTGAGATGAAATCCTCGGCGTTCTTGCGCTAGAGGATAAGGCTGCCGATCAGCGCCAACAGGAAGGCGATGCCGCCGAGCAGCGTTTCCATCACCGTCCAGGTTTTCAGCGTGGTCTTCTCATCCATTTCCAGGAAGCGGCTGACCAGCCAGAAGCCCGAGTCGTTGACGTGAGACAGCACCGTGGCGCCACCGGCGATGGCCACGACGATAAAGCACAGGTCGAACTCGCTCAGCCCTGGCGTGGCTGCCACCAATGGTGCAACCAGCGCGGCGGTAGTGGTCAGCGCGACCGTCGCCGAACCTTGCGCCACGCGCAGCGCCGCGGCGATCACGAAAGCCGCGATGATGACTGGCATGCCGGTATCCGACAGCACATCGGCCAAGGCATCGCCGATACCGCTGGTGCGCAGCACACCACCGAACATGCCCCCTGCCCCTGTAACCAGAATGATCGAGCAGATCGGTCCGAGCGCGCCTTCGCACACCTTCTCCAGGTGCTTGCGACTATGCCGGCCGCTAAACGCAACCAGCGCGAAGAGCACGGTGATCAGCAGCGCGACCGGCGTTTTGCCGAGCATGCGCAGGAATTGCACCCAGGTGCTGCCGCCATCGACGGCGCCGATGACGGTCAGGGTATTGAGGCCGGTATCCAGGAAGATCAGCAGCAATGGCAACAGCAGGATGGCCATGACCAGCGAAAACGCTGGTGGCGCTACGTTCTCGTCGCGCGGCAGGTCGGTCAGGAAGCTAGCGGGCAGCTTGAGGTCGAAACGCTTGCCGGCCCAGCGGCCGAACAGATAAGCGCCAAAATACCAGGTCGGAATGGCGATCAAGGTGCCAACGATGACCAGCAAGCCGATGTTCGCCCCCAGCAGTTCAGCCGCGGCGACCGGGCCTGGGTGTGGTGGCACCAGGGCGTGCATCGCTGCGAAGGCGCCGGCTGCCGGCAATGCGTAGGTCAGTGTCGAGCCGCCGAAGCGTTTGGCCACGCTGAAGATGATCGGCAACATGACCACCAGGCCGGCATCGAAGAAGATCGGGAAGCCGAACAGTAGAGACGCGACGCCCAGTGCGAATGGCGCGCGGTGTTCACCGAACTTGTTGATCAGCGTGTCCGCCAGCACCTGAGCGCCGCCGGTGATTTCTAGCAGACGCCCGATCATCGCTCCCAGGCCGACCAGCAGCGCCACGGAAGCCAGGGTGGTGCCGAAGCCGCCGAGCAGCGTCGGCACGATCTTGTCGAAGGGAATCTGCGTGGCCAGTGCGGTGACGATGCTCACCAGCAGCAACCCCAGAAAGGCATGCAGTCGGAAACGAATGATCAGCAGCAGGAGCAGCAGTACAGCGCCGACGGCGATGCCCAGCAGCGGGCCTGCGCCCAGGGTGGTCGTCTCATTCATGATGAGCGCCCTCCTCTATAGTCGCTAGCTGGCGAGGATGGAGTTGGGTGTAAGGGTCAGCCTGGTGAATCGTTTTCATGTCGCCTCCACTTGTCGTTGTTATGGGAGATGCATGGGTTGCACGGTCAGCGGTCGTTGTTCGAGGTCCGCCACCAGTCAGCGGCCTTGCGGCCAAGAGTGTCGATGGGTTGCGTGGCATCCAGCGCCAGGGTTGAAGGCTCGCCTAAAGGCGGCTCCAGGGTGTCGAACTGGCTGTCGATCAGGCTGGCTGGCATGAAATGGCCAGGCCGGTTGCCGACTCGCTTGGCGGCCTCTTCGCGGGATAGCTCGAGAAACACAAAGCCCAGACCGGGCACAGCCGCACGCAGCCGTTCGCGGTACTTGCGTTTGAGCGACGAGCAAGTGAGTACAGGGTAAGGATGGCTTTCGAGTGTCCTGACCAGTTCCTGACCCAGGCGGGTCAGCCAGTCGGCGCGATCATCGTCATCGAGGGGAATGCCGGCGCTCATCTTTTCGATGTTGGCAGGCGGATGGAACTGGTCACCTTCGATCAGGTAACCGCCGACATGGTTGGCGATCGACTCGCCGACGCAGCTCTTGCCGCATCCGGAAACGCCCATGACGACCACTGCGGTTATCGGTTTGCTCATCGTGTAACTCCAGCAGAAGACAGCGCTATCTTTGGCGGATAAATCGTTCGCGAGACAGCGGCTTCAGATGTTGTAACTGTTATTCGCCGGTTCCTGCTGCTCAGGGACTACAAGCGCATCGCGCTCGATTGAAAAGCCCTTGAGACAGCGCTACCTTAACCAGCAATTCTGGCCGATGACAACCCCTGCCGATGAAATCTCCGACGCACAGCAGCTCCCGCACCCTTGGCATGCCGACCCTGGCGCAGGTCGCCGAACGCGCTGGCGTCTCCACGATCACCGCGTCCCGAGCGCTGCGCGGCGTGACCACGGTCGGTGCCGATTTCGCCGAGCGGGTACGCCAAGCAGCCGATGAACTGGGTTATGTGGCCAACCCCGCGGCGCGCATGCTGGCGTCGGCGCGCAGCACCTCGGTGGTGGTCTTGGTGCCGTCGCTGTCCAACCAGTTGTTCGTCGAGCCGCTTGAGGCTATCCATGAGGTGATGCGCCCAAGAGGCATCGAAGTACTGATCGGCGATTATCACTACTGCCGCGACGAGGAAGAACGGTTGGTACGCAACTACCTGCCGTACCGGCCAATGGGCATGTTGCTGACTGGTTTCGACCGCACCGAAGGCACACGACACCTGCTCAGCGCCAGCCGTATTCCTTGCGTGCACATGATGGAGTTGAGCGCTGCGCCGGGTATCGCTAGCGTCGGGTTTTCCCAGCAGGCGGCCGGTGAAGCCGCGGCCAGGCATCTGCTGCAGCAAGGTCGCAGGCGGCTCGCCTATGTGGCGGCCCAGCTGGACCCGCGGGTAATGCAACGCGGCGAAGGGTTTCGCCGCGCCTTGCAGGCCGCCGGCGTCTACGACCCGGCCCTGGAGCTGTTGCATCCCCTGCCCTCGTCCATCGGCCTGGGCTGCCAGCTGTTTCGCGATTTGATGCAGCGCCATCCGGATGTCGACGGCATCTTCTTCTGCAACGACGACCTGGCCCAGGGCGCGCTGTTCGAAGCACAGCGCTGCGAGATGGCGGTGCCGGGGCGCGTGGCGATGGTCGGTTTCAACGACCTGCCGGCTTCGGCGCATACCGTGCCGCGCCTGTCGTCGATCCATACGCCGCGCACCGAGGTGGGCCGCGAGGCCGCCAACCTGCTACTGAAAATGCTCGATGGCCGCCCCGTCACACCCAGTATCGACCTGGGCTTCGAGCTGCGGGTGCGTGAGAGCAGTTAGGATCTATTGACGCTCCAACACGCGCACGTCATCAAAACGCAATGGATCTGCGTGATGCTAGAGGCCTGACACAAGGACGTGTCGCCCCACAAAAAAGCCCGGCCGATGCCGGGCTTTTTCGTATGCGGTGGGGTCACTCGAGCGTCAGGGCGACGCGGCCGCGATCCGGGCAGGCTTCCATGTAGCGGTGCGACTCGGCGAATTCCTCGAAGGGGAAGGTCTTGTCGACACGTGGCTTGAGCAAGCCCTTGGCGGTGAGCTCGTTGATGTGGTCCAAAGCGCGCTGCACGGCGTGTTCATCCTGCTCGATGCCCAGCTCCGAATGGCCGGTAAAGTCCAGCACGCAGTGACGGAAGAACTGCAGGTGCTTCTTGAATGCGGCGCAGGCCGGGAACGCGGTGTCGTTGCCACCGTTGAGCCCGTAAAGGATCAGCTTGCCGCGGGTGGCCGCCACGTCACCGAGCAGCTTGAGCTGCTGGCCGGCGCAGTGATCGAGGATAACCTCGGCGCCCTTGCCTTCGGTGTAGCGCTCGACCTCGAGCACCAGATCCTGCTCTTCGGTGAAGATGATCTTGTCGGCGCCCAGCTCACGCAGGAACTCACGGCTGCCCGGCACGCTGGTCGACACAATGACGTTGGCGCCCAGCGCCTTGGCCAGCTGCACCGACTGCGGCGCCAGGCAATGGCAGGCCTCGGTGATCAGCACGTGCTGGCCGGCCTTGAGCTTGGCCAGGTCGACCATCGCGAAATAGGCGAACAGCAGGCCGGTGTAATGGATGCTGGCTTCGGTCGGGCTGAGCACGTCCGGGTAGCGGGTCAGCGCATAGCGCGGCACCACCACCACGTCACCCCAGGTCGGGTAACGGTTGGGCGTGTTGGCCGGGAATGCGGCGACCGGCGTGCCGACAGGGAGGTCGTCAACGCCCTCGCCCACGGCTTCTACGATACCGGCCAGCTCGGAGCCGACACCGGAGGGTAATTTGGCTTCTTCGGACGCCAGGTTCTGGCGCCACAACACGTCGCCCCAGCTGACGCCAAGCGCCTGGACACGTACCAGCACCTCCCCGGCGTTCGGAGTGGGTGTCGGCATTTCTTCGCACTGCAATACGCTGGCGTCGCCGAACTTGTGGAAACGGATCATGCGGGACATCGTCAACCTCAACTGATCGCGGACTGGGTCATTCAATGGACTCGACTTTATCTGCAGACCTTATGTCACACCACCCGGCACGAGTAATAGTCGTCATGCCTCGCAGTGATATAGGCTGCCAGAACGTGTGGTTATGCCGATATGCCGGTGTCTTTCCCAATACGCTCAAGTGCTCGTACTATTGGCGCACAAGGCTCTCACTAGCGTCCCGCTCTGGCAAGCCCGCACATTTGGAACCCGGATGAACCGCAACGACCTGCGACGTCTCGATCTCAACCTGCTGATCGTGTTCGAAACGCTGATGCATGAGCGCAGCGTAACCCGTGCGGCCGAGAAACTGTTTCTTGGCCAGCCCGCGATCAGCGCGGCGTTATCGCGGCTGCGCAACCTGTTCGACGACCCGCTATTCGTGCGCACTGGCCGCAGCATGGAGCCGACTGCCCGTGCGCAGGAAATCTTCGCCCTGCTCTCGCCGGCGCTGGACTCGATCTCCACGGCGGTCAGCCGCGCTTCCGAATTCGACCCGGCCACCAGCAATGCGGTGTTTCGCGTTGGCCTGTCGGACGATGTCGAATTCGCCCTGCTCCCAGCCCTGCTGCGGCGCCTGCGCTCCGAGGCGCCCAACGTGGTGCTGGTAGTGCGCCGCGCCAACTACCTGCTGATGCCCAACCTGCTGGCTTCCGGCGAGATATCGGTAGGCGTCAGTTATACCGAAGAGCTGCCGGCCAACGCCAAGCGCAAGACCCTGCGGCGCAGCAAGCCCAAGCTGCTGCGCGCTGATGCCATCCCCGGCAAGCTCAGCCTCGATGAATATTGCGCCCGCCCCCACGCCATGGTGTCGTTCGCCGGCGACCTCAACGGTTTCATCGATGATCAGTTGGCGCGCTTCGACCGAACCCGCAAGGTGGTGCTCGCCGTGCCGCAGTTCAACGGCCTTGGCACCCTGCTCGCCGGTACCGATCTGATCGCCGTGGTGCCTGACTACACCGCATCCGCGCTCACCGCCGCCGGTGGCCTGCGCGCCGAGGACCTGCCTTTCGAGAGTGACAGCTTCGAAATGTCCATGGCTTGGCGCGGCGCCCAGGACAACGATCCGGCCGAGCGCTGGCTGCGCTCGCGCATTCAGATGTTCTTTGGTGATCCGGACAGCCTCGAATAAGCGAAGTAACCCGGTTGATTGGACTAGACCAAATAGATAGCTAGCTTTCTATTTATATTCCATTGGGTAATATCATCATTGGTGATGATATTTATCTTCGTGTCGTTCGATTCGTTCAGAAATGTTGCAGCGACCAGACTCCGCCTCCATCACTTCTCTCCTCCTGGCGGATCTCAATCATGGAACAGCCCACTACAAGACTCTGGCAATTTCCCCTCGCCCTTACCGCCGCCCTGGTGCTCGCCGCCTGTGGCAAATCCCAGGAAACCGCACAGCAGATGCCGGCGCCCAAAGTCAGCGTCGCCGAGGTCATCGAACAGCCGCTCAACGAGTGGGATGAGTTCACCGGTCGCCTGGAAGCCCCGGAATCGGTTCAGGTTCGCCCGCGCGTCTCCGGTTTCATCGACAAGGTGAGCTTCACCGAAGGCGCGTTGGTGAAGAAAGGCGACCTGCTGTTCCAGATCGACCCGCGCCCTTTCCAGGCCGAGGTCAAACGCCTCGAAGCCCAGCTGCAGCAGGCTCGCTCCAACCTGGCCCGCACCAGCAAGGAAGCCCAGCGTGGCGAGCGCTTGCGTGAAAGCAACGCGATTTCCACCGAGCTGGCCGAAGCGCGCAAAACCGCCGCCGAGGAAGCCAAGGCCGCGGTGGCCGGCATCCAGGCCGAACTCGACAACGCCCGCCTGAACCTCAGCTTCACCCGCGTCACCGCGCCCATCGATGGCCGCGTAAGCCGCGCCGAAGTGACTGCCGGCAACCTGGTGACCGCCAGCGAATCGCTGCTCACCTCGCTGGTCTCCACCGACAAGGTGTACGCCTACTTCGACGCCGACGAGCGCGCCTTCCTCAAGTACACCGAACTGGCTCGCAAGGCCGGCCATGACAGCCGCGGCAAGAGCCCGGTTTACCTGGGCCTGTCCAATGAAGCCGGCAACCCGCACTTGGGCCAGCTGGACTTTCTCGACAACCAGGTCAACCCGCGCACTGGCACCATCCGGGGCCGCGCCGTGTTCGACAACCGTGACGGCCAATTCACCCCGGGCCTGTATGCGCGCCTGAAGCTGGTGGGTAGCGATACCTACGACGCCATGCTGATCCAGGATGTCGCTGTCGGTACCGACCTGGGCAAGAAGTTCGTGCTGGTACTTGGTGACAACAACACCGTGGCCTATCGCTCCGTGGAGCTGGGGCCCAAGCTCGAAGGGCTGCGCATCGTCCGCAGTGGTCTGGCCAAGGGCGACCGCGTGGTGGTCAATGGCCTGCAGCGCGCGATACCGGGCAGCACCGTGGACCCGCAGAGCGTACCGATGGCCGACGAGAAAACCCTGGCGACGCTGGAAAAGCAGCGCAAGGCCGTAGCCTCGGCGCGCAATGACGAACCCCTGAAAGTCAGCCTCAAGTAACACCGGGCCTCGCCCTCTCCCACTTCCTACCCGAGAACCTGCTCGCGCCGCCCATGGCGTGGGCAGGCTGGGCTGTGCCTGTATCAAAAGGACATTAACGATGAACTTCTCGCAGTTCTTCATCCAGCGGCCGATCTTTGCCGCCGTGCTCTCGCTGATCATCCTGATCGGCGGTGCCATCTCGCTGTTCCAGCTGCCGATCAGCGAATACCCGGAGGTGGTGCCGCCCACCGTGGTGGTGCGTGCCGACTTCCCCGGTGCCAACCCCAAGGTGATCGGCGAAACCGTGGCTTCGCCGCTCGAACAGGCCATCGTCGGCGTCGAGGGCATGCTCTACATGTCGTCCCAGGCGACCAATGACGGCCGCATGACGCTGACCATCACCTTCGCCCTGGGCACCAACCTGGATACCGCCCAGGTGCAGGTGCAGAACCGCGTGACCCGAACCATGCCGACGCTGCCCACCGAAGTGCAGCGCCTCGGCGTGACGGTCGACAAGGCCTCGTCGGACATGACCATGGTCGTGCACCTGACCTCGCCCAACGACGCTTACGACATGCTCTACCTGTCCAACTACGCCTCGTTGAACATCAAGGACGAGCTGGCTCGCCTCGATGGCGTAGGCGACGTGCAGTTGTTCGGCCTCGGTGACTACTCGATGCGCGTGTGGCTGGACCCGGACAAGGTCGCCTCCCGCGGGCTGACCGCCACCGATGTGGTCAACGCCATCCGCGAGCAGAACCGCCAGGTAGCGGCCGGCTCCCTGGGTGCCCCACCGGCTGCCAGCGACAATAGTTTCCAGCTGTCGATCAATACTCAGGGCCGTCTGGTCAGCGAGGAAGAGTTCGAGAACATCGTGGTGCGCGCCGGCGAGAACGGCGAGATCACCCGCCTCAAGGACATCGCCCGCATCGAGCTGGGCTCCAAGCAATACGCCCTGCGCTCGTTGCTCAACAACAAACCCGCCGTGGCCATGCCGATCTTCCAGCGCCCGGGCTCCAACGCCATCGCCATTTCCGATGCGGTGCGCGAGCGCATGGCCGAGCTCAAGCAGAGCTTCCCGGAAGGCGTGGATTACGAAATCGTCTACGACCCGACCATCTTTGTACGCGGCTCCATCGAAGCGGTGGTGCACACCCTGCTCGAAGCCATCGTGCTGGTGGTGCTGGTGGTGATCCTGTTCCTGCAGACCTGGCGCGCCTCGATCATTCCCCTGGCCGCCGTACCGGTGTCGCTGATCGGCACCTTCGCGGTCATGCACATGTTCGGCTTCTCGCTCAACGCCCTGTCGCTGTTCGGGCTAGTACTGGCCATCGGTATCGTGGTGGACGACGCCATCGTCGTGGTGGAGAACGTCGAACGGAACATCGGCCTCGGCAAGACGCCGCTGGAGGCGACCCGCCAGGCCATGAAGGAGGTCACCGGGCCCATCGTCGCCACCGCCCTGGTGCTCTGCGCCGTGTTCGTGCCGACCGCGTTCATCTCCGGCCTCACCGGGCAGTTCTATCAGCAGTTCGCGCTGACCATCGCCATCTCCACGGTGATCTCGGCCTTCAACTCGCTGACCCTGTCGCCAGCCTTGGCCGCCGTATTGCTCAAAGGTCATCACGAGCCCAAGGACCGTTTCTCGATGGTGCTCGATCGCCTGTTCGGGCGCTGGCTGTTCAACCCCTTCAACCGCGTGTTCGAGCGAGCCAGCCATGGCTACGTCGGCACCGTGCGCCGGGTGGTGCGCGGCAGCGGCATCGCGCTGATTCTTTACGCGGGGCTGATGGGGCTGACCTATATGGGTTTTTCCAGCACGCCGACCGGCTTCGTGCCGCCCCAGGACAAGCAGTACCTGGTGGCCTTCGCCCAGTTGCCGGACGCCGCCAGCCTGGATCGCAGCGAAGCGGTGATCAAGCGCATGTCGGACATCGCCGCCAAGCACCCCGGCGTGGAAAACACCGTGTCGTTCCCGGGCCTGTCGATCAACGGCTTCACCAACAGCCCGAACAGCGGCATCGTGTTCGTTACCCTCAAGGACTTCGACCAGCGCAAGGACGCCTCGCTGAGCGCCAACGCCATTGCCGCCGACCTCAACGGCCAGTTCTCCAGCATTCAGGAAGCCTACATCGCCATCTTCCCACCACCGCCGGTGATGGGCCTGGGCACCATTGGCGGCTTCCGCGTGCAGCTGCAGGACCGAGGCAGCCTGGGGTACGAAGAACTGTACAAGCAGACCCAGAACATCATCGCCAAGAGCCAGAACGTGCCGGAGCTGGCCGGATTGTTCACCAGCTACCAGGTCAACGTGCCCCAGGTGGAAGCCAACCTCGACCGCGAGAAAGCCAAGACCCACGGCGTGGCCATCGATGACATCTTCGACACCATGCAGGTGTACCTTGGCTCGCTGTACGCCAACGACTTCAACCGCTTTGGCCGGACCTACCAGGTCAACGTGCAGGCCGACCAGCGCTTCCGCCTGGACGCCGAGCAGATCGGCCAGCTGAAGGTGCGCAACAACCGTGGCGAGATGATCCCGCTGTCGACCTTCGTCAAGGTCAGCGACACCTCCGGCCCCGACCGGGTGATGCACTACAACGGTTTCATAACCGCGGAGATCAACGGTGCGGCAGCCCCCGGCTACAGCTCCGGCCAGGCCGAAGCGGCGATGGCCAAGCTGCTCAAGGAAGAGCTGCCCAACGGCATGAGCTACGAGTGGACCGAGCTGACCTACCAGCAGATCCTCGCCGGCAATACCGCGCTGTTCGTGTTCCCGCTTTGCGTACTGCTGGCCTTCCTGGTACTGGCCGCCCAGTACGAAAGCTGGAGCCTGCCGCTGGCGGTGATCCTGATCGTACCGACGGTGCTGCTGTCGGCCATCACCGGGGTGATCCTGTCCGGCGGTGACAACAACATCTTCACCCAGATCGGCCTGATCGTACTGGTCGGCCTGGCGTGCAAGAACGCCATCCTGATCGTCGAGTTCGCCAAGGAACAGCAGGAACACGGCCTGGACCGCGTCGCCGCGGTGCTGGAAGCCTGCCGCCTGCGCTTGCGGCCGATCCTGATGACCAGCTTCGCCTTCATCATGGGTGTGGTGCCCCTGGTCATCTCCAGCGGCGCTGGTGCGGAAATGCGCCACGCCATGGGTGTTGCGGTGTTCAGCGGCATGCTTGGCGTGACCTTCTTCGGCTTGCTGCTCACCCCGGTGTTCTATGTGCTGATTCGCGGCTTCGTGGAAAAGCGCCAGGCGCGTAAACAACAGGCCCGTCTGCAGGAGGCCCAAGCATGAATTCGATGACTCACCTCGTGCCACGTACGCTGCTGATCACCGCCCTGGCGTTGGCCATCAGCGCCTGCGCGGTTGGCCCGGACTACCAGGCGCCGCAGGACGCCACCGTGGTGTCGGCGCAAGCGGCCCAGGGCCGCTATGACACCGCCCGCTTCGAGGCGCAGTGGTGGCAGCAGTTCGATGACCCGACCCTCAACCAGCTGGTCGAGCAGTCGCTGCAGGACAACCGCGAGCTGCGCGTGGCCTACGCCCGCCTGCGCGCCGCCCGGTCGATTCGCGACGACGTCGCCAACGACCGCCTGCCCACCGTGACCAGCCGGGCCAGCAGCGAGATCGGCAAGGCCCAGCAGCCCGGTGTGACCGAGCAGCGGGTCAATGCCGAGCGTTATGACCTGGGCCTGGACATGGCCTGGGAGCTTGATCTGTTCGGGCGCATCCAGCGGCAGCTGGAAGCCAGCGAGGCGCAGATCGAGGTGGCCCAGGCCGACTACCAGCAACTGCAGGTCAGCCTGATCGCCGAGCTGGTCGACGCCTACGGCACCATGCGTGGAGCGCAGTTGCGCGAAGGCATCGCCCGTTCCGATCTGCAGAACCAGCAGTCGTCGCGGGACATCATCGAGCGTCGCCGTGAAGTCGGCATGGGCAGCGAGCTGGACGTACTGCGCTCCGACGCCCGCCTGGCGGCCACCGAAGCGACGATTCCGCAACTGCAGGCGCAGCAGGTACGGGCGCGCAACCGCATCGCCACCCTGCTCGGCAAACGTCCGGAGCAACTCAGCGTGGACCTGGCGCCGCGTCCGTTGCCGGCCATCGCCAAGGCGCTGCCGATCGGTGATCCGGGCGAGCTGCTGCGCCGCCGGCCGGACGTACGCGCCGCCGAACGCGAGCTGGCGGCAGCCACTGCTCAGGTCGGCGTGGCCACGGCGGACCTGTTCCCGCGGGTCAGCCTGTCCGGCTTCCTCGGCTTTACCGCCGGGCGCGGCTCGCAACTCGGCTCCTCGGCAGCGCGCGCCTGGGGCGTGGCACCGACCATCAGCTGGGCCGCGTTCGACCTGGGCAGCGTCAGGGCCCGCCTGCGCGGCGCCGAAGCGGATGCGGACGGCGCCCTGGCAAGCTACGAGCAGCAGGTGCTGCTGGCCCTGGAAGAATCGGAGAACGCCTTCAGCGACTACGGCAAACGCCAGCAGCGACTGCTGTCGCTGGTGCGCCAGTCCGAGGCCAGTCGCGCCGCTGCCGCCCAGGCCGCCTTGCAGTATCGCGAAGGCACAGCGGATTTCCTGGTGCTGCTCGACGCCGAACGTGAACGCCTGGCGGCTGAAGACAGCCAGGCCCAGGCCGAGGTCGAGCTGTACCAGGGCATCGTCGCCATCTACAAGGCATTGGGTGGCGGCTGGCAGCCGGCCACCTGAGTACCCCATTCCCTCCCGGCCGCATCGCCGGCCCCCTGCCCCACGCGGACGCCCCTCTGCGTGGGGATTTTTTTGGATGCGTGAAAGCGCGCGCACTGTTGTTGTGGGAACGGGCCATGCCCGTGATTTCCCGCGCATGGACTGGGCGTCCCCGCACGCTCCCACAGATAGTGGTCAGGCATGGTCTTCAACTGCCCCCCTATACATGCCTGCAAAAATGATGGTTTGCATCGGAATCCTCGATTGCCCGGCACGCTGCCTTCCGGTACAAACGGCACCTTGTCGCCGTAGGCCTTCCCTCCTGGAGAATTTCATGTCCCGCCCCGCCCCGCTGTTGCTGCTGATCGCCCTGGCCAGCGTCCTGATGCTCGCCGGTGCCCTGATTGCCCAGCATGTATTCGGCTGGGAACCCTGCACCCTGTGCGTGCAGATCCGCCTGTGGCTGTGCCTGACCGCCGCAATCGCCTTGCTGCTGAGCGCCGCCTCGGCGGCGCGCCAGACCTGGCTGGCGGTGCTGCTGTGGCCGCTGCTGCTGGCCGCCAGCGGCATGGCGCTGATCGACAACGCCCATGTCACCCTGATCGAAGTGGGCATCATGGAAAGCTTCAGCTGCTCGCCCTTCCCGTTCTATTACCAGGTGCTGCCGTTGCACGAGTACTGGCCGGGCGTGTTCATGAGCGGCGGCGTGTGCGGCATGAACGATTACAAGATTCTCGGCCTGCCTTTCACCGTATGGACGCTCGCCAGCATCGCCGCGCTGTTTGCGTTGGTGCTGACCACCCTGTGGCGCAGCATTCGCGGCAAACGCTGAAGCCCATGCGCAAGGTATTGGTGATCGGCTATGTGTGGCCGGAGCCGCGCTCGTCCGCGGCCGGCAGCCGCATGCTGGAATTGCTCGGGGTGTTTCGCAGCCAGGGCTGGCAGGTCATCTTCGCCAGTGCCGCGGCGCTGTCCACACACCGCGCTGATCTCGCCGAGCTGGAAATCGAGGAAGTCACCGTCGCCCTGAATTGCGACAGCTTCGATCGCTACGTGGCGAGCCTGCAGCCGGACCTGGTGCTGTTCGACCGTTTCTTCACTGAAGAACAGTTCGGCTGGCGGGTAGAGCGCGCCTGGCCAGACGCCCTGCGCGTGCTCGATACCAGCGACCTGCATTGCCTTCGCGATGCCCGTCACGCCTTGCTCAAGGCCAGTCAGCAGGCTTGCGACAGCGAAGCGCAGCGCCAACAGGTCGGTCCGGTGCAGGCCTCAGCGCAGCAGTTGTATGCCGCTATGGCCGGCACCGATATGGCCCAGCGCGAGGTTGCGTCGATCTACCGCTGTGACCTGACGCTGATGATTTCCGAATTCGAGATGCAGCTGCTGCAGGAACGGTTCGGCGTGCCGGCGTGCCTGCTACACGACTGCGCACTGATGCTGATCCCGCCCGCGCTGGTCGATCTGCCTTTCGCCGAACGCGCGCATTTTCTGAGCATCGGCAATTTCCGCCATGCGCCCAATTGGGACGCCGTGTTGTGGCTCAAGAACGCCCTGTGGCCGCTGATTCGCGCGCACCTGCCCCAGGCGCAACTGCACGTGTACGGCGCTTATCCGCCGCCCAAGGCCACGGCGCTGCACAACCCCAGGCAGGGCTTTCACGTGTTGGGCTGGGTGGACGACGCGCATCGGGTGATGGCCCAGGCCCGGGTCTGCCTGGCGCCTCTACGTTTCGGTGCGGGCATCAAGGGCAAGCTGGCTGATGCCATGGCCTGCGGTACACCGAGCATAACCACCGCCATCGGCAGCGAAGGCATGCACGGCGAGCTGCCCTGGCCGGGCGCTGTCGCGGACGATGCTACGCGGTTTGCCGATGCAGCCGTGCAGCTCCATGAGGATCCAGCTGCCTGGTCGCAAGCCCGCGCTCACGCCGCCCCTCTGCTGGCTCAGCGTTTCGATCGCCCGCGGCTCGCCGCCGAACTGCTGGGCAGGCTCGAACAGCTCATGGACAACCGCGAGCAGCACCGCCAGCTGAACTTCGTGGGCGCCATGCTGCGTCACCACCAGCACAAGAGCACTCAGTACATGTCCCAGTGGATCGCCGCCAAGAACGCCCGCGGAATTTGACTACCAGGATGGCATTTTGCCGGTTGTCCTGCCCCAGCTAGGAAGGCCGTCACATATCTGACGCCATGACTGCAGTAGACTTCGCCTACAATCCTTTACGGATCCTGCGGGCGTTGCCGCCAACCAGCGCCCGACCTGACAACAGTCGACAAGAATAAGGTCAACCCCATGCTGAAAAAGCTCGCTGTCGCGGCCGCCTGCGCCCTGACGCTCACCTCTTACGCCGCCGTTGCCCAGGAAAGCACGCTGGTGATCAAGCTTTCCCATGTGGTGGCGGACGACACGCCCAAGGGCCAGGGCGCTCTGATGTTCCAGCGCCTGGTCGATGAGCGCCTGGAAGGCAAGGTACGCGTCGAGGTCTACCCCAACTCCTCGCTGTACGGCGATGCCAACGAACTGGAAGCACTGCGCAACAACGAGGTGCAGATGCTGGCTCCGTCGCTGGCCAAGTTCGACCAGTACACCAAGCAGCTGCAGGTGTTCGACCTGCCGTTCATGTTCGATGACTTGGAGGCCGTCAACCGCTTCCAGAAGCGCGCCAAGGGCCGCCAGCTCCTGCGCTCGATGGAAGACAAGAACATCGTCGGCCTGGCCTATTGGCACAACGGCATGAAGCAGATGTCCGCCACCAAGGCCCTGCGTGTACCCGTTGACGCGGCCGGCCTGAAATTCCGCATTCAGAACTCCAGGGTGCTCGATGCCCAGTTCGCCCAACTGGGCGCTACCGCTGTGAAGATGCCCTTCGCCGAGGTCTACAAAGGCTTGCAGAGCGGCCAGGTACAGGGCGCGGAAAACCCCTGGTCGAACCTCTACAGCCAGCGTCTGCATGAGGTTCAGCCGTTCATCACGGAAACCAACCATGGCGTGCTCGACTACATGCTGATCAGCAACGCACGCTTCTGGTATGCCATCCCGCACCAGATCCGCACCGAGCTGGAAGCGATCATCGACGAGGTGACCTACGCGGTAAACCGCCAGGCCGAGGAAGCCAACCTGGCCGACCGTCGCCGCATCGAAGCCTCCGGCAAGAGCCAGATCATCACCCTCACGCCCGAGCAGCGCCAGGCTTGGCGCGAGGCGATGCGCCCGGTGTGGCAGCAATTCGAAGCGGAAATCGGCAGTGACGTGATCAAGGCCGCCCAGGTCGTGAACCGCAAGCGTCACGACTGATCTCTCCACAAACGAAAGAGGCCCGCATAACGCGGGCCTCTTTCGTTTTAGTCGTTTTTAGTTCGTTGCCGCTTGGTGAGCTATCGGCCATAACCTCTGCCGGGTATCGCTGCGCTACGAGAACACGACTACTGGGCTGCGTGCTGAGCGCCTTCGAACCAGGCCAGCTTTTCGCGCAGCAGCACCACTTCGCCGACGATCACCAGCGTCGGGGCATGCACTTCATGCTGCGCCACTAGATCCGGCAGGTTGGTCAGCGTGCCGGTGAAGACACGCTGATTTTCCGTTGTGCCCTGTTGGATCAGTGCCGCTGGCGTACTCGCCGCACGGCCGTGGGCGACCAGCTGCCGGCAGATGGTCGGCAGGCCCACAAGGCCCATGTAGAACACCAGCGTCTGGCTGGAGGCCACCAGCTCCTGCCAAGGCAGATCGGCACTGCCGTCCTTGAGGTGCCCGGTCACGAAACGCACGGACTGGGCGTGGTCACGGTGTGTCAACGGGATACCGGCATAGGCCGAGCAACCACTGGCAGCGGTAATGCCCGGCACTACCTGGAAGGGAATGCCATGGGCGGCCAGCTGTTCGATCTCCTCGCCACCACGGCCGAAGATGAACGGATCGCCGCCCTTGAGGCGCAGCACGCGCTTGCCGGCCTTGGCCAGGTCGATCAAGCGCTGGTTGATCTGTTCCTGAGGCACGGCGTGATCGGCGCGGCGCTTGCCCACGTAGATGCGTTCGGCGTCACGGCGGCACAGCTCGACGATGGCCGGGGCGACCAAGCGGTCGTAGAGCACTACGTCAGCCTGCTGCATCAGGCGCAGGGCGCGAAAGGTCAACAGATCGGGATCGCCCGGGCCGGCGCCGACCAGGTACACCTCGCCCAGCGCCTTGGGCGCCGCGCCGTTGATTTTGTCTTCGAGCAGGCGTCGGGCTTCGCCGAGCTTGCCGGCGAATGCGCTCTCGGCGACCGGGCCCTGGAACACGTCTTCCCAGAACACGCGGCGCTGCTGCACGTCCGGGAACAGGCTCTTGACCTGGGCACGGAAGATTTTTGCCAACCCGGCCAACTGGCCGTAGGTGGCCGGGATCCAGGTCTCGATCTTGGCGCGAATCAGGCGGGCCAGTACCGGCGCGTCGCCACCGCTGCTGACCGCGACGATCAGCGGCGAACGGTCGACGATGGCCGGGAAGATCACGCTGCACAGCGACGGTGCATCGACCACATTGACCGGAATGCCGAGGGCCTGAGCCTGCTCGGAAATCTGCGCATTGAGCGGGACATCGTCGGTCGCCGCGATGACCAGCGACACGCCTTGCAGGTCGCCTGCCTCATAGCCACGCAGCAGTAGCTCCCCTGCTCCTTGCGCGACCAGTTCGCGCAGCTCGCTGACCACGTCGGGCGAAACTACCCGCAGCGTACCGCCGGCATCGGCCAGCAGCCGCGCCTTGCGCAGGGCGATTTCACCACCGCCGACCACCAGCACGCGGCGCTTCTGCAATTTGTGGAACAGGGGAAGGAAGTCCATAGCGAGTCCCGCTTCAGTCGCTCACGGCAGCGACATTGAAAATGGCGACCCCGAGACGAAGCTCGGGGCCTGATTCTTAAGGTGGGCCGGGGGCGCGTAGAGACACTCTATTGGCCCACCGCTGCAACGCCCGGGCGCCCAGAAGCGCCCAAGCCCTCTCGCAGACCCGCTTCAGATGACCTCGATGCCACCCATGTAAGGCTTCAGCACGTCCGGTACGCGGATGGTGCCGTCGGCCTGCTGATAATTCTCCAGCACGGCCACCAGGGTGCGGCCCACCGCCAGGCCGGAGCCGTTGAGGGTATGCAGCAGCTCGGGCTTGCCGGTTTCCGGGTTGCGATAACGGGCCTGCATGCGGCGTGCCTGGAAGTCGCCACAGTTGGAGCACGAGGAGATTTCGCGGTACTTGTCCTGGCTCGGCACCCAGACTTCCAGGTCATAGGTCTTGGTGGCGCTGAAACCCATGTCGCCGGTGCACAGCGCGAGGACGCGGTATGGCAGCTCGAGCAGCTGCAGTACTTTCTCGGCGTGGCCGGTCAGCTCTTCCAACGCATCGAAAGACTTGCCAGGCTCGACCACGTGAACCATCTCGACCTTGTCGAACTGGTGCTGGCGAATCATCCCGCGGGTGTCGCGACCCGATGCACCGGCCTCGCTGCGGAAGCACGGCGTATGGGCGACGAACTTGATCGGCAGCTGCTTGGCGTCGACGATCTCGTCAGCGACGATGTTGGTCAGCGACACTTCGGCGGTCGGGATCAGATAGAAGTCTGCTTCGCCTTCACGGCTGATCTTGAACAGGTCTTCCTCGAACTTCGGCAGCTGGCCGGTGCCCTGCAGCGCAGGCGCCTGCACCAGGTACGGCGTGTAGGCTTCCTCGTAACCGTGCTCGGCGGTGTGCAGGTTGATCATGAACTGCGCCAGGGCGCGGTGCAGACGGGCGATCGGACCACGCAGCAAAGCGAAGCGCGCGCCGGACAGCTTGGCAGCGGTTTCGAAATCCAGCCAGCCGTGCTGCTCGCCGAGGGCGACATGGTCCTTGATCTCGAAATCGAAGACCCGCGGCGTACCCCAGCGACGTACCTCGACGTTGTCGTCTTCATCGGCGCCTACCGGTACCGATTCGTGGGGCAGGTTGGGAATGCTCAGCAGCAGGTTGTCGAGCTCGACCTGAATGGCGTCCAGCTCGCGCTTGCCCTCTTCCAGCTCGCTGCCCATGCGGTCGACGTCCGCCAACAGCGGCGCGATGTCCTCACCGCGCTGCTTGGCCTGGCCGATGGACTTGGATCGACTGTTGCGCTCGGCCTGCAGTTGCTCGGTTCGGGTCTGGACGGACTTGCGCTGAGCCTCGAGGGCTTCAATGCGGGTCACATCCAGTTCGTAGCCACGGGTGGCCAGACGCTGGGCAATATCATGCAGTTGGCTGCGCACCAGTTTGGAATCGAGCATTTCAGGTTCTCGTCGATCAGAGTTTGGTTAGCGAAAGGCCTGCCCAAGTAGCGAGCAGACCGCCCAGTACACTTACCGCCAGATAGCCGATGGCCAGCGGTGCCTGGCTACCTTCAAGTAGGCGCAGGGTGTCCAGGGAAAACGAAGAAAATGTGGTGAAACCGCCCAGCACGCCGACGATCAATCCTGCCCGTACGGGCAGCGGCACTTCGGGGCGCATCAGGAACAGACCGTAGAGTACCCCGATCAGCAGGCAGCCGACGAGGTTGACGATTAAGGTGGCGCCATAAAAATGCTGTGGCCAGTTGGCATTCACCCAGTTGCCGGTGAAAAACCGTGCCAAGGTGCCCAGGGCGCCGCCGACGGCAACCGCGACGATGGTGGTGATCATGGCTTTCTCCGCTGCCTGGGGCTGTGAGCATCCTGGTTGGCCAGGTGGGCCAGCTTGTCGCGTATCTTCAACTCCAAACCGCGCGGCACTGGCTCGTAGTAACGTCGCGGCTCAAGGTCTTCGGGGAAGTAGTCCTCGCCAGCCGCGTAAGCATCAGGCTCGTCGTGGGCGTAGCGATATTCCTCGCCGTAACCAAGTTCCTTCATCAGTTTGGTCGGCGCGTTGCGCAGGTGCAGCGGTACTTCCCGCGAGCCGTTCTCGGCGATATCACGCTTGGCGGCCTTGAAAGCCATGTACACGGCGTTGCTCTTTGGCGCGCACGCCAGATAGACGATGGCCTGGGCCACGGCCAATTCGCCCTCGGGGCTGCCCAGGCGTTCCTGCACGTCCCAGGCGTTCAGGCACAGGGTCAGGGCGCGCGGGTCGGCGTTGCCAATATCCTCGCTGGCCATGCGCACCACGCGACGGGCGATGTACAGCGGATCGCAGCCGCCGTCGAGCATGCGTGCGAACCAGTAAAGCGCTCCGTCCGGGCTGGAGCCGCGAATCGATTTGTGCAGCGCAGAGATCTGGTCGTAGAACGCCTCGCCGCCCTTGTCGAAACGCCGCCGCGTGTCACCGAGCAGGTCGAGCAGCAGCTCGGTGCTGATCTCGCCGCCGTCATCGGCCAGATCCGCCGCGTTCTCGAGAAAATTGAGAAACCGCCGGCCGTCGCCGTCCGCGGCGCTCTTGAGAATCTCGAAGCTTTCTTCCGGCAGCGTCAGGCGGCGCTCGCCAAGCCCTTTGGGTTCGTTCAGGGCGCGGTTTACCAGCTTGCGCAACGCGGCGTCGTCCAGGCTCTTGAGCACATAGACGCGGGCGCGGGACAGCAAGGCGTTGTTGAGTTCGAAGGACGGGTTTTCGGTGGTCGCGCCGATGAAAATCAGCGTGCCGTCCTCGACATAGGGCAGAAAGGCGTCCTGCTGGGACTTGTTGAAGCGATGCACTTCGTCGACGAACAGGATAGTGCGGCGCCCGTACTGAGCAGCGTGCTGCTGGGCGACCTCGACGGCCTGGCGGATTTCCTTGACTCCGGACAGCACCGCGGAAATGGTCTCGAAATGCGCGTCGGTGACCTGGGCCAGCAGGCGCGCCAGGGTGGTCTTGCCGACCCCGGGCGGGCCCCAGAAGATCATCGAATGCAGGGCGCCCTGCTCCAAGGCTTCGCGCAGCGGTTTACCGCGGGCCAGCAAGTGCTCCTGGCCGACGTATTCGTCCAGTGTGGTCGCCCGCAAACGGGCGGCCAGGGGCTGAGCGACGGGCGCGCTGCGAAACAGATCCACGACTTACCTACTCTTGGATGACGTCCGCACCCTCAGGGATGTCGAAGCGGAACTGCTTGTCATCCAGAGGCTGGTTCATCTTCACGCTCATGAACAGGATGTTGGTGCGCTGGCCGATGCTGTCGATCAGCTGCATGTCGTTGAGCACGCCGTTGCGGAAGGACAGGCGCAGGCTGTCGAACAGGGTGTCCTTGGCCTTGGGCTTGAGGATGAAGTCCACCACGTTGCCGCCTTCCTTGAAGGTGATCTCGAAGTTCTCGCGGATCTGCGACACGTCGCCGGACAGCAGCAGCGCTGGCGTGTGAGTCAGGCGTTGATCGAGGGACTGGATAGTGACCTGCTCCAGATCCGGGTCGTACAGCCAGACCTGCTTGCCGTCAGAAACCAGCAGTTGCTCCATGGGCTGGTCGGTGTGCCAGCGGAACAGGCCCGGACGCTTGAGGGCCAGCTCGCCAGCGGTTTCCTGCAGCTGGGTACCGCTGCCGTCGAGCGACAGCTGGGAAAAGCGTGCTGTGATGGTCTGCGCCTGATTGAGCAGTTCGGTCAGGCGTTTGACCGCGGCCTCGTCGTCAGCGTGGGCGAACAGGCTGGCCGTGGTGAGAACGGCCAGCAGTATCAGGCGAATCAGGCGCATGTGAATCCTCTGTCGGAGTTAGTCGCGGCTCGAACCAGGTGCGATGACCTCGCGCGAGCCGTTGGTGTTCATCGGAGTGACGACGCCGGCCATTTCCATGGCTTCGATCATGCGAGCAGCGCGGTTGTAGCCGATCTTCAGCTTGCGCTGCACCGAAGAGATCGAGGCGCGACGGCTTTCCAGTACGAAGTTGACCGCTTCGTCGTACAAAGGATCACTCTCGCTGTCCTCACCGCCCTCGCCGCCGCTGCCGCCGTCGAAGCCACCACCGCCGCCCTCTTCGGAACCGGCGAGAATGTCTTCGTTGTAATCCGGTGCGCCGCGCAGTTTCCAGGCCTCCACCACGCGGTGCACTTCGTCATCGGACACGAAAGCACCGTGCACGCGGATCGGCAGGCTGGTGCCCGGTGGCATGTAGAGCATGTCGCCGTGGCCGAGCAGCTGTTCGGCGCCGCCCTGGTCGATGATGGTACGCGAGTCGATCTTGCTCGATACCTGGAACGCCATACGGGTCGGGATGTTGGCCTTGATCAGACCGGTGATCACGTCCACCGAGGGGCGCTGGGTGGCGAGAATCAGGTGGATGCCGGCGGCACGTGCCTTCTGGGCGATACGGGCGATCAGCTCTTCGACCTTCTTGCCGACGATCATCATCATGTCGGCGAATTCGTCGACTACCACCACGATGGTCGGCAGCGGCTTGAGCAGCGGTGCTTCGTCTTCCATGCTCTCGCGACGATACAGCGGGTCGGCCAGCGGCTCGCCGGCCTCGATGGCGTCCTTGACCTTGCGGTTGAAGCCAGCCAGGTTGCGCACGCCCATCTTCGACATCAACTTGTAGCGGCGCTCCATCTCGGCAACGCTCCAGCGCAGTGCGTTGGCCGCCTCCTTCATGTCGGTGACCACCGGGCACAGCAGGTGCGGAATGCCTTCGTAGATCGACAGCTCGAGCATCTTCGGGTCGATCATGATCAGGCGCGCGTCTTCCGGGCTCGACTTGAACAGGATCGACAGGATCATCGCGTTGACGCCCACCGACTTACCGGAACCGGTGGTACCTGCTACCAGCAGGTGCGGCATCTTCGCCAAGTCGGTGATCACCGGCTTGCCGCCGATGTCGTGGCCCAGGGCCAGGGCCACCGGCGACTTGGCGTCGTCGTATTCAGGGGTGGACAGCACTTCGGAGAAGCGCACGATCTGGCGGTTCTCGTTGGGAATCTCGATCCCCACGGTGGTCTTGCCGGGAATCACTTCCACGACACGCACGCTGGTCACCGCCAGCGAGCGCGCCAGGTCCTTGGCCAGGTTGGCGATGCGGCTGACCTTGACGCCGGCCGCCGGCTGGATTTCGTAGCGAGTGATCACCGGGCCCGGATGGATCGAATCCACCGTGACCTCGACACCGAACTCCTTGAGCTTGATTTCCAGCAGGTGGCCGACGCCAGCCAGGGATTCGGGCGAGTACTCGACCTTCTTGGCCTCGGCCGGGTCGAGCAGGGAAATGGGCGGCAAGGTGCCTTCCACGGCGCTGTCGACGAACAACGGCACCTGCTTTTCCTTCTGTACGCGCTTGCTCGGCTCCGGCGCCTTGGGCGCTATCGGTGCGGAAATGACTGGCGCCGGGCGGCTTTCGCGCTCGGTCATGTGCTTGTTGAGCGACTCTTCGCGCTCGATCAGGCGTTCCTTGACCTTGGCCTGCTCGCGGCGGTCCTTGACCACCGGGGCGGCGACGTCATGCACGCGCTCGTCGACTTCGCGCAGCTGGGCGACCAGTTGCTTACGATCCTGGCGCGAGCTCCACCAGCGGTTGACCACGCTCTGCACCAGTTCAAGCAGGTCGAGGGTGATCTTGCCGGTCAGATCCATGACCTTGAACCAGGACAGGTCGGTGAACACGGTCAGGCCGAACAGGAACAGGGCGATGAACAGCAGCGTGCTGCCCTGCACGTTGAGCGCGGCGACGGTCAGTTGCCCGAGGCTTTCGCCCAGCGCGCCGCCGGCCGAGGCCGGCATGTTGGCGCCGCTCTGGAAGTGAATGTAGGCCAACGCCGCGCCGGACAGCACCAGGAACACCAGGCCGATCAGCCGCCAGGAGAACAGCCAGCCGCTCCAGTGCCACGGTTCGTGGCGTGCGCGGAACACCTGCAGGGCCTTGATGCCCAGCAGCAGCGGAAACAGATAGGCGAAATAACCCAGGGCCATGAACAGCACATCGGCGAACCAGGCGCCGGCGCGCCCCGCGGCGTTGTGCACCTGCTCGACGTTGCTGGTGTGCGTCCAGCCCGGATCGGCCGGGTCGTAGGTGAGCAGCGCCATCCACACGTAGAGACACAGCGCACCGAGAGCGATCAGGGCGCCCTCTTTGAGGCGATATGGCAATTGCTGACGCCAGGCCGGCGCCGGTGCTGTAGAGCTAGAGTTCTTCAAAACGCATCTGTTCCTGCGCTGCTAGCGCGCCGAATGATCGGTGGAGGACGAAACGCCGCCATTGTACGGCATGCCGCCGGTGCATTGGGGAACCGATCGCCCGGCTGGCTCCCGCTCGTCCCGTGCTTCGGTGTAGCATAGCGGCCACTATTCGTCCGTGCGGCTCAATTTGAGCATGCATTCTCTTTTGTGACAAAGGCTTATGAGGTGTTTTTATGAGCGAAGTCAAGCATTCCCGCCTGATTATCCTGGGCTCCGGGCCGGCCGGTTACAGCGCCGCCGTATACGCCGCTCGCGCCAATCTGAAGCCTGTCATCATCACCGGTATTCAGCCTGGCGGTCAGCTGACCACCACCACCGAAGTCGACAACTGGCCGGGTGACGTGGAAGGGCTGACGGGACCGGGGCTGATGGAGCGCATGCAGAAACACGCGGAGCGCTTCGAAACCGAGATCATTTACGACCACATCCACACCGCCGAGTTGCAGAGCCGTCCGTTCACCCTCAAGGGTGACAGCGGCACCTACACCTGCGATGCGCTGATCATCGCCACCGGTGCTTCGGCGCAGTACCTGGGCCTGCCCTCCGAAGAAGCGTTCGCCGGCAAGGGCGTGTCCGCCTGCGCGACCTGCGACGGTTTCTTCTACCGCAACCAGGTGGTCGCGGTCATCGGCGGCGGCAACACCGCCGTGGAAGAAGCGCTGTACCTGTCCAACATCGCCAAGGAAGTGCACCTGGTGCATCGCCGCGACAAGCTGCGCTCGGAGAAGATCCTGCAGGACAAGATCTTCGACAAGGCGGCCAACGGCAATATCAAGCTGCACTGGAACCATACCCTGGAAGAAGTGCTGGGCGACGCCACTGGCGTGACCGGCGCGCGCCTGCGCAGCACCCAGGACGGCACCACCAGCGACCTGCCATTGGCCGGCGTGTTCATCGCCATCGGCCACAAGCCGAACACCGACCTGTTCCAGGGCCAACTGGAAATGCGTGACGGCTACCTACTGGTCAAGGGCGGCAGCGAAGGCAACGCCACGGCCACCAGCATCGAGGGCGTGTTCGCCGCCGGCGACGTGGCCGATCATGTCTACCGCCAGGCCATCACTTCGGCCGGCGCGGGCTGCATGGCCGCCCTGGATGTCGAGAAGTTCCTCGACGACAACTGAGGTTCCGGGCGGGCTGACTCCCGCCCTCCCCCGCTGCGGTCTCGCCAATGCTTACCTGGTTGCAACGCGACTCCCTGACCTTTCCGCCGCTCGACAAGGCGCTGCGCGAACCCAACGGCCTGCTGGCCGCTGGCGGCGACCTGCGCGCCGAGCGGCTGATCGCCGCCTATCGGCACGGCTGCTTTCCCTGGTACCAGGATGGCCAGCCGCTGCTGTGGTGGTCGCCCGACCCGCGTACCGTGCTGTTTCCCAGCGAGTTGCATGTGTCGCGCAGCCTGCGCAAGGTCATCCGCCAGGGCCATTTTCAGGTGACCTTCGACCAGGCGTTCGCCGATGTCATACGCGCCTGTGCGGCGCCTCGCGACTACGCGGACGGCACCTGGATCACCACGCCCATGCAGCAGGCCTATATCGACCTGCATGAGCGCGGCGTGGCGCACAGCGTCGAGGTCTGGCAGGACCAGCAATTGGTCGGCGGGCTTTACGGGCTGGCCATGGGCAGGCTGTTCTTCGGCGAGTCGATGTTCAGCCGGGCCGATAATGCATCCAAGGTAGGCTTCACCAGCCTGGTCGAGCGACTACAGGCCTGGCAGTTCGAACTGATCGACTGCCAGATGCCGACCCAGCACCTGCACAGCCTCGGCGCCCGCGCGATCAGTCGCCAGGCGTTCGCCGGTTATCTGGAGCGTTTTCTGGATCAGCCCAGCCTGGCCGACTGGCACGGCGCTGGCGACCGGTGACGAGCGCCGTTCTGGCTCGCAGCCCGGCACTGGCATACACTGATTCCAGGCCATTCCCGGGAGTCGATCATGACTGAGCTGGCTCGCCTGAAGTTCTACGCCACGCAACCCCATCCCTGCAGCTACCTGCTCGAGGAACAGGCCACCACGCTGTTTCTCGACCCCAGCCAGCCGATGGACGCGGACATGTATGCCGAGCTCTCCGAGCTGGGTTTCCGGCGTAGCGGCGATCATCTCTATCGCCCGCATTGTCAGCGCTGCACGGCCTGCGTGCCGGCGCGGATTCCGGCTGCCCGCTTTGCCCCCAATCGGCAGCAGCGGCGTATTCTCAAGCGTAATGAGTCGCTTGAGGTTCGCGCGGTAAGGCCTTGTTTCAGCGAAGAATATTATCAGCTCTATGCGCGCTACATCGAGCAGCGCCATGCCGACGGCGACATGTATCCACCCAGCCGCGAGCAGTTCTCCACGTTCCTGGTGCGCGACCTGGCTTTCTCCTGTTTCTTCGAGTTTCGCGAACAGGGCCGGCTGCTCGCCATCGCCGTGACCGACGTATTGCCCAATGGCCTGTCGGCGGTCTACACCTTCTACGAACCGGACGAAGAACGCCGCAGCCTGGGTCGCTACGCCATTCTCTGGCAAATCGGCGAAGCGCTGCGCCTGGATCTGCAGGCCGTATATCTTGGCTACTGGATCAAGAACTGCAGGAAGATGAACTACAAGACCCAGTACCGCCCCATCGAGCTCTTCGTCAATCAGCGCTGGGTCGCCCTGACCTGAAATCGACGATTTTCCTGGCCTTTCGCTGCTGAAACAGAGGCAGCCCCTTGGCGTCAACCCTTGTTTTCAGGCACAATGCTTGCCGCTTTTGCCTGGGGCCAGTTGCGCCGGGCCATTCTCTGGATACCGAGGGCTTTACTGCATGTCGAAAGAAGACAGCTTCGAAATGGAAGGCACTGTCGTCGACACCCTGCCCAACACCATGTTTCGCGTGGAGTTGGAAAACGGGCACGTCGTTACCGCGCACATCTCCGGAAAGATGCGCAAGAATTACATCCGCATTCTGACTGGTGACAAGGTTCGCGTAGAGCTGACCCCGTACGACCTGAGCAAAGGTCGCATCACCTATCGCGCTCGCTAACAGGGCAAGAGCACGATTCACTGCTCTGCTCCAGCGATCAATAAAAAGCCCGGCAGAGATGCCGGGCTTTTTATTGATCGCTTGCTTTGTAAAACGGGGCGCGATGAACGCCCCGCCAACCCTCATGCCATTTCCGCAGTGGTCTCGAAATCGAACGTCAGTTCGCCGTTTTCGAGATTCACGTGCACCGTGCCGCCATGCTCGGAAAGCTCCCCGAAGAGGATCTCCTCGGCCAGCGGACGCTTGATGCGATCCTGAATCAGGCGAGCCATCGGGCGTGCACCCATCTGCACGTCGTAACCCTGCTCGGCCAGCCAGTCACGCGCCGCATCGCTGACCTCGAGCATGACGCGCTTGTCCTCGAGCTGCGCCTGCAGCTCGATGAGGAACTTGTCGACGATACTCTTGATCGTGTCGTGGCTGAGACGGCCGAACTGGATGATGGTGTCCAGGCGGTTGCGGAACTCCGGCGTGAAGCTCTTCTTGATCACTTCCATGGCGTCGGACGAGTGATCCTGATAGCTGAAACCGATCGACGCACGGGATGCGGTTTCCGCGCCGGCGTTGGTGGTCATGATCAGGATTACGTTGCGGAAGTCCGCCTTGCGCCCGTTGTTGTCGGTCAGCGTGCCGTGGTCCATGACCTGCAGCAGCAGGTTGAAGACTTCCGGGTGCGCCTTCTCGATTTCATCGAGCAGCAGTACGCAATGGGGCTGTTTGGTGATCGCTTCGGTCAGCAGGCCGCCCTGGTCGAAACCGACGTAGCCGGGTGGCGCGCCGATCAGGCGCGACACGGTGTGCCGCTCCATGTACTCGGACATATCGAAGCGCACCAGCTCCACGCCCAGGGCCTTGGACAGCTGGCGAGCCGCCTCGGTCTTGCCGACGCCGGTGGGCCCGGCGAACAGGAACGAGCCGACTGGCTTGTCCGGCGCCTTGAGACCAGCCCGCGACAGCTTGATGGCGGTGGCCAGCGAATCGATGGCGGCGTCCTGGCCGAACACGGTCAGCTTGAGATCGCGCTCCAGGTTGCGCAGCAGCTCCTTGTCGGAGCTCGAGACGTGCTTTGGCGGAATGCGCGCGATCTTGGCCACGATGTCCTCGACCTGCGGCACGTCGATGCGCTTGACGCGCTTCTCCTGCGGCTGCAGGCGCTGAAAGGCCCCTGCTTCGTCGATCACGTCGATGGCCTTGTCGGGCATGTGGCGATCATTGATGTAGCGAGAGGCCAGCTCCGCAGCTGCGCGCAGTGCTTCGTCGCTGTACTCGATGTCGTGATGCTGCTCGAAGCGCCCCTTGAGGCCCTTGAGGATGCCGATGGTGTCCTCCACCGACGGCTCGACCACGTCGACCTTCTGGAAGCGCCGCGCCAGGGCGCGATCCTTCTCGAAGATGCCACGAAATTCCTGGAAGGTCGTCGAGCCGATGCAGCGAATCTCGCCGGACGACAACGCCGGCTTGAGCAGGTTCGAGGCATCCATCACGCCGCCCGACGCCGCACCGGCACCGATGATGGTGTGAATCTCGTCGATGAACAGGATGGCCTGCGGGCGCTTGCGCAGCTCGGTTAGCAGCGCCTTGAGGCGCTTCTCGAAATCACCGCGGTACTTGGTGCCGGCCAGGAGCGCGCCGAGATCCAGGGAGTAGACCACGCTGTCAGCCAGCAGGTCCGGCACCTGGTTGTCGACGATGCGCTTGGCCAAGCCTTCGGCGATGGCGGTCTTGCCGACACCGGCCTCGCCGACCAGCAGCGGGTTGTTCTTGCGGCGGCGGGCGAGAATCTGCGCAACGCGCTCGACTTCATGCTCGCGACCGACCAGCGGGTCGATGCGGCCCTGGCGAGCCAGCTCGTTGAGGTTGCTGGCGTAGGCGTCCAACGGATTGCCCGAGGAAGACGACTCGCCGCCCTCTTCATCCTGCATTTCCGGGTCGGCTTCGGGCGACGCGCCCTGGCCAGGCACCTTGGAGATGCCGTGGGCGATGAAATTGACCACGTCGATACGGGCCACGCTCTGCTGCTTGAGCAGGAACACGGCCTGGCTCTCCTGCTCGCTGAAGATCGCGACCAGCACGTTGGCGCCGGTGACTTCGCGCTTGCCGGAGCTCTGCACGTGGAATACCGCGCGCTGCAGCACGCGCTGGAAGCCCAGGGTCGGCTGGGTTTCGCGCTCTTCGTCGTGCTGAGGGATCAGCGGCGTGGTGGAGTCGATGAATTCCTGCAGGTCACTGCGCAGCTTGTCCAGGCTGGCACCGCAGGCGCGCAGCACGCTGGCTGCAGCTTCGTTGTCCAGAAGAGCCAGCAGGAGGTGCTCCACGGTCATGAATTCATGACGCTTTGCGCGTGCCTCCTTGAAGGCCAGGTTGAGGGTGACTTCGAGCTCTCGATTTAACATAGCTTCACCTCATGCCCAAGTGGCCGGCGTTAACCGTCCTTCTCGATTTCACAGAGTAATGGATGCTGGCTTTCCCGCGCATATTGATTGACCTGCGTGGCCTTGGTTTCAGCGATATCTCGGGTATAGAGCCCACAGACGGCGCGACCTTCGGTATGCACGGTCAACATGATCCTGGTTGCCACCTCGCGATTGAGGTTGAAGAAGGTCTCGAGTATTTCGACCACGAAATCCATGGGGGTGTAGTCATCATTGAACAAGACCACCTTATAGAGTGGAGGCGCCTGCAATGCCGGCTTGGATTCCTCGACGGCCAGGCCTGAAGAGTCGTCCTCATGCGGTGCGGGTCGATCCTGATTGAATGTTAGTCGAATCTGGCTACTTGCATGCATGCTGGATAAAAGGTTCGTGGGGGTGGATGGAGCGGGCCGCAAAAATAAGACCCGTTTATCGTCGTTTCGTGCGATGCCTTGACTATCCGTCAAAGGGTGTTACAACCAAAGGATACCCCTACGGGGCGAAAGGGCTTGCGTTCGCCGGGCGATGCCCGCGGGCGCTGGATCTAATGTGGATGATACCCCAGCAGTGGGGTTCCTTGCAGAGGGATATCGGCATGCTAAGTGGTAAGGTCAAGTGGTTCAACAACGCCAAGGGCTACGGATTCATCCTGGCCGACGGCCGAGATGAGGACCTGTTCGCCCATTACTCGGCCATCCAGATGGATGGATACAAAACCCTGAAGGCCGGTCAGGCCGTCAGCTTCGATATCATCCAGGGCCCCAAAGGTCTACATGCCGTTAACATCAGTGCCGCCCAGGCCAGCCAGGACAAACCAACCCCGGCAGCCAGCCCAGCACGCGCCACAGCGGTCGGCGCCTGATTCTCGCTGCTTGACACAACCGGCCCATGTGGCCGGTTTTTTATAGGCGCGGCAAAAATAGTACAGCCTTCAAGTTCGTTGCCGAGCGCCAAGACCAACCTCTTCACCACGGCCATGAGCAACTTGATGCGACGGTTTGATATACTCGGGCGCTGACTGAGTAGTCATAAGGGCGCCTTTGCCTGGAGTACGGCTTCCAGCACCAGTCGCGCGTGCCCTGTCAGGCGATCCAGATACCGCCATCAGGCAGCTGCGACACCCAACATCATCGGGATGGAACTTCGAATTCACCTCATTGATGCCGCGCTGTGGTCAGAAGCCACCTCACCCGGATCAGTGCCGTGCAAGTTCAGTAAAGAGAGAGTTAAATCAAATATGACCACACGCTCGAAGATCATTTACACCCTCACCGACGAAGCCCCAGCGCTCGCGACCTACTCCCTGCTCCCCATCGTCAAAGCCTTCACCGCCTCCTCCGATATCGCCGTCGAGACCCGCGACATTTCGCTGGCCGGCCGTATCCTGGCGCTGTTCCCCGAGTTTCTGACCGATGCTCAGAAACAGGGTGATCACCTCGCCGAGCTGGGCGCCCTGGCCACCACGCCAGAAGCCAACATCATCAAGCTGCCGAACATCAGCGCCTCGGTGCCGCAGCTCAAGGCCGCCATCAAGGAACTGCAGAGCCAGGGTTACGCCCTGCCCGACTACCCGGACGCCGACGACAGCGAGCAGGCGCGCGACATCCGTAGCCGCTACGACAAGGTCAAGGGCAGCGCCGTGAACCCGGTCCTGCGTGAAGGCAACTCCGACCGCCGCGCACCGCTGTCGGTTAAGAATTATGCCCGCAAGCACCCGCACAAGATGGGCGCCTGGACTGCCGACTCCAAATCCCATGTCGCGCACATGGAAAGCGGCGACTTTTACGGCAGCGAGAAAGCGGCCCTGATCGACGCCAAAGGCAGCGTGAAGATCGAACTGGTCGGCGCTGATGGCAGCACCACCGTGCTGAAAGAAAAAACCAGCGTGCTGGCTGACGAAGTCCTGGATTGCTCGGTGCTGAGCAAGAAGGCCCTGCGCAGCTTCATCGCCGCTCAGATCGAAGACGCCAAGAAGCAAGGCGTGCTGTTCTCGGTGCACCTGAAAGCCACCATGATGAAGGTCTCCGACCCGATCATCTTCGGCCAGATCGTCGCCGAGTTCTACAAGTCGGCCCTGGAGAAGCACGCTGCTGCCCTGCAGGAAGCCGGCTTCAACCTGAATAACGGCATTGGCGATCTGTACGCCAGCATCAAGAAGCTGCCGGCCGACAAGCAGGCCGAGATCGAAGCCGACATCAACGCCGTCTACGCCGATCGTCCGGCACTGGCGATGGTCAACTCCGACAAGGGCATCACCAACCTGCACGTGCCGAGCGACGTGATCGTCGACGCCTCGATGCCGGCGATGATTCGCGACTCGGGCCGTATGTGGAACACCGCGGGTGAGCTGCAGGATGCCAAGGCCGTGATCCCGGATCGCTGCTACGCCGGTATCTACCAGGCCGTGATCGAAGACTGCAAGGCCAATGGCGCCTTCAACCCGACCACCATGGGCAGCGTGCCGAACGTTGGCCTGATGGCGCAGAAAGCCGAAGAGTACGGCTCCCACGACAAGACCTTCCAGATCCAGGCCGCCGGCGTGGTTCGCGTCAGCGATGCCAACGGCAAGGTGCTGATGGAGCAGAAGGTCGAGGAAGGCGACATCTTCCGCATGTGCCAGACCAAGGACGCGCCGATCCAGGACTGGGTCAAGCTGGCCGTCAACCGCGCCCGCCTGAGCAACACCCCGGCGGTGTTCTGGCTGGACCCGGCGCGTGCCCACGACGCCGAAATGATCAAGAAGGTCGAGAAGTACCTGAAGGATCACGACACCAGCGACCTGGACATCCGCATTCTCGCACCGGTCGAAGCCATCAAGTTCTCCCTGGCCCGTATCCGCGAAGGCAAGGACACCATCTCGGTGACCGGCAACGTGCTGCGCGACTACCTGACCGACCTGTTCCCGATCATGGAGCTGGGCACCAGCGCCAAGATGCTGTCGATCGTGCCGCTGATGAACGGCGGCGGTCTGTTCGAAACCGGCGCTGGCGGTTCGGCGCCCAAGCACGTGCAACAGCTCGTCGAAGAGAACTTCCTGCGCTGGGATTCCCTGGGTGAGTTCCTCGCTCTGGCTGCTTCCCTGGAGCACCTGGGCAACACCTACGACAACCCGAAAGCACTGGTGCTGAGCAAGACTCTGGACCAGGCCACCGGCCAGTTCCTCGACAACGACAAGTCGCCGGCACGCAAGGTTGGCGGCATCGACAACCGTGGCAGCCACTTCTACCTGGCGCTGTACTGGGCCCAAGCCCTGGCAGCCCAGAGCGAAGACGCCGCCCTGCAGGCGCAGTTCGCACCGCTGGCCAAGACCCTGACCGACAACGAAGCCAAGATCGTCGCCGAGCTGGGCGCGGTACAGGGCAAGTCGGCAGAAATCGGTGGCTACTACGCACCGGACAAGGCGCTGACCGAAAAAGTCATGCGTCCGAGCGCGACCCTCAACGCTGCACTGGCCTCCCTGGCCTGAGCAACGCGCTGATATAGCGACACCGACAACCCCGGCCTTGCGCCGGGGTTGTCGTTTTCACAATTCGAAAAGGAGTCCGCATGACCTGGCACGCACACGTCACCGTCGCCACCATCGTCGAATACGAGGGGCGCTTTCTGTTCGTCGAGGAGCTCAAGGGTGGGCGCCTGGTGCTCAATCAGCCGGCCGGCCACCTGGAGCCGAAGGAGAGCCTGCAGCAAGCAGCCATGCGTGAAACGCTCGAGGAGACCGGCTGCGACGTCGAGCTGACCGGCGTCACCGGCATCTACCTGTACACCGCACCGAGCAACGGCGTGACCTATCAACGCATCTGCTTCGTCGCCAACCTAGTTCGGCACCATGCCGAGCGTGCGCTGGACAGCGACATCAGTGGCATCCGCTGGCTCACGTATGACGAACTGCTGGCCGAGCGCGACCGCCTGCGCAGCGAGCTGGTGTTGCGCTGCCTGGATGACTACCTGGCGGGCGCCCGCTTCCCCCTCGCCCTCATCCATGACCCCATGTGAAAACCGGACTTGCGCGGCAGACTGAAACGCACCGCGCATCCTGTTAGAATCTCGTCCCTTCGAAGCCCGTATTGATCCCGACCATGCAAGATCCAGCTACCCAGCGCGTCATCGTCGGCATGTCCGGCGGTGTCGACTCCTCCGTCTCGGCCCTGCTCCTGCTCGAAGCCGGCTATCAGGTCGAAGGCCTGTTCATGAAGAACTGGGACGAAGACGACGGCACCGAATACTGCACCGCCATGGACGACCTGGCGGACGCCCAGGCCGTGTGCGACCGCATCGGCATCAAGCTGCACACCGCCAACTTCGCCGCCGAGTACTGGGACAACGTGTTCGAGCACTTCCTGGCCGAATACAAGGCCGGGCGCACGCCCAACCCGGACATCCTCTGCAACCGTGAAATCAAGTTCAAGGCGTTCCTCGACTACGCCCTGATGCTCGGTGCTGACCTGATCGCCACCGGCCATTACGTGCGCCGCCGTGATGTCGATGGGCGCAGCGAGCTGCTCAAGGGCCTGGACGCCAACAAGGACCAGAGTTACTTCCTGCACGCCGTTGGCGGCGAGCAGATCGCCAAGACCCTGTTCCCGGTCGGCGAGCTGGAGAAGCCCGAAGTGCGGGCGATTGCCGAGAAGTACGAGCTGGCCACCGCCAAGAAGAAGGATTCCACCGGTATCTGCTTCATCGGTGAGCGCCGTTTCAGCGACTTCCTCAAGCAGTACCTGCCGGCGCAGCCGGGCAACATCGAAACCACCGAGGGTGACGTGATCGGCAAACATCACGGCCTGATGTACCATACCATCGGCCAGCGCCAGGGGCTGGGCATCGGCGGCCTCAGGGATGCCGGCGACGAGCCCTGGTACGTGCTGCACAAGGACCTGACCCGCAACGTGCTGATCGTCGGCCAGGGCAACGAACATCCCTGGCTGTTTTCCCGCGCCCTGCATGCCTCGCAGATCTACTGGGTCAACCCGGTAAACCTCGACGTGCCGCGCAAGCTGACCGCCAAGGTGCGTTACCGCCAGGCTGACCAGGCCTGCACCCTGGAACGCACCGCCGATGGCTACCGCGCCACGTTCGAGCAACCCCAGCGTGCGGTCACGCCGGGCCAGTCCGTGGTGTTCTATGACGGCGACGTCTGCCTCGGCGGCGGCGTGATCGAGAGCGCCGAACCCTGGAGCGAGGGCGCACCGCGATGAATCCCATTCAAGAACAGCTGATCGCCCTGGGCGCGGTTTTTCAGGCCGCGGTGATGGTCGACAAGATCGCCAAGACCGGCCAGGCCGCCGAAAGCGAAGTGACCTGCCTGATCAACAGCCTGCTGGTGCGCGATGCCAACGGCACGCTGGACGTGTACGGCGGTGATGACCTGAATTTGCGCGACGGTTACCGCGCCCTGGTCAGCGCCCTGGAGCGCGACCCCACCAGCCTGCAGCGCGAGCCGCTGCGCTACGCCCTCGCCTTGCTGGGCCTGGAGCGGCAGCTCGACAAACGCGGCGACCTGCTGCAACTGATGGGCAATCGTCTGGACCAGATCCAGAGCCAGGCCGACCATTTCGGCATTGGCCACGAGAACGTCATTTCCTCCTGTGGCGCGCTGTACCAGGACACCATCAGCACCTTCAAGCAGCGCATTCAGGTGCAGGGCGACAGCCGCTTCCTGCAGCAACCGGCCAATGCCTCGAAGATTCGCGGCCTGCTGCTCGCCGGAATTCGCTCGGCGCGCCTGTGGCGCCAATTGGGTGGGCATCGCTGGCAGCTGGTGTTCAGCCGCCGCAAATTGCTGCGAGAACTCTACCCGATGCTGCGCGGCTGATCCGCCGCGCCCCCATGCATTTCATCCGTCGATTCGCCGGGCGGCAGCGCTGATAGGCGCCCGGATTCGTGTATGATATGCGCCCTTTTCAACGCCCGACTGTCCGAGAACGCCTCCCATGCAGCTTTCCTCGCTCACCGCGGTTTCGCCCGTAGACGGCCGCTATGCCGGCAAAACCAGCGCCCTGCGCCCCATTTTCAGCGAATACGGCCTGATCCGTTTCCGCGTCCAAGTGGAAGTCCGCTGGTTGCAGCGCCTCGCCGCCCATGAGGGCATCAGCGAAGTGGCGCCTTTCTCCGCCGAAGCCAACGCCCTGCTCAACGAGCTGGCGGAAAACTTCGCCGTCGAGCACGCCGAACGCGTCAAGGAAATCGAGCGCACCACCAACCACGACGTCAAGGCCGTGGAATACCTGCTCAAGGAACAGGCTGCCAAGCTGCCGGAGCTGGACAAGGTCAGCGAGTTCATCCACTTCGCCTGCACCAGCGAGGACATCAACAACCTGTCCCACGCCCTGATGCTGCGCGAAGGCCGTGACACCGTGCTGCTGCCGCTGATGCGCCAGATCGCTGCCGCCATCCGCGAGCTGGCTGTCAAGTTCGCCGACGTGCCGATGCTGTCGCGCACCCACGGCCAACCGGCATCGCCAACTACCCTGGGCAAGGAGCTGGCCAACGTCGTCTACCGCCTCGAGCGGCAGATCAACCAGATCGCTGCCGTGCCGCTGCTGGGCAAGATCAACGGCGCCGTGGGCAACTACAACGCTCACCTGTCGGCCTACCCACAGGTCGACTGGGAAGCCAACGCCCGCCAATTCATCGAAGGTGACCTGGGCCTGCAGTGGAACCCCTACACCACGCAGATCGAGCCCCACGACTACATTGCCGAACTGTTCGATGCCATCGCGCGTTTCAACACCATTCTCATCGACTTCGATCGCGATATCTGGGGCTACATTTCCCTCGGCTATTTCAAGCAGAAGACCGTCGCTGGCGAGATCGGCTCGTCGACCATGCCGCACAAGGTCAACCCGATCGACTTCGAGAACTCCGAAGGCAACCTCGGTATAGCCAATGCGCTGTTCCAGCACCTGGCCAGCAAGCTGCCGATCTCGCGCTGGCAGCGTGACCTGACAGACTCCACCGTACTGCGCAACCTCGGTGTGGGATTCGCTCACAGCGTGATCGCCTACGAAGCAAGTCTCAAGGGAATCAGCAAGTTGGAGCTCAATACTCAACGTATTGCTGAAGACCTGAATGCCTGCTGGGAAGTGCTCGCCGAGCCGGTCCAGACCGTCATGCGTCGCTACGCCATCGAGAACCCCTACGAGAAGCTCAAGGAGCTGACGCGCGGCAAGGGCATCACACCCGAGGCGCTGCTGGCCTTCATCGATGCGCTGGACATGCCCGCTCCTGCCAAGGAAGAGCTCAAGCAGCTCACCCCGGCCAATTACATCGGCAACGCAATCGCTCAGGCCAAGCGCATCTAAGCGACGGGCACGTCCGAGAACGCCCGGCAGACGCCGGGCGTTTCTTTTTATACGCACCGATAAATATCAAGGACTTACAAATGAATCCTGATGCTCCTCTTCAGCTATTGGGTGGCCTGAGCGCACGCGAATTCCTGCGCGATTACTGGCAGAAGAAACCCTTGCTGGTGCGCCAGGCCATTGCCGACTTCGAGAGCCCGATTTCTCCCGATGAGCTGGCTGGGCTGGCCCTCGAGGAAGAGGTCGAGTCGCGTCTGGTGCTCGAACACGGCGAAACGCCGTGGGAAGTTCGCCGCGGCCCGTTCGCCGAGGACGCCTTCGCCGATCTGCCGGAGCGTGACTGGACCCTGCTGGTGCAGGCCGTCGACCAGTTCGTGCCCGATGTTGCCGAGCTGCTGGAACAGTTCAAGTTCCTGCCCAAGTGGCGGATCGACGACGTGATGATCAGCTTCGCCACGCCAGGTGGCGGCGTTGGCCCGCACTTCGACAACTACGACGTATTCCTGCTGCAGGCCCATGGCCGCCGCCGCTGGCAGATCGGCCAGATGTGCGACGCCCAGAGCCCGCTGTTGCCGGATCTGGACATGAAGATCCTGGCTCAATTCGATCAAACTGAAGAATGGGTGCTCGAGCCCGGCGATATGCTCTATCTGCCGCCGCTCCTGGCCCACTGTGGCACCGCCGAGGACGATTGCATGACTTATTCCGTGGGTTTCCGCGCACCCAGCGCGGCCGAAGTTCTGACCCATTTCACTGACTTCCTTGGCCAGTTCCTGCCGGACGAAACGCGCTACAGCGACGCCGGCACCGCGCCGACCAGCGACCCGCACGAGATCCAGCGTGACGCCCTCGAACGCCTCAAGGCGCTGCTCGCCGAACACATGAGCGACGAGCGCCTGCTGATGACCTGGTTCGGCCAGTTCATGACCGAGCCCAAGTACCCGGAGCTGGTCGAAGGCATCGAGATCGATGAGGACAGCTTCCTCGATCAGCTCGAGGACGGGGCCATTCTGGTTCGCAACCCGAGCGCGCGTCTGGCCTGGTCGGAAGTCGGCGATGGCCTGGTGCTGTTCGCCAGCGGGCAGAGCCGCCTGGTCTCCGCCAGCCTGCGCGAATTGCTGAAGATGATCTGCTCGGCCGACGCCCTGCATCTGGAAAACCTCGGCCCATGGCTGGGCAACGACGAGGCCCGCGAGCTGGTGCTCGAACTGGCCAAGCAAGGAAGCCTGGAGTTTGCTGCCGATGAATGACCTGCACGTACGCATCGCCGACTGGCACAAGGATTACGAAGAGCTGCATCGCATCCGCGAAACCGTCTTCGTCGCTGAACAGGCCGTGCCGCCTGAACTGGAATGGGACGCCGAAGACAGTGATGCCGTGCATTTTCTCGCCTGCGAAGGTGACTACCCGATCGGTACGGCGCGCCTGCTCGCCGACGGCCAGATTGGCCGGGTAGCAGTACTCAAGGACTGGCGCGGCCTGAAGGTAGGCGAAGCCCTGCTGCAGGCGGTGATCGCCGAAGCGGAAAAACGTGGCCTGAGCCAGCAAATGCTCAGTGCCCAGGTGCAGGCGACGCCGTTCTATGAAAAGCTGGGCTTCACTGTAGTGAGTGAGGAGTACCTGGAAGCCGGTATCCCTCACGTCGACATGGTGCGCAGCAGCTAATCTCAGCCGTGGCACACCGGTGCCACAGAGGTCAGCATGAACGACGAACACACGCCCGCCGATCTCGAGCCCATCGAGTTCGAGTCGCCCGGGCGTTTCACCCTGCACAACCCGGACAGCCCCCTGCCGCAGCCGGCCGCCTGGGAGCCGGCACCCTTCGTGCTCGGCAGCGAGTCGGCCATGCAGCGTTTCAGCCTGCCCGACCAGGCTCGCAGCCACGCCCTGGCGATGATGCAGCAGGCCAGGCGCACGCTGTGCCTCTATAGCCCCGATCTCGAACCCTGGCTCTACCACCACAGCAGCATTCACGCGGCCTGCAGCGATTTTCTGTTGCGCCATCGCCACAGCAGCCTGCGCATCCTGGTGTGCGACAGCAGCCGCGCGGTTCGTGATGGGCACCGACTCATCGCCCTGTCGCGAAAATTGCCCAGCCACCTGCACATTCGCCTCTGTCATCCTGATTACCCTGTTCCTGAGGGCGCCTTTCTGCTGGCTGACGACCAGGGCCTGATGATGCGCCCGGAGCCGGATCAGTTCGGCGGCTATGCGAATTACCAAGACGCCGCCCGTGTGCGTCAGTTGCAGCGGCTATTCGACCAGACCTGGGATACCAGCATCACCGATCCTGACTTGCGAAGTTTTCTGCTATGAAGAGATTTCTTGCCATGAAGCGACATTTTCTCGGCGCCGCCCTGCTCGCGCTCAGCCTCTCGGCGCTGGCCGCCACCGAAGTCATTCCACTCAACTACCGCACGGCAGGCGACCTACTACCCGTGGTGCAATCTGCACTGGGCAACGACGGGCGGGTGAGCGCCTACGGCAACCAGCTGATCGTCAATGCGTCGCCGGCGAAGATCGAGGAGGTGCGCGCCCTGCTCGGCCAGCTCGACACCCAGCCGCGGCGCTTGCTGATCAGCGTCGACACCAGCGAATCGACCTACCGCGACGACCGGGGTTACGGGGTCGACGGCAGCATCAGCGCCGGCAATGGCCGCGTGGAAATCGGCCGCGGCGAAGTGAACGGCCGTGACCAGGCGCGCATCATCCGCCGCAGCACTGATAGCCGCGGTGGCGGCACCCAGCAGGTGCAGACCAGCGAGGGTTACCCGGCGCTGATCCAGGTTGGCCAGAGCGTGCCGGTGACCACCAGCAGCCGCGGCCCCTACGGCCAGGTGTACAACAACACCGAGTACCGCAACGTCACCCAGGGCTTCTACGTCACCGCCAGCCTGGCGGGCGAGATCGTGCACCTGGATATCAGCAGCAACCGTGACCGGGTCAGCCAGCAGCAACCCGGCGTGATCGACATCCAGCAAGCCGACACTCGGGTCAGCGGTCGGCTCGGCGAGTGGATCACCATCGGCGGCAGCAGCGAGCAGAGCCAGGCCGACCGCAGTGGCGTTCTGCGCCGCTACTCGACCGAAGGCCGCGACGACATGAGCATGCGCGTTAAGGTCGAGGTGATCGACTGAAAGTCCCGTAAAACGTGACCATACGGTCGATCCAAGACCTATGTAGTACTCCTAAAAAAACACTACAAAAACGATTGACGAACATTTCCGTCGGTCGCATGATGGCCTCGCTCCCGCTAATCAGGGGTTCTGGAAACGGGACCTCCGGGTCAATCTCCGCTTACCGCAGGGATCGATTCGTGTTGTTACGCCCACAAGGCAGCTCGACGAGATGGCGACTGGAACGAGGTTGTCCTGAGGGACGGGGAAGCGTTTCACGCATCGAACGGCACAGTGCCAAGGGCGTCCACGGGCCTGCACGCACCACCGCTCGCCTACCCGGCGGCGGGCACACGATGCGCTTCGTCCACCCGGCCACGGCCCTCCTCTTTCCGGTTTCCTCTCAACGTCTGCGGTGAGCTCGCGCCGAGCCTGCGCTTCCATGCGCGATGCCCGGTGCTCGACCAAACACACACTTGAAGGATTGACCATGTCAGCTTACGAAAACGACATCAAAGCCGTTGCCGCCCTGAAAGAAGCCGCTGGCAGCAGCTGGAGCGCTATCAACCCGGAATCCGTCGCTCGTATGCGCGCCCAGAACCGCTTCAAGACTGGCCTGGATGTAGCCAAGTACACCGCGGCCATCATGCGCAAGGACATGGCCGAGTACGATGCCGACTCGTCCGTCTACACCCAGTCGCTGGGCTGCTGGCATGGCTTCATCGGCCAGCAGAAACTGATTTCCATCAAGAAGCACCTCAAGACCACCAACAAGCGTTACCTGTACCTGTCCGGCTGGATGATCGCCGCGCTGCGTTCCGATTTCGGCCCGCTGCCGGATCAGTCCATGCACGAAAAGACCGCGGTCGCCGCACTCATCGAAGAGCTGTACACCTTCCTGCGCCAGGCCGACGCCCGTGAGCTGGACCTGCTGTTCAGTGCTCTCGATGCGGCTCGCGAGTCGGGCGATCGTGCCAAGCAGAGCGAGATCCAGGCGCAGATCGACAATTTCGAAACCCACGTGGTGCCGATCATCGCCGACATCGATGCCGGTTTCGGCAACCCCGAGGCCACCTACCTGCTCGCCAAGAAGATGATCGAAGCCGGCGCCTGCTGCATCCAGATCGAGAACCAGGTCTCCGACGAGAAACAGTGCGGCCACCAGGACGGCAAGGTCACCGTGCCCCATTCCGACTTCCTCGCCAAGATCAACGCGGTGCGCTACGCCTTCCTCGAGCTGGGCGTGGACGACGGCGTGATCGTCGCCCGTACCGATTCCCTGGGTGCCGGCCTCACCAAGCAGATCGCCGTGACCAGTGAGCCGGGCGACCTGGGCGACCAGTACAACTCGTTCCTGGATTGCGACGAAATCAGCCCGGCCGAACTGAAGAACGGCGATGTGGTGATCAACCGTGAAGGCAAGCTGCTGCGCCCCAAACGCCTGCCGTCCAACCTGTTCCAGTTCCGCAAGGGTACCGGCGAGGATCGCTGCGTACTGGACAGCATCACCTCGCTGCAGAACGGCGCGGACATGATCTGGATCGAAACCGAGAAGCCCCATGTCGGCCAGATCAAGGCCATGGTCGATCGCGTTCGCGAAGTGATCCCCAACGCCAAGCTGGTCTACAACAACAGCCCGTCGTTCAACTGGACCCTGAGCTTCCGCCAGCAGGTGTTCGATGCCTTCGTTGCCGACGGCAAGGACGTATCGGCCTACGATCGCGCCAAGCTGATGAGCGCCGAGTACGATGAAACCGAGCTGGCCCAGATTGCCGACGAGAAGATCCGCACCTTCCAGCGCGACGGTTCGGCCAATGCCGGCATCTTCCACCACCTGATCACCCTGCCGACCTACCACACCGCTGCGCTGTCCACCGACAACCTGGCCAAGGGCTACTTTGCCGACCAGGGCATGCTGGCCTACGTCAAGGGCGTGCAGCGCCAGGAGATCCGTCAGGGCATCGCCTGCGTCAAGCACCAGAACATGGCGGGCTCGGACATCGGCGACAACCACAAGGAGTACTTCGCCGGTGAAGCGGCCCTGAAGGCTGGCGGCAAGGACAACACCATGAACCAGTTCCATTGATAAAAAAGCATTTCCAATGTCTGGGCCCCGGCAGCAATGCCGGGGCTTTTTTACGGGTTCTACCTGGCCCGAGGTTTATTTCTTTAAATAGAGAAAAATGGAAATGCGGCGAACCAAAAGAGACAGCTTCTTAAATGATAAATATTCTCATAAATGTATTTTTCATTACTGCACCTCTTATATTCTGATGTGTCGTTTACCTACTTGCCCTGCGGCCCTGATTTGCCTGGAGTTTTAAAACTCGATCAGTTGCGACCATGCGACTTTTTATTATTTTTTGCGCTGAAAAATTTACTTACACCAGATACAGGCATAACATTATGTGAATTGATTCAAGGCCCTGTAGCGCCTTGGCATACATTCAAATCGTGCGTTAAGCCGTTCCTTGCCTGAGGAGCCCCGGCATGCTGGAAGCAAGCAGTTCCCTGTCCCATAACTGGGCGTTGGCCGTTTTTCTGCTGGGTGTCGTTGGCCTCTGTGCCTTCATGATGGGCGTCTCCAGCCTGCTGGGCAGCAAAGCCTGGGGTCGCAGCAAGAACGAGCCCTTCGAATCGGGCATGCTTCCCACCGGTAGCGCGCGCCTGCGCCTGTCGGCAAAATTCTATCTGGTCGCGATGCTTTTCGTGATTTTCGACGTCGAAGCCCTCTTTCTCTTCGCTTGGGCCGTCTCCGTTCGCGAAAGCGGCTGGGCCGGCTTTATCGAAGCAGCCGTTTTCATAAACATTCTGTTGGCAGGTCTTGTCTACCTTTGGCGTATCGGTGCGCTGGATTGGGCACCGGAGAGTCGTAAGGCTCGGCAGGCGAAGCTCAAACAATGAGGCTTTGGCGATGCAATACAAGCTCACTCGGATCGATCCGGATGCTCCCAACGAGCAATACCCGATCGGCAAGCGGGAGGTCGTTACCGACCAACAGCTAGAAGACGAAGTGCACAAGAACATCTACATGGGGAAACTCTCGGATGTTCTCAGCGGTGCGGTGAACTGGGGTCGCAAGAACTCCCTGTGGCCGTACAACTTCGGGCTTTCCTGCTGCTACGTGGAAATGACCACAGCATTCACCGCGCCGCACGACGTCGCGCGATTCGGTGCCGAGGTAATCCGCGCATCCCCACGCCAGGCCGACTTCATGGTCATCGCCGGCACCTGCTTCATCAAGATGGCGCCGGTCATCCAGCGCCTCTATGAGCAGATGCTCGAACCCAAGTGGGTCATTTCCATGGGCTCGTGCGCCAACTCCGGCGGCATGTACGACATCTATTCGGTCGTTCAGGGCGTCGACAAGTTCCTGCCCGTCGACGTCTACATTCCCGGTTGCCCACCGCGCCCCGAGGCGTTCCTGCAAGGCTTGATGCTGCTGCAGGAATCCATCGGTCAGGAGCGCCGCCCGCTGTCCTGGGTCGTTGGCGATCAAGGCGTTTACCGCGCCGAGATGCCATCGCAGAAAGAACAGCGCCGCGAGCAGCGTATTGCGGTTACCAACCTGCGTTCCCCTGACGAAGTCTGAGTCCTGCTTCCTTATAAAAGCCGGACTCACTCTCACCGTTGACCGATAGCGATCGAGACCATGACTGCAGACACCACCGTGTCCATTGCGCCGTACAAGGCGGACGACCAAGACGTCGTCGTTGAGCTTCAATCCCGTTTTGACGCCGACAGCTTCACGCTGCAGGCCACCCGCACCGGTATGCCGGTAATCTGGGTCGGCCGCGACAAGCTCGTCGAAGTGCTGCGCTTCCTGCGCGAGACCACCCGCCCCTACGTCATGCTGTATGACCTGCACGGCGTCGACGAGCGCCTGCGCACCCAGCGTCGCGGCCTGCCGGACGCCGATTTCACCGTCTTCTATCACCTCATGTCGCTGGAACGTAACAGCGACGTGATGATCAAGGTGGCGCTGCGCGAGGGCGACCTCAACCTGCCGTCCGTGACCGGCATCTGGCCGAACGCCAACTGGTACGAGCGCGAAGTGTGGGACCTGTACGGCATCCACTTCACCGGGCACCCGCATCTGACGCGCATCATGATGCCGCCGACCTGGGAAGGTCACCCGCTGCGCAAAGACTACCCGGCGCGGGCTACCGAATTCGATCCGTTCAGCCTGACCCTGGCCAAGCAGCAGCTCGAGGAAGAGGCCGCGCGCTTCAACCCCGAAGACTGGGGCATGAAACGCCACAGCGAGAACGAGGACTACATGTTCCTCAACCTCGGCCCCAACCACCCGTCCGCCCACGGGGCGTTCCGCATCATCCTGCAGCTCGACGGTGAAGAGATCCTCGATTGCGTGCCGGAAATCGGTTACCACCACCGCGGTGCCGAGAAGATGGCCGAGCGCCAGAGCTGGCACAGCTTCATTCCCTACACCGACCGTATCGACTACCTGGGCGGGGTGATGAACAACCTGCCCTACGTGCTCTCGGTCGAGAAGCTCGCCGGCATCAAGGTGCCGCAGAAGGTCGACACCATCCGCATCATGATGGCCGAGTTCTTCCGCATCACCAGCCACCTGCTGTTCCTAGGTACCTATATCCAGGACGTCGGCGCCATGACCCCGGTGTTCTTCACCTTCACGGACCGTCAGCGTGCCTATAAGGTGATCGAAGCCATTACCGGTTTCCGCCTGCACCCGGCCTGGTACCGCATCGGTGGCGTCGCCCACGACCTGCCGCGTGGCTGGGACAAACTGGTCAAGGAATTCGTCGACTGGCTGCCCAAGCGCCTCGACGAATACGAAAAGGCTGCACTGAGGAACAGCATCCTCAAGGCCCGTACCATCGGTGTGGCCCAGTACAACACCAAGGAAGCGCTGGAATGGGGCACCACCGGTGCCGGCCTGCGCGCCACTGGCTGCGATTTCGACCTGCGCAAGGCGCGCCCCTATTCCGGCTACGAGAACTTCGAGTTCGAAGTGCCGCTGGCCGCCAACGGCGATGCCTATGACCGCTGCATGGTGCGTGTCGAGGAGATGCGCCAGAGCATCCGGATCATCGACCAGTGCCTGCGCAACATGCCGGAAGGCCCGTACAAGGCGGATCACCCGCTGACCACGCCGCCGCCGAAAGAGCGCACGCTGCAGCACATCGAAACCCTGATCACCCACTTCCTGCAGGTTTCCTGGGGCCCGGTCATGCCGGCCAACGAAAGCTTCCAGATGATCGAAGCGACCAAGGGTATCAACAGCTACTACCTGACCAGCGACGGCAGCACCATGAGCTACCGCACGCGCATCCGCACGCCGAGCTTCGCCCACCTGCAGCAGATCCCCTCGGTGATCCGCGGCAGCATGGTCGCCGACCTGATTGCGTACCTGGGCAGTATCGACTTCGTCATGGCCGACGTGGATCGCTGAGGAGAACACCATGAACATGATTCAGACCGACCGTTTCGCCCTCAGTGAAACCGAGCGCTCGGCCATCGAGCACGAGATGCACCACTACGAGGACCCGCGTGCGGCGTCCATCGAAGCCCTGAAGATCGTGCAGAAGGAACGCGGCTGGGTGCCGGACGGCGCCGCCGATGCCATCGGCGCGATTCTCGGCATCCCGGCCAGCGACGTCGAAGGTGTCGCCACCTTCTACAGCCAGATTTTCCGCCAGCCTGTCGGCCGTCACATCATCCGTGTATGCGACAGCATGACCTGCTTCATCGGTGGCCACGAGAACGTGCTGGGCAGCATCAAGTCCGAACTGGGCATCGTGCCCGGCCAGACCACCGCCGACGGCCGCTTCACCCTGCTGCCGGTGTGCTGCCTGGGCAACTGCGACAAGGCGCCGGCGATGATGATCGACGACGAAACCTTTGGCGACGTGCAACCCGAAGGCGTGGCGCAACTGCTGGAGAACTTCCAATGATCAGCCGCAGCTCCAACCTGCTGACCTCCTTCGGCCCGGCCAACCGCATCGCCCGCAGCGAAGAGACCCACCCGCTGACCTGGCGCCTGCGCGACGACGCCCAGCCCGTGTGGCTCGACGAGTACCAGCAGAAGAACGGTTATGCCGCCGCCCGCAAGGCCCTGGCCGAGATGGCCCAAGCCGACATCGTGCAGACGGTCAAGGATTCCGGCCTCAAGGGCCGCGGTGGTGCGGGCTTTCCCACCGGCGTGAAGTGGGGCCTGATGCCCAACGACGAATCGCTGAACATCCGTTACCTGCTGTGCAACGCGGACGAGATGGAGCCCAACACCTGGAAGGACCGCATGCTGATGGAACAGCTGCCGCACCTGCTGGTGGAAGGCATGCTGATCAGCGCCCGGGCCCTGAAGGCCTACCGTGGCTACATCTTCCTGCGTGGCGAGTACGTCGACGCCGCAGCCAACCTCAACCGCGCCATCGAGGAAGCTAAGGCCGCCGGCCTGCTGGGCAAAAATATCCTGGGCAGCGGTTTCGATTTCGAGCTGTTCGTGCACACCGGCGCCGGGCGTTACATCTGCGGTGAAGAAACCGCACTAATCAACTCCCTGGAAGGCCGTCGCGCCAACCCGCGCGCCAAGCCGCCGTTCCCGGCCGCAGTGGGCGTATGGGGCAAGCCGACCTGCGTCAACAACGTCGAGACCCTGTGCAACGTGCCGTCGATCATCGGCAACGGCGTGGACTGGTACAAATCCCTGGCCCGCGAAGGCAGCGAAGACCACGGCACCAAGCTGATGGGCTTCTCCGGCAAGGTCAAGAACCCGGGTATCTGGGAACTGCCGTTCGGCATCAGCGCCCGCGAGCTGTTCGAGGATTACGCCGGCGGCATGCGCGACGGCTACACCCTCAAGGCCTGGCAGCCTGGCGGCGCCGGCACCGGTTTCCTGCTGCCCGAGCACCTCGAGGCCTCCATGTACGCCGCCGGCATCGCCAAGGTCGGCACCCGCATGGGTACCGGCCTGGCCCTGGCCATCGACAACACGGTGAACATGGTTTCGCTGCTGCGCAACATGGAAGAGTTCTTCGCCCGCGAATCCTGCGGCTGGTGCACGCCATGTCGTGACGGCCTGCCGTGGAGCGTGAAGATCCTCCGTGCCCTGGAGCGCAAGCAGGGCACCCGCGAGGACATCGACACCCTGCTCGGCCTGGTCAACTTCCTCGGCCCCGGCAAGACCTTCTGTGCTCACGCACCGGGTGCCGTGGAGCCACTGGGCAGCGCGATCAAGTATTTCCGTGAAGAGTTCGAAGCCGGTGTTGGCGCCACTGCGCCGCAGCCGCCGGTAGCGGCACACGCGGTATAGGCCCGATGGCCGGACGAGTGGGCGCGATGGCGCCGTCCGGCCCAGGCAAAGACAAGAATTCCCTTAGCCCGTCCGCTTTCGAGCGGGCAAACGAAGACTGAAGAAAAATGGCCACTATCCACGTAGACGGCAAAGATCTCGAAGTCGATGGTGCGGACAACCTGCTGCAGGCCTGTCTGTCCCTTGGTCTCGACATCCCCTACTTCTGCTGGCACCCGGCGCTCGGCAGCGTTGGCGCCTGCCGCCAGTGCGCGGTGAAGCAGTACAGCGACGAAAACGACAAGCGCGGCCGCCTGGTCATGTCCTGCATGACGCCGGCCACCGACAACAGCTGGATTTCCATCGACGACGAAGAGGCCGTGGCCTTCCGCAAGAGCGTCGTCGAGTGGCTGATGACCAACCACCCGCACGACTGCCCGGTGTGCGAGGAAGGCGGCCATTGCCACCTGCAGGACATGACGGTGATGACCGGCCACAACGCCCGTCGCTATCGCTTCAGCAAGCGCACCCACCAGAACCAGGAGCTCGGCCCGTTCATCGCCCATGAGATGAACCGCTGCATCGCCTGCTACCGCTGCGTGCGTTACTACAAGGATTACGCCGGCGGCACCGACCTGGGCGTCTACGGCGCCCACGACAACGTGTACTTCGGCCGCGTCGAAGACGGCACCCTGGAAAGCGAGTTCTCCGGCAACCTGGTCGAGGTTTGCCCGACCGGTGTGTTCACCGACAAGACCCACTCCGAACGCTACAACCGCAAGTGGGACATGCAGTTCGCCCCGAGCATCTGTCATGGCTGCTCCAGCGGCTGCAACACCAGCCCGGGTGAGCGCTACGGCGAAGTGCGCCGCATCGAGAACCGCTTCAACGGCTCGGTGAACCAGTACTTCCTGTGCGACCGTGGCCGCTTCGGCTATGGCTACGTCAACCGTGAAGACCGTCCGCGTCAGCCGGTGATGATGCTCAGCAAGATGAAGATGGGCCTGGACGCCGCACTGGATCAGGCTGCTGCCCTGCTCAAGGGGCGCAAGGTGATCGGCATCGGTTCGCCGCGTGCCAGCCTGGAGGGCAACTTCGCCCTGCGCGAGCTGGTCGGCGCTGGCAACTTCTACTCCGGTATCGCCGCGGCCGAGCAGGCCAACATCCGCCTTATCCGCGACGTGCTGCAGAACGGGCCGCTGCCGGTGCCGACCCTGCGCGACATCGAGAGCCACGACGCGGTGTTCGTGCTCGGTGAAGACCTCACCCAGACCGCCGCCCGCGTCGCTCTGGCCCTGCGCCAGTCGGTCAAGGGCAAGGCCACCGAGATCGCTGCCGGCGCGAAGATCCAGGATTGGCACATGGCCGCCGTGCAGAACGTCGCCCAGCACGCGCTCAATCCGCTGTTCATCGCCAGCGTCACCGCCACTCGCCTCGACGACGTCGCCGAGCAGTGCGTACACGCCGCGCCCGATGACCTGGCGCGCATCGGCTTCGCGGTGGCCCACGCCATCGATCCGAGCGCCCCGGCCGTCGAAGGCCTGGAAGCCGAGGCCGGCGAGCTGGTGCAACGCATCGCCGAAGCGCTGCTCAACGCCAAGCGCCCGCTGATCGTTTCCGGCGCCTCGCTGGGCAATCGCGCGCTGATCGAAGCCGCCGCGAACATCGCCAGCGCCCTGAAGAACCGCGAGAAGAACGGCTCCATCAGCCTGGTGGTGCCGGAAGCCAACAGCATGGGCATGGCTCTGCTGATGGGCGAGCAGTTCGCCGGCAACAGCCTGGACGACGCCCTCGAAGCGCTGACCTCCGGTCAGTCCGACGCCCTGGTGGTGCTGGAGAACGATCTCTATCACCGCGCCGATGCCGCCCGTGTGGACGCCGCCCTGGCCGCCACCAAGGTGGTGATCGTCGCCGATCACCAGAGCACCGCCACCACCGCCAAGGCGCACCTGCTGCTGCCGGCTGCCAGCTTCGCTGAAGGCGACGGCACCCTGGTCAGCCAGGAAGGCCGCGCCCAGCGTTTCTTCCAGGTCTACGACCCGTCCTACTACGACGCCAACATTCTGGTGCGCGAAGGCTGGCGCTGGCTGCACGCGCTGCACAGCACGCTGCACAATCGCGTCGTCGACTGGACCCAGCTCGACCAGGTCACCGCGGCCTGCGCCGACAGCTCCGCCCAGCTGGCCGGCATCCGTGATGCCGCGCCAAGCGCCTCGTTCCGCATCAAGGGCCTCAAGCTGGCCCGTGAACCGCATCGCTACAGCGGTCGTACCGCCATGCGCGCCAACATCAGCGTGCACGAGCCGCGTCAGCCCCAGGACAAGGACAGCGCCTTTGCCTTCTCCATGGAAGGCTACTCGGGCAGCAAGGAAGACCGTCAGCAGATCCCGTTCGCCTGGTCGCCAGGCTGGAACTCGCCTCAGGCCTGGAACAAGTTCCAGGATGAAGTCGGTGGTCACCTGCGTGCCGGCGACCCCGGCGTGCGCCTGATCGAAGCCAAGGGCGCGAGCCTGGGCTGGTTCAATGCACCGACGGCCTTCAACCCGGCCCAAGGCACCTGGCAGGCCGTGCCGCTGCACCATCTGTTCGGTAGCGAGGAAATGTCCTCGCGCGCCGCGCCGATCGCCGAGCGCACACCCGAAGCCTACGTGGCGCTGGCCAAGGATGAAGCCGATCGCCTGGGCGTCAACGACGGCGCACTGCTGCAACTGAGCGTCAACGGCCAGAACCTGCGCCTGCCGCTGCGCGTCACTGAAGAACTGGCCATCGGCCTGGTCGGCCTGCCGGTCGGCCTGGCTGGCATTCCGGCGGCCATCTCTGGCGCGGCCGTGAGCAACATTGGGGAGGCCGCGCAATGAGTTGGCTGACTCCACAGTTGCTCGACATCATCCAGGAAGTGCTCAAGGCCATCGTCATCCTGCTCGCCGTGGTGGTATGCGGTGCACTGCTGAGCTTCGTCGAACGCCGCCTGCTCGGCTGGTGGCAGGATCGCTACGGCCCCAACCGGGTCGGCCCGTTCGGCATGTTCCAGCTCGCTGCGGACATGCTCAAGATGTTCTTCAAGGAAGACTGGACGCCGCCGTTCGCCGACAAGCTGATCTTCACCCTGGCGCCGATCATCGCCATGGGCGCCATGCTGGTGGCCTTCGCGATCATCCCGATCACCCCCAACTGGGGCGTGGCGGACCTGAACATCGGCATTCTGTTCTTCTTCGCCATGGCCGGTCTTTCGGTGTACGCCGTGCTGTTCGCCGGCTGGTCTAGCAACAACAAGTTCGCCCTGCTCGGCAGCCTGCGTGCCTCGGCCCAGACCATCTCCTACGAGGTGTTCCTGGCCCTGGCGCTGATGGGCATCGTCGCCCAGGTCGGCTCGTTCAACATGCGCGACATCGTCGATTACCAGGCCCAGAACCTGTGGTTCATCATTCCGCAGTTCTTCGGCTTCTGTACTTTCTTCATCGCCGGCGTGGCCGTGACGCACCGTCACCCCTTCGACCAGCCGGAAGCGGAGCAGGAGCTGGCCGACGGTTACCACATCGAATACGCCGGCATGAAATGGGGCATGTTCTTCGTCGGTGAATACATCGGCATCGTGACCATCTCCGCGCTGCTGGTAACCCTGTTCTTCGGTGGCTGGCACGGTCCGTTCGGCATTCTGCCGCAGATCCCGTTCTTCTGGTTCGCGATCAAGACCTGCTTCTTCATCATGATCTTCATCCTGCTGCGCGCGTCCATTCCGCGCCCGCGGTATGACCAGGTCATGGCCTTCAGCTGGAAGTTCTGCCTGCCGCTGACCCTGATCAACCTGCTGGTGACCGGCGCCGTCGTGCTGGCCACGGCCCAGTAAGGAGCGAGTGATGTTCAAATATATTTGGGACGTACTGGTCGGTACCGCGACCCAATTGCGCAGCCTGGTCATGGTCTTCGGCCATGGCTTTCGCAAGCGCGACACCCTGCAATACCCGGAAGAACAGGTCTACCTGCCGCCGCGCTACCGCGGCCGCATCGTACTGACCCGCGACCCCGACGGCGAAGAACGCTGCGTAGCCTGCAACCTGTGCGCCGTGGCCTGCCCGGTGGGCTGCATTTCGCTGCAGAAGGCGGAAACCGAAGACGGTCGCTGGTACCCGGACTTCTTCCGCATCAACTTCTCGCGCTGCATCTTCTGCGGCCTTTGCGAGGAAGCCTGCCCGACCACCGCGATCCAGCTCACCCCGGATTTCGAAATGGGCGAGTTCAAGCGTCAGGACCTGGTGTACGAGAAGGAAGACCTGCTGATCTCCGGCCCCGGCAAGAACCCGGACTACAACTTCTACCGCGTGGCCGGCATGGCCATCGCCGGCAAGCCGAAAGGCGCCGCGCAGGACGAAGCCGAGCCGATCAACGTCAAGGGGTTGTTGCCATAATGGAATTCGCCTTCTACTTCTCCGCAGGGGTCGCGGTTGCCTCGACCTTTGGCGTGATCACCGGCAAGAACCCGGTGCACGCCCTGCTCTACCTGATCATCTCGCTGCTCGCCGTATCCATGGTGTTCTTCAGCCTCGGCGCGCCGTTCGCCGGTGCCCTGGAGATCATCGTCTACGCCGGTGCAATCATGGTGCTGTTCGTGTTCGTGGTGATGATGCTCAACCTCGGCCCGGCCTCGGTACAGCAGGAACGCACCTGGCTGACCCCGGGCATCTGGATCGGCCCGGCGCTGCTCTCCGCGCTGCTGCTGGGTCAGCTGCTGTACGTGCTGTTCGCCGTACCGAGCGGCGCCACCATCGGCCACACCACGGTTGATGCCAAGGCCGTGGGCATTCACCTGTTCGGCCCATATCTGCTGGCCGTCGAGCTGGCCTCCATGCTGCTGCTGGCCGCACTGGTCGCCGCCTATCACCTGGGCCGTAACGACATCAAGGATGCTACGCCATGAACGGTATTCCAATGGAGCACGGCCTGGCGCTGGCCGGCGTGCTGTTCAGCCTCGGCCTGGTTGGCCTGATGGTGCGCCGCAACATCCTGTTCGTGCTGATGAGCCTGGAAGTGATGATGAACGCCGCCGCCCTCGCCTTCGTGGTCGCCGGTGCGCGCTGGGGCCAGGCGGACGGGCAGATCATGTTCATTCTGGTCATCGCCCTGGCCGCCGCCGAAGCGAGCATTGGCCTGGCGATCCTGCTGCAGCTGTATCGCCGCTTCCACACCCTCGATATCGACGCAGCCAGCGAGATGCGCGGATGAACCTCTTATTCCTGACACTCCTGTTCCCACTGATCGGCTGGTTCATCCTGGCCTTTTCCCGCGGCCGCCTGAGCGAAGGCGCTGCCGCGATCGTCGGTGTCGGCTCGGTCGGCCTGTCGGCCCTGACCACCGCCTGGATCATGTGGCAGTTCAACGTCGCGCCACCGGCAGACGGCGTTCACACCCAGACCCTGTGGCAGTGGATGAGCGTCGACGGCCTGGCGCCGAGCTTCACCCTGTACCTGGACGGCCTGTCGCTGACCATGCTCGGCGTGGTCACCGGCGTGGGCTTCCTGATCCACATGTTCGCCAGCTGGTACATGCGCGGTGAAGAGGGTTACTCGCGTTTCCTCTCCTACACCAACCTGTTCATCTTCAGCATGCTGCTGCTGGTGCTGGGCGATAACCTGATGACCCTGTTCTTCGGGTGGGAAGGCGTCGGTCTGTGCTCGTACCTGCTGATCGGCTTCTACTACAAGCACGTGCCCAACGGTAATGCGGCGCTGAAAGCGTTCATCGTTACCCGCATCGGTGACGTGTTCCTGATGATCGGCCTGTTCCTGCTGTTCCTCAACCTCGGCACCCTGAACATCCAGGAACTGATGGTTCTGGCCCCGCAGAAGTACGCAGCCGGCGATACCTGGCTGTGGCTGGCGACCCTGATGCTGCTCGGCGGCGCGGTCGGTAAATCCGCCCAGCTGCCCCTGCAGACCTGGCTGGCCGACGCCATGGCCGGCCCGACCCCGGTTTCGGCACTGATCCACGCCGCCACCATGGTCACCGCGGGCGTCTACCTGATCGCGCGTACCAATGGCCTGTTCCTGCTGACCCCGGAGATTCTCGGGCTGGTCGGCATCGTCGGTGGCGTGACCCTGGTGCTGGCGGGTTTTGCCGCTCTGGTGCAGACCGACATCAAGCGCATCCTCGCCTACTCGACCATGAGCCAGATCGGCTACATGTTCCTGGCCCTGGGCGTGGGTGCCTGGGACGCGGCGATCTTCCACCTGATGACCCACGCCTTCTTCAAGGCGCTGCTGTTCCTCGCTTCCGGTTCGGTGATCCACGCCTGCCACCACGAGCAGAACATCTTCAAGATGGGTGGCCTGTGGAAGAAGCTGCCGCTGGCCTATGCCAGCTTCATCGTCGGCGGCTCGGCCCTGGCGGCGCTGCCGCTTATCACCGTGGGCTTCTACTCCAAGGACGAGATTCTCTGGGAAGCCTTCGCCAGCGGTAATTCCGGCCTGCTCTACGCCGGTTTGCTGGGCGCCTTCATGACCTCGATCTACACCTTCCGGCTGATCTTCATCGCCTTCCATGGCGAGCAGAAGACCGATGCCCATGCCGGTCATGGCATCGCCCACAACCTGCCGCTGATCGTGCTGATCGTGCTGTCGACCTTCATCGGTGCCTGGATCACCCCGCCGCTGGCTGGCGTGCTGCCGCAGAGCGCCGGCCATGCCGGTGGCGAGGCCAAGCACAGCCTGGAAATCGTCTCGGGCTGCATCGCCCTGGCCGGTATCCTGCTGGCCGCCATGCTGTTCCTCGGCAAGCGCAGTTTCGTGAACGCCGTCGCCAGCAGCGCGCCGGGTCGTTTCCTGTCGGCCTGGTGGTTCGCCGCCTGGGGCTTCGACTGGCTCTACGACAAGATTTTCGTGCAGCCCTACCTGTTCTTCTGCCGGTTGCTCGCCCGTGACCCGATCGACGGTGCCATCGGCATCGTCCCGCGCCTGGTGCGTGGTGGTCATGGCGTGCTGAGCCGCAGCGAAACCGGGCATCTGCGCTGGTACGCCATCTCCATCGCCGGGGGCGCCGTGCTGGTGCTCGCTGCTGTGCTGCTGGCCTGACCGATGATCCCGAATACTTTTTCTAAGGAAACTCGCCCGTCATGATTCTGCCTTGGCTAATCCTGATCCCCTTTATCGGCGGCCTGTTGTGCTGGCAGGCGGAGCGCTTCGGCGGAACCCTGCCGCGCTGGATCGCGCTGCTGACCATGTCCCTGCTGTTCGGCCTCGGCCTGTGGCTGTGGGGCACCGGTGACTTTAGCCTGGCGCCTGCGCCGGGTGCCGAGCCACGCTGGGCGCACGAATTCCAGGTGCGCTGGATCGAGCGCTTCGGCATCAGCATCCACCTGGCGATGGACGGCCTGTCGGTACTGATGGTCACCCTCACCGGCCTGCTCGGCGTGCTGTCGGTACTGTGCTCGTGGAACGAGATCCAGAAGCGCGTGGGCTTCTTCCACCTCAACCTGATGTGGATCCTCGGCGGCGTGGTCGGCGTGTTCCTGGCCATCGACCTGTTCCTGTTCTTCTTCTTCTGGGAAATGATGCTGGTGCCGATGTATTTCCTCATCGCGCTCTGGGGTCATAGCGGCAGCCCTGGCAAGAGCCGCATCAACGCGGCCACCAAGTTCTTCATCTTCACCCAGGCCAGTGGTCTGGTGATGCTGGTGGCGATTCTTGGCCTGGTGTTCGTGCACTTCAACCAGACCGGCGTATTCACCTTCAACTATGCCGACCTGCTCAAGACCGAGCTGTCCGAAGGTACCGAATACCTGCTGATGCTGGGCTTCTTCATCGCCTTCGCGGTCAAGTTCCCGGTGGTGCCCCTGCACTCCTGGCTACCGGACGCCCACGCCCAGGCGCCGACCGCAGGCTCGGTGGACCTCGCCGGTATCCTGCTGAAAACCGCGGCCTACGGCCTGCTACGCTTCTCATTGCCACTGTTCCCCAATGCCTCGGCGGAGTTCGCGCCGATCGCCATGTACCTGGGCGTGTTCGCCATCATCTACGGCGCCCTGCTGTCGTTCGCGCAGACCGACATCAAGCGCCTGGTGGCCTACTCCAGCGTGTCGCACATGGGCTTCGTGCTGATCGCCATCTACTCGGGCAGCCAGATCGCCCTGCAGGGTGCGGTGGTGCAGATGATGGCCCACGGCCTTTCGGCTGCGGCGCTGTTCATCCTCTGCGGCCAGCTTTACGAGCGCCTGCACACCCGCGACATGCGCGAGATGGGCGGCATCTGGGCACGCATGTCCTGGTTGCCGGCACTCAGCCTGTTCTTCGCGGCTGCTGCACTGGGCCTGCCGGGCACCGGCAACTTCGTCGGCGAGTTCCTGATCCTGATCGGCAGCTTCCCGACCGCGCCGTGGGTCACCGTGATCGCGGCGACCGGCCTGGTACTGGGCTCCGTGTACTCGCTGATCATGATTCACCGCGCCCACTTCGGCCCGGTGAAGAACGACAGCCCGCTGCCGGGCCTGCAATTTCGTGAACTGAGCATGGTGCTGTGCCTCGCGGTGCTGCTGATCCTGCTCGGCGTTTACCCGCAGCCGGTGCTCGACACCTCTGCCGCCAGCATGCAAGGCGTGCAGCAGTGGTTCAGTGGCGCTCTCGATCAACTCGCCTCGGGCCGGTAAGGGTTAAAATTTATGGAACATCATGCTGTGCAATTCTCCACCCAACACCTGATCGCCCTGCTGCCGCTGCTGGTAACCTGCGCCACCGTGGTGGTGGTCATGCTGGCCATCGCCTGGAAGCGTAGCCACTCGATGACCTTCGTGCTGTCGGTGATCGGCCTCAACGCGGCCCTGCTGTCGCTGCTGCCGACCATTGGCGTCACGCCGCTGCAGGTCACCCCGCTGATGCAGATCGACACCTTCGCCTGCTATTACATGGCGCTGGTGCTGATCGCCACCCTGGCGTGCGTCACCCTCACCCACGCCTACCTGGGCGAGGCCAAGGTCAATGACGGGCAGACCAAGGGCTACCCGCGCAACCGCGAAGAAATGTACCTGCTGCTGCTGCTCTCCGCGGCTGGCGGCCTGGTGCTGGTCAGCACCGAGCACCTGGCGGGCCTGTTCATCGGTCTGGAGCTGCTCTCGGTACCGACCTACGGGATGATCGCCTATGCCTACTTCAACAAGCGTTCGCTGGAAGCCGGCATCAAGTACATGGTGCTGTCGGCCGCCGGCAGCGCCTTCCTGCTGTTCGGCATGGCGCTGCTGTATGCCGACGCCGGCAGCCTGAGCTTCGCCCAGATCGGTGCCAGCCTGGCCGGTGCCAGCGGCAGCCAGCTGGTGCAGATCGGTATCGGCATGATGCTCATCGGTCTGGCGTTCAAGCTGTCCATGGTGCCCTTCCACCTGTGGACGCCGGACGTCTACGAAGGCGCCCCGGCGCCAGTGGCCGCCTTCCTGGCAACCGCCAGCAAGGTCGCGGTATTCGCCGTGCTGCTGCGTCTGTATCAGCTCTCCCCGGCCACCGCCGGCGGCTGGCTGAACGACCTGCTGACGGTCATCGCCATCGCCTCGATCCTGTTCGGCAACCTGCTGGCCCTGGTGCAGAACAACCTCAAGCGTCTGCTCGGTTATTCGTCCATCGCCCACTTCGGTTACCTGCTGGTGGCGTTGATTGCCAGCAAGGGCCTGGCCGTGGAAGCCATCGGCGTGTACATGGCCACCTACGTGCTGACCAGCCTGGGCGCCTTCGGGGTGATCACCCTGATGTCGACGCCCTACAACGGCCGTGACGCCGACGCGCTGTATGAGTACCGCGGCCTGTTCTGGCGCCGCCCATACCTGACCGCGGTGCTGACCGTGATGATGCTGTCGCTGGCCGGTATTCCGCTCACTGCAGGCTTCATCGGCAAGTTCTACGTGATCGCCGCGGGTGTGCAGGCGCAACTGTGGTGGTTGATCGGCGCACTGGTTCTGGGCAGCGCCATCGCAGTGTTCTACTACCTGCGCGTGATGGTGACCCTGTTCCTCAACGAGCCGAACCTGCAGCGTCACGATGCACCGTTCAACTGGGGCCAACGTGCCGGCGGCATCATGCTGATGCTGGTGGCGGCCCTGGCCTTCGTGCTCGGCGTTTACCCGCAGCCGCTGCTGGATCTGGTCCAGCAGGCCGGCCTGGCTGCTGTCGCGCTCTGATCAGAGTCGCGTCATGAAAGAACGGCTGCATCAGGGCAGCCGTTTTTGTTTATGTGTGATGGGTGCGAGCCTCCTTAAAACGTCTGGCAGCTGCTCCCCGGATTTCACCCAGCCTACAGATTTCGGTAATAGTGCTTTTCGTAGCCTGCTGCTGAGCGAAGCGATGCGCAGGATTGGCGACGAAAGACTTCGCAGGGCGAAGACCCCGAGTTTGCTTCGCGCTACCTAGGCTACGGGACGTTAAGACCGTGCGTGATAACGAAAAACGGCTGCACTCGGGCAGCCGTTTAGGGTGAAGCGGGAAATTACTCGGGCAACCTGACGATCTTCTTGCCGCCGGCGAACAGGTTCCAGCTGGCAACGAACAATGCAGCGATCAGCGGACCCAACACGAAGCCGTTGAGGCCGAACAAGGCCATGCCGCCGAGGGTGGAAATCAGGATCAGGTAATCGGGCATCCGGGTATCCTTGCCGACCAGAATCGGGCGCAGGATATTGTCCACCAGGCCGATCACCAGTACCCCGAACAGGGTCAGCACCACGCCCTGCCAGATATCGCCGCTAAGCAGCAGGTACACCGCCACCGGCGCCCAGACGATACCGGCACCGGCCGCTGGCAACAGCGACAGGAAGGCCATCAGCACGCCCCACAGCAGCGGGCTGGGAATGCCCAGTATCCAGAAAATCAAACCACCCAGCGCGCCCTGTACGGCAGCCACGACGATATTGCCTTTCACGGTGGCACGCACTACTCGGGTGAACTTGATCTGCAGGCGGCGCTTGGTGTTGTCGCCCAGCGGCACGGCCATACGAATGTCGCGTACCAGCTCCTGGCCATCGCGCAGCAGGAAAAACAGCAGATAGAGCATGATGAAAAAGCTAACCACGAACTGAAAGGTGCCTTGGCCGATGGCGAACACCTTGGTTGCCAGGTACTGGCTACCAGCAGCGGCGCCGCTGGTGATGCTTTCCTGCAGATCGGCCATATTGCCCATTCCCACGCGGTCGATCTGCCGCTGCAGGAACGGCGGCAGCATTTCCTTGGTGCTGGTCACGTAGGCGCCCACGTCCAGTTCGCCGGAGTCGATGCGCTGATAGATGCTGGTGCCCTCGGCGACCATCGCCGAGGTGATGAAGATCACCGGCAGAATCGCCACCAGCAGGCAGACGATTAGCGTCAGCAGGGCCGACAGATTGCCGCGCCCACCGATTCGCCGAGCCAGGCGACGCTGCAGCGGAGCGAACACCACGGCTAGCGCCACCGCCCAGAACACCGCGCCGTAGAACGGCAGCAGTATCCAGATGAAGGCGATAGTCACCAGAGCAAGCAGGAGGATGAAAGCTTTCTTTTCTAGGGAAGTCGTCGGCATGGTCCGGTCACACAAGGGGGTATGCCCGTTAGTCTCCCCTGCTGCCGACAAAGTGCACTCTTATTGGCGGGGCGAGCGTCCTTGCTCACTTCGCGGCCTTAGATACGGAATTGCCCCACCAGATTTTGCAGGCCCTGACCGAGCTGCGCCAGGTTGCGCGCGGTTTCGGCGCCCTGACGGGTTTCGTCGGCGACGCTGTCCACCGCGCCAGCAATCTGGTGCACGCTGCGGTTGATCTCCTCGGCCACCGCGGTCTGCTCCTCGGCAGCACTGGCGATCTGCGCGTTCATGGCGTTGATGGTGCCAATCAGCCCAGCGATGGCGTCCAGCGAAGCACCGGCCTTGTTGGCCTGCTCGCTGGTCAGCTCGCCGGCATCGCTGGATTGGCGCATGGAATTGACCGCGTCGCGGGTACCACTCTGCAGGCGGTCGATCATGCCCTGGATTTCCTGCGTGCTTTGCTGGGTGCGGCTGGCCAAAGCGCGGACCTCATCGGCCACCACCGCAAAACCACGGCCGGCTTCCCCAGCACGGGCGGCTTCGATAGCCGCGTTGAGCGCCAGCAGGTTGGTCTGCTCGGCGATGGAGCGAATCACGTCGAGCACGCTGACGATGGAGTGCACATCCTTCTGCAGGCTGTCCAGCGACGTGCCGCTGCCGCGGATGTCGCCAACCAGCGAATGGATGCGCTCGATACTGCCGTCAACCACCTGCTTGGCCACCTGCCCCTCTCGGTCGGTCTGCTGCGCCGCTTCGGCAGCGCCCTGGGCGCTCTTGGCCACCTCGTGGGCTGCGGCGGACATCTCGTTGATAGCCGTGGCCACCTGATCGGTTTCATGGCGTTGCCGCTCCATGGCTTGCTCGGAACGCTGCGCCTGGGCAGCCACCTGACTGACCAGTTCGGTCAGGTGTCCGGTCATTTCGCTGATCTGCCGCACCAGGCCATGCACCTTGTCGACGAAGCGGTTGAACGAGCCCGCCAGCTCGCCCAGTTCGTCACGGCTGGTGACCGGCAGGCGCTTGGTCAGGTCGCCATCGCCGGCAGCGATGTCGTCGAGGTTGGCCTTGATCTGCTGCAGCGGACGTAGAAAGGTGTTGGCCAGAATGCCGCCGACCACACCGAAGATCACCAGCAGTACCGCACCGATGATCAAGATGCTGGTGATGATGGTACTCACCCGCTGATCAATGCCGGCACGCACCTCAGCGATCTGTTCCTCGACGCCGTCCAGGTTCACCGCAGTGCCTAGGGCCATGTCCCACTTGGGCAGATAGTAGCTGTAGGCGAGTTTGGGCACCTGAACAGCTTCGTTGCCGGGCAGCGGCGAAGAATAGTTGACGAAGTTGGTATTGTCCTTGGCGACGCGCACCAGCTCGCGGTTCACATAGACGCCATTGACGTCACGCCGGTCGTTCAGACTGTTGCCGACGTCCACGGGGCTGTCGCTGCGAAACAGGCGCACTACATTGGAGTCATGACCGAAGAAGTAGCCGTCCTTGCCATATTTGATCTTCGACAGGATGGCGATGGCCTGCTTGCGGCTTTCCAAGTCGCCATTCGGCGCGGCGTCATACAGGCTCTGCACGGCGCCCATGGCGATGGCGCTGTAGTTTTGCAGCTCGTTGCGTTTCTCGTCGAGCAGTCGCTCGCGGGTTTCGCTGACTTCGTCCTCCGAAAGGCTGTACAGCACCTTGGCGGCGGCACCGCTGAGCACCACGGCAAACAGCAGAACAGGAACCAGGGCCAACAAGATGACTTTGGCTTTCAAGGTCAGGCGCATTTTTGTTTTCCTTATGACCAGGCAAAGCCAGACGATGGCTTCTACTCCAGTCATCGGCAGCCACTGGCAAAACCTTAAGAAAGTCCGCCACAGCCAGCGCATGACTGCGCCTGTTACAGCACCATAGCTGCAACCCAGCCGAATGCCAGCAGCGGCAGGTTGTAGTGCAGGAAGGTAGGCACTACGGTGTCCCAGATGTGGTCGTGCTGGCCGTCGACGTTGAGGCCCGCTGTCGGCCCCAGGGTCGAGTCCGAGGCAGGCGAACCGGCGTCGCCGATGGCCCCGGCGACGCCGACAATGCACACCGTGGCCAACGGGCTGAAGCCCAGCTGCGCGCACAGAGGCACGAAGATCGCCGCGATGATCGGCACCGTGGAGAACGACGAGCCGATACCGATGGTCACTACCAGACCAACCAGCAGCATCATCAGCACGCCCAGGCCCTTGCTGTCGCCGATCAGCGCTGCACTGGCATCGACCAGCCCCTTCACTTCCCCGGTCTCGCGCATCACCTCGGCGAAACCGGAGGCGGCGATCATGATGAAACCGATCATCGCCATCATCTTCATACCTTCGGTGAACAGGCCGTCGGTTTCCTTCCAGCGCACGATACCCGAGGCGGAAAACACCACGAAACCGAGCAACGCGCCGATGATCATCGAATCGAGCCACAGCTGCGCAGCGAAGGCGATCGCCACCGCGACGCCGGCGACGATCAGGCTGCGCGTGTTGTAGCTGACATCCACCCGCTCGGTACGCTCGACCCGTTCCAGATCGTAGCTGCGCTTGCCCCGGTAGTTGTAGAGCGCCAACGCCAGGCCGACGAGCATGCCGATGGCCGGAATCAGCATGGCGTGGCTGACGTTCACACCGCTCACGTCCATGCCGCTGCGCGCCACGTTGGCCAGCAGAATCTCGTTGAGGAAGATATTGCCAAAGCCCACTGGCAGAAACATGTAGGGCGTTACCAGGCCGAATGTCAGCACACAGGCGATCAACCGGCGGTCTAGCTGCAGGCGGGTGATGACGTAGAGCAGCGGCGGCACCAACAGCGGGATAAAGGCGATATGAATCGGCAGGATGTTCTGCGACGAAATCGCCACGACCAGCAGCAGCCCCAGCAGTACCCACTTCAGCGCCCCGCCGCCCTGCTCGTCCTGCCGCCCTACCATCACCAGCGCCTTGTCTGCCAGCGCATGGGCCAGGCCGGATTTGGCGATCGCCACCGCGAAGGCGCCGAGCAAGGCGTAGGACAGCGCCACGGTAGCGCCGCCGCCCAGGCCCTTGTTGAAGGCTGCCAACGAGCCCTCCATGCCCAGACCGCCGATCATGCCACCTGCCAGGGCACCGATGATCAGCGATACCACCACGTGCACGCGGCAGAGACTGAGAATCAGCATGATGGCGACGGCGGCGATGACAGCGTTCATGAAAAAGCTCCTCGAATCGCCATGGGCGCGGCGCAATCAGGTGGCTGCCGGAAAAGGCAGGCCACCAATCCAGGAGCGACTTCTCACATCGCTCGCCAGGGCCCATGGGGTTGCCGCCAGGGATGGCGGGCTACAAAAAGCGTCGCACTCTGCCGCAAGCGGACCTTAGTGTCAAAAACGCTGCTGGCTTGAAGCAGTGAAGGCTTGGAGCAAATCGCACAAACGTCCTTTGCGGCGCTAACCGCCGATGTTAGCTTCACGTCCTTTATCAACGGAGGATGCACATGCTCGATATCGTTCTGATCGCCGGCTCAAGCCGCCCTGACAGCCAATCCGCCAAGGTCGCCCAATTCCTGCGCCAACGCCTGATCACCCTGGGCAAGACCAATGCCGAGCTCAGCCAGGTCATCGACCTCGGTACTGGCCCGCTGCCATTGTGGCCGGCCGAAGATGCCGGCGCCTGGGCCGACTACGGCCCGCGTCTGCAACGCGCCGACGCGGTGGTGGTGATCGCACCGGAGTGGAACGGCATGGCCGGCCCGGCGATCAAGAACTTCTTCATCTATGCCAGCAAGGCCGAACTGGCCCACAAGCCCGGCCTGCTGGTCGGCGTGTCGTCGGGCATCGGCGGTGGCAGCCCGATTGCCGAGCTGCGCAGCTCCAGCTACAAGAACTGCCGGATCAACTACCTGCCCGAGCACCTGATCATTCGCGCGGTGACCAAGGTGCTCAACGACGTGCAACCGGCGGACGAGGACGACAGTCGCATCCGCGCCCGTATCGATTACACGCTGGATATTCTGGCCAAGTACGGCGAAGCGCTGAAACCCGTGCGTGCCAGCATCGACCTGGGCAACCCGGCCTTTACCAACGGCATGTAAGCCGCGAGGCGGATCACCCCGGGTGATCCGCCTTCGTAGCCCGGGTAGAGCGAAGCGAAACCCGGGAATTCTATTAGGCGCAATTACGCGCGCGCAGCGGCAGCTCGATGCGGACCTGCAAACCGCCCAATTCGCTGTCGTGCAGCGAAATGCTGCCGTCCCAGGCATCGACGATGTCGCGCACGATGCCCAGCCCCAGGCCGTGACCCGCGGTCTGCTCGTCCAGGCGAATGCCGCGGCTGAGCACTTCATCGCGGCGCTCGCTGTCGATACCCGGCCCGTCATCATTAACGCTCAACACATAGGCCTTGTCAGTGCGTTCGACAGTCAGCCGCACCTGGCTGTCCGTCCATTTGCAGGCGTTGTCCAGCAGATTGCCGAGCAACTCCAAGAGATCCTCCCGGTCACGCGGCAGCCGCAGATCGGGCGGCGAAGCCTGCCAGCTGAGTTCGATACCACTGTCGTGGATCATGCCCAGAGTGGCGAACAGCCCCGGCAGCTCCTGCTGGCAATCGAAATGCGCACCGGGCAGCGCCTCGCCAGCCAGGCGCGCGCGCCCAAGTTCGCGAGCAATACGCTGCTCGATCTGCTGCAAGTGTTCGAGCAGGTTATCGCGCAGCTCGGGGTGCGCACGCAGTTCATCCCGCGAGGCCAGATTGACCAGCACCGCCAAGGGCGTCTTCAGCGCATGGCCGAGGTTGCCGAGGGCGTTGCGCGAGCGCTTTAAGGTTTCCTCGGTATGGGCCAGCAAGTGATTGATCTGCTCGACCAGCGGCTCCAGCTCCTCGGGCACCTGCTCGTCCAGTTCCGAGCGCTGGCCCTGCTGCAGCTGGGCGATCTGCACGCGGGTCTGTTCAAGCGGGCGTAGGGCGCGACCTACCGCTATGCGCTGCAGAAACAGGATCAGCGCCAAGCTGCCCAGCCCCAACCCCAGACCGATGCGCTGCACGCGCCGGAAGCTATCGAGCACCGGCGTGTAATCGCGGGCCACGGTGATGGTCAGGTCCTGCCCAAAGCGCCGGTATTCACCACGAAATGCCACCAGTACCTGGCCTTGGGGGCCATCCTGCAACTCCGGTTGCAGGCCATCGACCAGAGAAGGCTGCAGTTCGCTGTCCCACAGCGAGCGCGAGCGCCAGCTCTTGTCGGAAAAATCGATGCGGAAATACAGGCCCGAATAAGGCCGGTGATAGGCTGCACCAAGTCGCGATTCGTCGAGCTGGATGCCTGACGGCCCGCGTACCAGGGCAATCAGCAGCGACTGCGCTTCCTCCTCCAGCCCGGTCTGCATGTAGCGGCGCAGGTTACTGTCGAACAGCCACAGGCAGGTTTGCGCCAGCAACAGGCCGATGATCAGCAGTACGCTGATCAGCCCCAGGCTCAGGCGTCGCTGGATCGACCTCAAGCGGCGCTACCGGTGAACCGATAGCCCTGGCCGCGGCGAGTTTCGATCACCTCGCGACCGAGCTTGCGGCGCAGGTGATTGACGTGCACCTCGATGACGTTGGAGTCGCGCTCGGTCTCGCCGTCGTACAGGTGTTCGGCCAGGTGGCTCTTGGAAAGGATCTGCCCGGCATGCAGCATGAAGTAGCGCAGCAGGCGGAATTCCGCAGCGGTGAGTTCGATTTGCTCGTCGCCACGGCTGACGCACTGGCGGCTTTCGTCCAGCTGCAAGCCGGCGGCCTGCAGTTGCGGCTGGTTGGCCAGGCCGCGGGCACGGCGCAGCAGCGCCTGGATGCGCAACTGCAGTTCTTCCGGATGGAAGGGTTTGGTCAGGTAATCGTCGGCACCGACCTTGAGGCCTTCGATGCGCTCGGCCCAGGAACCGCGGGCGGTGAGAATCAGCACCGGGGTGACCAGGCCACCCTGACGCCACTCCTGCAGCACCTCGAGGCCCGGTTTGCCGGGTAAACCGAGGTCGAGAATGATCAGGTCATAGGGCTCACTGGCACCCTGGTACACGGCGTCGCGGCCATCGGCCAGCCAGTCCACGGCATAACCCTGGCGGGTCAGCGAGGCGGTCAGTTCATCGGCAAGCGGTACGTGGTCTTCAACCAGCAACAGGCGCATGTCAGTCGTCTACCTCATCCTTCAGAATCTTGCCGTCGTGGGCATGGATTTCCAGCTCTCGAACCACGCCCTCGCGGGTCAGCAGCTCCACTTCGTAGACGAAGACATCGTCCTCCTCTTCCAGCTCGGCTTCGAGCAGGGTCGCGCCGGGGTAGCGTTCCAGGGCGGCACGCATCAGCTGGTCGAGCGGCAGGATCACGCCGCTCAGACGCAGATCCCGCGCTTCGTCCTGATCAAGATCACGAGCGCTGGCCGCACAGGTCAGTGCGGCCAGCGAGACGATGCAGATGTAGCGAAAAACACCATTGCCTTTCATCAATCATCCTGGTGGTTCTTGAGGATGGTGCCGTTGGTAGCATCCAGTTCGACGTCCCATTTGCGGTTCTGGGCGTCGCGGATCTCTACCTGATAGAGGTAGCGGCCGTATTCTTCCTCGAGTTCGGTGTCGCCCAGTTTACCGCCGGGATGGGCAGCAAGGGCAGCCTCGTTGAGTTTCTCGAACGACTGGATGGTGCCGGCGTCACGCAGTTTCAGCGCCTCATCCGGGCCCAGGTCACGGGCTTGAGCGATACCGGCGGCGGTAGTCAGGGCGGCGATGGCGAACAGGGCAGTCAATTTCTTCATGGTGATCTCCTGAGTAATCGTATTTCGACGATGCTCAGGTTAAGGGCAACGACTTAATTCAACCTGAATTGACCCACAGACCCACGCGCTCCACATCTCTATACTGGCGCCTCTTCTGCGGAGGTTGGCATGAGCGCCATTCAGATCAAATTCCCTGCCCTCACCCTCAAGGTCGGCCAGCGTGCGATGACGCGCATTCGCGAACGCGGCCTGCAGCCTGATGATGTTGGCACCCTACCAGGCGCAGCAGGCGGCCCCAAGGCGCTGGGCATTCAGGGCCTGGATATCGCGCTGTTCGGTGACTGGCTGGCAAGAGCGCCGAGGGAACGCTCGCTCATCGGCGCGTCCATCGGCTCCTGGCGCTTCGCCAGCGCCTGCCTGCCAGACCCTGCCGCGGCGTTGCAGCGCCTTGGCGAGCTGTATACCGGCATGCGCTTCGCCAAGGGCGTGAGCATCGCTGAGGTGAGCGCACGCTGCGTGCAGATGCTCGACGAGTTGCTGCAACAGCAGGATGCAGCCGTACTCGACAATCCGCATTACCGGCTCAACATCGTCGTGGTGAAAAGCCACGGCCGACTGGCTGAAGACGACCGCCGCTCTCTGGGTCTTGGTCTGTCGTCGGTGATTGGCAGCAACCTGCTCGGTCGCCCGCGTCTGGCTCGTCATTTCGAGAGGGTGATCCTGCATGACGCTCGCCTGGCGCCGCCGCTGCATCCGCTGACCGATTTTCCCTCACGTTGCCTGCCCCTGGATGTCGGCAACCTGCGCCACGCCTTGCTGGCTTCCGGCTCGATCCCCTTCGTGATGCAGGGCGTGCGCGACATTCCCGGCGCCGGCCCCGGCACCTACCGCGACGGCGGCCTGCTGGACTACCACCTCGACCTGCCCTACAGCGGCGATGACGTGGTGCTCTATCCTCACTTCACTGATCGCATCATTCCCGGCTGGTTCGACAAGGGTATGCCTTGGCGCCGTGGCGATGCCATGCGCTTGCAGGATGTGTTGCTACTGGCGCCTTCGCGCGACTACCTGGCGCGCCTGCCCTACGGAAAGCTGCCGGATCGCAAGGATTTCACCCGCTTCCTGAGCGACGACGCCGGACGCGAGCGCTATTGGCGCCAGGCCATGGACGAAAGCCGGCGCATGGGCGACGAATTTCTCGAACTGACCGAGACGGGGCACCTGGCCGATCGACTGGTCGCGCTATAACGCTTCGCAGGCCATTGCCGGGCGCCCAAGACGGCAGTCAGAAAACCGCCACAGATTGTTTTAAGCAAGTTAAACGACTGCCCCTATTAATAAAAAATCTGAGCTTAACGGAACTGATTAGCTGGGCCATTTTCCTATTTGGTGTTGATGCCATTTTCTGTGGTTAAACATTAAGTGCACGGCCCAACGGCGTGCCGCCACACTTGAAAACCTTGATGCCCGTCAACTTCACAAGATGATTTTCAGTTTTTTTGAAAATTAATTAATTTGGATGTGACTTGCAGGCCTCATCGAAACATCAACAGCTAGGAACGTCAGCGTTAAACAAGCTCGCTGACACTATGAATCATTGGGAAACCCTCGGAGAACCGACCCCATGAACGCTTCGCTGCGTTTCAATGATGCACTGCTGATTGCCGACCGCGCCTTTCAACCTTTCCACTGCGTGGCCTGGGCGCCGCAGGACGGTACAGGCGTACTGAGCCTGACCATCGTCGACCGCACCAACACACCGTTGATCGATCGTGCGCAACTGACCAGCAGCATCTACAGCGACCCTCAGGAGCTGGCCAAGGCCCTGAAAAAATCCCGTGATGAGCTCAGCAGCAAGGGCTTCGATCTCGCCCCTTGGAGCATGCCGGAATAATTCCTCGGCAGTTGTTTTGCCAGTTGCCGTACCTTCGGGTGCGGCAACTTGTCTCAACGTTATACCCCTCCCCGCCTTTATCCGTTCGCGCCGGCGCATCCGTTAAAGTCTGAACTTACCCTCGCATTCCAAGGGCTAAGTCTTTAACTGTTGTCATGAGCTGATCGGCATGCAAAACCTCTTCTTGATTCTGCCGCCCCTCTTGTATCGCGTCGCCGTATCCGTCGGTGGTTTTCTACTGCCTGCTCGCGGCATGATCGGGAGCGCAACGCGATGACCAGCCTGTCGATAACGCCCGAACTGCCCAACGACCTAAATTACGTCGACGACAGCAGGCCCGGCATCACCCGCCGCAAGCTACGCGGCAAGTTCTGCTATTTCGAGTCCAATGGCGAACGCATCCGTGACGCCCAAGAGATCGCCCGCATCAATGCGCTGGCGATACCGCCGGCCTATGTCGACGTGTGGATCTGCACTGACCCCAAAGGTCACCTGCAGGCGACCGGCCGCGATGCCCGCGGGCGCAAGCAGTACCGCTATCACCCGCGCTGGCGTGAAGTGCGTGATACCGACAAGTACGCCAACCTGCTGATGTTCGGCAAGGCACTGCCGAAACTGCGCCAGACCGTGGAACAGCACCTGCTGCTGCCCGAGCATGGCCGCGAAAAGGTCATGGCCACGGTGATCACCCTGCTCGACAACACGCTGATTCGTATCGGCAACGTACGTTATGCCAAGGAGAACCGCTCCTACGGGTTGACCACCCTGCGCAACCGGCATGTCGAGGTACAAGGCAGCGCCATCCGCTTCCATTTCCGCGGCAAAAGCGGCATCGAGCATGAAGTGGAGGTCAGCGACCGTCGCCTGGCGCGCATCATTCGCCGATGCCTGGAGCTGCCGGGCCAGCACCTGTTCCAGTACCTGGATGCCGGCGGCGAGCGCCACACGGTGACTTCGACGGACGTCAACAACTACCTGCGCGAACTCACCGGCGCCGACTTCACCGCCAAGGATTATCGCACCTGGGCCGGCAGCGCCCTGGCGCTGACACTATTGCGCGAACTGGAATGGCAGCCGGAAAGCTCGGCCAAGAAGCATGTGGTGAACATGGTCAAACAGGTCGCCGAAGAGCTGCGTAACACGCCCGCGGTGTGCCGCAAATGCTACATCCACCCGGCGCTAATCGAAGCCTTCCATGCCGGCGCTCTGGCTGACCTGCGCTTGGCGGCTGCACGCAAGGGGCTGCGCAGCGAAGAGAGCCTGCTGATGCGTTTTCTGGAAAAGCTGCCCATCGCCTGAATAGTGGCAAGATTTGTGGGTTTTATGTCGTTGCCGCCATAACCCTTCTTCAGCACACTGGCCACCTCTTACGCCGAGGGGCCGCCATGGACGACCGCAAATGCATTGCCGCGCTGATCTACCCGGACTTCATGAGCCTGGATGTGGTCGGCCCACTGCAGGTTTTCGCCTCAGCCAACGTCGAACGTAACCGCCACGGCTTGGGCGACGCCTATCGCCTGCTGTTGCTTGCCGAGCAGCCCGGCCCCATCTCCAGCTCCGCCGGCATGTGCATCGTGGCTGACGCTGCATGGCGCGACGTAGATCCTTCCAATCTGGACACCCTGCTGATTCCCGGTGGTGCCGGTGAAGCCCGGCAATGTGAAAACGAGCCGCTGCTGAGCTGGCTGCGTGCTGCCGAACCCCAGATACGCCGCCTGGGTTCGGTCTGCTCGGGTGCGCTGATTCTGGCGCGCACCGGCCTGCTCGACGGCCGACGGGTGACCACCCACTGGGCCGATATCGACACCCTGCGCCAGGATGGCAAGCTGCTGGTCGACAGCGACTGCCTGCACACCTACGCCTCAGACGCGGGCGATGGTAGCGAGCACCTGTTCACCTCCGCGGGTGTCACTGCAGGAATCGACCTGGCGCTGGCGCTTGTTGAAGCGGATCTCGGTCGCGGCATGGCGTTGGCCGTGGCGCGGCGGCTGGTGATGTTCCTGCGCCGCCCGGGCGGCCAAGCCCAGTTCAGCGCCCTGCTTGCTCCGGAGCCCAGCCGTACGCCGCGCCTGGCCGAACTGCTGGAGTGGATTCCTGCCAACCTGGGCAGCGACCTCTCCCTCGACGTCCTGGCCAACAGGGCGCGGATGACGCCGCGCACCCTGTCCCGCGTATTCGCCCGAGAGCTGGGCACCGGACCGGCGGGCTACGTGGAGCGTGTGCGTCTGGAGGCTGCCCGCACCCTGCTGCAGGACGCCCAGGCCTCGATCAGCACTGTCGCGCGCCTCACAGGCTTCGGCCATCCGGAAAACCTGCGCCGCGTCTTTCACAAACATTTGTCCATCAGCCCCCAGCAATACGCCGAACGTTTCGGTCAGGAGATGAGCCATGCTTGAACTACGCCCCAACTGCGAATGCTGCGACCGAGATCTGCCTCCCGAGTCTCTGGACGCGCGCATCTGCTCGTTCGAATGCACCTACTGCAACGCCTGTGCCGACACCCACCTCAACGGTCGTTGCCCCAACTGCAGCGGCGAGCTTGTGCGCCGGCCAGTCCGCCCAGTTGCCAAGCTGGCGGCCAACCCGCCCTCGATCTTACGCTTGCTCAAAGCGGGAAGATGCGATGCTGCTGGTGCGTAATCGGGCGCTGCTGATTCTGTTCCTCGCCCAGGCGCTGTACTGGAGCTGCTCGCTGATCGGCATCACACTCACCGCGCTGATCGGTATGCAATTGTCTCCCTACAACAGCCTGATCACCCTCCCCCTGGCCTTGCTGGTGCTCGGCAACCTGCTGGCCACTCACCCGCTGTCGCTGTTCATGCAGCGCCATGGGCGTAGGCCCGGCCTGACCCTGGGCGCAGCAGCCGGCATTCTCGGCGGCCTGATCAGCGCCTCGGGTGTCTGGCTGGAAAACTTCGTATTGTTCTGCCTGGGTGCCCTGCCGATTGGCGTCTACCAGGCTTCCGCCATGTATTACCGCTTTGCGGCGTTGGAGACTGTGGACGACGCCCACAAGGGACGCGCTGCCGCCTGGGTGATCGCTGGCGGCATCTGCGCAGCGCTGATCGCGCCGAGCCTGACGCTCTGGGCGCGCAACGCCGTGAGCACGCCGTTTGTCGGTGCTTACCTGTTGCTGGCTGGGCTGGCGCTGCTTGGCCTAGTGCTGCTCAGTGCCCTACGCGAGGGCGCAATTCCCGTGGCGCCGCGCGGCGACCTGCGCAGCCTGTTGGCCCGCCCGGCGATTCGCTGCGCGCTGGCGGTGACCGCTATTGGCCATGGCCTGATGATTCTGGTGATGAACGCGACTCCGCTGGCCATGAGTTTTTGTGGTTTGCCGTTGGCAGACGCCACCCAGGTGATCCAGTGGCACATGCTCGGCATGTTCCTACCCGCTCTGATTGCCGGCCCGTTGGTGGACCGCCTGGGCAGCAGGCCGGTAGCTTTTGTCGGTATTGGAATACTGGCGTGCAGTGCATTGGTCGGGATAAGTGGCCAGTCACAGGCCTACTTCCTGATTTCTTCGCTGCTACTGGGCATTGGCTGGAATCTGATGCTGGTGGCTGGCACCACCCTGCTCGCCAAGGCACACGAACCAGCCGAGCGCGGCAAGGCACAGGGGCTTATGGAACTGGCCAACGGCAGCGTCGCCGCCTGCGCAGCTTTCGCATCCGGTGCGCTGATCACCGGGCTGGGCTGGTTCCAGGTCAACCTGGCCATGCTGCCCTTGCTGGCCATAGCCCTGATGGTAGTGTTGCTAGCACGCCCAGCCCCCAGGCTCCCAGTGGCCGGCTAGAAGCCGAACACCGTCACCTGGTTGCGGCCATTGCGTTTGGAGTTGTAAAGCGCCTGGTCGGCCCACTGGATGACCTGCTGGTGATCGTGGCTGGGCTCGCTGAGGTCGGCCACGCCGAGGCTGATGGTGAAGGGAATCACCTGCCCGTCGTGGCTGATCTGCAGGCGCTCGACCAGCATGCGCAGGCGCTCGGCGAAGATTCGCGCGCCGGTCGCGTCGATATCCGGCAGCAGCACCACGAACTCCTCGCCGCCGTAACGCCCAGCGATATCGGTATCGCGCAACTGCTCGCGCAGCACCTGAGCCACGCTCCGGATCACCGTATCGCCGGCTTGGTGGCCGTAGGTGTCATTGACCTTCTTGAAGTGATCGATATCGAAGATCACCAACGCCGCGCTGCTGCCGTAACGGCGATGGCGGGCGTGCTCGCGCTTGAGCTCCTCCTCCCAGTGGCCCCGGTTGTTGAGGCCAGTGAGCCGGTCAGTGCGCGACAGATGTTTGAACTGGTCGCTGATGCTCTGCAACTGACGCTTGTTCACCGCGACACCCGTCACGTCATAGATGATCACGCACAGGTGCTCGATCTTGCTGTTGGTGGCCATGAGCGGAAGGATGGTGGTGTTCTGGTACATGAAGTCTTCCACGCCGGTGATCGGCTGGTAGTTCTTGAACCTCACCAGATAGGGCCGCTGCTCCCAGATGGTGAAGGCCGCCGTGCCCAGGGTGACGACGTTCTCCACCTTGTTGCGAAACCAGACTTCATCGACCTCGGGAAACAGCTCGAAGAACGAGCGCTCGGCGGCATCCCGCGCGCTGCGCCCGGAGTGGTTCTCCATGAAGCTGTTCCACACTTCCACGTTGTACTGGCGGTCGAGCACCACCACGCCGACATCGATGCTCTGCACGATGGCCAGCAGCCAGTGGAAATCGTTTAAATCCATGCTCTCGGCCATGCGGCTTATTCCATCAGGTAGGCGAGTTTGTTGGTCAGCAACGACACCGAATCTTCGGTGAACAGCAGCAGCAGATCGAAGTGGATGTCATGGCCTTCGATGCTGTAGCTCACCTCCACCGCCAGAGTCTTGCGCCAGCGCTGGCTATTGATGCGAATCAGCTCGTCGATGGAGGCGTGTTCACCGAGTATTTGCGGGTGGCCCTGGGAGAAACTCACGTCGAGCTGCTCGGCGATACCACTCAGGCAAGCGCCGATGATGATGCTGGACATGTCCAGGAGCATTTCCATGGACGAATGGTTGTGCTGCTGCCACTGCATCAGCCGGGCCATATCGGCCACTTCCGAGTCATGGAAGATCAGCAGCGCTTCGCCAGCGATGCCCTCGCCGATATAGCCCTGGCAAACCGCGGTCAGCCCATTGCCGCGCTGGGCGTCTGCCAGGGCCATGTGCAACTCGCTGACTTCGAGGATATTGACGTTGGGAATCGGCAACTGCACGAAGACGCCGAGTACTCGGGCCAACAATGCAGCAGCGCGGCCCATGGCCACGTTGACCACCTCACGGAAAGCATCGCGAAACGATACCTTGGGCTCGGGCAGCGCGGTGGGCACCGCAGCGCTTGGCGCGGCACGCAGAAAGCCGAGCTGGTCCAGGGTCTGGCGCAGCAACTCGGGGTCGGCAGGTTTCTTCAGAAATGCCAGGGCGCCAAGTTCCTTGACGCGGCGGATGGCTTCATCCTGCACGTCACCCGACACCACGATGACCTTCTGCGCACGGCCTTCAGCTTTCAGCGCCGCGAGCACACCATAGCCATCAAGCATCGGCATTGTCAGGTCGAGCAGAAGCAGATCAAAGTGAGCGGCGCGCAGCTGTTCGAGCGCTTCTTCGCCGTTAGCGGCCTGGCTGATGGTTACGGGCCATTCAGCAGGCAAGGCACGCAGCAGTTGCTTGCGAGCCATGTTGGAGTCATCACAGACGAGAAGAGATGCGGTGGGCATCGATACGCCTCAAGAGGTGGGCCTGATCCGGCTTGGCTGCGGCGGCTATCCGACAGCGGCGCCATCCTTGGGAGCGTTGCTGCCACTTATAGCAGAACGCCATCCGATATTTCTAACACTTGAATGAAGTGAAGCATGCCAAAGCAGACAAGGCGACCGAAGTCGCCTTGTCATTGCACACATTGCAATCAGTAATACGCGTTTTCACGATTGCTGTGGTCGGTCACGTCACGAACGCCCTTGAGCTCCGGAATGCGCTCGAGCAGGGTTTTCTCGATACCTTCCTTGAGGGTCAGGTCGGCCTGGCCGCAACCCTGACAACCACCGCCGAACTGCAGCACGGCGATGCCTTCGTCGACCACGTCGATCAACGTGACCTGGCCGCCGTGGCTGGCAAGGCCCGGGTTGATCTCGGTCTGCAGGTAGTAGTTGATTCGCTCATTGAGCGGGCTGTCTTCATTGACCATCGGCACTTTCGCGTTCGGTGCCTTGATGGTCAGCTGACCGCCCATGCGGTCGGTGGCGTAGTCGACCACGGCGTCTTCGAGAAACGGCTCGCTGACGGCGTCGATCCAGGCCGTGAAGCTGGCCAGACCAACGGCCTGGTCTTCGGGCTTCTGCTCGCCTGGCTTGCAGTAGGCGATGCAGGTTTCCGCGTACTGGGTACCGGGCTGGGTGATGAATATACGGATACCGATTCCCGGTGTGTTCTGCTTGCTCAGCAGGTCGGCCAGGTAATCATGGGCGGCATCGGTAATGGTAATGGTGCTCATGGCAACTCCTCACGGTCATGTGGCGAAGTGTACGCCAAATGACCGCCGCGAATAAAGTCCTACTATTTTACTCAGGATATGGTTTGAAGCTGCGATTTGTTCGAGCGTTCGTTGATCCAAGTCTTGGCCTGAACGAAGAAGCGCTTCTCGATCAGTTCGTAGCTGCCCCAGGACGCCAGAGCGATCAGCGGCATGCAGGCGACGATGACCACATAAGGGTTGAGATCCAGGCTGGCCTGCACGTACCAGCCCAGGGACAGAATGATCACGTGCAGCAAATACACCGAATACGAGCAGTCGCCCATGCGCGCTAGCAGGCGGTTGTCCTTGAACCAGGGCTCCATGGAAATGCACGCTGCGACGATCAGCGCGCTCGGCACGCCCCAGTGCAGCAGGCGCATGCTGGTATCGAAGTGGTAAATGGCCAGCAGCGAGCCGGCGATTACCAGCAGCGGCACCCACAGGCCCTGGCGGATCCAGCCGCGGCTATAGACCATGCCCAGCAGCACGCCGAACAGGAACTCGTAGACGATGCTGTTGCGGTAGAAATTGCTGAGCCACGGCTGGGTGGCCATGAGGCCGAAGATCATCAGCATCACCGCGACGAAGGCCAATCGCAGACGTTGCGGCACCATGAAGGCCAGGGCGAACAGCAGGTAGAAGAACATCTCGTAGTTCAGGGTCCAGCCGACGTTGAGCGTCGGGTAGAGCCCGAAACCGCCCGGATTCTCGGCCGGAATGAACAGCAGCGAGAGCAACAGGTGATGCAGATCGAACTGCTGCACCGGCATCACCGGGTTGGCGTAAGCGATGATCAACGCGGCGAGCAGTGAATAAAGCCAATAGGCCGGCACGATACGCAGGATGCGGTTGAGCATGAAGCGCCAAGGCGTGATGGTCTTACCCTGGGTGGACAAATAGATAACCAGGCCGCTGATAACGAAGAAGATGTCGACGCCCACGGCGCCCTTGTCGGTGAAAAGACGGCCCATGAAACTCTCGGCCTTGAAATCGAAAAACACCTGCATGACATGGTGAAAAACCACTATCCAGGCCGCCAGAGCCCGAAGTGCCTGCACGGAAATCAGCATAGAAACGCTACGCTCCCTCTCGTTGAAATCGGTAAGCAGCAGCCCTGAATGATTGGCTGCCACAGGGTCCGACCGCAGTGGCGGGAGAAAGATCGGGTGAATTGGCGAAGCGCTGTACGGGCTTGCCGCAAGGGTCGCTGCGCCAAAGCTCTACGGCCGGCGCAGCGCCGCCTGCCTAGAGGTTCTCGTAGCGGTTCATGTCCAGCACGCCGGCCTCCACCGGCTCGTGCTCGCGGATATGCGCCGTCAGGTCATGGAAATATTGCCAGAACTGCGGATGGGTACGGCGAATGCCCCAACGCTCGACGATCTTCTCGAAGGCTTTAGCGTCGCGGGCCTGCTCCATGGCGGTCACGAAGTCCGGCACCTGGGCCGCGGGTACCGAAAACATGAAGTTCGGGTAGCTGCTCAGCACCTCCGGGTACACCGTCAGGGTGTCCAGACGCGGCTGGTAGCGCAGCTCCTCGCCGAGCATGAAGGCCACATTGCTGTGAGCGCGATTGCGCAGCAGGCTGTAGACCTCACGGCGCCCACCCTTGCCTTCAATCCGCAGCAGCGTGGCCTCCGGCAGTTGCTCGATCACCCTGAGTTGTGCGGCCGGCTTCGATGCCAGGCGGCTCAGCGCCTGCTCTGCCTGACGCAGCTCGGCCGGCAAGCCATCGCGATAGCAGTGCTCGCCACCGCACCGATTGATCGGGTCACGCCGCGCATTCAGGCCATCGAAGCGCTGCAGCAACTGCTCGGCGAACTGGTGCTTGGGATTATCACCGCCCAAGGCCAAACCGCTCGGCGTCTTCTTGTCCAGCGGGTAGTAATCCATCCACGCCTTGAGCTTGCCGCTGTACTGATACCAGTCGCCGAAGATCGACGTGCGCGCATCGGCTGGCATCAGGCGCAGGAAGTTCTGCTCGGCGCCATTGCGGATCAGGTCGAAGTACAGGCGGGTCTGCGCCTGGTGCGAGACATTGCCGAACACGTCGAAATTGACCACCAACTGGTAATAGGTGCGTTCCAGCAGCGGGTAATCCATCCACCAGAGGGTCTGCGGGATCTCGCCGATCAGGCCTTTGCGCACCGAAGCGCTGTCATGCTGACGGAAGATCGACAGCAGCGCGTTGTCATTGCCCTGCCAGATCTGTGACCACTCCGGTGGCGGTGCCTCGTGATAGCCGTCAGTGCGCAGGGCCTCGTAGGCGTTGCGCTTGTCGCGGTAGCTGTGCCACAGGCCCAGCAGATCGCCGATCTCGTCGAGTTGGCCGGGCATGGCCAGCAGCGGCGTGGCTTCGCCGCGATAGGCCGGGTCGGTGATGTACAGATCGTGTTGCGGGTCCTGGAAGAAAACCCAGAAATTGTCGCGGATCACGTCGGTGGCGATCTGCCCGCGGCATACGGGCCCACGGATGAAGGTGCGCACGAAGTATTCGGCGTTATCGAGCATGAACTGATAGCGCGCCTGGGCGGGAATCGCCTCGAATGCCAGGAACGGGTTGGAGCGATGCTGCACTCCATACCCCGGCAGCGTAGCCACCTGCCAGTCAGTGCCGAAGAACAGCTCGCGCACGTGCGCAAGCTTGACGGCGCTGAGCGGATAAGTGATGTGGGTCTTGTGAACGATCACACCCTGGATCGGCATCAACCGATAATAGATGTCAGTACCCGGGTCATCGTTGGGGCGCCGCGTGGCGATGATGTCCACTGGCTGGCCGCTGGGCGTGCGCGAACGCACCAGTTGGAAGAAATGCCCGGCCTCGCCACCTTCGAAATACAGATGGGCGAGAAACAGGTGCTCATAGATCCAGCGGCTGACCAGTCGCTGTTCGTCACCGTCTGCATTGAGGAAGCGTTCCCAGTCGGCGACCTGTTTGGCTTCAGCGGGGCTGGCCTGCAGCGCCTGCGCGTCGACCGGCGCGCCCTGCTGCAACCAGCGCTGCACCGTCTGGTAATCCTGTTCGGTAAGGCCGGTAACGGCGAACGGCATGCCGGCCATGGGGTTCTTGCTAGCGAAGTCGGCGAACTCGCCCGGCAGCGCGCACTGGTTGGCGCGCTCGATGCTGATGTCCAGATCCTTGGGCAACTTGCTGTTGGCCGGCAGCGGTGTGGCGTGGCCCAACTCGAGCATGCGCGCCATCAATGCAGCCTGGCCGTCCTGCTGTTCCAGCACTGAATGGAAATCCTTGCGGCGCCAGGCCGGCGCACCATGGGCGTCGATGAACAAGCGAGTGGTGGCCTGGGTGTGGGTGCGCGTGCCATCGTAAACCGCCGCCTTGCTGGCGCCGCGCTCGGCTCCCTCGCCGCTGCCCAGGTTGAGCTGGCATGGCGCATCGTAGCAGGCATGGCAGGCTACGCAGTTCTGCGTAAAGATCGGCTGGATGTCGCGGCTGTAGGAAATGTCCTGGGCCATTGTCAGCGGGCTGATCAGAACGAGGCAAAGGGTCAACAGCAGCCGGCAGCGCATGGCACAAATTCCACGAAATTGGCCGCGCATTCTAGCCGTCTCGCCTGTGCCATCGCTATGCCTGCATGCCACCGGACGCCATCAGCAACATGAACATAATTCATGCATAAGTGCGCGACGCAGAAATGCCGTCAAGGTTTGTTATCATCAGCGACCTTGTCGTAGCCTCCCGTTCAGAGCCTTTTCCATGCCTTTGCCAGATCGCAGCGCCCGCCTCCAAGCACTTCAGCAAGCCCTCAAGGAACGCATCCTGATCCTCGACGGCGGCATGGGCACCATGATCCAGAGCTACAAGCTCGAAGAAGCTGACTACCGCGGCGAACGCTTCGCTGACTGGCCGAGCGACGTCAAAGGCAATAACGATCTGCTGCTGCTGACCCAGCCGCAGATCATCGCCGCCATTGAGAAGGCTTACCTAGATGCCGGCGCCGATATCCTGGAAACCAACACCTTCAACGCCACGCAGGTGTCCCAGGCCGATTACGACATGGAGTCGATCGTCTACGAACTGAACGTCGCCGGCGCCCGCGTGGCCCGTGAAGTGGCCGACGCCAAGACCCTGGAAACCCCGGACCGGCCGCGCTTCGTGGCCGGCGTGCTCGGCCCGACCAGCCGCACATGCTCGATTTCCCCGGACGTCAACGATCCCGGCTACCGCAACGTCACCTTCGACGAGTTGGTGGAGAACTACACCGAAGCCACTCGCGGCCTGATCGAGGGCGGCGCCGACCTGATCCTGATCGAGACCATCTTCGACACCCTCAACGCTAAGGCGGCAATCTTTGCCGTGCAACAGGTGTTCGAGGAAGACTGCATCGAACTGCCGATCATGATCTCCGGCACCATCACCGACGCCTCCGGCCGCACCCTGTCCGGCCAGACTACCGAAGCGTTCTGGAACTCGGTGGCCCATGCCAAGCCGATTTCCGTGGGCCTGAACTGCGCCCTCGGCGCCGCCGACCTGCGCCCCTATCTGGAAGAGCTGTCGAACAAGGCTGTCACCCACGTCTCCGCGCACCCCAACGCTGGCTTGCCCAACGCCTTCGGTGAATACGACGAATCGCCTGCCGAGATGGCTGCGGTGGTCGAAGAGTTCGCCGCCAGCGGCTTTCTCAACATCATCGGCGGCTGCTGCGGTACCACCCCGGCGCATATCCAGGCCATTGCCGAAGCCGTCGCCAAGTACCAACCCCGTGCGATTCCGGAGATTCCCAAGGCCTGTCGCCTGTCCGGTCTGGAGCCGTTCACCATCGATCGCCAGTCGTTGTTCGTCAACGTCGGCGAGCGCACCAACATCACCGGTTCGGCCAAGTTCGCCCGCCTGATCCGCGAGGAGAACTACACCGAGGCGCTGGAAGTCGCCCTGCAGCAGGTGGAAGCCGGTGCCCAGGTGATCGACATCAACATGGACGAAGGGATGCTCGACTCCAAGGCGGCCATGGTCAGGTTCCTCAACCTGATTGCCGGTGAGCCGGACATCTCCCGCGTGCCGATCATGATCGACTCCTCCAAGTGGGAGGTGATCGAGGCCGGCCTGAAGTGCATCCAGGGCAAGGGCATCGTCAACTCGATTTCCATGAAGGAAGGCGTCGAGCAGTTCAAGCACCACGCCAAGCTGTGCAAGCGCTATGGCGCCGCCGTGGTGGTAATGGCCTTCGACGAGGTCGGCCAGGCCGACACTGCAGCGCGCAAGAAGGAAATCTGCCAGCGCAGCTACGACATTCTGGTCAATGAAGTGGGCTTCCCACCGGAAGACATCATCTTCGACCCGAACATCTTCGCCGTGGCCACCGGCATCGAAGAGCACAACAATTACGCCGTCGACTTCATCGAAGCCTGCGCCTATATCCGCGATAACCTGCCCTATGCGTTGTCCAGCGGCGGCGTCTCCAACGTGTCGTTCTCGTTCCGCGGCAACAACCCGGTGCGCGAAGCGATCCACTCGGTCTTCCTCTACTACGCGATCCAGAATGGCCTCTCCATGGGCATCGTCAACGCTGGCCAGTTGGAAATCTACGACGAGATTCCCAAGGAGCTGCGCGACGCGGTCGAGGACGTTGTGCTCAACCGCCACGACGGCGCCACCGAGGCGCTGCTTGCCATCGCCGACAAGTACAAGGGTGACGGCGCCGCCAAGGAAGTAGAGAACGAGGAATGGCGCTCACTGCCGGTAGACAAACGCCTGGAGCACGCATTGGTCAAGGGCATCACCGCCTTTATCGTCGAGGACACCGAGGAGTGCCGCCAGCAATGCGCGCGCCCCATAGAGGTCATCGAAGGCCCACTGATGAGCGGCATGAACGTGGTCGGCGACCTGTTTGGCTCGGGCAAGATGTTCCTGCCCCAGGTGGTCAAGTCCGCCCGCGTGATGAAGCAGGCCGTGGCGCACCTGATCCCCTTCATCGAAGCCGAGAAAGGTGACAAGCCGCAAGCCAAGGGCAAGATCCTCATGGCCACCGTGAAAGGCGACGTACACGACATCGGCAAGAACATCGTCGGCGTGGTGCTGGGCTGTAACGGCTACGACATCGTCGACCTGGGCGTGATGGTGCCGGCGGAAAAGATCCTGCAGACCGCCATCGCCGAGAAGTGCGACATCATCGGCCTGTCCGGCCTGATCACACCGTCGCTGGATGAAATGGTGCACGTTGCCAAGGAAATGCAGCGCCAGGGCTTCAAGCTACCGCTGATGATTGGCGGCGCCACCACCTCCAAGGCGCACACCGCGGTCAAGATCGACCCGCAGTACAGCAACGACGCCGTGGTCTACGTCACCGATGCCTCGCGCGCCGTGGGTGTAGCCACCCAGTTGCTGTCCAAGGAGCTCAAGGCCGACTTCGTGCAGAAGACCCGCGACGAATACGTGGTGGTGCGCGAACGCACCGCCGCCCGCGCGACCCGCACCGAGCGCCTGAGCTATGCCAACGCGGTGGCCAACAAGCCGAAGTTCGACTGGGCCGGCTACAGCGCGCCAAAACCGCGCTTTACCGGCGCCAAGGTGCTCGACGATATCGACCTCAACGTGCTGACCGAGTACATCGACTGGACGCCGTTCTTCATCTCCTGGGACCTGGCCGGCAAATACCCGCGCATCCTCACCGACGAGATCGTCGGCGAAGCGGCCACCAGCCTGTTCAACGATGCCCAGGCGATGCTGCGCAAGCTGATCGACGAGAAGCTGATCAAGGCCCGCGCCGTGTTCGGTTTCTGGCCGGCCAATCAGGTGCGTGACGACGACATCGAGGTGTACGGCAATAACGGCGAACAGCTCGCCACCCTGCACCACCTGCGTCAGCAGACCATCAAGCCTGACGGCAAGCCGAACCTGTCGCTGGCCGACTTCGTCGCGCCGAAGGACAGCGGCGTGACCGACTACGTGGGTGGCTTTATCACCACCGCCGGCATCGGCGCCGAGGAAGTGGCCAAGGCCTACGAGGCCAAGGGCGACGATTACAACTCGATCATGGTCAAGGCCCTGGCCGACCGCCTCGCTGAGGCGTGCGCGGAGTGGCTGCACGAGCGCGTGCGCAAGGAGTACTGGGGTTACGCGACGGACGAGCAACTGGACAACGAGGCGCTGATCCGCGAGCAGTACAAGGGCATACGCCCTGCCCCCGGCTACCCGGCCTGCCCGGATCACACCGAGAAAGGTACGCTTTTCAAACTGCTGGACCCCGAAGCGGACTACAACAAGGCGGGCCGCAGCGGCGTGTTCCTCACCGAGCACTACGCCATGTTCCCGGCGGCCGCGGTCTCCGGCTGGTACTTCGCCCACCCCGAGGCGCAGTACTTCGCCGTCGGCAAGGTCGACAAGGATCAGATCGAAAGCTACACCGCGCGCAAGGCACAAGACATCGCCATCAGCGAACGCTGGCTGGCGCCGAACCTCGGTTATGACGACTGAGCCAACACAAGGACCTGCGAACCCGCGCGGCGCCAGTCGCCGGGTTCTTTCTCTGCAAGGACGTACCCATGTACTACCGACTACACGCCCTCTTTCTGTTCGCCCTGCTGACCGGCTGCGGCACCATCGCCTTCGACCCGCCAGTGTTCGACCTGGCCGCTTCCAAGATAGCTGATTTCCCGGTCAAAGGAACGATCGCCATCGAAAATGCCCAGCCTGCGACCGAGCCGGTGATTCTGCATTCGCAAAGCGGCACCCGCCTGCAGTCGAATTACCACGAAGTTACCAAGACCATGGTGACTCAGGCCCGCTTCGAACTGGCACGCCATGGCAAGGTCAGCGCAGGAAGCGACAAGCGCATCGACCTCAAGGTCACGCACCTGGAGAGCCGCTACATCTTCTTCTACTGGAAAGGCACCATGACCTTCACCGTCAGCCTGGGTGATGGGCAACGCTTCGAAATGACCATCAATCACGCTACGGGCGCCAGTGCCCAGCAGGACCTCAGCGGCTCGATCGCCGACGGCGTGGTGGCCCTTTACAAAGACCCGCGGGTACTCGCCTACCTCGCGAACTGAATCCATTGAACGACCGGACTGCCATGACCGACACAACGACCTACCTGCTCGACCAGCTGGAAAACGCCGACATGCTGGTCATCGATGACCTGCACGCCTTCGACTTCCAGCTCGACGACGCGCTACTCGATCAGGCCGATGCGGCCGCTGAGGCGAACGAGGCGTTCGCCAGCGAGGCGGTTGTATTGTCTATCGAGGCCCAAGACGGCCGCGAACGCAAACGCTGGCAGTTCAGTTACAACGCGGTGATGGAAGCGCAATACCTGGCAGCAGAAGACAGTTGGCGCATTGGCGAACACCATCTGACCTGTCTCGCTGCGGTGAGCAGTGACGCAGAAGACTGATCGCGCCACTCTACGGATGATCATCTTGCAGCGCATCGCGCCACCCCTCTGGGCGCCGGATTTCGCCCGGCACCGCATACTGCTGGATGGGCCTCAGGCCGAGAAAGCACGAAAGGCGTTTGCGCCTCTGCTGAGTTCGCTTTCTGAGCAATTGCAACGGCGTCTTGATGCCTACGTCAATGACCCTGAGCAGTGCTTCCCCGAAATCGATGCTTTTCCCTGCCGCAATAATCTTGCCGGCACGTACTACATTGAGTCGGAAACCTACGAGGTCTGCGACGAGGGCTACCGGCTGTGGATTCAGGTTCGCTGCCAAGAGAAGCCCAGTCATCCTGACCAGCAAGAACGCGGCTATGACTATCTGGGCTTGGAGGCCATCTGCAGTCTGGCTCCAGGCGGCCGCGAAGCTTTTATCGACGAGGGTTTCAACAGCAGCAGTATCTGAGTCGCATCAGGACAAATCTGAAGACGAGCGGCGCACGATCTTGATCGAGTGCTTGAGGGTCGGCTTGCGCGTCACGCTGATCGCCTTGCGGGTTACGGTGTCGAGGGTGATGTTCCAGAAACCGCTGCTGGGCACGGTGATCTTGGCCGGAAACTTGTCGAACGCGCCGCCGTGATACGTATGGCGACCACCATTCTTGAAACTGCGAAAGTTCGCATCGTTCATGAGGCGGATATTGCAGGGTTGCGAGCATTCGATGATGACCAGGTCATCTTCGTTGAGGTGCTCGCGCTGGTGGATGTACTTCATCAGGCGCTCCTCGGGGTTTCAGGGCGCTAGCATGACTTACCAGCCGCCAGACAGCAAAGCCCGCGACCGCTCCAGCCCCAGATAACTGACGAGAATGCGCTGCCAGCTGCCATCGCGATGCATGTCCTCGAACGCCGCCGTCATCTTCTGCGACAGCGCCTCGGCACCTTCCAGTTTGAGGCTGCCAGCAATATGACTGCGCGTACTGCTCAGCGGCTTGCCAGCCAGCAGCGGCGCCTGGGCATTCATTTCGCGCCATAGATAGAAAGCCCGCAAGTCGATCTCGTACCAGGCCACCACGCGGCCGCTGCGCAGCAGCTCGGCAGCTTGCAGCGGATCGGTGACCTCCACTACACGCTGGTCGCCACTTTGGATGCGTTTCAGTTCATCAGCGCGCGGGGTACCGGCCATCACCGCCACCGGGCCGGCCCGCAGGGCATCGTTCAGGTTGTCGAAGGTGCGGTCGAGACTGACGAGCACATAGGGCGTGGGCAGCACATCAAGCAGCCAGACGAATCCATTCTCCCGCTCCGGGGTACGCCCCAGATTGAGCACGATGCCATGGGGGTCGCCTTCGGCCTCGCTCAAGACCCTGCGCCAGGGCACACTGCGAAACACGCATTGCTGGGCCGTGCGCGTACACAGCTCACGCATCAGCTCACCGAACAGCCCGGAGCCCTTGGCCACGCCGTCGGCGAAGGGCATCTGGCCCTGGCCAACATAGACATTCAACGGCTCCTCCTGAGCGGCGAGCGGGCCGCTCAGGGCGCACATCAGCACCAGAAGGCCACCGATGTGACGAAAACGGGCCATGACATCTCTTGTGCGCACGCGCCAATCCCATAGTGACTAACGAAGCTCGAAACCTGGCGCAGTGTGCATCAGCGCTGGGCAAATGCCTATCAGCCCAATGCCGTATCTAAGAACATCATCACAGCAAACCCGCCCATCAGCCCGAGAGTCGCCGCCGTCTGGTGGCCGTTGCGGTGAGTCTCGGGGATGATCTCGTGGGATACCACGAACAGCATCGCACCGGCGGCCAGACCAAGGCCGATGGGATAAGCCAGCGCATAGCTGCTCGACATGCCGACACCAACCAACGCGCCAAGGGGCTCCATCAGGCCACTGGCGGCTGCAATCAGTGCCGCACGCAAGACCGATACACCGATGGTGCGCAGCGCCAGGGCGACAGCCAGGCCTTCGGGAATGTCCTGAATGGCAATGGCGGTTGCCAATGGAATGCCGACCTGCATGTCATCGCCGGCAAAGCCAACGCCAATGGCCATACCTTCCGGCAGGTTATGCAGGGTGATGGCGAACACGAACAGCCATACGCGGCTTAGCCGGCTGCTTTGTGGCCCCTGCGCGCCCGCGCTTTCATGCTCGTGGGGTGTGAAGCGGTCCAGCCCGAGCATCAGCAGCACACCAAGGGCCAGCCCGAGCACCACCGTCGCAGCGCCCCGCAAACCGCTGCCGGTCAACACTTCGGCCGCTTCCAGGCCAGGCAGGATCAGCGAAAAGGAGCTGGCCGCCAGCATCATGCCGGCCGCGAAGCCGAGCATGCTGTCCTGGGTCCTGACGCTGATGTTGCCCAGCGCCAGCGCCGCAAGCGCACCCAGAGCGGTTGCTGCAAAGCCCGCGCCGCCGCCATACAGGGCATAACGGATACGCTCCGGGTGCGCCCCATCGAAGATATTGACCAGACTACTGAACAGCAACCACAACACCACCAACAGAGCAATGCCCAGCCCGGCGGCCACCCACGGAGATTCACGAACCTGGGAAACCCATGCCTGCAGCATGCCATTGCGCGCGGAAAGCGTTTGCATAGAACCTCTTCGTTCAACTCTGGGACAGGCGGCGCACAAGGCCGGCCTTATGTGTGCGACAAGCAGATTATTGTCGACGTTTCACCTGTTCGCCGCCCGGTATTGGGAGGCTGCGGGCAGTCAACGAACCATCACATTGTTGCGGATGATTCTCAATAGTCAGGCAAGGAAAATCTCACCTGCCAGGCACTTGCGCAACGATCCACCAGCACAGTTATGCATGCATTCTGACTTAGCACCAAAAGTTCTTTTCTTATATTCAAACATCACTTTTGCGCATAAACCTGAACTGGTATCGTGCCCCGGCTCCGCATGAGGAGTGCGCGGCCGTGCGCGCAGATTTGCTGTAACGGGTCATCGAAGCATTATGCGTGGCGGCTTGCCAGGGCCACGGTAGACAAGTGACAAACCGCTCGCTGCCGAACCAAGCCACACTGTCGCGCCGCAATCGCTCGATCGATCTGGCAAGCAGCCTGATAACAGGATTCCCATGTACGTATACGACCAGTACGACCAGAAAATCGTCGAGGACCGCGTCAAGCAGTTCCGCGATCAAACCCGCCGTTACCTCAGTGGCGAACTGAGCGGCGAAGAATTCCGTCCGCTGCGGCTGCAGAACGGTCTGTACATCCAGCGCTTCGCACCCATGCTGCGCATCGCTGTGCCCTACGGCCTGCTGAACAGCACCCAGGTGCGCAAGCTGGCGCAAATCGCCCGCGATTATGACAAGGGCTACGCGCACATCAGCACTCGCCAGAACGTACAGTTCAACTGGCCGGAACTGGAAGACGTGCCGGAGATTCTCGCCGAGCTGGCCACCGTGCAGATGCACGCCATCCAGACCAGCGGCAACTGCATCCGCAACACCACCACCGACCAGTTCGCCGGTGTGGCCAAGGATGAAATCATCGATCCGCGCCCTTGGTGCGAGATCATCCGCCAGTGGTCGACCTTTCATCCCGAGTTCAGCCACCTGCCGCGCAAGTTCAAGATCGCCGTCAACGGCGCCGCCAGTGACCGCGCCGCCATCGAGGTGCACGACATCGGCCTGGAAGCGGTGAAGAACGCCGCGGGCGAGTTGGGCTTCCGCGTCGCCGTGGGTGGCGGCCTGGGCCGTACGCCGATCGTCGGCAGCTTCATCAATGAATTCCTGCCCTGGCAGCACCTACTTTCCTATCTCGACGCCATTCTGCGTGTCTACAACCGCTACGGCCGTCGCGACAACAAGTACAAGGCGCGCATCAAGATCTTGGTCAAGGCGCTGACCCCGGAAGTGTTCGCCGAGCGCGTCAACGCCGAGTGGGCGCACCTCAAGGATGGCCCGACCACCCTGACCGACGCCGAAGTGGCCCGCGTCGCTGCGCATTTCGTCGATCCGGCCTACCAGGCGCTGCAGGATCAGGATGCTCAACTCGCTCAGCTCGACGCCGAGCACCCGGGTTTTGCCCGCTGGCGCCAGCGCAACACCTTCGCCCACAAGAAACCGGGCTATGTAGCTGTCACCCTGTCGCTCAAGCCCACCGGCGTGGCCCCGGGCGATGTGACCGACAAGCAGCTCGATGCCATCGCCGACCTGGCCGATCGCTACAGCTTCGGCGAAGTGCGCAACAGCCATAACCAGAACATCATCCTCGCCGACGTCGAGCAGCAGCAGCTGTTCACCCTGTGGGGCGAACTGCGCGACAAGGGTTTCGCCACGCCGAACGTGGGCCTGCTGACCGACATCATCTGCTGCCCGGGCGGCGACTTCTGCTCGCTGGCCAACGCCAAGTCGATTCCGGTGGCCGAAGCCATCCAGCGCCGCTTCGACAACCTGGACTACCTGTTCGACATTGGCGACATCGACCTGAACATTTCCGGCTGCATGAACGCCTGCGGCCACCACCACGTGGGCCACATCGGCATTCTCGGCGTCGATAAGAAAGGCCAGGAGTTCTACCAGGTGTCCCTCGGCGGCAGCGCCGGCCGTGACGCCAGCCTGGCGCAGATCCTTGGCCCGTCCTTCGCCCAAGACGACATGCCGGACGTGATCGACAAGATCGTCAACGTCTACGTCGAGCAACGCACCGAAGAAGAAAGTTTCATCGACACCTTCCGCCGTATCGGTGTCGCCCCGTTCAAGGAGCGCGTATATGCAGCGAATCATTAAGAACGGCCAGATCGTCGACGAAAGCTGGCACCTTCTGCCCAAGGAAACCGCCTTCGAAGAGCTTTCCAACTGCGACGACCTGATCGTGCCGCTGAACCTCTGGCTCGAACATGGCCACGCTCTCAAGGCCCGCGACGGCGGCCTAGGTGTGTGGCTGGACGCCGAGGAAGAGATCGAGTCGATCGTCGACTCGCTGGACGCCTTCCAGGTCATCGCCCTGAACTTCCCGGCCTTCACCGACGGCCGTCACTCGTCCTCCGCCTACCTGCTGCGCACCCGCTACGGCTTCAAGGGCGAGCTGCGTGCCATCGGCGACGTACTGCGTGACCAGCTTTGGGCGCTCAAGCGCTGCGGCTTCGACGCCTTCGCCCTGCGCGAGGACAAGGACGCCGAAGACGCCCTGAAAGCCTTCGAGGAGTTCTCCGAGGTCTATCAGGCCTCAGCGGACCAGCCTCAGCCGCTGTTCCGGCGCCGCGCCTAAGAGCCTGCTCACGATCTGCTGCGCGTCGGCCCTACTGCGTTAAAAACAGGATGGATTGCCAGCCCAGTCGGAATGCTCATTTACATCGACTGTTTTTGCCTTGTATGGCTCTAGCTCGCGAGATCGTGAACAGGCTCTAAGAATGAAAAACCCGCCAAAAGGCGGGTTTTTTTATGGGCGTTTATCGAGCCTCAGTCGAGCCTGACCAGCACCCGCCCGACCTGCTCGCCCTGCAGGATGCGCTCGATGGCTGCCGGCAGCTCGTTAAGCCCCACTTCGGTCGCCAGGGCTTCCAGATTTGGCAGCTTCCATTGCAGCGATAGCCGATCCCACATCGACGCCTTGACCACCAGCGGCAGCTCCACCGAATCAACGCCCAGCAGGTTCACGCCACGCAAGATAAAGGGCAGCACGCTGGCCTGGAAATCCACACCGGCTGTCAGCCCGCAACAGGCGACGCTGCCACCGTAACGGGTGGCCTTGAGCACGTTGAACAGAATGTCGCCGCCCACGGTGTCCACCGCCCCATTCCACTGCTCGCGTAGCAGCGGTCGCTCGGCGCCACTCTGCAGCTCAAGCCGCGGCACGACCTGGGAGGCGCCCAGGCGCTTGAGCATATCGCCCTGCTGGGCCTTGCCCGTGGCGGCACTGACCTGATAGCCGAGACTGTTCAGCAGCATCACCGCGATACTGCCCACCCCGCCGGTGGCGCCGGTGACCAGCACCGGGCCGTTCTGCGGCTCGAGGCCAGCCTGCTCCAGCTTGTCGACGCACAGTGCCGCGGTCAGGCCGGCGGTGCCGAGAATCATCGCCTCGCGCAGTGACAAACCCTGAGGACGTTTGATCGCCCAGCTGGCAGGCACTCGGATGTACTGACCAAACCCACCGGCGGTATTCATGCCCAGGTCGTAACCGGTGACGATCACCTCATCACCTTCGGTGAATTCGGCGGCGCTGGAATGCTCCACCACACCAGCGGCATCGATGCCCGGCGTATGCGGGTAATGCTTGCTGACGCCACGCTGGCCGGTGGCGGACAGCGCATCCTTGAAGTTCAGCGAGGAATAGCGAACACGAATCAGCAGCTCGCCGGCCGGCAGATCGGCCACATCGCGATCCACAACCTGCATCGCGAAATGACCGTGGGTGTCGGGCGCCGCTTGCAGCGCAGTGAAACTCGTCATCCAGACCTCCTTGATCCGCCAGAGCGGAGGGTGCGGGTTACCAGAAACGCTGCTGGGTCAGACGCCCCAGCCAGGTCAGGGCAAAGCGATCCAGCGCAACGCTGGCAGCCAGGCCGACACGCTCCTGCAGGGATTTCTTCTGTACATAGTGCAGCTGATAAAGGTCGGCTTCGCGAGCCCGCTCGGCCAGGTATTCGTCACTGGTCTTCAATTCGTCGACCAGCTGCTTCTCCAGCGCTGCCATGCCGAGCCAAACTTCGCCAGTGGCGATCTCGTCGATTTCCAGCTGAGGGCGGTAGCGCGCCACGAAGTTCTTGAACAGCTCGTGGGTGGTCTCCAGATCTTCCTGAAACTTCTCCCGGCCCTTTTCGGTGTTCTCGCCGAATACCGTCAGGGTGCGCTTGTATTCACCGGCGGTCAGCACTTCGAAGTCGATGTCGTGCTTCTTCAGCAGGCGGTTGACGTTGGGCAGCTGGGCGACCACGCCAATGGAGCCGAGGATGGCGAACGGCGCGGAAATGATCTTCTCGCCGATGCAGGCCATCATGTAGCCACCGCTGGCGGCGACCTTGTCGATGCACACCGTCAGCGGCACGCCAGCCTGACGAATGCGCGCCAGTTGCGACGAGGCTAGCCCATAGCTGTGCACCATGCCACCGCCGCTTTCCAGGCGCAGCACCACTTCGTCTTGGGGCGTGGCGAGGCTCAACAGTGCAGTGATCTCGTGGCGCAGGCCCTCGGTGGCCGAGGCCTTGATATCGCCGTCAAAGTCCAAGACGTACACCCGCGATTTCTGCGGCGCCTGCTTCTTCGCCGCCTTGGCGGCCTTGGCTTCTTCCTTGCCCAGCGCCTTGAGCTGATCCTTGTCGAGAATCGACTGTTCCAGGCGCTGACGCAGCGCCTTGTAGAAATCATTGAGCTTGGTGACCTGCAACTGCCCACCACTGCGACGCCCGCGGCTGCGCAAAACGGCTACCGCCACCAGCACGACCAGAATGGCCACCACCAGCGTCACCGTCTTGGCCAGAAACCCTGCGTAATCAGCAAGAAACTCCACACACTTCCCCTTTATCCAATCAGCCGCCTCGCGCGGCAGCCTGCATCGGCCAGCATACCGGCGCCGCCGGGCAGCCACCAGTCAGCGCACGCTTTTCAGCCTTACCGCGGGCGATTCAAACAAACGTATGAATTTTCGTTGACAGCTTCCGCCCATCCCTCCTACCCTCGCCTCACATTCAAGGTTCGCGGGTTGCAGCGCACGTGGGCAGCATCTACCTGATTCGACATGGCCAGGCCTCATTCGGTGCAGAGGATTACGATGTCCTCTCGTCGCTCGGCGAGCGCCAGTCGATCTTGCTCGGCCGCCATCTGGCCGAGACTGGCCTCAAGCTCGATCGCGCAGTCAGCGGCAGCCTGAAGCGTCAGGCCGATACTGGCCGACTGGTGCTCGAACAGCTTGCCGAGGCGCCTGCGCTGCAAACCGATGCAGCCTTCAACGAATTCGATGCCGAAGGGGTGATCCGCGCCCTGCTCCCGGCGCTGCTGCCCCACGAGCCCCAGGCGCTGGAGGTGATGCGTAATGCCGCGCACAACCGCGCCGAGTTCCAGCGTTTGTTCGTGCGCCTGCTCGACACCTGGATCGGCGGCGACTACGACGCGCCGGCGCTGCAAAGCTGGCAGGCATTTCTCGATCAGGTGAATGGCGGCCTGCAACGGTTGCTGAATAGCGCCCAGCCCCGCGAGCGCATCGCCGTGTTCACCTCCGGCGGCACCATCACCGCCTTGATCCACCTGCTGACCGGCATGCCGGTCGCCAGCGCGTTCGCCATGAACTGGCAAATCATCAACACCTCGCTAAGCTGCCTGAAGTTCCAGGGCGAGCGGGTGACCCTAGCTTCCTTCAACAGCCACGCCCATTTGCAGCTGTTGAACACTCCATCGCTCATTACCTATCGCTGAGCGACGGTCAACGTGCCCGCAAGGGCGCAGAACAATCGGAAACCACAAGGAAACCACCATGAGCGTCGCAGACATCGTCCAAACCATGAAAGCCAAGTTCAACCCCAGCGCCGCCGAAGGCCTGGACCTGGTTTTCCAGTTCAACATCGAAGATGCCGACAACCACTACCTGATCGTCAAGGACGGCACCTGCGACGTGGGCCATGGCGAGCACCCGGACGCCAATGTCACCCTGATCATGGACAAGGAAACCTTCAAAGGCATCACCACCGGTGAAACCGACGGCATGCAGGCCTTCATGGCCGGCAAGCTGCGCGCCGAAGGCGACATGATGCTGGCGCTCAAGCTGAGCGAACTGTTCTCGGTCTGAGTACAGGCAATCGGCTCGAATCGCGAAACCGGAATCCCAGGATTCCGGTTTTTTTTGCCCGCTATTTTGGCGACCACCCCTAGGGTTATCGGCAGAGCCAACCTCGAAATAACTCACGGCAATCTTTGCCCTGCCGCTTGGCGTATCAACGGGTTTGATTCGCCACCAACAGCTACATAGATAAGCCTGCGCCACGCTTGTGAGCGGCCGCCCAGCTGATTAGATTGACCCGATCATCACCGCCAATGACAACGAGAAGGGATAGGGATGACACTCACCGACCGACCCGGCGCCATCCGCCAGGGCGAAGAACTCGATGCCCGCGCCATCGACGCCTACCTCAAGGCCCATCTGAGCGATCTGCAGGGTGAACCGCAGATCAGCCAGTTCCCCGGGGGCGCTTCCAACCTGACCTACCTGTTGCGCTACGCCGACCGCGAACTGGTACTGCGCCGCCCGCCTTTCGGCCGCAAGGCCAAGTCAGCCCACGACATGGGCCGTGAATTCCGTATTCTCAACCAACTCAGAGACGCTTTTCCGTACTGCCCGCAGGCGTTCGTGCACTGCACCGACGAATCGGTGATCGGCGCCGAGTTCTACGTCATGCAGCGTATGGACGGCATCATCCTGCGCGCCGACCTGCCGGCAGAGCTGCAGCTCACGGCCGATCAGACCACCTCCCTGTGCAAGAGCTTCATCGACCGCCTGGTCGAGCTGCACCAGGTCGATTATCAACGCTGTAGCCTGGCCGACCTGGGCAAGCCCGATGGGTACGTGGCGCGGCAGATCAGCGGCTGGAGCGAGCGCTACGACAACGCGCGCACCCCCGATGCGCCCGGCTGGCAGGCGGTCCGCAGCTGGCTGCAAGAGAAGATGCCGGCCGACCACCCGCGGCCGGCCATCGTGCACAACGACTACCGCTTCGACAACGTGATCCTCGATGCCAACGACCCACTGCGCATCATCGGCGTGCTCGACTGGGAGCTGACCACCCTGGGCGACCCGCTGATGGACCTGGGCAACACCCTGGCCTACTGGATCGAAGCGGACGACCCCGCCCCGGTGCAACTGATGCGTCGCCAGCCGAGCAACGCGCCCGGCATGCTGACCCGCCAGGCCTTCGTGGATTACTACGCCGAGCGCGCGGGCATCCGCATCGACTGCTTCGATTTCTATTACATCTACGGCCTGTTCCGCCTGGCCGGCATCGTCCAGCAGATCTACTACCGCTACTACCACGGGCAAACCGCCGACAAGCGCTTCGCCTCCTTCGTGCAGATGAACGCCTTGCTCGAACAGATGGCCCTCGGGGTCATCGCCCGTTCATCGCTCTGACGCCCTTCCTTACTGAGACCCACGCCATGTCCAAGACCCAGTTATTCGACGTCGACGGCAAGATCGCCTTCGTGTCCGGTGCCAGCCGCGGCATCGGTGAAGCCATCGCCCACCTGCTCGCCCAACAGGGCGCCGAAGTGATCGTCGCCAGCCGCAAGCTCGACGATTGCCAGACCGTCGCCGATGCCATCGTCGCCAAGGGCGGCAAGGCCGTGGCGATGGCCTGCCATATCGGCGAGATGGAGCAGATTCAGGCGGTGTTCGCCGAGATTCGCCAGCGCTACGGGCGACTCGACATCCTGGTCAACAACGCGGCGACCAACCCGCAGTTCTGTAACGTGCTGGATACCGACCTGGGCGCGTTCCAGAAGACTGTCGATGTGAACATCCGCGGCTATTACTTCATGTCCATCGAAGGCGGCAAGCTGATGAAGGAGAACGGCGGCGGCAGCATCATCAACGTGGCGTCGATCAACGGCGTGTCACCGGGTGAATTCCAGGGCATCTATTCGGTGACCAAGGCAGCGGTAATCAGCATGACCAAGGTGTTCGCCAAGGAATGCGCGCAGTTCGGCATCCGCTGCAATGCCCTGCTACCGGGGCTGACCGACACGCGCTTCGCGTCAGCGCTGACCAAGAACGAGGCGATCCTCAACTTCGCCCTGCAGCGCATTCCGCTCAAGCGCGTCGCCGATCCGAGCGAGATGGCCGGCGCGGTGCTGTACCTGGCCAGCGAGGCGTCGAGCTACACCACGGGCGTGGCGTTGAATGTCGATGGCGGGTTCCTGTCCTGAAACCTGTTCGCGACTCGAATTGCTAGGTATAGACAAGCGGACATAACTGCTTTACCTGTGGGAACGGGCCATGCTCGTGATTTTTTCGCGGGCATGGCCCGCTCCCACAGATAATCAACAGCGATTTCGTAGGAGCGGCTTTAGCCGCGAGCTTTTTATTACGGCAAACAAAGAGCTCGAGGCTAAAGCCTCTCCTACAAAAGCTATGCTCGACGTCCGCTCCCGCATCCCGCACGTTCCAGTTATTCCACGTGGGCCACATACGAGTTGCAGCAACTCACTGCCAATCCTTGAGCGCCTGATGAGCCGCCTCGTTCATCGGCTCGGCCAACAGGCCAGTTGGTGTCAGGCTGACGTTGAACACCGCCTGGTCGGCCATCGGCAGGTAGGTCACGCGGCGCGCCTGGGCATCGAACATGAACAGATCGTGCTGGCCCAGGCGCAGCCAGCGCCACAGGTCTACGCCGTACAAGCTGCTGGTCAGCTCGGCCTGTGTGTAACGCGCCTGGCTCTGCTGCTCGATGGACAGGAAGCGGCTGTTGATCTTCTCCAGCCGGTAGCCAGGCTCCAGGCCGATCAGCGCGGCCAGGCCCTTCCACTGCAGCAAACGTACATCCAGTTGCCAGAGATCGCCCTCCAGATTGACGCTGCGCTGCACGCCATTCTCGAGAATATCCACCTGATAGACGTTGGCCGTACGGTGGAAGCTCAGGGCCAGCAGTGGCTTGTTGGCGGGCAACGGCTCGTAGCGGCTCAGGTCGTAGGCCACCAGGCCCACCAGCGCCGAAGCAGCGAGAAATATCAGGCCGCTGGTGCCGCGCAGCCAGGCGAGAAACCAGCGCCCGCCGAACAGAATGCGCAGGGCGATGAACAACACCAGCAATGCCAGCAGAGCCGTTGCCCAGGCGAGCGCGTCGTACTGCATCGAATCGATTCCTTGTCAGTGAAAATGTCGGCATTATGCGCAGCGCATTCGCCTGCGAATAGCGCCGTTGCCACACAATTGGATACAGGTCGCCTTTTATGTCCCTTCCCTTTGAGATGGCCGTCGATCCCACGACGCTGCTGTTGCTCGCCCTGGTCGCGTTTATCGCCGGTTTCATCGACGCCATCGCCGGCGGCGGTGGTCTGCTGACCATCCCTGCCCTGCTCACTACCGGCCTGCCGCCTCATCTGGTACTGGGCACCAGCAAGCTGTGCGCGACCTTCGGTTCGGCGACCGCCAGCTACACCTTCTACCGTCGCAAGCTGTTCAGCCCGGGCAAGTGGAAGAATGCGATGGTCGCCACCTCCATCGGCGCCATTGGCGGCGCGGTACTGGTGCACTGGATGCCGGCCGAATGGATCAACAAGATGCTACCGGTGGTGGTGTTCGCCTGCGGTCTCTACCTGCTGTTCGGCAAGACGCCAGACGCCCCGCTGGACGCCGACCTGCCCATCGCTAGCCGCCGGCAATGGCCGCAAGGCATTGGCCTGGGTTTCTACGATGGTGTGGCTGGCCCGGGAACCGGCGCCTTCTGGACGGTCAGCACGCTGCTCATGTACCCACTGGACTTGGTGCGTGCCAGCGGTGTGGCGCGCTCGATGAACTTCATCAGCAACGCCTGTGCCCTGGCGGTATTCATCGCCGCCGGGCAAGTGGCCTGGGTGCTGGGCCTGTGCATGGGCTTTTCACTGATGGCTGGCGCCTTTCTCGGCGCGCGCACGGCGATTGGCGGCGGCTCGAAGTTCATCCGCCCGGTCTTCATTCTGGTGGTGTTGGGACTGACGACGCGGCTAGTCTGGCAGCACTGGTTCAGCGCCGCCTAACAGGCCTTTGAAAAACGTAGGCGAGGAAGTCAGTGCAAGGCCTGGGCGCCCCCACAAAAAACAGCCTAAACGTAGCGCAGCGGAGTAACAGCCGAAGGCTGGCCCGCAGGGCGAACGAAGTGAGTCAAGAGCGCAGTTTACGTGCTGTAAATGAGCATTTTGACTGGGCTCGCACGCGAGGCTGTTTTTAACGCAGCAATGGCAACGTAGGTAGTTTTTCAAGGGCCTGCCAGACGGCTGGCCACGTACGAATCGATCAGGTAACGGGCGATCGAGCGCGAGGCCGGCAACGGTGGCAGCGCATGGATAGAGAACCAGCGGGCGTCCTCGATCTCCTCTTCCTGCATGACGATCTCACCGCCGGCGTAATCGGCATGAAAGCCCAACATCAGCGAATGCGGGAACGGCCAGTTCTGGCTGCCCTGGTAGCGGATATTGCAAACCTCGACGCCCACCTCTTCACGTACCTCGCGGGCGACGCACTGCTCTACGGACTCACCAGCCTCGACGAAACCGGCCAGGGTACTGTACACGCCGCTGACGAAACGCGGCGAGCGGGCCAGCAGTACCTCATCACCGCGGGTGACCAGCACGATCATGCTCGGCGACAGCCGCGGATAATGGCGCAAGCTGCATGCTGGGCACTGCATGGCGCGCTCGCCGACGACCTGCAGCATCGGCGTGGCGCAACTGCCGCAGAAGCGGTTGTCACTGGCCCAGGTGCCGATCTGCGCGGCAAAACCGAGCATCTGGAACAGCTCGGCATCACCTTCGAGCATCTCTTGGCGCAACGACTGCCAATGGCAGCCCGACAGTTCGGCCTTGCCCTGCAGCTCGAGCAGATAGACCGGCTCGCCACGAAAGTGCCCCAGGCCATGCTCGGCGATCACCGGCAGTTCCTGCTGCTTCAACCACTCGCGGGGAAACAGCAGGCCATTGGTGTCGCCGAGAAAATGCTGACGGTGATGGGCCAGTATCAGCCCGCCAGGCTGATCACTATCAAGAAGCCCGGGTTGCCAATGCGCGGCCATCAGGCGGCCACCTCTTGGCCCAGGGCGCGAACGCTTTCTTCAGCCAGATCCAGCACGCTGGGCTGGGCCAGGCCGGCATCGGCTTCCAGGTAATATTCCAGACTGCTCAGGGCATCGGCGAGCACTTCGAGACGAGCTTCAGCAGGCATCTGGTCGGTGTCGAGCATCTGCGCCTGGATATAGTCTGCGCAGGCACCCACCAGGTTCGCCGCGCGCTCCTGACCTAGGAACCACAGGCCGCCACGCACGGCCTGCAGGCTGAACGGCACGTTGGACAGGTGCATACGATCGCCAGCCGATTCCAGATAGGCCGTGATCGCCCGCTTGGCCAGCGCCAGACCGGCGCGAGCTTCGTCGAGCACCACGATGCGCGCCTCGAACAGCTGATGCTGGGCGAAGGTACACACTTCAGGCTCGGCACGCGGCGCGGTAATGCGCTCACCGCGCTCCAAGGTCGCCACCATGCCTTCGACATACAGCACGGCGTCGGCCAGGGCGATAAGTTGATCTGGCTCGACCGGCGCGCCTTCGCACCAGGCGCTGACCGTCGGCAACTGGTTAGCAAGAGAGTTGCCGGCCGAGCTCAGGCCGACCATGGCCAGGGTCTTGCTGAGCTTGCCGAGCAGCGCATGCAGGCTGGTTAGGCCATCGGCTTGCAGGGTGCCGCGCTCACTTAGGTCGAGCAGGTCCTTGACGCTGGCCAGCTCTTCGCGAATCGCCGAACTCAGCGAACGCATCACCGCCTTGCCAGGGCCGGAGAGGCGCTGGTATTCCTCTTCGAGCAGGTGATCGGTGAACGGCAGCGCGGTGATCCCGAATAACTCGCGCACCTCGCCCGCCAGTGGTCCGCGGCCGGCGGATAGCGCCACCAGATACAGCAACTCCTTGAGCAGGCTACGCGGCGGCTCGTAGGAGCCGTTGACCAGCATCTGCCGCAGTTCGCGGTCGATGCGCGAGAACAGTTGCTTGCGCGACTTGCGCGGCAGCAGTTGGCCATCGTTCAGTGCTTCCAGAGCGGCTGCGCCGAGCCAGCACAGGCGCCCGCGCGGCTCGTTGGCGAACAGGCCGTCGAGGCGGCTCATGGCACGGCCCATCAGCTTCATGCTGCCTGCCGGATTCTGCTCGCGGATGTAACCCAACAGGCCGACCTGATACATCTGCCGCAAGCGGCGGCCTTCGCTTTCCTTGGCGGCGGCGTCCAGTGCCGGCGGCACCATGCGCGGGCGAGCCTGGTCGAGCCGCACACTGAAGAAGAAGCTTTCCGGCAGCGGCGGCTGTTTGCAGGCCTGACGCAAATCATTGATCGCCGGCAGAAGAAGCTCGGGCATTTCCTGGCGATGGGCGTCGAGGCCTTCGAGGTAGCGACGCAGCACGTGCAACGCATTGCTGAGCGCCGCCAGCTGGGCGTCGCGCTCGCTGCCGATGCCGGCCGGAATATCGGTGGCTTGGTCGAGCACTTCCTGGGCGAGCAATTCCGCACCGGTCAGCTCGATCAGGTTGAGCGTGCCACGCACCTGCTGCAGGTTGTCGACTGCCTGCTGCAGCAGGGTGCCATTGTTGCGCTCGACAATGAACTGCTCGAGACTCGCTTCGGCCTCTTCGATCGTGGCAAACAGTTCGTCGCGAACCAGGCCCAGTGACGATGCTCCAGAAACCATTCGCTAATGTGCCTCCCGCACAGGTGATGAAACCGCGCTCAATCAGCGAACTCGGGATTTTGCTTGCTCGTATGGGCCATCATCGCGACACGCAGATCGGCCGATTGCAGCATGGCAGCGTTCCAGGTAGCGACGTAGTCGAGGCCATCGTCGACCCGGTGATCGCGCATGTAGCCGATCATCGCCTTGGTGCCGCGCACGGCAACCGGCGATTTTGCGGCGATGCTTCGGGCAATGTCCATCACGCCACTCAGCAATGTGTCGTGGGTCTCGAATACGCGGTTAACTAGACCGATTTCCCGCGCCTCGGCAGCCTCGATGGTGCGGCCGGTGTAGGCCAGCTCGCGCAGCATGCCGTCGCCGATCAGGCGCGGCAGTCGCTGTAGGGTGCCGACGTCGGCAGCCATGCCAATGTCGATTTCCTTGATGGCGAACTGCACGTCCAAGCTGCAATAGCGCATGTCGCAGGCGCTGACCAGATCGATGGCGCCGCCCAGGCAATAACCTTGAATGGCGGCCAGCACAGGCTTGCTGCACTGGTCGACGGCATTGAACGAGGCCTGCAGTTCGAGAATCTTGCGGCGCAGGGTCAGGGCATTGCGACCCACGTCCTTGCCGAGCTGGCTGCTGACCTGGGCCAGCAGGTTGAGGTCGATGCCGGAGGAGAAATGCTTGCCGGCGCCAGACAGCACCACCACGCGAACTTCATCGGTTTCATCGGCCCAACGGAAGATATCGATGATCTCCGTCCAGAAGGCGGCGTTCATCGCGTTGATCTTGTCCGGGCGGTCAATCACCACATGGGCGATCTTTTCCTGCAGTTCGACACGAAAAGCTTGGTATTGCCCCATGAAAGTCATCCTTTTTGAAGCAGGCCGAATAGCCTGCGACACACGCCGCAAAGCAATCGCGCCACTATAGCAAGCGGCGCCGGAAAGTCGATCATGGTCGGCGTGACGCAGTGCACGTCACGCCAATGGGCGCCCTACTTCTCGATGATGCAGTCGACGGTGTAGTAACTGCCATGCTCGCCCTCGTGGCGCTGCAGGCCATGCACATCGGCATCGAAACCCGGGAAGCGTTGTTCGAAGGCCTGGGCGAAACGCAGGTAATCGATGATCGAGCGGGTGGCCGAGGTGAAGCGCTCACCCGGCATGATCAGCGGGATGCCCGGCGGATAGGGCACCAGCATCACCGCAGCGATGCGCCCTTCGACGTCGTCGACCAGCACCTCCTCCACCTCGCCGCGCACCAGCTGGTTGTAGGCATCAGCCGGTTTCAGAGCGATTTCCGGCAGCACCGTGTACATGCGTTTGAGCGATTTGGCGGTGGCGTTTTCGCGGTAGCAGTCGTGCAGCGCATCGCACAGGTCGCGCAAGCCCATGCACTGGTAACGCAGCGCGCCTTCGCGGGCTACCGAAGGCAGCACCGAAGTCAAAGGCAGGTTGGCGTCGTAGCTGCGCTTGAATTCCAGAAGCTCGGTAAGCAGCGTGCTCCACTTGCCCTTGGTGATGCCCATGGAGAACAGCACCAGGAACGAATACAGGCCAGTCTTCTCGACCACCAGGCCGCGCTCCCAGAGAAACTTGCTGACCACCGCAGCGGGAATGCCGCGCTCGTCGAGACGGCCTCCGGCGGTAAGGCCGGGCATCACCAGGGTCACCTTGATCGGGTCGAGCAGCACGTAGTCTTCGGCGACGTCACCGAAACCGTGCCAGTCGGCCTCCGGCTGCAGCAGCCAGTCTGGCGTCGCCACATCGTCGGCGCCCTCGGTCTGCGGCGGTTGCCAGATGCTGAACCACCAGTCCTCGCTGCTCAGGCTCTGCCCCAAATTGGCCAGGGCACGGCGGAAGCTCAGCGCTTCGTCGAAGGTTTCCTGGATCAGCGAGCGCCCGGCCGGGCCTTCCATCATCGCCGAGGCTACGTCCAGCGAGGCGATGATGCCGTACTGCGGCGAGGTGGAGATGTGCATCATGAAGGCTTCGTTGAAGCGGTCGCGGTCGAGCTGGCATAGCGCACCATCCTGCACGTGGATCATCGAGGCCTGGCTAAAGGCCGCCAGCAGCTTGTGGGTCGAATGGGTGGTGAATACCATCGGGCCGCCGGCCTCGCGGCTGGTGCCCATGCCGTAGCGGCCGGCGTAGAACTCGTGGAACGCGGCGTAGGCGTACCAGGCTTCGTCGAAGTGCAGCACCTCGACCGAATCACCCAGGGTGCGCTTGATCAGCTCGGCGTTGTAGCAAAGGCCGTCGTAGGTGGAGTTGGTCACCACCGCCAGCTTGACCTTGGGCTCGCGACCGCGGGCCAGCGGGCTGGCGTCGATCTTGGCCTGGATCGACTCGCGGGTGAATTCGCTCAGCGGAATCGGGCCGATGATGCCCAGTTCGTTACGCTCCGGCGATAGGTACAGGGGAATCGCGCCGGTCATGATGATGGCGTGGAGGATCGACTTGTGGCAGTTGCGGTCGACCAGCACCAGGTCGTCACGGCCGACCATGGAATGCCAGACGATCTTGTTGGCAGTCGAGGTGCCGTTGATCACGAAATAGGTATGGTCGGCGCCGAAATTGCGCGCGGCGCGCTCCTCGGCGGCGGCCAGGGGGCCGGTGTGGTCGAGCAGCGAGCCGAGCTCCGGGACCGAGACCGACAGATCGGAGCGCAGCGTGTTCTCGCCGAAGAACTGATGGAACGCCTGCCCGACCGGGCTCTTGCGATAGGCCACGCCACCACCATGCCCCGGCGTGTGCCAGGAGTAGTTGGATTGCGCGGTGTGCTGCACCAGCGCCTTGAAGAACGGCGGCAGCAGGCCATCGAGATAATTGCGCGCGGCGCGGGCCACCTGGCGGGCCAGGAACGGCACGGTATCTTCGAACAGGTAGAGAATGCCGCGCAGCTGATTGAGGTCGGCCATGGCCTCGGCCGGGGCGTTCTCGATGGTGACCTGCTCACCCAAGGCGAAGATCGGCAATTGCGGCGCGCGGCGTCGGGCAATGCGGATCAGCTCGACCATGTCCTGCAGCAGGTGGCGGTTTTCACCGGCGCCCTCGGCGGCGACCAGAATGCAGGCCAGCCCGTGGTGGGTCGAGGCGACGATATGGCCTTCCGCGGAGCTGGCGGTGGACAGAATGGTGAAGCCGTCCTGCTCCAACTCGGCGGCAATCGCCCGCACCCGCTCGCCGGCCACGGTATCGGCCTTGATATCGCGATGAACGATGAGTACCGGGAACTTGAGGTCTTTGTACATCGGTTACACCTAAGGTCATGCGGGATGAACCCGCTATGTCCTCAGGGTAGAGACTCGCCGCAGAGGACGGAACCCCTCGCGCAGAGCGCTGTACGAAAAGGTCGCAATTGACCGATCAGGAGGCGGATGTGCCCTGCTCGGCCGCTTCCATCTGCGCCCACAGCGCGGGCGCACCGGCGGCCTTTTCGATGACTGCCAGGCGCGCGGCATGGGCAGCCAGCTCGTCGGCGCTCGCAGTGATCACCGCGCCACGCGGGCGATCGGCGGGCAGCCGGCGAATCGGCGTGGCTTGCTGGCGGCCACTGCCATCACCGTCGGCGCCTTCACCAGCCAGCGACAGATTGGTCTGCCCACCGGTCATCGCCAGGTAGACGTCGGCGAGAATCTCCGAGTCGAGCAAGGCGCCGTGCAACTCACGGCCGGAGTTGTCGACACCGTAGCGCTTGCACAGGGCATCGAGGCTGTTGCGCTGGCCCGGGTGACGCTCGCGCGCCATCTGCAGGGTGTCGAGTACGTCGCAATAGGCCGCGATGTCCGAACGCTCGTGCTGGCCGATCAGGGCAAATTCGTTGTTCAGAAAGCCGATGTCGAACGGCGCGTTGTGGATGATCAGCTGCGCGCCCTTGATGAACTCGTAGAATTCGTCGGCGATATCCTTGAAACGCGGCTTGTCCTTGAGATCCTCGTTGGTGATGCCGTGCACCGCGATGGCGCCTTCATCGATCTCACGGTCCGGCTGCAGGTAGATGTGGAAATGCCGCCCGGTCAGGCGCCGCCCCTCGACCTCCACACAACCGATCTCGATGACCCGGTGGCCATCGTTTACCGGCATACCGGTGGTTTCAGTATCCAGTACGACTCTACGCACGCTTCATGCTCCTGATATCTTCGACGCCACGGTTGGCCAGCTGATCGGCCCGCTCGTTGCCGGGGTGGCCGATATGGCCGCGCACCCATTCCCAGGTCACATTGTGGCGGTTGACCTGCTCATCCAGCTGCTGCCACAGGTCGGCATTCTTCACCGGCTCCTTCGAGGCAGTTTTCCAGCCGCGTTTCTTCCAGTTGGGCATCCATTCGTTGATGCCTTTCATCACATATTGCGAGTCAGTGACCAGGCGCACATTGCACGGGCGTTTCAGCTCCGCCAGGCCGCGAATCGCGCCCATCAGTTCCATACGGTTGTTGGTGGTCACGGCCTCGCCGCCCCACAACTCCTTCTCCACGCCCTGGAACACCAGCAATGCTCCCCAGCCACCGACGCCCGGATTGCCCTTGCAGGCACCATCGGTGTACAGCTCAACTTGATCGGACATGCGCCGCCTTTATCTAGGGTCTGATTTCGATCTGCGTGGCCGGATCAGGCGCCGTCGCGGTCGCGACGGCTGATCTTGGCCACCGGCATGGGCACCAGTTTGCCCATGGGCTCACGGCGGGACTGGCGCAACGGGCGCAGGCCGACCACCAGCTTGCGCGCCACCAGTACGTAGAACCCGCCGCCCGGCGATTGCCAGGCGCCACCCCAGCGCTCCAGGGGAGCCAACCGGGCCTGCCAGGCCGCCGAAGCAAACGGCGGACGATAACATCCGAAGCGGCGTTTCTCCAGCGCGAAGCCCAGCAGGTTGAGCCAGTCACCCAGGCGCCGCGGCGCGATGCAGCGGGCTTCGTGCAACACGTCGTGAGCGAACAGATGGCGTACGCCCCAGGCGCTCATCGGGTTGATGCCAACGATCAGCAGGTGACCACCCGGCCGCACGCTGCGCGCGGCTTCGCGCAACAAACCGTGGGGCGACTGACAGAAATCCAGACCGTGCTGCAGTACCACCACATCGGCGGCGTGCTCGACCAGCGGCCAGGATTGCTCCTCGCAGACGATCTCCGTACCGGCGAATGGCGCCCCGAGGCGCACGCTGCGCTGGATTTGCTGGGTTTCCAGCGACGTGTCCGCACAGGGGCCGTAATGCACCAGATAGCCGCCAAAGAAACGCGCCAGTTCCTCGTCGAGCAAACGCTGCTCCTGCTCGAGCAGCAAGCGGCCCAGCGGGCCGTCGAACCATTGCCGGGCCGCACCGATCAGTTGCAACCAGTCGGCATCGGCCTGGGCGAAGGGATTGTCGGTCATGTTCGCGTGCTCATCGGATGCTCGTTCATGAAAGTACCTGCTGGGCCATCTCTACCAATGACACCCTGAGTCCACTGACGTTGCACGCAGAGGGAACACGGCTCGCGTTGAAGCGTCAATAGCCCCTAAGATGCATCTTTGTTCCCGGCTTGGCGACCACCTGATGATCAAGATCGAAGCCCTCAGCGCATTCTCCGACAACTACATCTGGCTGCTGCAGGATGAGCAGCAAAAACGTGTCGCAGTGGTCGACCCTGGCGACGCCGCCCCAGTGCAAGCCTGGCTGCGTGAGCATGGCGACTGGACGCTGAGCGACATCCTGATCACCCATCACCATAACGATCACGTTGGTGGCGTCGAGCAGCTGCGACGCGACACCGGCGCTCGGGTCTTTGGGCCGGCCAACGAAAACATTCCGGGCCGCGACCAGGCACTGGCCGATGGCGACCATATAGACGTGCTGGGTCTGCCCCTGCAGGTCATCGAAGTGCCTGGCCATACCCTGGGCCATATCGCCTTCTATCAGCCCGATCATCACTGGCTGTTCTGTGGCGACACCCTGTTCGCCGCAGGCTGTGGCCGCCTGTTCGAGGGCACGCCGGTGCAGATGCACCAGTCGCTGCAGCGCCTGGCCGCTCTGCCGGACGACACACTGATCTATTGCGCCCATGAATACACCCTGAGCAACCTGCGCTTCGCCAAGGCCGTCGAGCCGGCGAATACGGATATCGCCGAGCGTTTCGCCCAGGTCGAAGCGTGGCGTCAGCACGGGCAGATCAGCCTGCCATCCACCCTCAGGCTCGAGCGCGCGACCAACCCATTTCTGCGCGCTGCGGAAACATCGGTTAAAGAAATGATCGCCAGCCGCGAAGGTCGCCCCCTGGCCAGCGAAAGCGAGGTGTTTGCCGCACTACGCGCCTGGAAAGACCGCTTCTGAAGCGCCGACTGTCCCGCAAAATCCTGGTCAAAACTTGACCACTCCTGGATCGGTTTCTAGAATCGCCCGACTTTCGATCCAGGACCCCCCCCACAATCAATGCCCTCCTCTCGACCTAACTCCTTGAATTCAAAGGCATTGGCTTTGCGCTATCCAGCGCTCGCCCTGGCTGTTTGTGCTGTGCTCAGCGGCTGCCAGAGCCTCGATCAACAGCAGGTGGAGAATGGGCCAGCGGTGGATCTGAGCGGCAGAACGCCGCATCAGCCGCTATGGATCAACGGCACGACCAAGGCCGAGCAACCCAAGGACATCTGGGAGCGCGTGCGCGGCGGCTACAAATTGCAGGACGCCATTGGCGTCAACCCGCGTATCGAGCAGCAGCGCCTGTGGTTCTCCAGCAACCCATCGTTCGTCGAGAAGGCTGGGGAACGCAGCAACCCCTACATTCATTACATCGTCGAGCGTCTCGAAGAGCGCAACATGCCGATGGAGCTGGCGCTCCTGCCAATGATCGAGAGCGCCTACAACCCCTTCGCCTATTCGCCGGCCGATGCCGTCGGGCTATGGCAGTTCATTCCCTCCACGGGGCGCAACTTCAATCTGCGCCAGACCCGCTGGTACGACGGCCGACGCGACGTGACGGCCTCTACCCAGGCAGCCATGGATTACTTGGCGCGCCTGCACGAGATGTTCAATGGCGACTGGCTGCTGGCCCTGGCGGCCTACAACGCCGGCGAAGGCCGGGTCAGCCGCGCCATCGAGCGCAACCAGAAGCTCGGTTTGCCGACCGACTACTGGAACCTGTCGCTGCCCCAGGAAACCCAGAACTACGTGCCCAAGCTGCTGGCCCTGTCCCAGGTGATCATGGCGCCAGACGCCTATGGCGTGAGCCTCGCGCCGATCGCCAACGAGCCCTACTTCGAGGAAGTGGAGCTCAAGCAGCGCATGGACCTGGCCCGCGTCGCCGCCCTGGCCGAAGTCGATGAAGACGAGCTGTACCTGCTCAACCCGGCCTTCAAGAAGCGCGTGACCGTGGACGGCCCCCAGCATCTGCTGGTACCGACCCAGAAAGTCGAACTGCTGACCGCCAACCTGTCGACGCTCAAGCCCGAAGACCGTGGTCTGCAGGAATACGTGGTGCGTGCCGGTGACAATTTGCACGGTATTGCCAATCGTTACGAACTCAGCGTGGCCACCATCAAGGAGCTCAACCAGCTCACTGGCAATACCCTGGCCGTGGGTCAGCACCTGAGCTTGCCGACCAGCTTGCAAGCGGTGCCCGATGAGGCGCCGCAGCGCGCCGTCAATACTGCCGTTGCCTCGCGCAGTTACACCATTCGCAATGGCGACAACCTCTGGCAGATCGCCAAGGCGCATAACGTCTCGGTCAACGACATCCAGCGCTGGAATGCCCTGAAGGGCAACTCGCTACGCGTCGGCCAGACCATCAAGCTGCAGGGTGGCAACAGCTCCAGCGCGAAAGCCGTCGCCGACGTCACCTATTACAAGGTACGCAAGGGCGACTCCCTGCACATGATCGCCAAGCGTTTCAACGTGCAGATGCAGAAGCTGCAAAGCTGGAATCCCCGCACCGGCAAGGCCCTGAAACCGGGCCAGGTACTGACCCTGCGCCTGGCCAACTGACGCGCATTGCAACACACTTGCAGTTCACCGCTGGGGCCGCTCTTTTTCCTGTACAGACAAGCTGTTACTGTACGGAAACCTTGCTGCCCCGGATCGGATACTGCTCTTGAGACGCCCCCTCCTCTCGCTGTTTTTTGGCCTGGCCACCAGCTTTCCGGCCTGGGCAACGCTCAGCGAAAGCCACGGCTATGCGCAATTCGGCGCGCTCAAGTATCCCGCTAGCTTCACCCATTTCGACTGGGTCAACCCGGAAGCTCCCAAAGGCGGCACCCTGCGCATCATGGCCGCCGGTAGTTTCGACACGCTCAACCCCTATACGCTCAAGGGCACCAGCCCGGTCGCTACCGCCAACTTTCTGCAATATGGCGTGACCGAGCTGAACGAGCCGTTGATGGCCGGCACCGGGCAATACGATCCCTCCGGTGACGAGCCGGCCTCCAGCTACGGGCTGATCGCCAGCTCCGTGGAATACAGCGAAGACCGCAGCTGGGTGGTCTTCAACCTGCGACCCGAGGCGCGCTTTCATGATGGCAAGCCGATCACCGCCTATGACGTGGCGTTCTCCTACCGACTGCTGCTCAAGGAAGGCCACCCGCAGTACCGCACCAGCCTGCAGGAAGTAAAACGGGTCGATATTCTTAATCGCCACCGCGTGCGCTTCGTGCTCAAGCGTGCCAACAATCCGCTATTGATCCTGCGCCTCGGCGAACTGCCTGTGTTGCCCCAGCACTACTGGAAGAACCGCGACTTCAAGGCCACCACCTTCGAACCGCCACTGGGCAGCGGCCCGTACCGCATCACGCGTGTCAATCCGGGGCGCAGCCTGACCTTCGAGCGGGTCAAGGACTGGTGGGGCGCCTCCTTGCCGGTCAACCGCGGCAAATACAACTTCGACCGCGTCGAAGTGGATTTCTACCGCGACAGCCATGTCGCCTTCGAAGCCTTCAAGGCCGGCGAATTCGACTTCTACATCGAGCAGCAGGCGAAGAACTGGGCCAACAACTACCGCTTTCCGGCGGTGACCCGCGGTGACGTGATCCGCGCGGAAATCCCCCATCAGATTCCCACCCAGACCCAGGCGCTGTTCATGAATACGCGCCGCACCACCTTCGAGGACGCGCGAGTGCGTGAAGCCCTGGGTCTGATGTTCGACTTCGAGTGGACCAACCGCACCCTGTTCAACAGCTCCTACACCCGCGCCGCCAGCTACTACCCCAACAGCGAGTTTTCCGCCAAGGGCAAGCCGGAGGGCGCCGAATGGTTGCTGTTGTCGCCGTTTCGCGGGCAACTGCCGGCCAAGCTATTTACCGAGCCGTTCAAGATGCCCGTCACCGATGGGCGGGGCATCCCCCGGGAAACCATGCGCCGCGCCCTTGGTCTACTCGCCGAAGCCGGCTGGAAGCCCTCCGGCCAGCGGCTGATGAGTGCCAAGGGCCAGCCATTGCAGTTCGAGATCCTGCTGGTCAACCCGAATCTGGAGCGCATTCTTCAGCCATTTACCGAGAACCTCGCCAGCATCGGCATTCAGGCCAACCTGAGAACCGTGGATCGCGCCCAGTACAAGCAACGCCTTGATCAGTTCGACTTCGACATGATCCTGCTCACCCTGCCGCAAACCCTCAGCCCGGGCCTGGAGCAATCGCTGTACTTCCACTCCAGCCAGGCCAACGTGAAGGGCGGCAAGAACTACGCCGGCATCCACGACCCGGTCGTCGATGCCCTGCTCGAAAAACTGCTGTCGGCCCGCAGCCGCGACGAACAGGTGGCCGCGACCCGCGCCCTGGACCGCGTGATGCTCTGGCAGTACTACACCATTCCCAACTGGTACATCGACTATCACCGCCTGGCGTACCGCAACCGCTTTGCCTTCGTCGCCACGCCGCCCTACACGCTGGGGCTGCGCACCTGGTGGCTGAAACCCACGGAGACCACACAATGACGCATCCTTTGCGTTCATTTCTGATGCACGGCAGCGCCCTGCTGCTGCTTGGCCTCGCCAGCCTGGCCCAGGCCGCACCGCAACACGCCCTGACGCTGTACGGCGAGGCGCCGAAATACCCGGCTAACTTCAAGCATTTCGATTACGTCAACCCGGATGCGCCCAAGGGCGGCGTGCTGCGTCTGCCGGGCCTCAACGGCTTCGATAGCTTCAACCCGTTCATTCCCAAGGGTAACGCGGCCGACCGCATCGGGCTTATCTACGACACCCTCACCTACCACTCGCCCGATGAGCCCTTCACCGAATACGGACTGCTCGCCGAGAAGGTCGAGAAAGCTGCCGACGACAGTTATGCGCGCTTCTTTCTCAACCCCAAGGCACGCTTTCACGACGGCCACCCGGTGACCGCCGAGGACGTGATATTCACCTTCAACACCCTGCTCGAACACGGCGACCCCATGTACCGGCACTACTATGCCGACGTCGCCGAGGTGGTAGCCGAGAACGAGCGCACCGTGCGTTTCAACTTCAAGCACGCCGGCAACCGCGAACTGCCACTGATTCTCGGCCAGCTGCAGGTACTGCCCAAGCACTGGTGGCAAGGCCGTGATTTCTCCCGCGGCAGCCTGGAGCCGCCATTGGGTAGCGGCCCTTACCGGATCGCCGACTTCTCGCCGAACAGCTCGATCCGCTTCGAGCGCGTCAAGGACTGGTGGGCCAAGGACCTGCCGGTTTCTCGCGGCCTGTACAACTTCGATCAGATCCGCATCGAGTACTTCCGTGACATGGCCGTCGCCCTGGAGGCCTTCAAGGCTGGCCAGTTCGACGTCAACCTTGAGTATTCGGCCAAGGACTGGGCCACCGGCTACAACTCACCGGCCCTGCGCGCCGGGCGTTTCATCCAGGAAGCTTTCCCCAACCGCAACCCGGCCGGCATGCAGGGCTTCGTGTTCAACACCCGCAAGCCGATGTTCCAGGACCCGCGAGTACGCGAGGCCATCGCCCAGCTATTCGACTTCGAGTGGGCCAACAAGCAGCTGTTCTACGGTGCCTACAAGCGCACCCACAGCTACTTCGAAAACTCGGAAATGGCCGCCCGCGGCCTGCCCAGCCCGGCCGAACTGAAGCTGCTGGAGCCGCTGCGCGGACAGATTCCCGACCGCGTGTTCACCGAGTCCTTCGCCCCGCCGGTCAGCGACGGCAGCGGCATCATTCGCGACCAGGCGCGCCGCGCCTACCAGTTGCTCACCGAAGCCGGCTATCGGATCGAGAACGACAAGATGGTCGATGCCAACGGTAACCAGCTGACCTTCGAGTTCCTCAATACCCAGGCCAACCTGGAGCGGGTCATCCTGCCCTTCAAGCGCAACCTGGCCGAGCTGGGCATCGACCTGCAGATCCGCCGCGTCGATGTCTCCCAGTACATCAACCGCCTGCGCTCGCGGGATTTCGACATGACCTCGGCGATCTGGCCGCAGTCGAGCTCGCCCGGTAACGAGCAGCGTGAATTCTGGCATTCCAGCAGCGCCGACAACCCGGGCAGCCGCAACCTCATCGGCCTGCGTGACCCGGCCATCGACAAGCTGGTCGAGGGGCTGATCCAGGCCGATTCCCGCGAGTCGCTGATCACTCACACCCGGGCGCTGGACCGCGTGCTGCTGTGGGGCAATTACGTAGTGCCCAACTACTACGTGGACGCCTATCGCGTCGCCTACTGGAAGCGCTTCGGCCATCCGGAGAAATCGCCGCTCTACGATTACGGTCTGATGACCTGGTGGCAGGAAAAGCCGGTCGGCGAAGTGGTCAGTAGCGACGACAAGGCCACCCCAGAGCAGGAAGAACGCTAGATGCTGGCTTATATCCTGCGGCGCCTGCTGCTGATCATCCCGACTGTGTTCGGCATCCTGGTCATCAACTTCGCGATCATCCAGGCCGCGCCCGGCGGCCCGGTGGAGCAGATGATCGCTAAACTGGAGGGCTTCGATGCCGCTGCCGGGGGCGCCACTGGACGTATCTCCGGTGGCGGCGGTGGTGAGGTGTCCACCGCCGGCTCCAACTACCGCGGCGCCCAGGGCCTGGACCCTGAACTGATAGCCGAGATCGAGAAGATGTATGGCTTCGACAAGTCGGCGCCCGAACGCTTCTGGATCATGATAAAGAACTACGCCCAATTGGATTTCGGCGACAGCTTCTTTCGTGATGCCAAGGTCATCGACCTGATCATGGAAAAGATGCCGGTGTCCATTTCTCTCGGGCTGTGGAGCACCCTGATCATGTATCTGGTATCCATCCCGCTGGGCATCGCCAAGGCCACCCGGCACGGCAGCGCCTTCGACGTATGGACCAGCTCGGCGATCATCGTCGGCTACGCGATTCCCGCGTTCCTGTTCGCCATTCTGCTGATCGTGCTGTTCGCCGGCGGCAGCTACTGGGACTTCTTTCCGCTACGCGGCCTGACCTCGAGCAACTTCGACGAGTTGAGCCTTAGTGGCAAGATTTACGACTACTTCTGGCACCTGGCGCTCCCGGTGACTGCGCTGGTGATCGGTAACTTCGCCACCCTCACCCTGCTGACCAAGAACAGTTTTCTCGACGAGATCAACAAGCAGTACGTGATCACCGCCCGGGCCAAAGGCCTGAGCAACACCCGAGTGCTCTACGGTCACGTATTCCGCAACGCCATGCTGCTGATCATCGCCGGCTTTCCGGCGGCCTTCATCGGTATCTTCTTCACCGGATCCTTGCTCATCGAGGTGATCTTCTCCCTCGACGGCCTGGGCCTCCTGAGTTTCGAGGCAGCGATCAACCGCGATTACCCGGTGGTCTTCGGTACCCTGTTCATCTTCACCTTGCTGGGCCTGGTCGTGAAACTGATCGGTGACATCACCTACACCCTGGTCGATCCGCGTATCGACTTCGAAAGCAGGGAGGCCTGAGCCATGGCACTTTCCCCGCTCAATCAACGCCGCTTCGATCGCTTCAAGGCCCACAAGCGCGGCTGGTGGTCGCTGTGGATCTTTCTCGCCCTGTTCTTCGTGACCCTGGGCGCCGAGCTGATCGCCAACGACAAGCCGCTGGTGGTCAGCTATGACGGCCAGTACTACTTCCCGGTGCTCAAGCGCTACCCGGAAACCACCTTCGGAGGCGAGTTCCCGCTACAGGCCAACTACAAGAGCCCCTACATCCAGGAGTTGATCGAGGAAAAGAATGGCTGGATGATCTGGCCGCCGATCCCCTTCAGCTACTCGAGCATCAACTACGACCTCAAGGTCCCTGCCCCGGCGCCGCCCTCGGCAGCCAACTGGCTGGGCACCGACGACCAGGGTCGCGACGTGCTCGCGCGGATCATCTACGGTTTTCGCATTTCCGTGCTGTTCGCCCTGGCGCTGACCCTCGCCAGCTCGGTGATCGGTGTGGCTGCCGGCGCCCTGCAGGGCTTCTACGGCGGCTGGGTGGACCTGGCGGGGCAGCGCTTTCTGGAAATCTGGTCGGGCCTGCCGGTGCTCTACCTGCTGATCATTCTGGCCAGCTTCGTGCAGCCCAACTTCTGGTGGCTACTGGGCCTGATGCTGTTGTTCTCCTGGATGAGCCTGGTCGATGTGGTGCGCGCCGAGTTCCTGCGCGGTCGCAACCTGGAATACGTGCGCGCGGCCCGAGCGCTGGGTATGCGCAACGGCGCGATCATGTTCCGCCATATTCTGCCCAATGCCATGGTCTCGACCATGACCTTCCTGCCCTTCATCGTCACCGGCGCCATCGGCACCCTGACCGCCCTGGACTTCCTGGGCTTTGGCCTGCCGGCCGGTGCACCGTCGCTCGGCGAACTGGTCGCCCAAGGCAAGTCCAATCTGCAGGCACCCTGGTTGGGCATCAGCGCCTTTGCCGTACTGGCCATCATGCTGAGCCTGCTGGTGTTTATAGGCGAGGCGGCTCGCGATGCGTTCGACCCGAGGAAATGACATGAGCCACCCTGACAACCTCGTCGAAATCCGCGACCTGTCCGTTGCCTTCGTCAGTGGCGAGCACAGCCGCAGTGTGGTCAAGCACATCAGCTTCGACATCCGCCGCGGCGAAACCCTCGCTTTAGTCGGCGAAAGCGGCTCCGGCAAATCGGTCACTGCCCACTCGATCCTGCGTCTGCTGCCCTACCCGCTGGCCCAGCATCCCAGCGGCAGCATCACCTATGCTGGCCAGGATCTGCTCAAGTTGAACGAGAAGAAGCTGCGCGGCATCCGCGGCAATCGTATCGCCATGGTGTTTCAGGAGCCGATGACCTCGCTCAACCCGTTGCACAGCATCGAAAAGCAGATCAACGAGGTACTCGCCCTGCACAAGGGTCTGCGCGGCAAGGCCGCCACCCAGCGCACCTTGGAGCTGCTCGAGCTGGTTGGCATCCCCGAGCCGCACAAGCGGCTAAAGGCCCTGCCCCACGAGCTGTCGGGCGGGCAACGCCAGCGCGTGATGATCGCCATGGCCCTGGCCAACGAGCCGGAGCTGCTGATCGCCGACGAGCCGACCACCGCGCTGGACGTGACCGTGCAGCTGAAGATTCTCGAACTGCTCAAGGACCTGCAGGCCCGTCTGGGCATGGCCATGCTGATCATCACCCACGATCTGAAGCTGGTACGCCGTATCGCCCAGCGGGTGTGCGTGATGCAGAACGGTGAGCTGGTCGAACAGGCCGATTGCGAAATGCTGTTCACCACGCCGCAGCATCCCTATACCTGCGAGTTGCTGGCGGCCGAGCCGGATGGCGATCCGGTCGCCTGCGAAGAAGCGCAGCCGATACTGGAGGTCGAAGACCTGCGGGTCTGGTTCCCGATCAAGAAGGGTCTGCTGCGCCGGACCGTCGATCACGTCAAGGCCGTGGATGGCATCAACTTCAGCCTGCCACGGGGCCAGACCCTGGGCATCGTCGGCGAAAGCGGCTCGGGCAAATCGACCCTGGGCCTGGCAATCCTGCGCCTGATCGGCAGCCAGGGCGGCATCCGTTTCGGTGAGCACCACCTGGGCGGCCTGTCACAGCGCCAGGTGCGGCCGTTGCGCCGGGAAATGCAGGTGGTGTTCCAAGACCCCTTCGGCAGCCTCAGCCCACGCATGACAGTCGGCATGATCATCGGCGAAGGCCTGCGCATCCACCGTATCGGCAACGAGGCCGAGCAGGAACAGGCGATCATCGATGCACTGCTGGAAGTCGGCCTCGATCCCGAAAGCCGGCACCGCTACCCCCACGAGTTTTCCGGCGGCCAGCGCCAACGCATCGCCATCGCCCGGGCCTTGGTGCTCAAGCCGGCGCTGATCCTGCTCGACGAGCCGACCTCGGCCCTGGACCGCACCGTACAACGTCAAGTTGTCGACCTGTTGCGCTCGCTGCAGGCCAAGTACAACCTCAGCTACCTGTTCATCAGCCATGACCTGGCCGTGGTTCGCGCGATCAGCCATCAACTGATGGTGGTGAAACAGGGCCAGGTCGTCGAGCAAGGCGACGCCAGGCAGGTCTTCGAGGCGCCGCAGCACCCCTACACCCGGCAGCTTCTGGAAGCGGCCTTCATGACCCGCGTCAAACCCGAACCTGCCACACCCTGAACGTGCACTGCAGGTTCAGCGGCTGCCCAGCTGATTCCTGCAAAACCTGCAGATAAACAAAGGCCCCGAAACCGGGGCCTTTGTCATTGCGGCAGATCGGCGCTTAGAAGCGCTCGATATCAGCCTTGCTTTCCAACTGCTTGCGGTACGCGGCGAAGTCTTCCTGGCCACTGCGCGAAGCGAGGAAGCGACGGTACATGGCTTTCTCCTCGTCGCTCAGCGCCTGCTCCGGCTCACTCACGCCCTTGAGGCGGATCACGGCGTAGTCGCCATTGGTCAGGGCAATGCCGCTGAACTCGGACTTCTCGCCGGTCGGCTTGGGCATGCGGAACAGCGCCTGCAGCACGGCCGGATCAACGCCATCCTGATTGCGGGTAGCTGCTTCGACCACCTGCCACTCGGCGCCCTCAGGCTTGGCCTTGCCATCGCGCAGATCGCTGACCAGCTGCTCACCAGCCGCCTTGGCCGCTTCGCTGGCACGGGTCTTGGTCAGCTGGGCACGGATGCTGTCAGCCACCTGATCGAGTTCCAGCTGCTGCGGCTTGCGGTGCTCCTTGACGCGAATGACCACCAGGGTATTTGGGTCGAGTTCAATGGCACTGCTGTTGCTGCCGTCTTCCATCACTTCCTGGCTGAAAGCAGCCTGCAGCACCTGACGATTCGAGGCGATACCCTGACCGCCCTGACGACCGAACGGCTCGCTAGTCTGCACCTTCAGGCCCAGCTCCTGAGCAGGCTGTGCCAGGTCGGAGGATTCAAAGGCAGCATCTTCGAGCTGCTTGGTGGCTTCGACGAAACGCTGTTCGACGCGTTGCGCCTTGAGGTCGGTCTCAAGCTTGGCCTTCATGCTGGCGAAGGTCGGCACTTCAGGCGCCTGCACGCCCAGCAGCTTGATCAGGTGCCAGCCGAACTCGGTGCGCACCGGAGCGGAAACCTCATCCTTCTTCAAGGCATAGAGCGCATCTTCGAAGGCCGGGTCGTAAACGCCCTTGCCGGCGTAACCGAGGTCACCGCCATCACTGGCCGAGCCCGGATCCTGGGAGAACTCCTTGGCCAGTGCGGCAAAGTCTTCGCCCTTCTGCAGACGCTTCTGGATATCCTCGATCTTGGCCTTGGCCTGCTCGTCGCTGACGTCGCCGCCCACTTCGATGAGGATGTGCGCGGCGTCGCGCTGCTCGGCCAGGTTGGCGATCTCGGACTGGTAGGCGGCCTTCATCTCTTCATCGGTAACCGAGACCTGGGAGAAGAATGCATCCTTCTTCAGCTCGACATACTCGATGACCACCTGCTCCGGGCTCATGAACTGAGCCTGTTGCGCGTCATAGTAGGCTTTGACGTCGTCATCGCTGACCTTCACCGCGCCGGCATCGGCCTTGATGGTGCGGGTGGCGAAATCACGGGTCTGCTTTTCCAGGCGTGCGAAAGCGGCCACTTCTTCGTCGGTGACGAAACCGCTGCCAGACAGGCCCGCGCGCAGCTGGCCGATAAGCATTTCCTGCTCGAGCATCTGGCGGAACTGCATACGGGTATAGCCGAGCTGACGGATCACCTGATCGAAACGATCGGCATTGAAGCGACCTTCTACCTGGAACTCAGGCGTCTGCACGATCACCTGATCGAGAGCGGCCTGGGAAAAGGCGAACTTGGAGTCCTTGGCGCCCTGCAACAGCAGTGAGCGCTCGATCAGCCCTTTCAGGGATGCATCGCGCAGCATCCTTTCGTCCAGCATGGCCGGGTCAAAATCCTTGCCCAGTTGCTGCAGCAGCTGACGGCGCTGCATCTCCACAGCCTGGTTGAGCTCGTTCAGGCTGATCTTCTCGCCATTCACCGCGGCGGCGTTCTGGCTGTTGCCCGTGCCGGTGATGATCGCGTCAACACCCGTCAGCGCCATAAGAACGACGATCAGGCCGATGATGGTTTTGGCAATCCAACCCTGTGAATTGTCCCTGATATTTTGCAGCATGCATCCCCCAGAACGGTCACGAACTAAAAGTGGCCGCGCAGCGTGGGTAAAAAATCCGGATAGAAGAAAGGCGCATCCTGGGATGCGCCTTCTCGTAACGTGCGAAGCGGATCGGGATCACAACTCAAACAATCCCCGGCGTGACAGACCTTGTGGTCTTATTGCCGCCCCGCAACCGAGCCGGGGTTAGCCGACCCGGCGGGCAAAGGCCCGAAGACGCTTAGTTGACGGCGTCTTTCAGTGCTTTACCAGCTTTGAAACCTGGGATCTTGGCAGCAGCGATGCTGATCGGCTTGCCAGTCTGCGGGTTGCGGCCAGTGCGAGCAGCGCGCTCTTTGACAGCGAAAGTACCGAAACCAACCAGTACAACGGAATCACCAGCCTTCAGAGCGCCAGTTACGGATTCAATCACTGCGTCCAGCGCACGGCCAGCAACAGCTTTCGGGATATCAGCAGATGCGGCGATGGCATCGATCAGTTCCGACTTGTTCACTCTAAGTCCCCTTAATTTCGGTTTAGGTTGTTTCTTGATTTTAATGGAAGCGAATCGGGTGCTGGATGGCCTGCCGACACGGTAAGAGCCGCTTTATATCAAGGGCTCCAAAAAAGTGTCAAGGAAGGCATCCGGCTAATGCGTGCTGATTCGCTCCTTGGAATCAGACTCGCGTTTTTCATCCTTTGCAACCAACTCCGGAGCCGCGTCTGGCAAGGGCTCCGGCGCGTATTGCAGCGCAATTTGCAGGACCTCGTCAATCCATTTAACCGGTTTAATCTGCAGGTCCTGCTTGATGTTCTCGGGAATTTCCTTGAGATCGCGAACATTCTCCTGGGGAATGATCACGGTTTTGATTCCACCGCGATGCGCCGCCAGCAGTTTTTCCTTCAAGCCACCAATCGCCAGCACCTGACCACGCAAGGTGATTTCCCCGGTCATGGCGACATCCGCGCGCACCGGAATCTGCGTCAGCGCCGACACCAGTGCAGTGCACATGCCCACGCCCGCGCTCGGGCCATCCTTGGGCGTAGCGCCTTCCGGCATGTGGATGTGGATGTCGCGCTTCTCGTAGAAATCCGGCGCCACGCCAAGGCTCTGAGCACGGCTGCGGACTACGGTTTGCGCGGCCGTGATCGATTCGACCATGACATCACCCAGCGAGCCGGTCTTGATCAGATTGCCCTTGCCCGGCACCACAGCGGCCTCGATGGTCAGCAGTTCGCCGCCCACTTGAGTCCAGGCCAGACCGGTCACCTGACCGATCTGGTCCTGTTGCTCGGCAAGCCCGTAACGGTGCTTGCGCACGCCCAGGAAATCCTCGAGCGAGTCGGCGGTAACGACGACATGGAAGCGTTTCTCCTTGGCATGCTTCTTCACCGCACGCCGGCACACCTTGGCGATTTGCCGCTCGAGGCTGCGCACGCCGGCTTCACGCGTGTAGTAACGAATGATGTCACGGATCGCCGCTTCCTCGAATTCCAGCTCGGTTTTCTTCAAACCGTTAGCCTGAATCTGCTTGGGCGCGAGATATTTGGTGGCGATATTGACCTTCTCGTCCTCGGTGTAGCCTGGCAGGCGAATCACTTCCATACGGTCCAGCAGCGCGGCTGGAATGTTCATGGAGTTGGCGGTGCACAGGAACATTACGTCGGACAGATCGTAATCGACTTCCAGATAATGGTCGTTGAAGTTGTGGTTCTGCTCCGGGTCGAGCACCTCGAGCAGCGCCGAGGCCGGATCACCGCGCATGTCCTGACCCATCTTGTCGATTTCATCGAGCAGGAACAGCGGGTTGCGCACGCCGACCTTGGTCATCTTCTGAATCAGGCGGCCTGGCATGGAACCGATGTAGGTACGACGGTGACCGCGGATTTCCGCTTCGTCACGCACGCCGCCGAGCGCCATGCGCACGAACTTGCGATTGGTCGCGCTGGCGATGGACTCAGCCAGCGAGGTCTTGCCCACGCCAGGCGGGCCGACCAAGCAGAGTACCGGGCCCTTGAGCTTCTTCACGCGCTTCTGCACGGCGAGATACTCGAGAATGCGTTCCTTGACCTCTTCGAGGCCGTAGTGATCGGCATCGAGGATGTTCTCGGCGCGTGCCAGGTCCAGGCGTACCTTGCTCTGCGCCTTCCACGGCACGTTCACCAGCCAGTCGATGTAGGAGCGCACCACGGTGGCCTCGGCGGACATCGGCGACATCTGCTTGAGCTTGTTCAGCTCGGCCTGGGCCTTGCCGTAGGCTTCTTTGGTCAGCCCGGCGTTTTCGATGCGGCGCTTGAGCTCGTCGAGCTCGTTGTGGCCTTCCTCGCTGTCGCCCAGCTCCTTCTGAATGGCCTTCATCTGCTCATTCAGGTAGTACTCGCGCTGGCTGCGCTCCATCTGCTTCTTCACGCGACCACGGATGCGCTTCTCGACCTGCAGCAGGTCGATCTCGGCGTCCAGCAACGCCAGTACGTGCTCGACACGAGCCGGCAGGTCGACGATCTCAAGAATTTCCTGCTTCTGCTCGATCTTCAGCACCATATGGGCAGCCATGGTGTCGACCAGGCGGCTGGGCTCATCGATGCTGTTCAGCGAAGACAGCACCTCCGCCGGCACCTTCTTGCCCAACTGAACGTACTGCTCGAACTGGCTGAGCAGGCTGCGGGTGAATACTTCGCTCTCGCGCTCCGGCGCCTCGACTTCGTCGAGCAGTTGTACTTCGGCGGCGCTATAGCCATCAGCTTCGATGAACTGCTCGATCTCGCCACGCTGCTCGCCCTCGACCAGCACCTTGACGGTGCCATCGGGCAACTTGAGCAGCTGCAGCACCGTGGCAACTGTACCGACGCGGTAGAGCCCTTCTTCACTCGGTTCATCGTCAGCAGGATCTTTCTGGGCGAGCAACAGAATCTGCTTTTCGCCATTCATCGCCGCTTCGAGCGCTTCGATGGATTTCTCGCGACCTACGAAAAGCGGGATGACCATGTGCGGATAGACCACGACATCGCGCAAAGGCAGGAGAGGCAATTCGATGGTTGTCTTCATGATTTTGAGCTCTACGGCGGCCTTGCGGCCGTAAACGGTGGGATTACCCTTGGCCCTAAGATGGGGGTAGCCCCACGAAAAAACAAGCGTTGACGTCGCTAAAAGCAAAGGGGCCCGCAGGCCCCTTGCTTACAACATATGACGAACGCGTTACGCGTCTGGCGCGGCCTTGGCAGGCGGCTCGCTGTTTTCGTAGATCAGCAGCGGCTTGGAACTGCCGTCGATCACGCTTTCATCGATGACCACCTTGCTGACGTCCGATTGCGACGGAATGTCGTACATAGTGTCAAGCAGCACGCCCTCGAGAATCGAACGCAGGCCGCGCGCACCGGTCTTGCGCTCCAGCGCTTTCTGGGCCACGGCCTTGAGTGCGTCAGGGCGGAACTCCAGATCCACACCTTCCATCTCGAACAACTTGCCGTACTGCTTGGTCAGCGCGTTCTTCGGCTCGGTGAGGATCTGCACCAGCGCTGCCTCGTCGAGCTCTTCCAGGGTCGCGATAACCGGCAGGCGCCCCACGAACTCTGGAATCAGACCGAACTTGACCAGATCGTCCGGCTCGATTTCACGCAGCGACTCGCCAATCTTCTTCTCGACGTCCTTGGTGCGCACTTCTGCATTGAAACCGATACCGCCCTTGGTCGAACGGCCCTGAATCACCTTCTCGATGCCGGCAAAGGCCCCACCGCAGATGAACAGGATATTGCGGGTATCGACCTGCAGGAATTCCTGCTGCGGATGCTTACGGCCGCCCTGAGGCGGAACCGAGGCAACGGTGCCTTCGATCAGTTTCAGCAGAGCCTGCTGCACGCCCTCGCCCGACACATCACGGGTGATCGACGGGTTGTCGGACTTGCGGGAAATCTTGTCGATCTCGTCGATGTAGACGATGCCCATCTGGGCCTTCTCGACATCGTAATCGCATTTCTGCAACAGCTTCTGGATGATGTTCTCGACGTCTTCACCTACGTAGCCAGCCTCGGTAAGGGTGGTCGCATCGGCGATGGTGAACGGGACGTTGAGCAGGCGCGCCAGGGTTTCAGCCAGCAGCGTCTTGCCCGAACCAGTCGGGCCGAGCAGCAGGATGTTGCTCTTGCCGAGCTCGACGTCATCCTTCTTCTCGCGCTGATTGAGGCGCTTATAGTGGTTGTAGACCGCGACCGCCAGGATCTTCTTGGCGCGTTCCTGCCCGATCACGTACTGATCAAGGATCGCGCTGATTTCCCGGGGAGCCGGCAGCTTGTGCGCGCTGCTCTCGGCCTGGGCTTCCTGCACCTCCTCGCGGATGATGTCGTTGCACAGGTCGACGCACTCGTCGCAGATAAATACCGAGGGGCCAGCAATCAATTTGCGTACTTCGTGCTGGCTTTTGCCGCAGAAGGAGCAATAGAGCAGCTTGCCGTTGTCCTCGCCGTTGCGGGTGTCAGTCATTCGATCAATCCAATACCGTAGGCTTAAAACACAAGATGGAGCCAAACCGGGGCATTTTCAAGCCCGATGCACCGCAGGCCGACTATTGTCGGCCTGCGGCGTCACGCTTCAGCCGATTTGCTCGCGGCGGCTGTGTACCTTGTCGATCAGGCCGTAGTTGACCGCCTCTTCACCGCTCATGAAGCGGTCACGGTCGGTGTCACGGGCGATCACTTCAATCGGCTGGCCGGTGTGGTGGGCCAGCACCTGGTTCAGACGCTCGCGGATGAACAGGATTTCCTTGGCGTGGATCTCAATGTCCGAGGCCTGGCCCTGGAAGCCGCCCAGCGGCTGGTGGATCATCATGCGCGAATGCGGCAGGCAGTAACGCTTGCCCGCGGCGCCGCCAGCCAGCAGCAACGCACCCATGCTGCACGCCTGACCGATACAGGTGGTCGAGACGTCCGGCTTGATGAACTGCATGGTGTCGTAGATCGACATGCCGGCGGTTACCGAACCACCCGGCGAGTTGATGTACAGGTGGATGTCCTTGTCCGGGTTCTCGGCCTCAAGGAACAGCAACTGCGCGGCCACCAGGTTGGCCATGTAGTCTTCGACAGGGCCGATCAGGAAGATCACGCGCTCTTTGAGCAGACGCGAATAAATGTCGTAGGCGCGCTCGCCACGAGCGGACTGCTCGACGACCATAGGAACCAGACCGCCAGCGGCCTGGATATCGGACATTTGCTGCATGAAAGGATTGTGCGACATTTCCAGCATTCGCTCCCTAATAAAAGTCATGTCTCGAATACACATAAGCCAGCGCTGAGGCTGGCTTATGGTGTTCTCGAACGAGGCGAAGAAATCAGGCGGCTTGTGGAGCTTCTGCCGGCTTGACTGCTTCTTCGTAAGAGACCGATTTGTCAGTCACATTGGCCTTCTGCAAAACAGTATCTACAACTTGCTCTTCCAGTACAACCGAACGGACTTCGTTCAGTTGCTGGTCGTTCTTGTAGTACCACGCTACTACCTGCTCAGGCTCTTGGTAAGCCGAGGCCATTTCCTGGATCAGCTCACGCACGCGAGCGTCATCAGGCTTGAGTTCGAACTGCTTGACCACTTCGGCGACGATCAGGCCGAGGGATACGCGGCGCTTGGCCTGCTCTTCGAACAGCTCGGCCGGCAGTTGATCCGGCTTGATGTTGCCACCGAACTGCTGAACCGCCTGCACGCGCAGGTTGTTCACTTCATTGGCGATCAGCGCCTTGGGCACTTCGACCGGGTTGGCGGCCAGCAGACCTTCCATCACCTGGTTCTTGATCTTGGATTTGATGGCCTGACGCAGTTCGCGCTCCATGTTCTTGCGAACTTCGGCGCGGAAACCTTCCAGACCACCTTCCTTGATACCGAACAGGGCGAAGAACTCGTCGTTCAGCTCCGGCAGTTGCGGAGCGGAAACACTGTTGACCTTAACGGTGAACTCGGCGGTTTTGCCAGCCAGGTCGAGGTTCTGGTAGTCCTCGGGGAAGGTCGGGTTGATCACGCGCTCTTCACCGGCCTTGGCACCGATCAGGGCATCTTCGAAACCCGGAATCATGCGGCCGGAGCCCAGTACCAGTTGAGTGCCAGTGGCGGAGCCGCCAGCGAAAGCTTCACCGTCGATCTTGCCGACGAAGTCGATGTTCAGTTGATCGTCTTTCTCGGCAGCACGCTCTACGGCTTCGAAACGGGTGTTCTGCTTGCGCAGGATGTCCAGCATGTTGTCGACGTCGGAATCGGCCACTTCAGCCTGCTGACGCTCGATGGCGATGCCTTCCAGGCCGCTGACCTTGATTTCCGGGAACACTTCGAAAGTCGCAACGAACTCCAGGTCCTTGCCCTTCTCCAGCACTTTCGGCTCGACCGAAGGCTGACCAGCAGGTGCGAGTTTCTGTTCGGCAACCGCTTCATAGAAGGAAGACTGGATGACGTCGCCCACCGCTTCCTGGCGCGCATCGGCCTCGAAACGCTGACGGATCACGCTCATCGGCACCTTGCCAGGACGGAAGCCAGGGATCTTGGCTTTCTGGGCAGTCTGCTGCAGACGCTTGTTGACCTGGGTTTCGATGCGCTCGGCCGGCACAGTGATGCTCATGCGGCGCTCGAGAGCGGAAGTGCTTTCAACAGAAACTTGCATGGATATTCCTCGTTGCACAGACGTATGCCGGCCGCTTACCGGCCCCATTCAAGGGCATGCATTCTAGAGGGAGGTGTTGCAGAAGTCACCCTAGATGCAGGTGGCAAACGGGAGGGGCTAAAAGATGGTGCGGACGGAGAGACTCGAACTCTCACGCCTTGCGGCGCTGGAACCTAAATCCAGTGTGTCTACCAATTCCACCACGTCCGCGTGGTAATACATTTTCCAAACAAAAACGCCAGGCTTTTTAGGGCCTGGCGCTTTCAGAATATGGGGTGGACGAAGGGGATCGAACCCTCGACACCAGGAGCCACAATCCTGTGCTCTACCAACTGAGCTACGCCCACCATATTGCTTTACTGCTTACTTGTGCCGACACACCTAGTGGCGCACCCGGCAGGACTCGAACCTGCGACCATCCGCTTAGAAGGCGGATGCTCTATCCAGCTGAGCTACGGGCACTTATCCATCCACCAGAGCAGACTTCAAGCTTCGACCAGCGCAACCACTTTCGTCGCTGCTCTTGCCGCCTCACCCTGTGAGGTGCTGTGCTCGCCAAGTGGTGCGCATCTTATAGAGGCACCCTGGAGGCGTCAACACCCAAATCGAAAAAAATTCAGTTAGATAAAGGAGTTACACCAAATCTGCGTTCTGCTGCCTTTGCCCTTCCTTAATGCCATGCGAGAATGCGCGTCCTTTTTTCTCCCTTTCGATGGTTAACCAAGCGCAATGACCGCACAACTGATAGATGGCAAAGCGATTGCCGCCAATATCCGCCAGCAGATCGCCCAGCGCGTCGCCGAACGACGCGAGCAGGGGCTGCGCGCACCCGGCCTGGCAGTGATCCTGGTCGGCAGCGACCCCGCCTCTCAGGTTTATGTCGCGCACAAGCGCAAGGATTGCGAGGAAGTCGGCTTCATCTCCCGCGCTTATGATCTGAGCGCCGAAACCAGCCAGGACGAATTGCGCGACCTGATCGACTCACTCAACGAAGACGCCAGCATCGACGGCATCCTGCTTCAATTGCCACTGCCGGCCCACCTGGACGCTTCGCTTCTGCTCGAGCGTATTCGCCCGGACAAGGACGTGGACGGCTTCCATCCATACAACATCGGCCGCCTGGCCCAGCGCATGCCACTGCTGCGCCCCTGCACACCCAAGGGCATCATGACCCTGCTGGCCAGCACCGGCCAGGATCTCTATGGCATGCACGCCGTGGTGGTGGGCGCCTCGAATATCGTTGGCCGGCCGATGGCGCTGGAGCTGCTGCTCGGCGGCTGCACCGTGACCATCACCCATCGGTTCACCAAGGACCTGGCCGGCCACGTGGCTCAGGCCGATATCGTCGTAGTCGCGGCGGGCAAGCCGGGGCTGGTCAAGGGCGAATGGGTCAAGGAAGGCGCCATCGTCATCGACGTCGGCATCAACCGCCAGGCCGATGGCAAGCTGATCGGCGACGTGGTCTATGAAACCGCCCTGCCCCGCGCCGGCTGGATCACCCCGGTACCCGGCGGCGTTGGCCCGATGACCCGCGCCTGCCTGCTGGAAAACACCCTGCACGCCGCAGAGCACCTGCACGCCTGACGCTCCACCAACTGCAAGAACGGCGCCCAATTGGCGCCGTTTTCGTTTCAGCTCAGCGTGCGCGTGGCGCCCTGGGGTTTACGTACGAACCACAACACCCGACTGACGCCACGGCTAACGGCCACATAACCCAGGCGCAGACTCTCGTCGGCCATCGCCTGGTCATAGCTGTTGGCGAAGAAACCACAATGGGCGTACAGCGCATTACGCAGTGGATGCGGTGTCGGCGGCAGGCAGTCGTCGACGATAATTGCCACCTCGGCCTGCAAGCCCTTGGCGCGGTGGATGGTGTAGGCATTGACGGGTAGCTTGCGGTCGAGCCCGGCCTGAACGTCTTTCAGGGTGTCGTTGCGGCGCCCCAGCAGCAGCACCGCGGTGCGCTCCTTGGAGCCGATATCGCGCGCATAGTCGCATTGCGCTGCAATGGCCCGCTGCAGCTCACCCATGTCGCGGCCCAGGTCGAACGGCGTCATCAACTTCACCCCATGGCCGCCCGCAGGTGCGTGGCGGATCGGCATGGTCACCTTGTGCTGCTTGAAGGCCACGGCGTCGAGTATGGACTCGGCATCGCGAATCACCGGCTCGATGGAGCGATAGTTGGCTTGCAGCATCAGCACCGCGCTCTTGCCCTTGCCTTTGCTCGGAAAGTGCCGATCGAAGGCCATGAACAGCTCCGGGGAACTGCCCCGCCAACCATAGATCGACTGCCAGTCATCACCGATGGCCATCAGGCTGACAGCCTTGGCCGTGCCAGCCAGGCGCCGGTGCAGTGCCTGCAGCCATTGCACAATCTGCGGCGAGATGTCCTGGAACTCATCGATCAGCAGATGGGAGAAGCCCTGCAGCGCATCCGCACTCAAACGCCCATCAGCCTCATCGAGCATGTGCGTCAGCTGCTGGAAGGCGCCATTGAAGGTCATCAGCCCCTGCTGGCTCAGTTGCCCACCAAAGGCCTTCCAGAATGCCTGCAACGCCAGGAGAAAGGTTCGCTCGGCTGGCGAGCAGGCCAGCGCGGCTTCCGTCATCCGCTCGATGGGAATGCCGATGCTCTCGATGAAACCGGCCTGGGCGTAGAACACCTCGAACAGCGGCGCGGCATGCAGCTCACCCGCCAGCCGGAACGTCTCCATGGGCGCCTTCGGCAAGGCCTTTTGCGGATCGGGCAGTGGGGAGCCGAGCAGCTCGTGAACCCAGCCGCGGAAAGCCGGGTCATCGGCATAGCAGGCCTGATAAGCATCCTTGAGCAGGCGTGTTTGTGCAGACCCCAGACGCCCTCCCCCCAATGGGTTGTCCGGCTCGCTCGCCGACGCGCGTTTATCACCCAACTGCTCGAACCAGGCAGGATTGCCCAGAACCTGGCGCGCCAGCACGCCCATCGCGGAGTGAAAGGTACGGACGCACGGGCCGACATCCGCCGAGAACTGCCAGAAACCAAGCACGCTCGCCAGTCGTTCACGCAGCTCGGCGCAGGAGGCGTTGGTAAAGGAAATCACCGTCAATCGCTCAGGCTCGACGTTCAGGTGACAGAGCATGAACACCACGCGCAGCACCAGAGTAGTCGACTTACCTGAGCCCGCCCCTGCGAAGATGCGCGTTAGCGGCTGGCGACAGAGAATCATCGCCCACTGCTCGTCGGAAGGCGCGCCGATAACGCCAGCCGCCACGGCCCGCGCCACGGTCTCGCGCATCGCCTGCTCCTGGGCTGCGGTTACCTTGATCGCCGCTGACGAGTAGATGCCGGCGCTAGCGCGCCCTACCGGCTTTTTTGTTGCCGGTTCTCCCTTGGCTTTGTCAGCGCTCACCCGCTTGGCACCGCGCTTTGTTGCTGCGCTCTTCTTCTGCGCCAGCGGTTTCTTCGCCGCGACCTTTGCGCGCTCGGCAGCAGCCTGCTTCTCGGCTTCGAGGTAGGCGGCGGTACGCGGGAAGTAGCGAGTCAGGGCACTGGAGAGCAACAGTTTGTAGCGGGTCAGCATGGGGTTTCCGGGATGAATGTCTGGAAATGAAAAGGCCGCGTTAGCGGCCTTTTGGGTGCAGCGGGCAATTACTCGGCGAGGCGCCAGGTGGTGCCGCCCTTGCCATCTTCGAGTACCACGCCGAGCGCAGCGATCTTGTCACGGATGCGGTCACTTTCCGCCCAGTTCTTGTCGGCACGGGCCTGCAGGCGCGCGGCGATCAGCGCCTCGACCTCGGCGGCATCGACCTTGCCGGCAGCACCCGCCTGAAGGAAGGCTTCCGGCTCGAGTTGCAGCACGCCGAGCACACCGGCCAACTGCTTGAGCTGAGCCGCCAAACCGGCAGCCGCCTGCACATCCGACTCGCGCAGGCGATTGGTCTCGCGAATCATCTCGAACAGCACGGCGCAGGCTTCGGGCGAGTTGAAGTCGTCGTCCATTGCCGCGGCAAAACGCTCGACGAACGCCTCGCCACCGGCAGCTTCGGCACTCGGCAACCCCTTCAAACCGTTGTAGAAGCGCTCCAGAGCGCCCTTGGCTTCCCGCAGGCTCTCTTCCGAGTAGTTGATCGGGCTGCGGTAATGGCTGGACACCAGCAGGTAGCGCACCACTTCGGGGTGATACTTCTCCAGCACCTCGCGGATGGTGAAGAAGTTGCCCAGGCTCTTGGACATCTTCTCGCCGTCCACGCGCACCGCGCCGGCATGCATCCATGCGTTGGCGTACTGCTTGCCGGTGGCCGCCTCGCTCTGGGCGATTTCGTTCTCGTGATGCGGGAACACCAGGTCCGGGCCACCGCCGTGGATGTCGAAGGTCTCGCCCAGGCAGCAGGTGGACATCACCGAACACTCGATATGCCAGCCCGGGCGGCCTTTGCCCCAGGGTGACTCCCAGCTTGGTTCACCTGGCTTGGCGCCCTTCCACAGCACGAAGTCCAGCGGGTCCTGCTTGATCTCGTCGACCTCGATGCGTGCACCGATCTTCAGGTCTTCGATCTTCTTGCGCGACAGCTTGCCGTAGCCGACGAACTTGCCGACGCGGTAGTACACGTCGCCATTGCCGGGGGCGTAGGCATAGCCCTTGTCGATCAGGGTCTGGATCATCTGGTGCATACCGGCGATATGGCCTGTGGCACGCGGCTCGAGATCCGGGCGCAGCACGCTCAGCCGCGCTTCGTCTTCATGCATCGCGGCGATCATGCGTTCGACCAGCGCCTCGAACGGCTCACCGTTTTCATTGGCGCGCTTGATGATCTTGTCGTCGATGTCGGTGATATTGCGCACGTAGGTCACGTCATAGCCGCGATGACGCAGCCAGCGGGTGACCACGTCGAAGGCCACCATCACCCGGGCATGGCCGATGTGGCAGAAGTCGTACACGGTCATGCCGCACACGTACATGCGCACCTGGTTACCGATCAGCGGCTTGAGCGGTTCCTTGACCTTGCTCAGGGTGTTGTAGATGGAAAGCGCCATTATTGACCCCAGGAGTCACGCAGGGTGACGGTGCGGTTGAACACCAATGCGTCCGGTTTGGAGTCCTTGTCGAGGCAGAAGTAGCCTTCGCGCTCGAACTGGAAGCGGTCGTCGGCGCCGGCCTGGGCCAGCGACGGCTCGGCACGGCAGCCGGTGAGCACCACCAGGGATTCGGGGTTGATGTTGTCGAGGAAGCTGCCACCCTCTTCGGCCTTCTCCGGGTTGGCCGAGCGGAACAGGCGATCGTACAGGCGCACTTCGCACTCGACGCTCTCGGCCGCGGGCACCCAGTGGATCACGCCCTTGACCTTGCGGCCTTCGGGGTTCTTGCCCAGGGTGTTCTCGTCATAGGAGCAGCGCAGCTCGATGATATTGCCGGCGGCGTCCTTGATGGCTTCGTCGGCGCGAATCACGTAGCTGCCGCGCAGGCGCGCTTCACCACCGGGGATCAGGCGCTTGAAGCCGTCCGGCGGCGTTTCTTCGAAATCGCCGGCGTCGATATAGATCTCACGCGAGAACGGCAGCACGCGGGTGCCGATGTCCTGCTTGGGATGGCGCGCGAGCTCCAGGTTCTCGACCTGGCCTTCGGGGTAATTGGTGATCACCACCTTGAGCGGTTTTAGCACGCACATGGCGCGCGAGGCGTTGGCGTCCAGGTCTTCGCGAATGGCGAATTCCAGCATGCCGATATCCACCAGGCCACCGGCGCGATTGACGCCGATCATGTCGCAGAAGGTGCGAATCGAGGCTGGCGTGTAACCACGGCGGCGGTAGCCCGAGAGCGTCGACATGCGCGGGTCATCCCAGCCGTTGACGTGCTTCTCGTCGACCAGCTGCTTGAGCTTGCGCTTGCTGGTGATGGTGTAGTTCAAATTGAGGCGGGCGAATTCGTACTGACGTGGCTGCGCCGGCACCGGCAGATTGGCCAGGAACCATTCGTACAGCGGGCGGTGATCTTCGAATTCCAGGGTGCAGATCGAGTGAGTCACGCCTTCGATGGCATCGGACTGGCCATGGGTGAAGTCGTAGCTTGGGTAGATGCACCACTTGTCGCCGGTCTGGTGGTGATGGGCGTGGCGGATGCGGTAGAGGATCGGGTCGCGCAGGTTCATGTTGCGCGAGGCCATGTCGATCTTGGCACGCAGCGAGCGGGCGCCGTCCGGGAATTCGCCAGCCCTCATGCGCGCGAACAGGTCGAGGTTCTCCTCGGCACTGCGCTCGCGGTACGGGCTGTTCTTGCCGGGGGTATTCAGGGTGCCGCGGTATTCGCGCGCTTCGTCCGGGGTCAGGTCGTCGACATAGGCCTTGCCGGCCTTGATCAGCTCGACGGCCCAGTCGTGCAACTGGTGGAAGTAGTTGGACGCGTAGCGCTCCTCGCCGGCCCACTTGAAGCCCAGCCACTGGACATCGGCCTTGATGGCATCGATGTATTCCTGATCTTCCTTGGCCGGGTTGGTGTCGTCGAAACGCAGGTTGCACTCGCCACCGAATTCCTGAGCCAGGCCGAAGTTCAGGCAGATCGACTTGGCGTGACCGATGTGCAGGTAGCCGTTGGGCTCCGGCGGGAAACGGGTGATGATCTTGGCGTGCTTGCCAGCGTCCAGGTCGGCCTGAACGATGGGCAGCAGGAAGTTGGCAGCTTTTTCGACGGTGGGCTTGCTCATGGTGTCCTTAGCGCGTGCGGATTGCGGCACAGGGTAGGCCGACTAAAACAAAGCGCTTATCATAGCCCAAGCTGTCAACCCCCTGACAGGCCTAGGTGCCTGCTCCTGACTTTCGGCCGACATTAACTGTCAGTACCGAACCGGGAGTAGCCCGGGATTTTCTCGACAGAGCGATTAAGCACATGATCAAGCTGCACACCAATCACGGCGTCATCACCCTCAAGCTGTTCGACGACAAGGCGCCGGAAACCGTCGCCAACTTCAAGGAATACGTGAAGAGCGGCCATTACGACGGCACCGTGTTCCACCGCGTGATCGGCAACTTCATGATCCAGGGCGGCGGTTTCGAGCCAGGCATGAAGCAGAAGCCGACCCGCGCGCCGATCAAGAACGAAGCCAACAATGGCCTCTCCAACAAGACCGGCACCGTGGCCATGGCCCGCACCATGGAGCCGCACTCCGCCTCCGCGCAGTTCTTCATCAACGTTGCCGACAACACCTTCCTCGACCACAGCGCGCAGACCGTGCAGGGCTGGGGTTACGCAGTGTTCGGTGAAGTGGTCGAAGGCCTGGACGTGGTCGAAGCCATCAAGGGCGTCTCCACCACCATGAAGTCCGGCCACCAGGACGTACCAGCCGAAGACGTGATCATCGAGAAGGCCGAGATCGTCGAGTGATCCTGCTGATCTCCGACCTGCATCTTGAAGAGGAGCGCCCGGACATCACCCGGGCGTTCTTGCATTTTCTCGACACCCGGGCGCGCCAAGCCGAGGCGCTGTACATCCTCGGTGATTTTTTCGAAGTGTGGATTGGCGACGATGCCATGACGCCGTTCCAGCGAGGAATCGCCGAGGCTCTGCGGCGCCTGAGCGACAGCGGCACGCGCGTCTACCTGATGCACGGTAATCGCGATTTTCTGCTCGGCAAGGCGTTCTGCCGCGAGGCGGGCTGCACCCTGCTCGGCGATCCCCACATGGTGACCCTGGATGGCGAAAAGGTCCTGCTGATGCATGGCGACAGCCTGTGCACCCTGGATGTGGGCTACCAGAAGATGCGCCGCCTGCTACGCAACCCGCTGAGCCTGTTCATCCTGCGCAATCTGCCGCTCACCACCCGCCACAAGCTGGCGCGCAAACTGCGTTCGGAAAGCCGCTCGCAGACACGCATGAAGGCCAGCGACATCGTCGACGTCACGCCCGAGGAAGTGCAGCGGGTGATGGCGCAATACGGTGTGCAGACGCTGATCCACGGCCATACCCACCGCCCTGCCGTGCATGAGCTACAGGTCGATGGTCAGCCGGCCAGGCGCATCGTGCTCGGCGACTGGGACAAGCAGGGCTGGGCGCTGCAGATCGACGAGAACGGCTTCAATCAGCGCCCTTTCGCTCTGGACTGAACACCGGGCCGCCCGGCGCCGGTAACGCCCCCGCGACGAACCTCGCCTACGCCTGCGGCACGCCGCTGTGGAAGCGAAACTCGCTGTCGGGCGACTCGATCAGTTCCTGTTCCACCGCCCTCACCCGCTCGATCACCTGTTCGACGTCGGCGGCATCGCCGTACTGGTAAGCCAGTTTCAGGTAGCCCTGAAAATGCCGGGCCTCGCTTTTCAGCAGGCCGTAGTAGAACTTGCCCAGCTCTTCGTCCAGGTGCGGGACGATCGCCTCGAAGCGCTCGCAACTGCGCGCCTCGATGAAGGCACCGACCACCAGGGTATCGACCAGTTTCTGCGGCTCATGATTACGCGTCACCTTGCGCAGGCCCGAGGCGTAGCGCGCGGCGGAGACCGGGCGCAGGCCGATCTTGCGGCGTTTCATGATGCGCAGCACCTGTTCGTGGTGCACCAGTTCCTCACGGGCCAGGCGCGACATCATGTTGATCAGATCGACATGGCAGCTGTACTTGGCCATCAGGCTCAGCGCCGTACTGGCCGCCTTGAATTCGCAGTTCTTGTGGTCGATCAGCATGATGTCCTGATTGGCCAGCGCGGCTTCGACCCAGGCCTGGGGCGTGCGGCAGCCGAGGAACTCATGGATTTCCGGCAGGCTCGGCGTGGCACTACGGCGGCCGGTAGCGGGTGACTGATCTGAAACTGTGACGGGAGATGACACGTGCATGGCCCATGAGCAACGAAAGGAGAAAAGCCCGAAACGCCTGCCCACCAGGAGGCGGCACAGGCAGCGCCAGACATCAAGCCGGCCATTATAAGGCCGCCGACGGCAACCACCAGCCGCCGGGTTTGATACCGATCAAGAACTTGCTGCGAAAGCACCCTCTATATTGATAACCACCGCCGCACGCAGAGGAACACGCCATGCAAGCCATCCGCAGCATTCTCGTGGTCATCGAGCCGGAACATGCCGACACCCTGGCGCTCAAGCGCGCCAAACTGATCGCCGGGGTCACGCAATCCCACTTGCATCTGCTGATCTGCGACGAGTCGGTGGATCACAGCGGGCATCTGCGTCAGCTAGGCAACGCGCTGCAGCAGGATGGTTACAGTGTCAGCGCCCAGCAGGCCTGGCGCGGCAGCCTGCACGACACCATCGCCCATGTCCAGCAGACCGAAGGTTGTGGCCTGGTGATCAAGCAGCATCGCCCTGACAATCCCCTCAAGAAAGCGCTGCTGACGCCCGATGACTGGAAGCTGCTGCGCTATTGCCCCTGCCCGGTGCTACTGGTGAAAACCCTGACGCCCTGGAGCGGCGGCACTGTGCTGGCGGCAGTCGACGTTGGCAACATCGACGGCGAGCACCGCGCGCTGCACACCCTGATCATCGAGCACGGCTACGACATCGCCAAGCTGGCCAAGGCCGAGCTGCACGTGCTCAGCGCCCACCCATCGCCCATGCTGACCGCCGCGGACCCGACCTTTCAGTTGCGCGATACCGTGGAGGAGCGCTATCGCCAGGAATGCCAGGTGTTTCAGAACACCTACGATATCGATGATCAGCACCTGCATATCGCCGAGGGCCCAGCCGATGTGCTGATCCCACAGCTCGCCCACGAGCTGCACGCGGCCGTGACGGTGATCGGCACGGTAGCGCGCACCGGCTTCAGCGGCGCGCTGATCGGCAACACCGCCGAGGTGATTCTCGACACGCTGGAAAGTGACGTGCTGGTGCTCAAGCCCGACAGCATCGTCGAGCACCTCGAACAGCGCCTCGGCGAAAGCTGATCAGCCCCGCGGCGGCTGGCGTGGTTTGCTGCGCAGAGGGTCGAGCAGCGCCGATAGGCCGTTGTGGTCGATCTCCTGCATCAAGGCCAACAACTGGCCGATCTCGCCTTTCGGAAAGCCTTCCCGGGCGAACCAGTTGAGGTAGTGGCCCGGCAGGTCGGCAATCAGCCGCCCCTTGTACTTGCCGAAGGGCATCTCGCGGCTCACCAACAATTTCAGGTCTTCGGGTTTCATCACATCGGCCGTGAGGATCAACTGGGCGCAACATTATGCCGCAAGCGCTTCCCGGTTGGGCCGCTGGCTCAACTCGGGTAAGCTGCGCGCCGTTCACATCTGCAGGTACTCATCATGATTATCAAGGCACTGCGCCTGGGCCTCGGCCAACTGATCGTCCTCGGCGACCTCGCCACCCGACCGGCCAAGAAGAAACGCGCGCCCGAAGCGCAGGCAGCAGTCGAACAAGCTGCCGGCAACCTGGCGCTGTATCAGTTCAAGGCCTGCCCGTTCTGCGTGAAGATTCGCCGCAAACTGCATGCCCTCAACGTGCCCGTAGCGCTGCGCGATGCCAAGAACGATGCCGCAGCCCGTAGCGAGCTGGAAAGCCAGGGTGGCAAGATCCAGGTACCTTGCTTGCGCATCGAAGAAAACGGCCAGAGCACCTGGCTGTACGAATCCAAGGCCATTGCAGCCTATCTGGAACAGCGCTTCGCAGCGTGACCCTGTAGCCCGGCGTAGAGCGAAGCGAAACCCGGGGAAGACCCGCAAGCGTCGCGGCAAAATTGATCGGAAAGACAAAGGCGCAGCCGGAAGCGCTCCGGCTGCGCCATGTTTTCACTGCGTGACAGCGACCTTACCGACCATGCCGGCCTGGTAATGCCCGGCAATCAGGCAGCCGAAGTCGAAGGTGCCGGCGCGGTCGAACGTCCAGATCACCTCGCCCTCCTCACCCGGCTGCACGTGCAGCATGTCCATGCCGGTATGCGCCATTTTCGGCTGCTGCAAGATCATGGCAGCGTGCTCGTCCAGTTGCGCCTTGTCGCCCAGCACGAACTCGTGCAGCAGTTGCCCATCGTTGTGCAGCACCAGCCGCACCGTCTCACCAGCCTTGACCTCCAGCCGATCCGGCACGAAACGCATCTGGTCGTTCATGCGGATATGCACCGTGCGTGTGGCCTTGGCGGGATCGCCCGGCATGCCCCAGGGCTTCTGCTCCGCGCTGGCGCTGCCATGCTCGGCGCCATGGGCATGGCCGGCAGCATGATCCTGTTCAGCGGCGTTGGCCGACAGTGAAATGGTGATCGCGAGCGCCAGGGCGCTCAGCAGGGTTGTCATCTGCATCGTATTTACCTCGTCAATAGATAGGGGCGCGCGCGGCGCCTGTTTTCTCGTTGGGCTAGCCGACGAGCTGACGAGGAGGACGATCCGGTGTGTCGGCGATATGGCCGCTGAAGCGAGGAAAAGCCATGGCAAGCGGTTGGTCGAGCGGTAACGCAGCCGGGGCAAGGACAGCCGGCGGCAACGCGAGCACACCGACGCAGAACGCGCAGAGGCTGCAGTTGAGGTGGCCGGCTAGCTTGCCGCTGTGGGCGTGGTCCGAGTGACTGCACGCGTCGGCGCAGTCGGCCATTGTGTGCGAAGCGTAACCGTGCCCACCTGCCTGCGTCGCCATGACCGCCTGCATGCCGAGCGCGGCGATACCCTGCATGGGCAACGCCAGCATCAGCATGCAGAGCAGCAACAAGCGCAGCGGGCGGTACGCCATCACAGGTAAGTCCATGGCAAGTGGAATGAGCCGATTATGCGTTGGTTTTCGCCGCGACAACAGCGCACTGACAAGCCTGCCTATTTGCATCAATGCCGATGCGCCCGGCCGACATGAGAAACATCTTTCTCGGCGTGCAGCGTATCGCTGGTACTGAGTTGCCGGATGATCTCGCACGGCGATGATTGCTGATCCGCCAGGCAACTGTTGCGCAGCTCGACCAGTTGCTCCTGCAGCGACTGCAGGCTGGCGATTCGCGCGTTGACATGCTCGATATGCTCGTCGATCAGCGTGTTGATGGCTTCGCAGTTTTCTGCCGGACGGCCGCGCAGGCTGAGCAGCTCACGAATCTCGTCGAGCGTCATGTCCAGGGTGCGGCAATTGCGGATGAAGGTCAGCCGCTCGACGTGCTCCGGCAGGTAAAGGCGGTAATTGCCTTCGCTACGCAGGGGTGCGGGCAGCAATCCTTCACGCTCGTAATAGCGGATGGTTTCCACCTGGCAGCCAGTCACCGTCGCCAATTCACCAATTTTCATGATCACCTTCTCCCAGTGCTTGACCCTATAGTGGCTACAGGGTGTTCACTCTGCAACAGGATAGCTGGAAGAGCCCCCATGTCGAATTGTTGTGATCATGACCATGCCCCGAAACCTGCACACCCTCAGGCGACCTGCTGCGCGAGCGATACGACGCCGTCCTGCTGCACGCCAGGCAGCCCGTTGGTCGCGGGAATCAGCAAGCCAGCCGGCAGCCAGGCGGATCCCGCCCCTGAAAGCAGTGCACTGCGTATCGAACAGATGTGCTGCCCGACCGAGGAGAGCCTGATTCGCGGCAAGCTGCAGCCCATGTCCGAGGTGCACGGCCTGCAGTTCAATCTGCTCAACCGCAGCCTTGTCGTCGGACATCAGGCCGGCGCCGCGCCGCAGGTGATCGCGGCGATCGCCAGCCTGGGCATGCAGGTGCTCCCCCTGGCCGCCGAGACCCGCGTGCGTATCGAGCAGATGGACTGCCCGACCGAGGAACGCCTGATCAGCGACAAGCTGGCCCGCCAGCCCGGCATCGAGGCGCTGCAGTTCAACCTCATGCAGCGGGTGCTGACCATTCGCCACCGCCCGGACGCCCTGGAGCCCGCCCTGCTGGCGATCCGCGAGCTCGGCTTCACCCCGCAACTCGAAGGCGAAGGTCAGGCCGCGCCCGCCGAGCCTGTGGCCAGCGGCTTGCCGTGGCGGCTGATAGGTGCCGGCGTGGCCGCCTTCATCGCCGAACTGGTGCACTTCACCGACAGCGCGCCGGAGTGGGTGGTCGCACTGATCGCCCTGGGCGCCATCCTCACAGCTGGGCTCGACGTCTACAAGAAGGGCTGGATCGCCCTGAAGAATTTCAACCTGAACATCAATGCGCTGATGAGCATCGCCGTGACCGGCGCCGTGCTGATCGGGCAGTGGCCCGAGGCGGCCATGGTCATGGTGCTGTTCGCCATCGCCGAGCGGATCGAGGCGAAATCCCTGGATCGCGCGCGCAACGCGATTCGCGGCCTGATGGCCCTGACCCCGGAACAGGCGACGGTGCGCCAGGCCGACGGCAGCTGGCAGGCGCTCGACGTCGCCCAGGTGGCCATAGGCAGCGTGATACGGGTGCGCCCCGGTGAGCGCATCGGCCTGGACGGCCAGGTGCTCGACGGGCATTCGACGGTGGACCAGTCGCCAATCACCGGGGAAAGCCTGCCCATCGAGAAAACCGTGGGCGATACCCTGTTCGCCGGCACCATCAACCAGGGCGGTGCACTGGAATACCAGGTCAGCGCGGCGGCCAGCAACAGCGCCCTGTCACGCATCATCAAGGCCGTCGAGGAGGCCCAGGGCGCACGCGCACCGACGCAGCGCTTCGTCGACCGTTTCGCGCGCATCTACACGCCGCTGGTGTTCCTGCTCTCCCTGGCGGTGGCCGTGGTGCCGCCATTGTTGCTGGGTGGCAGCTGGTTCGATTGGGTATATCGCGCCCTGGTTCTATTGGTCGTCGCCTGCCCCTGTGCGCTGGTAATTTCCACGCCGGTCAGCATCGTCAGCGGCCTCGCAGCAGCGGCGCGCAAGGGCATTCTGGTCAAGGGCGGCGTGTATCTGGAAAACGGACGGCACATCACGCACTTGGCGCTGGACAAGACCGGCACCCTCACCCATGGCAAGCCGGTGCAGACCGACTATCAGGCGCTGGGTGAGGATGCGGCCGGTTACCACACGCTCGCCGCCAGCCTGGCTGCGCGCTCCGACCACCCAGTTTCCCTGGCGGTGGCCAATGCGGCTCGGCAACAGGGTATCGAACTGCTCGAGGTACAGGCATTCGAAGCCCTGGCCGGGCGCGGCGTACGGGGCATGATCGATGGCCAGCGCTACCAGTTGGGCAACCATCGCCTGCTCGAGGAGCTGGGCCTGTGTTCGGCGGCGCTCGAAACCCGGCTCGACGAACTTGAGCGTCAGGGCAAGACGGTGATCGTGCTCAGCGACGAAGCCCGCCCCCTGGCCCTGTTCGCCGTCGCCGACACCTTGAAGGACAGCAGCCGCGAGGCCATCGCCAGCCTCCACGCCATGGGCGTCAAGACCGTCATGCTCACCGGCGACAACCAGCACACCGCCCAGGCCATCGCCGCCCAGGTCGGCATCGACGAGGCCCGCGGCGACCTGCTACCCACCGACAAACTGGCAACCGTGGAGGCCCTGCTCGCACAGAAAGGCGTGGTGGCCATGGTCGGTGACGGCATCAACGATGCCCCGGCCCTGGCCCGCGCCGATGTCGGTTTCGCCATGGCCGCGATCGGCACCGACACGGCCATCGAAACCGCCGACGTGGCGATCATGGACGATGACCTGCGCAAGATCCCGGCGTTCATCCGTCTTTCTCAGCAGACCGCGGCGATCCTCAAGCAGAACATCCTGCTGGCCCTGGGCATCAAAGCGGTCTTCCTGGCCATGACCGTCACCGGCCACGCCACCATGTGGATGGCGGTGTTCGCCGATGTCGGCGTGAGCCTGCTGGTGGTGTTCAACGGATTGCGGCTGCTGCGAAAGTAGCAGCCCCCTTACCTAATCCACGTTTCCATTGTGGGAGGGCGCCATGCGCCCGATTCGCGGGCATGGACTGGGCGTCCCCGCCCGCTTCCACAGGATAGTGTCCGCTGCGAGGCCGCTCAAAACGCAGGATGGGCAATGGGTTGCCCCCCATCCTCCGCAAAGCCAATCAGCCCAGCATGGTCACGTGTTTCGGGTGGCTGGCGATGCGATCCAGCCAGGCATTGATGGCCGGATAAGCGCTGAGATCGAAGCCGCCCTCGTGAGCCACATGGGTGTAGGCGTACAGGGCGATGTCGGCGATGGTGTAGCGATCGCCAACCAGATACGGCGTCTGCTGCAGCTGTCGCTCCATCACCCGCAGCGCCTTGTGGCCGCGAACCTGGCAGACCTTGTATTCCTCTTGGCGCTCGGCGGGCATGCCCTGATACAACTGAATGAACCGCGCCACCGCCACATAGGGCTCATGGCTGTACTGCTCGAAGAACTGCCACTGCAGCACCTGGGTACGCAGGCGTGGCTCGGTCTCGAGGAATTCGCTGCCATCGGCGAGGAAGTTGAGGATGGCGTTGGACTCCCACAGACAGGTGCCGTCTTCCAGTTCGAGCACCGGGATCTTGCCGTTGGGGTTCTTGGCCAGAAACTCGGGCCGCTGGGTATCGCCATTGAGAATATCGATAGGCACCCACTCGAACGGCTTGCCCAGTAGGCTGAGCATCAGCTTGACCTTGTAGCAGTTGCCAGAACGGTAATCGCCATACACCTTGTACATGTTCATCCCCCTTTGCCGATAATCACGCCGCGTCCGCGGCCAATCCCTGACGCACCACGCCAGCCATACGGCGTAGCCCTTCACCCAGGCGTTCCGGTGCCACATGGCTGAAGTTCAACCGCAGGTAGCCGGGCTCGCGATCCGGGTCGATGAAGAACGGCTCACCCGGCATGAACGCCACGTTCTGCGCCAGCGCTGCATCGAGTAGCAGGCGCGTGTCCTGGGGCTGCTTGAGCTTCAACCAGAAGAACAGGCCACCCTGAGGAACCTGCCACTCGGCCAGCTCACTGAAGTGTTCGACGAGCGCCGCCTGCATCGCATCACGGCGCAGGCGATAAAAATCTCGCAACTCGGCCAGGTGCGCGCGGTATTGCTCGGTGCCCAGCCATTGCAGCGCCTGCCATTGGCCGACGCGGTTGGTGTGCAGGTCCGCCGATTGTTTGAGGCGCAGCAGATGGGGAAACAGGTCCGGCGTCGCGATCAGGTAACCGACACGCAACCCGGGCAGCAGCGTCTTGGAAACCGTGCCGGTGTAGATCCAGCTGGCCTTGCGCAGGCGGCTGACGATGGGCGTGGCACTGCCAGCATCGAACACCAGCTCACGGTACGGCTCATCTTCGATCAGCGTGACCTGGTAGCGATCCAGCAGAGCTGCCACGGCGTCGCGCTTGGCTTCGCTGTAGCGCACGGCACTGGGATTCTGGAAGGTTGGAATCAGGTAGGCGAACGCCGGGCGCTGGCGCTCCAGCTGCGCTTCGAGCGCTTGCAGCTGCGGGCCGTCGGCCTCCTGGGGTACGGCCACGCAGTCGGCGCCGAACAGCTGAAACGCCTGCAGGGCCGCCAGATAGGTTGGCGCTTCGAGCAGCACCTTGGTGCCCGGATCGATGAACAGCTTGCTGGCCAGGTCCAGGGTTTGCTGCGAGCCACTGACGATCAGCACCTGGCTGGCCTCGCAGGGCACACCCAGCAAGCGGGCCTCGGCAGCGATGGCTTCGCGCAGTGCCGGCTCACCTTCACTCATGCCGTATTGCCCCATGCTGGTGGGCATCTGCGACCAGTCGAGCACCGGCAGCATTTCCTCGGCCGGCAGGCCGCCGGCGAACGACATCACTTCCGGGCGCTGGGCGGCCGCGAGGATTTCGCGAATCAGGGAGCTTTTCAGGCGGGTGATGCGTTCGGAGAAGGCCATGGGGTCACCAGATGATAATTCATGGAAACTAGGTCAAACTGCTTGACCGAAAGTACGACGCCCGAGATATATACGTCAACATGATTGACCTTAAAAATTCAGCCGATCAGCAAACCGCGATGGAAGCCTTCTTCTTCGGCTACCAAGCGTTCACCGCCAAGGCCGACGAAATGCTCGCCCGCCGCGGCCTGTCGCGGGTGCATCAGCGCATCCTGTTCTTCATCGCCCGACATCCGGGGCTGAGTGTCAGCGAGCTACTCGGTTACCTGGGGGTGAGCAAACAGGCGCTGAGCATCCCGCTGCGCCAGCTGATGGAAATGCACCTGACCCAGAGCGTCACCGCCGAGGATGACAAGCGCAAACGCCTGCTCGGCCTGACCGCCGAGGGTGCCAAGCTGGAGCGTGCGCTACGCCGCGAGCAGGTCAAGCTGCTGCAGCGCGCCTTCGACGAAAGCGGCAAACACGCAGTGGATGGGTGGCTGGCAGTGAACAAGGCGCTCAGCGGTACAGGTCACGCTGCCGAGTGATGTGAGCGCAACTGTACGGTTATTTATCGCGAGGGCTGTACGGCGACGAGCTGGGCCAATGCCCTTATCGTCGTCGCTCAATCAGGAGAACCTGTAATGACAACGGAACTGCTACTCGCCTTCGTCGCCTTCGCTTTCGTCACCTCGATCACGCCAGGCCCCAACAACATGATGCTGCTCGCCTCCGGGGTGAACTTCGGGTTGCGCCGCAACCTGCCGCACATGCTGGGCATCAGCCTTGACTTCATGGTGCTGATCATCTGCGTGGGGCTCGGCCTGGGTCAGCTGTTCGAGCAGCTTCCGGTGCTGTACACCTTGCTGCGTTACCTGGGCGCCGCCTACCTGCTCTACCTGGCCTGGAAAATCGCCCGCTCCGGCGCGCCGGACAGCACCGGTGGCGAACGCGGCAAACCCTTCACGTTTCTGCAGGCTGCGGCGTTCCAGTGGGTCAACCCCAAGGCGTGGGTCATGGCCATCGGCGCCATCGCCACCTACACCCCGCAAGAGAATTTCCTGGTCAACGTGCTGCTGATCGCTGCCCTCTTCGCCGTGGTCGGCGGGCCCTGCGTAGGCCTGTGGACGGTGGCTGGCAGCCTGCTGCGCAACTGGCTGCGCAATGCCACGGTGCTGCGCGTCTTCAATGTCGGCATGGCCGTGCTGCTGGTGATCTCGCTGTACCCGATTCTCGCCGACCTCAAAGGAGTGCTGTAATGCTCGAGAGCAGCCAACCGCGCCTGCGCCCGCTGGCCGATACCTCCACCGCTGCCGTGGTGGCCGGCTTCATCGGCATGCTCACTGGCTATACCAGCTCCCTGGTGCTGATGTTCCAGGCAGGCCAGGCAGCCGGGCTGAGCAGCGGGCAGATTTCCTCGTGGATCTGGGCGCTGTCGATCGGCATGGCGGTGACCTGCATCGGCCTGTCACTGCGCTACCGCGCCCCGGTGATGGTCGCCTGGTCGACGCCTGGAGCGGCGCTGCTGATCACCAGCCTGCCCGGCGTGCCGTACAGTGAAGCGATCGGCGCCTACATCGTTTGCTCGGCACTGATTCTGGTCTGCGGCCTGACCGGCAGTTTCGACCGCATCATGCGCCGCATCCCTGGTTCCATCGCTGCGGCGCTGCTGGCCGGCGTGCTGTTCAAGATCGCCCTGGAAATCTGCGTGGCCGCCGAGCAACAACCGCTGCTGGTGATCGCCATGCTGTTCACCTATCTGCTGGGCAAGCGCCTGCAGCCGCGTTACGCCGTGCTCGGTGCGCTGGTGGTCGGCTGCGTGCTGGCCGGCGCGCTGGGGCTGCTGAACTTTTCCCAGTTCGAGCTGCAACTGGCGACCCCTGAGTGGACCACGCCGAGCTTCTCCATCGCCGCGGCGATCAGCATTGGCATTCCGCTGTTCATCGTCGCCATGGCCTCGCAGAACCTGCCGGGCATGGCCGTACTGCGCGCCAACGGCTACGACGTACCGGCCTCGCCGCTGCTCAACACCACCAGCCTGGTATCGATCCTGATGGCGCCCTTCGGCTCCCACGGCATCCACATGGCGGCCATCAGCGCGGCGATCTGCGCCGGCCCGGAAGCCCACGAAGATCCGCGCAAACGTTATACCGCCGCGGTTTGGTGTGGGATTTTCTACGGGATCGCCGGGCTATTCGGCGCCACCCTCGCCGCCCTGTTCGCCGCCCTGCCGAAGGCGCTGATTCTTTCGGTGGCGGCGCTCGCGCTGTTCGCTTCGATCATCGGCGGCCTGACCCAGGCCATGGGCGAGCCAAGGGAACGCGAAGCGGCGCTGATCACCTTTCTGGTCACCGCGTCGGGCATGACGCTGTTCGGCGTCGGCTCAGCGTTCTGGGGCATCGTCGCCGGGTTGCTGACGCTGGTGCTGCTCAATGCGGGGAAGCGCACGGCCTGACGCAATTGATATTTGGCGATCTCGGCCATTCGCGATTTTGTGAGCGGGATCGGGCGATGTTCCGCTTTAACCCCGATTGTGTCTGCTAGACGTAAAGAACTCGCGGCTAAAGCCGCTCCCACGAGGTCGCAGGACATTCGCTTCAGCCTCTACGGGTCACATCCTCGCCCTCGGCCTTTAACTGCTTGCCATGCGCCGCATTCACCCACCAGCCGAAGGCTGCGGCGGTAAAGAACATGATGATGCTGTAAAGCGCCGCCGGAATCGCCATGGTGCTGTTGTTGAGCAGCACCGGGCTGAGCGCCAGGGCGATGGCCAGGGTGCCGTTGTGGATGCCGATTTCCATACCGATGGCGATGGCCTGGCGCAGGCTCAGCTTGAGCAGGCGCGGCACTAAATAGCCGACCGCCAAGCTCATCAGGTTGAAGGCCAGGGCCGCTGCGCCGACTACCGGCGCGTAGTCGAGCACCGTCTGCCAGTCCTTGACCAGCGCCAGCACGATGATCAGCAGCAGGAACAGCGCCGAGACGATCTTCACCGGGTTTTCCATGCGCATCGCGAAGCCGGGGAAGCGGCTGCGCAGAAACATGCCGATGGCCACCGGCCCCAGCACGATGGCGAACACCTGCACCACCTTGGCGAACTGCAAGGGAATGGCCTGATCGCCCTCCATGAAATAGGCCAGCGACAGGTTGACGATAAAGGGCATGGTCAGCACCGCAACCACCGAATTCACTGCCGTGAGAGTGATGTTCAGCGCCACGTCGCCGTGGGCCAGGTGGCTGTAGAGGTTGGCCGAGGTGCCGCCGGGCGAGGCTGCCAGCAGCATCATGCCCACCGCCAGAGCCGGCGCTAGGCCGAACGCCTGAACCATGAAGAAGCAGGCCACCGGCAACAGCAACAGCTGGCAGAACAGGCCGACCAGCACCGGCTTGGGGTACTTCACCACGCGGGTGAAGTCCGCCAGGGTCAGCGACAGGCCCAACCCAAGCATGATGATGCCCAGCGCCAGGGGGAGAAACACACTCAGCAAAGGACTTGCAGTCATCGCTACCTCGATGTGGTCAGACTTCCGTGATCGTGATCCACACTGTAGCGGGCTATCGACGCCTTGCTGGCGGGCGATGACCCCATCAGTTCAATGGATCGGCAAACATTCGGCCACTGCGACATGCTTGTCCATCGCAGGCATGAGGATTATCACCACAGCTTATTTCAACGGAGGCTCTCCATGTCCACTCAGCTCAACCGTCAGTTCCTGCTCGCCAAACGCCCCAGCGGCATGGTCGGCCGCGACACCTTCGATTACGTGGAAAAACCGGTCGGCGAACCGGCCAATGGACAGATTCTGGTCAAGAACCTCTACCTGTCGCTGGACCCGGCCATGCGCGGCTGGATGAACGAAGGCAAGTCCTATATCGCGCCGGTGGGCCTGGGCGAAGTAATGCGCGCCCTGGGCGTGGGTGAAGTCGTCGCCTCCAACCATCCGGATTACAAAGTCGGCGATCACGTCAATGGCGCCCTTGGCGTGCAGGACTTTTTCCTCGGTGAGCCACGCGGTTTCTACAAGGTCGATCCCAAGCGCGCGCCGCTGCCGGTGTATCTGTCGGCCCTCGGCATGACCGGCATGACCGCCTATTTCGCACTGCTCGATGTCGGCGCGCCGAAAGCCGGCGACACCGTGGTGCTGTCTGGTGCGGCCGGCGCGGTGGGCAGCATCGCCGGGCAGATCGCCAAGCTCAAGGGCTGCCGGGTGATCGGCATCGCTGGCGGCAAGGAAAAATGCGCCTACCTGACTGACGAACTGGGCTTCGATGGGGCCATCGATTACAAGAGCGAAGACCTCTGCGAAGCGCTCAAACGCGAATGCCCCAAGGGCGTCGACGTGTACTTCGACAACGTTGGCGGTGAAACCCTGGATGCGGTGCTGGGTCGCCTGGCGCCCAAGGCACGCATCGTCATTTGCGGCGCGATCAGCCAGTACAACAACAAGGATGCGGTCAAGGGTCCGGCCAACTACCTGTCGCTGCTGGTCAACCGCGCACGCATGGAGGGCTTCGTGGTCATGGATCACGCCGCCAACTTCGCCAGCGCAGCAGCGGAAATCGGCGGCTGGCTGGCCGAAGGCAAGATCAAGTCCAAAGAGCATATCGTCGAAGGCCTGGAAACCTTCCCGGAAACTCTGCTCAAGCTGTTCAAGGGCGAGAACTTCGGCAAGCTGGTACTCAAGGTCTGAGGCTAACCGGGCGGCCTTTGGGCCGCCCATTGCGCTCCTCTGGCGACAAATTATCGCCGCCATTCAATTGCCAGCACACAAAGATGGCCACTCGCCATTAAATTGCTTGAGCGCGCCTGACTGTTCGGTTAGTTTCGCCGCCATGCAGCCCGCCGAGGCTGAACGCCTTGATGTGCCGGAGCCAGGATGGAACTGATCTTCACTGCCACAACACTTGCCATGGTCGGCGCGATCTACTTCGTGTTCCAGCATCTGCGCAGCCCTTCGGCACAATGTCGCAAGCAGATCAGTGACTGGCTGGCACGCTTCGAAGCGGCGTCTCAAATCGAGCAACACGAGATGGCCGAAGTGCTGCTGCGCCAATCGGCCGAACTGGCATCGCAGATGGGGGTGGAGGTCTATCTCGATGAGCTGCTGGAAGGTGGCGACCCCGTCGAGTTGATCCGCACCTGGCAGGCGCAACTGCCCATCGCCATCCCTTCCCACGCGCTACCCAAGACGCCCGCGCGCACCATCGGCGCTCTGCTGCTGATTCGCGACGTGCAGCCAGAAAGCTTTCGTGAGTTATTAGGCCAGGCTGTCGCCGCCTGAGCGACTGCGACAGGTGCGCTAGGGTCCGTACGAAAGGTCTCCGAGCGAAGGTCAGGCGAGGCAAAAATCGGTGAGAAACGGACTGGGCTCGCATTCGAGTTTACGAGCTGTAAATCAGCAGTACTCGCTTTGCTCGCCCTTCGGGCCGCGCTAAAACACGTTAGCCGCAAGCGGCTTCCGACTGGGCTGGCACTCCAGCCGATTTTTAACGAAGCATCACCGAGCGCAGGTACTTTTCGTACAAAGCCTAGAAGCTGCGCATAAGGATGATCGGCAAGGCAGTGAACAACAGCGTAACCACGAACAGAATCAGCAGCAGATCAAGGCTATAGAAGGTCACGTCATTCTCCAGGCGGACAGGCTTGGTGCCCGCATCAGGGTTACCCACGCCGCATCGATTGCGGCGACAGAGGCCTGTGATCACTGCCCGGTCGCACACATCGTCATGGCAGCGCGCGCCTTCAGATCACCCGCATACATTAGCTCAGCGGCCGGCCAATAACTTGCCGGCGTGCGACAGGCTGCCGCACGCAAGCGACCAACCTGCCCCTTCCATCAGGCCATTGACCTGAACTTCTGCGTCCTGAGGCCTACAGAAAACTGTATTGGTTTTTTCGGGGGACGCATCAATGGAACAGTGGAACATCTGGCTCGAGCGCGATCTGTGGCTCGGCGTGGGCATCGTATTGGTCGCCACCACAGTGATCTATACCATCCTGCGCGCCGTGGTCGGCATCCTGCACAAGCGCCTGACCACCTGGCCCAAAGGCCAGGACGGCAACTGGCAACACTTCGTCGCGGTGGTGATCGGCCGTACCAGTCGCGTTCTGCTCCTGGCCTTCTCGCTGCTGCTCGCCCTGCGTTTGCCGGATTTGCCCGGTAGCTGGCAGGCTGCACTGAGCCACACCTGGTTCGTCGCCCTGGCCCTGCAGATCGCTCTGTGGGTGGATACCGGCGTGCGCCTGTGGTCACGCAGCCTGGTGGTCGGCAAACATGGCGGCAGCGGCTATAACCCGGTGATGACCACCATCATCAGCATCATGGTGCTGATCGTCGTGTGGTCGGTGATGCTGCTGTCGATTCTCGCCAATCTGGGTGTGGACATCACTGCGCTGGTGGCCAGTCTCGGCGTCGGCGGTATCGCCGTGGCGCTGGCGGTGCAGACAGTGCTGGGTGATGTATTCGCCTCGCTGTCCATTGGTGTAGACAAGCCATTCGAGATCGGCGACTTCGTGGTGTTCGGCGAGGTGGCCGGCAGCATCGAGCATATCGGCCTGAAGACCACGCGCATCCGCAGCCTCAGCGGCGAGCAGGTGGTCTGCGCCAACGCCGACCTGCTGCGCCAGATCGTGCACAACTACAAGCGCATGGACACCCGGCGCATCGTGTTCAAGTTCGGCATCAGCTACGACACGCCGAGCGACAAGGTGCGCCAGGTGTCGGAACGGGTCGGCGAGATCATCCGCGCCACGCCGAAAACCACCTTCGACCGCGCGCATTTTCTGGGCTTCGACGAGAGTCAGCTGACCTTCGAGGTGGTGTATATCGTGCAGAGTTCGGACTACAACCAGTACATGGACATTCAGCAGGAGATCAACCTGCAGCTGCTCGACGCGCTACGGGAGCTGGATGTGCGCTTCGCACTGCCACGCCGCGACTTGCGCCTGGTCGGCGAGCGCATGCCGATGCTTAAAGTTGCAGGTGTGCCGCACCAGGCCGAGCACGATGCAGACGATCAGGACCAGCGCCTGCCGCGTTTCAGCTGATGGCCCTGGAGTCAGCGGCAACCGTTCAGGCGGTTGCAGTTGACCCGGTCGCGCTCACCCTGGGAGCTGGACAACCGACTGACCACGTTCCAGCCGATGCGCCGGCTGGAACCGAACCACACCTCGCCGTCGGCACTTACCCCGGTGAAGATCTGCAAGCGACCATAGGTGGTGCTGGTCTGCACCCAGCTCAGCCCGCTGATCACGTCGAAGCCGCGCATCAGCGTATCGCTGCCCTGCTGGCGCATGCCGTAGTGATTGCCGAAACGATCCGAGCAGTTGAGCAGCGTTGCGCTGCGGGTACAGCGCATGGCGTCACCTGGCAGCGTAAAGGCAGCCTGTGCCGATAGGGTCAGGCAGCATAATAATACGGCGGCGAACAGGCGTGGCATGGAGTTATTCCTTCGCATAGCAGGCGAAAAGCCTGGCGGCTCGTTCAGAATCGGCCAGTCAGTGGGTATTCGACCGCCAGGCGTAGTTGATCCGTATCCCCCTCGGCCTGGGCAGCATTGCCACGGTGCACGCTCTGCCGAAGCTGCACATTGAGGCCCTTGAAGGTGCCGGACTGCACCACGTAGCGCAGATTGAGGTCGCGCTCCCAGTGCTTGCCGCCGTCGCCATAACCCAACCAGGCGTAGCTGCCGTTCGGGTCCACATCGCTGCCATCAATGCCGCTGCCACGTACATAGGCGGCTCCAGCGCTGAGCCCGGGAATGCCCATACCGGCCATGTCGTAGGTATAAGCCAGTTGCCAGGATTGTTCATTGGGTGCGTTGAAGTCGGATAACTGGACGGCGTTGCCCAACCAGATGGCGCCGCGCGTTACGTAATCGAAGGGGCTGTCGCCATCGACTTTCTGATAGCCCAGCGCGATCTTGTGAAAACCCTCGCTATAGCTGAGCAACAAGCTGCCAGTGGTGTTGGAGACGCGCCCCGCCAGTGCCTGGCCGATGTCGTTGCTGCGGTATAGATTGAGATCGGCGCTCAGCGCTCGCTTGTCACCCAGCGCATGGACGTAGTTGACGCCCAGATAGCCCGTACGCCAACTGTCTTCCAATTCGCCGCCATAGAGGCTCAGTGATAACGCCGGCACGCCTGTGTAGGTGCCGCCCACGAAACTGAACGAATTACCCAATGGCTTGCTGGGATTTGCGTAGTTGATGATCAAAGGATTGTTGTTGCTGCGCGAATTGCGATCCGCCGAGCCGGTGAAGTGCCCACCGGTCAGCACCAGATCATCGATCTCGCGGCTGTCGAGGAACCAGCCAGTATGGGTTTCCGGCAACAGGCGGCTGTCGGACGAAGAAAAGATCGGCGTCTTGACCCGCTGCTCGCCGTAGCGCAACCAGGTCGATGACAACCGCGCCTTGACTGCAGCACCGCCGCGAGCAACCTCATTCTGGTCGTAACCCTCATTGTCCACCGGCATATGGCGCATCTTTCCGGCACGCCCACCGCCACCATCGAGCTTCTGCGCAACATATAGGTGACCATCGAGTCCGAAACCGACGACGCCCTGGGTAAACCCGGACTTCACCTCGCCCTGCATGCCATAGCCCCACTCCTCGGCGTAACCGTTACGCGCATCGCGCGGCTTGTAAGCGTTACGTGCACCGTTGCTGCGTCCACCATTTCGATAATCGCGATTCTCGTACACGGTACGGTTGACCATGCTCCAGGTGGCGTCGCCGATGAAACCGCTGCTCTTGGCTTGCTCGTCGGCGGCGAACGCTGGTGGAGACACGCAGCATGCCGTCAATGCCAGAAGCCCCAGAGATGATCTGTTCACGATTACTCCTTGATTGAACGCATATGCAAAAAGAGACTGAATGCGGCGGCCAGGCCGATACCCAGCAACATCCACCACAAGAGCTGCGGTGGCGCCTGGTCGGCCGGCAGAAAGCGGCCGATCAGCACGTTGCTGACCAGCGCGACCAGACCGCCTACCCCAGCGAAGAAGCCGTAATAAGCAGCCAGTTGGCCACGCTTGGCGTAATGGGGCACATGGGCCGACAGCAGCGGCAACACCAGCAGGCTGCCAAGGCTGAACACCACGGCCATCACCTGCACCGCCAACTGCGCGCCTAGCAGGCTGACCAGCGGCTCGGCCAACAGGCCGTAGCTGGCTGCCATCAGCGCCAGTCCAGCGCCCATCCCCTGCCCTTCGCTCAGCCAACGCTGGCGCAGGGTGCTGACCGGCATTTGCAGCAACACGCCGACCAGTGCGGTGATCACGAACACCTGGGTGATCCACTCCTGGCCGCCGCCATAGGCGTGGCTGTATGCCGGCACAGCCAGGTACAACGGGTGAAACAGCAAGGGATAGGCGGCCGCCAGCAAGGCGAAGCGCAGAAAGGGCCACTGCTGGAGCATGTCCAGACACTGGCGCAGCATGGTCACCGGCTCTTCGCCCGATACCAGATCTTTGAGCGGCAGGAAGCGCCATTGCACCAGGGTCATCACCGCAAAAAGCGCTGCCGCTATGCTGCCGGTCACCGAAAAATCGACGCTGATGAACAACAGACCTGCCAACGGCCCCAGCAGCATGCCGGCGGTACTGGCCATGTTGTGCAGGGCGAACGCCTGCTTGCGCAGCTGGGCATCCTGGCACTCATCGGCCAGATAGGCCTGAGCACAGGGCGTGAACAACGCCCCGGCAAAACCGCTCAGGCAGGCGGCCAGCAGCAACACCGTGAGGCTTTCGGAGAAGCCGAATACCGCGAAACCGACGCAACGCACACCGCAGCCGATCAGAATGGCGCGCCGGTAGCCAATCCGGTCACCCAGCAGGCCACCGAGCAGAAACAATCCCTGCTGGCTGAACACCCGAATGCCCAGCACCAGGCCCACGGCCCAGCCGGCCAGCCCGAGGTTCTCGCTCAGGTGCCCGGCCAGATAGGGGATCAGCATGTAGAAGCCAAAATTGAACGTCAGCCCGTTGAGGATTAGTACGCGAGCAGCAGGAGATAGTGAGCTCAGGGTGGTCAGAACACGGCGCATCAGGACACGACACTCTTGAAATAATTAGTACGCCGAACTCGCCCGCTCGACGATCTGCTCGAAACGCTGCCTGGCACGCGCAGGCAAGGATGTAGGAATCTGCACATCGCCAACCGGCAACTCGCCGACCTGAATCAGCATCACCATGCCCATCGCCAGGTGCGGAATGCACTGGATGCCATAGAAGCCCGGCACGTCGAACTTCACCTCGATTTCTTCGTTGATCCTGCCCTTGAACGGCTCGGCGCCATCGGGCAGAAAACCAAGCACGCTGGCGGCATTGTGGCTTGGCTGAGTGGCAATGAACTTCACTGTGTCGCCCGGCGCGATGGCCAGATAATCCGGCTCGTAGACCATGGCCCTACTGGCGCCACGGTTGAGCATTTTCACTTCGTGCACCTCGGCCAGGGCCGCAGTGCAGAACAGGGTGGCCAGCAAAACGGCGGCGTAGCGAATGGGCATGGCAGTCGTCCTTGTCAGGCCGGATAGAAGCGCAGGATGCGAGCGCCGTCGTCCGGGTCGGTCAGGTAGCGGGCGCGCACGCCAAAAGTGTCGCGCAGGCGTTCGGTGGTCAGCACCTCATCGGGTTCGCCCAGTGCCACCAGTCGGCCACGTTCCATGACCCCTAGGCGGTCGCATTCCAGGGCCTGGTTGAGGTCATGTAGGGCGATCAGCGTGGTGACCGGCAGCGCCCGCACCAGGTTGAGAATCGACAGTTGGTGCTGAATGTCCAGATGGTTGGTCGGCTCGTCGAGCAGCAGGATCTGCGGCTGCTGGGCCAGCGCCCGGGCGATATGCACACGCTGGCGCTCGCCGCCGGACAGGGTGCTCCAGGCATGCTCGTGCATGTGGGCCATGTCCACGTCGTCCAGAGCCTGCATGACGATGCGCTCGTCACTGGCGGACCACGGCTGCAGCGCCGATAACCAGGGCGTGCGCCCAAGCTCGACGGCATCGCGCACCGTCACCGCGTCACTGGTGTCGGCCTGCTGCTCGACGAAAGCCAGTTGCCGGGCCACGTCGCGGCGGCTGAGGCTCGCCATCGGTTTTCCATTGAGCCGAACCTGGCCACTGCCTGGCGCACGAATGCCGGAAAGCAGCTTGAGCAGGGTCGATTTGCCCGAACCGTTGGGCCCGATCAGCCCCAGGGTTTCGCCCTGACGAATCTGCAGATCGACGCCGGCCACGATCGCCCGGCCCTTCACCGACCAGCCAAGGTCGCTGCATTGCAACACGGTGCTCATCGTACCCGCCTCCCGCGCACCAGAATCACCGCGAATGCCGGTGCACCGACCAGCGCGGTGACCACCCCAATGGGCAGCACCTGGCCCTTGATCGCCGTGCGCGACAGCACATCGGCGGCGATCAGGAACACCGCGCCGATCAGCGCTGAAACCGGCACCAACCGGCCATGCCGCGCCCCTACCAGCAGCCGCGCTGCGTGGGGAATCACCAGGCCGACGAAGCCGATGGAGCCGACGATCGACACCATCACCGCGGTAACCAGTGCGGTACAGGCGATCAACGTAGCCTGCACACGACGCACCGGCACGCCCAGCGAAGCCGCCGACTCGGCGCCAAAGGTAAAGGCATCCAGCGCCCGCGTGTGCCAGGCGACCAGCAGAACCCCGGCCAGGGCCATCGGCACGGCCAGCAGCACATCCTGCCAGTCGACCCCGCTCAGGTTGCCGAGCAGCCAGAACATGATGCCGCGAGCCTGCTCGGCGCTGGCCGACTTGGTGATCAGAAACGAGGTCAGCGCGTTGAACAGTTGGGAGCCGGCGATGCCGGCAAGAATGATCTGCGCACTGCCGCTGATCGCACCGCCGCCCGCCGCCCGGGCCAGCAGCGCGACCAACGCGAAGGCGGCGATCGCGCCGAGAAAGGCGCCCATGGACAACGACAGCATGCCGGCGCCCAAGCCGAGCAAGGCCACGGAGACCGCGCCGGTGGACGCGCCAGCAGAAATGCCCAGCAGATAGGGGTCGGCCAGCGGGTTGCGCAACAGCGCTTGCAGCACCACCCCGGACACCGCCAGCCCGGCCCCGCAGCTGGCAGCGACCAGGGCGCGGGTCAGGCGGTAATTCCAGACGATGCCTTCATCAATCGGGTCGAGCACGAAGCCCGCCGCGAACAGTTTGTTGGCCAGCACCTGAAACACCACCGAGGGCGCAATGCGGGTTTCGCCCAGGGCGACTCCGGCGATCACCGCCACCCCCAGGAGCAGCAGGCAGGCGATGGTCAGCAGGAACAGGCGGGAACTACGTGCGATCATTGGAATTCGTCAACGGCCTTGGCGAGGGTTTCGATGCCGCTGATCATGCGCAGCGAGGCCTGCATGCCATCGGCGTCGATGATCACGATGCGCCCGTTCTTGACGGCGTCCATGTGCTTGGCGACCGGGTCGTTGCGCAGGAATTCGAGCTTCTTTTCCACGTCGTCGGCAGGAAAGCGTCGACGGTCCATGCGCGCCAGCACCAGCACCGTGGGGTTGGCCTTGGCCAGGGTTTCCCAGCCGACGCTCGGCCACTCCTCGCTGGACTCGACCACGTTGCGCAGCCCCAAGGACTTCATCATGTAGTCGGCCACGCCCTTCTGGCCGGCCACGTACGGGTCCAGATCCATGTCCGGGCTGGAGAACCAGAACAGTGCGGAAATATCCTTGGCCTGGTGCTGCTCCGCGCCGGCCACCGCCGCGGCCAGGCGCTTCTGCAGGTCGGCGACCAGGGCGTCGCCCTTGTCCTGCACGTCGAAGATCTGCGCCAGCTGACTGATGCTCTTGTAAAGGCTGTCGATCTGGAACGGCTGCAGGCGGGTGCCGTCAGCGCCGACCAGGTTGTCCTTGCCTTCGCAGTCGGTCGGCATGATGTAGGTGGGAATGTTCAGGTCGTGAAACTGCTTGCGCGTACCCACCACGCCCTGCTCGCCCACCATCCACTCGAACTGCACCGCAACCAAGCCTGGGCGCTTGTTGATCACCGACTCGAAGCTCGGATCGTTGTCGGCCAGACGCGGCACCTTGGCATTCTGCGCTTCGAATTCGGGCAGCACGTGGCTGAACCACAGCGAAGTGCCGGCCAGGCGCTCGCCCAGGCCCAGGGAGTAAAGGATTTCGGTGCCTGCCTGGCCGATGGTCACGGCGTTGCCGGGGCTTTTCGCGAACGTCAGCGACTGGCCGCAGTTTTCCAGAGTGAGCGGGTACTGGGTCGGGCCGGCGGCATGGGCGATGGAAGACAGCGCCAGGGCGGCGCCAATGACGGCAAGGCGTGACACGAACATGCGGGTGATCTCCTAATCGACAAATACGCATGACGGCAGTGCGTAGGCTGGAGAACACATCACGCTGCGCGGCCATGGCCGCACCTGTCCCTTGCGGGAAGTGATCACGGATGCCCCTCCCGGACACCCCGCCGGTGGTTCGATGACTGGCGCCTGCCCGCCCGAAAGCGAGGTCAGCCCCATGCCGGCAGGTCTCCTGACTGGTACGTCTGCACAGCGATGCGGCCTTCCCGGAAATGACTCCAGTGACACGATTGCAGCGCTGCTCTGTACCTACAGTTGCGGGGGCAGTTCCGTTTGGCCACCCGAGGTGGCGACGGATTCCCTATTAATTCCTCACGGAAACCGGCGGCGGCATCTTAACCAATAACTAGTCCGCCTGCAGTGTTTTGCGGCGCCGGCTCGTTCAGCCAGGGCAGCGCAACGACCTGCGCGAAAGCGCGGCCATTATTGTTACAACATAACATTTTAGCAAGCTGATTCGGTCATGGCTGATAACCAACAGCTAGACGGGGAATCAATACAGGCAGGTCCAGAGCAAAAAGGCGCCGATGAATGCGATAGACCGGCACGACGATCGCCGCCCCATAGAAAAAGCCCCTGTAGCGACTTCGCTGCAGGGGCTTGCGGACTCAGTCCGGCAGTGCGTAGGCGATCACGTAATCGCCGCGGTCCGGCGAGTTACGGCCGCCGCCCGCCGAGATCACGATGTACTGCTTACCGGTGGCCGGATCCTTGTAGCTGATCGGCGTGCCCTGGCTGCCGACAGGCAGACGACCTTTCCAGACTTCCTGGCCGGTGGCGCTGTCGTAGGCGCGCAGGTAGTAGTCCTGAGTGGCGGCGATGAACAGCAGGCCGCTCTGGGTGGACAGCGTGCCGCCGATGGTCGGCATACCGACTGGAATCGGCAGGTGCATCTTGATACCCAGCGGGCCGGTATCCTGCACGGTGCCGACCGGTACTTGCCAGGCGATCTGCCGGGTGTTCAGGTCAACGGCGGTCAGGGTGCCGAACGGCGGCTTCTGGCACGGGATATCCAGCGGCGAGGTGAAACGCAGCTTGGCATTGATCGCGTACGGCGTGCCTTCCAGTGGTACCGCGGCGTTGGCGATGTTGGCCGCTTCGCCGCCGTCATTCTTCGGCGCGCTGCCTTTGGCCGGCTGAGGAATCAGCTGCACCTCGAGACCGACACGCATGTCGTTGACGAACAGGTAGTTGCGCGTCGGATCGACCGACAGGCCGCCCCAGTTCATGCCGCCCAGCGAGCCTGGCAGATTCAGCGACGGGTCGGTACCCGGCGGCGTGAACAGACCGTCATAGCGCATCGACTTGAACTTGATGCGGCACATCAGCTGGTCGAACGGCGTGGCGCCCCACATGTCGGACTCGGTCAGAGTATCCGCACCGATCTGCGGCATACCGACGGAAACCGGCTGGGTCGGCGAATAACGCTCACCCTCGATCTGCCCCGGCTGCACCGGACGCTCCTGCACTTCGGTCAGCGGCTTGCCGGTCAGGCGGTCGAGCACGAACAGCTGGCCGGCCTTGGTGCCGAACACCAGGGCCGGAACCTTGCTGCCGTCGGGCTGGGTGAAGTCGATGAAGCTCGGCTGCATCGGCACGTCGAAGTCCCAGAGGTCGTTGTGCACGACCTGATAGACCCACTTCTCGTCACCGGTGGTGGCGTCCAGCGCCAGCATAGAGGCACCGTACTTGCGGTCCAGCGCGGTGTGCTTGAGGCTCCACAGGTCGATGGCGGCGCTGCCGACCGGCATGAACACCGTGTTGGAATCCGGATCGTAGGACATCGGCGCCCAGACATTTGGCGTGGAACGGGTATAGGTGTCGCCCACCGCTGGCCCTTCGCGATCTTCCGGCTTGCCCGGGTCGAAGGCCCAGCGCATCTCACCGGTGATCACGTCGAAGCCGCGCATCACGCCGCCCGGCATATCCGTGCTGACGTTGTCGGCTACACGGCCGCCAACCACCACGGTCGTGCCGGCCAGGGTCGGCGCCGAGGTCAGTGAATACTGGCCCGCATCGGCACCCTTGCCCAAACCGGCCTTGAGGTCGACACGACCCTGTACGCCGAAGTCGGAGCAGAACTCGCCGGTGTTGGCGTCCAGGGCGATCAGCTCGGACTCGATGCTGTTCATCAGAATGCGCTGCTGGCAGGCGGCGCCGGCCGCTACGCTGGCCACCTTGATGGGCGTGGAATTCGGCTGCGTGGGCTGGGCGATCGGCCGCGTGGCATCGAAGTACGCGAGGCCGCGGCAGCGCATCCACTTCTTCTGCTGGGCATTGATCTGCCGGTTCCAGATTTCCTTGCCGGTAGCCGCTTCTAGGGCGATCACGTTGTTGTGCGGGGTGCACAGGAATACGCGGTCACCGACCTGCAGCGGCGTTTGCTGGTCTTCGGCGCCATTGCCGGTCGGGCTTTCCGGGACGTCACCGGTGCGATAGGTCCAGGCGACCTGCAGATTCTTGACGTTATCGGGGGTGATCTGGTCCAGCGCGACGAAACGCGAGCCGCCTGGCGTGTTGCCGTAGTGCTCCCAGTTTTGCTGCGCCTCGCTCGCCGGCGTCGCCACCGGCGCATTGCCACTGGCGGCCACCACCGGATGGGGCTGGAACATGCCCCATACCGCGGCGCCGAAACCCAGTAACAACACACCGGCCGCCACGAAGGCCGGCGCAGGCCTGGCGGTCCGGCCGCTACCGCGCTGCAGCAGCGGATAGGACAACGCCACGCAGATCATGAAGCCGGTCAGCACCATCAACCGCGAGATCAGCGGCCAGAAATCCAGGCCGGCGTCCCACAGGGACCAGGCCAGGGAACCGACGAACACCGCTGCGAACAGCACACCGCCAGAAGCCCGAGCACGCACGATCTGTAAGCCAGCGACCAGCATCACCACACCGGCGATCAGGAAGTAGGCACTGCCGCCAAGCGCGACCAGGCGGTACCCGTAAACGCTGAAAAACAGGCTGGTTGCCAGAATGACGAGGCCGAGCGCCGCGAGCCAAAGTCGCGCGACAGCCGAAGGTGGCGATCTATCGTTTGCCATCGAATAATCCAAGAAGTCGTTTTAGAAGAGCCCGGCGGGCGGTTAACCGGCAATTATACAAGCGCAGCGGCTGTCGAAATATTCAGAAACATGGCTGAATTCATCTATATGTATCGTTTTTCACGATGACGTTCCGCTGATTACTCGCACCCGCCCTATCCCTGCGTCCGCAAAAACCTGAAGAACGTACTGCAGCAGCAGCGGGCGCGAAGCATCACATGGTGTGCTCGTAGAGAATCGCCGCGCCCACACCAATCAGCACCAGGCCGCCGAGGATCTCGGCCTTTTGGCCGATGGCGGTACCAATCAGACGGCCGAGCATCACACCGATGGTGACCATGGTCATGGTCGCCAGGCCGATAGCCAGTGCCGCCACCCAGATGTTCACGTCGACGAAGGCCAGGCCGACGCCCACCGCCAGCGCATCGATGCTGGTAGCGAACGCCGTAGCGGCCAGCAGCCAGAACGAATGGGACTTGGGCTTTTCCTCTTCCTCATCAGCCTCGGGTCGCAAGCCTGCGTAGATCATATGCACGCCGAGCAGCAGCAAGAGCGTGAAGGCGATCCAGTGGTCCCATTCTTCGGCAAAACTGGCGGCCGCCTGGCCGATGAACCAGCCGATGACCGGCGTAATAGCTTCGATCACGCCAAAGATCAGCCCGGTACGCAGCGCGTCGAGAAAACGGGGTTTATGCAGCGAAGCACCCTTGCCAACAGCCGCGGCGAAGGCATCGGTGGACATGGCGAAAGCCAGGAGAACGAGGGATAGGAAGCTCACGGTTACGTCTCGGTCGGGCTATGAGTCAATGACGGATACACGCGCCCCGACCTTAGGCACGTATCTGTCATTGGTCTCACCAACCAAACGGTGCTCGTACCACGGCTGCTGCCGAGAATGTTGATACGAACGCTGCCAGGCGAACTCGGCAGCAGGCTACTCCCCAAAGAGGCACGCACTCTACCCAAAAGCGCAGCGTGAAAAAACCATTTTTCCGCGTGAGAAGCAACCGCCTTGGCGCCCGGCAACATCGCATTACCGGGCGCCTGGATCCAGCACCGGGCGTCAGGCGGTAGCCGTCAACGGAGTGCCGCGCAACTGCCGCAGGTACAGCATGCCCCAGGTCAGTCCCAGCAAGGCCGAAGCGCAAGACCCCAGCAGCACGCCCAGTTTCGCGGCGGCCAGCAGGTCGCTATCGGCGAACCCCAGGTTGGCGATGAAGATCGACATGGTGAAGCCGATCCCGGCCAACAGGCCGACCAGCGCGATGGCCGACCAGGACAGATCCGCCGGCCGCCGGCACAGGCCAAGCCTGACCACCAGCCAGCTGAAGCTCAGAATGCCAACCGGCTTGCCCACCAGCAGGGCCACGGCCAGCCCCGTGAACACCCAGTACGATGCCCCCTGGGATAGGTCGGTGGCGCCGAGACTGACACCGGCGTTGGCCAGGGCGAACAGCGGCATCAGGCCAAAGGTGACCCAGGGATGCAGCGCCAGCTGGACCCGCACCACCGGCGGCATCAGCTCACGCTGGGCGATACGCAGCTCACGCAAGGAATGCGCCGCCGCACCGGCCGTCGCGCCCTCCAGCTCGCGGGCAATACGGCCAACCGCATCGCGCGGCAACTCATGGCTGGGCAGCGCGGCCACGGGCGTCATCAGACCCAGGATCACACCGGCCAGGGTCGGATGCGCGCCGGTCAGCAGCAGTCCGCCCCATATCAGCAATCCTGGCAATACATAGGCGTAGGCCGAGCCGACGCCGATGCGCTGCAGACCGAGCACCGCCAGGCCGCCAACGCCCGCCAGTAAAAAGCCGCTGTAATTGAGGCCATCGGAATAGAACACGGCGATCAGGATCACCGCGATCACATCGTCGATAACCGCCAGCGTCAGCAGAAAGATCCGCACGCTCGAGGGGATGCCCTTGCCTAGCAACGCCAGCAGGCCAACCGCAAAGGCGATATCGGTTGCCGCCGGAATCGCCCAGCCACCAGCTCCTGGCCCACCGTGGTTGAACGAGGCGTAGATCAGCGCCGGGACGATCACCCCGCCACACGCCGCGGCGATGGGCAGCGATGCCTGGCGCAGATCTACCAACGCGCCTTCGTGCATCTCGCGGCGAATCTCCATGCCGACGACCAGGAAGAACAAGGTCATCAGGCCGTCGTTGATCCAGAAATGCAGGGGTTGGGAAATGGCCAGGCTGCCAATGCCGAACGACACAGGCGCATGCCAGAGGGCGTGATAGCTGTGGGCGTAGGAGGAATTGGCCCAGATCAGGGCGACAGCGGTGGCCAGCAGCAGCACCACACCGCTGAAAGACTCACGGTGCAGAAGATCACGAAAGGCGGCGAACCCCTGCTGGGCCAAATGCTGGGCACGGGGAATCTGCTGAAACGACGGGGGCGTTTTCATCGGCGAACGAGCTCCGCGCGGCGGCCCGACCTGCGCATTTTAACCTGTATCGCCGCACCATGCGGTTAACACCCGGGCGCAATCCTACACAGATGATCCGCCCGGATACCAGCCCCAAAGCCTCGTCGCAGACGACTTCGGTGTTGCCACCAGCGATCCGGCACGGTCGACAAACCGCCAAATATCGGGGCAATAGCGGCCTGTCAGCGCCCGGTTTTGATGCGCGTCCATTCGCGGGTGATGATCCGCTGGATCGGCGCCGGAAGGTCGGCAGACACGTACAGCTTGGCGATCACGTCATCGGCCGGGTAGATGCCTGGGTTGTCGCGCACGCTTTGGTCGAGCAGCGCGGTGGCATCCTTGTTCGGGTTGGCGTAGCCCACGTAATCACTGACTGGCGCGATGACATCCGGGCGCAGCAGGTAATTGATCAGCGCATGGGCGCCATCGGGGTTACGGGCATCGCGGGGAATGGCGAACATGTCGAACCACAGGTTGGCGCCCTCCTTCGGAATCACGTAGCGAATGTCGACTGACTTGCCGGCGTCCTTGGCGCGACTCTGGGCCTGCATCACGTCACCCGAATAGCCGACCGCCACGCAGATATCACCGTTGGCCAAGTCCGAGATATAGCGCGAAGAGTGAAAGTAGGTCACCGACGGCGCCAGTTTCTGAAGCAGCGCCGAGGCCTTGGTGTAATCGTCGGGCTCATGGCTATTGGGGTCGAGGCCCAGATAATGCAGCGCCTGAGGAATAATCTTCACCGGCGCATCGAGAAAGGCCACGCCACAGCCTTTCAGCTTGGCCAGATTATCGGCGTTGAACACCAGTCCCCAGGAATCAACCGGCGCGCCATCGCCCAGCACCGCCCTGACCTTCTCGGCGTTGTAGCCAATACCGACCGTCCCCCACATATACGGCACCGCGTATTTGTTTCCAGGGTCGGCGGCCTCGAGGCGCTGCATCAGACGCGGATCCAGATGCGACCAGTTGGGCAGCTTGCCGCGCTCCAGCGGCTGATACACCTGGGCGCGAATCTGCTTGGACAGAAACTGGCTGGACGGCACCACAAGATCGTATCCGGAGTGTCCGGACAATAGCTTGGCTTCCAGCATCTCGTTGGTTTCGAAGACATCGTAGGCCACGGCGATACCGGTTTCCTTCTCGAAGTTCTTCAGGGTGTCCGGGCCCATGTAGTCGGACCAGTTGTAGAAATGCACCTGTTTGTCATTGGCTTGGACGGTGGTGCAGGCGATGAGGCTGAGACTGGCGAACAGCAGCTTGTTCATGGTCGATCCTTGGTAGGTGCGAGACGCTGACGTGCAACGCGCGAGCGCTGCGGCAAGGCGTGGCCAGCTGACAAAGCAGAAGCTGTGCCAGAAGACTCAAGGTTTGGGTCTAGCCAAGGATTTGGAAAATACAACGTGTGGGGGTGGGTTCGCTGCACCATCGTGAGGTGGCTCTGCCTTATGAAACACGTTTAAACCCACGTTGACTCATCGAGTGACAGGCCCCGATCAGTCGCCCCCGCCGCCTCCATCCCCACCGCCATCACCGCCCCCACAATCGCTTACACCGCCATCATTTCCGCAAAAGTTGCCGCCGCGGTGGTCGTTATCAATCATGGTGCTGCTGGAACCGCCCGAGTCGCCAGAGTCATTTTTCTTACTTGGCTTGCGACTGGCGGAGGTGAAGAACTTGTAGAGAATGCGCGCCCCCAACGCCACCAACACCAGTACATAGATCCACTGGGTTATACCGATACCCCAAAACCCCTGATTGATCATCGCCATATCCTGCCGACTGTCCCGCCCTGAGCCAGTGTCGTCATCGCGGCACCGGTATTTCGCTACTTACGACCCGGCCAGGCTGCTGGTCGTTCAACGCTGCTCCGCATCGCTTTCCTGATAAACTGCGCGCCCGACACCTATGCCCCGGCCTAGGTGCATCAACCTGTTTACCTTACTTGACGATTTCACTTCCGGCCATGTAGCAGACCGCCAGAATCATTACCCCCTATTCCCGAGATGCCCTTGCAAACCGCCTCCGCCGCCGCACGCCCAGCCCTCTCCCGTCGCTTCTCCGTGGCGCCCATGATGGACTGGACTGACCATCATTGCCGCTATTTCCTGCGCCAGCTGTCGCAGCATGCGCTGCTGTACACGGAAATGGTCACCACCGGGGCGCTGCTGCATGGCGACACCGCACGTTTTCTACATTACGACCGGAGCGAACACCCCGTGGCGCTGCAACTGGGCGGCAGCAACCCGGCGGAGCTGGCCGCCTGTGCGCGGCTTGCCGAGCAGGCCGGTTACGACGAAGTGAACCTCAACGTTGGCTGCCCCAGTGACCGGGTGCAGAACAACATGATCGGCGCCTGCCTGATGGGCCATCCGGCGCTGGTGGCCGATTGCGTCAAGGCCATGCGTGATGCGGTGAGCATTCCCGTGACCGTCAAGCACCGCATCGGCATCGATGGGCGCGACAGCTACGAGCAGCTTTGCGATTTCGTCAGCCAGGTCCGCGATGCCGGGTGTGGCAGCTTCACCGTGCATGCGCGCATCGCCATCCTGTCGGGACTGTCTCCCAAGGAAAACCGTGAAATTCCGCCGCTGCGCTATGACATCGCCGCCCAGCTCAAGCAGGACTTCCCGAATCTGGAGCTGATCCTCAACGGCGGCATCAAGACCCTCGACGCCTGTCAGGAGCACCTGCAGACCTTTGACGGCGTGATGCTCGGCCGTGAGGCGTACCACAACCCTTACCTGCTGGCAGAGGTCGACCAGCAACTATTCGGCAGCGAGCGTGTGCCGGTCAGCCGCCATACGGCGATGCTCGCGATGCGCTCCTATATCGAGCAGCACATGGCCGCCGGTGGCCTGATGCACCACGTCACACGCCATATGCTCGGCCTGGCTCAAGGCTTCCCGGGCGCTCGGCGCTTCCGTCAGTTGCTGTCGGCGGACATCCACAAGAGCGATCAGCCACTGGCCATTTTCGACCAGGCGGCCGACATCCTGCAGGGCCGTTGAGCATCTATGGCCGCTCGGCGGCCTTGCCAGCAGTTGAGCGCCAACTGAGGCTCAGGTAAGGTCTTGGCACCCGAATCGACAAGGCCGTGCCATGACCTCCAAGCTGGATCAACTCAAGCAGTTCACCACCGTGGTTGCCGACACCGGCGACATCGACGCCATCGCCCGTCTCAAGCCGGTGGACGCCACCACCAACCCCTCGCTACTGCTCAAGGCCGCCGCACTTCCCCGCTACGCCGAGCTGCTCAAGCAGGCGGTGGCGGCGAGCAAGGGCGACGTCGACCTGGCCAGCGACCGCTTTGGCGTGACCGTGGGTCGGGAAATCCTTCAGGTGATTCCCGGCCGTATTTCCACCGAAGTGGATGCCCGTCTGTCCTTTGACACCCAGGCCACTCTGAGCCGCGCCAAACGCTTGGTTGAGCTATACGAAGAAGCCGGCGTAAGCCGCGAGCGTATCCTGATCAAGATCGCCTCGACCTGGGAAGGCATTCGTGCCGCCGAGCAGCTGGAAAAGTCCGGCGTACAGACCAACCTGACCCTGCTGTTCTCGTTCGCCCAGGCGCGCGCCTGCGCCGATGCCGGCGCGTTCTTGATCTCGCCGTTCGTGGGCCGCATCTACGACTGGTACAAGAAGGCCGAAGGCCGTGACTACGTAGGCAGCGAAGACCCCGGCGTACAGTCGGTAACGCGCATCTACGACTACTTCAAGGCCCAGGGCCACAAGACCGTGGTAATGGGCGCGAGCTTCCGCAACGTCGGTCAGATCGAACAACTGGCCGGCTGCGACCGCCTGACCATCAGCCCCGAGCTGTTGCAGCAACTGGCCGACGACAATGGCCCGCTGGAACGCAAGCTCAATACCGCAGTATCCGGGCAGAGCGAAGCGCGGATCAGCGAGAGCCAGTTCCGCTGGGACATGAACGAAGACGCCATGGCCACCGAAAAGCTCGCCGAGGGCATCCGCGGGTTCGCTCGCGATCAGGAGAAACTGGAAAAGCTGCTCACTGCCAACAGCTGAGCCTGCACAACGAAAAACGGGGCGCCGATATTATCGGCGCCCCGTTTTTTATGGCCGGGCTTCAGGGGTGCTGTTCTAGTGCGCTGACCAGGTCATGAAAGGCCGCACGGTTCGACTCGTTCAGGCCCATCAGGATGCGATGCGCTTCCAGCACATGAGCACGTACTACGTCTTCCGACTGATCCTGCGATGGCAGGTCGGACAGGCAATCCGGACACTCGTAGGGCTGGTCGATGATGTTGAACACCTGATCGAAGCCCATGGACTGCAGCAGTCGGGTGATGTCGGCGTGAGTGGTCACCACCGTTGGCAACAGACCGACCTTCTGGCGCGACAGAATCGAGAGTTTGGCCAGCAGCCCCAAGGTGGTGCTGTCGATGCTGCGGGTTTCCGTCAGGTCGATGACGATGGCGGAGAAATTCAGCGCCGTGAAGATCTTCTCGATTGTGGCGTCCAGGGCCGAACACAGGGTCAGGCGCACTTCGCCGATGAACTTCAGGACGAAGGTGCCATCCTGTTCGGCAAACTGGATTCTACCGGGGCTTATCCCAGGATTCATGCAAGGTTCCTGCTTAACACCAGCAAGGCGATATCATCCGGCATCTCCGCCAGATTGGCCAGTCCAAACACGCTACGCAACCCATCCAGGGTTCCACCTGCCTCGCTGACCAGCTTGGGCAGCAGGGCTTCTTTTTCCTGAAGGTTGTCACCGTCGAGCAAGTCGAGGATGCCGTCGGACAACAACGTCAGACTGAATGATTCGGGAAGCTCGATTTCAAGGTCGTTGTAGTCGGCCTCCTTGAACAGGCCAACCGGCAGGCCACGACCCTCCAGGTAATAGGCCTTGTCACCGGTGTACATCACCGGCAGCGGCAAGTGGCCACCGATGCTGTAGGTCAAGCGGTTGGATTCTTCATCGATAACGCCGCCGAGCATGGTCACGTGCTTGCCCAGCTTGCAGTTGATCAGGCCACGGTTGATGTGGCTGAGCACGTCCGAAGGTTTGAACTCGGGCAGCATGCCGTTGCGCCGAGACTCGTAGAGCAGGCGCGTGGTCATGAACTTGAGCAGTACGGTGACGAAGGCCGACGACGCGCCATGGCCGGATACGTCCGCCAGGTAGAAAGCCACGCGGCGCTCGTCGACCCGGAAGTAGTCGACGAAGTCACCGGAGAGATAGAGCGACGGGATGATCTGGTGAGCGAACGACAGCCCCTCGTCTTCCCACGGCGTGACCGGTAGCATGTTCATCTGCACCTGGCGGCCAGCGTTCTGGTCTTCCTGCAACAAGTGCAGGCTGGCCTGCAGCTCGCGGTTGGCGGTTTCCAGCTTTTCGCGGTAGCGCTCGTTCTCCTGGCGCAGGTGCACTCGATCCAGCGCACGACGCACCGAGTGCTCGAGCACCGCCAGATCTTCCAGCGGCTTGATCAGGTAGTCGGCAGCACCGAGGCGCAGGGCCTCGACCACATCGGTCATCACGCCGGCGCCGGAGACCACGATGATTGGCGCGGAATACTCCAGCGCGCTGATACGGCGGATCAGTTCGAGACCATCGACCTGCGGCATGCGTAGGTCGCAAACCACCAGATCGGGCCGCTCGCGTTCGAACACTTCGAGACCTTGCAAGCCGTTACTGGCCAGCAGGATGTTGAAGCCGCTGTCTTCCAAGTAGGCTGCAATGCTGGCGCGCACGACTTCGTCGTCATCGATCAGCAGCAACGTGGCACTGGTTTTGTGCATGGGGTGTCCAGGCAAACTGCGCCGGGGATGGTTAGCGTAAACGCAGCCAACAACCTGCGCGGGTACACGGTTCGCGTCAAGGCGCAGACGGTACTCCCATCCTCAGCGCGATTCAACAGGCGCTGTTGCCCCTGAGCGGCTTTACACCTTAAATGGCCGAGGGTTATAAGAACTGCAACAAAAGCCCGACCTTCAATGAGGATAGCTTGATGAGCCAGAATGATCGTGATTACACGGAAAAGCGCGATTACATTCGCATGCGCCTGGAAACCCAGGTGACGCTGACTCACGACGGCCAGTCGGTTCCGGCACTGTGCCGGGACCTCTCGAGCACCGGCATGCAGCTCGAAGCGCAGTGCAAGGCGAAGGTGGGCGACAAGGTAAGCGTGCTGGTTCCGTCCACTCACGATTCACTCAAGGGGCTGGAAACCGAAGCGGAAGTCGTGCGCGTAACCGATCTGGAAGATGGCCGGCAAGTGCTGGGACTGGCCGTGACCTCGATGAACTGAAACATTCAGTAACGTGATGGAGCCCACCTCCATCACGCTTCTCTCGGGCCGTTCGACCCTCGTCCTACTAACAGCGACCTAGCTGTTTTCTAGAAATCATCCTCCACCTCGCCGTCACGCACGCGGAATTCGCGGTTCTGCAGGTAGGCGTTGCGGATGAAGATGTACTTGTCGCCGCTGACCATGCGCTCGGCATCCAGCAGGCTGGCGCGGGTATCGACTACATTGACGCCGCGCACCACATTGCGCGTCGGCACATGGTCGATATAGGGATACACCGTCAGGAAGCTATCCGGAATTTTGGCCGGTGCATCGCGCAGCGAGCTAGGACCGAGCAGCGGCAGCACCAGATACGGGCCGCTTTCCACGCCCCATACGCCCAGGGTCTGGCCGAAGTCTTCGTCGCTGCGCTGCAGGCCCATGCGAGTAGCCACGTCGAAAAAGCCCAGACCGCCAAGGGTTGTGTTGAACAGGAAGCGGCTGGTATCAACGCCCGCATCGTGCACCTTGCCCTGCAGCAGGTTGTTGGCCAGGTTGCCGACCTCCCACAGGTTGCGGAACACATTGTGCACCCCGGTTTCGACGAATTGCGGCGTCACCTTGCGATAACCCTGAGCCAAGGGTTTGAGGGCGTAGGTGTCGACAGCATCATTGAAGCGGAAGATGGGACGATTGACTGACTCCCAAGGGTCTTCCGTTGCCGCCTGGCCTGCCAACGGCAGCGCCATCAGACCGGCGCAGGCCAGCATCCGACCAAGGCTCGCGATCCAATCGGGTCCAATCAAACGCATCATGTTTCTCCTAGGCTATGGGCGCAGCCTGTCAGGCGGCAGCGTCGTAGTATAAAGCCGTCTGCAGGCAATAGGCAGAGCGCCGTGGCGCCTGGGACGCGCTTCACGCTACCGCATGTCTGGGGAATGGCTTGTCATGCCACCGTCACATTGGCTTGCCATGGTGGGCACGATTACCGCCAGGGAATGACACCCATGCCTCAGCCCGCGTTCTGCGCCGCCACTTCTCCCTTCACGGCCATCCTATTCGGCCTGTCCGGCTGCCTGGTGGACTTCGGCGCCCGCAGCGCGTCGCTAAATGCCCAACGACACCTGGCACTGGTGCGTGAAGGTGGCAACCCTGCGCGGCAGCCGATCGGTAGCCTGGAGATGGATATCTGCGCCGAGCCGACACCAGGTGCACTCAGCACCCTGCGCAGCCTGCATGAACAGCAAGTGCCCTGCGCCTGGCTGGACGAGCTGCCGTCAAGCCTGACCGAGAAACTGGCCGTCCGCCTGCCCGACTGGCTGGCGGCCTCCCCGACTTGCACCCAGCGCACCTGGCCGGCACCGGATGCCTGCTGGCAGGCCCTCGCAGCGCTGCAGATCGAGCGCCTGGAAGGCTGCGTGCTCGTCAGCGGCGAGCCGCGTCTGGTACAAGCAGGGCTGAATGCCGGCTTGTGGACGGTCGGCCTGGCCGCCTGCGGCTCACTGGCCGGCCATACCCTGGCAGACTGGCAACTGCTTGACGGCACGCAACGCGACCGCTTGCGCGCCGAGGCAACGCTGGCCCTTTACCGCATCGGCGCGCACTCGGTGATCGACCAGCTTACCGACCTGCCAGCCTGCCTCGAGCACCTGCAGATTCGCCGCAGCAAGGGCGAAAAGCCCTGACCCGGCACCTTTCGATCGAGCTAGGCTGGATACGAAGTACTGACCTTTCGTCGCGCCGTACGGTCAATTGTCTTGCCTATCAAGAAAGGGAGAGCCCCATGCCTGCGAACCATCTGCAGCAGCAACTGGAAGAGCTGCGCAAGCAACTAGTCGAACATCCGCCGGAAAGCGAGGAGGACCGCGAATCGCTGGAACTGCTCGCCCGCGACATCGAACTGCAGCTCGCCGCACAACCGGTGTCCACCCCCGATGCCTCGCTGGTCGATGGCGTCAACCTGGCGGTGGAGCGTTTCGAAGTCAGCCACCCAACGCTCGCCGGCAGCCTGCGCAACATCATGCAGACCCTGGCCAACATGGGTATCTGAACCCGACGCCAGAAACGAAAAAACCAGCCCTACGGCTGGTTTTTTGCCTTTCCATTCAGGCAGATAACGCCTATTGCCGGACCAGACGCCGATTCGTCGACAGCGCCGTCAACGTCGTGCGATACGGATTGATATCCAGGCCACCGCGGCGCACATAACGCGCATACACCGTCAGGTACTCCGGCTGCAGCAGCTTGTGCAGATCCAGAAAGATCCTCTCCACGCACTGTTCGTGGAAATCCGCATGCTGGCGAAAGCTCACCAAGTAAGCCAAAAGGCTGGCCGGATCCAATTTTGCCCCACGATACTCGACCACCACACTACCCCAGTCCGGCTGGCCGGTGACCGGGCAGTTGGATTTGAGTAGGTGGCTGTGCAGGCTCTGTTCGACGACGCGCGCCGGATCGCAGCGCAGCAGCTCGGGCTGCGGCGCGGCGTAGTTGCTGATGCTTACGTCCAGCTCGTCGATACACAGGCCCGGCAAGGCGCTCAGCCCTTCGCGCGCGGCTTCTTCCAGGCTGCGCACACGCACACTCACCGGCTTGCCCGCAGTAGCCGACAGGTCTTTCTCCAGCACAGCGACCAATTCGGCCACGCTGGCGAACACCGACTGGTTCAGCGAGTTCAGGTACAGCTTGAAGGACTTGGACTCGATGATGTTCGGCGAATCGGCGGGAATCGCGAACTCGCCGATGGCCACGACCGGTTTGCCGGATGGCAGCAGCCAGGACAGCTCGAAGCAGTTCCAGTAATCCACGCCGCTATACGGCAGCGTATCGGCGCTCAGGCCCAGTTCGGCCCACTTGGTCGCACGAGGAATGGGAAACAGCAGTTCGGGCGAATAAGTGGCGATATACTCGCTGCTCTTGCCCAGCGGCGAATGTTCCACGGAATTCATGAGGCGTTACCTGCAATGCAACGGGTGCGGCAGCGAGCGCCGCACGAAAATTAAGGGCTGATCAACCCAGCTCGGCGACCAGCTTGGCCAGGGCGGCGGCCGGATCCGCGGCCTGACTGATCGGACGGCCGATCACCAGGTAGTCGGAGCCGGCGTCCAAGGCCTGGCGCGGGGTGAGGATACGGCGCTGATCGTCCTGAGCGCTGCCGGCTGGGCGAATGCCGGGCGTCACCAGCTGCAAACCAGGTTGAGCGGCCTTGAGAGCCGGTGCTTCGAGGGCAGAACAGACCAGGCCGTCCATGCCAGCTTTCTGCGCCAGCGCGGCCAGGCGCAGCACCTGCTCCTGGGGCTCGATGTCCAGACCGATACCGGCCAGGTCCTCGCGCTCCATGCTGGTCAGCACGGTCACGCCGATCAGCAGCGGTACCGGGCCGTTGAAGGCGTTCAACACCTCACGGCAGGCGCTCATCATGCGCAGGCCGCCGGAGCAATGCACGTTGACCATCCACACGCCCATCTCCGCGGCGGCCTTCACGGCCATGGCGGTGGTATTGGGGATATCGTGGAATTTCAGGTCGAGAAACACCTCGAAGCCGCGCTCACGTAGCGTGGTGACGATGTCCGATGCGCAGCTGGTGAACAGCTCCTTGCCCACCTTGACCCGGCACAGTTTCGGATCGAGCTGATCGGCCAGCGCAAGTGCCGCCTCACGGGTCGGAAAATCCAGGGCGACGATGATGGGTGTCTGACAAACGGACATGGGCAATTCTCGAGCGGACCAAATTCGGCGCGCATTGTAGCGCAATGCCGCCGCGATGGGCGGCGGCCCGGACGAGACTCGTCGGGTGTCAGGTCTTCAGTCCGAGCATCAGCGCGCACACCAGCAGGAAGGCGGTAAACAACACGCGCAGCATGCGCTCGGGCAAGGCGTGGGCCAGGCGTACACCCCAGCTGATGCTGAGCAACCCGCCGATGGCCAGCGGAATGGCCAGCGCCCATTGCACATGATCATGCAGCGCGTAGGTGGCCAAGGTCACTCCGGTGCTGGGCGCAGCCAACGCCAGGGCAAGCCCCTGGGCGACAACCTGGGAAGTACCGAATACGCTGGTCAGAATCGGCGTAGCGATCACCGCACCACCGACGCCGAACAAGCCGCCCAGAAGGCCCGAGCCGCTGCCCAACACGGTCAACCAAGGCCACGGATGACGCAACTGGCCTGACGCAGCCGGCGGGCGCAGAACCATGCGCAGCAGGTTGTAGAACGCCAATGCGACCAGGAACGCCACGAACGCCAGGCGCATTGACTCGGGGTCTAGATTGACCGCCCAGCTGGCGCCGAACAACGCGAACACGAAGCTCGTCAGCGCCAGGGCCAGGGCGTGGCGCAGGTCGATACGGTTGCGCTGGTGATAGCGCCACAGCGCTAACAGCACGTTGGGCACCACCATGACCAGCGCCGTGCCTTGGGCAAGCTGCTGATCGAGACCGAACAGTACACCCAATGCCGGAATCGCGATCAGGCCGCCGCCAATACCGAACAGCCCGCCGAGAGTGCCGAGCGACAGGCCAAGCAGAATATTGAGGGCAAACGCTAGCAGATCCATCATTCATCTCAATAAACAAGGTGAGCGCATGCTACCTGCGGCTGCCTAGATAGGTAACGCATAGCCCGGCATAATGGCTGTGCGATTTGCGCATAGCGAGCCTGCCATGAATCCCGATGCCCTGACTGACCAACTCAGCCTGTTTCTCGACGTGCTGGAAAGTGGCAGCTTTTCCGCCGCCGCCCGGCTGCATCCACTCACGCCGTCGGCGGTGTCGCGGCGTATCGACGCCCTGGAGCGCTCGCTGGACTGCGCCCTGTTCAGCCGCAGCACTCATGCGGTGCGCGCCACGCCGGCGGGCCTGGCGTTCGCCGAACGAGCGCGGCGGATTCTCGCCGAACTGCATCTGGCCCGCGCCGAGGCGGTATCGCTGAGCAGCGCGCCGGAGGGACTAATACGCATCGACTCACCGGCGCCGTTCGGTCGTCGCCACCTGGCGCCAGCAATTGCCGACTTTCTCACTGCCTACCCGGGGCTGGACGTGCAGCTACGGCTGATCGACAGCTTTATTGATCTGCACGGTGCTCACTTGGGCGAAGTGGATCTGGTGCTGCGCATCGGGCCGCTCGCCGATACCCGCCTGGTGGCAACGCCGCTGTCGCCGATGGTGCGAGTGGTCTGTGCCAGCCCGGCGTACCTGGAGCGCCGCGGCGTGCCGCGAACCCCTGCCGAGCTGCTAGAGCACGATGGCCTTGACTGGGACGGCCTGGCACCCGCTTACGCCTGGCGCTTCGAGAACGCAGGCAAGCTGGCGGTCTACCGCCCTCGTCGCCTGCGCATGACCGCCAACAATGCCGAGACGCTGGTATTCAGCGTACTGGCCGGCTTGGGCGTAGCGCACCTTCCGACCTGGCTGGTCAGCGAGTACCTGGTGCGTGGCGACCTGGTGGCGCTGTTCTGCGATAACGGCCTGCCGGCGCCCGAGCCCAGCGGCATCTACGCACTGCGCCTGGAGCGCGATACGGATTCGCGCAGCCGTCTGCTGCTGGAGTTTCTGAAAAACCGCTTTGGCCCCACGCCGCCTTGGGACCTGCCACTGCAGAGCGCCCTGCAACGGGGTGCCGGCAACTAGAAAACAAAAACGCGGCCGAGGCCGCGTTTTTGTTGAGCAGCCACTAAACGATCAGAAGAAGCCCAGCGGGTTGATGTCGTAGCTCACCAGCAGGTTCTTGGTCTGCTGATAGTGGTCGAGCATCATCTTGTGGGTTTCGCGTCCGACCCCGGACTTTTTATAGCCGCCAAAGGCAGCATGCGCCGGGTACAGGTGGTAGCAGTTGGTCCAGACGCGGCCGGCCTTGATACCGCGGCCCATGCGGTAGGCGCGGTTGATGTCGCGCGTCCACACGCCGGCGCCCAGGCCGAACTCGGTGTCGTTGGCGATGGCCAGG